>JBBDWY010000039.1:0-149089 GCA_040902605.1 Pirellulales bacterium | reverse complement strand
GACAATCAGCCACAGGAGTCATCAACCATTTTCAACTACGAGCGGGACATCATCGCCCGCCGCGGCGGCAATCACCATTTTGAATTTTCGACGTCAAAAGTGACTTCCGAGTTCCGATCGCAAAAAAATCATTGGGATGCCGCGCCAGCTCTTTAATCTCCTACTTCACCCGCAGGTCGTCGAATTCATAGGTGATCGCCTCGTCCTCAGGACTGCCAGCAAACATCCCAATGAAACTTCCGCCGGCGGGAGGCTGGCCCTTCAAGGATAGGATTTCATTGTCATTGATGTAAATCGTTGCCCGATTCCCCTTGGTCACGACTCGCAACTCATTCCACTCATCAAGACCCTTCTTAAGGGCGTCCGACGCCCGCCACGTTACTGGTGTCAGCCATTTGTCCTTCACACGGCGTATAACCACGAATGCATTTTCGCGGTTGGTAGCAAATACATAAAAGTTCTCGGGCGATTCGGCCCAGAATATCAGCCCGACAGCTTGCATGAAGTTCTTCCCCGTGACTTGTCGGGTGCGGACAGAGATGTCGGCGTCTTCGAAAATCATCCCCTGGTTTATCGGCCAAGACGACCAGCCTGGGTCCAGCTTTAAAACCAACACGCCGTCCTGAACGAAGTAGGTCTGATTGGGTTCGCCCCACGACGGATCCAATTCGTCGAACGTGTCTTCGTACTGGAATTCGGAGTTACTTTGAGCACTGGTAATGTTCACAATGCCGAGCGTGGCCAAGAGTGCGAGGAAGCAAACGCAGATCTGGGATTTCATCGAGCTTCTCCGTGCATCAAGAAAAAAATGTCAACGTGGGCGCAAATACGAGTGCCGCCGACTCGTGCATCTGTTGCCGAGAAAACGAACGTCAGGATAGCACATCCATTTTCGCATCCAAGTAGCTGTGGTGCTTTTTTGACCGGCCATGGGGCTTTCGACGGACGGGAACGACCGCCGCTGGCACGCCGTTCCAGCCGGCGGAACCTTTTTGCTGTCGCTCCTCGTCAATGTTATAACCAAACTCGGCGAGCCGATCGTGCCGCAGCCGAACCTGCCGCCCACTTGCGGTGAGTGCAATCAGGCGACCATGAAGAAATCGATGCGCTCTCAACGACCCTTTTCCCGGTGCACCGTTTTTGTGGGAGCATTGATGGCGGCGTGCTCCTTGCCGCCTGCAGCGTTCGCCGTAAGGCTGATGGACTTGGAGGTGATCCCCGATGGCTCCGTCACGCCGCCTGGGGATCAAGTCAACTGCACGCTCTACTTGCTGCCCACTGAAACGGATGTCGTCATGGAAATCCGTATTTTTGTCGTTTCGGGCGAGCAGAAACAGCACGTCGAGCGAGTGAAAGCCCTCGGGCCTAACCGCGATCCCCGTGGCTACTTCCTGTTCACGCACCACGTTCGTCCCCCCAAGGTCGCCGGTGAAAAACTCGAGCAGGTGGCGATTGCGTATCAAGAACTCGATCTTCCCACCGGCGATCACCGGATAGGCTATGAGGTAAAGATCATCGGCCCCGAGGCGACGATTGTGAAAGGCACGCCGCTCACGATTGTGACTGTTACGGGGAAAGAGCGAACGCAGATGCGACAGCGCGAGCTGTCGTTTAAGGAAAGCACTCGCTCACACACTCGCACTGCCCGATTCAGCAGTGCCGACCCGAGTACGGGTCGTCTTCGACTGGACGAGCGACCGGTGAACTTTTCGACGCGTGATTCCATTCCGGTCGTTACTTTTCAATCTGTCCCGGCTAGCATACCGCGCGGTTTTTTGCGAGAGGTTCCCAGAATCGACGTCACCGCAAGGGAACACAAGGATGGCGAATGGGCCGGACTGACAGACCAGCCGTGGGTGCCGGCCGCGTCGGTGCTATCCGAGCGAGAGCGCGTCGTGCACTTCGCCACCAACCGAGTTGCGCTGAATATGGAGCAGACCTCGCCGGCCGCGAAATATTTTGGTCCCGCTCCGGCTGAAACTATCACGTACGGATCGTGCATCGTGAATTTCCCCGTGCTGCATCACAAAAAAGGACAGCTTGAATCGCCCGATTGGTGGCAGCCGCGCGACCCCGAGCAGCATTTCCTGATCCAGTCGTTGACTCAGATCTCACCAGACGACTTTGCGGCGGCGCTCGATGCCGATGACGTGTTGGTCTACGTCCACGGCTTCAACACTACGTTTGAATACGCGGTGCTCCGAACCGCCCAGCTCCAGTACGACCTGGACTTCGCCGGTGCCGCTGTTGCCTTTTGCTGG
The DNA here is from genome assembly GCA_040902605.1 of Pirellulales bacterium. GTDB lineage: Bacteria > Planctomycetota > Planctomycetia > Pirellulales > Lacipirellulaceae > JABDGM01. The sequence goes on along the minus strand of JBBDWY010000039.1, from coordinate 146,828 downwards.
CCGTCGCTTGGCGACTTGGGCAAGTACCAGGAAGACGCTGCCCAAGTGAGCGGTGCCGCCGAGAAGCTGGCGGAAGTCCTGCGAAGCCTGATTTACTCGACCGACGAGTCATCCCCCGGCACGCGGCGGCGGATTCACATCATCGCTCACAGCATGGGAAATCGCGTGCTGCTCAACGCTATCTATCTGCTGCACCGGGACGGCCATCTGCCACCCGACTTAAAACCCTGGGGACAAGTGGTTCTCGCGGCGCCCGACGTCGGCGCGACGATGTTCAACAATCTTCTTCCCTATGTTGTCCGCTCCGCCGACCGCGTGACGTATTATTACTGCCGTCACGACTTCGCCCTCGCGACGTCGCAACGCACGAACTATTACGAACCGGTCGGCTTGCTGCCGTTTTTCCAGCAGGGCATCGACACAATCAATGCCGATGGCACGGATACTTCGTTTTTCGGCCACGGCTATTATGCGTCATCGCCGAAGGTGTTGTTGGATGTTCAGTTAATGATCCAAGATGACCAGAAGCCAAACGAGCGGATGCCGCCGTTGGAAAGCCATACTCTGATCTTCGGGCACGACCACTGGTCGTTCAGCCCGGTCTCGGTTGAAGTCAAGCCATAGGCCGAGGCGCCGCGATGATCGCGCTTCGCAGGAATCGGCGGTGAACGCTATGGCTCGCCCACGAGGACGAAGCTGGCCCAGAAGAAGGGATGGGCGGCGCCGTGGCTCTGGCGCTGTTGGCGGATAGCGTCCAGGCGCGCCTCGTTCAGCGAATTGAGTTTACCCCGGCCTTGTCGGAGTCTGGCGTAAAACGTGCGCATTAGCTCGCGGGTCTCTTGATCGGGCACCTCGTATAAACTGCCCACCAGCGTCCGAGCGCCGGCGAACAAGAAGGCGGAGCGCAGGCCGGCGACCGCATCACCCGTGGCCACCGTGCCGCGATTCGTGTTGCAAGCGCTTAAGACGACCAGATCGGTGCCGCGCAGATCGAGCTGCGAGATTTCTTCGGCGGTGAGCCAACCGTCGTCAACGCTGATTCCGGCGGGAACCGGATCGTCCAGCGTGTTGGCGCCAGCCAATACGACGCCCGAACGATATAGCGGGTTTTCCTGGGCCCGCAAGCGAGCCAGTCCAATGCCCTGGGCGAATGAGCCGCGCATCGCCGAATCGTCGAGTAAGTCATCCTCGCGGTAGAAAGGCTGGTCTGGCAGGAAGTAGCCATGCGTGATTAGCACGACCAACCGCGGACGTGATAATTGCTTGAAGTTCTCCTCCAGCGCGGCATCGCCCGTATAACGCTTTACGTCGCCATAGGGGCCGTCCGCCAATTGGTTGGCGGCTTCGGCGCCTTCGGGTTCCATGCCGGCCAGGACTTGCCACTTCAAGCCGCGAATATCGCCGGAGCGCGTGCCGCGCGGTCCGGCAGCGGCCAATGCATTGATGGGCGGCGTTTTCGCTTCATTGCTCGGCGCAGCAGTGGGCGCATGATTAGCGAGCTGATAGCGCGCGTCGTGCGGCAGATTGTAGTTTGGGGCAGCGAAGACGTAGGCGCCCTGGCCAGGTTCATACTGACGGCTACGCACCAGGTCGCGGCCGCTCGTCAGGTAGGCGAACGTGTAGCCTTGCTCGACGAGATATTTGTTGTCACCGTCCACCAGCGCCTCGAACGGCAGGTTGTGGAGCTGGCCGTCCGGCGCGAGGTAGATGCGCTTGACGTCGCCCAGCTTCGCGGCGATCGGCGCGAATAGCTTCTCATTAAGCGACTGGGCACTCTCGCGATACTCATCTTCCAGTGCAGCCCAGTCGGCTAACTCACTGGCCCGATTGGCATCCTCAATGCGGTCGCCAAGTTCGGCAACCAACTCGTCGATCGGAGCCGCTTCGCCGAGGTCGATCCAGACAACGCCCGCGTCGGCGTCTGAATGCATCACGAAGGCAACGTAGCGCTCGGCCCCCCATCGGGATTCTTGACCAGTGGCCTGAAATTTGAACGTCGCATATTTGGCCAGCTCGACCAACGCCGCGCCGGCTGGCAAGGACGATCGGACCGCGTCGGTCGTGATCATCAACGAACCGTCGTCGCCAATATATGCCGATAACGCCTCCTGTAGCTTGTCATCGAGCTGGGCGATCTCCGTCTGAACGGCTTGGCGATCGGCGGCAAGCGATTCCGCCGCCAGACCGGCCGGTGGCCGCAATGTGAGATTATCCAGCTTTCGCTGAGCGACGAACCGGGCGCTATGCAACTGAGCAAACGCCTTGTCTTCGCGGGCCAGCCACTGCGCCGCGCGGAACCGGCACAGCATGTTGAACACGATCGCCTTCCGCCGCAAAAGCCAGGTCAGGCCGGCATCCGCCCGCTCGAGCCGACCCAGCGGCATGCTCAATAGCACGTCCGGTTTCGAGCACATCGCGTCCACATACGCCCTCATCCGCGACTCGGAGGAAATTGAGAACACCTTTTCGAGATCTCGTTGGCGAATTCGGTTCGCCTCCATGAGGGCGACCACGGCCGCCGCCCAGTTTCCTTCGGCAGCGCTGAGTTGTGCCAAGTTGCCCAGCGAGGTTGCCGTGCCCGAATGCTCGCCGAGAACAGCCGTGCGGATCGCCAAAGCTTGTTCGAAGCACGAGCGCGCGGGGGCATAATCGCCAACCGATTGATGGAGACTTCCGAGGTTATTGAGCGCTGTGGCTGTATCCGGATGATTTTCGCCCAGAACCTTTTTGCAAATTGCCACGGCTCGCTCATAGTGCGCCTGGGCCGCGTCGTAGTCGCCGATGGCTGAAAAAACCAGCCCCAAATTGTTCAGCGAGCCGGCAGTATTGGGATGCTCCTGGCCCACGATCTTTTCGTTGATTGCCAGGGCCTGTTCGAGACAGGCACGCGCCGCCGAGTAGTCGCCCTTGTTACAAAGAAGGTTCCCCAAATTGTTCAGCAACACCGCGGTTTGCGGGTGCTCCCCGCCCAGGGCTTTTTTATGAATCACCAGGGCTTGCCGGTAAAGCGGCTCGGCACGAGCGTAGTCGCCCCTGCTTACGTACATACCGGCCAAGTTATTCATGCTGGTTGCAATGTTCGGGTGGTCCTCGCCGAGAACTTTCTTACGAATGGCCAAAGCTTGTTGTTGGAGTCTCTCGGCCATGGCGTAATTTCCCATATCGTTGTATAGCTTCGCGAGATTATTGAGGGCATTCGCGTATGCGGGATGCAGTTCGCCGAAGGCTTGTTTGTAAATCGATAGTGCCTGTCGCAACAGCGCTTCGGCCCGGCCGTAATCTCCCTTGGCTAGATAGAGAGCGGCGAGATTGTTGAAACTTAGCGCCGTGTCGGGATGTGCTTCTCCAAAAACTTTTTTACGAATCGCGAGGGCTTCTTGATGAAGCTGCTCGGCGCGGGCCGAGTTGCCCATTTCGCTGTACAACAGAGCGAAGTTATCGAGGCACGTGGCCGTGCTCGGATGCTCATCGCCCGAAACCTTTTTTCGAATCGCTAAGGCCTCTTGGTAGAGCGATTCGGCCGACGAGTACTCTCCTTTTGCAAGTCTGAGGCCTGCGAGATTGTTGATAACACTTGTCGTGTGCGGGTGCTGATCGCCGAAGAACTTTCTGTTAATCGCCAACGCTTGCTGATAGAGCGGCTCGGCGGCAGTGTAATCCGCCTTCTCCTCATACAGACTGGCCAAACCGTTGAGGCATGTCGCTGTATCGGGATGTTCTTCGCCGAGCACTTTTTTGCGGATGGCAAGGGCCTCATGGAACATTTTCTCTGCACGGGTGTAATCCCCTTTGGCCTTGTACAGGTAAGCCAAGCCGTTGACGCAAGTCGCTGTTTCCGGGTGCTCATTGCCGTAGACTTTTCTGTAGATCGTCAATGCCTGTTGCGCGAGTCGCTCGGCGCTGACGTAATCACCTTTGGATTCGTACAGGCCGGACAGGTTGTCGAGAGCGGTCGCCGTCAACGGGTGTTCATCGCCGAGAACGTTCCTGCGAATTGCCAGCGCCTTTTCATAGAGCGGCTCCGCCCGCGCGTAGTTGCCCATCGATACGTAGAGGGCAGCCAGGCTGTTTAAGCCAATCGTATAATCAGGGTGATTCTCGCCCAATGCTTTCTTGTCTATTTCTATGACCTGCAAATAGAGCGTCTCGGCACGGGAGTAGTTTCCCATGGTCGAGCATACCGAGGCCAAGTTGAGCAAACTCGTGGCGTAATCGGTGTGCTGTTCACCGACGGTCTTTTTGAAGATTTCTGACGCCCGTTGATACAGCGTCTTGGCCTGAGCGTAGTCACCCATGTTGTCGTAGAGTCCGGCCAGGTTGTTGAGGCATATCGCTGTGTGATGATGATCTGGCCCGTACGCTTTCTCCCAAATTGCCAACGCCCGCTGGTAAAGCGGAAGCGCGCCGGCGTTGTTGCCCATTTGTTTATACAGTCCGGCCAGGTTGTCGAGACTGGTCGCGGTCTCGGGGTGGTCCGGTCCCAAAACTTTTTCGCGAATCTCCAGGTTCTGTTGGCAGTACGAAAGCGCCTTGACGTTGTGGCCGGCGTAGCTATGCAACGCCCCCAGTAAGCCGAGTGCGCCGGCGATGTGCGGATGGCTCGGCGGCAACACAGCTTGCCGAAGCGCCAATGCTTCCTCCGCCGACGGGATGGCTTCAGCGTACTTTCCCTGCCTCAAAAGCTGGTTGGCCTGATTCAGCAATTCGTCGGCGCGGGCCAGTCGGCGTCGCTGTTCAGAAGTGAGCTTGCCGAGACGCTTGGTATGTTCCACCGCCAACCGGGCGTTCGTCACACGCCAATTCTTCGGGCCATGCAGCTTCGTGACGCTGGCGAGCGCCTGTTGCCGCGCTTCGATCGCCTCGTCATATCGCTCCAATTTCTCTAAGTGATTGGCAATGTATCCTAACGACCATGCGTAATCGCTGTGCCGAACTCCAAGCACCTCCTTCTCAATCGCGTTCATCTGGCGCGCTTTTTCGATGACTTCGGCCGTTTTGCTTTCCTTTTCTAGTTCCTGAATCTCCTTCCACAGCCGATCGCGCTCGACCAGTGCTCGTTGACGCGCGTCGGCTGGTGCAGGCGTGGCCCGGGGCCGGTCTTGGCTGGCAACGGGTCGGAGGCCTAATAGCATCACCGTCGCGATAGCGGCGACAAACGGGTACGCCGTTGCGTGGCCGCTGCGAGCCGGGGTCGTGGGAACGAACTGTAAACCGGCACGCTGCATTGCCAAGTGAACCCCGAGAAGAAGTGGGTGTTATTGCGGAGAAGACCGCTCGGCCGGACGTTCAGTATAGTTCGCCGCCTCCGCGGCTGGCAACATTCGAGCAATCCTCCGCGGATAACCGACTGATGGAAATCTAACGCTGATTGTGGTAGCTTCGGCGATGGCGGCGAAGTCCCCAGAAATCGGGATGGACAGAGCAGCCAATTCAAACCGCACGTCGCCCACTGTTTCGGCCCCTCGTTCGCGGGACGTCTACTCGATGAAACAGAATAAACCACTGCTCCTGCTATTTCTGGTTGTGGGCGTCGCGGTTATTGGCATTAGTTTCACAACTATTTGGGCCGATATGTTGCGGCCCAAAACCACAACGGAGTTCCAATCCGAATTGCAGCATGAAGTCAAAACGGCCGAAGGGTTCGCCGGCGAAGGTTGGGAGCAAATCGACGCCACGCTGCGATTTAAGGCAGACCATTTATCAAACGTGCCGATCGACGACTCATTCACCGTGAGCACAACGTTCGAGATCATCGATGCGGCGGCTTACGCGGTCTCCATTGGACCGCGCAGGAATTCGAAAACACCGTTGGATCTTCCCCAGAATCAGTTGTTCGAGCGAGTACGCCAGGCCTTCAGCGGGCCTGAAATGGGATCAAAACCCAAAGCCGGCTTTGAACTTTTGATGCCTGGTGCCGACGTTTCACCGGACACGCCCCAAACGAGTTCCCTGGACTCTGCGGTTGAATGGACGGTACGTCCCCGCAGCAAAGGCACGCTACTGGGGTCTGTCCGCGTGAAATGGTTCGAGGACGAGTTAAATCCCCGCGAGAGGTGGGACCTGCGCTTTGAGAAAGATCACCCAATTACCGTCAAGGTCACAGACAGGTTTTGGAACTTCGCGAATTTTTCGACATGGTTCGCGCGCTTCGTCGGCACACTCCTCACGATTCCGGGAATACTCGTCGCCATTTGGACTGTTTTCGCCGGTCGCAAGACAACGGCAGAACCAACGGGGCCACGCATCATCCTGCCAGGCGAGAAAGGATTCTAGCGGGTCATGCCAAGTGCATGTGGCTGCGTCTACTGCCGGCCGCTGCGTTTGATGCTCCAATCAATGACGTTGTTCTTGACCGCAGTAAGCCGCCTGCTTGACGTTTGGCGCTGGCTTACTTATAACCTGCAACAACAAGCTCATCAAATTTGTGCCGGATTCGACAGCGGGGCACCATCGGGCCGGGCGCACCATGTCCCTCACCTCATCAGCAGTACATGGGTGTGAGGAGTATTGTCCGGCGGCGGCACCAGCCGGTTCCATGGCCGACCGCCGGGTCGCTCATCGAATTCGTGCCCGCGCTTTTTCGCTTGTTGAACTACTGATAGTTCTCGCCATCATCGGCATCCTGGTTGGAATGCTGCTGCCCGCGATTCAAGCGGCGCGCGAGCGCTCCCGGCGAACGGTCTGCGCAAACAATCTGTATCAAATGAGTATTGCCGTGCACGCGCACCTTGCTGCTCATCAGCACTTCCCGACGGGCGGCTGGGGTGCAAATTGGACGGGCGATCCCAATCGTGGCTTTGGTAAAGGCCAGCCGGGAGGCTGGGTCTTCAATATACTTCCCTATCTGGAATACTCGGCGCTGCACGACCTGTCCGTCGGCGCCAGCGGTCCAGCGTTTCTGGCTCGGCAAGCGGAAATGATGGCCACGCCTATCGAATTGTTTAATTGCCCAACTCGGCGGGCTGCCACGCTCTATCCGAATTACTGGCCGTACCCAATGGCAAACGCCGACGTGATGAGATTTGTCGCGCGAGGCGACTACGCAGTCAACGTCGGTGATCAGGGAGCGAACAGACTCGCATCGTTAGTAGGCCCGACCGACTTAACTGCGGCAGCAACCTACGACTGGCCGTCGGCCCGAGGTTACACGGGTATCTCTTTTGTTCGGAGCATGGTCCGCGCCCGACAGGTGGTCGACGGATTCAGTAAAACCTACTTGGCTGGAGAAAAGTACCTCAACCCAGAGGTATATGACATAGGAGTCGACATAGCAGATCGCGGGCATTTGCTGGCGGGTTTCTCACCCGATAATTTCCGCATGGCGCGGTTGAACGCCGAACCCCGGCAGGACTTCTTTCAACTCTCCAACGACCTGAAGTTTGGCAGCGCCCATGCTGAGAGCATGCATTTTTTGTTTTGTGATGGGTCGGTGCGCTCCATATCGTACTCAATCGCGGGTGAACTTCACCAGGCGTTCGGCAATCGCCGCGACGGTAAGCCGACCGAGGGAGAATCGCCATGAGCCTGCGCACCGGAAATCAGGAATCCAGTTTCAATTGCAATCCAAAGAACCGGCGGAGCCATGCCATGCGTCTAGGGACTCTAACTGTTCTCGCGACGGCCGTGATTTGTTTGCAGCCTGCCTCACTCCATGCCACGAATATTGTGTACGATTTCAACGGTCCAGCCTCGATCGCAAACTGGACGTTTGAAAGCGAGGAGGGCGAAGATCCAGAATTTTACCGTTTTATAGAAATCAATTGGAACGTCACGATTAGCGGGCTTGGTTTTGATGTGCCGACAGCGCCGCCGCCGCCACCCTCGCAGTGGTTCAACACGCAGGCGGTCAGTCCGCCGTTTAAGATTCCGGATCCGGCAGCGTTTTTTGCCCAGTTCACTGCCTCCTTCCAGATCGAAGAGCCTTTCCTTGATCAAGCCATCATAGAGATTCGCAGAGGAAACTTTGCGCTGCCCCTATTCGTTTACGATCCTCAGGACGAGGAGCCAGAACCGGAGCCTGGCGCTTTCACCGTCTGTGAAGACGGCAGTTGTGCGGACGCATTTGCGGATGAAGGGCCGGACAGCATTTACCAACTTTGGATTACGGCTTCGGATTTCGACCCTGAGGGGGACAGCATGAAATCGGTTAGGTTCGATAACATTATCCTGCATAATGCCGTGCCCTTCCAAGCTTCGCTGTCCGGCGACCACAACGGTGACGGAAATGTCGACGCCAGCGACTACGTCGTGTGGCGCAAGACGAACATTAACGGCCCGCAGGGATACAACGATTGGCGGGCGAACTTCGGTGCCAGTTTGGGCCAGGCCGCGGCACAACCTGGCCGAGCGGTGCCAGAAGCTGACTCGGTCTTGTTGGTGGGCGTGGCGGCCGTGGTCTCGATAATGACAAGATCATGGGCGCCGATGCGCCGTCGAGGCGACATAATCATCAAGCCTGCGATTTCAGTCCGAGGCGGCCCGGGTGGCTTTACGGAATGTTTCACCGCCAGTCGCCACTAAGAACAAAGCCAGCCCAGAAGTAAGGATTTCCGCGACCGCCGCCGACAGGCTGAGGCGCATCGACTCCTCGCACGACGGCGACGCGATTGCCGTTTGCTTCTTGTATCGCATCGGCTTTGTCGGATTGACCGTTTAGCATCGACAATTGCGCATCTCGCAGAGCCTCGAGCCGCGACACACCTTTCGACCAGAGATTGCGGTAGAATCGGCCCATCAAGGCCTGCGTAGCGTGGTCCGGAACACGCCAGATTCCCGTGATCGTGCTGCGAACACCGGCCGCATGCAGGGCACGCTGCAGCCCGAGAACCCCTTCGCCGCCGGCAACTTTCCCCAAACCTGTCTCGCAGGCGGACAGCGTCGCGAGAGATACGCCCCGGAGATCCAGCTCTGCCAGTTCCAGTGCCGTCAGGATTCCATCATCGTCACCGCTATCGTGAGTCTCATTGGCGCTAGCCAACACGACGCCGGAAAGCAAATCGGGATGCAAGCCGACGGCGCCGAGGGCGTTTTGATTCCATCCACTGGCTGCCGCAGCTCGGATGGTGGATGCAGAGGAGACGTCCTGCGCGGCAAAAAACCCGTGCGTGGCTAAGTGAAGGAACTTGTGATTCGCAGCCAGTCGTCGCAGTTCGGATTCGCTCGCGTTGCGACCTACCAGCAGCGTGATTCGCGGATTATCAAAGCTATTTCGAAAAGTCCGTTGGATGGCCTCCGTTTCTGCGACGGTGCCGGGCAGTGGCAGCCAGTCTGTGCGCGTCCCTGGTCGTGAGGGAGATCCCACAGCGTGCGCTTCGTCGGCTCCAGCGGTCGGCCTACCGAACTGCACATCCCCCACGACCAATAATGACGGTTCGCTCGTCGGTTCGGTATTCGTCAGCAGTTCGTAAAGGAGTTGCGGCACGGGACAAAGGGCCGTGCCATGCTGCTCGATGAGCAACTCTCCCGTCTCGGATATGGGCAATGCGGACCAGGGCACGGCCGTCAGATCCCCGTCCGGTGAAATGAGAAGGATGTCGTTCGCTCCCAAGTGCGGGACAATTCGGCTCCATACCCGTTGCCGCAGCACAGCACCCGCCTGCCGGTCGTTGGCGTTGGTTGCTCGAAACCGGCGTGCCGCACTTTCGATCGGTTCTGCCGGTCCCAGGCTCAGCCGGACGATCCGACCGCCGTACTGTGCGACCCAGGCGTCAATGCGGCGATGCGGTTGATTGCCTGCGCTGGGCCCAGCGACCACATCCTCAAACGCAAACAGATCCACAAGCGTGATGCCACGCGGCAACACGCGCATGATTTGTTCCAAGCCGACGCTCGCCGTCCGCTCGTCCATTGGCCCGATGGCCGAAGTCAATTCTTGTTGGAGTCGCTCGATCCGCTCGATCAGCGGTTGCATCTTCTGCAGGGCGTTGGGCTCCGCTTTGTCGCGCCACACCATCGCGGCGAGCTGCTGCGTCGCTCGTTGCAGCTCGGCCGCGAGATTGGCGGTAGCTGCGTTTTTCTTAGCCGTCCGAAGTTGGCGAACGAGCCGTTGGCGACGCGTGACGGCGCCTTTCCAATCCGACAGCGCATCGTAAAGAACGTAATCGACTCGGCCTGTGGATTCATCCGGTAAACTCAAATAGCAGTCGAGAATCCGCCGATAACTTTGCACGGCGGCAAGTTGTTGCCGCTCCGACTGTCCGGCGGCCATGAGGTCGATGTGCCGCTTGATCGTGCGCACCGAGTCGCGCGCTAATTGCAAGGCGGTCTCCTGGTCGCCGAGCGCCTCCTTGACCAGGGCCCACTCCGCTAAAGTGCGGGCATATTCCGGATGGTCAACTCCCAGCAAGTTCCTCCGAATTTCGGCGGCTTGCTGAAACAAGGCGTCGGCGCGATCGGGGTTGCCCGTTTGACGTTCAGTCAAGGCTAAATTGTGCAGCGACATGGCAAAATTTGGTTGCTGCGTTCCAACTCGTTCCTCGATGGTTGCCGCCGCCTTGGCGAAGGCATTCCGTGCCGCGTCAAATTCACCAGCAGCAAGTTTGACCAGGCCCAGATTATGCTCAACGGTGCATCGTAAAAGAAACTGTTCGTCCGGTAATTGCGCCAGCAGCTTAGCGGTCGATTCGAACACTTCCCCGGCCTCGCGGTAACGTTCTTGCGCAACGTAGAGCATGCCGAGATTGTTCAGGCTTGTAAGATAGTGCGAATGATGTTCACCAAGTTGGGCCTTGTAAATGTCGCTTACTTCGATCAGAAGAGCTTCTGCGCTGGCGAAATCTCCCATCAGCTTTCGACCGTGCGCGCGGTTTAGTAAAACGTCCGCATAATGGTCATGCCCCTCTCCCAGCCGAAGCTTCACAATTCGCGCCGCTTGATCGAGCATCTTGTCCGCGTCGGAATAGAGGCCATTCGCTTGGTAAACGAGTGCGAGATGACTCAATGCGCCGGCGCGCAACGGATGCTGTTCATCGAGCGTCGCCGCGATTTTCTCAGCTGCTTCAAAGCACTTCTTCGCGCGATCGTAATCGGCCAAATCCAGCGCGATAGCCCCCTCGAGAGTTCTCGCCGCGATGTGGCCCTCATCGTGCCGCACGCCGCTTTCACTGAAGATTTGAAGGGCGCGAGCCACGCCCTGTCTGGCAGATTCATAGTCGGCCCGTTGCCGGTGGCACGCGGCCTCGTTCAGCAAGCAGACCGCGACGAGTGGATGATCACTGCCGTGAACTTCTTGCGTGGTTTCTCGCGCCTGTTGGAGGAATTTGAGCGCCGTATCATACTGCTCCCGTGTTTGATTGAGGACGGCCAAGGAGTTCAAGCATTTTGCGTAGAGCAGGCTGCGCCGCCCCTCGGTTAGTTCCGTAGTTTTAAGTGCGGTCTGAAGTAGTTCTTCGGCGCGGTCAAAATCGCCCAGCTCTATGTGGATTCTTCCCACCGTCTCAGTAGTAGATGCGAATGACCGATGTTGCGTGCCGTATACCTTGCGTGCGACAGCATGCACTTGTTCCGCACAACGCAATGCTCGCCGCCAGTCACAAAGCTGAATATAAGTGTTGCAGAGTAGTGACTGATAACGCGCCGTGGCGGGATCCTCCTTTCCAAACTGCTGAATGCTGCGACGAACGGCGGACTGGGCCAGCGGCTGTGCCTCCCGTGGATTGCCAGCAGCCAGCTTTTGGTTCGCGCGGCGAGCAATGTCATCGAGTTGCTGTAGCTTAGCGCGCTGGGCAGGCAGTTTGGCATCCTCAGTGTTAGTGAAGGCCCGTGAGCCCGTCCGCGTCTGTCCGACCGCTAATGAGATGTATAGATCGGCGGCGATGAAGGAGATAGCAATCCAGCTAGTAGATAGAATCCAGAATAGTGATCGCTGTTGCATTGCCATTTTGGGCCCTAGCCTTTCCTGATTAGCATTTAGCCCAGCCAAATGACTGTCAACTAGCGCCGTGGGCGAAGAGGAAGAAAAATGCCACAGTTGCCCGTGGATGGGCGTTTCGATTGACACGCGCGCGGTGTGAGTATAATGGCCGAGATTGGCGACCACGGCTTCTCCTTTCTAATCTTCCGCGCGGCGAGGATTCGCCATGATGGCCCTATTTCATCGGTCCCTTGTCACGGTGGACGTCAGGCGGCGTGGCATAGTCCTGCGCATCTTTCTGACTGCGGTCACGTTGTGGTGCCCTGCCGACAACCTTCTAGCCGAGCAAGGGGGCGATCACGATTCGACGGTCGCAAGCGGCGATGATCTCAAAAGTCGCGCTGAGCGCGATGATCTGTGGGAGAAAGCCAACCTGTTTCAAATGGCAGGCAAGTTGGCTGAGGCGGCTCGCACTGGTGAAGAGGTGTTAGCCATCGAGCAGCGTTGGCTGGGTGAAGACGACGAGACGCTTGTTGCGTCGCAAGAATGGCTGGCAGAGGTTTACGAAGATGCGGAGAACCTCGACGCCGCCGAAAAAAAGCGTACGAGCGTGCTCGCCTGGCGGGAAAAGCATCGCGGTCACCAACATTGGGAAACTATCGATGCCCGCTGGGCGCTCGAGAATGTCGTCTTGTTACGAACTCTCACTTCGGCCCAGCGCAGGCGACTGCAGCAGGCCCAAGACGACATCGAGGGTTCCCATTGGTTGGGTGTGGCCGCCAGCTACGCGGAAGCTATGCGAGGGGCCGAACAGGCGCTTGCGATCCGCCATCAAATCCTGGGCAACAACCATCCGGACACGGCAGGATGCCTTCACAGCCTGGCCGGCCATTATGAAGCGCTGGGCGATTACCGCCGTGCGCTGCCGCTCCTCGAACAGGCGCTGGAGATCTGGAAACAGACTCTGGGAGAAAATCACCCGGACACTGCAGCATGTCTCATCTCCTTGGCCGAATTCCACCAAACCCAGGGCGACTACCTTCGGGCCCTGCCTTTATTCGAACAGGCAGTGGCGATTTACAGACGGACCGCGGGCGAAAACGATCATGACACGGCCGAGACCCTTCTTAAACTCGCCGAGCTGCACCGTGAGATGGGTTACTACGCCCGAGCTCTGCCACTGTGCGAACAGGTGTTAGCGATCACCAAAGAAAACACTGAGGAACAGTCGATACTAAGTGCCTACTGCCAGTATGTTCTGGCAACTATTTACCTGTCCCAGGGCGACTTTGATCGTGCGCAACCTTTGTATGAACATGCGCTGGCAATCGGCAAACAGGAATTGGGCGAAAACCATCCCATCATCGCCACGTGCCTCAACAACCTGGGTAATCTCTACCTATCCCACGGCCGTCACGAGCAGGCACTGCCGCTGTGCGAACGCGCGCTCAGGATCACCACTCAGCACGTCGAAGCAACGGCCCTGGCCCTCACGGAGCGGCAACAACTTGCCCATCGCTGCAGTTTGCAGCAGCACCTCGATAGTTATCTGAGTTGTCTCCTGCTCTTCGAGGACCGCGACGAAACGGCGTTTCGTGCGGTGCTTCGGTGGAAAGGTTCGACACTTATGCGCCAGCGGGCAGCGAGGCTGGTCGCCGACTCTCCGGAGTTGGCGCCACTATTCATGGAACTTCAAACCGTCGTCCGCCAATGGGCTGCAATGGTCCGCCGGGACAGCGACGATTTGTGGCTCAAGAAGTACGGAAAACCTTTGAGTGCACGTGCGTTAGCACTGCGCGCCAACCACCGGTTTCAGTTGACAAACCTGAGTGAGCGAAAAGAGAAGCTTGAAGCGGAATTGAGTCGCCGCAGCGGACGCCACCGCAACGTGAGTGATCAGGTCACGCTTGAGGACTTGCGAGCCGCCTTGCCGGAAGATGCGGCACTGGTCGATTATCTTGAGTTCTGGCACTCGCGCCCTTCCATGGGCCGTAAGGGCCAATTAGATCGACGGCGCTCGCTAGTCGCCTTTGTCGTCCGCTCTAGTGGAAATGTGGAGATGTTCAACCTCGGCCCGATCGAACCGATCAACGAGGCAATCGATACATGGCGAGGGGCAGAGGGCCACGAGACCTTTGGCCTGTTGCCCGAGGCGCAAGCGGCCGGCCAGTTGCTCCGCGACCGATTGTTTGAGCCACTGGAGGCTGCGATCAGCGATGCCAAGCTCGTGCTAGTGTCGCCCGACGGTGCACTGGGTCGGCTGCCTCTTGCCGCGCTGCCCGGTAGAAAACCGGGAACTTACTTGCTGGAAGATTATCGATATGCCGTCGAGCCAGTGCCGCAACTTATCCCTGCAGTCCTCAACGCTTCGAATCGGAAGGATCTCGCAAAAGAACTGTTGTTGTTGGGTGGCGTTGACTATGACCATCGCCCGCAGGACGCGCGCAGATCGGATGCAGTGGCAGCGCCCAGTCCCGCTCGGCCGTGGCAGCGGCGCGCGAGCGACCCACTGGCTCAGAGAGCAATTGCAGATGACAAGATGTGGCCGTTTCTCCGAGGTTCGGATAGCGAAGTCGCCTTTATCAAGGACCTCTATCAGCGCGCGATGAAACTTCCAAGCGGGACGGATCGGGTTGCTGAGCTCCGCGGGCAGACAGCCACCGAAGAACGATTCCGCGCATTAGCGCCCCAGTGTTATATACTCCATCTGTCGACGCACGGTTTCTTTGCCGCGCCGCATAAAAAATCGGCGCTGATCATGACCGCAGCAAACGGCCGGAGCCCACGCGGAAACCCATTTGGAGATCGGCTGGAAGTGGTCCGCGGCTATAGCCCGGGATTGCTGTCCGGGCTGGTGCTGGCCGGCGCAAATAATCCGCCGGTACTCCCGCGAACTCTTCCGGAACTCACGATGGTGAGCGATGACGGTTACCTGACCGCCGACGAGATCGCCTTTTTGCCTTTGAACAACGCGCAGCTTGTCGTGCTCTCGGCCTGCGAGACAGGCCTGGGCGAGGTGGCCGGCGGCGAAGGACTGCTTGGAATACAGAGGGCGTTTCAAATAGCTGGCGCGCGGACCACCATCGCCACGTTGTGGCAGGTCAACGACGAAGCGACGCGGCGGATCATGGAGGAATTTTATCGCAACTACTTGGAGAAACAGCTAACGCCGCTGGACGCGCTGCGCGAAGCGCAGCTCTGGGCCCTCAATAATCCAGACTTGGTGCCGCGCGGCGCCGACGATCCGCCAAACAACACCGCCAGCGGCCGGCTGCCGCCCAAATTCTGGGCCGCGTTCACGCTCAGCGGTGATTGGAGATGAATGTTCGCGCCGACCGATTGCCACGGAAAATGCTGAGGGGCGGTTCGTCGGTACGCGCAGTAATATCGTCAACATGGATTGATTCATGCACTTAAACTGTTGTGCCGCAATTGGTTTGGTCCTGTCGAGTGCAGCCGTATGCTGCGCGGAGACTTCAACGCCAGGAAAGCACGCGTTGCTTATCGGGTGTACGGAGTACACTCACCTCACCAAGCGGTATCAACTTAGCGGCCCAGCCAACGACGTTCGATTAACGGCCGAGTTGCTTAACGAGCGCTTTGGTTTCTCCGACGAACAGATCGTGAGCCTGACGCATGAGAACTCACCCGAATTGCAGCCCACTCGAGAAAATATTGTTCGCGAATTCGACAATCTCGTTGCCGGTGTGCGAGATGGCGAAATCGTCTTCATTCTGCTGGCCGGTCACGGCTGTCGAGAGCCGGACGACGAATCGGACGATCCGGCGGATGTGGAGGAGGATGGGTGGGACGAAGTATTTCTTCCCCAAGACATCACGACGTGGCACACGAAAGCACCCGTCGTTAAAGGGATTGCAGACGATCAGTTCCGAACCTGGTTGGACGCTATCCGGAAGAAGGGTGCTTTTGTTCTCTTTATGGCCGACACGTGCCATTCGGGCACAATGGATCGTGGCCCGGCGGACGATGCTGGACTGGTCAGGTATCGAATCGTCGAGCCGAGCGTCATCAGCTCACCACAACTTCTCGAACGGGCAATCGTCCGGGAGCACCCGCCGGACACAGCGCCCGCTGGTGACGACGAGCCGGCAGCCGATGACTTCCTCGGAATCGTTGATAGCGGCGGCGCCACGTCTGGGGGACTTGTTGCACTGTATGCTGTGCCGGCGAATTCAGCCGAGGCGGAACAACCGCCTCCCGACGGCTCCGCTGACCAGTCCTACGGGCGCCTCAGCTACGCCGTGAACCAGATTCTGCGGCGGGTGGTTCGCCCCATTACATATCGGGAATTGGCGCAACGACTGCATTGGTGGTATGAGCAATGGCAATGGTATCCGGTCGGTTCCATTCATGGGGCCGATTTGGATCGCGAAGTGCTTGGCCGCGGGGTCTGGCAGGACCGTTCGGCCGTGATCATGACGCGAAACGCCGATAATTCACTGACGCTGAACGTCGGCTCGCTTCGTGGGGTAACAAAGAACAGCATATTCGCGGTTTATCCGCCGATAGGTGAATCGCAGGACGAGCAGTTGGCGGGTTATGTGAAGGTGGTCGAGACGACCCCTGTGGCCGCGGAGGTCGAGCCGTGCGAGTACAATGGCCGGCACGTGGCACCTGCAGACCAATTTCCCAGACGAGCGCGGTGTGAACTCGCCTATGCGGCGTTTGACTTGAAGCTCGCCGTCGGTGTGGCGCCTTTCGACCCAAATCGACGCGATGAGGCCGCGCTGGCCCAGATTCGCTCAGCGGTCGAGCACATCGCCCAGCAGAACGGCGCGCTCGTTCGATTGGCGGGAACCGATGAGAACGCCGAGGTCTATGTACTGGCGGACAACGATGGTGTGTACCTTCGCCGGCCGCACGACATCACGAGACGCATCACCGAACGTGGGCCCGAGATAGTTTCGCAGACCGATGAGACTCCGTCGCGACTCTTTGGCCCGATCAAACGGGAGGCAGAATGGCAAAATCGGCTCAATACATCCCTTTCGACAATGGGGCGCGCTATCAACTTGCGTAAATTGGTTAGCGACGACAAGGAATCGCTGGCGGGCGATCCATTTGATCCGAAAGTGGAGCTCGATCTGGTCGTCAAAAAGTGGAATACCCAATCGCGCTCCTTCGAAACAGAGTTCAACCGGTCCACACTTACCCTCACTGATCGCGATAAGATTAGGGTGGAAGTGAGCAACGTAGGCAGTGTACCCGTTGACGTAACGGTCTTATATGTTGAGAGCGCGTATCGAATTATCAGCTACTTTCCTACCCTTCCGGATGCAATGTCTGGCCACCTCAACAACAGACTTGAGCCTGACGGCAGACCGAAAATAGTGCAGTTTACGATCAATGATAGAACCGTCGGAAAGGAGGATGTGGTTGTCATTGGTGTGGCCGCTGATCCGTCATTACCTCCCCAGAATTTCGCTTTTCTGGAACAAGAGGGATTGGAAGAAGCCCGCGCCGCGGACGTGCAGACAAGGGGGGCCGGCAACTCCGCGTTCAAGTCGCCGCTCGGCGAATTGGTCTGCTCCGCGATATACGGGGAGGGCACGCGCGGCGGCGCCGAGCCAATAGAAATCTCCGACTATGCCATTCGTCGCATCTCCTGGTTGGTCCGTAAGCGCGATGCGGCGGCGACTCGAGATGGCCAGTAACGGATTGCGCCATCCGCGCTTGAAGCGTTACGACCGCAATTTTGCTCCGATACAACCGGCTCGATCATTACAAGCGTTCTCATCCGCGGCGACTAGCTTACAAATGCACTACTTTGCATTTAAAGCGAATAATCGGACCGGCCGAATTATTGCTATACGCGGTCAAGTCCCAGTGGATCGGTGCACCAAGATTCTCTTGGGCAGGAATCGCACACGATTTGTGTAAGTTCGATGCGGGGGATCGGCTCCGTTCAGCGACAAACCCGCATTCTTTTCGTAACTGGGAAAAATCAGAGAGACCGAAAGATGCTCGGCAGGTCGAGTCTTTTACTGCTGTTGACGTGCGTGGCCATGCTAGTCGGTTGTACGCACGTCCAACTGCGAAAGAACACCATCCACCAGGCCCGCACGGTTTCGGACATCCATCTCCAGCAAGTGATGGATAACTTGGCGATGTTCGTTTACGACCCGAACTCGCTGCCGCATTTCTCGTTTCCCAGTGGGGCTGTATCCAGCGTCACCGACACAGGAACCTTCGATTTTGCAATTGCCTGGATTACCACGGGCTTCAGCGATGCAAGAATTGGGGGTGGCGCCACGAGGTCTGCGGAGGAAAACTTCACGATGGTGCCGATCAACGACCCGCAGAAGCTGGCCTTAATGCGGTGCGCTTACCAAACGGCGGTGCATCGTTGCGGCTATGGTGAAGTCTCGTCGAGCTGCCCGGAGTGCGAAGCCCTGTTCGAGGATTTCTACGCCGGTCCGGGGCACGCCGGACAAACACAGCGCTGCCTGGATCAGGAATCCTATTGCTGGTTCCACGTCGGGTGCAAGAAAGACGTGCCCAAGCATTGCCCATGCCAATACGTTGGGCATCACTGCGGAGTCTACGTATGGGTCGGCCCCGAAGGCCGCGACGAGCTTGTGAAGCTCGCGCTGGCAATTTTGGACTATGCCATCTACGACCCACCCCTCCCCGCGACTCGGGAAATCGTTCGGACGGTCGAAAAGGATGCGTCTGGTAAGGTCGTCAAAGTGACCGAAGAGACGACCTTTAACGAGCCGATTCCTGACGAATATCGCGGCCGCCGTCGCTCGCCATTCCGCGGACTCGACCTGCTCGAGTTCAATCAGGCGCTGCAGACGGTGCAGTAAGAGGAGCGCTGGCCGACATATTCCCACCCGATGGGAATGGCCAAGTCGAGAATCGTACCGTGAAATTCCAGCGGCGTAACGACTACGCCCGCCTAGTCAATTCGCTGAAAGCGCCAAATGTGCTCAGTTTGATTCCTGTGCTTCTTTAGAGGGTCACCAGGATCAGCGGGCGCCCTTCCCGGAGGTTGGAAGACCAAATCGCCTCCCATCGTGAAAACGGCGTCCGGAGAAAGCAGCTCCACCTTGAGCCACGAATCCGTTGATGCTCCTGAGCCTGTCTTGTCTTCCATGTCGTCATGATCGACAGCGGAAATGTTCGTCGCCGCATCGGCGATGCCCGACTCTTCCAACGAGCCAATCGCCGACACCCTAAATCGCCAGCCATCGGCGACGGGGCTGGCGATTCGCAGGTGCGCGTTTTCCACATTCCACGCGGGAATTCCCATCCGCAGCTTGATCACGATTCGGTGGAGGTATTCGTCCGCGTACAATCGTGATTCTTGTGACGCCAATAACGAAACGAGGATCGGATACGTGTGCGCACCATCGACTCCGCGCGGTTCGCTTCGTGCCAACTCGCTCAGCAAATCCGCTGAAGACGACATCAGGCGGTTATCGCGCCGCCACACGGCTTCCACTTTCTCAATAAAGGCATTGGTGTAACGGAGCCGTCGTTCGTGTTCGTTGTGCTCGTGAGTTACAGGCGACGCTACGACGGCCGAATCAAACGACTCCCGAAACGTATCGAGGCGCGTCCTGATGGGCGCCAGAGCGCGATCCATCGACTCGGAAAACTGCAGCGCCGTGTCGCGTATTTCCACCTCCCGAGTTACGGCGCGGTTGAACTCCTCCTGCCAGCTTGGATCCGCTGGTACGTTTCGGCGCTGCGCGCCAGTAAGCATTCTGGCGTGTGGCGGTGGACTGCTTTGAAAACCAGATGCCGCGCTTTCGATCTGGGAGCGGAGCTCGAGAGTGACCTTTTCCCTGTTGGATTTGCTGTCTTCGCTGACCTTGCCAGCAAACCGTTTGACAGCGCTTTCGTTTCGATTGATCGCTGCTGCAAATTCCGCAGCCTGGCTGGAGAGCGCGGAGAGATTGATGCCGGAACTGCTGATTAAATCTGTCTCAAACACCTTCGGTTCAACGCGACGGGGCAAATTCAGCCCCAGGACGGCTACCTTGGCCGCATCGTCCGGCGACCTTAACATCGCTACCGCGCTGCTCAGAACGGAATTGACCGGATCGTTTTCCGCAAGCCCTGCGCGCCTTTCATCAAGCACCGTAATCGTTCGCTTCCGCAGGGCTTCGCTATTGAACAATGCCAAATGCGTCAAACTTTCGCGAACTCTGAGGTGGCGAATGTCCGGTCGATTCGGATCTTCATTTTGATAACGGCGCAGGTCATTCTCGTGAGAATGCAGGGCACTCTGCAAGCGCTGGATTGTCTTCCAAGCGTCTTTCGCGGAGGGCAAGTCCTGTGGCGTGGAAACAGATGCGATGTGCTCGAAACTTTCCTTGAGCTGGTCGTCGATTAGGCCAATTGCCAGATCACCCAAGGAATGAAGCGCCATGCGTTTCAGCGCGCGTCTCTCTGTCCCTTCCTCCATGCCGACTGGTTTTGCGAGCCATCGCTGTCCGCCGCCCACCGTTTTCGTTCCCACGATCCGGTTTCCGTAAAGGATGTCCACCTTCACGCTCTCTCCTTCGAGCTTATCCGAATTTTTGGATTGGCCGCGATACGTGGGATCCGGTTTTTCCATCTCGATGGTTACTTCAACAGCCGTAATTTGCTCCGCCGACGTGGAATCAAAGAAGAAAAGCATCACGGCCGGCGAGATCAAACAGCCGATCGGCAAGACGCGGAAGCGCGCAAGCATCGCGGAGTCCTCAAGGATTCTCTAGACTTATACAACGAAACATCGGACGTATGATTCGCCGATACGAATCTCTTATGTCGCCGCTCAAGGTGGCAGCGAGTCCGAGCTCGGTTTTAACACTCCCCCATGGAGATCCGGGTCGGGACCGGAATCGATTCGACCGTTTCGCAAGACACCGCCAGGGATATCTGGATCAGGGCCGCGGTCCGATTCCTCGTCCACGTCCGCAGGCGACGGGCTGACACCGTTCCGCCCCATTCCGTTATGAAAACCGCGCGGCTCCGAATAATACTCGGGCCTTCCCTGAAAAGGGTAACCAACATCAGGACGAACCCCTTGCGATTGCGGATGTCTCATTGGCCGTTGCGGGCATTGAGAATACCAGCCGTTCGACCGGCAACAGCAGAATTGAATCGTCCGGCAGCGGCGATGGCTCCAGAAGCCACGCGCTGCACTATCGGCCGTTAGCAAAAGAACGAGCAAAAGTCCGAGGATGAAGCGGTGATTCTTCATGACAAGCCTTATCAAGAATCCGTAACGGTTTACGGCGGCGGCAATCTGCTCCTCGATCACGAATTGCCCGTTGAGGATTCGGCCATACCTCCAATCCTACTATACTGTGCCGGCATCGCCTCCCGCCATGCGCTCAATGGCGACATGGCCGATAAGTAACGCATCCATTATCACCACGTCCCAGTAAATCGCAAAGTACTGCATCAATAAGAGGCACGCCAAAGCCGGCAAGCCAATGACGGCCGCCGCCACGGGCACTTTGAGCCAGGGGGGCCTGAACTGGACGAACAGAACGTAGGCGAGCAGCAGTCCCAACGCGATGTCAACAGCCATCAATAATTTTTCTCGTGCCGGAATATCGAAGGTCCGATCGTCGAGAATAGCCTCCACATAGTTTGCGTGCAGCACGACTCCCGGGATCTCTCCCACGGGGGTAAGGTGTGGATCCACTTTGCGACCAGAGCGGCTTGGCGACTCGTGCCAGTCGCCGCCGATGAATACGATTTTGTGTTTTAACTTGTCCGCGATTTTTGCGAACTCCGTTTCGGATGCAGACATTAACGCATGTGCAGAGATTTCGGTTTCCGGCGATCGCGCGATGAAGCTGCCAAAACGCGCCTGCGTCCAATCTTTCGATTGGACCAAATCGGGCCGGTAAAATCGGGCCGCCGCCAAAGCAAACGAGTCCACCTCCAAGCCATCCACGAGCAGCAACCTCGGTGGAATGCGGCGGCGATCGGGGTATAGAAACTCGTACGCAAAACTTATTCTCGGATTCTTGATCCCGTATTCATCGTAGACATCAGCAACCCGCTCATAGCGCGGCCTGCCGGTGTGAGCCTGTGCAGCACCGTGCTGGGTGCCCGTTCCGCGGCTCTGCTGAGGCACTTCGGTTTTGCCCGCGCGCTTCAGAGTCTCAACCAGCACGATATCGCATTTCGTCGTCAACTCGTCGACCGTTTGCAATAGCTTCTCGGTCTCCGCAGCATAGGTCTTTATTTCGAGCAAGACTCTTTTGTCGCTGGCAGGGGTTTTTACGGCGCCTGACGGATTGGGAGAAGGTAGTCGTACATCGAGTCCGATAACCGCCGGATTCGCTGCGGAGACTTTTCTCAGCAGGTCCGCGAGATAATCGCGCTTGAGCGGGCGTCGGCCCTCCGCGTCGTTCCAAAACGCCTCATCATCGATCAGCACCGTGACTGTATCGCGGTAAACCAGCGGCCGCGGCCACGGGTTCTGCAGCACGCGAAACATTCGGTACCGTGCTCCCAAGAGCCCGTCATGTTGCTGAAGAAAATGCCCCAGATATCCCAGCACGCCGATGATCGCAAACACAATAAGCCAGTGCGTCTTATGCTCCCAAAAGGTTTCTCGAAGATGCGCGGCGAAGCGCCGACCCTGGCGCTTGGCCGCCGTCAACAGCTGGCCCTTCCTCGCCGGCGAAGGCCGGCGCGCCCCACCCTTTTTCGACGGCGCCATGAGAGAGCTCCGGCGTCGCCGCAGCAACGCGTGACGCAAAAGAAAAGCAGCCGAAACTTTGCCCCGTATCGTACGCTCCGCCCCGTGGCGACGCAAGCGTTTCGGCATCCGCCACGGCGCTCGCTCATTGACTGGCTAACAAGCATGCTATAATGCGGCCGTTCCACTACGTGGAAGTGGCAGTCACGTCTCCTCATCGTTCGCTGCCTTTCACTTCAATGGCCGGCGCAAGTATACCAGCAGACAGAGAATTGGGACCGCGCTGAGGCAAAATGGAAGGACGCGCTGTCCTGGCGCGAAACACGTCAGGGCCGCGAGCACTGGCACACGATCGATACCCGGCTGGCGCTGAAAGATATTATCATCTTGCGAAGCCTGAATGCGGGCCAGCGCGCGAAGTTAGCGAAGTCACTGGTTGTCAATAAAGACGTCGTGCGGCTAGAGGGGCAGGCGCGCTATGCGGAAGCGATTCAAGTGGCCGAACGGGTCCTCTCCGTCTGCAAAGAGATCCTGGGCGAGTTTCGTCCTGGTCGGAGAGCCGTGAGAAGTTAAAAAGCTCCGGCTCTCAACTCTTGACCCTCGACTCTCAAGCGTCTTATCGTTTCTCTATGAACGAGGTTGCATATCCCGGTATCAATGGCTTTCTCGGCACCCGCGCGCCATTAATACTCGACGTACTGTGCCTGGCCATGTTGATCGTCGTGCTCGTGCTCGCCTGGAGTGTTTACCAGGTCAAGTATCGGCGCCGGTATAGTCTTCACAAATGGACGCAGATCACGTTGGGCGTCGTTCTGCTCGTCGTGGTAATACTGTTTGAAATCGACATTCGCCTGCACGGCTGGGAAAGCCGAGCCGCTGGTAATGCGGGGGGCGAGCCGGCCGCCGCTGTCTGGTACGCGCTGTACATACACCTCGTCTTCGCCGTTTCGACCGTGATGCTATGGCCGGTCACAATATTTCTTGCGCTGCGCAATTTCCCCAATCCGCCGATGCCGGGGCCGCATAGCCGTATCCACGTGCCTCTCGCGCGGATATCGGCTTCCGGCATGGTGCTCACGGCGCTGACGGGTTGGATTTTTTACTGGATGGCGTTTGTGCGGTAGGAGCGGGGCAGCAAGTGGAGTAGTGGAGTAGTGGAGTAGACCAGCAGGTTCAAGCACCTCACTACTCCACTTCTCCACTTCTGCTCTACCGCACTTCTGCACTTCGCTCTCTCACACCATGTCTGGTCGCAGGCCGCTTACCGGCTGGCCGCCGCCCATGGCGGCGCGGTTCACGGCGTTGAGGAACGCCAGCGTCGCCGCTTCGACGGTGTCGGTTGAAACGCCGCGGCCTCGGTAAATGCGACCTTGGTGCTCGACTTCGATAGTGGATTCGCCCTGCGCGTCTGTGCCCCGCGTGACGCTTA
Organism: Pirellulales bacterium; assembly: GCA_040902605.1. Classification (GTDB taxonomy): domain Bacteria; phylum Planctomycetota; class Planctomycetia; order Pirellulales; family Lacipirellulaceae; genus JABDGM01. The sequence goes on along the minus strand of JBBDWY010000039.1, from coordinate 122,870 downwards.
GCACGCGAAAATCTCGCACGACCACCGACGTGCCGGTGATCTCCTCGATCGTGCGAAACAGCGCGTCGAGCGGCCCGTCTCCGCCCGTGGTTGTCTTGCTTTGTTTCTCATTGCCTCGCTCGAGCGTGACTGAGACATTCGGCTCGGCCTTGCCGGTTGCGTGCACGTCATATTCGACGAGCTGCCACTGGTCGCCGGCGATCGATATCCGTTTTTCAATCAGTGCGGCGATGTCGGCGTCATAAACCTCTTTCTTCTTGTCGGCCAGCTTTTTGAACTCGTCGAACACCTCTTGCAAGTGCTCGCCCGTCAGGTGGTAACCAAGCGCCTTCGCCCGGTCGGCCAGCGCCGCGCGGCCGCTGTGCTTGCCGAGGACCAGGTCGGTCTGCGTGAATCCCACGTCTTCAGGCCGCATGATTTCGTACGTGGTTCGCTCTTTGAGCATGCCGTCCTGGTGAATGCCCGCCTCATGGGCGAAGGCATTGCGGCCGACGATCGCCTTGTTCCGCTGCACTTGCATTCCGGTGATGTTGGAAACCAGCCGGCTTGTCGGTACGAGGCGCTGCGTTTCGATGCGCGTTGTCGTGTGGTAATGGTCGCCGCGGGTACGCATCGCCATGACAACCTCTTCCAGCGAACAGTTGCCGGCCCGCTCGCCGATGCCGTTGATAGTGCACTCAATCTGACCGGCGCCATTTTCGACGGCCGCCAGGCTGTTAGCGACCGCCAAACCCAGGTCGTTGTGGCAATGAACGCTGATAACGGCGCGGTCGATGTTCGGGACGCGATCGGTGAGGTTCTTGATCACGCCCGCGAAGTGTGCCGGCGTGGCGTAGCCGACGGTGTCGGGAATGTTCACGGTCGTCGCGCCGGCGTCGATCGCCGCCTCAACCACGCGGCACAGGAAATCGGGCTCGGTCCGTGCGGCGTCCTCGGGCGAGAACTCGATGTTGTCGCAGTAGCCCTTGGCGCGTTTCACGCTCTCAATCGCCCGCCGGATAATCTCGTCCTTGTCCATGCGGAGCTTGAACTCACGGTGGATGGCGCTCGTGGCCAGAAACACGTGGATCCGCGCATCGGGCGCATCCTTCAATGCCTCCCAGGCGCGGTCGATGTCCTTCTCATTGCACCGCGCCAGGCCGCATATCGTCGAGCCGCGCACCGTGAGGGCGATCTCGCGCACCGCCTCAAAATCGCCGGGCGAGGCGATCGGAAAGCCCGCCTCGATGACGTCCACTCCCAAATCCACCAGCGCGTGCGCAACCTCCAGCTTCTCTTCGAGGTTCATACTGCAACCAGGCGATTGCTCACCGTCGCGCAGGGTGGTATCGAAAATGACGATCGGTCGTGGCTGTGTTGTGGACATGGGCGTGGGAAAGGATGCAGGAGTGAGGATGCGGGGTGCAGCGAGCGGCGGGGTTTATCCCCGCCGGGACAAGCCCGGCGGCTCACAATGCGCGGTTCATCTGCTCCCTAAAACAAAAAAACCCTGAAGCCGCGACGGGCCTCAGGGTTCTACTATTCTCGATAATGTTGTCCGCACGAACCCTAAGAACCGCCGAGGCGGTCGCCAAGTAACAAAAGGCCGAGCAAAAGGTTCAGCGAAGACATGGCAAATCCGGGTCTGTTTGGCGGCATTTCCGCCGTTCGTTCAAATCTAGCCGACACGATCGGGGCAGTCAAGGTTCGCTACTGGGTCAATTTACCGAAAAAAGTGTAGTCGTCTCGCTCCGCGAGACGATTCTGCTCCCGAAGCGAGCAGACAACGTTATGGCCGGCGAACGCCTCGATCTCACGGATGCCCCGCTCGGCGACGAGCCGCGCGGAAAGATGACCGCGCAAGCCGGCCGTCGCTTCGTTGGCATCCATTTTGTCTGCTGCGATGTTTACACGCGGGTGTACGTCAATCGCGATGAAACGGCCTACGAAGGCAATTGCCCCAAGTGCGCCAAGCGGGTCCGGCTGCGAATCGGCCCTGGCGGCACGAACGCCCGTTTTTTTACCGCCGGGTAATTGCTGGCAACGCTGGCGCAATTCGCGTGCTGGCTTCTCTTGTGACGGCCGCGCGCATTTTCTACCATCCGTCCCTCCCGGCTCCCTGCTCCCTGCTCCCTGCCGCTCGCATGCTCCTCGACTTCGAAGTGCAGCGCTCGACGCGCCGTTGCGCCACTACCGATCGGCTCCTCGAGCCGGGCGACGATTGCTTTTCGGTACTCGAAGTGGCCGGTGCCGAGGTGATCCGCAAGGATTATTGCCGCGAAGCGTGGACCGGCGCGCCCGATGGCGCGTTCGGCTGGTGGAAGTCACGCATTCCTGAGCCGGTCGCAAAGAAAATCAAGCTCGCCCCGAACGACGTGCTCCTGGAGCTGTTCGATCAATTGGCCGACAAGAGCGCGCAAGAGGATCTGCGGTATGTGCTCACGCTTCTTTTGGTCCGGCGACGCGTCTTCCGCCTGGAAACACCGCCTGAGCCGTTCATGGGAAGGGCAGGGCAGGGCGGCGGCGATCGACTGACTGAAACCATGTTTGTCTATTCTCCGAAGCGCGATGCCAGCTACCAGGTAACAGCGGTGCTTCCTGGCGAAGAGCGCATCGAGCAAATCCAACAGCAACTTAGCGACCTGTTGATCGCCGGCGCGGAATAACGGAGCGAGCAACAACCATGCGGGAACGCCTCGGCCTAAGATCGCTCGTGAAATTGCTGATCGTCGCCGGCTTGGTCTGCGCATCGGGCGCCACGTGCCAGCGGCCGTTGATGGTGAACCCATTCGCGGCTCCCGGCCCCGCCGCTCCGCAGGTGCTGATGGAGAATGCGTCGCGCGATCAAATCATTGCCGCGGTTAATCAGAACAGCGCAAAGATTCAGTCGCTCACCGTGACCGGCGCGGCGATCACAATCCAGGACATGCTGGGGCTGCCAATCCTCACCGGCAATATCGCGGCCGAGCGGGTGCGACGCTTTCGCCTCACGGCCGGCACTACCTTCGGGCAGGAACTCGACCTCGGGAGCAACGATGAACTGTTCTGGCTGTGGGTGCGACGCAACCAGCCGCCGGCGGTGCACTTCTGCCGGCATGATCAGTTCGCCAATAGCGCGATCCGACAGGTGATGCCGATTGAACCCACCTGGCTGCTCGCGGCTTTGGGGATCGTCGATCTCGATCCGGTCGCCGTGTTCGATGGCCCGCTCCCGTCGCCGCGCGGCGCCGGCACGGTCGAATTGCGATCCTGGCTGCCTTCGGCAGGCGGTAACTTGCAGCGCGTGACGGTGATCGACGCGCGGCGAGCGTGGGTCATTGAGCAGCATGTCTACGATCAGGCCGGCACGACGCTCCTGGCGAGCGCGGTCGCCGAATCGCACCGCTACTATCCTGTCGAGCAGGTGTCGTTGCCGGAGCGTGTGGCAATTCGACTTCCCACCGCCGGCATTGCCTTGAAGATCAATCTGGGCACCGTGCAAATCAACCAATTGGCGGCCGATCGCACCCAGCTGTGGACGCTGCCTACGTTCGAAGGTTATCCTCAATACGACCTTGGCGGCGCGGTGCCGGGCACGCCCTTTCCCGGAATGCCGGCCGCTCAATCAGTTCCCGGCGGCGTGGTGCCCGCATCATACCCGGCATATCCAACCACGCCGTATCCTGTCACGCCGGCCTACGGGCCCGCGGCTCCACCGACGAGCACTTCAACCGGCGCGAACTTAGGTCCCTTGCCACAGTACGGCCAGCGAAACGCCGCCCCGCCGCAGACTCGCCAGCGATACTAGAACCTTTTTCAGATGACCGCGAGCCGGCGGGTTTTATCCCGCCGGGACAAGCCCGGCGGCTCGCAAGGCGTGACCAACTCCTAATCGCGATCGCTCAGAATCGCGATGACGCGGCACGGCGCTCCGGTGCCGCCGCCGATTTTCATTGGCAAGGCCACGATCCTGAAGCCGTCCGCCGGCAAATTATCGAGGTGCGCGACGTTTTCAAGTGCCGGCACGTTGTCGCGAAACAGCCGAACGTGCGTGGGAAAGGTTCGCGTCTGGCCATGGTCGATGCTGGCCGTGTCGATGCCGACCATGCGAATGCGCCTGCGCGTGACGAGCCAATCAGCCGCCGCCGGATCGAGACCCGGAAACCGCAGCTTCGCCACCGCCGCGCGACCGGTATCGGTCGTGCCCAGATACTTCGCGCGATCCGGCCAGTAGCGGCCAAAGCCGGTGCGAATCAACACAATCCGATCTTCAAGCGACGCATTGTTCGCAGCTTCCCACACCTGAAAGTCTTCCACCATCACTTGATAATCGCGATCCGCCTCGCATTTTTGCAGCACATCCACGCAAGCCCCCGGCCCTACGAGCCGCGCGAGCGGCACTTCATCCACCGTCTGTCCGCCTTCCCAAAAATGAATCGGCGCATCAATGTGCGTTCCGCCATGCTCCGCACACATGAACCGATTCGCCGCGTAGTAATACCCACCCTCCGTCACGCCCGCCGGTCCACGCAGCAGCTTGAACCCTTCCTCTGTCGGCCAATAGATCGTTGTTTCGTTGAACGGGTGCGTGAGGTCGATGATTTGGCGCGTTCCCAGGTTGTCCGCGTTGGCAAACCTCACCAACAAAAAGAGCAAGACCAAAACGAGGAAACTCCGTCGGATAGTCGTTTGACAGTCGATCATATTGTGGTTGGGTAAGTAGGATGGTTCGCTTGCCACCGGTAGTCCACGATAGCATAATTGGGACGGAGGAACTTGTATGACCACACCTCTTAGCGAATTGCCGGATTGGCGACGGCATATCGTCAGCACGCCGGACGTATTGCGCGGCAAGCCTCGCATCGTGGACACCCGCATCCCCGTGGCGCTTGTCCTGGGCTACCTCGCCTCTGGCGCGGATGCCGATGAAATTATCGCCGAGTTCCCTGATCTCCGGCCTGAACATATTCGAGCGTGCTTGGATTATGCGCGTGAACTGGCCGAGTTCGAGGTCGCAGGCACGTGAGACTCTTGCTTGACCACTGCGTGCCGAACCGCGTGGCGAAACTGCTGGGCGAAGCAGGACACGAAGTGATTCGCCTGCGGGAATGCCTGCCGACCGATTCGCCCGATCCAATCGTGATCCGCAAGGCCGACGACTTGGATGCGGTCCTTGTGTCACTCAACGGTGATTTTGCCGACATCACCACGTACCCGCCAGCCAGCCATCGCGGCATCGTTGCGCTGCAGGTCCGAAATCGGCCAGAAACGGTAACACCAATTACACAGCGGCTAGTCACGTACTTCGATCAACACCCCGACCGTCGCGACATGGACGGCAAGCTGCTGTTGGTCGAGGCTCATCGTATTCGGGTGCGAACGTAATGCGTCAACATGCATTTGCGTTTGCAGTGGCTAATATTTGTGACCAGTCTAGGTCCTGGTAACCACAAACGCTTGCACACTGAAGCGGTGTTTCAACTTCCCTTCCAAATATCTGTCGATACCGTTCGACGACTTCGTCGGAAGGATCGGCGACGATCATACGCTGAGTGACATCGCCCTTGCGGTAGAGCTTGGCCGCGGCTAGCTGCAGGCGTGCCATTGTATCGAAAGGCGAAAGAGAGAAGCCCACCACAATTATCGATTCCGCCCTTGATATCGCTCGGCCCGCCCTTTCCCACGCATTGCCAAGACCAGGAACACGGTGCAATGGTTTGTACAAGCCTAACCCACCTAATGCCGGCCCCCATTGAGCATTTGCGGGTTGAAGGTCTAAATGAACACTGTTTAGCGTCTCATTCAACAACTCGCAGTTTTGAATACGGCACAATTCAAACGCGGCATCTTCATCATTCTCCACCCCGTTAACATTGTCCTTCCGGAAAAGCAGCTCGTATTTTTTGTAATTCGCAGTTCCTCGACGAAACATAAACCAGTCGACGGATCCATGAAGTTTCAGTACTGTAACGCCTTGCTTATTCGCTTCGTTGCGCAGTCCGTGGTTCCACCCGCGACCCAATGATTCGAGACTGCGCTCCACAATCGTGTCGTAATTGAAACTGACAACGACGTCATCATCATTCATGACACTGCAGAACGCTTTGGCCGACTGTAATTCGCATCCTCGTTCGCAGTTCACAATGACGCGCACGAGTTCTTCGTTCAGCCTAGCTAACCAGGCGTCGATCTCTTCAGATCGTTTGTGAGGCGTCTCGAAATCCATACGACCAACAGGACACATTTGTTGTTGCATGCGACGCATTTCAGCTGTTGACGGAGCATAATAAAAAAGCTCTTCGACACTAACACGCGAATTGGAATCGATCCCGTTTATGAGGCGAATGGCCTGCTGTAATTGGTCTAGCCACTCGTGAAAAACTTCGTCGCCATCTTCAGAAAGAACTTCTTGTATTAACAATGAAGTCAAATCACCGGCGTTTGGCATTCCAGCAGGCTGAGAAAATCCGGCACCAAGAACAAAGCATCGCATTGTCGATCCTCCTGATCAAACGGAACCACAACATTTACGTCTCGTACACGATCCGGCCGCGGTGTTGGCTGCGGCTGATGCGGTCGGTGGCGTAGAGGCCGGCGAGGACGAATTCGACGCACGAGGCCCGCACCGCTTCGTTGTCGCTGGCGTTGACTTCGAACGCCTTGTCCCAGATCGGCGGCACGCGCTTCACGAGCGCGGCGTAATGTGAGGAGGGCAGCATGTCGCCGACTTCGATTTTCACGCCGTGCGAAAAGATCTCGGCGATTTCCGCCAAGCCGTGCTTGTCGACGTATTCCTTGAACACGATGGCAATGGCGTCGGCGAGCACGGCATCCAAAACCTGACGCTCGGTCATCTGGTGGGAGCCCATCATGTCGAGCTCCAGCTTGCCGAGCGACGACGCGTACAGATGGCCCAGGTCGCTGATTCGCGGCACGGCAGGCTGTTCGCCAAGCAACGCCGCACGCTGCCGCGCCGAGGCCACCATCGTGCGATAATTCGCGATCGATAACCGCGCGCTCACGCCCGACTGCTGATCCACGTACTTACTCCGCCGCGCCGCCCGGCTGACCTCCTCGACCAGCTCCTTCATGAAGTAAGGAACGACGACGGAGGAGCGAGCATCGAGGAGCGAGGAGTGAGGTTCGTTCGCATCGCTTTCTTCTCGCTCCTCGCTCCTCGCTCCTCGCTGCTCAACCTCCTGCTCCACAATCTGAATCCCCAGATCGCGCTCCAGCGGATAGTGCGTGTGAATGATCGAGCCGATGCGGTCCTTGAGCTGCGGGATGACTTTGCCGGATCGGTTGTATGTGGCCGGGTTCGCGCTGAACAGAATCAGCACGTCGATATCGAACTTTATCGGATAGCCGCGAATCTGCACATCGCGCTCTTCGAGAATATTGAACAGGCCAACTTGTACCAGCTCATCCAGCTCCGGCAGCTCGTTCATTGCGAAGATGCCGCGGTGCAAGCGGGGGATCAGGCCGAAGTGCAGGGCGTCTTCCATCCCCATGCTCACGCCGGCCGCCAGCTTGGCCGGGTCAATCTCGCCGATGATGTCGGCAAACTTGGTCCCCGGCGAGAGCCGCTCCGCGTAACGATCGTCGCGGTGCCACCACGCGATTGGCACTTCGTCGGCGGGCACGCTCGTCACGAGCTGCCGCCCGCGCTTCGTGATCGGCCGAAATGGATCGTCATGCACCGGAATCTGGGCGTCATCGATGTACGGAATTTCTTCATGGAGAAATGAAACCATCAGCCGCATCAGCCGGCTTTTGGCCTGGCCTTTCTCGCCGAGAAACAGCAGGTCGTGCTGCGCCAGGATGGCAATGTTGAGCTCGGGGAGGACCGTGTCGTCGTAGCCGATGATCCCCGGATAGAGGTCCTCGCCCGCCTGCAGCTTGGCGAGGAAATTGTCGTGAATTTCTTGCTTGACGCTCTTCGAATGCCAGCCGCTGGAGCGCAGCTCGGCGAGCGTCGAGGGTTTCGTGGTAAGGGAAGTGGCCATCGCTGCCAAATGTGAGCTTAAGAATGTCGACAATCTCCACTCACGGATTATAGCGCGGCGACGGGCATCAGGGCAGGGCCCAGCGTGGCAGGCACACTTCGTATGCCGTTGCAATGTACGACATACGTTGCGTGACGTTCCTAAAGCAGGAAGCTTTCAACTCAAAGCGGCTACGGCATACGGAGTGTGGCTGCTACATTTTGACTATTCGTCGGTCACGCAGCCTTCGGAGGCGCTTTTGACGTTCTTGATGTACTTAAACAGCGTGCCGCGCGTGGCCTTGTAGGGCGGGGCCGTCCAGCCGCCGCGGCGGCGGGCGAGCTCATTATCAGACAGATCAATCGTGATCGTGTTGGCTTCCGCATCGATGGTGATGCGGTCGCCGTTTTGTACGAGCGCGATCGGTCCGCCGGCCTGGGCTTCGGGCGTCACGTGTCCGACAATGAACCCTGCCGAGCCGCCTGAGAAGCGGCCGTCCGTGATCAGGGCGACGTCCTTTTCGAGCCCGGCGCCAACAATTGCGCCCGTAGGCGAGAGCATCTCGGGCATGCCGGGGCCACCCTGCGGGCCTTCGTAGCGGATGACGACCACGTCGCCTTTCTTGATCTTGCGCTGCTGCATCGCGGCGAGAAATTCCTCTTCTGAGTCGAAGCAGTTGGCCGTGCCGGCGAACTGCAGACCTTCCTTGCCGGTGATCTTGGCCACCGCGCCCTCAGGGCAGAAGTTGCCGCGCATGATGCGAATGTGGCCCGTCGGCTTGATCGGGTCCGCCACGGGCCGCACGATCGTCTGGCCCACGGTGAGGCCGGGGAGTTTCGCCAGGTTTTCGGCAACCGTCTTGCCGGTGATCGTGAGACAGTCGCCGTGGAGCAGGCCTTCCTCCAGCAGCAGCTTCATCACGGCCGGCGTGCCGCCGACACTATGCAAATCCTCCTGCACGTATTTACCGCTCGGCCGCAGATCGGCCAGATAAGGCACGCGATCGCTGGCGCGTTGGAAGTCGTCGATCGTCAGCGGTACTTCGACGGCGCGGGCCATCGCGATGAGGTGCATCACGGCATTCGTCGAGCCCCCCACCGCCATTACGATCGCCATCGCGTTCTCGAAGGCCGCGCGGGTCATCACGTCGCGCGGCTTGATGTCCTTCTCCATGCAGTGTCGAATCACGTCGCCCGCCCGGCGGCACTCGGCCAACTTGCCTGGATCGGTCGCCGGCAACGACGAGCTGTACGGCATCGCCATGCCGAGTGCTTCGATCGCGCAGGCCATCGTGTTGGCCGTGTACATTCCGCCGCATGCGCCGGGGCCGGGACAGGCGCGGCGCACGACCTCGCGCCGCTGAGTATCCGTCATCTTGCCTGCCAACTGCGCACCGTAGCAGGTGAACGCCGAGACAATGTCGATCGGCTCGCCCGTCTGCGTGTGGCCCGCCCGGATCGTGCCGCCGTAGACCATAAAGCCGGGCCGGTTCAACCGCCCGAGGGCGATGAGCGAGCCCGGCATGTTCTTGTCGCAACCGGGGAGCACGATGCAGGCATCGTACCACTGCGCGCTCATCACGGTTTCAATCGAATCGGCAATGAGGTCGCGCGATTGCAGCGAATAGCTCATCCCGTCGGTGCCCATCGAGATGCCGTCCGACACGCCGATGGTGTTGAACCGCATGCCCACCAGTCCCGCCGCCTGCACGCCCTTCTTGACCTCGGCCGCCAGGTCCAACAGGTGCATATTGCACGGGTTGCCCTCGAACCACATGCTGGCGATGCCGACCTGCGGCTTCTGCATGTCCTCTTCCGACAGGCCTGTGGCGTAGAGCATCGCCTGCGACGCCCCTTGCGACTCCGGTTCCGTGATTTGACCGCTGTACTTGTTGAGTGGGGCGGGCACTGGAGACTCTCCTAATAGGTGCCGCGAGCCGAGCGGCACCTTTCAAGCATGGAGCGGAGGAGCATGGAGATGGGAGCAGAATCCCATCTGCGAGCTCTGCGCCCCATACAGCCTTGCCGATTTGTCCGCCTCGGCTCGGCGGACCTACGGATAGGACGCCATTGTACCGCGAACCGGTTGGCGGGAGTGGAGGCGCCGGGCAAGCTGGCAGCTTGCTCGCCGAACGGCCGCAGGTTTGACGAAAGAATGTGCTATTTCTCGGAAGGGGACACAAGGGGACAGGTTTTGTGGGGTGCTCCCATTTCAGGTGATTCAATCAGAGTCGGAGCGCACGACGAACGTCTGGCAGCGTCCCGAAGCGTAGACGCACCGTTGCACTGCGGTTCAATTCGGACCGAAACGGCGCGATTGAACAGGCATCGATCGTGCAGGGTCTACCCTAGCAGAAGTGGTGGGCAATTTCGAGTGGCAGAATTGGCCACCCGCGCGCGCGGCCAAATTAGGTGTTGACAAGTGGTTGCGCCGGGAAGTTAAACCGCAAGCGGAAGTCGAGCAGATCGGCGCTAAGATCATTTAGGGCGCGTGAGCATCAGCTGCACCATCCAGTCGCCGTTGAAATCTGTTTTCTTCGGCTCTTCCTCATCGCCCGGCAGCCCGACCCGCGAGTACTCGCCCTTCGTGCTCGTGTCGTAGCTCACGTAGACGCCCTTCGTCTGCTGGGCGTTGAAATTCAGCGCGACCCAAAACTTCTCCGGCAGCTCGACCTCCTTGTCGAACATCACGCGGACCCAGCTCTCCTTTCCACGCTTGAACAAGTGATACGGCGTGGCTTCGGAGTGCAACGTCTCGCCCCGGTCGTCGCTCAGGAACGTGATCTCGGCGTTCTCATCCGGCGCTTGCGGATAGCCATAGCGCGAGCTGTGAATGCGAATCCCGCGCACTTTGGTCACGCCCTCCGGCAACTCAAACCGAATGAGATGGCCGCTGCCGCCATAGCTCTTCTTGCCGTCGGCCTTGCCATCGCCGTACGCGAGCAGCGCCGGCGGGCGGTTACGGTTGACAGTCACCCGCTGCGTCGCTTGCACCAAACGTACCGGCGGCGCGGCTCGCGCCACCTCTTGAGACGATTGAGGATCCTCCCGCCCCTTCTGCGAGTTTGCACCACCAAGTAGCGCCTCAATTGCCGCGGCGGATGGTGGCTCATTCACGAAGCCTTGCACCACGTTGCCCGCGCGATCGACCAGAAAATACGTCGGCCAACTAGAAATCGAATACGCTTCTGCCGTCTTTCCGGAATCGAGCGCCACGGGAAATGCGTAGCCTTGCTCTTTGACAAACGCAGCGCACGCGTCTGCCCCTTGCTGGGAGTGAACTGCGAGGACAACTAAACCGCGATCGGAGTATTTTTCGTGAAGCTTTTGAATATCGGGCAATTTCGCCACGCATGGTCCGCACCATGTGCCCCAGAAGTCAAGCAAGACGACTTTGCCTTTCAGCGTGTCCCATGTCGACGGATCATCCGTATTAAGCCAGGCGGTAGCGTCGATGGCGGGCAACTTGCCGGCCAGAATGGCCTCACGTGCCGCCGTCTGCTTTTTCATCGATTCGTGCATGGGCAGCGTCGTCCGATCAGCCAGCAGCAGCTCGCCGTCGTCGATCAGCCACTTGTCACCATGAAAGTAGCGGATGTGACCCTCAACCGTAGTTCTGACGCCGTGTCCCCCCGGCATCTCCATTGGGTCCAGACGTACGACGGATCGCCACGATTGCTCATCCGGGCCGGTCGCAACGAAAAACCAATCGGCGTCTACCCAGGCCGAGCAGGTGATTCCTACCCAATCGGGTGATTTTCCCCATCCGCTTCGTTTTGCTCCAAGACTGAGCAGGGAATCTTTCGCTAGCAACGGACTGGCAGGCGCCACTTCGCGCATCGCACGCAAAATATTAGTCGACTCGCGGATGAAGTAACGACGATCGCGATACGAAATGTCAATAAACGATGGCATGTTCGCCATAACTTCAATTTCGGGAAGCGTGCTATTGTCGATCCGGCATAGCACGAACTGCCATTCGAGGCGGCCGTCGGATGATTCTCGCCTGGCGCATAGCCATCCCCGTTCGACAGATAACTTCACTTGACCGCCGGCGCCAAAGTCGCTTTCCAAGAGTGCAACGGTCTGCTTCCAGCCCTCGGCGAAGTTCCCCTCGATGGGCACGTGACGTTTTGCAAACCGCGGCGCAGCAGGAGTTGAGTGCTGTGCATCTGATCTGGACTCGATATCGTCGGCCTGACCGGCAACTAACCGGGAGCCGGGCGATAATGTCACGATCGAGAGCAAGAGGGACGACAGGATGGCCGCCCCTGCCGCACCGCGCCGCCAGCCGCGCGGACATTCGCGAAGCAAGACCAAACGCTCGTCGATCAACAGCGCGATACGGCGGCGTAGTTGCGACGGGCCTTCCCAGAGTCCCACGGCGGAGGACAACCGCACGTCTGGACGAATGCCGACGCCCCGCACCCAGGTGACGAGCTGTTCGGCGTAGCGCTGGCGGCTGGTGAGTTCGGCGGCCGCGGAGTCGGCGAGCACTTCCTGGTCCAGCCGCATGCTTCGGCGCAGCAGCCAGTACAAGGGTTGCGCCCAAAGAATCAGCAACAAGCCGCGGCCCGCGGCCAGCCAATGCAAGTCGTGGTTCCGGATGTGGGCCAGCTCGTGGGCCAGGACGGCGCGGACGTGAAGCGAACCCTCTCCGTACCGCTCCGTAATCGAACCCTCCCCTAACCCCTCCCTATAAGGGAGGGGAGTTTGGTGAATCCACGATTCGGGCAGCAGTATGCATGGCCGGCGGATGCCGAGGGCGACGGGCACGTGGATGTGCGTGGACGTTTGTAGCTGCACTTGTTGCCGGCTGTTGTTGTGCGCGCTGGCGATGTCGTTCAATAGGGTGATTAGTTCCGGAGGGGCAGGGAGTGAGTGGCGACGCAGGCGGTGGGCGGCGAGCAATCCCAGGGCGAGCCACGCGAAGACGCAAGCGGCTCCCAAGGCGTGCGCGAGTGCGAGCGAAGCTGGCCAGGAGAGGTGCGGGCCGTTGTCGTTGGGAGCTGCGATCTGGGAGAGCTCGGGCGAGCTGACTTCAATAGGTGAATCGTCGTGTGCCGTGGCGGGTGACGCAACTAACGTTGAATATTTAGTACTTGTTAAGCGCTCTGCCGGCGCGTCGTGCGATGAGAGCGGCGGCGGTTGCTGCGCGGATGGCGCGGCGAGCAGGTGAATCAACGACCAATCGGGCAGCGTGCACAAGGCGGCCAGCAGCATGAGCGCGATGATCGTGGACCTCGCAACGGCCAGCCGCTGCGCCGGTTGCTTAAGAAAACCAATTGTGGCCAGCGCTAAGGCGAGCAGCGCCGTCGTAAGCAGGTAGTAATCCAGGAGCCACGGCGCAAACGAATCGATAAGCGAAGTCATTTTCGGCCTCCTTTGCGGCCATGTTTTGCGGAGCGCTCCCGGGCGGCGGCGAGCATGGCGTCGAGCTGATCGAGCTCGGCGGCGGAAAGCCGTTTCGATTCCAAAGCGTGAACGAGATACTCATCGACGGCCCCGTCGAACACTCTTTCCAGAAAGCTGCCGGCCAGGCGGCGAAAGGTCGTCTGTTGTTCGATCAGCGGAAAGTAGATGTAGGCCTTTCCCTCGCGGCGATGGTCGACTAGGCCTTTTTGCTCCATCACTTGCAATAGGCTGAGCACCGTGGTGTAGGCCAGCTCGTCGTCGCCTTGTTTCTTTGCGCTGGCGTTCATCGCGTCGGCGATGTCGCGCACTGTGGCCTGGCCGCGCTCCCAGATGACTTTGAGCGCCTGGAGTTCGCGGTCGGTCGGCGAGTCGGCGGCCATGGCTGGAATCCTACGGGTCGACTAGTAGAAACAGCCGCGATTCTACTGGTCATCCAGTAGATGTCAAGTAGCAGGCCAAAAGAAACAGCCGGGTCGCTTGCGTGGCCCCCCCCCGGCGCGGGTGACTTTGCGCGTGGGGCTCAAGCCGTCGCCGTTGGCTCCGGGTTAAACGACGGCGCGTCAGACGTTCGTCCGGCGGCCCGCCACCATGCCGTAGATGAACAGCAGCAGCAGCGTTCCGAGAATAGCGCCGATCCAGTTATAGGGATCGGAGGCTTCCAAATTGCCTTCGTTGCCGCTGATCAGGTGCCCGATGTAGCCGCCCACAAACGAGCCCGCCATGCCCAGCAAGGCGGTCAGGATAAACCCGATCGGCTGCCGGCCGGGCATGAGGGCCCGGGCAATCAGGCCGACGACCAGACCAAACAATATAAACGCAATGACTCCCATAGCTTGTTCTCCGCGCACTCTTGGGGATGGTTGGGCAATACACGTCCACGGCCAATTGTAGCAAAAACCGTTCCATTCCGCAGTGATTTATTGTTCCGACGGTTCCCGGCTGACGGACCCCGGTGTAGTGCCGTAAGATGAGCAGCCATACCGCCATTGGATGGAATCAGGCTCAGGAGGCGTCCTCCATAGGACCCAAGTTATCCGCTTTGGAGTCCGTACGCTCATCACGCTCGGCACAGTTCGCTCCATCGTACGCAATGCGGCCCTGGAATGATGATGCAAAAACTTCAACGCGCACTCGTCTCTATTACAGTTTGCTTCGCTGCCGGCCAAATTGCGTTCGCAGCGGACGAGGCCCAAACTCTGCTTGTTCGAGAAGATTTCGAGCACGGCTTTACGCGCTGGCAAACGACCGATCCCGACCGGGCCGACAGCGTGTGGCGGATCATTGAATCAGGCACGCCCGGCAATCACGCGCTGCGTGTCACCGGACCCAGCAAATACCAACCGCCGCACCGCAGCCCGCACAGCATCGCGTTACTGAAGGACATCAAGGTGGGCGACTTCGAGCTCACGGCCCGCGTGCAAAACACGAACGCTACCGCCGGGCCGCACCGCGATTTGTGCATCTTCTGGGGCTACCAGGACCCGTCGCACTTCTATTACGTGCACTTTGGCGCGAAGCCCGATCCGCACGCCTGCCAGATCTTCATCGTTAACGACGCGCCGCGCACGATGATCACCGTCGACCAGGCAAAGGGCACGCCGTGGACCGACGGCTGGCATAAGGTGAAAGTGGTCCGCCGCGTCGATGATGGCACGATGGAAGTTTACTTCGACGACATGGAGAAGCCGCTCATGACCGCG
The DNA here is from genome assembly GCA_040902605.1 of Pirellulales bacterium. Lineage (GTDB taxonomy): Bacteria > Planctomycetota > Planctomycetia > Pirellulales > Lacipirellulaceae > JABDGM01. The sequence goes on along the minus strand of JBBDWY010000039.1, from coordinate 107,813 downwards.
CGGGACAAAACTTTTACGTGGGGCCAGGTCGGCATCGGCACGTTCGACGACCACGGCAACTTCGACGACGTGGTGCTTCGCGGCGAACGTCAATAGTAGTAGGCACATACTCCGTGTGCCTTAACACGAGGAATGGATGTTATTGAGGACGCAATTTGCGATCTCAACTTGGGGTCACAATCTGTGACCTCTAGAATCTCATTTCCATTTTCTTGCCTTTCCCACTGAGTCAGCCCATTGGCTCCCTGCCGAGTCACTCAGGCGGCGAAAGTCGGATTTCTTCTGCGCCAAAACGGACTGCCTAAAACAGCGATAACAGCCAGCAGGATGACAAGTAGTAGTGTGCTGGGTTCGGGAACGAGTATTCCATTCACAGGATATCTGACCCCCAGATCATCTGTCACAGTTATTCCGGGAATGAAGTTTCCATGCTCATCGATGAAGTCGAAGCTGGCAATGTGCATCGTGTTTTGATACCCTGCTCGAGAATATCCAGTTCCACCAACCTGAGCGCGAACGTACAAGCCCAATTCAAGCTCTACGCCTTCGTCCGAACGAAAAAATCGCGAAAGCAGGGGTATCTCCGATGTATCGGATTGATTTCGAAGTGTTAAACGTAATTCATTATCAACATGTCCCGTGTCGGACACCCCTAAAAGTTCCCTCCGATACTCGTCATAGTCGGTGGGTGAATTTGGATGGCTGACTCTCGCGTAAGCGATAACATTGGCTGAGCCACCGCTCGACGGCGCGTTGTCGTGTTCGACTGACAATTGGCCGTCGAGTTGAATGCGAATGAAGCACACATCGTTAGCGTTGTATTCACGCGGGATACCGTAAAGCGCGTTGTAATTGGCCTTGACGTAAACTTGGGCAGTTCCTGCACCAGACCCAGCAAACGCGTCGTCATGACTGTCAGTAGCACTCGCGTCCGCAAAGGCGTGAAGCGTCCAGCCAATGGGCGTGGGAATACCATTGTCATCAGTATAGACCCGCTGGCTTCTTGCTTGAGCAATTGAGCTGGCGGTGGCTTCTGGCTCGGCCTGACTTGGACTGGCGTCCAACCTCACAACGCCGGTGAATCCCGGTTCTTCTGTGTCAACAGAAATGTTTTCTGTGTGCGGGGGCGGGTCTTCTTCAAAGTCGGGGCCCCCCTCCGCACCGGCACTGACAGAAGCATTGACTAGGGCGCCATTCGCTAAGCCGGGGATCGTTGTTACAAGCCCGAAGGTGAAATTCATCGCCCACACGAAGCGATTGATGCGAAACCACTTGATTGTCATGATCATTCCGTCGGCGGTGATGAGGAATTTGTGTTTGGCTACTGGCACACGCGGTCGCATGGCCGGATCTACAAGTCAGAAAAACGCTGCCGCTGCCAACTAATCGTCAAACGAAGAAGGCGTCGGCAGAGTGTCGCCAGCGCTGCCAGAAACCGGCAGAGGGGCGACGAATTGCAGACGCCTTGAACGGATTCAGTAGCGGGTACGGAGAAGAGGGAAATCGGATCGGAAGTTGAGTCCGGAGCGGCCACGCAATTTGAACACGCCCAAGACGCCGCGTCAAGAATGTTTTCCAAAAAACTCTTAGAAATCGTGGGCGCTGCAATCGGTCCGCACTACGCCAATTCGCTGCTGCGAATTTGCGGCAAGGCCCGAACCGCGCCGACGGAGATGCCGCCGTCGACGAGAATCGTTTGGCCGGTGATGTAACGGCCGGCGTCGGAAGCGAGCAGGAGCAGCGCGCCGTCAAGGTCGCCCGGCGCGCCTGGGCGGCCGAGGGGGATTCGCTCGCAGAGGTATTCGACCCAGCCTGGGTCTTCGTAAAGGGCGCGCGATTGGTCCGTCTTGAACCAACCGGGAGCGAGGCAGTTGACGGTGATGCCGTGCTGGCCCCAGTCGTGGGCGAGGCTCATCGTGAGCTGCTTTACTCCGCCGCGGCTTGCGCCATAGGGGCCGAGGCCGGCGTAACCGGCGACGCACGTCACCGAGCCGATGTTGATGATGCGGCCCGCGCGGCGGGGAATCATGTGCCGGGCGACTGCCTGGGCGACGAAAAACGTGCCGCGGAGATTGGTGTCGAGAATCGTGTTCCAATCGTCCCAAGTGACGTCCACCGCGCGTTTGCGGATATTGCAGCCGGCGTTGTTCACAAGGATATCGATCTGGCCGAGTTGACGAAGCGCGTCGGCGACTGCGGTTTCGATGCTCGATTGGTCGCGCAGATCGAGTTCAACGCAAGCGACGTGTCTCCCGAGCGATTTCATTTCCTTGGCAAACGGTTCCAGCGACGCGCGCGTGCGGCTCGTGATGGCAAGATCGGCGCCGGCGTCGGCCAGCGCGCGGGCAAATTGTTGGCCGAGGCCACGGCTGGCGCCGGTGATGAGGGCCGTTTTGCCGGTGAGGTTGAATAGGTTCGACATGGTGCGGGTTCTGTCGCCCCTCCGGGGCTCAACAATGTCAACGGCAATCTATTCCAGGGTTTACACCCCTGGCTATTGAATGTCGCCCCGTTGGGGCTGATACGACGCACTCTATCAAATGCCGGCTAATGGCTTTACGGTTGCAGGACGACCTTCATCAGGCCGGGTTCGCCGACGTACAAGCGTTCAAACCATGCGGGCCCCTCGCGGAGCGGGGCGACGGCGCTAATCAGCGGGGCGATGCGAATCGCCCCGCTGGCGACCAGCTCGATCGCGCGCGGGTATTCGCCGGCCGACGCGCAGCTACCGATGAGCGTGATCTCGCGGGCGACCACCACTTGCAGGGGCAGCGGCACCTCGGGCGTAATGTTGCCCACGAGAGCGACTCGGCCGCCGCGACGCACACAGCGAATGGCCGTCGTCATCGCCGCGGAGTTGCCTACGACTTCTGCGGCGACATCGGCTCCGTTGCCCTCGGTCAGTTCTTCGACAGCTCGAACGGCGTCGGTTTGTTTTGGGTCGATCGTTTCGCTCGCTCCAAGGTTGCGGGCCAATTCAAGGCGCAACGGATCGAGATCGATCGCGATCACGTCGTGGCAACCGGCGAGGCGCAACGCCTGGATCACGAGCAGGCCGATCATCCCGCTACCGACGACAACCGCCCGCTCGCCCGGAGCAACGGCGAGGCGCGCGACGGCGTGAAGCGCAACGGAGACCGGCTCAATCAGTGCCGCGTGCTCAAACGGCAATTCATCCGGCAATGGATAAAGGATATGCTGCGGCACGGCAACGAATTCCGCATAAGCGCCGTGTTGGCGGAATTCGTCGCACGACACGCCGAAGATGCGCCGGTTGGGGCACAGGTTGAAGTCGCCGCGCCGGCAGACTTCGCATTCGCCGCAGGAGATGGTGGAATCGAACGTCACCCGATCGCCGATACGCACGCGTTCGACGTCAGCGCCGACCTCGGCCACGACGCCGGCCGCTTCGTGCCCCATCACGATCGGCGGCACGCGCCGCCCACTCGAGCCGTCATAGCCGTGGATATCGCTGCCGCAGATGCCGCAGGCCGCGACGCGGACCAGCACGTCGTTCGGGCCAAACGCGGGGCGGTCGATGTCGACCAGTTCAAGCTTGCGATAGTCGGATAGGAGGAGCGCTTGCATACGACGTGGTTGTAGGAAGGACAATCCTGTCCGTCGTGTCAACAGTGGACGGACAAGATTGTCCGTCCTACGGTCTGCCTAATAACCGATGCCTTTCGTACTGAGCCGCACGCGCAGCAAATTATGATTCGCGGTGATGAACAGCGTGCAACCGTCCTCACCAAACTCGCAGTTCGACGTGCGGTCACCTGTCAGGAGCATGCCCAGATGCTTACCGTCTGGCGCGAGCACGGCGACGCCACCGGGGACCGTAGCGAAGACGTTGCCATGGGCGTCGACCGTCATGCCGTCGCACGCGCCCTCGTGTTTCTTGGCCAGCTCTCGGGCGCTAAAAAATTCGCCGCCCCTGCCCAAGCTCCCGTCACTCTTCACCGCAAACGCCATGATAACAGGCCGCGGCCCATGAGAGTTCGCCACATACAGCGTCTTTTCATCCGGCGAAAGCGCGATGCCGTTCGGCCGCTCGAGATCCTTGGTCACGAGCGTGGCTTCACCATTGGGTGCGATCCGATAGACGCCCTGGAACGGAAGTTCTTTTGCCGGGTCTTCCATGTTCTTTTCCAGCCCGTACGGGGGATCGGTAAAATAAATCGCACCGCTGGAATGGACCACGGCGTCGTTCGGGCTGTTGAGACGCTTGCCATCGTAGCGATCGGCGAGCGTGACATACTTTGGCACCGGATTGTCCCACGTGGAATCAAGCCGCGCGACACGACGGTCGCCATGTTGACACAGGACGAGCCGGCCTTGGCGGTCGAGCATCAGGCCGTTGGAGCCCGATTCTCCGCCACGCGGCGTTTCGCCGGTGTAGCCCGCGGGTTTCAGATACAGCGTCGTGCCGGATGTTTTATCCCAACGCATGATGGCGTTGTTAGGAATGTCGGAGAAAAGCAGAAAGCCACCGTCGCGTACCCACACCGGGCCCTCGCACCATACGTACCCCTCGCCAACGACCTCCATCTGCGCATCCTTCGGCACAAGCCTATCGAGCGCCGGATCGAGCCGCTGGATGGTGCCAATGGTGCGCCGCGAATCAGACTCAGCTTCGGCTTTGTCACTGCCGAGCATCATCATGTTGAACCCGACGATTAAAAGTAAAAAGCGGCAAATACAAAATCGGCGCATCATTTTAGCCGTAGCCGTGGGAGGATTTAGATGTACGAATCGATTCGCACGAGGATAGCAGAGAATTGCTCGCTTTGCACTAAGCGACAAGCGAGTAGTTTGCTAATCAGAACCCGGATACTCGGGCGGATCCTCGGCCAGGCGCTCGAGCTGGGCGAGCTGCTCATCCGGATTAAAGCGAGGCGGCTCCGGGCCACGCCACCAGCGCTTGCCATAACCAAGCCAACGCCGTCGCCAGGCCTTGTAAACCGCCTCCCGTCGCTCCGGGTCGCTGTCGTCGTGACCAAAATGAATGCCGCAGCACGGGCACGGTGTTTCGGGCTGAGTCGTGCGGCCCCACGGTGTGAATTCTAGCTGGCAGCCGCACACAGGGCAGATTTGTTCAGCAAAGAGCCGTGCTAGATTCACGATCGCCTCAGTCTACTGTGAACTTTCAACCACCTTTCGTTCTCCGCCGTCGCTTCATTTGTGATTGCTGGCCAGTTCGCAAGTAGCATACCATAAACGGGGTGGTTCATCACCCCCCATAGTTACCACTATGAGCAGAGGAATCCACAAGAGATTCTCAGGTGGCGATGGGAAGGAGGCAGTGGATTGGCCGGACCGTACGTTACGGTGTGAGAGTGGCCTCACTGAATTTCGACCCACTTGATGATCTTCACGCCGCCAAACGTGTTCCCCCCCAAATCGTGAAGAGCCTGGATTTCGGACGGACACAAGCAGCGGTTGTAGACGCGGACGTCGTCGATTTTGCCCGTGAAATCATACGTGGTCATGCCGTTTCCGTGGCGGCCGACGACGGTTTTCGTTCCCAGGCCGGTGTAGGGTATCGTCACCGTAGTACTCAGCGAGGCCGCCTCGACGCCGTCGATAAAGAGCTTACAGTAATTTTGATCGTCGTTGAACACGGCGGCAAAGTGGTGCCAGCCGGCGCCCGCAAATGTTTGATTTACCGACACGGTCACCCAGGTCGTCCCATTATAGAAAAAGGCCCTGGAGGTCGTTCCGTTATCCAGGCGGATCGCGAAGTAATCGCCCACGCTGACGATTTCAGCGCCGGCGGTGTCGGGAACCGTGAGATTGGCCCAGGCGGAGAGCGTGACGTTCTTTGGCGAGCCCATTAGGCTATCGACGTCGACCCGCGTCGCGCCGTCGAGCCGCAAGCAATTGTCCATCGTGCCGGTCGTCCAGTCGGCCGTGCCGATCACCGTGCCGTCGCGGCCGAGCCCCGACGCATCGGCCGCCAACGTGCCGCTCGACTCGTCGAGCTTCCAATGGCCGACCAAACCGTAAAGTTCAGCGATCTCGCTCGGACACAAGCGGCGGCTATAAACTCGGAAGTCACGCATGGCGCCTTGCCAATACTCGGTGCTGCCAGTCCGTGTGCCAAACGACAGAATTGCGGCAGGCTGCTGCGTCATGGCGTTGCTGTTCGTGCCCGATTTGTGCAGTTGACCGTCGATGTAAATCGCGTACGAGTCGCTGGCGGAATCAAACGTTGCGGCGAGATGATACCAGCGGCCGACTTCATTGAGAGGGGCAGTCGTTTCGAAATGTCCGCCGCCTTCGCCACAGAGATCGAAGACGACATTGCCGTCGGTCATTTGCCGCGCTTCCCAGTCGCCACCCACGCCAAAGATGCGGCCTAACGCGGCTGGGTTGCCATTGGACCGCATCCAGAACGCCACAGTTCCGACATCCGGGGGCGAAAACGAGGAAGCTGTTTGGGCGATGCCGCCCGTGCCGTTGGTGGCCAGGGCATTGTTGTTTCCGGCGCAGTCGGTGGTCCAAGCGGCGCCGCCAGAGAGCGTCGCGTTATTGGCCAGGCCTGAGGAATCGGCGGCGCTGGTGCTGCTGCCTTCGGCAAATTTCCAATGTCCGATGAACCCGAACAGTTTAGTGATGTCGGTCGCGCTCAGCGTCCGATTGTACAATCGGACGTCGCGCATCATTCCGTCGAAGAAATCGCCCGCGGACCGTCCACCGATGTATACAGGCCTCGTATCCGTTGCGATTGTGCCGCTGCGGGCTGCCGGCGTGTTGTCGAGTACGCCATTGACGTAGATCCTGACGTTCGACCCGTCCCAACTGGCTGCCACGTGGTACCACTCGCCCGTCGATAGCACGGTGTTGCCGCGAAAACCCGTCGCGTCGTTGCCGTCCAGCAACAGTTCGACCCTGCCATCGGAGATGGCCAGGGCGTAATTGTTTGGACCGTCCTCGCCTTTGCGTAGGATCGTATCAACGTCGTTTCCCGCGCTCCAGGCGTCGCCCTTAATCCAGCCGGCGATGGTCAGCGCCGTGCTAGGCTGCAAGTTGGCAGCGTTGGGAATGGTGATGTAGTTGTATAGGCCGTTGAAATCGAAGACGCGGGTTCCGCCGCAGGCCGCTACCCAGTTGGTGCTGGCAGGGGCCGTTCCATTCGAGCCGTAGAGCGACGAATCGGCCGCCGTGGTGCCGCTAGTTTCATTCAGCTTCCAATGTCCGACGGGCGTGCCTTGCAGGCAGAGATAGGAAATGTCCGCCGCCGATAATGCGCGAGTATAGAGACGGGCATCATAGATCCAACCATTGAAATTTTTTCCGGCTACTTCTGCGTTGCTGCCAATTTGCACCGGAAAGTTGTTAGTCGAAATGAACCCGAAGGTATTGACGGAGTTGTTGAGGAGTCCGTCGATATAGATTCGCAACTGGCTGCCCGTAAAAACACCAGCCACGTGATGCCACTTGCCGTCATTGACACTGGTGGTGCTGGCCACTCGGATCGTCGTGAGACCACGACAAACGAACGCGACGCCGTTATTGCTTCCGTCACGAATTAAACGCGCGGAGGCAAGATCACCTTTCGTAACGATTGCTTGATCGGCGACAGTCCAGGAGTTAACCTTGATCCAAGCGGCGACCGTCATCGCACCGGTAGTATCGTAGAACGCCTCATTGGGAATCGCTACGTAGTCGTTCGATCCGTCGAAGCGGGCTGCCACAGCGCTATCCACGGGGACCGGCGTGCTGTTCGCCAAAGTAACCCCGTTCGTATATGTGCCGTTGTTCGCCGTCGACGAGCTGTCGACCGCCGTGGCTCCGCTCGTTTCAACGAGCTTCCAATTGCCGCCCAGGTTTGACGTAATATCCTGCGCGACGGCTGGCGCGGATATTGCCGCAATGACCAAGCATCCAAGCAAAAAGCGTGTGCGCGGCATCATGGCGATTCTCACACTGAGCGATAGATGACTGCTTAAGCTTAGGTTCCAAGCAGCGTGGCCGTTTCCGGCAATCGGCGCTCAGTCGGCAGAATGGATTTGGTGTGGAGACCTGTCCGCTATCAACGGTATAGACAGTACAGAGAGAGCCGTATCCACTCAGACCCGGGTCACATCGGCGTTTCCCGCCGCATCGTGGCTGCCGAACTCAGCGTCTTATTGGCGAAGAAAAACGGGTTGGGAAGCCAGCTCACTTCGCGAAACGGCACAGAAACCGACACCGTGATCGCCTGGCCATGGGCCACTGTGGTGTTAATAGGCGCCACGGCGACCTTCGCGCCCTTGATTCCCGTGCCCGCCAGGAACGACTGCACGGCGTCGATCGACGTGGCGGCTGAATTACCTTCGATCGTGGCGATGCGAGCTCCCTCACGCACCGCGGTGGTCAGCGATTGCTGGACCATGATCATTCGACCGCACTCGATCATGCCGAGCAGCAGCAGGATGAGAACCGGCGCCACCACCGCGAATTCAACGACGGCCGCTCCCGTCCGGCATTTGATATTGCGCCGGCCAATGGCACGCTTTGGAATAACATATCGGATTCTCATCACACTATCCTGCTTGTGCATATAGCATTGCACTATTGAGCAAGCCAGACTCGCGAAAAAATGTACCTGCTCCTGCGTATCGGATTGGGTTCGGGCACCGTTCCGGTGACGATGACCTCGCCGGCTTGTGCGATGAAGCGTTTCTGGCCACCGATCAAGTCGACTTCGGCGATGTGCATGCCGGCCCATTCGACGATCGTGTAGGTGGCAGTGTCCTCGCCCTTGTGGCGCTGGGCGCTGCTGTAGATGGGCACGATGCGGCCATGGCCGACGATTCGCTGCAAGTGGAGCTGAAAAGCGCCGGCGATTCCCGGCTTGCCGTCCAAAAACAATTCGCCGTTTTCATCGAACGACAGTCCGCCGTTATGGAACTCCCAGTCCTGCAAGCTAATGCCGTAGAGGATCTGCCGAGCGATGTGCAGCATGTTGTACGTCGAGGTGCCGATGTTGACCGAACCGCGGTTGGCGGCGGAGCTAGTCGGGTGCGACCGGCGCCCAGATCGTCCGCGGCCGTCGCCGTCGTCGCCGCCGTCGTCGTCGTCGTCACCGCGGTGTGTACGCGGCGGATAGAGATTGACTTCAGGTATCCCGTCGCTTCCGGGCACGAACTCGCCCGCGTCGGCGTCCCACTTCCATTCGTCGGGGCCGTAGCCGTTAACCGCCGCCTGCCACGTCTCTTGGTCGAGCGTGAACGGAAGCATTGGCAGGTGTGGGCCGTCATCGGCAATCGGCTTCAAAAACCCTTTCACGTTCGCGATAAAGGCGGCCGTTGCCGATGCTCGGCAGTCAGCATGGTGCTTGCCGAATACTCGGGCGAAGTACATCGGAATCGCGCCGTTGCTGCCGGCGTCGCGCCGCATGTGGACACGGAGCGCATTAAAAAACTCGGGTTTGCTCGTGTCGAGTTTCGCGCCCGGCTGCAGGGGGTTCGCCAAATAGCCGACTTCGATATCTGCGTTCTTCAATTCCAGCGGCGTGCCGGAGGCGGTGTTGAGGGCCGCGTACTCCATGGCGGCTCTGCGGGCGGCCGCCTCAGCGGCCAGTGGTGATAGCTTGCTGCCAGGGGCCTGAGCTTTTTGCAACTCGGCCGCACCGGCCATGGCGGCGGCGTCGGCGGCCCGTTGCAGCTCCGCTTTCGTGACACAGAGTCGCCCCCAGTCGACGACAAGCGCGAGTATCGCGATCAGGGGAAGCAGAGCGAGGGCTGTGAGAATTAACGCACTGCCGCGACGGTCTTGTTTGCGGCCGATCGAACGGAAAGAAAAAGCCATGGTGCCTCCAAGGATGTGCGGAACGTTCACCGCTCCGGCAGCTTGGCAATCTCCCCGGTGGGAGACCCATGGCTTTGCGTCCCGGCCTCGCGACCGGTTTGCCTTTTTCGGAATGTTGATACTCAAGCAATGCATTACGTTTGCCAGGGTGTCAAACCGGTCCGGATAAGCCGGCCGCGATGGTGCAAACACACAACATCGCTGACCGAGCCTGGTGATTTCCGAGCGCATCGTTGCTAAATGGCACTAAGGATACTTACGGTTGTGGTGGGGTTTGCGGATTGCAAGCGATGACAACAACTCCGGTCCGAGGCTGCTGTTTCTGACCGGGCGACTGGCACCGCAGCGAAATCGCAGTTCCATAGGAATTTAGGCCATCCCAGCGGGACTGACAAAAATCGCTGATCAGATATTGCCTGGCGGACGCGCGGTCGCATCGATTTTGCGCTTCGAGCCAATATTCCGCGGGCCGTTCTGAACCAATAATGTCTGCCAAGCCCCCATCAACGGCCGCCGAAAACCGGTAGCGAATGCTCGGCCCGGCCATTAGAATCAACTACCGCACGAGAGACGCTCGCATCGATCCGCTCGGAGAGTTCAACATGGTAAGTCGTGGGCTAACGCACGCCTTGGTTAGTTTTATGATTTGGAGCGCTTCGGTAACCGGTTTGTTGGCGGAGGTGAAAGTGACGGATTTCGGCGAGACGGCCGATGGGACGGCGGTGAAAGAATACACGCTGACCATTCCAGACAAGGTCGTCGTGAAACTCATCTCACGCGGCGCCACGCTCACCGAGTGGCATGTACCCGACAAGAATGGTCGCATGGCCGATGTCGTATTCGGCTTCGATGATGTGGCGGGCTATGAGTCGAAGGCCAATGGTTATTTTGGCGCGACCGTGGGTCGCGTGGCCAATCGCATCGCCGGGGGCAAGTTCACCATCGACGGCAAAGAGTACCCGCTCGCAAAAAACGACGGGCCGAACACGCTGCATGGAGGCGTCAAACGCAGCCTCGACAAGGCTGTTTGGGATGGCAAGCCGTTTGAAGATGAAGACGTCCGGGGTGTTGTCTTCAAATACATGAGTCCCGACGGCGAGGAGGGATTTCCCGGCAACTTGACAATTAGCGTGACATACACGCTGATCGACGACGACGAGCTGCTCATCGAATACCAGGCGACGACTGATAAGGCCACGCCGGTGAACCTGACGAATCACGCGTACTTCAATCTGGCTGGTGCCGGCGCTTCGACAATTCTGGATCACGAGCTGATGCTGGCGGCCGATCACTATACGCCGATCGACGACACGCTGATTCCGACGGGCGAAATCGCAGCCGTCGCCGGTACTCCGTTCGACTTTCGCGAATTCCACAAGATCGGCGAGCGCGTCGAGCAGCTCAACGATAAACCGGGGAAGGGGTACGATCACAATTTCGTGTTGAAAAATCAGGATGGCAACCTGGCCCTGGCCGCGAAAGTGCGCGAGCCGAAATCCGGCCGCGTGCTGAGCGTTTTCACCACTGAGCCGGGCGTGCAGTTCTACGGCGGCAATTTTTTGGATGGCGCGAAAGGCAAAGACAGCAAGGCGTACGAGCACCGCAGCGGCTTTTGCCTCGAGACGCAACACTATCCGAATTCCGTCAACGAGCCGAAGTTCCCTTCCGTCATTTTGCAGCCGGGGGAGACATATACCCATACGTGCCTGTACCAAATCACTACTAAATAGGTTTGGCTAACGGTAGGACGGACAATCCTGTCCGTCGCAGTAACGATGCAGGACGGACAAGATTGTGCGTCCTACGATCACCAATGGAGACATCGATGAAATCCAATCGCCGTGAGTTTCTCAAGCGATCCGCCGCGGCTGGGGCGCTCGCCGCCGTACCATTCTCGTGGTCGCCCGGCCGCGCACGGGCCAATGACGTCAACAGCGAAATGACCGTGGCTGCGATTGGCGTCGGCGGCAGCCGCGGCGCTTTCTCTCAGGGGGGAGCGATCGCGATGCGAGCCGCGCAGCATGCCCGCATGGTGGCAGTTTGTGACGTAGACGAAGTCCACATGACGGAGTTCAATGCTCGCTTCGACAACAAGCTCGCGCAGTATTCCGACTATCGACAGCTTTTGGAGCGCGAAAAGCCCGATGTCGTGACCATCGGCACACCGGATCATTGGCACGTGCCGATTGCGATTGCCGCCATGCGGGCCGGTTGCGATGTCTATTGCGAAAAACCGCTCACGCTCACGATCGAGGAGGGTTTTCGCATTCGCGATGCGGTGAAAGAAACCGGCCGCGTGTTTCAGGTTGGCACGCAGCAACGCAGCGAGCACGACCTGCTGTTCCTGAAGGCGATCGCGATCGTTAAGAGCGGCCGGCTGGGAAGCAGGGTCAATGCGCATGCGGCAATTGGCGGCGGATCAGTCGGCGGGCCGTTCCCGGCAACGGCTGCGCCCGAGGGGCTCGACTGGGACATGTGGGTCGGCCCCGCGCAGCCGGCCGATTACTCGCTCGAGCGCCGCAAGGAGTTCCGCTGGTACTTCGACTATTCGGGCGGGAAGATGACCGACTGGGGCGCGCACCACATCGACATCGCGCAATGGGCGTTAGGCCACGACCGATCGGGCCCGGTGAAGATCGGCGGCAGCGGCCAGTTTACGCCGATCGTGCCGGATCATTTCGACTGGGTCGCGTACCTGGAAGGGCGGGCATCGCTGCCGAATGGCTATCACACACCCAGCCAGTTCAGCATCCAGTGCGAATACGCCGATGGATCGGTGTTAAACGTCTACGATAATTACGATCGCGGCGACGGTAAGACTCAGTTTCCAAACGGCATCCTGTTCGAGGGCGACCAAGGCCGCATCTTCGTCAACCGCGAGCGGCTGAGCGGCAAGCCGGTTGAGGAAATGACCGAGGCCGAGAAAACTGTGCTGCACGAGCAAGTCGTGGCGGTTTATCGCGGCCAGGAGCCGGGCGATCACATGCGCAACTTCTTCGACTGCGTGAAGAGCCGGGGCACGCCGATCTCCGACGTAGAAACGCACCACCGCTCGATGACGACTTGCCACCTGTGCAACATCGCGTTGATGTTGGGCCGCGCGCTGAAGTGGGACCCGGCGAACGAGCAATTCTCGGGCGATGAGCAAGCGACAATTCTGATGACGCGCCCGCGGCGCGAAAAATATGCCTGGGAAGCAACGACCTAGATGTTCGAAAATTATCCCCGGAGATGGCAATGAAGCGCGTACTTTGTTGGGTTGGTGTTTTGGCCTTGTTCGTCTCGGTTGATGGCTTGGCGGCTCAGCCGACGGAGAGAAGGCACGTGGAGCCCGTTCTCCTCAAGACGCCCAGTCCGATGGAACGACTGCAAACATCGCCGCGGCATCATGAATGGGTCGAGATCGATGCACCGGGCGATCGTCAGGTCCGCACGTGGGTCGTTTATCCCGAGGTCGATCATCCGGCGACCGTCGTCGTCGTGATTCACGAGAACCGCGGCCTCACGGACTGGGTCCGCGGCGTCGCGGATCAGTTGGCTGAGGCCGGCTACGTGGCCGTTGCGCCAGACTTGCTGAGCGGAACCGCGCCGGGCGGCGGCGGCACTGTTGAGTACGGCTCGGAAGACGCCGCCCGCAACGGCATCGGCAAGCTGCCGCAAGAGCAGGTGACCGCCGATTTGGATGCCGTCTTCGAATACGCGAAGAAGCTGCCCGCCGGCAATAAAGTCGTCGCGGTCGGCGGCTTCTGCTGGGGTGGCGGCCAGACATTCGGCTACGCCGCGCACAACCCAGGCGTCGCCGGCGCCTTCGTCTTCTACGGCTCAGAGCCTCGCGACGAAGCGGACTACAAGAATATCGAAGCCCCGGTCTACGGCTTTTACGGCGGCAACGACTTCCGCATCACGGGCAAAGTGCCGGACGTCGAGAAGCGAATGAAGCAAGTAGGCAAGAAGTTTGAGCCCGTCGTCTACGAGGGCGCCGGCCACGGATTCATGCGCCAGGGCGAAATGAGCAGTGATCCGAACAACGCCGACCGCAAAGCCCGCGAAAAGGCCTGGGAACGCTGGAAAAAACTTTTGGCTGACCTGAAATCGTGAAGTACGCAGAACGAGTCGAGCCATGTCCGACGAAACCGAACAACTGCGCCAGAAGGTTGCGGCCCTCGAGCAAGAAGTTGCCACGCTGAAGCGCACGAGCTGTCGCGGCGTGCGCAAACGCAGCGAAAAGTATATTTGGGGTCTACCGCTCTACGATATTGCGTGCGGCCCGGACCCGACCAAAGGTGAGGCGCGTGGCCATGCCCGTGGGTTTATCGCCATTGGAGACATCGCCACGGGCGTAATCGCGATGGGTGGCGTCGCGCGTGGCTTCATGGCCCTGGGCGGCGTCGCCCTTGGTGGGATCACCTTGGGCGGCTGCTCGATCGGCATACTCTGTGGTATTGGCGGACTGGCGACGGGCGCGCTTGCCATCGGTGGACTCGCAATTGGAGTACTTGCTCTTGGCGGCGGTGCAATTGGCGTCGTTGCCATCGGCGGCGGCGCTTTCGGATATTACGCTTGCGGCGGCGATGCAATCGGCAAGTACGTGATCGACGCATCGCAACGGGACCCCGAAGCAGTCCGGTTTTTTAATCACTGGATGCCTGGCATCAGTGAAAAGCTGTGGGGCGGCTGAACCATCAGAGGAAAAGTTATCGATGAAAGAAAAGTGGCCGATCGGCGTGTTTGCGAGCATCGACGCCGGGTTGGGCGTGCGACTGGAAGTGGCGCATGAGCTGGACGTGCCGACAATTCACTTGCATACGCCTCATGCCGCGTCGCGAACGCCGCAGCGCGCCGCCGAGTTCAATCGGAAACTGCGCGAGCTGGGCATCACCACCACTTGCGTCTTCGCGGGGTTCGACGGCGAAAGCTACGCCGACATCCCCACCGTGAAACGAACCGTTGGGCTGCTGCCGCGCGAAACGCGAGCCGAGCGGACGGCCGAGCTGAAGGAAATCGCCGATTTCGCCCGCGAGCTCAACGTGGATGTCGTCGGCATCCACCTGGGCTTCGTGCCGCACGACGCCGACGATCCAGATTACCGCGAGTTGATCGGCTTGACGCGCGATGTTTGCGACCACTGCCGGCGGAATCGCCAGGCAATGCACCTGGAAACCGGCCAGGAACCGGTGGACGTACTCATTCAATTTCTGGATGATGTCGATCGCGGCAATCTGTTTGTCAATTTCGACCCGGCCAACATGATCCTCTACGGCACCGGCGAGCCGCTGCCCGCGCTGGATAAGCTTGGCTCGCGGGTCCGGAGCGTGCATTGCAAGGATGCGACCTGGTCGGACCGCCCCGGCGAGACGTGGGGCCGGGAGGTGCCACTTGGGGAAGGCGACGTCGACTTTGCGGCCTTCTTGAAGACCCTCCAGCGCATCGGCTACGATGGGCCGCTAACGATCGAGCGCGAGATCGCCCAAGAGCCAGAACGCCAGAAAGCAGAGATCGGCCGGGCGATCGCGCTGCTCCAGCGGTTGAAGTCGGAAATCAAGTAGGTCCGCCGAGCCGAGGCGGACTTCCGAAATAGGGACGGAGACAAGGAGAGGGGGAGACAAGGAGACACGTTTGCAAACAGTATTCTCCTTGTCTCCCCCTCTCCTTGTCTCCCCGTCTTAAACCTGCCGCTCGGCTCGCGGCACCTACAGGAAAGCTTCTCTCATGGCGGTTCGCACGCGGCTATCGGTGATGATGTTCCTGCAGTACTTCGTGTGGGGAGCCTGGTGGGTTACCCTCGGCACGTATCTCTTGACTGCCACGACCGAGGCCGGCGAGCGCATCTTTTCCGACGCCTTCGTCGGCTACGCCTACGGCACTTCGGCCATTGCCGCGATGATTGCGCCGTTTTTTGTCGGCATGATAGCGGACCGGTTCTTTTCCACCGAGCGCCTGTTATGCGTGCTCCACCTCATCGGGGCTGGACTTCTCTATTACCTCTCGACGGTCAAGACGCCGGAACTGTTTTATGGCATTCTGATCGCTTATTTCCTGGCCTACATGCCGACGCTCGCTCTCACCAACTCGATCTCGTTTCATCACCTGGAAGACCCGGCCCGACAGTTTCCCGGAATTCGCGTGCTCGGCACGATCGGCTGGATCGTGGCGGGGCTGATTGTCGGCTCGCTGTTCATTGCCGGGAATCAAATGGGCCTGCGCTTTGAGCGGCCGTTCGGCTTGCCCTTCACGCTGCAACTGGGCGACCCGCTGGGGCCGGCGGCGAAAATCGAGCCCACTCCGTTCCCGATGCTCATTGCTGCGAGCGCTCAGTTTGTGCTGGCCCTGTTTTGCCTCCTGCTGCCGCATACGCCGCCCACCAAAAGCGAAGCGGGCCAGACCGCCCGTGATATTCTCGGCTTCGACGCCTTGGCCTTGATGAAGCAGTGGTCGTTCCGCGTGTTCGTGGTCGGTTCCTTTTTGATTTGCATCCCCTTGCAGTTCTATTACACCTGGACTAACGCGTTTCTCAACGAATTGGGCGTTCCCAACGCCGCGGCGAAGCAGACCTATGGGCAGATGTCTGAAATCGTGTTCATGCTGTTGATGCCGTTGTTTTTCGCCCGGCTCGGCGTGAAGTGGATGCTGCTGGTGGGAATGGCGGCCTGGACCTTGCGCTACGTGTTATTTGCCTATGGTGACGTCGGCGAGGGGATGTGGATGCTCTACGTCGGCATTCTGCTCCACGGAATTTGCTACGACTTCTTTTTTGTGACGGGCCAAATTTACGTCGATAACAAAGCGCCAGTCCGCGTGCGGGCCGCCGCGCAAGGATTCCTGGCGTTCGTCACGCTGGGACTCGGGCTGTTCGTCGGCTCCATCGTTTCTGGCCGGGTCGTCGACCACTACCAGACGCCCGGCGGGGCTGGCCACGATTGGCAAACGATCTGGCTGATCCCCGCGGCGATGGCCGGGGGGGTCATGATCCTCTTCGCCCTGTTCTTCTACGAGCGCGGTGACGGCCGAGCCGCGAAAGACCTGACGCTGGAAAAAGCCACGCGGCTTCCCAAGGAGGCTCCGCGGTGATCCGCGTTGGGATCGTTGGCGTCGGCTTCATGGGCTGGATCCACTGGCTCGCGTACCAGAAAGTGGCCGGCGTGCGGGTGGCCGCTATTTCGACGCGCAATGCGCAGCGGCGCGCCGGCGATTGGCGTGGCATTCAAGGCAACTTCGGACCGCCGGGCGAACAGGTCGATCTCGCGGGTGTCGCGGCTCACGCAGATCTCGACGAGCTGCTGGCCGATCCGCAAATCGATTTAGTAGATATCACGCTGCCGACTTCGCTGCACGCCGACGTGGCGATCCGCGCGCTGGCGGCCGGAAAGCACGTGTTGTGCGAAAAGCCGATGGCCCTGCGGCTGGCCGATTGCCGGCGGATGGTGGCCGCCGCCAAAAAAGCGAACCGCCTCCTCATGATCGGCCATGTGTTGCCGTTTTTCCCGGAGTACGATTGGGCGCTAAAAACTATTCGCGGCGGTGAATACGGCGGGCTGCGTGGCGGCGCGTTCCGACGCGTCATTGCGAACCCGACGTGGCTCGAGAGTTTCTGGTCGCCCGAGCAAATCGGCGGGCCGATGCTTGACTTGCACGTCCACGATGCCCACTTTATTCGCCTCGTGTTCGGCATGCCGAACGAGGTCGTGACGGCCGGGCGCTCGCGCAATGGCCTCCCGGAATTCTGGCATTCCCAATTCCGGTTTGCCGAGAAGGATTTGGTTGTGGAAGCCACCAGCGGCACGATCGACCAGCAAGGCCGGGCGTTCACTCATGGTTACGAGATCCATCTGGAACGGGCAACATTGGCGTTCGACTTTGCAGTCATTGGCGGCGACGGAAAATACTTGTGCGAGCCGATGCTATTGAACAACGATGGCGGGGTGCAGCGGCCTGAATTACCCGGCGGCGATGCAATCGACGCCTTCACGAGTGAACTGCGAGAAGTAGTCCGTTCCATCCGCGACGGACAGACATCGGAAATACTCGGCGCGCTGCTAGCACAGGATGCGATGCGAATTTGCGAGCGACAAGCGGTGAGCCTGGAGCGCGGGCGGCTGGTGAAAATGTAGTAAGTGTGCCACTGCTCGCGGCCGGCGTGGCAGCGCTGTTCTCGATTAAAGCACTGCTTGCCTCACCACCTACCCAATCCATTTACAGCGAGCAGTGCCGATGCAAGTAGAGAACCATTCCATGAGCCGCAAACAGTGGCACACAAGGTCCATCTCGCAACACTTGCATGCTACAATTCCTGCATGGCGCTGTTGATTGATGGTTATAACCTGCTGCATGTGACCGACATCTTCGCCGAAGCCGGCCCCGGCACCGATCTGCACCGCTCCCGGCTTGCGCTCTTGAATTTCCTTGCCGCATCGATCGATGAGCGCGAGCGCGTCGAAACCACGATCGTCTTCGACGCCGCAGGCGCCCCGCCCGGCCTGGCGCGGACGATGCTCCACGACGGCATGACCGTTCATTTTGCCCGCCGCCATTCGGACGCGGACGAAATGATCGAGGATCTATTGGAACAATGCACCGCGCCGCGGGCGCTGGTCGTGGTGTCGAGCGATCACCGAGTGCAGCGCGCCGCACGCCATCGCGGCGCGAGTTTTATTGATAGCAGCCAATGGTACACCGAGCTGCGAGCCCGCCGGAGCCAAAACGACGACGCTGGAGCGCCGACAAAGCCAGTCGGCGAAACGACGCCAGAAGAAGTGAAGTATTGGCTGCAGGAATTCGACGATGCGCCCGCGGAGGACGATCCGCAGAACCCGTTCCCGCCTGGCTACGCCGAGGATGTTCACGAAGACGACTGAGGGTGCGCCAATAGCCGGCCCACGGCCGCGGGAATCCGGACTGCGTAGCAGTCCGGCTATTATCGCGGCGTCGCAGCTTCAGTTTTCTGGCTGCGTTGCGGTGGCGCTCGCCTCCACGGGTCGCATCGTCATGTCGCCCGTGGCGCGCAGTTCAACCTCGTACGTCATTCCGGGACGCACGCGCATCGAGACCGCCGAACCGTGCGCCGCGTGAATGCCGAGCTCCGCCGCCCGCTGCCGGTCGTTCGCGATGAGCCAGAAGTCGTCCCAGATCTTCCGCTCGTAATCCGACATCTCGGTGCCACGCGCGTACGCCGTCGGCCGCGTGCCGACGGTGTCGAGTTGGAAACCTTCAACCGCCTCCTGGTGCTCGCCGAAGATCCGCTGAAACAGCGCGATCGCCGTCGAGCGGTCGAGGTCCGATTCTTCGATGTACTTGTCGTCGAACGTAACGCGCAGGTAATCGATGTAGACCATGTCGCCGATGATGTTGAACTGCTTGGCCTCGCCGATCGGATCGCCACGATCGTTGACTTCGACGAATTCAATCCGCGACACCAAGTTCGGGCTCGATTCGCCTTCGCCATCCCCAGGTTCGGCGGCCGCCACGCTCTGGTCCTGCGGCAGCTCGCGCTGATCGAGTACGGTGAGCCTTGCCAACCGGCGGCGGACCTTTAACAACCGCATCGCGATTTCCAGACGCTCGACTTGGGCCGTCTTATCGGCGAGTTCCGTGCCGAGCTTCTCGATCTCTTGCTGCCGAGCGACCAAATCGCTGTTGGCCTTCTTAAGGCTTTCGCGGGCCGTTTCCAACTCGGCTTGTTTGTCGGCGAGCTGTTGACGTGGCTCGTTATACAGATCGTAGGCCTTGTAACCGCCGTAGCCGGCGCCGCCCACGAGCACGAGCATCAGTAGCGTACGGAGCGTGGAGTTAATAGTTCCCACCGTGTCGCTGACGCGGCCCATCGAGAAGTGCTCCAGAGAAGACGCGCGGCGAGCGAAATGGCCGCCGACACTGAATATTAGCTGTCCGAGGAGACGTTGACCAGCCGCAAGGAGGTCGATTCGGCGGTAATGTCCTGGCCCGACGCCGCAGCCACGGCCCACTGCGATAGGGCCATAAGCGGCCAGGCCACTGAGTGTAATTCGTTCCGATACCAGCGGCCTGTCGCGGAATCGCGCGTTGCGAAGTCCGGCTCGTGCCACCGCCCATCGTCCTGTTGCGTTTCGACGAGGAATTGGACGGCCCGACGAGCGGCCAGATTGTTCGCGCGGCCGGCCGCCACAAGCGCCCTGAGCGCCCAGGCGGTATGGGAGGCGGTGGGACGTGCCGGTTCGAGAGACTGATCGTCAACGCGTGTTTGTGGGAGCGCCGCTGCTTCGCCCCATCCGCCACTCGGTTGCTGATGGACCACGAGCCAATTGACACCGGCCGTAATGGCCTCATCATCCTTGGGCGTGCCCACAGCGGATAATCCGAGAATGGCCTCGGATGTGGCCTGGATCACGCTTCTCCCCGTGACGTCATCCCAACTGCCGTCGGCACGTTGCGCCTGGCGCACGTATTCGATCGCGCGCTGGACATCCGGCGTTGGGTTTTCGCAGTCCACTTCTGCAATCGCCTCAAGCAGTGCACCACCCGGCCTCTGTTCAAATCGTAACTGTGCCGATGCGCACGCGTGGAGTTTGTCGGCGGAGCGCTGGATGCGAGTCAGCCGTCCCGTGTCGTTATCTTCGGTGGCGGACCAATGCTCGCAGCTGAATCCGATATCCGGCGGAAGCGCGTCGCTCGTTTCAACCTCATCACTGGCTGCCCCGGCCAGCGCGGCGACGATGCTTCCCAAATCGGTTTCATGAAGCGGCGCGTCGAAAGTTCGCGATTGGCACAGCCATTCTAGGCCGTCGCTAACCGATGGATGAGTGAGACCGATACCGCTCACACGCAGCCCACGAAGTGCAATCGCCGTGTCGCTACGCGGCTCAGCACGAAGCCTCGGCGATGCATGACCGCCGTCATCGGGGCAGATCATCTCGTCAATTCGGGCCGAGCATGCGCATCGCTCCGCACCGTCGTCCGGATAACCTAGCGCATGAAGGGCGATCATATGGCAGAGTAGCTCGGAGAAATCGAGCTGAGCCATCCGCTCCGGGCGAATGTGATCAAGCAGCTGCGATTCGGCCCACTCGAGCGCACTGGTGCGCAGCGGCGTCCAGCCGCGACGCTCGCATTGACGCAGGAATGCTGCAAAAAGCAAATGAATCCTCGTGGATGACTTCTTCGGTCGGCTGCCATTTGGCCCGGGCAATTGCGTGGGCCAATCACTCGGCTTGTTGACGAATAGCTCCCGAACGCCGCGCTCGATACCCACCTTACGCACCGGTCGATGCGACCAGATGATCGAAAGCGGAACGCGCCGACGCGGCTCCTGGCCGTTGACGAAATACAGTTCAGGCGGCATGGCGGGACAGCAGTCGTAATCAATCTGTCCCAACAGAGCCAGAAAAGAGCGCGTCGTCTCATCGGCCGCATCGGCGCCTCCTAGCTGGCGAATCACCTGGCGGGCCCGATGAAGTCGCTCATCGCCCGGGTCGAATCCGGCGAGCTTCAACGCGAAATACGCCTGGACGCTGGTGCTCACAACGGGCGGCCCATTGGGCATCAACGACCAGCCGCCGCAGGGGAGCTGTTGCTGAATTATTGTAGCGGCCACGTGCTGCGCCGGCTCCGATTCCTCCTGGCCAAGATAGGCCAGCGTCAATAGGAACTGGCTCGCCAGCGACGCATCGGTCGTTTGATATCCGAGCCACGAGCCGTCCTCCCGTTGCTCGCCGAGCAAGAATTGCCGGGCGCGAAGGATCGCGTGGCGCGCCGGGCCAATCAGCTCGGAAGGAAAAAGCGGCCGCGTCTGGCGGGTAGAGGTGGAGCGCTGATGCGCACGCTGCACCGTACGAACAAGTTCCATCGTGTTCATGTGTGCTGCTCGCTATTGCGGCGGTCATCCTTGACTTGCACCGTCCGACATGCGGACTAGGAGCAGCTTACGACACCGCGCCGGCCCTACGCAAGCCGAGAGCGCCATTGGTGCTAGCAATGACAGCGAGTCTAAGATTGGATTACAGCGTGTGGCACCAGTGGCAAGAGGATATTAATTTTGGCGCCGCCGCTGCGTTTGTGAACAACCACCTGCCCGCCATGTTCGGTGACGATCCGCCAGCACTTCGACAGGCCGAAGCCCAAGCCGCGGCCCGCCTCGCGACCGCTGAAGAATGGATCGAACATGTGCCGTCGCACCTCCTCCGAGAATCCCGGTCCATCATCGTGCACGGCGATCTCGGCCCACTGTTCGCCCTCGCGGTTGATTTGTTGAATCACGACTCGAACGTTTCCGCCGTCACCGACCGCTTCCAACGCGTTAACGATTACGGCCTGCAATGCAACACCAAGTTGCGTCGCGTCGGCCGGCAAATGGATCGGCTCACTCCATGACTGGTAAACGAGCTCAACATTGTATTCGCTTGCTAAGTCGCGTAATTGATCAACGACACCGCGCACCACTACGTTCAGCTCGCATTGCACCAGGTTCAGATTTGGCGGGCGCGCGAACAGCATCAAGTCCGCGATCATCTCGTGAGCCCGCATGGCCTGGCGGTGGATCGCCGTGAGTCTTCGCTGCCGTTCCGGGTCTCGTTCGTCGACAAGCAGCGTTTGTGCCCGGGCGGCGATATTTGCGAGAGGATTGTTGATTTCGTGGCTCGCGCCGTAGGCCAGTTCCTTCAGCGATTCGAGCTTTTCGTGTTCAAGCCGCTGGTCGAACTCAGATAGCCGCCGCTCATAGGCAAAAAGCTTAACCGCCAGCGCCGACAACCGCCATTCAACCTCACTGGGTGGCGACGGCGCCTCCTGGTTTATAAGCGAGGCTCCAAGCTCGATTTCCAGGCAGCCGCACAGCCAGTCGGCAGCCTCCTCGATTCGATTAATGGTGCGACCAAGCCGAAATTCAGCGGCCCGCAGCGCCCAACCGGCCAGATTGCGGTCCTCTGCAAACGCCTCAGCCAATTCACGATGCCGGGTCGCCGGATCAGCGGCCAACAGAGCGCGTTCCAAACGAGCTGCGGTTTGCTCGATAAGTGCAACGCGCCGGTTTGCGCCGTCGACGGATTCGTCGCCGGGTTGGAGCAGATACAGCATAAACGGAGTGCTAACGCGAAGCAGAGAATGCCAATGCAGCAGGCATCCCTAGTTGCCGCAGCAGTTTTATTAACCGTGCGACACGGCCTCGACGTCGAGCAGTTGACAAATCCGGTCGATGAGCGTTTCCACGTCGAACGGTTTCTTCAGAAAATCGTTCGCGCCGGCGTCGCGCAATTGCTGGATCTTCTCTTCTTCCACCATGCCGGAGATACAGATGATGCGCACATCGTCCATGGTCTTTTCGCTGCGGACCAGCCGACAGACCTCGATGCCGTTAATGTCGGGCAGCATCACGTCGAGCACGACCAGGTCGGGGCGAAACTCCTTGATAAGCATCCCCGCGCCGAAGCCGTTGTTCACGCTGCGGACTTCAAAGCGGCCGTCCTTCTCGAGCTGATCGACAATCAATTCGACCAAGTCTTCATCATCATCGACGACAAGGATTTTCCGCTTGCCGCTATCGAGGGCATCGGTAGGGATGCCGTTGTCGCGC
The DNA here is from genome assembly GCA_040902605.1 of Pirellulales bacterium. GTDB lineage: Bacteria > Planctomycetota > Planctomycetia > Pirellulales > Lacipirellulaceae > JABDGM01. The sequence continues at coordinate 84,481 of JBBDWY010000039.1, read as the reverse complement.
ATGAAGGTGTAGAGTTGGTCCCGCGGAATTCGGCGGAACCGGCTGCCCGGCACGCGAAAGCCTTTCAATTGGCCGGAATCGAAACAGCGAATGATCGTCTGTTGACTGACCTTGCAGATCTTGGCAGCTTCGCCGGTTGTGAAAACGGTTTTCATTCGCTCGACCACCCCTCTCCTTAGTTGATGGTAAGACAATCCTTTGCCCTGAACGTGCCGACGGTCTTTGTTCGGTTAGATCGTCTCCAATGACAGCCGACGTTCGAGCCTCGTGTGGAAAGCTACCTCTTGCACCCGGCGTTCGCAGAACCCTCAAACATCTGTCGTTCCCAGGATTCTACCGGAGGTCCAATCGGCAGGATCAACCGTATCTGCCAAAGTTGCCTGATTTGCCAGATGTCAGCGAATTATATCGGCGCAAAATGCTGAGTCAATATCGGTTAATAGAATGTAAGCCATTACGTTGCAGCACTTTAAGCCCGATCGCCAATTGCACCGCATTTTTTTCGGCGGCCGACTTGTCGAGAGCCCGGCTGCGTGGACAGTCGGGCACGGATGGTCCTTGCGTAACCGCGCAAATCCCGTGCGCCCTGATGGTTTTCCGGGAGGCCGTATCCAGGCAGGCCCGCCCAGCCTGCCGATACGCGGCGCGTCAATGTGATTTGACGACTTTGCCCTTCCTGTCGAGATGCACCATGACCAGCGCGACGTCCGCCGGTGTGATGCCGCTGATGCGGCTGGCTTGAGCCAGATTTCGTGGCCGGACTCGGACCAGCTTTTCGCGGGCCTCCGCACGAAGCTGGGCGATGGCCTCGTATTGAAAACTCTCAGGAATACGTTTCTCAGCCAGCCGCGTCTGTCGATCCACCTCGACCTGCTGCCTGGCAACGTATCCCGCATATTTCAGGTCGCATAGCACCTGCTCGACGACAATCCGCTCGACGGCCGCGAGCTCTGGAAGCCTGGCCACCGCTTGCGACCAATCGGCATCGGGCCGTCGCAAGAACTTTGACAACGCCACACCTTCGATCAGTGTTGAATCGAGCAACGCCTGGACGCGCTCCGTCTCGGCCAGCTTTTTCTCGAGCCGATTCCAGCGGTCGTGCCCCACCAGCCCAAACTCGGATGCCAGCGGCGTCAATCGACGATCGGCATTGTCGTGCCGCAGCAAAATCCGGTATTCGGCTCGGCTGGTGAACATGCGATACGGCTCGTCGACGCCGCAGGTCACGAGGTCATCGATCAATACCCCGATGTACGCTTGGTTGCGGTCCAGAATGAGCGGCTCGCGGCCGGCGAGGGCCAGCGCGGCGTTTGCACCAGCAATGATCCCCTGGGCGGCGGCCTCCTCGTAACCGGTCGTGCCGTTGATCTGACCCGCGAAATACAATCCGGCGACACCTTTGGTTTCCAACGTTGTCCGCAATTGGTCGGGCGGTGCGTAATCGTACTCTACGGCATAACCGTAGCGCATGATCTCCGCGCGCTCCAAACCGGGGATCTGTTGAAACAGCGCGTCTTGAACATCGCGCGGCAGACTGGTCGAGATGCCGTTCACATACACCTCGCGCGTGCGCCGCCCTTCGGGCTCGAGGAACAGTTGGTGCCGCGGCTTGTCGGCGAAACGCACGACTTTGTCCTCAATTGACGGGCAATAGCGTGGCCCGCTCGAGCGGATCTGCCCGCTGTACATCGGCGCCCGGTGCAGGTTCGCGCGAATTAAATCGTGAACGGCGTCATTCGTGTACGTGATGTAGCACGGCAATTGATCCACGACGAGCCGATCCGTGAGGAAGGAAAACGGCTCCGGACGATCGTCGCCCGGTTGCAGCTCGAGCCGATCGTAATCGATCGTGCGGCCGTTCAGCCGGGGCGGCGTCCCAGTCTTGAAGCGGGCCAGTCGGAACCCAAGCCGCGTGAGCGCCGCGCTGATCCCGCCGGTCGTCCCGTCCCCCGCGCGGCCACCAGGCGTTTTCGTCTCGCCCGTATGCATCAACGCTTGCAAAAACGTACCGGTCGTCAGCACCACCGCCCGAGCGCGATACACAGCGTCGCCCCGCACGCGCACGCCGATGACGCGCTGCGCGAATGACGAATGAGGGGCAGTCTTCCATTCGTCATTCGTCATTCGTGCTTCGTCATTATTGGCGAAATTGGCAGGTTCGGTGAGAATGTCCTCGACCACCTCCTGCCGCAAAGTAAGATTCGTCGCTTCCTCGACGAGGCGCTTGATTTCCGCCTGATAGGCCTTCTTATCCGCCTGCGCCCGCGGGCTGTGCATCGCCGGCCCTTTGCGGCGATTGAGCATGCGAAATTGAATTCCAGTCGCGTCGATCGCCTGACCCATCGCCCCGCCCAGCGCGTCGATCTCGCGCACAATCTGCCCCTTGCCGACGCCGCCAATGGCCGGGTTGCAGCTCATCTGCCCGACGGTGTCGCAATTGGTCGTCAGCAGGGCCGTCCTCGCGCCCAACCGCGCAGCCGCCAATGCCGCCTCGGCCCCCGCATGGCCGGCGCCGACGACGATCACGTCGAAGTCGTACTGATTACTCGCCATGATCTGAGCATAACGCTACCCGTCCAGAGGGCAAACAGGGCAATCCGGCATCGCGGTTGGCCTTCCGGACGAATCGATATCGACAACAATTGAAGAAAAATGCTTGACAGCCGCTGGTTGGCGGTTCTAAAATCAGGCCAACCTCGAGGGATTCAAACCTGGTATTGGGCTCGGAAGAACGCGGGAACCACGCTCACAAGGCCCACTTTATGCGATCGCTCGCCCTGATTGCCGCGCTAGTCGTCGGCTTGGCTCTGGCCCTGCCGGTTCATTGCCTCGCTGCCACCAGTCTGACAACTCGAAATGGCGTGGTGTGGGGGAACGCCTTCCTCTTCGGCGACTTCGAAGACCAGGGAGCCAGCGGCTCCGACGCTGACGGATACAGCGAAACGGGCGGCAGCTTTGCCGGCACCGCGATGAGTTTCGTCTCCTTCGGCGCGATCCATGCTCGCGCGCAGGCCGACGTCGTCAGCGGCAATTATGATAGGCAAATCGCGAACTCCTCCGCGCGCTTCAAGGACACATTCCTGTTTACCGGCGGGTCCGGAGTCGGGCAGGCCGTTTTCACATTCACCGTTTCCGGCTCCGTCAACCCGCTGTCTGCCGATGCGGATGGCAGCCTGTTTGTGAACGAAGGCGAATTCGCAAACTTCAAGACGGGCGGAACCTACTCGTCGTTCCCCATCGACTTTCTCTTCGGCTCTCCCATTGAGCTTACGTTCGGGCTCGGTGCAGTCGTACGGTTTCTTGGCATGGGTTCGACCAACTCCGCCACGGCCGACTTCGGCTCCACCGCCACGCTCACCGGCATTCAGGTCTACCAAGGCGGCGATAGCGTCCCATTTGAGCTCAGCGCCGAATCGGGCACCGTGTATCCCTTGACCGTCGTGCCCGAGCCCGTCGCTGCACTCTTCGCCCTGCTTGCCCTGCCGGCACTCGCCCTCCGCCGCCGCCGGTAATACTTCGCGAGTAGGCTTTACGTTGGTCGACGTGGCCGGATTTGGAACCGCTAATAAACGCTAGTGGGCGCTAATCGGAAGGCACCCAAACCGCGCTTCTTGCGTTGCCCACACTCATCAGCGAATATTAGCGGGCATTAACGGTCCTTGTATGCCATAAGTCAAGAATACCGCCGAGCGGGCACAGCGGAAACTGCGAAGCTTACTACCAGGACAGCATCGGTTCAGAAGGCGCGAAATCAACACCCCAGAATCGAGATGGACCGCCCGCTAACCGCAAATAAGGGAAAAGATTGACTACTATGCGAATCACAGCCTAAAACCGAGTCTTTATGCCGACCAGAGTTATTCGTCCGAACTCAGGGCGTCTGTCAGTGAGTACTACTCCTCTATCCGTCGATTACGATACGAAAACGATCCTGGAGTTGCGCAACCTGCAGCAACAGGCCACCTGAATCTTGAGCCTGGGTTTCAGCGCAAGAGTGTTTGGACGCTGCGCGACCGTCGCAAATTCATCGAGTCGGTACTGGAACAATTTCCAGTGCCATCAATTTTTCTTTAGCAATTAGGGTCGATTCTACCCCGCGTTGCGATCCACGCCCGCCATTAGGCCGGCAATTGACAGATCCTCGTCGATATCGGGCCAATGCAGGCTGACGCCGCCGCCACCGATTTCACAGTTCGCGCGCTGCTGCGGCGTGGCATCGTGGAGCAGCGGAAACCAGCTCAGGGGGATGCTGAGGACACGCCCGTCGGTGAAGGTCACCTGCATCGTGAGTTCGTCAAAATTCACCTGCTTCGCCAAAGCCGTGGTGGGCACGAACGCGCGCCGATATCGCGACTTGGAATCAGTCGAAGTGCTCATGCCAGGCCTCTATAAGGTCTTCCTTGTGTTCGTCGATGAGACGTTTAAGCTGGTTCAATTCGCTAACATTGAAACCATAATTCGCAGCCAATTGCACTGGGTCAAGCCAGAATTTTCTTCGTCGCCACCGGCTCTAACGTGGATATGCGGCTCTTCGTTACCTTCATTGCTGAAAAAGTAAAAGCGATACCGGCCGACTCGCAAAACAGCAGGCATGCTCTGTTTCTATTGTAACGTGGCCACAGGGCTCGGAAACAAGCCCGAATCTACGTTAGCTGTAGCAAAATAGTCAAGCGTGCGCATTCTATCTTGCAGATGCTGGGCATAGAAATATCGTCGATAGTTCGACTCCGTGCCTTAAAGGCATTCCAGACTTTGTGTATCTTCAATTATCGGCCCATTCACTTTCTTACGATTCGTTGCTATGAACGTCGTCCAGATCATCTCGAAGAAGCGCGACGGCGGCGAGTTGTCGGCCGAGGAGATTGGTACGCTCATCAGCGGCTATGTCAACGGCGACGTGCCCGATTATCAGATGGCCGCCTGGGCGATGGCCGTGTATTTGCGCGGAATGACCGTCGCCGAGACCGCCGCGCTCACCGCGCACATGCTCCATTCGGGCATCACTTTTGAATGGCCCGAGGGTGAATCGCCGATCGTCGACAAGCACTCGACCGGCGGCATCGGCGATAAGGTCTCGTTGCCGCTCGCGCCGCTGTTGGCGTGCTGCGACTTACACGTGCCAATGATCTCCGGCCGTGGTCTGGGCGCGACCGGCGGCACGCTGGACAAATTGGAATCGATCCCCGGCTTCCGCACCAACCTGAGCACGGCCGAATTCCAAAAAGTCTGCCGCGAAGTGGGCTGCGTCATTAGCGGCGCGACGGCCGACCTCGTGCCCGCCGACCGCAAGCTCTACGCCCTTCGCGACGTCACCGGCACTGTGCCGTCGATCCCGCTCATCACCGCCAGCATCATGAGCAAGAAGCTGGCCGAAGGGCTCGACGCGCTGGTGCTCGATGTGAAGCACGGCAGCGGCGCGTTTATGAAAACGCTGGATGAGGCCCGGGCTCTCGCGAAGTCGATGGTCGACACGGGCAAGCGGATGGGCGTACCAACCACCGCGCTCATTACGGACATGAACCAGCCGCTTGGCCGCCTGGCTGGCAACGCCGTGGAAGTGAACGAGTCAGTCGCGGCGCTGCGGGGTGAGGGGCCGCCGGAACTGATGGAGGTGACGCTGGAGCTTGGCGCGGAGTTGCTCGTGCTGACGCAGTGCGAAAGCACCGCGGCCGGCGCTCGCAAGCGTTTGGAACAGGCAATTTCATCCGGCGCGGGCCTGGAAAAGTTCCGCCAAATGGTATCCGCACAAGGGGGCGACCTTGACGCACCGCGGCCCGTGGCGCCGCCTCATGAGATACAAAGCCCGCGGCCCGGCTACGTCGCCGCCATCGATACCGAGCGGCTCGGCTACGCAATCATCCAAATGGGCGGTGGCCGGAAGCAGCTCGGCGACAAGCTTGACCTGTCCGTCGGCCTCGAAATGCTCGTCCGCTTGGGTGATGCGGTCGAAACCGGGCAGCCCCTTGTGCGAGTATTTGCCCAACCGGCCGTCGTGCCTCAGATCCAGCGCGACTTGCTCGCCGCTATCACCATCAACGACAATCCTGTTAAGTCGCCGCCGTTGATCGTTGAACGCATTTCAATTTGAACAATTTCACGACCACGGATTTCACGGATAACACTGATTCATCTTATCCGTGTTTATCCGCGATATCCGTGGTTAACTAATCCGAAATGAATAATTCAGATCGCGACGAATTGATCCGTGCCGCATTCGAAGCGCAGCAGCGCGCCTATTGTCCCTATTCGGACTATCCGGTCGGCGCAGCGCTGCGCACCGCGAGCGGGAAAATCTACCACGGCGTCAACATCGAAAACGCCTCGTTCGGCCTGACAATTTGTGCCGAGCGTGTGGCGGCGTCCGCCGCCGTGGCGGCCGGCGAGCGCGAGTTCACTGAGATCGCCGTGGTCAGCCGCGGCGGCGTCTCGCCCTGCGGCGCCTGCCGGCAATTCCTGGCGGAGTTCAATCCGAGCCTGCCAATCGTGATGATCGACTCGCTTCAGCCACAGCTGATTCGTGAAGCATCGCTTGCCGATCTGCTCCCCGGCCGATTCGAAGGACCAGTGTAGTCGTCTCGCTCCGCGAGACGAGATTCCTGTCGCGGCTTCGGCCGTGAGCTCAGCCGAACGGAGCGACAGGCCTACACTTGGGTCTCCGCCGTTGCCGCTTTGTGCCGCGCGATGTCGTCTGGCTCTAGTGCCGCCAAATACGGCAAATTGCGGTACATGTCTTCGTAATCGAGCCCGTAACCCACCACGAACTCGTCCGGAATATCGAAGGCCACAAAATCGGGCTGATATTCGACCTCCTGTCGCCCTTGCTTGCGAAGCAAAACGGCCGAGCGAATCGTCGTCGGCGCAAAGTCGTGCATTTTCTCCAACACGCGGACCAGCGTATGGCCGGTATCAAAGATGTCGTCCACCAGCAGCACATCGCGGCCGGAGATGTCCAGCATCAACTCCGAGTTGATCATCAGCTCACCGCGGGTGGTGGTCGCGCCGCGGTAGCTCGAAGCCTGTAACACGCCGACGCGCATCGGCAAATCGAGCAGCCTGATCAAGTCGGCCATTAACACCACGCTGCCCGTCAACACGCCGACTATCGTCAGTTGGCGCTCCTCGTAAAGTGCGGCGATCTCCTCCGCCATCCGCGTGACGCCGTCGTGTAAGTCCTCCTTGCTCAGTAAGACTCTCATGGTCGGTGTGCTCCTTGCTTTGTCGGTAAGACTTCCAATAAGGTGTGGGAGGCGTCTCTGACGCCGATCGACCTTCATCAAATCAACATAATCGGCGTCAGAGACGCCTCCCACAATGGCTACCTCAGCATAATGTTCGCGACGCAGGCATTAATGAATGCAACGAGCGTGCCGCCGAGCATGGCCCGCAGCCCCAGCCGCGCAAGGTCGCCGCGTCGCTCCGGGGCCATGCCGCCGATGCCGCCCAGCTGGATTCCGATCGAGCTGAAATTTGCGAAGCCGCACAATGCATACGTCATGATCTGGCGTGTCCGCTCGCTGATTTCGACGGCGCTCTCCGGCTTCGTCCACTCAGCCAGGCGTCCATAAGCGACGAACTCGTTCGCGGCCATTTTCAAGCCCAGCAGCTCGCCGGCATGCGGGCAGTCCTTCCATTCGATGCCGATCAGCCAGGCGACCGGCTGAAACAGCAAGCCAAGTCCTCCTTCCAGCGACCAAACGTATTGCAACGTGTCCCCTTCGCCTGAAGCATAACCAAACTGCGTCCCGAACCAGCCGAGGATCAGGTTCACGAGCGCAATCAGCGCCAGGAACACGATCAGCATCGCGCCGACATTGAGGGCCAACTGCAATCCGCCCACAGCGCCGTTGGCAATTGCCTCCAGGACATTCGCACTGGGGTCCTTGACGTCGATTTTCACGTGGCCGAGCGTCTTCGGCTCATCCACCTCGGGCTGCAGAATCTTGGCGATCATCAGGCCGGCGGGGGCAGCCATGACGGATGCGGACAGCAGGTGCTTGGCGCTGATGCCCATGTCGACGTACGCGGCCAGCACGCCGCCGGCCATCGTGGCGAAGCCGCCGATCATGATCGCGTTCAGCTCCGAAATAGTCATCGTGGGGATGTAAGGTCGAATCACGAGTGGCGCTTCGGTCTGGCCGACAAAGATGTTGGCCGCCGCGGAAAGCGTTTCCGCGCCCGATGTGCCGAGCGTCACCTGCATCAGCCGCGCAAACAGACCCACGACGAACTGCATGACGCCGTAGTAGTAAAAGATCGACATGAACGCCGAAAAGAAGATGATCGTCGGCAGCACTTTGAACGCAAAAAAGTGCTCCGAAAATCCGGGGCCAAACACAAAACTGGATCCCGCGCTGACACATTCCAGCAGGCTGGTAAAGGCAAAATCGATCGCGTCGAAGGCCCGGCTGCCGTACGTGGTCTGCAGAATAATGAAAGCGAAACTGAACTGCAGCAGCAGTCCGCCCACGATGATCCGGGGGTTGATCCGCCGCTTGTGCGAGCTCATCAGCCACGCCAGGCTGATGAACACCACGATCCCAATTACACTAATGAGGCGGTGCATGCGAAGAGGTAGGGAATGGGGACTGAGGACTAGGGGTTTGGATCGATTACTTTCCCTCATTCACCGTGTTGAAAATTCGGTCGCCCGCGTCGCCGAGTCCCGGAACGATGAACTTGCGGTCGTTCAATTCCGGATCGATCTGGCACACGTAGATTTGCGATTCGGGGAATTCTGATTCGACCAGCTTCACGCCTTCCTCTGCCGCGATCAACGACAACAGCTTCACGTGCGGCACGCCCCAGTCGCGGAGCATCGCCAGTACGGCGATTACGGAACCGCCCGTCGCCAGCATTGGATCGAGCACCAGCGCCACATCGACCGGCCGCTCCGGCGGCAGCTTGGCGTAATACTTCACCGGCTTGGCGGTCTCTTCGTCGCGGTACAAACCGAGGTGCCACACTTCGGCGGTGGGAATTAGTTCCAGCACGGGATCGACCATTCCCAGGCCGGCACGCAGAATCGGGATGAGGCCGATCCGCTGCGTCAACCGATGCCCCGAAGCGCGTGCGAGCGGGGTTTGCACGGTGACCGGCTCAGCCAGCAAATCCTTCGTCGCTTCGTACGCCAAGAGCGATGCCAGCCGGTTCACGAGCTGCCGAAATTCCGGTGGCGGCGTTGACTGATCGCGCAGCCGCGTGACGTGGCACTCGATCAACGGATGATGGACTTCGAACACGCCGCTCATGAACGCCTCAACCGGCTTTCGGGCCGGCGCCGTTGTCGCCATCGTCGCAGCCATGGTTCGTCCCTTATTCCACGCGCTCACCGCCGACTGGCTCAGTCCCAGGGCAGGTAGCATTGCCGCCGGGGCCAGGCGCGGTCCATTCTAACTGCCGCCGCGACGGATGAGAAGAATCGCCAGCAGCGGCAGCCACTTTTTTCACGTGGCGAGCGGTCGCGGAACGACCCGTGCCGCCGATACAATAAGCCTAATTCGCCTCTTTTGGCAGATACTTTCCGTCGCGCCGCCACAGACACAACTCAAGTCTCCGCCATGAATCCAAACCGTGCTCACCTGATCGCCGCAACGTTGCTGCTTCTCTCATCGGTAGAAATTGCTGCAACCGCCGAAGAGGCCGCCATTCGAGTGGCGACGTATAACACATCGCTGTTCCGCGACGAACCGGGGCAACTCGTCCGCGACCTCGAGAAAGGCGAAAATGAACAAGCACGGCGAATCGCCGAGGTGATCCAACGCGTCCGCCCCGATATCCTGCTAATCAACGAGTTCGATTACGACGACGCCCATCGCGCCGCCGAACTGTTTCGCACCAAGTACGTGGCCGTGAGCCAGAACGGCTGCGAGCCGATCGAGTTCGACCACCACTTCACCGCGCCGGTCAACACGGGCCGACCCAGCGGTCGCGACCTCGATAAAGACGGCCGTCTCGGCGGTCCGGCCGACGCCATCGGCTACGGCCGACACGAAGGCCAGTACGGCATGCTTCTCATGTCGCGGTTCCCAATCGATCGGCCCCGCGTGCGGACCTTCCAAAAGTTTCTTTGGCGCGACATGCCCAGGGCGATATTGCCAAACGATCCAAGGAAAAGTCAACCGTTCTACAATGACGACGATCTGGCCGTACTGCGGCTCTCCTCAAAGAGCTTCTGGGACGCGCCGGTCGAAGTTCCAGCGTTCCCAGCGGCCCGCGGAAGCCGACCGTTCACGTTACACCTGCTCTGTTCTCATCCCACGCCGCCGGTGTTCGACGGCCCGGAAGATCGCAATGGCCATCGCAATCACGATGAAATCCGACTCATCGCCGAATACATCGATGACAGAGGCAGTTATCTTGTGGACGACGCTGGCCATCGGGGCGAACTGGCACGGGATGCGCTGTTTGTGATCCTCGGCGACCTGAATGCTGACCCGCTAGATGGAGAGAGCGCGCTTGGCGTGATGGATCGACTGCTGAAACACTGGCGCGTGAATGCGTCATTCACTCCAACTAGCGCCGGCGGCCCGATCACCGTGAAGCAATACGCCGATCAGCACGTCGGCCATCGCGGCGATCCTGCCCACGTCACGTCGAACTTCACCGGGGAGGGCCACGGCTGCCTCCGCATCGACTATGCACTGCCGTCGCGCGGACTCACAGTGATCGGCGGCGGCGTCTTCTGGCCGACCCCCGGCGAGCCGGGCAGCGAAGCCGTAACCGCCTCTGATCACCGCCCGGTATGGATCGACGTCCGGTCTGCAGACCGTTAGGCACCCCCGGCTCAGCGACTAACTTTTGAGAGGCAAAGCAATCATGGATCGACGCGAATTCTTGAAATCGGGAATCACTAGCGCCGCGTCGTTGGCGGTTCTACAAGCGAGAGCGTTTGCCGGCGGCAGCGAAGAGGCACTGCGGGTTGCGCTCGTCGGCTGCGGCTGGTACGGCAAGACGGATTTGTTTCATTTGATCCAGGTCGCGCCCGTTGATGTCGTAGGGTTGTGCGACGTCGACAGCCGTATGGTCGCGGAGGCAGCCGACCTCGTGGCCCCGCGACAGCGTTCAAGAAAGCGACCCACAATCAACGGCGACTTCCGCCAACTGCTTTCCGACCAGCGGCCGGAAGTCGTGCTGATCGCTACGCCAGATCATTGGCACTGCCTCCCGATGGTGGAAGCCTGTAAAAGCGGCGCGGACGTTTACGTCCAGAAGCCAATCAGCTACGACGTGGTCGAGGGTCAGGCCATGGTGGCCGCCGCACGGAAGCATAAACGCACTGTGCAGGTCGGCGTTCAACGGCGCAGCACGCCCCATCTTCTTGAAGCGCGCGATCGATTCATTCGCGGCGGAAAACTTGGCAAAATCGCCCATGTGGAAATCCACAGTTATTATGGCACCTCTGATGACTTTCCACCCGCTACCGCGCCGCCCGAGCATCTCGACTGGGAGACCTACGTCGGACCGGCAGCTTGGCGCGATTACAACCCGGGAATTCATCCGCGCGAGTGGCGCAACTGCCGCGAGTTCAGCAACGGGCAGACGGGCGACCTCTGCGTGCACTTGTTCGATTTTGTTCGCTACTGCCTCGATCTGAGCTGGCCGCGCCAGATCGCGGCTTCGGGCGGAATTCTGATGCGTAAGAAGGATTCAAAGGTCAACACACATGACACGCAAACCGCGGTATTCGATTACAGCGACTTGCAGGTCGTTTGGAACCAAAGAAGCTGGGGCCCGAATCCCGAGCCCGACTATCCGTGGGCAGCGACGCTCTATGGAGACAAGGGCTTACTGAAGTTAAGCGTCTTTTCGTATGACTACGTGCCGCACGGCAATGGCACGCCGGTCCATCGCAACTTCGTCGATGAACGTGAAAAGTTTCCGGAGGATGAACAGCACAAAGAGACCGAGATTTTCGCCGCACCGGCGACACGGCGGCATTTAGAAAACTTTCTTGCGGCACGTCGCAACGGCGGGCGACCGGTCGCCGATATCGAAGAAGGCCACATTTCGTCGGCCTGTTGCATCCTCGCCAACCTGTCGATGGAGCTTGGACGTAGCTTCCAGTGGGATGCAACCGCCGGCCATGTCGCCAATGATGACGAAGCGAATCGCAAACTCAAACGCGACTACCGCGGCGATTGGATTCACCCGACGCCAAATAATGTTTAAGTTTCGCGTTCGCCCTGTCGTTCCGAACAACACGGCGCCGAGGTGGCTCATGACGTGGTCGGGGAGGGTCCTACAGGCGAGGCTTTGATTCCTGCATACCCCGCCGATTTCGGACGTGAAGGATGACCGGCCAGCTAGTTTGATTGCCTTCAACCTCCGCGCGCAGGTGGAACGGTCGACTCGTCTCCGGGACCCATTTCGCGGCGGTGATGAAAAACTCGCGCTGCATCTCGCCTTGCAACAGCGTCATGCCGTTCAGGCCGATGTTGTCGACGTAGACGCCGTGCGGAAGGTTTCGCCCCGCGTGTTCCGAGCCGAAGGTTATTTCACCATCGAAGCCGTTTCGCTCGACCTTCACGATCGCGGAAATGGTCTCGCCGGGCGAGATGACTAGCTCAAGCGCTTTTCCGTCGTTTTCGGTCGCTGCCTCCAGCGCTCTTGGCGGGTCCGCTGACGCGAACACCTGGGAAAGTACTTTAGGCTTCTCCGCCAGTTTCAATTCGCCCAAGCTCACCCCCTCTTTGACCATCTCTTGGCCATTCACAACCGCCGAGGCCGTGAGTTTCGTGAGCGTGGCGTTTTCAGCGGTGGGCGCCGGCGCATTGGGATCGGCGGTGAGCGTGGCATAGGCGCTGGTTTGATCGGCTTGGATCACCAGCGGGGTCGAGACATGGAACCCCGGCGGAAGTCCAGCAACATCGATGTGGATCTCACCATCGAAATCATCCATGCGCTCCGCGACTATCGTAATTTCTTTGCCGCTGCCGTTGTTGATCGTCAGGTCCGGGGCCTCTACCTTGATTTGGAAATCGGGGCGCGGGGCGCGCACAAGAAGTTCGTACCGGTAGTCGTCGCCGCCCAGGTCGCGCACGTCGGAGACGCGAACCAGGTAGTCGCCGTCGGCCGGGGCGATGAACACGACCCGCGAATCGGCTCCCAGCTTCCGCCAGCCCTCGTCATCATTTTCATAGTACAGCGTGTATTGCGGCAGGCCGTTGGGGATGAGCTCGGCCCCAGGTGGGTGCGGCTCGACGATATAGCACGGCTCGTTTAGCGCGTGCGTGATGGCGGTGGTGCCGAAGTACGTGTAGCGATCGCCGCTGAAACCTGGGTAGACCAGAAAGCCCGAGTCGGGGCCGCGCGGGTACAACCACAACTTCACCACTTCGCCGTTAGCATACAGGTACTCATTGAGCTCCATGTCCTCCCAGCCGTGCAGCCGAAAATCGGTCAGATCGGTTGAGTTGTGGCCGCGGAAGGTGAAATAAGTTTCGCGCACCGCCTGCAACAACACGCGTGGAATGAGATTGCCGGTGGCGTCGAGGATCTCCAGCTTGGAATCGAGGGGCGACTTTTGGCGTGCGGCATTGATCTCGAGCACGCATCGCCGGCCTTTACGCGCGTGAAAGCGAAACAGATCGATATCGGGCTCGCCGCTCTCGCCCGGCTTGTTGATGAGGCCGCGGACGACTGCGTTGGCCGTGATCTCGTTGGCTGCGGTCGGCAAGTCGTTTGGTTCATGCTCCGGCCCGTCGAACCGCGGCGGCTCGGGCGCCGCCATCACCGCCGCATCCACCGGAAGCTGTTCGTCATCGGCCACGTTGTCGTTGTCGCGTGTCGCGATATCGTAGTGCTGCCAGGAGCCGTCGATGCGAGCAACGTAAAAACCACCGCCGCCCGGATCGAATGCGATGCCGGTGACGACATCCGGCTGCTCGTCGTAATCATGAACCGGCGTCAGCGTTGCCGCGTGCCACAGCATCAACTCGCGGCCTTCGGAGGCCGTGACCAGCCGCGATCCATCCGGCGAGAACGCCACTTCGACGATCGAGCTGTCGTGGGCCGTGCGTGAGAATCGCAACGGATTGATTTGCGGCCGCTCACGGGAAAGGAGACGCCACATTCGCACTTGCCGATCCGCGCCGCCGGCGACGACCCACTTAGCATCCGGGCTGATGGCGACCGCGCATTGCTCGCCCTCGGGCTGACCAAGCGTATCGAGCCGCTCGCCCGTCGCGACGCTCCAAATTTTTACCGTGCCGTCGGCGCTGGCGCTGGCCAGGACCGAGCCGTCCGGAGAAAATGCGACCTTAAAGACGGCGCCGTTGTGACCCGACAGAGTTCTGACGAGCGCGCCGGTCGCGACGTCCCAAAGGTTAATCTGCCGATCGTAGCTGCAGGTGGCGAGCAAGCGGCCGTCGGGGCTCAGGCGTGCGTCGTAAAGTGTGTCGCGATGTCCTTTCACCTGCGACACGATCGCCGCATCATCCGCCCGGCAGATGGTAGCGACACCATACAGCCCGGGAACTCCTGATGCAGCGACGACCAAAGCGCCGTCGCTTGAAACGGCGACACTGTTTACTTTGCCGGGGAGCTCGGCCGTGGTCGCCAGCACTTGCCGTGTTGACGCATCGATCAGATCGACGTGTCGATACCTGCCCAGGGCAAGACGCTTGCCGTCGGGCGACACGGCGAGGCTGGTAAGAAACTCTTTGGTGTTGGCTGCAGGAGTAATGTCGGGCGTCGAGAGCTCCGGGTATTTGGCTTGGGCGCCGTCCGGTCCCTTCGCGCCGGCATCGATCCATGCGCGAAGCACCGCGATCTCGTTATCGCTCGGCCTCTCATTGTCGTCCGGCGGCATCGCCGGCTCGACCTCACCAGCGAGCGCGCGGATCAACTGACTCGCATCCGAGCGACCCGGAACTAACACCGCGCCGCGGCTGCCACCCTTTTGCAGGTCTGCAAACGACGCCAGCGACAATTCGCCTTCGCGGTCGTCCGCATTGTGGCAACCGACGCAGTACTTCGCGAAAATCGGCGCCACATCCTTGGCGAAGTCGGGCGGCGCCGGTTCCGCTGCCGCGCCCACGGCCGGCATCCATAGCGCGTAGGCCGCGCCGATCAACAATGTTGCTAGACGCGCGATTGGCATGAGCGACTAATGGTTAAACAGGAACTCACGGCTGCTCAAGACGGCCCAAAACACGTCTTCGACCGTGGCTCGACGTTCGATAGCCGGCGCCTCGTTCAGGACGGCCAGCATTTCAACGACTTCGTTATCGGTCGGAAATCGCGACAGCGCCGAAAGGTATATCTCTTCGATAATCCGATAATCTGGCAGGCCGCTCGACATCAGCGATTCGACCCTGCCATCCTTCGCGGCGCACTTCTTCAGGATCGTTTCGCCGTTGGAAATATGCAGCGCCTGCACCAGGCTCGGCTCGTTCGACCGCTCGCACTGGCAGGTAATGATCCGCTGATGCCGCCCAAACGTGCGCAGAAACCGTGAAACAACTGCGGCATCGTAAACTTGCAAAGCGCGAGTGCCCTTCGTGTAAAACTCGGTTTTCTCGACATCGGCGCCAGGAAATTCAATCTGGGTGAATTCCGACGGCACCCCGGTCACTTGCGAAATGGCGTCCAGCGCGACCTCGGCCATGAGCCGCCGCGGGTAGTACTGGGCATAATTGCGGGTGTCGTCGCGGCTGGCGTCTGCCGGGATGCTGCTGCGTTGATACGCGGCCGACTGCAGGATCACGCGCATTAGCGCCTTGAGATCATGATTCTGATCGACGAGATATTTCGCCGTGGCGGCCAAGAGCTCGTCGTTACTGGCCGGGTTCGACAAGCGCATGTCGTCGATCGGTTCCACGAGCCCCACGCCGAAGAAATTGGCCCACACACGGTTGGTGATCGCCCGCGCGAAGTACGGGTTGTCCGGCGAGGTGAGCCATTCGGCAAGGTATTCACGGCGGTCGAGAGGGCCATCTTCCGCCAGCGGCTCGGCGTCCAACGGCGCCGGAGGCTGCGGCGCGCCTTTGGAAGGCTGAATTAAATCGCCTCGGCTGGCAACGAACAGCGTCCGCGCCCCGTCTCCGTTCCGAAATTCGCCAGCCCAACCTTTGGCCTTCACGCGCGCAAACAGGTTGGCCATGGCGTAATACTGGTCGTTGGTCCATTTCTCGAGCGGATGGTTGTGGCACTTCGCGCAGCCGATCGACAGCCCGAGAAACGCCTGGCTGATATTCTCAGTCATCGTCTCGGGATCCTGGTGCAGCGCGAAGAAGTTCGATCCGCCGTTCTCCAAGCTGCTGCCGCGGGCCAGCACGATCTGCCGGGCGAATTCATCCCACGGCAGGTTCTCGCTCACGCGCTGGCGAATCCACAAATAAAATGCCTTGACGGCTTCCGGGCGCAGCCGCGTCCCGTTAATTAGCAGCAGGTCCGACCACTGGTAGGCCCAATAATCGACAAACTCCTCGCGCGAGAGGAGGGCATCGATCAGCCGGTCGCGCTTCTCGGGCGCCTGGTCAACGAGAAAGGTCCGGACTTCGTCGGCGGTCGGCAGTTTGCCGATCGTGTCGAGATAGGCGCGCCGGATGAATGTCGCATCGTCGGCCGGCGGCGCCGGCGGCAGGTGAAGCAGCTGAAGTTGCTTGAGGACTAAATTGTCGATGAAATTTCGCCGCTTTGCTGCTGTGAATACGCTGTCGGGCGCTTCGGCTTCGTACGGCGAGGTAATCCGAACATTGGCGATCTTGCTCGAATACCAGGCGGTGACGGCGCCGCCGCCGTGCCCAACCGTCTTGATCAGGCCGCCCTCGTCGACCGTGGCCACGGCCTCGTTGGTCGCCGCGAACTTCGCCCACTGCGTGACATCGCTCACCCGGCCGTCGCTGTACCGGGCGCGGACGACAACTCGCTGCTCGTCGCCGGGCCGCAAGGTGACTTCCGCCGGAAATACCTCGATGTCGTCTATGAGTGGGTCATCCTCGTGCGGCGGCGCGGCGCCCGCGGCAATCCATTGCGAGAGAATTGCATAGGCCGGAGAGTCGACATCGAATCGCAAGCCGCCTTTGTGCGGTACGGCCATGGTCGGCTTCACCAGCACCAGGCTGCGGCCCGGATCGGTGGGCTCGATGCGCCGCCCACGAGCATCTCGGGTAATGGCCAGGTAATCGGCCATGGCGTCGTAACCACGCAGCGACAGCTTGAAGCCGCCCTTGCCCGCCAGCGCTCCGTGGCATGCGCCGGTGCTGCACCCCATTTTGGCGAGGACCGGCTGGACATCGTTGCGAAAGCTGCGGCCCGCGTCGTGACTCATGCCGTTGATGACGACGGTTGCAGCCGCCGATTGCCCATCGATCGTCGCAGTAATGGTGGCCTCGCCATCGCTCACAGGCCGCACGAATCCACCGGCGTCCACTTTAGCCACTGCGGGATTGCTGGACAAGAATTCAGCCTGCGCTGTTTTATCGCCGGCGAACCGCCCGTCCACAACGCTTTCGACCAACAGCTGCTGAAGCGCATGCGGGCCGGTCAACGTCGAGCTCGCGGGAATCAGCGCGTGCGATGGCGGCGCGTCGCCTCGTGTCGGCGCGCAAAGCATCGACGTGGCGACGACGACGCAGCAATGAACACGATATCTACAACCTGTCCGCTTCATTCGATTGGGGCTCAAGAGCCCGCCGGGACAAGCCCGGCGGCTCGCCAAAGGGAGTTGTTTTATCGCCTCTAAAAAAGCTCGTGAATCTCGTGGTGCCCGAAATCAACCAGTGGAAACGGCCGGCCGGAAGGTCCCGGCAGCGATGTCTCGAGGTTGAGCCCAAGGCTGTGGAAGATCGTGGCGACGATGTCGCCCGGCTCGACGGGCCGGTCGGCCGGCACGGCGCCGATCGGGTCGCTGCTGCCGACGACGCGGCCGCCTTTCACGCCGCCGCCGGCGAAGTAGCAGGTAAAACACTGCGGCCAGTGGTCGCGCCCGCCGGTGGGGTTCACGCGTGGCGTGCGGCCGAACTCTGCCAGGTTGCAAACCAGCGTCGCGTCCAACATACCTCGCTGGTCGAGGTCCTGGATCAGCGCGCTGTAGGCCTTGTCGTACATCGGCGCGACGATGTTCTTCATGCCCTCGATCGAGGTGAACGGCTTGGTGCCGTGGATGTCCCACGTGATTTCGTCGAACACTGTGAGGAACGTGTTGATGGTGACGAACCGCACGCCCGCCTCGACCAGGCGGCGGGCCAGCAGGCAGCACTGGCCGAAGCGATTCATGCCGTAGCGTTCGCGGACGGCCGTAGGCTCTTTGGCCAGATCAAACGCCTCGCGGGCCTTCTTGCTCGTCATCAGGCGGAACGCGGCCTGGAAATTGTCGTTCATCAACTTGGCGTTCTCGCTGGCTTCAAAATCCTTGACGGTCGCATCCACGATGTCGCGGAGCTTTCGCCGGCGATCGAGCCGCTCGGCGTCGATCTCCGCCGGCGGCAGCAAATCGGGGACTTTGAAGTTTGGCTGCGACGGGTCGGCCATCAAAGAAAACGGGTCGTGCGCTTTGCCAAGAAAGCCGCCCGCCTGGCCGTTGGGCATGTTCCCGCCGCCGCGGCCCATCGTTTGCGGCAGCACCACGAAGGCCGGCAGGTCGGTCTTCCGCCCGCGCAGATAGCTGACGACAGCCCCCGCGTGCGGCGTATTCACGCCGCCGGAGAAGACCCGCCCCGTTTGCATCACCTGCCAGCCGGCGTCGTGCACCGCCGCGCCGTTGTGATGGCAGGAACGCACGAGCGAAAACTTGTCCGCAATCTTGGCGTGAAGCGGGAAGATCTCAGAAATTTGAATGTCGGGCGACGCAGTCGAAATCGGCTTGAACGGCCCGCGAATCTCGGCCGGCGCGTCCGGCTTCATGTCGAACGTATCGAGCTGGCTGGGAGCGCCCAGGTTGAAGATCATGATCGCGGAGCGATCGTTATCGGCGATGATGTTGCCGGCCGCCTTTGCCGCGAAGTAATCGGCCAACGAAAAACCGATGGCGCCCAGCGTCCCGACCTTGAGAAAATCGCGACGCGTCGTTCCGTTGCAAGTCGTAGCGACCCCGCGGCCAAGAATATCCAGCATGACGGCGCCTCCTTATCTACGAGCAGAACCGCTATTGGGTGCCCCAGTCCCACTTGGCAATTCTAATCATTTCTCAGTCAAATTGCATCCATCACGCCCGGTTTGCGCATTCCAAAATGGGGGATTTTTGGACTAAAAAATCGAGTTCGCGGGAAACGGTGCAATATTCCCGCGCCGCTACTTCACGAAGCGGAACTGGCCGCCGGAGTTCCGGGCGATGGTCCGCATGAGCCGCTCGGTTGCCCGATCGACGAAGGCGATCGTATGAATGGGAATTTGCCGCTGCAGCCGATGGTTCGGCCGATTGCGGCTGCGGACTTGGGCGATCGTGGCCGGATCAAACTGGCCGTCGGACAGAAAATAGATCGCGTCCGGCCGCAGCGAGAGCGCGAAGAGCAGGGCAGGGAGGGGCTCCGTGCCGCCGTGCGCCTCGATGTAGCCGACCCACTCAGCGGTTCGCGCAATTTGCTCCTGCGTCGCCAGCACCAATTCGTCCGCCTCCATCGGGTACTCGCCGTCGTTGAAGAAAATCACGAAATATCTCTGGTCGCTGGCTAACTGCTCAATGGATTGAAGCAGTTCGTATCGGGCGCGATCAAATTTGCCTCGCTCGTTCATGCTATCGGAGCAATCCACGACGTAAACAAAGGACTGCCCATAGCCGCCGATGCCGAAGAACTCCGTCGCTGCCCGTGCTGTGGCGCCTTCGTCCTCGCTCTTGCCACCCAGCGCCAGACCCGCGAACCCGCTGGCGTCGACGGCACTTTCCGAGAATGCGTCGAGCGCGGCGAAGTCGGTCGTCTCCAGAGCGATATCGGGGACTAGTTCCACCGGGCCCAGCGCGGCGGCCGGTTCGGCCACGACCTGCAGCTGCACCTCATTCTCCAGCGAGGAATCGTCGATGGCCGGCGACTCGATCCCATCGCCGACGTTGACCAGCAGTTTCACGCCGCGCCAGTCCTCCTGGCTCGCGGCGGTGAGCAGCCCCAATGCGATGAGTGCCGCAAAATGGCAGACCGCCGAGAACAGCATCGCATTGAAATCCGCAAGCCGACTCGGACTATCGCTGACGTGGGTTGCCATGTTTCGTTTCGCCGAACCCGCTGACGTCGGACCACCGATTTCATGATACTGGTTTTTGCATGACCCGCAATGAAACGATGCTGGGGCGCGCGGGCTGATGCCAGATAACTAGGAAATGAGAGAAATGAAAAGCAAACAAATCGCTGCGCTAGCCGGACCACCCTCTGAACTGCCACTCGATATTCGGGACCAAGCGGCCCAACTATTCCGGCCAGGCCACCTTTCGGAGGCAGCGCAGGCTTTCGTCGCAAGGCGCTATGTACGGACCGGCTCGCGCCGTTCGACGACTCCTCAGCAGTCAGCCTTGCCGCTTGAAAAACTGCACGGCACGTTCGTGTTTTTCCGCGGCGGCGCGGGTCTTGAAAGTGCCAAGGTTGCGGCGCTTGCCGGTCTTGGGATTCTTCTTGCGTGAATACAGCCGGTATTCGCCGGAGGCAAGTTTGCGGATCATCCTGGCACCTCCATGGAGAATGCTTTGAGTACGCGTGCAAGTTTCGCGCCGCTTGAGCGCCGACCGTGTTCGCAGCGAGCTACCGCGTCGGTCAGTGCGGCGCAAATTTTGCACTGTAACGTGACAGGAAACTTGACAAAGACAGGCAACCGCGGCAAATTGACACGCTGAGATAACGCGGTTCGTTACTTTTTCGGCGAACAATCGGAGCAGGACGATGAAAAAAAACAATGCGAGGGAACTCGCGAAACAACGTGAACGACTAGAGACTTTGGCTTCGCGCGTCCGCTCCGACGCATCCGCCATGCTGGAACAGGCCCGCGGCGGAAGCGGCGGCAACGCACATGGCGAGCTCTCGAACGCGCCGTTCCATCTGGGCGACATGGGCACCGAGGAATATTTGTACGATTTGAACACGACATTGCTCGCCAACGAGCAGTACATCGTGAGCGAAGCCCGCGCAGCCCTGCAACGCTTGGACGACGGCAAGTACGGTCTGTGTGAGAATTGCGGCAAGCCCATCGCCAAAGTGCGCCTCGAGGCGATTCCCTATGCCAGATATTGCGTCGATTGCGCCGAGAAAATCGACTCGACGCCGCAAGTCAATCTCGACGAAGGCCGGCCTCGTTCGCCGGCCGACACCCTTGCGCCCGAGGGCGAGATGGAAGAAGATCGTCTCAAGCGAGTCGATCCGCTGGAGTTTCCACCGCCGAAAGTCCATCGCGGCGACGTGCATGCCGCGGGCACCGCGGGCGGTGGCACGGCGGTCGGCGGCCTCGCCGGCGGCAACGAGGGCGACGGTGATCCGGTCGTCCTCGAAGTCGAGGAAGCAACTGGCAGCGGCTACTTCGACGCCGAAGATGACCGCGCCGACGACCGCACGCCGCTCTCCGGTCCCTCCGGTGGCGCAGTTGGAGGCACGCCGGCCCGCAAGAGAGCAAAATAATTATTCCCGACTAGCCATCGCTTCGTTAGCTGCGCTTAGCGGGAGGGCGCGAGTCGTCGCGACCAAACACCGCGATATACTTGCGCCCACACACGCCAACGCCAAGCCGATTGAACTTGTAATTGCACCAGCGTCCATTCATCTTGAAGCAACCGCGCATTTGCATCGCATGCCCGTGCGACGTGGCCCAACCGTCAACAGCTTCTTCCGGAGTGGGATAGCCGTTGGCGATGTTATCGGTCGCCCAGCCGCGAAAGCCGGCCTGTCGCGCCCGGTGCCAACACCATTTTCCGTCCACCACGTGGCTGAAGCACGGGGCCGCGTGGCGCGCGATGCGCATCAGCACCGGGTCCACCGACAGCGATGGCAGACCTCGCTCGTCGCGGTATGCGTTGACTGCGTTGACCAAGCGCCGCTCCTGCGGCGCGAGCCGCACGGACTCATTGGTGTTACTGGCCCGCGACGTGGCATGCAATCGCGGAACAGCAGTAGTGAATAGCGATACAGCGGCCATTACGGCCGTTAAAAATCGGACCATTTGGAAACTCCATTCAAGTGATGTGAAATCCAGCAAGTGGTTTCCGTTTTCCACGTTGACGCGCGGAGAGTCAACGGGCCGGTTTGGGGGGGAGGAAAGGGCGCTCCAGGGGGAACAGCGCTACCTGGGATGCGGGAGCGGCATGGTACGATATAATGAATTGACTGCCGCAACCTAGCCGGAGCGAGCCATGATTCGATGCTTGATTTGCCTGTGCGTGCTACTTCCCCTTGCCGTCGGACGGACGACCGTTGTCACGGCTCAAACTTGGCGGGGCGGCAGCGGCACGTCCGCGTTTGGCAGTGGGTTTGGAGGCAGTGGCTTCGGGACGAGTGGCTTTGGCAACGCCGGCTTTGGGGCAAGTCGATTTGGAAACACAGGGTTCGGCGGCGGATTCGGACAGAGCGGTTTCGGCAACGCCGGCTTCGGCGGCAGTGGCTTTGGCGGCGGATTCGGTGGCGGCGGATTTGGTGGCGGCGGCTCGATGTTCGGTAATCAGTCGTTCGGAATGGGCGGCTATGCCGGCGGGCAGAGCTTTGTCGGACGCGACAGCGGCGACATGGCCGCCGTCTTTAACGAGATGGGCCGCGCGGGCACGCAGTTCTTCAACCAGATGAATCGCAACGTCAGCCGCGGCACGCGCGATCGGCAGCCGGCCCAGCCTGTCGAGAATGTACCGCAACTGATGCGCGTGGAGCTACAGGTGGCGTTTGACGCGCCGCTGCCGACCCCGGCGGCAGTGGCGAACAAACTTCGCACGCGGCTCGGCAAAATCCTCGCCGAGCACAATATCGCTCAGCCGATTGTAACCATGGAGGGCGACACGGCAGTACTGCGCGGCATAGCGGCCTCCGAACACCAGCGGCTCGTGCTCGAAAAGCTCATCGCCCTGGAGCCAGGTGTGAGGCAGGTGCGCAACGAGATGGTCGTTATCGCACCGCCGGCTGCGGCGCCGCCATCGGCTGCGGTGCCGCCGGCGACGGGTAGCTGACGTCCGTACCGCTCATCGTAGCGGGTGCGGGCTGCACGGTCATGAATTGTGGCGTGATTAATTGCGGCCGCGCAAGCTGCCTCGAACCGAAGCCCACGCCACTCGGCGGTTGCATTGCCGGCGCAGTTTGCCGCGCCGAGGTTGCCGGCCGCATCGTCGCCGCATTAAGCCCAGTGTTAGCTGCTGGTGGCTTAGTCGGCGTAGTGGGTTGCGTTTGGATTGTTTGCGGTTGCGACGGAGGCACAATCGGTGTTGCGCGCTGATTCGCGGGCGCCACAATCGTTTGATTTGCCGCCGCCCGAAGATTGAAACTATCCGGCAGCGTGATCGATGTGACGCCCATCCGCCGCTCGGGAACAACAGTCGTTGTTTCAACCTTGGCCGGTGTGACAGCGGCCGGAGGATCGACCGGGGATTCGTAAAGGGCCAGTTGCGCGCCGCCATCCGGCCGTGCGCTATTCCGCAGGCTTTCCAACGTGAGTTGGGCGGGTCGCGACGGCACGCCTTCCGGAAGTTGCGGAGGTTGCCGGCTGGCTGTTGCGGAGTGAAGCGGTATCGCGCCTGGCAGCAAGTGTTTCGTTTGCTCGCTGGTAATCACGGCGCCTCCCATCGGCTCGAAGCGGCAAATCAGGCTCACTTCGGTTCGTGGCCCACCTGCCTCGTCCCATGGCAGCCAGAAGCTGTATGAGGTGCCCATTTCGCACATACTCATGTGACTCGGCATCTGGTCGGGTGGGAACACGTACCGCCGCGTCGGCTTGTTGTCGGTGGGATCGCGGCCTGACTCGTCAAACGCGTAGACGACGAGCTGGCCATCGACGAGGATCGGCTTGTCGTTATTCTTCTCATAGAACAGGAGTCGGCCGCCGAAGCCGCGTTGCGGCTTCTGGCCGGGTTGATTGAACACCGTATCGGTCCAGGTGCCGACAAGCCGCACCGGCGTGCCTTCCTCCGGCCCGTCGCCGCCCCACGGCCAGCTGCTATCGAGACTAAACAACTTCGACGGCTTCAAGTCGGAAGCCTTGGGCGCTTGGCAGCCGGCGCTGCCAATCAGCGCTGCAAACATCGCCAGACAACCAAGGCCTAATTGGATCCG
Organism: Pirellulales bacterium; assembly: GCA_040902605.1. Taxonomy (GTDB): domain Bacteria; phylum Planctomycetota; class Planctomycetia; order Pirellulales; family Lacipirellulaceae; genus JABDGM01. The sequence goes on along the minus strand of JBBDWY010000039.1, from coordinate 60,320 downwards.
ATGGCTTTCGCTCATGTGAATGACATTAAGGGTTGGCGGCTGGCGGCATGAGGGCGGGCGATGGGAGCGTTTCACCGTTCGGCGGCGGGCTCAAAGCCGGCACTGGCTCGCAGGCCGGAGCTCCCGCACCCGGCTCGCCGAGCAACAAACTGCCTGGCGACAACGGCAGGATGCCCTCCTCGGGAACGAAGGTCGGGTACACCGATTCCATTTCGCCGTCGTACCATTCGTCGCAGCGGCTTCGCAGCCCGGCCTCGCCGTGCAGATTGACTACATCGGAAAGGATCCAGCTCATTCGCGACGACTCGATTTGCTTGACGAGGTCCGAATCGAACTTGTTGTAGATGATCTGCGGCGTGAGGATGATCAATAGCTCGCGGCGCTCTTCGGCGACGCTATCGTAGCGGAACAGGTTGCCAAGAAGCGGGATGTCGGCCACGATCGGCACGCGGCGGTGCACGTCGAACTTGCGAGTTTGCAACAGGCCGCCCAGTACCACCGTCTGGCCGCTCAGCGCGCTGACGGTCGTGAGCGCCTGCGTTTTTTCGATTCGTGGTGCCCGGAGCACCTGGCCGGCGGCAGAGACTGAAATCGGAATGCCCTCCGCTTCCGGGCCAACTTCCGACTTGTTGGCTTGAATTTGCAAAACGACCAAGCCATCCGGGCTGATCCGCGGCACGACCTGCAGGATCAAGCCGACAGGCTCGTAGGTGATCGTGTTCGTCTGGCCGCCAAACGTGTCGATATTGGTCGCGAGAATCCGCGGCACATCCTGGCCGACCTGCACGTAGCCCTGTTGACCATCGAGCGCCATGAGCTGCGGTCGGCTCAACACTTCCAATCGCCGTTTTTCCTGCAGCGCCCGCAGCAATACGCTCACGCTATTGCTGGAGGCGGAGAAGACAAAACCGCCGAAGCCCAGGTCGCCGTTCACGCGATTGAGCGAAAAGCTCGAAAGTCCCTGAGCAGCCACATTTGCGGCCGTGGCCAAGGCCGTACTGCTCAAGTTATTGCCTAACGGCTGGTTATTGAAATTGAAGCCCGGCTGCCCAGGGGCGTTGACGATTTGCTGTTGGGTCGTCGTCAGCACTGCCCCGCCGGCCCCTTGTTGCTGTGTCGTGTTTGTGATCGTTTGAAAATCCCCGAGGAGTGACCGATCGAACAATAGCGAGTCCTGCAGTCCCAGCTCGATCCCGAACTCATCCGTGTCATTGAGCCGCACCTCGGCAATGAGCACCTGAATAAGAACCATCGGCGGCCGCTCGTCGAGCTCGCGGATCACGCGGATGATCTCGTTGTAGAACCGCGGCGTCGCGCTGACGATGAGACTGTTGGTCGCCAGCTCGGGAACGATGATCACTTCGCGTTCAATCTGCTCGAACGGGCTGATGGCCAGGTCGGCTTGCGCCTCGACCTGCCGCTCCGTCTGCAGCCATTGGGTGAGGGCTTGGGCAACATTCTCGGCGAAGGCGTTGTTTAGCCGGTGAACGGTGGTGACGCGTTCGCGCAATTCGCCTTCGTCGAGCCGCAGCAGGATGGCTTCGACGACGGCCAGATCCTCGCGCGATCCGGCGGCGATGATGCTGTTGGTGCGCGGATCGACGGAGAATTGCATTCGTACGGGCCCGCCCTGAGCAAGTCCGCCGCCCTCGGGTGCCTCGCCGGTCTCGGGGACGGAGAACAACGAGCGGAGCATTTGGGCGAGCGCTTCCGCATCGCCGTTGATGATCGTGAAAACCTTGAGCTCGGCGGTCGCGCCGGGCGTATCGATGCGGGCCACCAGCGCGGCGATTTCCGCCAAGTCGCGCGCCCCGGCACTGATAACCAGCGAGTTCGTACGGACGTCGGCCACAACGATCGCCCGCGGCGCCGTTGGGGGCGTGTGGGTCACGGTGTCCAAGTCCGGTTCTTCGTCGAGCGGGCTGCCTTCGTCGTCTTGCCGCAAATAGGCATCGATGAGCGTCTTGGCCTCGGCCGCCGACGCATGCCGCAGCGGGAACACTTCGAAACGCGAAGTCGGCACCACTGGCTGGTCGAGCCGCTGGATGAGCTCGATTGCCGTCTTCACGTTTTCCGCACGTCCGATGAGCAGCAGCGCGTTGGGTTTGCCAAGCGGTGTGATGCTTACGCCGCCGACCCGCGAGCCAAGAGCGCCGTCAGCAGCGTAGAGCCGCGTGAGCAGCGCGGCCAGTTGGACACTCTCCACAAACCGCAGCTCGTGAATTTCAATCGACGGAACGGCGATCTCACTGAGCTGCTCGATTTGGTTGATAATCTCCAACACGCGCTGCACATCCCGCTCAGTACCTCGCAGCACGATCACGTCGAGGCCTTCGACAAACTCGACTTGGACCGGGCCAAGCAAGCCGCCAGCCGCTTCGGCAATTTTGGCCGCTTCCAGAGCGGTTTGGGCGTCGGGGGTCACGGGCGGAGTGCCTGGCGGCTGAGCAGCCGGCGCGGGTGGATTTGTTTCGGGCTGGGCCGCGGCGTCGTTTTGCTGTTGAAATAACATGGCGACCAGGGAGTCGGCGGCCTTGGACCCAGCACTGCCAGTTTGCAGCGCGTGCAAAGTCTTCCGCACGCGCTCATGGTTGGCCGATTTCGTCGCAACCATTTGCGTCACCGTGCCGGGTGCCGTCGGCGCGCTGTCGAGCACTTCGACCACGCGTCGCCACGCGGCAACTTGCAGCGGCGGCCCGTCGATGCGGACCTGCCCCGTGCGCGTATTGACATTCACCGCCACGCCGACGCCGGGCGAAGCCTCGACCGAAAAGCCTTGCCATTCGCCGGAGGCATCGGCCGTCGCGGGTAGCTGCCGCGAAAGCAATCGCTCGAAACGTGTGTGCAACTCGGTTGCGGGCACGTTCGACAATTGCAGAAAGACCGTGCCCGCCGGTGCGGAAAGCCCGACGGGGGGGGCCTGAGCGGCGGTTTTTGCAGCGAGCTGTTGCCGAATTTGAGCGTGAATCCCAGCCGCCGCAGACACCAGCACCTGGGACGTCCGCTCATCGATGGCGATCCGCAGATCCTGCCGCCCGGCGGCGTATTGCTGCCAGGCGAGGAACACGTCACGAGAGATGTCATCGAGCGGATAAGCCTCGATTTGTGGAGGTTGTTGAGGCGTGCCGGGCGGGGCAGGGTTTGCCCCGTAGCCGGCAGGAGCCTGTTGCGGCGCGAGCTGACCAGTCGCGGGGCGTGCCGGCAGCGACACCAACGCTACCACCGCGATGGCAACGCGTGGCAGTAACCGCAAACTTAGACGATGGAATAGCGTCCTTGGCATAAGCGATCGGCGTTCGCCGCCGTCGTATTGTCCGACTTCAGGCCGTGCGCGCACGAGGTGGCGCTACGGTACAATCCGTATAAACGGAATAATCGGCAAAGATTACCAGGATAGCCAAGAATTTTGGCAACTAGCAGCAAGTGAAAAGCACCAGCAACTTGTCTGCTAGCGCTGCGGACGCGGCGCCGGTTGGTCTGGGGACCAAGCTCCAAGATAGTACTTGCCCTCTATTTCTCCAAAGGGCCAGATGAATTCGTGCGTCGCGCTGTCATCCGATCCATATTCAATGCGAAACACCTGTTGGGACCCGAACGTCCATTTGTAATCGGGCCGATCCAAACCGCCGGGCCTTGCCTCGACGTTGAGTTTGAGGATTCGCTTCTTGCCAGCATCATCAACAAGACTGGACCGCGTGATTTTTCGAGCTTCTTCCGTCGAGTCCCCCCAGTAGATCAGTTTTTCCAACGATTCTTTATCACCGGCGTCGAATGCCTTCGTGAATGCCACCTGGAGTTCTTCCACACTCGTTGGATGGCTCGAGTCGTTCGGCGTTGTGTTCCCCGGAGCCGGAGTTCGTTCGTCAATTAATGGGCGATTCACGTCGCCGCCAGCCCCCGGCGGGAACCCAGGAATCGGAATATCCTCGGCACCCACCTGTGGCGGTGGTAAATTGGCGGCAGCTTCCGCGAAACCGAGCGGGTCGGGGTCGTCGTCGAACTCTATGGAAGTGGGGTTTTGTGCGGCAGCGAGCGTTTGAGGTTCGTTTTCAGGAGGTCCGTACTGGACCTCTCCGCCGGGCGCAGTGCGCGGCTCGACGCCGCGATCGTCCGTCATCGGTGCCCCGGGGTCTTCGAACGCCGCGCCGGTTTCGCCATCACGACCGTCGTCGGCCTCCGACTCGGCAACCAGCAGCTCGTCAAGTTTCTTTTGCAACGTGGCGATTTGCCGTACGCGCGACTGGCAAGTCTTGCTCAGCTTGGCGACCGGGACCGCTTTCTCCTGTACCACGCGGTCCGCCCCCCGGCCGCGCACCATCTGGAGCTTGACCCACTCCAGTTCCGGATCATGCTCGAGATATTTCGCGGTGACTTTCGACTTTCCGGTCACGTCGCTCCATTCCTGGAGCCGCGCGAGGTTGAAGTATCGCTCCGCAATGAGCGATGTCGTACGGTTGTTGGAGCGGCGGAGATCGAAATAGGTTTTCTCTTTCTCCGCGGTCGGCTCGCCAGAGGGAGGTTCCTGCTGCGCATGCGCGGCGCCGCTGATCGCGAGCCAGAGCAGGGGAGCGGCAAACAACCAGCGATTTCGGCGCATAGGTGCCCTTTCAGTGCATCAGCGGGCCGACTTGCACTTACGCCATCGAGACCGTCACGGTCTTGAGCTCGGTGTAGTTGGCTAAGCCGGCTTCACCCAGCTCGCGGCCGATGCCGCTTTGCTTGAAGCCGCCGAACGGTGCGCCCGCGTCGAATACGTCGTAGCAGTTGACCCACACGGTGCCGGCCCGCACTTTAGCCGCAAAACGGTGGGCCTTGGCCACATCGCGCGTCCAAACAGCCGCCGCCAGGCCGAAGTTCGTGTCGTTCGCCCGGCGGACAATCTCGTCGACGCTCTTGAACTTCAGCACGCTCATCACCGGGCCGAAGATTTCCTCGCGGGCAATCCGCATGTCGTCCGTGACGTTGGTGAAGAGTGTCGGTTCGATAAAATACCCGCGGTCGCCGATGCGGTTGCCTCCGGTAATCATCCGGGCCCCATCTTTCTTGCCGTAGTCGATGTAGCGTAGGACCTTGTCGAACTGGGCCTCATCGACCTGCGGGCCTTGCTGCGTTTCGGGATCGAACGGGTCGCCCACGCGGCGATCCTGGTTCTTCTCCTTCATGCGGTCGATCAATTCGTCGTGGACCCGCTCCTCGACGAACAGCCGGCTGCCTGCGCAGCAGCACTGGCCTTGATTGAAGTACAGGCCGAAGTGCGCGCCTTCGATGGCTGCGTCCAGATCGGCATCGGCGAAGATCACATTCGGACTCTTGCCTCCGAGCTCGAAGGTGAGCCGCTTCATCGTCTCGGCCGCTTCGCGTTGGATGATCTTGGCGGTGGCCAACTCGCCCGTGAACGCGACCTTGTCAACGCCCGGATGCTTGACGATCGAAGCGCCGGCGGTCGGCCCGTAACCCGGCACAACGTTAATCACGCCGTCCGGAATGCCGGCCTTTTGCGCGAGCCGCGCCATCCGCAGGCAGGAGAGCGGCGTCTGCTCCGCCGGCTTCATCACAATGGTGCAACCTGTCGCCAGCGCAGGGCCCCACTTCCACGCCACCATCAGGGCCGGAAAGTTCCAGGGAATGATCTGGCCAACCACGCCCACCGGCTCGCGCCGCGTGTACGTGAAGTACTCTCCGCGCACCGGGATCGTGCGGCCTTCGATCTTGTCGGCCCAACCGGCGTAGTAGCGCAGGCAGTCGATCACGAGCGGAATGTCGGCGGCGCGGGCGTCGCTGATCGGTTTGCCGTTGTCGAGCGTCTCGATCGCGGCCAGCTCGTCGGCCTCTTCCTCAATCAGGTCGGCCAGCTTGTAAATCAGCGCGCCGCGATCACGGGCATCCATCTTCGACCATGGCCCGTTCTCGAAGGCCTCCCGCGCCGCGTCGACCGCCGCATCGACATCTTCCTGATCGCCCTCGGCCACTTCGCAAATCACCTCTTCGGTGGCCGGGTGAATCGTTTCAAACGTCTTGCCGCTCGCCGAGGGAACCCACTTCCCGCCAATAAAGCACTGGGTCTGCCGAACCTGCGGACGCCGAACCGTTTCCGTAATCGTGGCCATGATTGAAACTCCTGTACGAAAAGCGCATTGAGAGAAGCAAGGAGCGAGCCGCCGCTCCCCACCTGGCTTGCCACCTGCGATTGTAACCCCATACCGCCCGCCTTGTCACCTGGCTTTTCGACGGGGGGAATCCCAGGGTACAATTGGCATTAGCGGAAGTTGAACAATAATGGTAGCCATCAAAACCCAATTCGACGGCGAAAAGATCGTGCTGCCGGACGATCTCCGCGGCCTGCCGCCTCAAGAGGTGATCGTCATCTACGACACCGATGAGAACGCTCTGGAAACCCAAGCGTGGCTCAAAGCCCAAGAGGCGTCGTTCGCCAAAGCCTGGGACAACGACGAGGACGCCGTCTATGACCAGCTATGACACGGGCGACATTGTCCTGGTGCGTTATCCCTTCACCGACCTGACCACCTCAAAGAAGCGCCCCGCGGTCATTCTCAGCCCACGGACGTACACCGACCGGTTCGGCGACGTGGTACTGATGCCGCTGACAGGCCGCACCGAGACAGACCCGTCACTTGCGCTCTCGCAATGGCAGGCGGCCGGTTTGCTAAAGCCTAGCTGCGTGAAGCCAATTATCGGGACGCTGACAACTCGCTTGATCGAAAAACACTTGGGTAAACTGGCGGACGCCGACGAACAATGCGTCCGGGCCGCTCTGGCAGTCCTGCTGGAAAATCGCTGGACGAAGCCTTGACACGACAAGCCTCGACATGGCAAAGCCCGTTTACGCCGACTTCCACAACGCCGATTCTCAGGGCCGGCTACGCTTGAATTCCGTTTCGCTACGGACCGACCGGCAGCCATCTTTACCGTAGAACGTTGCCATCAGTGTTGCTGAATACCTTCGCGATGTGTTGTTAGTTACCTCGCCGACAAGCGTCGTAATGCCAAAACCTTGATTCTTGACGGTGGTGTTGGCAATTGTGAGACCTACTTGCCCACCGGAAACAGCGGAACTAGACGGCTCGCCATCAAGTGGCGGACTAGAATCGCTAGTTTCTCTTGCAATCTCATCGGCTTGCCGAAGTTTTTTGCGCAGTGCCTCGTTCTGTTCGCTCAACTGAGCTACTCGATCCTCGAGCCTTGCAACCCGCTCTGGGTTAATGCCGTCTTTCGCCGCCGCCGCGGTTACTACCGATTGCTCTCGAAGTCGTTCAATCTCCTGTTGTTGCTCTGCGCGCTGAGATTCTAACTGAGTCCTTTCACTTTTGGCAGACGCGAGTTCTTCCTCAAGGGTGGTAAGACGTTCTTCGGCGGCCCGGCGCGACTGCGAATTTGCGAATTCGCCAACTGCCAAGCCGAAAACAAGGCCGAGTGCGGCCGCCACCGCTGCAATAATCAATAGCGGCAACCAATTCTGCTCACGTGTGGTATCAGACATCGGTCCTTCTCGCGAATGCGTTGTGTTTCCTGATGAAGCTCCTCAATTTGCGGATCATCGGCAAACATCCCCACGACCTTTCGCCAGGCGTCTTTCGGCGGCCGATCCTGAACCATCCTCAACAGCTCCGCATACTGCGATTCAAGCGCCGCCACGCGGTCTTCCAGGCTGGCCGGGCTCATCGTGTTTCCCTCCAAAAGGGCTTCCACCGAACACTATCCATTTTACAACCTGGCCTTTAATTGTGACGACTTCATACTCACCTACTACGTGCGCGTCTTCCGCTTATTTCGTGCCCGTCGTTATTGCAGCAGGTCCGTGAACTCAAACTTCGCGCCGTCGAAGAGCCCGCGGTCGCTGAGTTTGAGGGCGGGGATAACCAGCAGGGCCATGAACGAGAGCGTCATGTAAGGCGCCCGTAACGGCGAGCCCCAGGCTTTCACCAGCTTGTCGAGCTTGGCGTAGGCCTGGCCAACTTCCCTGCAGGTGCCGGTGGCCATCAGGCCGGCGACGGGGAGCGGGAGAACTTCGGCAACGCCGTTTGCCGCGCATGCCGCCGACAGGCCGCCGCGGGCTTCCATGACCAGGTTCACCGCCGCCGCGATGTCGGCATCATCCGCGCCCACCGCGATCACATTGTGCGAGTCGTGGGCTACGCTCGACGCCATCGCACCGCGCTTGAGGCCGACGTTTTTGATGAATGCAATGGCGGGCGGCGCTTGGTAATAGCGATTGACGACCACCAGCTTGAGGATGTCGAGCTCGAGCTGGGCGTGGACGGCCTCGTTGATCACTTGCACGGGAAACTCCAGCCGGTTCGTGATGAGCTGGCCGTCGAGAGCTTCGATCACTTGCAGCCTGAGCTTGGAATCCACCGGCGCTGAGACCTCGATTTCCTTGGCGGACAGTTTCGAGGGCACGAAGTTGTTGACCACCGGTGGCTTAACGCGCGGGATCGTCGTCGTTCCTATTTCCGCGACAAGTTGGCCGTCGATCCATGTCCGCAGCACATTGAAATCGGTTAGGGAATCGACCTCAATGAAGTCGGCTGGATCGCCGACGCGCAATTGACCGACGTCGAGGCCGTAGTGCTCAATCGGCGTGATGCAACCGGCGAGCAGTGCATCGTACACGTCGATGCCGCGCTCGACCGCGCGTCGCACCAGCGAGTTGATGTGGCCGTCCAACAGCTCGTCCGGGTGTTTGTCGTCACTGCAAAGCATCGCCTGGCCCGGAAACTCGCCGATCAGCGTGTAGAGCGCATCGAAGTTTCGGGCGGCTGAGCCTTCGCGGATGGCGATCTTACAACCCGATGCCAGCTTGTCGAGCGCCTCCTCCTTCGTGAAGCACTCGTGATCGGTCGTGATTCCGGCGCCAATGTAGCGGGCGGCTTCCTCGCCGCGCAAACCGGGCGCGTGGCCGTCGACCGGCTTGCCCCGCGCGTGCGCGGCGTTCACTTTGGCAACGCAGGCCGGATCGCCGTGCAGAATGCCAGGGAAGTTCATCATTTCGCTCAGATAGCGGATCCGCGGATCGTCGAGCAGCTCTTCGACTTCGGCCACGGTGATTTCGGCGCCGGCGGTTTCGAAGGTAGTCGCGGGCACACAGGACGGCGCGCCGAAATTGAATTTCAGCGGCACCTTCACCGCGTTCTCCAGCATATAGCGCACGCCCGCCACGCCGAGCACGTTGCCGATCTCGTGCGGGTCGCTCACCGTTGCAACCGTCCCATGGACCACGGCCACCCGGGCGAATTCGCTTGGGACTAACATCGAGCTTTCGATGTGGACGTGCGCGTCGATGAACCCCGGTAAGAGATAAGTAGAAGGTCGTGAGGTGGAAGTCGTGATAGCGGCGATTCGCCCGTCCTCGACAGCGACGTCCGCGGGAAAGGTACGCCGGCGAGGTATGTCAACGACATTGGCCGTAATTGTGAAAGTAGTCGCTGGCATGACCGTCCGGCTTAAAGTTGCTATCGCCGCATCCTGCAGGCAAAGAGCAGTAGAGCAGCAGAGGCAATAGCTCGCAATTCGGTGTCCGGTTCAATTCGCGGTTGCTCTACTGCTCCCCCCGACTGCTCCTCTAGCTGCATGCGCGCTGCTTCCAATGGAAGCTTTGCTGGCGGCTAATTTTAACGATTACACAAACTTTTCCGAAAGTGGTCCGGCGGACCTCGTCGATACACCACGCCAGGTATTGATCCAGGGGGACCGGACGTTCGCAGCGGATTCGCCCATCGAGACTCGCCAGCGTTCGTGAAGTTCAGTTCCTGCTAAACGCTTCCCCCCAAGGATCGACCGATGTTTTCCCGCCGAATTGCTTCTCGGATTGCAACGATCTGCGCTCTGCTTGGCGTCGCCAGTTTTTGGGCCGGCGCCGCAGCCGCTCAAGCGGCCCCGCCGCCTGTTGCCGGACGGCATTCACCGGAGTTGTCTTCAACTCATGGTGTCGCGACCGCCGCGGCAACCTCGGCTCCCACCTGGCGGTTGCCAACCAGACAATCGACGGCGCCGACGGACCAGGCGGTAGAAACCTCGATCAACCCTCTTCGGCAAAAGCGGACCGCCGCGCAGCCAGAGCCAAATTCGTTTGAGGCGCCCGTTGCTGCGGAGCGGATAGCAGCCGGGCGTTCAGCGGACGATAGCGGAGCCGACTCGGACGTGCAGCAAGATGCGGCGTCCTCCGATGTGGCTCAGACCGCCGCCGTTTTGCCCACCAAACCTGCCGCTTCGAGCGCACGGCCGGCTACGAATCAGCGACGAACTACTCCACACGTGGCCCGCAGGACTCCAGTCCGGCCCGGTCGTCCTAGCCCCCGTACGCCGGTATGGCAGCGGCTCAACGTCGCCATGCAGGGACAGCTTCACGGCCCGGAACCAGCGACCGAAGAGCTGAGCAGCGAACTGGAAGACTTACCGATGCCCGGCCACGTCGGCGCGCCGGCTGCCGATCCTTTCGGTCCCGATGGTTATTACCTCGACGGCGATCACCAGTACAACCCGACCTGCGGCCCGGATGGCTGCGGCGATCAATGTGGTTGTGGCGATGCCTGCTCGTGCGGCGGCACGTGCGAACCCGGCTGCGGATGTGGGCCAGGCTGTCAATGCGGCTGCGCTCATGGCCACTACGGCTGCGACGGCGAGTGTAGCAACGATTGTCTCTGCATCGGTCCGGGCGATCCCGAGTCGTGTCACTCGGTTCGAATCCGTGTGCCGAAGTGGCAAGAGCTCACGGTGTTCGCCGGCGTACAAGGATTCAAAGGTCCGTACGACCAGGGTCGGGACGGCGGCAACTTTGGCTTCCATGAAGGTTTCAACGCCGGCTTTAAGATTCCGTACACGTTCGCGGGCTATCAGATTGGCTATGAAGCGGCCCAAAGCCAGCTCAACGGCGATGAGAACACCGACGACGAGGAATCGCATACGCAGCACTTCGCCACGTTCGGCCTGTTCCGGCGGGCGAAAGACGGCCTGCAATTCGGCACAGCCTGGGACATCCTCCGCGATCAGCGATTTGAAGCCGCCGACTTCCATCAGCTGCGCAATGAGATCAGCTGGATGGATTGCGGCATACACGAGTACGGTTTCTCGGCGACTGTGGGCTTGAACGAGCATGAGGACGACGACGACGTACTTTGGAAGGCCAGGGACCAGTATGTGCTGTTCTATCGCGTCCACGGACAAAACGGCGGCGAGGGGCGCCTTTATGGCGGATTCACTGACGACTCCGACGGCATCCTCGGCGCCGACATGCTGCTGCCGGTACGCGATCGCTGGAGCGTGCAAACCGGCTTTACGTACCTGATGCCCGACGCACGCAACGGCGAAGACGGGGCCAGCGAAGAGGCCTGGAATATCAACCTCGCCATGGTCTGGCATTGGGACTGCCGCGCCCGCAAGTCCCATGCGAACCCGTATCGGCCGCTATTCAATGTGGCCAATAACGGCTACTTGATCCCGGATGGCACTGAAGACGATTAGCTAAAACGCGGGCGCTTTCGAGTTCCCAAGCCGGCGACTCGTCGCCGGCCGACCAACGGCAAAGCCGTCGGCTTGGGGTGGCGTAGAGTCAAGATCAATGCGCCGCCCAACAGGAACCATCCCAACGTGCCCGGCTCCGGCACCCGCGCGGACAACTGCGAATTGACAAATCCGCCGCTTCCGCCTTCGGTCGCACCAAAGTTGCTCCGCCATGCGTTGTAATCATTCTGGGTGTACGTCGTGCCGAGGCCCTTGCGCCAGACGACGTAGTCGGCTGCATCGACCACGCCGTCACTGTTGAAGTCGCCGGCCAGCCCCGGCGCCGTCACTACAAGATCGATCGACTTGTTGGATGTGTTGTCGACCAGATCATAGGTGAATCCGGCCGGCGTGGTTCCGAGTGTGATGTTGCTGACGTTGCCATTGAGCGATCCGGCATAGTCGATGAGTGTGTAAGTGCCGCCGGTCATGCCGCCCGCGTTGGTGAGATTGAGCATGCCACCGTTGATCGTCAGGCCGTTCGACGTGGTGACGTTGACGAGGTCGCTCGTATCGGCGCCGAGGAGGGTGTCCAGCTCGAAGTCGAGAATCGAGCCGGCGGCTAACGTCAGAGCCCCGACGTCGAGTGATTCAATGCTCGCCCCCGGAGCGATGTGAGCGCCGCTATTCACAGTGACCGCGCCGGTAATCCTGCCAGTCCCGCCAAGCGTGGCCCCCATGCCCACGACAACTGACCCGGTGCCCGTGCCGCTGCCGGTCGTATTGTTCACAAGCAGCGTGCCCGCATTGACCGTCGTCGTACCGCCGTAGGTATTGCCGCCGGCTAAAGGGGCGAGCGTGAAAGTTCCCGAGCCGGTCTTGGTCAATCCGCTCGATCCGCTCACGCGGCCGTTGAAAGTCGTGGAGTTGTTGTTGCCGCCGGTGGTGAGCGTCGCCGAGAGCGAAAGATTTCCGCCGCTGGCTCCGCCGCCGGAAAGCGAGCCGATTGTCTCACCAACGCTGCCGGTGATGTTCAGGCTTACGCCGGCCGTATTGGCCAGATTGACACCGGCCAAATCTCCCATGGCCGTTCCGCCGTCAAGTTGAAGCGTCCCTCCGTTGACGTTCAGATTTCCGGCGTACGTGCCCGGGCCGAACGTCGCGTGGCTGTTGAGACGCAGCGTTCCGCTGCCGATCTTGTTGAGCATCGCGCTGGTGACGCTGCCGGCCCAAGGTCCGGCCCAGGTGAGATTGAAGCCCTGCGTATCAATAGTTCCGCCACCTGCGGTGATCGTCACGCCGCGCTTCCCGTTGGTGACGTTCATCGTGGCACCGATTTGCCATGTGCCGCCGTCCAGCGTCACCTGCGCCGGCTGCAATGGATCGGCGGCCACGACGTTGTAAGGCAAACCATCGGTGGCGACGATTTTCCAGGTGCCTTCCTTGATGATAAGCCGCCCCTTCCAGTTCACGTTCGCGCCACCACTGGGTGCGGCTGCGAAAAATGTGCCGGAGCCGATTTTGGTCAGGTCGCCCGGTCCACGGAAGCCGCCTTGGAAGGCGTTGTAACCTGCAGGGTTGGTGAAACCCTGCGTGTCGATGGTTCCGCCGCCCGCGTTGATAGTAATGCCGCGGGTGTTGGCGATGTTGAAGTTCGCACCGAAGCGGAGCGTGCCGCCGTCAAGGGTGATATTGCCGGCGGTGAAGCTCGCCGGGGCATTGCCGAGATTGGTGTCGGAACTGACTTGCAGAGCGCCGCCGGTGGTGACCGTGCTGCTATAGGTGTTGCTGCCCGAGAGCGTGAGCGTGCCCGTGCCAATCTTGGTGAGCGTCGTGCCGCTCACGACACCCGCGACCGCAGCGTTGTTGCCGTTAGTGTCGAGCACGCCCCCGCTCGAGCCGAGAACGACCTGTCGATTTGCGGCCAGCATGATATTGTCGGCATTGAATCGCAGCGTCGAGCCGTGATTGATCTGGATGTTGGGCGTCGGCGAACCGGGGAGGGCGCCGAGGGATGCAGTGGCGATTCCCAGCACGCCCTCGTTGATCGTCGTGTTGCCGCTGTAAGTCCCCGCCGATGCCAGGTCGAGCGTGCCGGGACCGTTTTTAATGAAGCCATTGCTCCCGGCGAGGGTGGAGCTAATGGTTGCCGTGACGCCAGCGTCGACATTGATCGTGGGCGCGTTCAGTGTCAGCGTTGAGCCGGCGATAGTATAGCCGCTCGTCTTAAACTGCAGGCTCGTGACCGACTGCGGCGACGTGAGCGTGACGTTGCCGGCGGTTCCGGCGAACACGACATTGCTGCCGGCCGCGTAGGTGGAGTTCGTTACACCATTGTGCCACTTGGATCCAGCGCCCCAGTCGCCGCTGCCGCCCATTCCAGAGCCAGTCGTTACGTTGTTGTTTCCCGCGTTGCCGTCGCTATCCCAATAGCCCAGCGGCACCGCCGCCTGCGCGCCCACGAACGGCGTGCCGTCGTTGTACTTGAACAGGTCACCGGTTCCGCCGTCGAGCGTGAGCTGGAGCTGATATTTCCCGTTACCGAGCGATGTAAAAATGGTGTTGCCGCCGTCGTTGAAACCGGTGTTGATCACCTCGACCAGGCCGGTGTTGCGGCTGAGGCGCAGCAGCGAGTTGATGGCCGCCACGCCAAAGTCGAAGCTGAGCGTCATTTGCTGCCGCGTCTCGGCGACGGTGGCCGTGTTGTCGCTTTGACCATTGGGCAGCGCGAGGTCTCCGCCCAGCCCGTTCATGATCATGAAATATGTGGTGCCCGCGGGATCGCCGAAGCTCAGATGCAGTGGGTTGAAAAAGCCGACATACACATCGCCCGATAAGCCGCTGTTTTTCGTGCCGAGGTTCGTGATGTTGGAGATGCCGGTGAGATAGCGCTGACTTGGCTGCGCGTTGTTGCGATCGAAAAAGATCCATTCGCCCGGAATGCCGGAGGAGCCGGCGCCTTGCACGAAGCTCGGGCCGTAGCCGTAGCTGATGAGTCGCGTTAGCGCCGGCCCGAGGTTGCGGCCTTGCCGCGCCGTTTCCTGGAAGGCGAGGTAAACGGGTCCGCTTGGCTGGCCGCCGAAATTATTGTTCCCGCCTCTGTAAATGAAGGCGTCAACAAACTCGTAGCCCATCGTCCAGGCGGCAAACTGCTGCCAGCGGATTTCAACCTCTCCCGGATCCACCGCTACGCCGTCGTGAAACGTTTGCACGTACATGCCATACGGCCGCGGCGACGCGCCTGTCGCGCCGATGTACGTTCCCAGAGCGTGGCGGCGAAAAACGTTGCCCAACGTCAGCCAGTTCTTCGGCAGGATGTAGCCGCCATGCGGGTTGCCGAATGGATAGCCGTCCCACGAAATCGCATCCGGATTGGCATTGATGATGAAGTCCGCATAGGCAGCGTGGTTGCCAATATAAAACGAATTGACGTAAAGCAGCTGGTTAGTGAAGTAATTCCCAGCGTGCGCGGCGTCGAACCACGCCTTGGTGTAGCCATTGGGGTTCTCCATGTCGGACTGCTGTTCATCGCCGACCTGGATGGAGACGAGGTCGGCAAAATGCGCAGCCTCAGTGCTGTCAAGAGATGTTGCGGGCGAAGTGTACAGTGGATGCGTGGGATCAGCTACAACCCACTTTCCCCACTTCTGCCCAGGTGACAGAACGCCAGGGTTGGATTGCTCGTAGCTAAATACCACCGCATTCATATTGGCGGCGGTCAGCTCGCTGTAGCTGAGAGGATAGGTCTTGTCGGTCTGCAAGCCCCAAATCTGCAGCCCATTATTGACCAGTAGCTGGTGCCCTTTGCCAAGCGTGGCGACCTGCGCGCAGGCGATGGGCGTGATGGCGAATACGACGCCGGCAGCGATCCCGGCGGCAAAAACAGCCGGGCAAAGTCTGGCTTTGATTCGTCTCATCAAACCGGTCGTCTACTCTTTATGTGCCGATGGTGCAAACTCGAAGGTTTTCTAACCACTCAAATATGTCTTTTTCGATTCTAGCTGAGGCCTGCAATATCGGCAAAGCTTGGGAGAGCGTGCAATAATGTTGTAGGAGACCAAAGTCGCATTTGCGGAGTGGGCGCGATGAGAATTGACTGCGCAAAAACGCTCGTTCTGACAGCTGTCATTATAGCCGCCACCTCGGTGTTTGCCGGGCCATCGCTGAGGGACTGGCGGCGGCTGGCCGACGAAATGGTCGACAAGGAAATCGTCGCGGCCGGCACCAAGAATGAACGCGTCATCCAATCCATGCGAGAAACGCGGCGCCATGAGTTCGTGCCGGCGAATCAGCGTCAGTTGGCGTACTACGACATGGCCCTGCCGATCGGGGAGGGGCAGACAATTTCGCCGCCATTTATCGTCGCGTCGATGACCGAGGCCATCGACCCGCGGCCCAGCGAGCGTGTGCTGGAAATCGGCACGGGCAGTGGCTATCAGGCGGCTGTACTCAGCCCGCTGGTGCGCGAGGTGTACACGATCGAAATCGTGGAGCCCTTGGCTCGGCGTGCGGCGCGAACGCTGAAGCGGCTCGATTACAAAAACGTTCGCACGCGCGCAGGCGATGGGTACCAAGGCTGGCCCGAGGCAGCGCCCTTCGACAAGATCATTGTCACCTGCTCGCCGGAAAAAGTGCCGCAGCCGCTCATCGATCAATTGCGCGATGGCGGCCTGATGGTCATCCCCGTCGGCGAACGATATCAGCAAACTTTGTACTTGATGCGCAAAGCCGGCGGCGAGCTGCAATCCGAAGCGCTGCGGCCAACGTTGTTCGTGCCCATGACCGGCGAGGCCGAATCGCGACGGGAATTGAAGCCCGACCCGAAAAATCCGCAACTCGTTAATGGCAGCTTTGAAGAAGTGATTGAAGGCGATAGGGGCGAAAAACAGCCGGCCGCCTGGCATTATCAGCGCCAACTCGTGCTTTCATCAGGTGCAGATGCGCCGCACGCCGAACACTACGCGACGTTTCGTAACGAACAACCGGGCCGCGGTGCTCACGCGCTGCAAGGATTCGCCATCGACGGCCGGCAAGTTCCGCAACTCGCACTGGCTTTCTGGATTAAGGGCGAAAACATTCGCCCAGGCGCGCAAAACGACGAGTGGCCACGAGTTGTCGTGACGTTCTATGACGAGCGTCGCGCAACGCTCGATGAGGAAGCGATCGGCCCGTTTATCGGGACATTCGATTGGCGCGAGGAGACTGCGGAGCTGCGCGTACCTCTACTTGCCCGCGAAGCCATC
Source organism: Pirellulales bacterium (assembly GCA_040902605.1). Lineage (GTDB taxonomy): Bacteria > Planctomycetota > Planctomycetia > Pirellulales > Lacipirellulaceae > JABDGM01. The sequence continues at coordinate 43,620 of JBBDWY010000039.1, read as the reverse complement.
ATACGGATCGGTCTGCTAGGAGCGGTGGGCGAGCTGTCGCTCGATGACCTGCGCTTGCGGGCAAAGGAGAAAGGTGTTGTGTCAAAATGACGCGACAATTTGGCCTACATTGGCCAAACGCGAGCGTTCTCTGCTAAAGGGGCCTCTCGACGGCGCAACTGCCAATTGGCGCTGACTTTACTTCGAGCAGGCCGGCCCTAGGGGCTATCCGGTTGCACGACCGATCCAGTCCGACAATTTTTCCCAGATTACTTGAATTATGCAACCCTGCTGGTATCCTAGATCGGGTGTCCGCTGACAGCGGATCGCCCATGGTGGGGACTATCGTTTCATCTCACGGAAATCGGGAGGGTTGTGACACATGACGCTGAAAAAGAGTTTGTTTGCCGCACTGCTTGCTGTCGGCGCTGTGGCGGTGATGTCGGAAAGCTCGCACGCGTTCTTTGGTTGGCGCGGTAGCCATGGTAGCTGCGGTTCGTCCGGCGGCTCATGGGGCTCGCGCGGCTCATGGGGTTCGCACGGCTCGTGGGGCTCGCGCGGCTCATGGGGATCCCGGGGGTCCCATGGCTCGTGGGGTTCCCATGGCAGCTACGGCTCCCATGGTAGTGACGGTGGCGGCTATGCCGTTTCGTATTACGACTATGGATATGCTCGCAGTGGTGCCGTTTCTCGTGAGGTCATTGCCTCGAAGCCCGCGGTGAAAACCCGCTTGAGTTTGCGCGTACCTGCTGAGGCAAAAGTCACGCTGTCCGGGGTCGCCACGAAGCAAACCGGCGAACTCCGCCAGTTCACGACGAACAAGCTGAAGGCCGGGCAGATTTGGGACGACTACACGGTCATCGTAGAGCTGGAGCAGGGCGGTCAGACCCTTCGTGAAGAGCGAACGATCCGGCTCACTGGCGGCCAAGCGCAGGAGCTGTCAATCAACTTTGACAGCACGCAAATTGCTCAGCGCTAAGGGGCGCTGGGAGCTTAACGCCAGACAAGTTGATACTCGACCCTCGCCCCGGATTGCCGGGGCGAGGGTTTTTTCATTTGCTATGGCCGTTGAGGCGGGCCGGACGCTAGTATTTGCGGCATCGGAGTCCGCCCCGAGCCGAGGCGGAGTTTGGACAAAACGACAAGGAGACACGGAGAAGGGGAGACACGGAGAAAAAGTCGTCCATCGTACTCTCCTAATCTCCCTGTCTCCCCCTCTCCGCCATGGTAGGAGCCGCTGCAAAACCGATGGGCTCGCCTCAGCAGCCAATCCAAAAGAGCCGCCCGAATCCGCCGCAGCGCGAAGCCGGATCGACACCGCGACGGCCAGGCCGGTTGGGCCCCGTTGTCCGTCTCTTCATCAGTCTCCTGATCGTCTGGCACTTCACCGGTGTTTTTCTTGCGGCCCTCTCGCTGCCTCCATCTTCGCAACTGGTCGTCGACATCGCGCAGCAGCCGCCCATGCAGTGGTACCTCGATGCGCTTTATCTGAACCAAGGACATTCATTCTTTGCGCCCGAGGTTGGACCGGGGCATTTGATCCGATACGAGCTGTTCGACCAAAGCGGCCGCGCTTTGGAGCAGGGCGAGCTTCCCAGCAGAAAAGAACACTGGCCGCGACTGAGGTATCATCGCCATTTCATGCTCGCCGACCAGGCTAGCTTTCCTGGCGATAAGGAGATCAGTGATTACTGGCAGCGAAAGTACCTGGAGTCGTATGCCAGGCATCTGCTGCGCATCAACGAAAATGCGCAATCAGTTCGACTGCGGCGAATCGCGCATTGGCCGCTGCCTAGAAGTCTCGCCGTGGAGCAGCAACGAACGCTCACAGATCCTGAAGGCTATGAAGTGCTGATGGAAGTGAGCCAGCGCCGCAGCGACCTGGGGCCCGACGAGGGAGATCAAAGCCTGAATTGGCAGAGCGGCGGCATGGATACGGCCGGACGCTGGACGGGAGCGCCCCGATGATTGCAGCTACGCGAAGTTACTTGGCCGAACTTTGGGAGACGTGGAATGGCTTCTGGTTCACACCCACCAGCCCTTCGACATTGTCGGCAATTCGCGTGCTGGCCGGCGCGATGCTGCTTTACACTCATTTGGTCTGGTCGTTTGACCTCGATGCATTCTTTGGCGCCCGCGGCTGGCTGCCGCCGCAACTGATGCACGACGTCCACGAAGCGGGCAACGATCCCGACGGCCCGGGCCCCCTCACCGGCGAGCCAAGACTGATTTGGACTCACTTCGGCTTCGTCCAGTCGCCAAAGCTGATGTGGACCCTCCACATCACGGCACTGGCGGTGTTTTTCCTGCTGACCATCGGTTTCTTCAGCCGCACGATGGCGCTTCTTGGATTCCTCTTTGCTGTGTCTTATGCCAATCGCATCACACCCGGCGCCTACTTCGGCCTGGATAAAATCAACTGCATGTTGGCAATGTATCTCATGCTCGGGCCGTGCGGCGCGCGCTACTCAGTGGATCGGCTGTGGCGTCTCAAGCGCGGAGGACCGACCGAGGTGCCGCCCACCGCCGCCGCAAACATCGCCATCCGCATGATTCAGGTGCACATGTGCATCATCTATTTGTTCTCCGGCATTGGGAAGCTGCAGGGCGAATCGTGGCCCTCCGGTGAAGCCAGTTGGCTGTCGTTCGCGATGCTCGAATACCAATCGCTAGACATGACGTGGCTGGCAGCGTATCCACGGCTGCTGAACCTCATGACCCACATCACAGTGTTCTGGGAGCTGTCGTACTGCGCGCTGATTTGGCCCCAGCTCACACGGCCCTGGATGCTGCTGATGGCCGTCTTCGTGCACGGCGGCATCGTGTTGTTCCTGGGAATGCCCACGTTTGGCCTGGTGATGCTGATCGGCAACCTGGCGTTCGTCTCGCCGAAGACGATCCGTAGAGTCTTCGACCCCATCGCGCGGCGGATTACCCTGGCCGTGGTCGGCAAAGCGGGCAGGGCAGGGGGCGGGGATTAGATTTGGCCGGAATCGTTGTCGGCCGTCCGAATGAAATCTATACTTAAATTCGACTTGGCGGACCTGAACCTCGGACGGCCGCCAAGCGTCGTTGCTACGACATCGGGCCAGCCGCGACTCACACATTTCGCATAGTACACCCCTAGATTCACCCAGGAGAAGCCATCCGTGTTCGATTCGATCGCCATCGTCGGCGCGACCGGCGCCGTGGGACAGCTCATTCGTTCGATGCTCGAGGAACGCGAGTTCCCCTTTGAGCGGATCAAGTTTCTTGCTTCCGCCCGCTCGGCCGGCAAAACGGTTGACTTCGCCGGCCGGCAGCACAAGGTCGAAGAGCTGCGGCCCGAAGCCTTCGATGGCGTCGACCTGGCGATCGGCAGCACGCCCGACCCCGTGGCCAAGGAATTTGTGCCCTGGGCGGTCGAGCGCGGCTGCATCGTCGTCGATGAGAGCGGCTACTGGCGGATGGACCCGAAGGTGCCGCTGGTGATTCCCGAGGTCAATCCGGATGCCGTTCAGAATCACCAGGGAATCATCGCCAGCCCGAACTGTTCGACCACGCAAATGGTTGTGGCCATGAAGCCGCTGCACGACGCGGGCCGTATCCGCCGCGTCGTCGTCAGCACCTACCAGGCCACGAGCGGCGCAGGCGTCGGCGGACAGCGAGACCTCGTCAACGGCAGCCGAGCTGCACTCGATAACAAGCCTCACAAGTACGAAACGTTTGCCCACCCGATCGCCTTCAACTTGATCCCGCAAATTGGCTCGCCGAAGTATGCCGGCTACACCTCGGAAGAGATGAAGATGGTGTACGAAACGCACAAAATCCTCGACGACGACACGATCCGCATCTGCCCGACGTGTGTCCGTGTGCCGGTCAGCAACTGCCATAGCGAGAGCATCGTTGTCGAAACCGAGCGGAAGATCACGGCCGACGAAGCCCGTGAACTATTTGCCGCGTTCCCGGGCATCAAAGTCATCGATGACCTGCCCAATGGCAAGTATCCCAAGCCGAGCGACTGCGACGGCGATGATGCAGTGTTCATCGGCCGTATCCGCGAAGACCTGTCGTGCGACAACGGCCTGGCATTTTGGTGCGTGAGCGACAACCTCCGCAAGGGCGCGGCCACCAACGCCGTGCAAATCGCCGAGCTCCTGGTCCGCATCCAAGCCGCCGTCTCCTGAATTCATTTAGCCACAGAGGACACAGAGGGCACAGAGAAGAAAAGGATTTGTCACGGGTCTGGTGTCAAGTGAACATGTTTTTGGCGAACTAGCCTGTGACTAAATTCGAATTAGCAATCGCCTTTCTGATTTGTTTCTGGTCTCAGTGATCTCTGTGTCCTCTGTGGCGCTTCGTTCTGGATGAAGCGTCAAATGGCCATTCGCTGGCTGAAGTTGACCGTGGCCTACGACGGCGGGGCGTATGCCGGATGGCAGGTTCAGCCTGATAAGTCCACGGTGCAAGGGGTGTTTGAAGACGCCTGGCATCAAATTACTCACGAGTCCGTGCGCGCCACCGCGGCGGGGCGCACGGATGCCGGCGTACATGCATTAGGCCAAGTGGTGGGCGTATCGACTGAGAGCCGCTTGTCGAACGATGAGTTGTTACGCGCGCTGAACGCCGTGCTGGCCGACGACATCGCGGTGGTGACCGTCGAAGATGCCCGCGAGGGCTTCCATGCGACCTACGATGCCCGCGCCAAGCGCTACCGCTACCAGATTCACAACGCCCGCTCGCGTTCGGTGTTTGATCGGAAATTCACGTGGCATTATCCGCATCCGCTCGACGCGGCAGCGATGCATGCAGCAGGGCAGGCGCTGGTTGGCCGCCACGACTTCTCCAGCTTCGAGTCGGCTGGTTCGGAACGGCCGGACTCGGTCCGCACGATCACCGAGCTTACCGTTGAGCGTGGCCTCCACGTAGACGAGTCTCTCCGAGACTCGAAATTGCCAGTCTCGGAGAGACTGCTCTACGTGCAGCCGTCCGAGCGCGTGACCATCGAGGTCGCTGGCGACGGCTTCCTCTACAACATGGTGCGGGTGATCGTGGGCACGTTGGTTAAAGTTGGCCGAGGTAATCGCGATGTCACGTGGCCTCGCGAAGTGCTCGAAGCGCTCGATCGCCGCCGGGCAGGACAAACCGCGCCGCCTCACGGCCTCTTTCTCGCGAGGGTCGACTACGAGTAATCGGATACATAGCCCGGCCGTCTCGGCCGGTTCAGGCGCGCTCAGATCGACGGACCAAGATGGTCTATGTCAAAGCCACTCGCCCTGCGCGGCGCCATCGAGCTTTCCTCAATTCGCGCAAGGGGTTAGACTGAAAATAGCGACATGCCGCGCCTGCGTTTCGAACGCTGAACCCTGAACCCTGAACGCTGAACCCTGAACCCTCGCGTGCCCGCCACCAAGCAATTCGTCGGCAACTACCGCATGTATCATCTGATACGCGCGGGGGCGATCTATGAAATCTGGGCGGTGCGGCCGATGTCAGAGACAACGGCTTATGCCATGAAATGGCTGCCGCCGGGGCCCAAGTATACGCGTTCCACCATCGCCGAGTTGAAGCACGAATTCCATGTTGGCTCGTCGCTCGATCACCCCGGCGTGATTAAGACCTACGATTTCGGCAACACATCGAACGGCGCTTACATGCTGCTCGAGCTGTTCAAGGTGCCGAACCTCAAGCAGCAGATTCTTGGCGGCGGTTACAAGAAGATGCACCATCGCGCGAAAGCGATTCTCACAGCATGCGCGGCGGGGATCGCTCATCTCCACGACAAAGGATGGGTGCATCGCGACATCAAGCCCGATAATTTTCTGGTCCGCGACGACAACGTGGTCAAGCTGATCGACTTCAATCTCACGCGCAAGCCGGCCGGGGCGCTGAGCAAGCTGTTCGGCGGCAGAACGACGGTGCAGGGGACCCACAGTTACATGGCGCCCGAGCAAATTCGCGGCCAACAAGTCGATGCTCGCGCGGACGTCTACAGCTTCGGCTGCACGCTGCACGAATTCTTCTGCGGCAAGCCGCCGTTCACGGCCACCTCGCCCAACGAGCTCTTGCAGCGTCACCTGACCTCGAGGCCATCGGCGCTCACGGTGTTCGAAAAGAACATCACACCGGAGTTCGCCGCCTACGTTCAGCGCATGATGGCCAAAGATCCTCAAGCGCGTCCCGGCAACATGAAAGACGTCATGATGGAAATAAAAACGCAAAAAATGTTCTACAATCCACCCCAGCCGCCGTCCGAAGAGGACGAGGCAAAATCAGCGGCGGAAACAGATTAGCCACAGAGGTCACAGAGAACACAGAGTAAAATTGGCGTCGGCCGCAAGGCCGAATCCATTCATCCGCGGTCTTCACTTTAGCCCGACGCCGAAAAGTAACAGTAACGGAACCGCCGACAGCTTACTTTCTGATGATTGTATTTGCCCTCTCCGTGCTCTCTGTGACCTCTGTGGCTGATTGAATTGTTATGGTTGATTGACATGGCAAGTTCCTCCTATCGCCTGGCCTTCGAACAGCCGATCTATCGGCTTGAGGAGCAGATCGCTCAGCTCGAAGCGGCCGAGCACAAGTCGCCGGAGCAGCACGATCAGATCCGCGCTCTGCGCCGCGAGCTGGCCGACACGACGCGGAAAATCTACAGTCAGCTCGATCCGTGGGAAACGGTGCAGGTGGCTCGCCACCCGGATCGCCCGATGTTCACCGATTACCTCCACTTGCTTTTTGATGAATTCGTCGAGCTGCACGGCGACAAGTTTTTTGGCGACGACCGCGCCTTGCGAACCGGCTTCGCCAAGCTCGATCGGTACAAAGTGCTCATTGCCGGCCATTACAAAGGCAAGACCCTCAAAGAGCGCAACGAATGCTTCTTCGGCTGCGCTCATCCGGAGGGGTATCGCAAGTCGATGGCCAAGATGCGACTCGCCGCAAAATATCGGCTGCCGATCATCTGCCTCATCGACACGCCCGGCGCTTATCCGGGCATTGGCGCCGAGGAACGTGGTCAGGCCCAGGTCATTGCCGAGAGCATGTTCGAAATGTCGCGCTTGCCGACGCCGATCATCTGCGTGGTGATCGGGGAGGGTGGCTCCGGCGGGGCGCTTGGCATCGGCATCGGCGACCGCGTGGCCGTGCTGCAGTTCGCCTACTATTCGGTCATCAGTCCTGAAGGCTGCGCGGGCATCCTGTGGAAGAGCCACGACTTCGCCCAGGACGCCGCCCGGGCGCTCAAGCTCACATCGAAATACCTGCAAGAGCTCGGCTGCGTCGATGACGTGATCGAAGAACCGCTCGGCGCGGCCCACCGCGATCACCATCAAATGGCAGCCCGCTTGAAGATGTATCTCGTCAAAACGCTCCGCGAGCTCGTCGACCAACCAACCGACAAGCTGCTGGCGGCCCGCTATGAAAAATTCCGCCGCATGGGCCGCTTCCTCGAAGGCGACGCCGCCGGCCCCGCGCCCAATAACGGCCGCCCGGCATAAAGCCGCGACCGCTGGTCGCGCGCCCGCCGATGGGTTCGCCGAAAAAACCGACCTCGTAGAATGCCCGCAGACGAGCGCCGACAACGAGCCTCGACCCAGATGACCTTGGCCAAACGAGCGAGCAGGGCAGCCATTCAAAATCTCACGGCACCGATGCCCAACGTCCGATAATCACTCTTATGTTCGTTTCGGCCGTCATTTTCCCCGAGGAATAACGCATCCGTCGCCCTGCTCACCCCGACTGGCTTGCGCGCTGTGTTCAATCGCAATGGATCACGATTCAGACGACGACGAAGACTGGTACGACGACGATGACGTGCTCGACGACGACGCAGCGGCCAACTGCCCGGAGTGCGGCGCGGCCGTGTATATCGTCACCGACAAGTGCCCTGCCTGTGGCTACTGGCTCTCCGAGGCGGACCGCCGCGCGATGAGGTCCGGCATGTCAAAGCCGCTGTGGCTAAAAGTCACCGCCGTCGTCGTGCTGGTGGCGTTTCTACTCAGCCTATTGGGAATCGCAGCCGCGATTTTCTAGCGCACACACGGCCGCGATCTCTGCGACCGGCGGTCGCGGCTTTATGAAGCGCATCAGTAATCGCGGCTCGCCGGGATTTCGGCTGAGTAGGGCCCGGGGAACGGATTTGGCTCGCGGGGCACGGCGTAGGGATTGCGCTGTGGAGTCGAATTGGGCTGTTGCGCCTCTGTTGGCCAAGCCGGCATTTGTTGCGGCTGCGGCCAGGGCAGCTGCGGCCAACCGGGTGTCGCGGTCGGCATTTGCGTTTGCCACAATTGCTGCAAGTCCTGGCCTTGCGGTTGAAAGTCGGGGTTGAGCCGCTGTTCGATCCTGTTGAGATAAGGATCGACCACGTCGTGAATCTCGGGCGGGAAGACCGAATGCGATTTATCGAGCAGCGCGACGATGTATCGCCCAGATTGCGACGCCACAATCGCCTCGCCTTGCGTCGGCGGCAATAGCGTCACCGCGAAGAACGTGATCGCCACGCACAGCAGCACGCCCTTGGCCAGCCCGAACATCGCGCCCAACTGGCGATCGAACGATTCGAGGCGCACTCTGTCGATGGCACCCGACACGAGCCTGAACAGCGTCCAGATGATAAACGACGTCGCAATGTAGATCACTAGCATGGCAACGAACCGGTTCCACGGCGCATGCTCGCCGAACGTCGGCGCGAGATGCTCGCTGAACCGCAGCGCGGCAACATAGCTCACCACGAGCGAAGCCAGCGACGCAATCTGCCAGGCCATGCCTTTCCAGAAACCGAACAACGTCGTGGCCGCGAGGACCGACAGCATTAAAAGATCGTACGTTTGCATCGCGGCGACAACTATAGCGAAGTGCCAGCAATCGGCGAAGATCATTCCGTGCACACGCTAGCAGTTTGGTTATTCGCCGTGGACTCGCTGATCTTGGGACCGGCAATCCATTCGCCTACAGTTTGGGGCCGCCTCACCGGCAATTCGAAAACTACATCTGCACGTTCATTGTGCCGCTCGGCTCGCGGCAACCGCGGAGAGTCCATGGCCGGCTTTCGCATGCATGTGACTACCAGCGCCGTACTGGGTTGCGGCTATGCGGGCGTCGGCCACGTGGCTTACGGCGTGCCGCTCGATACGGCGGTTGTCGCCGGCGCGATGTGCGGCTTTTCGGGGATGCTACCCGACCTGGACAGCGACTACGGCGTGCCGCTTCGTGAAACAATGGCCTTTACGGCGGCGATTGTGCCCATGCTCTTGGTGGGCCGTTTTGAGACGCTGGCGCTCAGTCACGACGCGATGGTCTTGGTCGCCGTATCGATGTACCTCTTCGTGCGCTTCGGCATCACGAACATTGTCCGCAAGTACACCGTCCATCGCGGAATGTTCCACAGCGTTCCAGCCGGGCTCATCTTCACTGGCATTGCGTTCTTGGTATGCGGCACTGCGCCGCTCGAGATCCGCTGCTACAAAGCCGGCGGCGTGCTGGCCGGATTCATGTCGCACCTGTTATTGGACGAGATTTATGCCGTGCAGTGGAAAGGCGGCCGGTGGCGCTTCAAAAAATCCTTCGGCACCGCGCTGAAATTCTGGGGCGACGATGGCTGGGCGAATTTTTCGACCTACGCCAAGCTGGCTATCGTCGTGATGATGATCCTCGGTGAGCCGACGGTGATCGAGCGCCTCGAGATGCAGCACCCCGGTTTCGCCAGCCAGTATCAGCAATTTCAGGATCGCTTCGGCACGGCTTCCATACCGGGCGCGCAACAGGCGCTCGATGCGGCCCGTGCAGCAACGAGTCAATTCGTCGGCAGCAGCGGACAGCACCCGGATCAAGGTATCGCGCCAACCGACCCGTTCCAATCTGAACCGCGCGCGCCAGCGGCGATGCGCAACGACTTCGACACGGCCCAGCGACCTACAGGACCCTATCCGTAGTGAACAACCACCCGTTCACAGCTCAGCCGTGTCGATCCACAACGTCACTGGCCCGTCGTTCACCAGCGACACGCGCATGTGCTCGCGAAATCGACCTGTCTCCACTTCGATTCCGGCTTCCTTTACCGCCGTCACGAAGGCCTGATACAATCGCTCCGCTAATTCAGTTGGCGCGGCGGACGTAAAGCTCGGCCGCCGGCCGCGGCGACAATCTCCGTAAAGCGTGAACTGGCTCACGACCAGCATCGCGCCGCCGCTCTCGGCCAGCGACCGATTCATCTTCCCCGCATCATCCTCGAAGATCCGCAGCCCCACGATCTTCTCCGCCAGCCAATTTGCATCCTCGTTAGTATCCGCTGCACCAACTCCCAACAACACGACCAGTCCGCGGCTAATCCGGCCAATTACCGCGTCGTCGACGGTAACCTGCGCCTCGCTAACTCGTTGAATGCACGCACGCATATTGGCTACTAGAGACTGGATGTTCGATGTTCGATGTTAGATATTAGATGTCAGCATCCGCACATCTTCTATCTAACATCCAACATCACACATCCCCAATGCCCCCCGTCGTCCTGATCACCTATTATTGCGCATTGATTCTCGTGGCGTCGATTGTGGGCGGAATGATCCCTGTCTGGTTTCAGCTCACGCACCGCTGGATGCAGTTCGCCGTGAGCTTTGTGGCCGGCGTGATGCTGGGCGTCGGCGTGCTGCACATGCTGCCGCATGCAATCATCGACGTCGCGGCGGCCACGGCGTTGTCCCGCTCCGGACTCACGAATCCCACACAAAGCGCTGGCGCCATTACTGTGGATGCCGTCCGTACGACCATGCTTTCCCTCCTGGTCGGCATGTTAGCGATGTTCTTTATCGAACGCTTTTTTTCTTATCATCATCACGACGTGCCGGAGGACCACAACCACCGTAAAGAAACGCGACTTGGCCGCCCGCGCAACCACGACCATGGCGAGCACCCTCATGACCTGTCTTGGAGCGGCGCGGCGCTGGGGCTCGCGCTGCACAGCGTGCTCAACGGCGTCGCGCTGGCGGCCGCGGTGCAACACGGCAGCGACGGCTCGTGGCTGGCCGGCTTTGGGACGTTTCTCGTCGTCTTTCTGCATAAGCCGTTCGACGCGATGACGATCGGCATGTTAATGGCCCGCGGCGGCTGGAGCCTGCCCTGGCGGCACACCGTCAACGCCCTGTTTTCGCTCGCCATTCCCGCTGGCGCGTTGCTGTTTTACTTCGGCCTCATGTCGGAAACGGCCGGCGCGGCCGCCGCCGCGCGGCAGTGGTACGTCGCCTGCGCGCTGGCATTCTCGGCAGGCACCTTTTTATGCATCTCGCTCAGTGATTTGCTGCCGGAGCTTCAATTCCACAAGCACGACCGCATCAAACTCTCGGTCGCCCTCCTGCTGGGCCTGGCCCTTGCCCATGCCGCGGCCTATTTAGAAGGCGCCGCTCATGCCGCCCATGCGCATCCCAAGGTAGAGGGCACGCTTGGGATGCCGTAACTGCGGCCGCCGCTCTGGATCCGAATCACAACTGCACGTCTTACCCGGCTTGCCTGACCGTCGTGATCCGCTTTCCGTCCAGTAACTGAGGCCGCCTCGCCGAAAATGATGGATGGTAAAGCCCACGCACAAGGACGTTTGCATGTCGGGCACTAATCAGCGCACCTGGCAACAATATCGTGTCGGACATCTTTGGGTCACCGTTCAGCTCGACCCCGCGGCCGATAGGCGTAGCCTGGAAGGCCAACGAGAGTTAGCGACCATCGCCCGTCGGTTAATCACGCTGATGGATGGCCACGGCGTGCCGACCACCTGGGCGGTGAGCGATCCGGCCCATTCCGCCGCCACGGCATTGATCTTGCGATCGGCCGTGGACCACGAATTGGCAATCTTGGGCGACACCTATTGGGTGGGCCCGACCGCTGGTCGCACTCGATTCGCCCGCGAACTGGCCCGACGCGTGTCGCAAGCCCGCACGGCCGGCCTCAAGGTCACCACTCTGGTACCACGGGTGGCAGCGATTGACCGGCATATCGACTTGATCGTCAAACAACAGATCTCCGCGATTTGCGCTGCGTCAGGGCTACAAGCGTGCCGGTCGCCCCTTTTGCCGCGGGCGTTGCATTATGGCGTTTGGGAGTTGCCCGTCACGGCAGCTCTTCCGGTGCAATCGAGCTGGCTCTTCCAAGGCGGTTGGTCAACGTGGCGAAGAATTCGCCGCGCGGCACGCGAGCCGGGGGCGTTTCATTTATTAATCGACGTCCCAACGATTACGCAGGAAGGCTGCGGAGCGGAGAAGACCATCGGCTGGCTAATGCGACGGGTCGCCGAGCTACGCGACCGTGGGCTCCTGCACATTGAGACGCTGGGCCGCGCCTCGACGCGACTGGCCTCTGTTCCGGCACGCTCCCCACAGCATTCGATCCTTCGCCGAGCGGCGTAATCCGCAAGCCGGCCAGTTTGGTCGCGTCACGGACTGTCGCGAAAAGCGTTCCATCCGAGGTAGGCCAGAATCGCCCCGCAAATCGCCAATCCAATATCGGGTAACATCATGCCTTCGCGGCCGCCGAATGGGATGCCCAGGAAAGCGTCGAGCGCAAAGATCAGCGCCATCGCACCGCCGACGATCATCCCTGCGATCGACATCGCTTTACCCATCGGCCCAACATCCCGTATCGCAGCGGTGGCTTGAGTTGGCATATCAAGCTGTTTAGTATAATTACCCGCCTTTTCTTGTCACGTTGTTCACCCAAAAACACCCAATCATCGCAGATTTCGCACAATCATCATGTTCGCGAAATTCGCGGGTGATCTGGCCGGTAATATCCTCTTTTCCGCATCGCCCTCTCTGGCTTATTCCCACCCTCGTTCACGCCGGATGCGGCCTACTTCCGCCACCAGCCGGGCAATGATGGCATGATTGGCCACGACGTTGTTCCAGGCAACGACGTATGTCCAAGCGATCAGCACAATTCCGCCGATCGCCCCTGCCAAGTGCCATTCGGCCCAGGCCTGAGTGTTCGGTCTACCAGTTGCCGGATCGGCGGCCCCCCCAAGCGCGACGATTCCAACAACGGCCAACATGCCAATCAGTGCCCAAGGAAAGGTGCGACGCTTGAGCCGGCTGCTGGCCTCCACGGCGGTCCGATCAAGCCCATACGTTTCGACCACTTCCCTACACCACCGGCTGGTGCCAATGAAATACGTGACGATCACGCTCTCAACAAAAACCACCCCCAGCGCCGCCGCGATACCCGTCAGTCGGTGGACTGTCGCCCAATTCAACGTTTCGTCACTAGGATGCGGGGCGTAAAGATCGCCGATGACCAAACCGAGCAGCAACGCAGTGAAAAGCAGAATGAGCGACAGTGATGCAAGCGTAAACAGAATGCGAGTCATGCGAGGCGGGAACAGTCGACGCTATCTGGTTAAATGTGCTGCTGTTAGAATCCATGTAGCCTAACGCTCTTTGCCACCCACCGCACCCCCCTGCCCTGCCCTCAGAGATGGCCGCATCGATAAAACCAATTCTGGCGGTGACGATGGGCGATCCGGCCGGCATTGGCGCGGAGGTGATTATTGGGGCCTGGGGCGATCCCCGAATTCACGAGCAGGTCCGGCCGCTCGGTGTGGGACATCCCGAGATTCTACGGCGGGCGGCGCGGTTGCTGAATCGCGATATCAATGTCGTTGAGATCGAGCCGCTAACCTTACTCAAGGGGCTGGCCGCCGATCCCAAGACAGTTCCCTGCATCAAGGTCTGCTCGGACGAAGTGCTCGATGTGCCGGCTGGACGGGTTGACGCTCGCGCCGGCGAAGCGGCCTTTCGGGCAATCGAGCTCGCTGCCACGCTTGCCCGTGAAAAGAAAGTCGGCGGGATCGTAACCGCACCGCTCAGCAAGGCGGCCCTTCAAGCCGCAGGACACCAATACCCGGGGCACACGGAGTTGTTGGCCGAAATGTGCGGCGTCGCCGATTTCGCCATGATGCTATATTTGCCGGCGGGCGAGGCGGTTCGCTCGCCAAACGGCCTGGGCGTCGTGCACGTGACGCTCCATCAATCGCTCCGTAGCGTCTTCGCCGATCTAACGCCCGAGGCCGTGGTGGCAAAATGCCGTTTGGCCGATGCAGCCATGCGTCGGCTGGGGGCACAGCGGCCGCGGCTGGCGGTCTGCGCGCTCAACCCCCACGCCGGCGAAGACGGCCTGTTCGGCGACGAGGAACGCACGATCATCGTTCCCGCAGTTGAACACGCGCTCCGCGAGGGCCTGGACGTTTCCGGGCCCTACCCGACCGACACGCTCATGGTGCGAGCCCGCGACGGTGAGTTCGACGCCGTCGTCGCCATGTACCACGATCAGGGACACATTGCGCTGAAGCTCCTCGGCATCCACGCGGCCGTGAACATCACGCTGGGCCTGCCGATCGTCCGCACGAGTGTCGCCCACGGCACCGCGTTCGACCGCGCCTGGCAAGGCACGGCCTGCTGCGAAGGCATGGTTGCGGCAATCGTTACTGCCGCGAGATTGATTCAGCAGCGAGCGTAGCTTGCCGACTTTGCACCGGCTTCTATCTCGCTGGCAATGAGCCTTGATCGTTTCCGGAGCGCGCTGCAAGTTGCTGTTGACGTGCGTGCCGAAGTCGTTCGAGTGTCGCCGCCGTTTGGTCGACCCAATCGGCGTCGCCGGGCGCATAGTCGAATTGGCCGGCAGCAATGGGTGTGTCGAAAACCACGTCCGTCAGCTCCAGCACAACCATCGGGTTGGCGCTAAGCTGGTAAGGAATTGATTGCGCGTCATGGCCAGTCGCCAGCGGTGTTTCCAGGCGGCGATACTCAATGCGGTACGGGAACAGATCGGCTTGCCCCACCAACAGCAGCACTTCTCGCGGAAGACGATCCGGCAGCGAATTGAGAGCCGATAGTCGAGCGTTCAGACCTTCTGGTTCTGGATTCTCGACTCGCGACTCTCGATTGCGGGCGAGCATTGCCACCAACTTCTCGTGCTTCCAATGGCCCACGACCGCGAATACGGGAATGCTTGAAGACTGCGGATCGGTCGATTGCGCGGCCAGCCGCATCGCCTGGGGTGGCAAGAACGAGAAGCTCTCCCGCAGCGCAGCGAGCAAGCTTGGCAAACCGCCGCAATGCGCGATCAACTCCGGCTGCAGCGACGACCAGTTTGCTTTGCCGGGCTCGAGCTCATCCACGGTCGTCCCGCTGAGGATTGGATCGGCCCGGAGTTGCCGCAAGTCGATGCGCGAGACGCTGCGGCCCGTCGGCAAATGGCGATCGATCCACAAGAAGCGGCTGTTGGAAATCTGCAGCAAGCTGGCTTTTTGACCGGCGATTTGCAGCTCCAACCGCACGCGCAGCTCCGCGCCGCTTCCCTGTTGCCAATAGCTCCCGATGCCGTAGAGCTGGTTCCCGCCAATAAAAGATTGGTGCCTCAACCGGGCTGCGACGCTGGCGCGGCGCTCTAACATAGTGGCCGCTTGTACAAGCAGCTTGTCGCCAATGGAAGGCGGCCCGCTCGATTGCTCACGACGGTGTTGCTCTGCCGGCTGACTTTGAGCCGCCTGTTCGTTCGACTTGCGTGGCAGGACATCTGGTTCATTTGCGGCGCCACTGCGAAGTCGTGGTGCTACCATTGCAGCCGCGGCGAGCAGGATCAACACCGGCGTTAAGCGAGGCAAACTGCTGTTCATATGCCGGTTTTGACGGTTTTGCCAAAGAAACGGCTTCGAAGGGACCGACCAATAATCCGCGGAGACCAAGCTCTGTGTCGACGTGCGCAGCCATGCGATTGCTGCGCCGTGGCCACGGCAACGAAGGATTTTGGGCAGATAGCGACTGCGCCGGCCTCGGCGACGCAAGTCGCTGAAGCCTGCGGATTGTAGTTGCTGCTGGCGCACAGCGTCCACGGCAGTTACGCTCCGCGGCTGCTAGCGTATTAGTCGATGGAATGATGCGAAGGGGGGTTGTCATGCGAGTTGAGCGTGCGCTCGTGGGATTGATGTGCGTAGCTGCGGTGGCGGCAAATGGCTGTGGTGGCCGCTTGGCCTATAACTTGCCACCGTCATCGCGATTGATGGAACCCGGTCCCGGTGTCGGCGGCCCTGGCCCCGGCGTGATTCCACCCGCCGGTTTCCCGTACGGAATCTACGGCGGCGCAGTGGGCCGATTCGGCGATGGCATGGGCGGATACATCGGCGGAGGCCGCGGCGAATGTGCCCAGAGCCCTCCGATGCCGGGCCACATCGCTCCTTCGGCCGCTAACGGTGGTGTCATGCAGGCGAGCTACAACAGCGGCTGCGACGAATCCTGTGGCTGTGGCGAGGCTTGCGAATGCGGGGCTGATTGTGCTGCCGGGTGCGCCCCGATGGGCGACTGCAACTTGGATGGCGGCTACATGGGTGGTGAAGGTGAATACTTCGAGCCAGCCGGCTTCGGGCACGGGGGTCATTTTGGCGGCCGGGTGCGCGGCGTGCTCGGAAGGGGTGGCTATATTCGGCCGGGCTCGACGGAGAGCTACGTCAATCCAGCCGCGGCTGCTGGCGTTCCAACCTCGCAGATCGCGTTTCTCGGCGACGATGGCGTGCAGGTGTCGTGGGATGTCGGCAGCTACGGGTTGTTCGACTCCACGCCGCTCGTGATTCCGGGCCGGCAAGATTTTTATCAGGGCGCGATCTACCGGCTCCGGCTGACGAACATTCCGGGCCGGCCGGGTATCGAGCTGTTTCCCACGCTCGAAGTGGCGCCCGTCACGCCGCGAACCGACGCGTATCTCGCCCACTCGCCAATCCCGGTGCAATTCACCGAGGAGGATTTTGATCAGGTGCTAAGTGGGAACTTTGTGACCAAGGTCATCTATCTGCCCGATCCCGAGTTCCAGGAGCTGGCCCTGGCGGGCGTGGAGACGCTGGTCAGCACGCGGCTCGATCCGGGCGTCGATCCGATTGCCGAAGCCGACCGCCGCGGTTCGATCCTGGCGATCCTTCGGATGGGCAACAAGGACCTGCGGCGGGGCGGCGCGGCGCCGGAATACGAGCCTCAATCTGTGGTTCCCGCTTCGCACGTGGAAGCAATCAAGAGTGGAGAAGAGGAGTCGTACGAAAGTCAGGCGCTGTACAACGAACAAGTCGATGAAGCGGGAATGCCAACGGGCGGCGACGGTGTCGTGCCCGCGCAGTACTGCGGACCGTACGGCGATGGCTCGATGGGTACGATGCCGATGGGCATGCCGACCCGTGGTTTTGCGCCGCCAGCCGTGCCGCCAAACATGGTCGCAGGTGCGCCGACTTGGGGCATGCCGATCACCGGCACTCCGATCGGTTTGCCCGGGCCACCACACGTGCCTTTGGGTGTTCCGGCCGGTTTGCAGAAACACGTGATGACGAACCGCACCCGAGTGCTGCTACCTCCGCCGACGGCGCAGGTGCATCTCTCGGTGAAGCAGCGGCCCGGCTTGAATTATCCGCGACCGGTCACTAACGCCTACGTCGATGAAACGCAGCGCGAGCCGCTGCGGCTGATGCCCGGCTGGCTGTCCGGACTGTTTTCACACCGGCATCAGCCGGATTGTCAGTAGTCGCCTAATCAAACACTACTCACCTACTCACATCCACCACAAAATTCCCCATGACAACGGTGCTGGTGCTCGCGCGTCCGATTTCGCATCGGGCGCGAGTCGAGGGCATACTGCGATGGGCAGTGCTGACTTGTTTGGCACTCGGCTCTCCAGCCGCGGCGCAGGACAGGCCAGTGCACTGGCTCAATGCCGGTGCCATGCCTCCGGGAGCGATTGGCAGCCTGCGACTTCACCGGGGCGGACCGTTGTCTGGGTATTTCCAGCCGGTGCGAATCCGGGCTCCCCAAGGGGCCCGGATCGCGCTGGCCGGGGAAGAGGGCTTTGCTGACTCGCAGCCTGGCGATGTGGTGGTCGGCATGCACATCGGCCCGGTGTATCGGTTGCAAGTCAGCGAAATTCCGAACAACCCCGGCGTGGAGATTTTCCCCACCGTCGAGGTGATCGACCGTCTGTATCCGCCGCCGGGGCTCGCGTTGCGATACCCGATCCCGGTGGAGCTTACTCTCGATGAGCTGGAGGTCGCCGCACGCGGCGCTTTTGTGACTCGCGTGATCTACGTCGAGGATCCTCACCAAGCGCTGCCGATCGCACAACGGGCAGAGGGCGAGCAGCCGTGGATCGAGGCGCCGCCGGGGGAAGATCCGCTGGTGACGGCCGATTTTCGCGGGCGAGCGGTGGCGATCCTGCGGATGGGTGGCCGCGTGCCGAGCGCCGCGAGGACGCAAGCGGACTTCGGGCCGCCAGCGCCGCCGTATGTCATCTACGACAGCAAGGCGGTTTGTCCACAAGATCCGCCCCCAAGCCAGTGACCTTGCATGAGTCGCGTAGCGCAAAACGAATTGGGCGAGCAGCAGGCCGGCCGGTTGCCCGGTTGGTGGCGCTGCGTGCTGGTCGCGTTGGCGACGATCATCTTGTGTTCCTGTGCTGCGCCGGCGATTCAGACGCCGGATTCGACGGCAAAACAAATTGCGAAAGCCGAGCCGGTCGCGGTGACGCATACGCAGCTCGTAGCCGACGCCGCGGTCACCTGCCCTACATGCCAGCCGGGGGCCGCAGGTTATGGCGGCGCGAGCGCGACTGATCCTGATGGAGCGCTCGTGGGGCCCAGCGATGAGTACCTTTGCGACGGGGGCGACTTCGGGACTCCGGCAGGTGTGCGGGAGGACTGGGTTGTCGAAGGCCTCGAGGAGGAAGACGCCGTCGGGCATTACGACACCGTCGACGGCCGCACCGTCGTGACGCCGAGCAATCGCGTGTGCATTTACGCGCCAAGGTTTGCGGCCGTGAGGCGCGTGGTCAGCCCGATTGCGCACGAGCAGCCAGAATTCATCAACGAGATGCGCGAGGATCAGTCGCTTGCCGACGCTGCCGAGGCACAGCCGGTTGCGGCCGCTAGGCAGCGGCACGCCGTTTTGGTTGACCTTGGAGAGCGGCCGGCCAGCTTGTTCCGGCAGCGCCAGCAAGCGGGCGGCCTCGAGAATTTGCAGGCGACGATGGACGCGTACACGTCGCTTGCCGCGTATGCGAATCTCGAGATCATCCGCACGGGTGAGGTCTCGGCCGCCGAGAAGCCGCTGTTGGAAAAGTCGATCCAGTCGGCCATCACGTGGACCGGGGACCAGTCGCCGCAGGTCGTCTTCGGCGTCAAGATGGCGCAAGGCATGATCGGCGTCCGCCAGCCGGGCATTGTCTACCAAACCGACGAACCCGACCGCCCGCGCTTGCGGCTGTTGAAGCTCGCCTCCCGCGGCCACGCGTCGCCCGGCGAAGAGATCGAGTTCACGCTGCGGTTCGACAACATCGGCGACCAGGTAATCGGCAACGTGACGATTGCCGACAACCTCTCGACGCGGCTCGAATACGTCCCAGAGTCCGCGAAGAGCAGCGTCGATGCCAGTTTCATTACGGAACCGAACGCCACCGACTCAACGGTTCTCCGCTGGGAGATTACAGATCCCGTTGAACCGGGCCAGGGCGGCATTCTGCGGTTCCGCGCGAAAGTGCGGTAGGCACCGCGCTTACACCAGCGTAATCTCGTTCGCGCGGTAGTCGATCCGCAGTTCATGGTCGAGTAGAAGTCCCACGCCAAGTAAGGGATGTTCTCCTTGATTGGCGACCACTTCCAGTCGCCGCAATTCATCGAACCACTGGACGAAGCAGCGGTAAGTCCTCATCACAAGCTCGGAACCATCTGCGAGAACCGCTCCCACGGTACCCGTGAGCGACAGCGCGAGATCGTCAATGACGGCTTGCGGTAGGACGAGATCACCTGTGAAGCCTGTGTCGATCCAGACTGTAGTCGAGAGTGGCGGAGCGTCGCGCGTCGCTCTCAATTCGATTTCAATAAGAGCGCGTCCAGCATTATCGACAAATCCGTTCATCGCAAGCTGACACCGAAATGCAAGGCGGCTTTGTGCCCGACACGCACGGCATGCGACAAGCGATCAGGATGTGCGTCTCGCGCCGCCCCCAAAGCTTCACTCAGCGTCCTTCCTAAAAAAAAATCGCCCGATACGGGCTCGATCGCAACGAACTCGTCTGGATGGTTGTGTTCGAGCTGGGCCCGCAATTTTTCCTCATAGAGGTGCTCGGCGTTGCGCACCAACTCATCCAAGTTTTGAGACGTCATAATAAGCTCCAATTCATGACAACAGCGGGTGCTTCGATGTATTGTAATTGTCCCTCGGGCCTACAGACAACTGGAGACCGTTGCAGTTACATTGGCAAGAGCACCAGAACTTAACGCTACGGTGCTTGCAGCTCTACGTCCACCTTAAGACCAACGGGAAGGTCCAATGGCTGCGCCGGTTCGATGAAAACTTGCAGCACCTCGACGTCCTTTCTCTCAGCCGACTCTCGGCTAAACACCGTCTTCTTTCCCATCAGTTCTTTGACTAAGACGACTTTGCCGTCGATTCGCTGGTCGCCGAATCCGCGGCCAAAAAGCACAGCTGCTTGACCGACGTGAACTTGATTCACAAACCGCTCATCGATTTCCGCCCGGATTCTCAGTCGGGTAAGGTCGCCAAACACGAGAACGGGGGTCGGGTCATATACGCGAACCGCTTCTCCTTCTCGTTTGAGAATCTCCAACACCGTGCCTGGAATTGGCGCGGTGAGAATGGTGTCGTCGAATCGCGCTCGTGCCGCGGCCAGATTTGCTTCGGCCAGCTTTACCCGAACCATCGCCAGAGCCCGATCCTCCTCGCGAACATAAGTCTCCAGACGCTGCAGTTCCGCTTGCGCCTCTTTCAACTCCTCCCGGGTCTGGTGCAGTTCAGTAGCGGCCTGTTCCAAGGTCTCCTCGGTGCTGACCTTCTGCTCGTTGAGCTTCAATTCGCGGTCGTAACGCTGTTGGGTGTATTGCCATTTCGCTTCCAGTTTGGCAACGCGATGCGTCGCCCGCACCACCTCCGCTGGGTGAACTCCGCTCAGCAGTTTATTGCGCTCGGCCTTGGCGAGCGAAAGTTCCTGCTCTGCAACAACGATCGCTGAGCGTTCGTCGTGATTTCTCAAGGTGGATAGAATCTCTTCTGCCTCAACCATTTGACCGACTTGCACGGGACACGTCTCGACAACTCCATCCACCTTAAACGTCAGATTGCGAATCTCCGACGCCGGCTCGACGTACCCGACGCCGCGAATGAAGCGGACTGGGGCGACTTGCTTTCGCACCTCCACCTGCTTTCGAGCCGCTTCGCCAACGGGTGGCAACGCGTCCGCGATCCAGAAAGCAAATGCGCCCCCGGCAAGGACAAACGACACGAAGAGGATTGCTGCCTTCATGGGTCACGCAGCTTACCCGATTCCAAGCGAAGTGTACGGTCGAATAGATCGCTCAAGCGCGTGTCGTGGGAGACGACAATCAATAGCGCGCCGTCGTTGTGAGCTTGTTCAATGAGTAGTTTCGTCGCCGCCTGGCCGTTTTCCCAATCCAGAGCGGCAGTCGGTTCGTCGGCCAAAATGATTCGCGGCCGATGCAATACGGCTCGGGCGATCGACACCCGTTGGCGCTGCCCGCCACTCAGGTTATCGGGTTTGCGATGGGCGTATTGCGAAATCCCCAACTGCTCCAGCAACGCGCGAATTCGTTTTCTAGCATCGCCGTCACGCAAGCCGGAATTTCTGGCCACGATGTTCAAATTCTCATATACCGACAGGAAAGGAAGTAATTGCGCGTGTTGAAAGACAAAGCCGATTTGCGTGCGCCGCAATCGGGTCAATAATCCTTTTCTATTATAGTCGATCGATTTGCCGCCCAACTCGACGGTTCCCCCCGTGGGCGACAAGAGGCAGCCTACGATCGAGAGAAACGTGGTCTTGCCCGAACCGGACGGCCCCAGCAGCATGCAGCACTCGCCCGCCTGAAAGGTAAACGTCACGCCCGATAGCGCCGTCTCGGCGAGACTGCCGCGACCATAGACCTTCGTCAAATTGTGGCAGGCAAGTGCGGCAATCATGCTCCAGCTCAGTTGTGAAACACAGCAACCGGATCAATTCGGAAGATCGAGCGCAGCGACAAAAACGACGCGGCCAGGCAACAGGCAAGAAAGATCAGGACGATGCCTCCGAACACAAGGGGCGTCATTTCGATTGGAATCGGAGTGGCTTGCGAAATCAGCGAAAGCCGGCCGAATACTGTACTCCCGATTGCGATGCCAATGATGCCCAACAATGCCGCCTGAACCATTACGACTGCAATGAGTTGCCACCGTCCAAACCCGACGGCAAGAAGCGTGGCGTAATTTGGCAGATGGTCGTTTGTGATTGCGTAAAGCGCCTGACTGATGATCACCGTGCCGACAACCAGTCCCAATATTGCCGTGGCAATGACGGTCAAACCTAGGCCCGTATCAAAGAGCCAATACGAAAGGGTGCGTTCGACGAATTCCTGAGTTGTCAGCACCTGCACCGATGGAACGGCCAACGCAATGGCATCACGTAGTTGTTCGGGGCTCGTACCGGCCTCACAGCGAGCAATCACGTAAGTGATCTCGTCGTCACGATACCGCGGATCGTATTCCAGCGCCGACTGAATCGATGTGAATACAAACGGCGCGGCCGTAATCGTCCGAACGCCCTCCGAGAAACCGCGGACAATGGCGCGCCGGTCCGACATTTCAACTTCGTCGCCGATCTGCGAGACCCCCAGTTGCCTCGCATAGAGGCGGTCAACAATAATCGCGTCCGGCTCAAGGAGGACACTCGCATCGTTTTCAGCCATCGACCAGGGGCCGCCTGCGAGGCCGTCATCCACGCCGACTAATTCCACAATCGTCCGGCTGCCATCGGGTTGGCGCAAAAACATCCAAGTCATAAACAGCGTTTCTGCCCAGGCAACTCCGGGAACGCTGCGGACCTGATAGAGGCGGCCTTCGGGAATTGGCGTGCCGTAATCGAACGCCGGCGTTTGTTCCGCCATTACCCAAACATCGACGTCCGCGTGCCGCACGATCGCGGAGACGGTGTTGCACCAACTGACCATCAGTCCAATTTGCGCAGCACTAAGAACGAAAGCCACCGCAATGCCGAGGAGCGTCGAGATAGAACGCACCTTGCTGTGCAACAGCATTTTGGCGGCGACGCCGATCATGGCGGGTGATGCTGGCCGGAGAGCCGAGACCCACATCGAGACGAGCTTAGTCCTTCAATATACCTGCCAAAATGCATGGTTCCAAGTCGCCGTCGTTGGAGGGCATGGTCGAAGCGACCTTTGCCGGCGATGATCGCGCCAATACACGGCCGGCGACGATGATAGGTCGGAATGTATTTCTGTCCGTCTGAGACTCAATTTGCCGCGTCGGTCCAGGGGGCGGCGCTGCCGAGCAAAATCGGCGGTTGACACAGCGTCGCGCCAATTCGCGGAGTTTCTGCCCTGCCCCGCTGGCACGCTGCTTGCTAGAATTCGCACGCGAACCAGAACCGCCTTTCGGCGTCTTTGACGGTGGGACGCGGTGGCCGGCGAGGCGTTAGCTTGGCACTTGCTCGGCCTATGCTATGACCGGCGACGCCATCGTCGGCTTTATGATTACCCAACGCTGAACTCGAACCCCCCCTGCCCTGCCGTGGCCCACCTTGCTTTTTGCTTCTGTTGTTTGGTTTGGGGCTCGATGTTTATTTTGCTGGAGCGCGTGACCCACGCGCTGGGGCCCGTCGAGATTGCGCTATGGCGGTTTGGCGGCGGGACGGCAGCGTTGGGAGTCATTTGGTGGCTCACGCAGCCGGAGTATCGGCTGAGCCGGAGCGACTGGGCCAAGATCGCGTTCGTGGCGCTCGCGTTCAACGCGCTGCCACAGATCATTCTGCCGTACCTCATCCATCAAGGCTTCGGTCACAGCTTCTTCGGCCCGATGGTTGCGCCGATTCCGCTCATCACCATTCTGGTATCGATCCCGCTGTTGGGCGTGTTGCCCACCGCGCGGCAGCTTGTCGGCGTGCTGGGCGGGTTGGCGTGCATGTGGCTGATTGTGGACGACGGTTTTGATCGCGGCATGTCGCTGACGTTCATCGCGCTGACGCTCACGATTCCGCTGTCGTCCGCGGTTTGCAACACGGTGATCAAGTGGAAGCTGGGAAGCGTGCCGGCCGTGCCGCTCACCACGGCGATCCTTGTTCTCGCCGGGCTGTCGCTGGCGCCGCTGCAGTTTTCCCCGGCGGCGACAACTGCATTGCATATTTCCGCTCCGGTCACATCGGCTCCCACATTGCTCACCTGGGTGTACCTGTTTATTCTCGGCGTGGTGGGTACCGGCATCTCCACGGCGGTGTTCGTGTGGATGATCCTCGAGCGCGGCCCGCTGTTCGCCGGCATGACGACGTACGTTGTGCCGGTGCTCTCCCTGTTGTGGGGCACCGTGGACCACGAGCGGATCAGCCTGCAACAAATGGCGGCAATTGCCGGGGTGCTGGCCATGGTCGCGCTGGTACAATCGGGATCGCGCCCCCCGACGGTGATCGCGGAACCATCCGCGCCGCCGCAGTCGCTGCCGTTGCCAGAAACGGCCGGCGAGTCGCTCGCGATGCAACCGGAATCGCAGGTCGCCTAACCTGTAGGACGGACAATCCTGTCCGTCGGTATCGGACATTCGGCAATATCGCTGATAGTTCGTTGGAATAACGCGACGGACAAGATTGTCCGTCCTACCTACTATGTCGACCGATCCTTGGCTTGCCGATCGCACTGCGAAGTTCGACGCCTCCGGCATCCGGAAGGTGTTTGACCTGGCGGCGAAGATGAAGGACCCGATCAACCTGTCCATCGGACAGCCCGACTTTGCCGTGCCCGATGCGATCAAGGAAGCGGCCATTGCGGCAATCCGCGGCGACAAGAATGGCTACAGCGTGACGCAGGGGATTCCCGAACTCCGCGAGCGGCTGCAGGCGCAGGTCGGTCAACAGTATCACCACGGCGATCGCCGCGTGCTGATCACGTCCGGCACCAGCGGCGGGCTGGTGCTCGCGGTGCTGGCGATGGTTAATCCGGGCGACGAAGTGATCGTGTTCGATCCGTACTTCGTAATGTATCCGGCGCTGGTCGGCATGGTTGGCGGCAAGTGCGTCACCATCGATACCTATCCGGATTTTCGCATCGATCCGGATCGCGTCGCAGCCGCGATTACGCCGCGCACCAAATTGATCCTGTTAAACAGCCCGGCCAATCCGACCGGCGCCGTAGCAGGCGAGGCCGAAATGGGCGCGCTGGCTACACTTGCGGCGAACCACAACATTGCGCTCGTCAGCGATGAGATCTATCACGAGTTCTGCTATGACGCGCCGTTTATCAGCCCGGCGCGGTGGAACGAGCAGACGATCGTTGTCGATGGCTTCAGTAAGACGTATGGCGTAACGGGCTGGCGGCTGGGATTCGTGCACGGGCCGGCAGCGATCATTGACAAGATGACGATGCTGCAGCAGTACACATTCGTGTGCGCGCCGCACCCGCTGCAGTGGGCGGCAGTTGCAGCGCTGGATGTCGATGTGAGTGAGCACATTCGCGTGTATCGGCGGAAGCGCGATCGGGTGGTGGCCGGTCTCGTAGATGCCGGCTACAGTGTCACCGAGCCGGGCGGCGCATTCTATGTTTTCCCACAAGTACCCGAAAGCGCCAGCACCGGCAGCGAGTTCGTCGGCCGCGCGATCGAGAAAGAGCTCCTTATCATTCCCGGCGGCATCTTCAGCAGCCGCGATACGCACTTTCGCATTTCCTACGCGGCAAGCGACGCCACGATCGAGCGAGGCCTCGAGGTGCTGGCGAAACTTAACGCGTAACACGGCACTGCGTACAGTTGTCGGACAGGGGCCGAAATCCTTATTGGAACCGTCGCAGCCCGAGGAAACCAATCGGCAATTCCGTCGCCCCGTCCAGTGCGAGATCCGACAGCGCCCGGCCTAGGACTGGAGCGAATTTGAACCCGTGGCCGGAGAGACCGGCCGCGAATACAACGTTCGCGTGCGTTGGGTGGCGGTCAAGGATGAAATGCTCGTCAGGAGACATGGTGTACAGGCAAACGCAATGATCGGTCACGCGCGGCCGGACGCCGGGCAGATGGCGTGGCAGGACATCGAGTAAGCGGCGTTGTTCTTGCGGATCGATCGCGCGGTCCACCGCCAGTGGATCACCCACGACATGGCCGCCCGAATGTTCGGCGAACTTCACGCCGCGGGCATCAAGTTTGGGGAAACCATAGAAAACGCCATCGGGCAGCTCGAATAGAAATACGGGGAAGCCGTTCGTCACTTCGTAATCGGCGGAGTCGGTGGCGAACCAGAACAACGATTTGCGGCGGACAGAGAGCGGGACATTCAGGTCGGCGAGTAGAGAGCCAGCCCAGGCGCCGGCGGTGATGATCAAACGCTCTGCTGCAAATTCGCCAAGAGAAGTGATAACGCGGACGCCTCGTTCGCTGGCCGACCAGCTTACCACTTCGGTGTTGGGTAGCAACTCGGCACCGGCGTCGCGGGCGGCCGCGAGATGCGCGGCGACGCAATCCTCGACGAGTAAGAAGCCCGCCGCCGGTTCAAAGACACCGCACAGTGGATCAGCCGCGCCCAGGCCTGGCCAACGCCGATGGATTTCGGCGGCAGTAAGCGATTCAACCGCAAGCTGATGCTCTTCAGCGGCCCGCAGCACGCCGGGCACCACAACGCCGTCGGCGGGTCCGATTTCAACCAGGCCGACTTGGTGAAGCAGCAGCCGGCCCGTGTGTTGCTCCAGGTCGCGCCACAGCCGGTAACTCTCGATGAGCAGCGGTACGTAATCGGGGTGCTCGAAATACGCTTGGCGGATAACGCGCGTGTGGCCGTGGGAGCTGCCGCGATCGTGCGGCGGATGGAAGCGGTCGATGCCGATAGCGCGGACGCCGCGTCTGGCGAAGTGGTAGAGCGCAGCGCTGCCGACGCCGCCGGCGCCCAAGACGATCGCGTCGTAGTGGGTCATGACGCTAATGTATGCGGTGGGCGATCGGATTCGCCACCGCTCCATCGGCGACGCGTTGCGTCGCGGCTATTATCGGCGGTCGAGAATCGGGCATCAGGGCGAATTGCCGCCGATTTCAAACGCCGCGGAGGCGTGGCCGATCTTGTCGCTTTGCCTGTCTTTCACAACCAACTGCAGGCGGTATTGTCCCGGGGTAAGTTTTGGCGGCAGGCTGAGTCCGTACTGAATGTGGAAATCGCGGCGGCGGCTGCGGCAGCAGTCGTCGACGTCCGGAAATTCACCCCCGCCGACGCGCTCCCCCTTTTCGTCGAGCAGTTCGTAGGTCGAGCCCAGCAGCGTGCAAAAACCTTTTTCCGTCGATTGACTGTGATAATTCTCGACCTCGACGTAGAGCGATATCTCGTCGCCTGGCGCAAACTGGTCGTTTTTGTACGGCTCGATCGCGCCGTAGCCGTACACAGTTTTACAGAACGACAGATTGCGGAGCGAAAGCGAGCCCATCTCGCGCAAGTGCGACACCGCTTCGTCGAGATGTGTCACGCTCGCGGCAGCGCGTCGCTTGTCGTCCGGCTGGCTGTGATGGTCCAGATACGTGGCTAGCGCGAAGAGTTGTCGCGACCAGTAGTCCTGCTCCAGCGGCGAGATGTGCGGAATCGGTTCCAGCGCGCTCTCTGTATCGCCCGCCAGCAGGTGCAAGATACGGAGGCTGACATGCTGATGTACCTCAGCCGTGGTCGACGGCGACGCAGCCACGCGACGGCTTAAATCATCCGCGGCTTTCTGTACGAGTTGCTGCCAGTCGGCTTCCGACTCCCGCTTTTGAATACTGAGTGATTCGGGTGCGCGGAGATGATTGACGTGCTCTTCGGCCGCTAAAGGTGCCCCGCCCGCTTCAAACGTTGCTTGCTGCACCACTGCCGCACTTTGTGCAGTTGGGACCTGCAATGGGGGAGTGGTTTGATTGGCAATTGTGTAAATCGCCGCGTCTCTGGAAAACTCGGTTGTCGCTGGGCGATCGGGATTCAGAGTTTCCTCGTGCATCACCCGTGTCCCGCTCGATGCTTCCTCGGCCATCGTGTTCCGTGAGTCGGTGGGCGCTCCAGTTGGGACCGCGGTTAGGACGGCGGCATCAACCGTCGCGGCCTTGTGAGGAGTGCTTCCGTTTTTGGCCGCTAGCTGCTCACGGTACGCGAGGGACGCGCGAAATTGTTCGGCCACGAGCGGCCAGGATTGCGACGGAGTTTGCCGCAACTCTTCCAGCAATTTTTGCTCGGCCGCTGGATCGATCGCGCGGACTTGTTGCAACTTGTCGAATACCCCCGCCAGGTTCATTTCCGCTTCGTCGTTGGCTGGCAGTGTGGGAGAAGCTTCGGGGGCGGCGGTCGCTGGGGAGGGCTCGGTGGCAGCGGCCGGCGCCGATAATGGCGCCAGGCAGCCGACATGGGCCAGCGCCACTGCGCAGGCGATCAGCGCAAAGATCACGTTGGCACGCGTCGAAGACATGCGTTGGACTAGAGTGGGATTCGGCAACGGCTCTGGCCCGCTGGCAAAGTGGGGGGATCGTAGAAAAAGGCGCCGGTGCTGGCAAGGCGAGAAGTGCTGACACGTCATCTAAAGTTGCACCTACGCAGATCGCTGGGCTGCCGATGACAGCCGCACAATGAGGCGTTCCAACTCGATGCGCGCGCGACTGTCGCTGGAGTTGTGACCCTTGATGGCGAGGTCTACCGCTAGCAGCCAGCGTGTGAGCTGGTGGGCGCGGGCGCGGCCGATCTGTCGAAGCTGCCGCTCGGCGTCGTTGAGTTTGAAGGGCAACACGCCAGCCTGAGACAGCGCGTCGCGCAACGGAAGCTTTTGACGACGCGCCTCAGCCGACGCGATCAGCTCGCTCGCGGTGGCGAACCGCCGCAGCGATGAGGCCATTTGTGGCAACAGGCCGTGCGGCTTTTCACCGGCCGCAATGAGCCGGTCGAGCTGCGCAAGGGCGTCGGCGGCGCGTCCATCCGCGGCGGCGTCGATCATATCCCAGGTGGTGCGAGCGCGCCAGCCGCCGACATTTTCGCGCACGAGGTTCACGTCGATCACGCCATCGTCCCCGGCCACGAGCGCGAGCTTGGCGACCTCCTGGGCGAATATGCCGAGCTCCGGCGGCACAAGGTCGAGCAGCACGTCAACGGCCGCGGCGTCGAGCCGCACATGGTGCTCGCGTTTCGCGCGCTCGACTAGCCAGCTTTTCAGTTGTCGCTCGGTAGGAGCCTTGCATTCAATCGTGAGGCCGTCGGCCACAACGGCTTTGGCGAGTCGCGTGTTGCCGGGCCAGGTCTTCACCTCCAGAACCAAGACGCCGCCTTTCGCTGGCCGGGCGACGTAGTCTTCCAGCCCGGACCGGTACTCAGTGACGAATGGATCGGCGTCCTCGACGATCACCAACCGCCGACCCGCGCCAAAGAGCGAGACCGTCGCTAACGCATCGAGCACTTCACGAAGTTGAGCTTCTTTGCCAGCGAAGGTGGTCAGCGAAAAGGCGCCGTCACTGTCACCCAATATCTGCCGGCGAAGCGCGGCAAGCGCCTCGGACTTGAGATAGGCTTCATCGCCGAAAACCGCGCATACCGCAGCGGCCGGATATTTGTCCGGATGGGCGAGGAAATCGATCGCGGCGACATTCCCAGGCTTTTTAGCGGCAATTTTCGCCATCGTGAGCGGATTATAGTATCGGGTCACATCGAAACCAGCTTCGGCAGTATAGGGGCGATGCAGCTTTTGTGGGAGACTCCACGAATCGAACTGTTAACAATTAACTCCTTATCAGCGTGACATTTGCGCCTTCGCCATGCACTTTTGCATTCCGGCAAAGATTTCTTGTGACTTCGTGTAAGGTTGGCGGTATTTCGTAAGTAGCAGAGCGGGAAGCGGAACCGCGGCAGGCTCGGCGGTCGGGCCGAATTGAAATCGGGCTTCGTTTGGCGTGTGGGTCCTCGCGGCCAGTGGCTGGTCGCTGCGAGTCGTTTTCCCGCGAAGTGATAACATCTTCGTTCGGGCACTCGCCCGGGGTGGTAACTGTCGCCTACTTTTCGTGATTACAAATGAACGGGTGGAATGAAAAGGCCAAGGCGGAGAATGCGGCTAATCAGGTTTTCGGAACGATCGTCAGTCGCCTGACGACGCCAAGCGCAATTCTCCTGTCGTTAATCATGTTGCTGTTGAACGGCGGTTGCTGGTCGCAATCCGTGCCTCCGCGCCCGCAGTCATCGACGCGTCTGCATTTGGTTTCCGTGCTGTATGGACGGTATCTCTCAGCGAATGACGGCAAGATGCCTCGCAACCAAGAGGAATTGGTCGAGTACATCGACGAGAATGAAGGCGAAGTGCTGCAGCGGCGGAGCCTGAGTTCGGGAGAAGAGATCTTCAAGGCACCGCCGGGCGGGTCGCGGATCGTCGTGCTGTATCGCGAGCCGCGCGAGCGGCTGAAAACCGAATATGTGGCGATCGAAGAGCAGAAGATGGATCCGAAGAATGGCGATGGGGAGAAGAGCCGATCCAGATGGTTTGCGGCCGACGTTCTCGGCGTGGGACAGGAAATCGACCAGGTCGAAGCAGCGCGAATGCTAACCGAAGCTGGGGACGACGCGGAGAAAACTTGATTTACGCCGTTATGTGCACTTCGCAACAACAATGAGGAACAATCGACAACCAATGAACTACCGGCCGGCGATGTGAAGAGGCGAACGAGCTGTTGACATGTGATTCGATTCAAGATCGGAAGGTGGGATCATGAAGGCGGATGGAATTGTTCGGCGAACGGGTTTTACCCTTGTCGAATTGCTTGTGGTGATCGCCATTATCGGCGTTCTGATTGCCCTCTTACTGCCGGCCGTACAGGCGGCCCGCGAGGCGGGGCGGCGCTCGCAGTGCAAAAACAACCTCAAGCAAATTGGCTTGGCGATGCAGAGCCACGAGGGCGTTTACAACATGTTTCCGACCGGCGGCAATAAGCGCTGGCCGCAACTCGAAGACTACCTCAAGGACTACCTCACCCAGCCGGATAAGACTAAGCGCCAAGGCCCTGCGAACTCTGCGCCCAGGCAGGGCCTGGGATGGGCGTTCCAAATACTTCCCTTCATGGAAGAGGAAGCGATCCATGGTATCCACCAGACCTCGCAGATCGAAGGCGTGTTTGTCAGGGCATACAATTGCCCATCCCGACGCGGGCCAACTCAGTTTGAGGGCGATCCATTTGCCTGGTTAACTGATTACGCCGGAGCTCAACCCGGGACAAAGTACTTGGATCCTGGTGAGTATTGGGGGATGCCGGTGCCGGATTGTACTGACCACAGCTGCGTCGACACCCTCAAATCGGGAATGAGATTTCGCGGAGTGATCGTGCGAACAAATTGGTTGGTCCCCGGCGGAGGCCGCCCTGGAATCAGCTTTGCTGGGCTCGATCCGCCCACCACCATGAAGCGAATTCAGGACGGGTTGTCGAAAACGATGATCGTTTCCGAGAAGCGGCTGGAGCACGGACGTTATGAATCCGGCGACTGGCACGATGACCGTGGCTGGTCCGACGGCTGGGATCCGGACACGATGCGCTCCACGATGTTTCCTCTCCGCCAGGATGGCTTCCCCGAAGAAGATTTGGGGGCAAACGAGGACGAACGTTACCGTCATTACGGTTACTGTTTCGGCTCCGCGCATCCGGGCGGCGTCAACGCCGTGTTTGCAGACGGTTCCGTTCACACCCTGAACTACGACATCGAGCACGTGATCTTCAATCGATTGGGAGACCGCGCCGACGGCGAATCGATTGAAATGAGCAACTTGTAACGCATCGCAGCTTCGCATTGATTTTACATCGACTTGAAGGAGAGATCTTATGATTGGGTTTTGTCGCTATTGCTTGTTGACGGGTGCCGTAGTTTTGCTCGCCATGTGTGGCGGCGTGGTCGTCGCGGCGCCGACCCCGACGGATCCTGAGGGCATGGCAATGGGCTTTTTGCCTGGTACGTTTCCCACCACAGTGACGGCCGCCAACATGACCGTCGAGCAATTCACGCCGGCCACATTGGCGGGCGGCGGTTCCGATAATCTGCGAGTATCGTTCCCGGCGGCCGGTCCGATTAAGTGGACCGAATCACGACATAACGAAGGGGACATCGCGCTGCTGATCGGGCCGGGCGACCCTAACGACCCTGACTACTTCCCGCCGACCACTTTCTTTAACAACTACAGACCGCTGGCCGGCGACCCGGCCTTTGCCAAGACGACCATCGCGTGGCGCGTCAATCAGCAAACCGGGGCGGCGCTGGCGACTGTCCGGCACAATGGCGTGGATTGGGGTCCCAATTTTACATTCAACGGCACTCCCGTCGGAAAGATCAACGGCATTGCATACTTCAACCAGACCGGTGCCGCCGGTTGGGGATATCGGATGAACGACGGTGAGTTTAGGAACGGCGGCAATGGCTCGACCGACCTGCAGATCGGCATGGCCGGCTTTGACAACCTAAATGGCGAATCGACGACCAGTGCTGCGGTGGCCTATTTTCCCTACGAGCAGGGTTGGACCGGCGCCTGGGTCAATGGCGGCAACGACGGCGCAGCCACGTTCTCCGCTTCAGCGCCGGGTTTGGATCCTTCAACGGTCACCTGGTCGAGCAGCAGCGCCACCGTGACGCTTCCGGGGGTGAATTCGGCTAGCGACGGCATGCTGTTTGTTGCCCCGACGCACGACGACAACAACACGAACATTGCGGCGGCGTTCCCCAATGCGGGCGGATGGACCGTGACGGCTCGCGAAGACGACGATCCGAACACCGCCGGCACAACGGTCGAGATGAGCCCTGAAAACAGCTTCCAATTTCTGTACGTGCCGTACTCGGCCGCCCGGCTGATCGGCGGCCACGTGCAAGGCAGCGATGCGTCGTTGATCAACTCGGCCGGGGACGATCTCTTCGACATCACGCGCAATGCTGCCGGAGAGTACGCGGTGAGTGTTTATGACTCGCCAGGCGGATCGAAGTTGACCGAGAACGACGGCATGTTGATTCTCTCGGTCGCGGGCAGCATGGCCGGCGCGCCGACGCTCGCCGATCGCGCGTTCATGTCGTACGAGTACGACAGCGGCACCGGCGACTTCATCTTGCAATCGCGCCGCCTGGCCGCGACCGGTAGTCCGAATTCGGAGAATCAGTTCGGCGACTGGCTCCAATTGCAGGACGCAAACTTTTACCTCGCCTGGGTCAGCTTCACCAACCCGCTCGCGCCATCGTTGGATGGCGATTTTAACGAGGACGGCAGCGTCGACGCGGCTGATTACGTCATCTGGCGCAAGAGTATCGGCACTCCAGAGGCATACGACGCGTGGCGCGCCAATTTCGGTGCCACGGCCGGCAGCGGCTCGGGTGGCGGAGCATCCCTGGCAGCCGGCAGTGTGCCAGAGCCGTCGTCGCTGGCGCTCGGCGGCTTGATGATCGGACTCACCATGGCAAGTCGCATCCGCAGCCGATCGGCGGCCTAATGCAAAGGACCACCCACGCGGGCCGGCGCGCCTCGCTTGCCGCGAGTGAGGGCAGAGCGCCGGCCCGTTGTTTCAGTCGTTGCGAGTTGGGGCGTGTCCAAGACTCAAACCGGGAACAAATCTCATAGGTTTATCCCATGTCGAACGAAGATGTTGCAAACGCGCACGAGGCTCGGGAAGAATTCGTCCGGCTATTGACGGGCGAGCAGACGCGGCTGTTCGGCTACATTGCCACGCTCTTGGGCGACGTCAACGATGCCAGCAATGTGCTTCAGCAAACGAACATGGTGCTGTGGCGCAAAGCGGACGAATTTGAAATCGGAACGAATTTCCACGTGTGGGCGCGAAAGACCGCCTATTATCAAACCCTCGCGTACTTGAGAGACCGGAAGCGGGACAAGCACATTTTCGACGCGGCTCTGCTCGAGCAATTGGCCTCGCGGCCGGCGCTTGTAGATGAAGACGAGCGCCGCGTGGCGCTGCGCCACTGCCTGGGCGGCATTTCTGAGGATTCGTTGGAGCTGCTACGGCAACGGTATGCGCCGGGCAGGTCGATTTCCGAGATTGCCAGGCAGCGGCGCAAGTCCGAAAGTGCGATCAAGATGGCGTTGATGCGAATTCGCCAGGCGCTGTTCCAATGTATTGAACGCCAATTGACAGGGACACCATGAACGATCCTCAATTTAGTACCTCGCCTGATTTGCAAGCGCTGTTGTCGGAGCTGATCGACGGTAAGCTGAGCGATCAAGGCCAGCAGAAGCTGCGTGAGATCTTGCGCGGCAGTGCTGAGGCCCAGGACGAGTACCGCAACTTCATGGCGCTGCATGCGCTGTTGCATTTGGATCTGGGCGAAGGTCGCCTGCAGTTGCTGCCGCCAGTGGCGATATCGACTCACGCTGCCCAAGCGGCGTGCGCAGCACCAGCCTCCTTCGAGCCGCAGGACAAGGCCGCCAGATGGGGCACGGGTGAGGAGGACGGTCGCGTTTTGACGTCGTTATGGCCGCCGCGGCTCCACGCGCTGCGGGAAAGTAAGTGGCGATTGGCCGGCGCTACCGCGGCTCTGGCTGCGTCGCTCCTATTTGTGTGGAGTTTTTTGTCGTCGGGGCCGCCGTTTGGCAGTCCCGTTGGGGTGCCGATCGCACAAACGGAGACGAACGAGCAAGCCAAGAGCCTGGTGCAGCAGGACGCGCCGCTAAGTGACGTGCGTGCCGTGGCGGTAATTGGCCAGGCATCCAAGGCAAGCTGGTCGGATCCGCAATTGCCGGTCAGCAATGGCGCCTCGCTGCGGCCGGGCGGATTCAAGCTCGAGCAGGGTCTCGTTCAGATTGAGTTCTTTAGCGGCGCGAGTGCGATCATCGAGGCGCCCGCTCAGTTCGAGCTCGTTTCGTCGAATCGAATCGTGTGCAAGCTGGGCAAGATTCGGGCGCACGTGCCGAGCCAGGCGAAAGGATTTACGGTTGAAACGCCGACGTATGCAGCGGTCGATTTAGGCACGGAATTCACAGTTCAAGTCGGTCAGACGGGCGAAAGCAAGTTTCAGGTACTGGACGGTGAAGTGCACCTGTGGGACGGGCTGCCGGAGCAGTCGGTACTCGCCCAGCGTCTGACGGCCGGGCAAGGTGTCCGCGCGACGCCGGCCGGTGAGCTGATCGAGCTCGGCGCGCTGGAGTCAAACTTTGTCGGGCGTAAGGAGATGTTGGAACAGGCCACGATTTCGCTTCACGAGCGCTACGAAGACTGGAAGCAGTTCAGCCAGAAAATCAGAAGTGCGGAGAATGTGATTCTGTATTTCGGCTTTGACGGCCATGCGCCGTGGGAGCGAGTATTGCGCAACGACGGGGCGAACGACAGCGAGCTGCTGTACGGCGCAATCGTCGGCTGCCAATGGACGACTGGCCGCTGGAACGGCAAACAGGCGCTGGAATTCAAGCGCACCAGCGACCGCGTGCGGCTCAATGTTCCGGGCGAATTTGAGTCGCTCACGTTCGCGGCCTGGTTGCGGATCGAGGGCTTGGAGCGTTGGCTAAGCTCGCTGATGTTGACCGATGGGCATCAGCCCGGTGAAGTGCATTGGCAAATGACGGACCGGGGACAACTCATGCTCGGCGTGAAAGCCGAGCCAGATGAATCGCACGATTTTTACTCGCCGTCGGTCATCGGGCCGAAGGACCTTGGCCGTTGGGTGCACCTGGCGTGCGTTTACAACGGTAAAGAAGGCTACGTGAGCCACGTGGTGGACGGCGTCGAGGTCAGCCGCGAGGATGTGCGCATTCCGACGACGCTGCGAATCGGCCCGGCGGAAATTGGCAACTGGGTGCCGCAAGACTTGAAAGAATATCGCATCCGCAGCCTGAACGGCCGAGTAGACGAGTTTATCCTCTTCGATCGGCCCTTAACGACCGAGGAGATACATTCGATCTACGAGGCCGGGGTGCCGCAATCCTGAGGCAAAATGCTGCCTCAATATCGGGAAGCCTCGCCGGACGCAGTTGGACCAACCGGCTCGACGTCGCGGAGTCGGCCGGCCGGTTCGAGAGGATCGAACTCGATCGATTCGCGGGTCTGGAATGCGGCCAGATTGCCGGCGGCATCGCGGGCTTCGAGCCGCAGAAAAAACCGCGCGGGCACATGCCGTTCGACGCGCCAAGCGTACTCGCCGGTGTCCTCCAGGTTGGTCGCGATCGCCGACCACGGCCCGACCGGGCGGCTGCTGTAGTACAGCGCGATCGGCCGCGTTTCGAGGTTATCATCGGCCGCTCTCCAGCGCAGAATTAGATGATCGGCGAGGTTACCGTCGCCGCGCTCGAGGCCAATCAGCTCGATGGCCGGCCGATGCAAGTCGACTGCCACCCATAACTCGGGCTCGTCACCTGCACTTGGCGCCGCCGCGGCAGTGCCGCCGCTTTGCACGACAATGCGAAAACCATAAACGCCCTCCTCGTCGACGGTCACAACCAAGGGGCTGCGAAGGTCGTCGTCTTGCGCATAACTTTGCCAGATTTGGCCGCCGTCGCGCGTGCCCCACAGCTCGACTTTCGTGACGCCCGAGCGTCCCAAGTCGTCCAAGTCGTATTCCAGTGCAAAGGTGCGCGAGCCGACTTGCTTCGCCTGCATTGGCGGCGATGGCGGCGCATAGGAATGCGTCGGCGGCGCGCCGGCGGTCGTTGCATCGGCAGAGGGCGTCGTGGGCAACCGTGCGATCGACGCCTGGCGGAACGGCTCCAGGGGGGCGAAGTCTGGCGACTGCGGTGCCGGGTCAGGAGACCCACGCACAACTGGGGGCTCAGGAGCATTTCGCACAACAGTTCCAGCCTCGCTCAATTCGCCCACTGTAGTTGCGGGTGGCGTGTCAGGAGAACCTGGCACAACAGGGCCTGCATAGCGGGCTTCAATGCGGCGATCGTCGTGTTCGATGTCGCCCGTGATCTGCGGTGAACTGATGCCGGGAGCGCTGCCGTACGCGGTGATGCCGTCGTCGGGCAACGATGGGCCGCTGCTGAACAACCGAAACGGCGCGCGATGCGTGGCGGCCGCTGGCCATGGTTGCGACGCCGGCACGTTCGACGATGGCGCCACTGCCGCCGAGCCCGAGATCCACCCCGAGGGTGCCGACTGATTGGCCGTTGGATTCGTGGGACTAGAGATCGTCGGCTGCGATTGAAACTTGGCCGTGCCACCCGGTACGGGTGTGATTTTCGTTTGATAGGTGGCCGGGTTGCCTGCCAAATCCAACAGCGTGGCGCGGATTGCGAGCGGCCGGCTGCCAGCGGGCGGCTGCCACAGCACTTGGCCGACGTGGACAGTCGCCGCAATGCTCACCGTTGGATCAGGAGCCGCCACGGGGAGATTTTCCGCGGGCACCGGCTGCCAGATTCCCGCGGCATCCAGTTGTGCTTCCATCTTCAAGCTCGCGGGATCGAGATTCGCATCCATGGCGCGCCACGCGATTTGGACGGCGCCGTTTGGTGCTTCCGTGGCGGTCAGTTCGCTAATCTGCGGCATCGTGGTATCGACGATGACGCGTAGTTCCGGCTGATAGGCTCCAGCCGGCCATGCGCGGCCCTGCTTGTCGAGCGTGCGAACCGCGAACCAGTATTCGCCGTCGCCTTCGGCGCGGTAGTTGAATGATGTGACGTTCGGCCTGGCCTCGCTGATCTTTTGCCAAGTGACGCCCAGGTCCTTCGACAGGAACAGCCAGACGGCCTGCGCGGCCCCCGCCTCGGCCGCCGAACTCCATTGATAGGGGACAAGGAACAGGTCCTGTTTCCAGTAGATGGGTTCGGGAAGTGCGGGCGGCGCTCCAACGGCGGGCAAGCGAATCGGTCCGTGCGCGATCGACGTTTGGTTGTCGATAACTAGCGCGCAACATGCGAACAGCAGGACGCATGCGGCGCCTTGCGCGCCGGCTCGTCGCAGTCGTCTAGTTTGCTTGGTGAATTGCATGAAGCGTACGGTGCACAAAAGTGTTGAGACGCAATCGATGCATGCCGGAACGGCGCACAGGCCCTTAATCGTTATCGGGATCACTGCAACATGGTCTTCACGTACTTAGCGAGGAGCGTGGGGTCCACCCGATTGTTCTCACTTAGCTTGCGTCAAATTGGCGGGAAGCGGCCGGACGACCTGCTAAGCGCGAAATCGCCTGAATCTCGGCATTCTGGACCAAATCTTGCCGTCGGCGCATAATGTACTGGTTGGGCGAAGGTGGCCAGCTAGCATAACTCTGCGGTGGCAGGCTCGCCGGTGGCATGGCAGAACTGTTTGGTCATCCGTTGTTCCAGGCGGCCTTGTGGTTTGCGGCAATTTTCGCATTATTGGCGCTAGCCATCCTGGCCTTGAGAAGGTGGCGCGGTGGTGCCGCCGACGACCGACCGAGGGCCAGCGAATTGCTCACAAAGTTTCGAGAACTGCATCTCCGAGGTGGGCTGAGCGACGACGAATACCGAACAATTAAGACGAAGCTAGCATCGCAGATCGACATCGAGCTAAAAGGCAACAACCAGACAAGTTAGCACCACGATAAAGCCTGGCACGGGGTTGCCGGCTGGCGCGACTTTGATGCGGCAGCGTGAGGCACAGGCCAGCGGGCGAGACAGACAGCCGGAAAGCTGTTGGCGAACGAGGAATGCCAAGCTGACG
This sequence comes from Pirellulales bacterium, assembly GCA_040902605.1. Taxonomy (GTDB): domain Bacteria; phylum Planctomycetota; class Planctomycetia; order Pirellulales; family Lacipirellulaceae; genus JABDGM01. Next base: position 5,032 of record JBBDWY010000039.1, on the reverse strand, counting down.
TATTGACTACTGCGGTTACAAGCCGCGGCGGAGCGCTGCCGTGGCCGACATGCAACTGGGGACAAGGAAGCTCCTCCGGACGCGCGATGCGAACGATTCGGACAGCGGGCTCGATCGGGGTCGTGGATGACCCGGCTCGCTGGAGGTTCGCAGACGAGCGAGTGACACCTTAGGATTTAGCAAGGCGGCAAGCATTCCGGCCAACGTGGCCGAGAGTTGTCGCCGACCGGGAAGGAGTTTTCGATGCCAACTGGCCGGGACATCAGCGGCACACGCCGCGGCGGCACTACCAAGAAGAACGCGTTCTGCTCGTTCTGTCGCAAGAGCTATCGCGACGTCGGCCCGCTGGTCGAAGGGCCGGGCGACGTGTACATCTGCGGCGAGTGCATCGAGCTCTGCCAGTCGATCCTCGACCAGGAGCGCAAACGCCGCGGCTCGAGCAAGCAGCTCTTCACGCGCATCCCCTCGCCGCGTGAGATCATGGCGCAGCTCAACGAGTACGTCATCGGTCAGGAGTCGGCCAAGCGCGTGCTCGCGGTTGCGGTGCACAGCCACTACAAACGGCTGGTCGCTGCCGAGGACGATTCGGATGTCGAAATCGATAAGTCGAACATCCTGCTGGTCGGGCCGACCGGCTGTGGCAAGACGCTGTTGGCGCGCACGTTGGCCCGCAGCCTCAACGTGCCGTTCGCCATCGGCGACGCCACGACGTTGACCGAAGCAGGCTACGTCGGCGAGGACGTGGAGAACCTGCTGTTGAAGTTGCTTCACGCGGCTGATTTTGACATCGAGTCGGCGCAGCGCGGCATCCTCTACATCGACGAGATCGACAAGATCGGCAAGACGAGCCAGAACGTCTCGATCACTCGCGATGTCTCGGGCGAGGGCGTGCAGCAGGCACTATTGAAAATGCTTGAGGGCACGACGGCGAACGTTCCGCCACAGGGCGGCCGCAAGCATCCCGAGCAGCAATACATCCAGATCGACACCACGAACATCCTGTTCATTTGCGGCGGCACGTTCAATGGAATCGACGACATTATCCGCAAACGGCTGGGACGGCGATCGATCGGCTTCACGCAAGACGCAAAGTCGCACACCGACCCGGGCCTCACCGAGACGCTGCCGCACATCACGGCCGACGACCTGATCGAGTTTGGCATGATTCCTGAGCTTGTGGGCCGGCTGCCGGTCGTCAGCGCCCTGACGCCGCTCGACGAGGAAGCGCTCATTCGCGTGCTGACCGAGCCGAAGAACGCCCTCACGAAGCAATACGAACGGCTATTCTCGATGGAAGAGGCCGACCTGCGATTCACCGACGATGCGCTGCGGGCCATCGCCAAGAAGGCCCAGGAGCGCGAGACCGGCGCCCGCGGCTTGAGGTCGATCATCGAGCGCGTGATGCTCGACATCATGTTCGACCTGCCCGAGCAGCCGCGCGGCAGCCGCTACGTGATCAGCGAAGACATCGTGCTCGGCAAGCAGCCGCTGTTCGGCGAGCAGCCGCAAACCAAGAGCGCGTAGCAGAACATCGTCTCATAAAGCCGCCACCGGTGGTGGCGGTCATCGTGCATTAGGATTCCGCATCACTAGGCCGAACAGTGCCAGCACAGTCAGCCCCAGAGCAGAAGGCTCCGGCACGGCCGATGACTCATTCGGCGGGCCGCTTCCGCTGCCGAGCGTTTCGCCGAAATGTGCGCGCCAGACATCATAGTCGGCTGGTGTAAACGTTGTGCCCAGACCCTTGCGCCACACGACGTAATCGCCGGCATCGACGGCCCCGTCCAGATTGAAGTCGCCGTCCAAAGTCGGAGTTACGGCGAGCAGCACGCTAAAATTGGAGTACACGACGTCCCAGTCCAAAGCGGACGGAAGGATCGGGAGAGTAACCGGGTCGAACGTGCCAAAGATGCCTTCCGCGGCGTGCAGCACTTCAAATTGATCGCCGGCCGTTGGCGTAAAACTGTCGATCAGTGATACGTCGAGCGCACCGGCTAACATCGCTTCGCCGCCGATCTGTAGCGAATCGTAATCGGTGCCGAGTTCAGTGCCGCCGATCTCGATTTCGAGCGTGTTCGCGGTCCCGAGGACAACGTTGTGTTCAACAGTTACGGCGGCCGGGCTAGCGCCGGGCGACATCCCGCCTGCGAACGTGATCGTGCCCGGCCCGAAGAAACCACCGACGCCGCTCACGGGATCGTTGAACGTCACATCATCCAAAGCGGTAATGGCGCCGCCCGCGGCATTTTCGACCGGCCCGTCCACGTCTGTCGCGTCGCGAAGCACGACGTCACCGTGATTCTCGAGGCCGGCACCGAAATCCTTCGTGCCGCGGACAAATATCTCACCGCCTGCTTGAACCAAGGCCGAGCCAGCTATGAGGCCACCATTGGCGAAGAGCTCGCCGCCGGACGTCACAACGGCCGTACCCACACTCAGTCCGTTTGTTGAAAACAGCGTTGCGCCGCCATCGATCATTAAGGCCGAGACAACTTGGAGCGTTTGATTTTCATCCAGCAACAGAAGTGAGCTAAGCGGCCCGCCCGCGCCGATCGTGAGCCCGCCAATACCCGAAACGCGGAGTGTCCCGCTCGTCCAATCGAACTCGCCGCCATTGTCAAGCAGTTCGCCAATCGAAAGTGTACCGCCGTTGAGGTGCACGCTTCCAGCGGGCCAGATATTCATTGTGCCGCCCACATCGACTTGCGCTCCAGCCGCAATCGTCAACGTGCCAGGGCCGCTATTAATAGAATTGAGCCCCCCAACGGATAACTCGCCCGTATTAATCCACGTCGAGCCATTTCCTTCCACCACCACCGTGCCAGTCACGTCTTCGCCGCCACCTATTTGTGCATTCATATTCCACACGCTCCCGCCATCTTTGATCGTAAGCGTGCCCGAGCCGCGTCCGCCGACAAAGAAGTTCCCATTAATAGTCCATGCCGAGCCGGTCCCCTCGACCGTAACCGTCCCTAGCGAGCCGATATCTCGGGCAATGGAACTTTCATTGCTCGATACCATCCCTCCATCTTTGATCATCAGCGTACCTTCGCCGAGTCGCGCGACAGCGAAGTTCCCACTAGTGCTCCACGCCGAGCCAGCACCGACGACCGTGGCCGTGCCCTTCGACCCGGCGGCGATGCCAATAAAGGTGCCGTTGTTCGACACCGCCCCGCCGTTCTGGATTGTGAGCTGGCCCGTACCAAAACCACCAACGACGACACCAGCCGAATTGGTCCACGTCGATCCAGCGCCGTCGACGGTCACCATGCCGGTCGAGTTTGCATTAAGGCCAATGACCCCGCTCGTGTTTGATACAGCGCCGCCGGCTTTGATGTTTAGCGCGCCGGAGCCCATGTCGCCGACGTGAAGCTCCGACGTGTTGGTCCACGTGGAACCCGTGCCTTCGACGGCGACCGTCCCCGTCGAACCCGCATTACCGCCTACAGTGCCCGTCGTGTCTGACACATTACCGCCATTCTGAACGGTCAGTGATCCCGTTCCGGCCTCGCCAATAATTAGACCCGAGCTATTAGTCCATGTGCCGGCGTCGACGTTCACCGTACCGATTGATCCTAACTCGCGGCCGACCCTGCCGGCGGTGTTCATAACGGCGCCGCCGCTATGAATGTTAAGCGTCCCGCGGCCAAAATCGCCAATCGTTAGATCAGAGGCGTTCGTCCACATGGAACCTGGGCCGCTTACCGTCGCCGTGCCGATCGCCGGCGCGTTTTGTCCGATCGTCCCGGTTGAGTTCGAAACAGTACCGCCGTTTTGTATCGAAAGAGTGCCGCTCTTCGACTCTGCAACGATGAGCTGCGCTGAGTTGGTCCAACTTGATCCCACGCCGTCAACTGTCACCGTCCCCGTCGACGCGGAGAGGACGCCGATGTGGCCGGACGTGTTTGTCACAGCGCCGCCATTTTGAATCGTGAGGGAGCCGCTGCCTCCGAGTCCAACCAGCAGATCGGCGGAGTTCTTCCATAGAGAGCCATTCCCGTCCACCGTAACTGTGCCTGTTCCCCCTCCATTGGCGCCGATTCTTCCCGATGTATTAATGACATCGCCGCTGTCTTGGATTGTGAGCGAGCCTGTCCCGAAGCCACCTACCTCAAGAATTCCGGCGTTGGTCCAAGTTGAAGAAGAGCCGACCGTTACCGTTCCCGTCGAGCCGCCGAATTGTGCGATTCTTCCGATGTCGTTCGACACGGTACTGCCATCTTGAAAAGTGAGGGTTCCGGTGCCGGAACTCCCCACGGTCAGGTCGCTGTTGATAATCCATTGCAAGCTGTCTAAAGTGACGACTCCAGTGCTTCCTCCGACATCTCCTATGCGGCTATTCGCTGCATTCAAGGTGCCGCTGCCAGTCATGAATAGGTCACCAGTAAGGCCGCTGTTGGTGCCCACAATCAGGTCGCCGACTCTATAGTCCAAAACACTCGCCGTATTGAGAATATCCATCGATAAGGAATCAGCTTGCACCAGCAGGGAAGCATTTGCACCAAACACGCCGCTTACAACATAGCGGCTCGCGGGCGCGATACCGAGCTTGAAGATCACGTTGTCTGCGGCGCCGCCCGGTCCGCCCGCCGGCGTCCAATTCGCTGGATTGCCAAACGCGCCGCCCAGTGGCTCGTTCCAGGTAAAATCGGTCGCCGACGACTGCGATCCGGCGGTTAGCGCTATTGCCGAGATGATTCCACAGAATGAGCGTCTCAAACGCAACGAGCGGTTTCCGCGTGAGTTAGTGACAAGCGCCGGTGTTCTCATGAAGGGTCGGCTCAATACACGTAATGGATACATAACTCGCTCCACAGCCGGTGGCTGAGTATGAGACAAGTGACACCACGTTCGTCTCGTCGGGTTGGCAAGGCGGTGGCGCAGCAGCGACCCCCAAAGGAACCGAAAAGATTGCGGCCGTGATTTTAGCACGGTGCAACAAAATAACAAGAAAAATCCGAAGATTGGCCAGATTGGGTGTGAGCGTCTCGATTGTGGGTGGAAAATTTCACTGGATGGTAAGCTATGGTCG
>JBBDWY010000038.1:0-33810 GCA_040902605.1 Pirellulales bacterium | reverse complement strand
CTGGATTGATCAGCGCCAGAACTGCTGCCTGTTAGGTAGTTCGGGAACTGGAAAAACGCATCTGGCCATCGCCTTGGGGTTGGCCGCCTGCCGACTGGGCAAGCGGGTGCGATTCTTCACGGCTGCCACGCTGGTCAATCGCTTGGAAGAGACGCAGAAGCAGTACCAGCTCGAGCGGTTCTTAAAGCAGCTCGATAAGCTCGAACTCTTGATCTGCGACGAGCTCGGTTACCTCTCGTTCAATCGCAGCGGAGCGGAACTGTTGTTTCAGTTATTCGCCGATCGCTACGAGCGGTCCAGTCTGTTGATCACTAGCAACTTGCCGTTCAGCGAGTGGCAGCAGGTGTTTCAAGGGGAGCGGATGACGGCCGCTCTCTTAGACCGGCTGACGCACCACTGCGAAATCTTTGAGATGAACGGCGAAAGCTACCGCTTCCGCGAGTCGATGAAACAGAAGCGGACCACCAAGGGCAAGTAGCTCCCGGGCGATCCGCTGGCAAAACGTTCGCAAATCGCGCGCAACAAAATGGAGAATCTAACGGTGCTCAACGAGTGAGCTAACGGAGGCGGCCGCGCGAGACCCCCAAAGGTCTCGCGGGCCGCTCCCCAACTAACCAGGTGGGCCCCAATTCAACGCCTAGGTGGGCCCCATTTCAAGCCGATCTCCAGTCCGTCTCAGAACGGGTCGATTCCTGAGGTGTCTCACGCATTGATGGGTTTTGGTACTCTTTCGAGCGTGCCAGCGGCACGAAATCTTGGCCAAAGTGACCTCATGCAAGTTTCCGAATCTTACTTCGAAGTGCGCCTCCCGCGTAGTTTTCGATAAGCCGATTCCCGCTTCGGTCGTGAATACCGCCGCAGGTTAGCAACTCGCGAATGTTGACCGCGGCGGGGGCGACCGAAGCGCCCCGTCCACGTCCATTTCGCCTTATTCGATGCCAGCAACGCGATAAAATGACAGTGAATTGCCGTGCACGTTGTTGGCCGGAGACGCGGCTCGCCAGTGGGTCATGCCTGTTGCTGGGACATAGATAGAGACGGTATGCGAGCCCAATACTGTAGCAACCTGAGAGTCGCAACTGTAGGAAAACATCGGCTCACGAAAATGAAAGACCCTCGGGCACTAGGTGGCCGAGGGGCTTTGCTCTACATCGGAAACCTTTTTACGACGACGCTTTTCTCTCCTGAGACTATTCAGCACGCAATACGACGACCTTAAGTTTCTCCGAATTCGCGAATGCTACCGCGCCCCTAAACGCCCGTCAAGAGCCTGTCGAGGTGCTCCGTTTCTCTTGTAGAGAAGTACGCCGCTTGACAACACTGAGCACAGAAATCCGAATGGTTTCGTCGATTCTGCTTCCACGTCTTGTGGCCTGGCGACGTAAAGGTCGATACGTATTGGGTAACCGTGGAATGACTGCCGAAGCTCCTGACCAAGTAGGAAGGGGAGGCCTTGGAAGTTGCCGACCACCAAAATGTCCAAATCGCTGTCGACGTCTTGCTGTTGTTTGGCGTATGAACCGAAAAGTACGACCTTTTCTGGATCGCAGGCCTTCACGATCAACGACGTAACCCGGCGCAGCAAACCGTCAAGCTTCATGATGTCTTGAATCCCAGGACCAAGTAAGCGTTCTGCAGCTCCTCAGGCGTCAGCGACTTGAAGTCGGCGGCACCTGCCCTCTGAATCTTCAGCTGCCAGTCACCGAGTAGCTGGGCTTGCTGTGCGAAATCGCCCTTGTCCATGCTCTGTCGCCCACCATACGTTGAATTAGGATCCATTGCATTAGCCGATTCCGGACCGCCGGGAGGAGTTAGCGAGACGCTATAGCCCACCGCATTTGCCCCTTCGACGATCAAGTCGACTTTGGTCAAATTGATGTTTGTTCTTCCGCGTGCGTAAAAGGGAATGTGTTCAATCCCAAGTTCGAATGACAACGTTTGGTCTTCTCCTGCTTTCGGGTGCAAAAAACGGTGCCATTCACTGCTGAATTCCTGGTTCAGAACAAACATTGTCAGTCCGAGTGGCGGGAATACCGCAGCGAGATTGTCTTTCGCTTTTTGTGTGAGATTGACATCCCCGCTCGGTCTGGCCGTGTAGCGGACGTGCAAGATAACATCGGACACGGTTGCCAGAACGAACTGATTGTTCTCCCGAGGAAGTTCGAGCCTCCATTCACTGACGGCACCCGCGCCTTCGAATGGGAGGAAGCGTTCGTCGTTGAAATTCAATTCAAACATGCCAGAATCGTTCTGACCATGGCTTGTCGCGATGGCCGCTTGCGGAATCGCACTCTTGAAAAACCGATCATCGCCAGCAGCCAAGGGGTTTCCGTATCCGGCAGCAACGTCCTTACGAACCCGGATGCCATGGTTGGTCAGGGTCAAGGTGCAGTTGATGCTCGTGTATGGCCCCACGACACATGGAATGCTGACAGAAACAGACTTCAGCCGTCGGAAGTAGTGGCCGGGGTAGTCCATGTCGAACAGCCATTCCGGTATCACGATGGTGCAAGCACCCGCTTCCTTCAGTGCTAGGAGACTCAAGGGGAAGAATTGAGCAAGCGAGATGTGCTTGGTGATCTCAAGGTCGCGACTGTTCTGCTCGAGGTAGGCCGCTTCCATTCGGCGGATATCATTAGTTAGCCGCTCGCCGGCGAGCAGGCCCTTCTTCAGGCTGTCCCAGTACCCGAACTGAATGAAGTTCGACTCTGCCAGGCCCAGCTCGTACCGATAGGCGCGTTCAGCATGCTTCGCGACGTCGTACGTCAGCTGGTAGCTCTGGAAGTACACACTCGATATCTGCGACACCATCCAGTCGTAGAGCTCGCGGTTGGTGAACTTGTCATGCATATGGGCGTCGACCGCCTTGGCGTTCTCGATGTGCAAGTCGTGGTTCAGCAATTCCCGCTCGGCGATCGCCAGGCGAATCTCCGCCCCGCTGATCTGTTTCTCGATCTGTTGCAGCTCCTTGGCCGCCAGCCGCTCCTGCAGCTTCCACTCGTCACGTCGCCGCTGATACCCGCCAAGGGTTGCGGACATCGAGCCGGCGGTATTGCTGATCGACGCCATCGCACCCATACGGTCGCTGAAGGCAGCGTTGGCGCTGCCCACATTCTGGCCTCCATGGGTCGTACCGATTGATGTCGGGGCGCCTAACTTCACGTTGGGAAGCAGATGGAGCACGGCCGCGACCAAATCGATGCCCGCTTGGGCCGCCTGAAACCTCAGGCTCTCCCCGACGAAGGCCACGTGCGCGATTTCGGCCGGGTTCATGAACTGAATGCTGGCGTAGTAGGTGTGGCGGATGTTGACCATCTCGCGCGTCTTCTTCAGCCCCTCCAGCGCCTGCTTGGCGTCCTGAATGTGCTTCTCCTTGACGTTCCGTACCGCGTGCAGCACCTGGATCTCTTGGGTCGAGCGCAGCAACGCCAGCGCCTCCGCATCGCGCTTTTCGAGCGCCGACAGAAGCGCCCCGCCCAGCGCTTTGAGGTCGGCGCACAATTCGCCCGCCTTGTGCGCCATCACGTTGAAGCGATAGTGCGGCAGCGCCGCACTGATGTCATTGAGCGCACTGGTGAGGTCGACGCCTAACGCGGCCGCGCGTATCAGCAGTGCAGGATCGATGGGCGGCTCGAACAACGGGAGCTGGCGCACCACGCCCTCGATGTTCATGCAGTGGCGAATCTTGAACAGTCGGTCCGCCACCGTGTCCCAGTAGCGGAGCAGCTTCTCGTTCTTGGGGACGCCGAAGTACAGCATGGTGGGCAATGTCATCGTCGGCTGGTTGCCTTCGGGAGCAACCACGCCCGACGTTGACGGGAGCATGAGGTTTTCGATGGCGACCAACGGATCGGAGAAGTCACCGGGTTGCAAGAATGGTTCGAGCGAGTTATAAGTCTGCACCTGCGGCGTGGCACGTGGCGGGATACTGTCGGGCCGCCGGCCCAAAATCTCCGCCGCCAGAATGTAAAGCTGAGTCGCCTCATTGAGGGTCTCGATCGTGTCGCGGCGAAACAACTGGTCGCCCCACGCGATCAAGTTGTCAATGTACTTCATGACCACCGTTTTCTGATATGTGGTGGCGCGCAGACGCGCGATCAGATGCGGATTGAATGGATGGTGCCGCCACTCGCTGACCTGCCTGTTGAATTCCGGGTCCGGCTCATCCAATTCCAGTCGCTCCAACAGATTTTTGATCTGCTGCTTCACGTAGTCGGGGTTCGCCGTCTCATAGAAAGGCCGGGTGCGCCAGTATTTTTGCGGCACGTCAAAAGCAGAAGTGTCGGTCGGATCAAAAATATAGTGAAACCACTTCTGCGCTTCTTCGAACTGCTGATTTTTGCTCAAGCGGTCGGCGATGATCAGAGGTGCGTGGAAGAACAACTCCCAGTTGTAGTGCGCATACGCGCCGCCATGCGAGAAGTCCACGTCTTCCTGCAGATGGGGTTGCAATACGACACGCGGATCCGGATCGTACGCTGCGGCGAAGTCGAAGGCTTGGGGCGGGTCGAGGAAGGTATGCGGCTCGAGTTGGAGAGGGCGTTGCAACAGCCCATCAATGCCGTCGCGGTTTAGCTCGCGGACGAAGAGGCACGCATGAGGATGGTAAAAGGCCTCGAAACGATACCGTCGCACCCAGCCCTGCCCTATCGGATCGTGCGGAAAGTGGGGCTCCTTGGCTGCGCGATTGGCTAACATCTCCACGACGTTACCCGGCAGACCAGCATTCATTTCACGGCCATTCCCAGCGCGCATGGACAGCGGGCCGGACCGGGTCACGGCGACAGTAGCCGCGAGAGCCGTCGTACGCGGAGTCGTCGTGGCGGTCGCTCCACCAGCCCGGCTGGCGGTCACGGCGCTCACACCCGCCTCCACCGGCCGAGACGGCTCGGAAAGCGTGGAGCGGCCCGGTCTCGGCAAATCGCGTCTCGAGCTCACCGAACCGAAGTAATGGTGACGGACGACGTCCAGCATACCCGGCTGCACGCGATCAGCGATGGACCACTCGACCGGCGCAATATCTCCCGGAGTGACGAAGAACGTTCTGGCATCGTCCGCGTAGAAGAAAGGCGCCGCCGTGCCTGGTTGCGGGTACCCTTCGACGTACGGGAATTGCTGCACCTTGACGCGAAACGTCCCCGGTGTTTTGCGCAGAGTGGCAATGGACAGTGCGCCAACGCCTGCATTCTGGATCAGAACGAGCGGGTTGTCGCTCCCGCGGTTCTCCACAAAGGACATATCTTCCGGGTGAGTCCCGGGCAGTAGCCGCAACCTGGCGGCGTCGTAATAATCGATGACGCCAACTGTTATGAACTCGACTTTCCCGTCGCAGCCGAAAAACCGGAACCTCCCCCATTCCACAAACGAGGTATCGGCCAACGAGGATCTCACGACAATGGCGAGATCGCCCTTTTCGAATCCCACCTCAAAGAAGAAGGGATGGCTCGTGGACGCGTCTCCTACCGACATTTCCCCGTACGAGTACAGAAACGTGTGGGGGATCTCCGCAGCCGCCTTCGAGATTTTCTTACCCGACCATTTCTTGTTCTTGTATTCACTCCAGGCGAGCTGGATCTCCCAGTATTTCTGCCCCTTCTCGATAGCCTCGCCGGCTTTCGGCATGACAATGTCTCGCTCTTCCTGCTTTTCGGTGAACACCGGCCAGAACAGGTAGGGCCGCCGATTCCAGATCACCGGGATCAACTGATCGCCCTCGATGTCCACCTCCACCTTCTCCCACGCCGTCCAGTACGCGGAGTCGACTCGCTGGCGGTAGTAATAGACGTGCGGCGTGTTGTGGGTGCGACCGAAGACGTGCAGGAGGTCAATCACCGTATTGCCGTGCTGGTCTTTTTCCACCTGATGGTACATGCCGCTGATGGCGAGGTGAGCAACCGTGTCGAGCTTTTCGAGATAATTCAGGAACGCCGCCTCCGCGGTGTCCGTCGTCACGTCGGCCTGTAACAGCTCATTCTCCAAATCCTCGAAGAACGGCGACTTGTCGTCACGCAGCTCGGGCTCGATCCAGTTTTCGGGATAGAGAAACACCTTGCGGTTGGCCTCCCACACGCGGTAGTTCTTCATCCACTTCCACTCGCGCCATTTACCGTCCACGTCGGCGTTGGCAGCCACCTCGGGCTCCAAGCTCATCAGGCAACGCTGCACAAACAGTTGCACCGAGCTGAGCGCTTGCTTGATGCGCGAGGTCATCGTGCAGGGGTCCATTTCCACATCAATCAAGAAATGGGCATACAGTCCGTCGGCGTCCTGCCAGCCCACCTCCAGGCTCCGAGCAATCAGGTAGTCCACCAGCGCAGACCGCTGTTTCTCGCGCAGCATGTCGCGCAGCGGCTTGGCAATGATCGACCACTGGGCCTCCTCGTATTTGGCCCGAACCGCCTGCCTGATCGCTCGAGCGATCTCCGGGGTCACATCCGCCGCTGACAGCGTCTTGGCTTGCTCTGCCGATATCCCGAGACGCTTCAACACGGCAAAGCAATCGCGTAATTGCAGCAGCGCCTTTTCGCTTTTGAGGTCGTCGGGCAAGGTCAGGGCGAAGCCATCTGCGCCAACCAGGAACCCGAGGTCGGTGCTGTTCCACGTCGTTTGCTCGACAAGCTTGTCGAGCAGCTCGTCGTGCGCAGGAGCGGGAGCTTGGTGAGCCAACGCGAGCAGCTCCAGCAAACCCTGTTCGCCTCTAAAAAAGGCCGGGCGTAGGGCAAGCACGTTGACGAGCCGCATCCACTTCGCGAAATCAGGGGTCGCGGGAGCGGTGGGTACCGTCGTCAGGTCCAGCACGCCCTGTGCATCACCATGACGGAGCAGCCACTCGAGCATCTCGGCTGTCATGTTGAAGCGCGCCGCAATCACGGAGATCTTGTGAAGACGGACAAGATCAGCAACCTGCTGGGGAAACGTGTCGGCGATGAGATCTTCGTCGGCAGCTGCCAAGGCCGGATCCATCAAAGAAGCCCACTGGGGCTCCAGCAGACTCAGGGTGCGCATCTCGAAACCAAGGGTCTCGGCCAGCTTGCGCGCAATCGCTTCTTTTGCGGTGCCTTTCTGCAGCTCCTGCCGTAAATCCCGCAAACGGTCAACGATCACCCGCTCCTCGAGGGCGATGCCGCTCGAGGCCCCACTCTCATGCCTGAGTAGATAATCCAGTTCGGCAAAGCTAAAGCCCGACTCCCTGACCTGGGCCACACGCTCTGCGAACAGCACGGTCCGTGTGGGGTCGCTGAAGGGAGCGCCATCGATGAGATCGAGCGCCCTGAGGTAATCCTGCACCCGCAGTTTGAGCGCCTTGGCCAAGGTGACGTGGCGGTAGAGGCGTGAGAGGTTGTCCAGGTCCAGGGCGATTTCGATGCCGTGAGGAAAGACCCTGGCGCACTGGACAATCGCATGGAGATCAGCCGCGCCAATCTCGAGAGCGGCAGCAATGGCGTCAGCATGGTCAGTAAGTGTTCCCGTCAACGCATCCGGGTCTTCGGGAAACCCGGGGTCGAGCGGATTGATGCTCGCGCGGCTTCGGAACAGCTGCTCATAAAGCGATGGCCCGACTGGTTTGCCGGCGTCGCCATGATTTGTGTAACGCACGGTGTCGAGCGGAGCCCAGAATGCCGACAACCGACCCACTGGCAGATTGAATCGCGTGTGCAATCTCGACAGGTGCGACAGCTGCACCAAGAACCCAGCGGTCAGATCACCACCCAAGGAGGAGATGGCCCGATCCAGGTCAAACATGGTCCAGCTCAGTTTTCGCCACAGTCTGACGAACCGGACCATGCGGCTTGCGAAGTCCGGATTCAGATCACGCAGCTCCAGCTTGCTGGTGTCGCAGGTGTCGGGATGATCAGGGTCTGTTGAAACTATTGTCAGGCTGTTTCCTGGATTGACGTATTGCATCTGGAGCAAATCCACCAACTCACGATATTCAAGCCCAGAGCGCCGCAGGAATTCGTCGACGATCGCAATTTTGTCCAGCCACGTTTGGCCATCGGCCTGGATCTCAGCTTCAAAACCCCATTGCACCCAAAGCTCGGCAGGGTCGGCCCCGGAGACAAGCCCGACCTCCTTGCCACTCAGACCAAGGTATTCAGCCGCAAGCGCGGGGCTCCCGAGCAGGGTGCTTCGCTCACCCGCGAGGAAGGCTTCCACTATCTGGTGGCGCGGCACACCCAGATGCGCCAGGTAGGCGCGAGCTTCTTCCAGGCTTTGGTCAAACGGCAGGCCCCAGCGGAATACAGCCTCTTTGAGCCTGGCATAGGCCTGAGGGTTGACATACTGCGGGTTGGCGGCGCGCTCCTGCTGGGTTCCGCTGGTCTGGCGGCTGCGGCTTTCGACATTGGGTTTGCCGTTCGCCTGCTTGCGAACGCTATAGCTAAAGCTCAGGTCATCCACCACCCACCACTCACCCGAGTGCTTCACCCGGATACTGGCGTGATCCGAAAGATTGCCCGCAAAGGCGGCTTTCAGGTCGGCAGAGACGCTGCCCTGGTCGAGATCGGAAATTCGATTACTGTCCAACTCGAATGGACTGAAATCGGGCGGAGGTGCAACCGTGTCTTCCAGCACCTCCGCCACCAGATCCACATAGGGCATGACAGTGTTGGTGTTTTCACAGGTGAGCTCAATCTCCCCGATGTCGGGACGGCGTTTGAACAGAATTTCCCTTGCCGACAATACGCGGTTCGTGGCCGGGTCCGTCACTCTTGATGGGCGGTCATTTAGAAAGGCGAGGATATCGACCAGATAAGCCGCGGGGCTGTAGACCGAACGGCAGTGTTCGCAGTCGCATAAATCGAACGAGCCAAACAGCGTTTCCCAGTCGGGAAGGCCCTCCACCTGTGTCGGAGTGTTGGGCGCTACGCGTGTGCTGATCCCGTTGAACGCGGGACTGTAGCGGGCGAGCAAGCTCAACGCCATGGCCGACGTTTGCAGCGCATTCTCGTAAATTGCTTTCGCCGGCGCCGCGCCGCCCAATGGCTCGCCGTACTTTTGCACGAAAACGCTCTGCGCCATGCGAGTGATGGCGTGCGCTGAGTTGAGATTGTTGGCCAGCAAGACGCGCATCTGCGAGTAGCGCGGGGTCAACTTGAAGACGCGCTGCATGCTTTTGAGTTGATTCGTCAAGCCGGCTTTGTCGTCCACCCCATCCAACGCGCTAGGATTCTGAGCGAGGTAGCTGTCAGTGAGAGTGGTGCGGAAGTCGAAAGTCGGGTTGCTGACGAAGAAGGTGAGCAAGTCTGATTTGGCGGGAACGTTGTCCTTCGCAATACGGCTCGCAATTGCCGCAGTGGGGAACGCGTCCTCGAGCATCCGCGTCATGATTTCGGCGTAGTTGCTTGTCTTTTCCTCATCGTCCTCGCCCGGCACGTCCGGCGGGAATCCGATTGGTGTTCTATCCACTTGCTTGCGGATCAATTCCCGCCAATCAGCGGCATCCATCTTGGCCAGGGATTTCAGTGTCTTCTCAGGCCGCCCGCGAAGCTCACGCACCAGCGGGAGGTGATTTTGCGTGAGCGCTCCCAACTGCAGCGTGAGCTGGAGATTCTCGACATCTCCCCGGAACTCCGGGTTCTCGCGCAAACCCTTCCAGAAGTCCACGACAGGGCCCTCGTGTCGCACGTACCGGCTCAGGAAAGTCTTCTGCCTTTCCCTGAGCGGGAGGACCGTGTTCAACAGGTCGCCAAGCGATGTTCTGCCCGGGTCGTCCGGCGGCTGGAAGGCGTGCTCGACGATCAACTGCCGCAAGCGCTCGAGGATCGAATCCAGATCATTCCGAAGTCTTACGGGTATGACATTCTCGTCGAGGGCAGTCTCGAGCGCGCGGCGCTGCACCTCCGGACTCTGAGCGAGCAACGTCGGAAGGTCGGTAGGGAGACTCTGGCGGAACAGGCCGTAAAACGCGTCAGCTCGCAGGTCGGTTTTCCGTCCAAGCCTGGCGCCCACGACAAGAAATGCAATGTGCTCCGGATCAATCCCGGTCTCGCCCGCGAGAAACGCGACATCTTCCTCGGTCAGGTCCGCCAATTCGACGCCCTGGAGAACCGGGGTCAGCTCGGCCAAATGCTGTTCGTACTCCGAAGGCCCCCGGTATTCCTCGCCGCCGATGACGAGATCCACTATTTCCTCAGGCCGTGCATTGAAAATGATCGGGGAGGCGGCAAGCGGCAGTCCTTCCCGGCTGAACACGCGGACAATCAAATCCGCGCTTTGCTTTTCCGCCCGGCGAAATTGCCTGGTGGTGTACTTGATCTTGTAGCAACCATCGCGACCGGTTAGCGCCGCGCCGAGCGTCTCTTCGCTGCGCAAATCCTTGTCGAAGGCACGAACGGTGCCGTCGACAAGAAGACTGCCATCGATCCTGCGAACTTGCCCGCGAACTACGAAACCTCTTAGGTCTGGCCTGGGTTCCTCAGGTTCCGGCTGGGGCAGCTCACCCACTTCGGCGTTGATCCGCTTGGCCGTCCGCTCATCGACCACGCCAGTGGCTTCAAGCCTGTGTTTTTTCTGGAAATCCATTACGGCCTGGCGGGTGCTTGCGCCAAAGAGCTGCTTTGAGGTCTCAGCAGCCGTAAACCTATAGCCCAGTGCTCGCAGCTCGCCGTGGAGGAGGGTGACATCCTCGCCTTTCATCCGAAGCGACAAGCTTCTGCCTTGCAGTTTCATGATGGCTCCTCCGTTACTTCAAGTCTTGTAGCACCGGCAGAGTGTGTGTAAGCCTTAGTCGTCCCGGATCTTCATTACTTGCCAGGTCATGCACCGCCACCGCCCGTCCTCTCGAACAAACAAGGTCACTCAACGGATGTTCCGCAGATTCTGCCGGGCCGCCTCAGTTTCCTGCGAGCTTATTCGCGCCGGCGATTAGCCAGCCTGTCGGACTTGAATATGTGACGGCGAATCCCACCCACGACCGCTGACTCCATGCGTACATGTCGCCGAATCCAGTGCCGTAGAATCTGTCGGCGACGTCGAGGGGCACCTCTTCACCCTTGATCGCGGCCCGCGTTGTTTCGGCCGCCAACGCCACACTTGCGGTTGCAATCAACGTCGTTGCACCGACAGCTGCGGCACCCCCTCCAGCCACCACAGCGCCTGACTCTATCGCGGTCGGGACGCCGATGGTCAGGCCCAGGTTTGCACTGCCTTCAGCGATGTCTACGGCACCGAGCCCGGTGTTTCCCGCGGCAATGTCGTTGACTCCGCCTCCGACCTGCAGCCCGCCTGTCAGTGCTCCGCCCACGCTCGCCACGTTCCCCGCTACTTTGAACCCCGCAGCAAGCTTTCCACCGAGCCCCGAACCGGGTGAGCCAGGGATGTGGCTGACCGTGTCATTGACTGTCTTCACGGGCTTGCCGTACTTCAGGTATTTTGGATTCGCCTCGCGTCCCCCGAACTTGGCATCGGCGATCTCGCCGATGAACTCGGGAGTCGATCCGGTCGCGACGTCGGCCTTGTTGTAACCTTGCTCAACAAAAACGAGATCGATGAAGTCACTTCCTCGTGGCGGCACCGTGCCGTGCTGCCGGAGCCACTGGCTTGGGGCCACGCCCACGTCGAGTACCCGTCCCTGGTGGATGCTCACTTCGGACATGAGGCGATCGGCGCCAATATAACCGACCCCCTCCATGGCGCTGATGACATCGTCTATGCGCCCATGGGCTGCGCTTCCAAATGGGCTGGCACTCCGCCAATTGAAGGTGGGTGGCGTCTGTTGACCCTGCCAAAAGCCGGCCTGATTACGTGTGAACTGGAAGAGATCGTCTCTGGAGTTGACGAGCGACGTCCTCCACAGAGCGCCGGCAACATTGCTCGCGCCATACACACCGGTGCGGCGTTTATCCGTCTCGTCTTGAGAGGCGAAGCCGATCGGATCGCTGAAACGGCAGGGATTGTTTCGAGCGTACGAATAGACATTCACCCCGTCCACATGCTCAGCGGGATCACAACCTGTCCACTTCCCTAGCCACGCTGCGTAATACCTGGCTCCGTAGTAGTACAAGCCACTCTCGTTATCCCGCTCCTTGCCTGTGTAGCGGTAGCGCTTGTTGGAACTACTGGTATCGCTGCGAACCAATTGGTACGATGTGCTGCCGTGAGGGGTGTACTCTTCGTACGAAATGGTCTCGGCTTCGTCGTCCAGCTCCAGGCTGGCCGAGCCGAGATGATTGCCGAATTGGTATCGGATCAGTTGCGCTGGTGAGCCATCATCGCCTTGGGTGCGGCTCTCGACCAACGCGATGCGCTGCCTGTCGTCCATGATGTGCAGCATTTCGCGCACCAGCGGATTCGCTCCAGCCCTGCGATAGATCTCGAAGCCACCCAGATAAATGCGCTCGTCCTTGATCTGTCCTGTCGGGAGCTCGGTGACCTTCCGTACGCGTTGACCCGCCGCGTCGTACACGTAGCACGTGCGCTCGCCTTGTCGCTCCTCACCGTCGTCATCGCCGGCATTCACTGCCTGGCGCTGCGTCATCTGCAGCTGGTCTCTGAAGTCCCACGCCATGATTTGGAGTTGCGGCATGCGCAGCATGCTGCCGTGGGCGTCGTAGCCATCGCCGCCGGCGCTATAGGTCTCGATCGTCGCGCCGACAGTGGTGGTACTCAAACGGTTGCTACGCTTGTCCGGTTCGAGCAGGCTCGGCTCGTTGTAGGCGTACGTGCGCGTCCAGCCAGGATGCCCCGGATCGTCGCCGCGATGCTGCATGGAAATGAAATTGCCCACAGCGTCGTAAACGTAGCGCTCCGTGTATGTGCCCATGGCGTTGCCGTCGCCGGGATGCGACAAGCCGACCCGGGGAACATCGTTGTAGGAGTGTGGATTGGGCGGGTCGCCGACTTGACCCAGATGTTCGCGGCCTGTCGCTTCGATTAACCGATAGATCGCATCGTACGTGTAGCTCGCACTTGGCTCGACACGCTTATTTCGGAAGTGAATGCTCTGCTGGGCATCGTCGCGGATGTGAGTAATGTTGCCCACAGGGTCGTAGGTGTAGTGCAGGTTCTGCACCTGGCAGCCGGGCCAGCCCGCCGGAGGCGGCTGCGGGCAGTCGCCGGGGAAGGCGGCCGCGTTGCGCCGGGTGAGCAGATGGACAAGACGGAAGGTGAGGGGGTCGTAGTCGTAGAAGGTGCTGGTGCCATTGCCGTAGTCGATGCGTCGGCGCTGGCCCTTCGCGTTGTAATCGATATCGGCGACGAATGTCGTTGGGGTCGTCGCGGCTCGGAGGCTCACCTCGATCCGCTCCAGTAGATTGGCTTCGTTGTAGCCGGGACGGATGATGGAGTTGTCCGGCGCGGTGAGCTCCGTCGGTCGATTGAGCGCGTCGTAGCGGGTCTGCGTTCTGTAGATCGCCGGTTCCAGTAGCACGTCCGGCCAGTTCAGCGTCGCCTTGTACGCCTGCGTCAGTTGGCGCTCGCTGCGACGCAGGTTGCCTTTGAAATCGTATTCCTCGCTAGTGACGACACCTGCCTGATCGAAGAGCTGAACGAGCTTCCCGCGCAGGTTGTTGGCCTCCGGATTCGGTCGCGTCTCACCGTAAACGTTGCGACCTAGGAGCAACTCGGCACCAGCACCTTCGCGCAGGAAAGAATCCGTTGGGCGCCGGAGCGCATCGTATGCGGTGCGATGCTGATGCCCCCGGCTGTCCCAGGCGCGAATCGTCTTGCCCGTGACATCGTTCAGCATCCACCGCGCGCCCGCCTCCATGCTCGCCTGGTGGATGCGGTTGCCCAGCATGTCGTAGTCGTAGCGCACGACGAGGCGGCCCTGTGGGTCGCCGTTCTGCACGATCGCGTCGCGCACGTCGCGCTGGTTGCCTTCGATGTCCAGCTCGACGCGGGTGGCGAAGAGCAGATGCTGGCCGGGTTGCGCTGGATCGGGCCCATTGTCAGCAACCGTCAGAAAAGGGCGGCCCAAGGTGTCGGCGTGGGCCGTCGTGGGCGTGTTGGCGTGCTTCGCGGCCTTCTCCGCTGCGCTTTTCTCCTGCGCCCCTTTCGCCCCCGTGATGCGCTCCTGATGCCACGTCTGCCAGGTATTGGGCTGGGTCTTGAAATACTCCGCCACATGACCTTTGATGTCTTTATCCGTGCGCGGGTCGCCGGTCTCGGCGGCGTTGGCAGCGACGGTGTCGTTTACGTCATAGGTCATCTGTCGCCATGGGTCGAAAACGACCTTCTCGTAGCTGTGATTCGGATGCAGCGTGGCGACCACACGCTCGACCGGGTCGTAGAACAGCACCGGGCTGACACCGATGCGCACCTCGAACTCGAAGCCGTGGGTGTCGGTGAAGAACGGCTCGTACTGGCGGACGGGTTTGCCCTTGTTGTTGAACACCGTCCAGCCGCTGCCTACCCAGCGTGGCTCCCGTTCATCGGTGGACATGATGGGTGTTCCATCCGGATCCACCCTGATGCGGCCGTTCGCATCTCGCAGCGGCACGAGCCCTTTCTCGGCTTGGATCTTCTTCTGAATCTCTCGGCCGAACCCGTCGGAATACGAGAAGCCGTGCTGGACTTTTGTTTCTTCGTTCGCGCCCAGATCGAAGTGATGGGTTTCGCGCAGGAGCGTATAAACGACCGCCGGCTCCGGTTGCAGTGTGTCCTTGGTCCGGTGATAGGCGAAGAGGTCGTACACCAGCCGCGTACTTGCCTTTTGTAGAATGTCGTGCGGATCGGCACGCGGGTTGGTCATGTGCGCGAGGATAGTGGCGTTGTCGAGCTCGGCACTAAAATTCTCGTCCAACAGGTCACCTTGGTTCTCTCCAGCCTTACCCATAACCGCCGTGCCCACTACCATGCCCAGAGTGTCGAACGCCACCCGCGTGCGGTTGCCGTTCGGATCAGTCACCCAGTAAGGCTGGAGGACGCGATAGTCGAGTCGAATCGCCGTGTTGCCGGCGTCGTCTTGTGTCGCGACAGTGATGACGTTACCCACTGCGTCGCGGGTTTCGACTATCAGCAGGTCGTATGCGTAGGTGACGAAGCCTTCCGTGCTGACCGCGTTGCTGTGAAACGGGTCGCGGAAGCGATGCGGCAGGAAGAAGTGCTGACGCGCGTGGGCAAGCTCCTGTGCCGCTGTGTCCGCGCTGTCCGGCGAAAAGAACACTCGCCCTGAGGGGATCCACCAGTTGGCGTCGCTTTCGCTGTGAACGTAGCGCCCCTCGGTCTTCAACATGGCGTCGTCGTTCACCCGTCCGCCGTAGACGTTGGCGACGAGCCCAGGCGTGAAGGCCAGCGTGTAGCTCTCGCCCGGCAGCGCTAGCGACTCGACAATGCCCAAGTGGAGTAGATCGGTCAGATCGTTCTTACGGTAGAGCGTGCGCACCTGCTCTATCAGGCGGCGCTGTTTGCCGTTGGTCGGCAGGTCTTCGTACTCGATCTCGGTATCGAAGACGTGCGTCAGGCCATTGCCTGCGGCCTGCACAAAGTCGGCGCTCTGGAATCGGCCGGCCGCGCCCATCGGCGTGTAGCCGGTCAGCTCAAAGGTGCGGGTCTCGCAGGGCAGCGGCGTGCGGTAATCGTCGGACGCAATGGCAACGTCGTCGACCGGGTTGGTGAGGCAGTTTTCGGTGTAGGTGATGAGCGTTTTGGTTTGCTTGTCCCGGTCAGCCTGCAGAGGCAGCGAAGGATCGGGCTGGCGACGGCCGTAGCCGATGGCGACGGATTTCAGGACGTTTCCGAAGTAATCCACCTCCAGCGTCAGCGCATGGCTGATGCGCGGATCGGCCGGGTTGCGTTCGTAGTGGAAGTTGATGGCCTCACGGGCATGGGTGAAGAAGACAGCGTGACGGTTGCCATCGCGGGGCTGCAAGCGCCGGATGCTGAAGTTTTGCTCGGTGACGGTGTAGGGATGCTTCTCTTTGTCGGTGCCGTCGAGGGCGTAGACTTCCTGGCGAAGCATCGCGCCTTTCAGTGCGCGGCAGGCCTCGCGTTCCTCGTCAATGGTCAACCCGGTGGGCAGCACGGTGTCATCCAGCAGGAGCTGCCTCGCCTGCGCGTCGGTCAGACCTGGCTTGCGGTAGTACTCACCGACGTCGTTGGCGTCGAGCAGGCCGGCGAAGAAATCGGAAACGTGACTGCGGCCGAGGTACACGCCGGTGTGGAACCAGGTCTTGGTGAGCACCGGCGGAACGTGGGAGGCGGTGTCGAGGTTGGTGGCTGCGGGGAGCGTGCCGTCTGCGGTGAGCCCCGCGAGCTCCTCGGTATCTCGCTGCTCGATCATGCCGAAGCCGCGGAACTCGCGTTCTTCGCCGTCGAAGTAGCCGTGGTGGTAGGCGTAGCGGGTGACGAAGCGGTTGCGGCTGATATGGTCGTAGGTCTCGACCCATTCGACCACGTGCACGGGGAAGGGCAAGCGCGTGATCCAGGGTTTGCCGTCGCGTTTGTCCTGGAGATAGAACTTGGTGGAGGGGGCATACTCCACACGGGTTTCGGCGCCGAGGTTGTTGACGGTCTTGATGAGGAGGTGCGGCTTTTGCCCGCCCATCAGATCGACGTAGCGCATCTGCCGCCGAGCATCGCCCGGTAGCGGCGATGACCAGACCAGGCACGCCGTGCCGTTACCGAGCAAGTCGGCGGGCACGATGGAAACCAGGTCGTCTAGGCGTGGGAAGACGTTCAAATGCTGCGGCTTGCTCCAGCTGTTCCCTGACTGGTTGAAGTAGAGGCGCACGCCGTCGCGGTGCAGGTAGATGATGTCGGTGGTGCCGCTGCCGTCGATGTCGGCCAGCCGGATGCGCCTGTGATCGAACTGGTCCGGGTGGTCGAAGTGGGGAGCGTGGTCCATCGTGACCTTGGCGCCGAACTGGCCGTATCCGAGGTTGGGCCAGTAGCAGACCTCGCCGTTGCGAATGCGTACCAGATCGGTGAGGCCATCGCCGCTCAGGTCGGCGAGATAGATGGACTCGGTGCCGTCGGCAAAGACCAACCGGGGGCCTTTTTCTTCATCCAGCGCCTGATGGACGCGGCGGCCTGGGCCGAAGCCTTGCTCGGCCAGCGAGGCATGCCAGACGAGGGCGTCGACTTCGCTGATCAGCACGTCGGCGTGGCCGTCGCCGTCCAGGTCGATGAATTTCAGGTTGGGGTCGCGCGTGTCGCGGTTGAGACGCGACGAGAACGGACGAAAGGGCTCCCACCCTTCGGCGCTGTCATGCTCGTACAGTCCAGGTATGGGGCCGTCGAGAACTACGAGGTCGGGCTGGCCGTCGCCGGCGAGGTCCATGAACTGCGCCTGCCCGCCGGCCGAGGCGACGTTGGGTTTCGCGGCAACGCGTTCTACCGGCGCGAATTCGACCGGGCGCTCACTGATTGGACTGATATTGCGTTTGTAGAACCAGGCGTCCGCCTGCGCTGTGAGGATGCCGGGGATGCCTTCACCATGCAGGTCGGTCCACTGGTAGGCCGCGCCGTCCACCCCGATGGGCAGGTTCTCCAGGCTAGCGGCATCGACCTCCTGCACCGTGTCCTGCACGATGGGCTGGCTGTATTGACACTCGACTGGCGGCAGGCTCCTCTTTTGATAGCCGCCGTTGCTGCGCTTGTAGCCGGATTGAGTGACCGAGAGCAGAAAGGTGTAGACGGGGTTGCGGGCGCTGGCGGGGTCTTCCTCATGGGAGTACGTGAAATCGGTCGAGCGCACCAGGCAATTGCTGCCAACGTCCGCCTCGTCCGGGAAATGATGGAACATCAGCACGCGCTGGCAGAGGCGAGTCGTGCGCACTTCGAAGCCTGACCGGTAGCTGGAGAATGGGTCGGTTCGGTAAGCCCACGCGCCCGGGTCATTTGGTTTAGGTGCGCCGGTGTCGTGCTCGCCGTAGTCGAAAACTGCCTCGAACATCCAGCCAGCACTTGCGATCTGGTTGTCAATTTGTGCCTTGTCGAGGTATCGCGGACGATGCCCCAAGTTGTCGAGCAAGGGCGTGCGGTTGCCATAGTAGATACGTTTGAGATAACGGTTGGCTGTGCGGCGAGTGTCGTTGCGCGGCCCCCGGTTGCGCTCGTTCGCCTGGCCGAGATCGACGCCGAGTCCGTCTTCCGCTTTGTAACGGTAGAGCACGGCGTTGCCTTTGTCGTCACGAGTTTCGCAGATCAGCCAACTGAAGATTCGGCTGACGTCTTCGGGATCTTCGATGCGTGAGTCGGCATCACTGCCGTAAAGAGTGAGAATGTTATCCTTCGAAATGGAACGCCAGTGCACGTCACGCGGGTCGGCAAGAAGGGTCCAGCGCTCAATGCGTGCGAAAAGGCCTTCGATGCGAGGACGGTAGCGGCGGACGCGGTAGCCGTCGATTTCCTCTTTGTGAATGAGCAGTTTACCCTGCGCGTCGCGCACCCATGCTCCAGCTGCATCCTGTCGGTAGACCGGGACCATGTCTTCAGCGCCGGAGAGAATGAAGACATCTGAATCTTCATTGTCGAAGTACTGCGGTAGTCCTTTGTCGGTCTTTCGTGTGATAGAAGGCAGCGAAAGACTCCAGCCGAAGCCAAACGGCCCATTGCCGGCGCCTGAATCGTAGGAGAGCGAAAGCTGGGGACCGAATCCAGAGCGCCCCGGGCTGGTCGCAAGGGGCACGGACATTGAACCGGTGCCGGTGACCGGATTGGCGGCGAACTTCTCACCGATGCCGCGAGTGGCTCCACCGCCTTTGGGGAGGGAAATGCTTAGCGGCTGGGTAAAGGACGCATCAGCTCCCTTCTGTGAACCATCGCCGTCAGCTGTGTCTCGCTGCGCACGGTCACCTTCTTTCCCCGACGAAACGTGCATAAACCATCTCCGGCTATGCGAAAGACCGAACGCGAAAGCCAAACGCGCGGCGGCGTGGGAGGCTGCACACCGCACCATGCGTACGGTGGGAGATGGTTGAGAAGAGAATCCGCCGGCGGCGGACCGTCAAAACGCTGATTCGTACCGCCCGCAGAAGCTAGTCCGACACACGTTCCATCGACGCCTGTGGGAGCGGTTCCGGCATTGCTCAGCGACCGAAACTCGACGGTGGCTGATGGGCCATGACTGATCCGCCTCACCGGCCATATCCTAATGCTCAGGGTGAAGCCGAGCAAGGGTCAGGCGAACTCGCCACTATCTTTTGCAAGTTACCGTTTAACATGGCCTGTTTTGAAGCCCGTCGGTGACCAGTCGACCGACGCCGTGCGGCGCCAAGCGTCCTAAAATACGTTCTTTTGCTGATGCAGACCTCGGGCACTAGATGGCCAATCACCGTAGTCCCACAAAACGGACGACTTCTCGGCACGATATATATGTGTCAGGAATCGGCGCGTCGACGAGTTTTGAGACGACGCCCGAAGCGGCAGTCGTGGTCGTCGGGTGGCCGTGTCTAAACCGGTCGTTTTACCGCGCGTCCGATAAAACGTACGAGATTATGACACTGCCGCGCGCCGACAAGAGCACATCGCCAGCATTCCGAGCAGCAGGGTACGGGCGTTGACGTACGTCCCGCCGGTGTAACTGTTCGTTGGGTTGGACAGGATCAGCGTGCCCGTACCGTTCTTGGTCAGTCCGCCGACGACAGCGTTGCCAGTGCCGGGTATGGCGAACGAGCCGCTGAGCTGGGTCGTGCCGGCGCCGCCGACAACGACACCCCCAAACCCGGGCGTGACGATGACGGTGTTCGGGACGATCACCAGCGTCGTGCCATGCCCGCCGGGCGGGTCGGCATCGCTCCGTAGGGCTTTTAGTGCAGTGTCGGCGCTGTGTGAGCTTGGGTCGGCAGCAATCGCAATGAGCTAATTGCGAATACTTTGCCGCGGCTATTGTGGTCCGAATAACAGGTTTAAGCTGTGGCGCCGACATTAAGAGCGTGCGCGCTTTCGCCGAGGACACTTCTCAGCACTGTGTTGCCGCCGTTCACAGAGACCGTCTGGCCGGTGACAAATCGCGCTTCCTCACTGGCAAGGTACACCACGGTGGGCGCAATGTCGTCGGGCGTGCCCATCCGCCCGACAGGCACGCCGGCGGCATACTGGCGCATCGATTCGGTCGAATAGTTGGCATGCCGTTCTACAGGAATCCAACCGGGCGCCAGCATGTTCACCGTGATCCCGGAGCCGGCCAGCTCTCGAGCGGTGCTGAGGGCCAATCCGGTTTGACCTCCTTTGGCCGCGACATAGGCGCTACAGGGCGCCGCCGCGAGTGCCACCACTTCGCTGGTGATATGTACGATTCGCCCCCACCGCTGCACTTTCATGTGTGGCAGACAGCACTTCATCAACAGCACAGGGCTTTTGATGAAATAGTCGAGCATCGATTGGAAGAACTCCCATTCATATTGCTCGAATGGCAACTCGGGCTGACTGCAAGTGGCATTGATCACGAGTATATCGATGGGACCAAGCTTGTCCGCTACCTCGCGGCACATTCGTTCGACCGCGACGGGATCGGTGACGTCGCCTTGGACGAGGCACGAATCGTGCGAGATGCCTTTCAGTTCGGAGAGTGCTGCTTGCGCGATCTCATGGTCGTGGGCGTAGTTCATTGCCGTTCGAGCACCGGCGCTTGCCAGGGCGATGGCAATTTGCTTCCCCAACCCTCGGGTGCTCCCCGTAACCAGGGCGACTCGCCCATCAAGCCGAAATGATCGTCCGTTATTCATCATGATTCGTTGCCTATGTAACGTCTGATGCCAACATCCTGTAAGTAAACTCCACAGACTGCGATTCTTTTGCAGCCCGCTATGCAATGATTTCTCCGATTGGCTCGACGGGCTCAACGCCGACGAGCTTCTGGTCGAGGCCGCGGAAGAAGTATGACAGCCCGTTCGGATCAAGCCCCATTTGATGGAGCACGGTCGCATGGAGACGCTTGACGTGAAACGGCTTCTCCACGGCTGTGGCGCCCAACTCGTCGGTCATGCCCATGCTAACGCCGCCCTTAATTCCCCCACCGGCCATCCACATCGTGAAGCCGTAGGAGTTATGATCGCGTCCCGTTCCCACGGCGTATTCGGCGGTAGGCTGCCGGCCGAATTCGCCGCCCCACACGACCAGCGTTTCGTCCAATAACCCGCGCTGCTTGAGGTCATTCAACAGCCCGGCGATTGGCCGGTCGGTCGCCCCGGCGTGCTTCGTGTGGTTTTCAACAAGATCGCCGTGAGCGTCCCAATTGTCGTCGTTGTGGGCGCCGCCCGAATATACCTGGATGAATCTCACGCCGCGCTCGACTAAGCGGCGCGCTAAGAGACATCGCGTGCCGAAATCGCGAGTTTTCTCATCATCCAACCCATAGAGATTGCGCGTGGCCTGCGTCTCGCTGTTGAGGTCCACGGCTTCCGGCGCGGCCTGCTGCATCTTGAAGGCTAATTCATAGGATGCAATCCGCGCTGCCAAATCGGAGCTGTCTGGTCGCGCGGCTAGATGATGCTCGTTCATGCGATTGAGCGAATCGAGCACATCTCGGCGCTGCGGATTGGTAATGCCATCGGGCATCGACAGATCATGGATTGGCGAGCCTTTTGCGCGAAATACCGTGCCGGCGTGCGTTGCAGGCATGTAACCGCTCGACCAATTCTTCGCTCCATTGATCGGGCCGCCGGTCTGGTCGAGCAATACCACAAACCCGGGCAGGTTCTCATTCACCGTTCCCAGGCCATAGTTCACCCACGAGCCGAGCGATGGACTTCCGCTTAGCAGCCGGCCGGAGTTCATCATGAACAGGGCGGAGCCGTGAATCGGTGACTCGGCCGTCATTGAATGGAGGAACGCGATGTCGTCGACACAATCGGCTAGATGAGGATATAACTCGCTGACCCATTTGCCGCATTGACCGTGCTGTTGAAACTTCCAACGCGGCTCGACAATTCGCCCCACGTTCTTATGCCCGCCGCGGCCAAACGTTTTGACATCGACAGTTTTTCCGTCCATACCCACCATTGCAGGTTTGTAATCGAACGTGTCGATGTGGCTGGGGCCGCCATACATAAACAGGAAGATGACGCTTTTCGCCCTGGCCAGCAGCTTTGGTGATTTGGGCGCGAGCGGGTCGCTCACATTAGGGGCGAGTGAAGCTGCGCAGGCACGCTGCAGTAATCCATCGCCGGCCAGCAGCGAGGTGAGGGCTGCAGCACCGAAACCACAGCCAGTTTCCCAGAGGAATTCACGCCTGGTCCGGCCGCAAAAATTGCGTACGCCTGTGTTGGGTTTCATGTGTAAGTCCGCCATTTATCCAGTGAGCGCTGGGAGCGCCTATTATTGAAACTGCGTTATTTAATCGACGTATATAAACTCAGACAAATTCAACACGACTAAGCACCACTGATCGAAAGCATTTCGGGACGACAGGCCGTGTTGTTGCTCGAGGCGCGCGGCCAACGTCATTCCTTCATCAACCTCATTGTCGGTCGGGGGGCGTTCGAGCGCCAGTTGCAATGCGCGCGCGATTTGCTTCCGCGGTTGGTCTCCGACTTCGGCGACCACTCGATCGGCCAACTTCAACGCCGCGGCGTTAGCGAATTCTCCATTCAGCAGCGCCAAGGCCTGCCCTGGCTGGACAGTGACGAAGCGTGCTTCACAGCTTGTATCAACGTCCGGAAAATCGAACGCCGTGTGAAGCGGCGACAGCAACGAGCGTTTGATGAACATGTACACACTTCGTCGCGCGGCATCCTCGGGCGATGATTCGCCCCAACCGTCGCCAGGACGCGACTGCGTGGCCAAAACTTCTTGCGAGAGCTTGGGATAAAAGCTGGGCCCATACATTTTCGGATTGAACTCGCCGGTGACCATTAGCACCGAGTCGCGAATTTCCTCGGCGCTCAGTCGGCGCATGTCGAATCGCCAGAACAAGTCGTTAGTGGGATCGACGGCTAGCGCTGGGGCGCTCGCGACGGACGACATGCGGTACGCATTGGAGGTCATGATTAGCCGATGCAGCGGCTTGAGTTGCCAATTGTGGTCGATTAACCAGAGCGCGAGCCAATCCAGCAACTCGGGGTGCGTGGGCGGAGTTCCTAATTGCCCGAAGTTGTTGGCGGAGCGGATAATTCCCCGGCCAAAGTGATGTTGCCAAACGCGATTGACGATCACGCGCGCAGTCAACATGTTTTGCGGTGAGGCGATCCATTCCGCCAGCACACGTCGCCGCCCGGCAGACCGGGCATCCTGAGGTGCGCGTGGAATCTCCGGAGTTGAAACGCCGAACAATTCGGGGAAGTGAGGCTCAACGAGCTCGCCGGGGACGTGCGGGTTACCGCGCACCATGATATGAGTCGGCTCAGGATGCGCATCGCAACGAGCCAATGCCAGGGCGGACGCTGACGGAGGCAGACTGCGAATCTTATCGCGAGCGGCTTTCAGACGTTCGAGGGTTCTGCGATACAGCTCGAATTCTGAAGTGTTCAGATATTGGCGAAGCTTCTCGTCGAGCAATTGCTGCCGCTCGGGCGTCTCGCTGCGATTTTGGTCGGCTGCGGACATGCGCTTAATGCCAACTTCCTCCATGGAAACCTTTTCGCGTTCTATCTCGAGCTCCTTCTCTCGCAGCGCCCGGCGCACGGCGGCCTCCTCGGGCGAAGATAGATCCCATTGGCTATTTGTCTCCTGGTCGCCGGCGACTCCGTACGGCGTCACGTCGGCGAAGAACGCCAGCAATCCGTAGTAATCGGCCTGAGGAATCGGATCGATCTTATGGTCATGACAGCGGGCGCATCCGACAGTCAACCCGAGCATCACTTGGCTCGTCGTCGAAATGATGTCGTCCCACTCGTCGTACCGCAATTGAACGGGGTCGGCGGGTTCATCGTCCCAAATGCCTAAGCGATAGTATCCGGTCGCAATGATCGAGTCTTCGGTGACGTGCTCAAGTTCGTCGCCGGCCAGCTGCTCCCGGAGAAACTGATCGTACGGTTTGTCGTCATTGAATGAACGAATGACATAGTCGCGGTACTTCCAAGCGTTGGGCTTTAGTCCGTCGCGTTCGAAGCTGTTAGTCTCGGCATACCGCACCAGGTCAAGCCAATGCCGCGCCCAATGTTCGCCGTAGTGGGGTGACGACAGGGTTTTGTCGATGAGCCGCTCCCACGCGTCGGATTCTTCGTCGGCCAGAAATTCTTCAAGCTGCTCAATGGTGGGCGGCAGTCCCGTAATGCCGTAATATGCCCGGCGGGCCAATGTTCGCTTGTCGGCCGGCGGCGCAGGGTCCAGTTCGGCGGGCTCCAGCTTAGCGAGAATAAAAGCGTCGATTGGATTAAGCACCCATTCGGCGTGCTCGACTGCGGGCGGCGTTTGGATCGCCGACGCAAAGAACGCCCAATGTTGTTCCCATTCGGCGCCTTGTGCGATCCACGCCCGCAACATTTCAATCTCACCGCGCGTCAGCGGCTTGCCTTCCGGCGGCATTCGTTCGGATACATCTTCGGCCGAAACCCGATCAATGAGCAGGCTGTCGTTCGGCCGGCCGGGAATGATCGCCCGGCCCCCCGATTCCAGCTCGGCGAGTGCCGTTTCATGTTTGTGGAGCCGCAGGCCGCCGTTTTCAACATCCGGGCCGTGGCAAGCAAAGCATCGCCGCGCGAGAATTGGCTTCACCGTGGCAGCGAAGCTAATCTCCGCAGGTTCTGCCGCCCGCAAGCCGAAGCGCGTCATTGGTCCCGCGCAGACCGCGAGAATCACCATCGCCGCACCAGTGGATCGCATCAACCAAACGCACATCGACGAAACCCGCCTGTCCCTTATCCAATTCACCGCACCAGCACCTTGCTGTTCACCTCTTGATTATATCAAGAGCAACCGGCGATAGTTCGCGATAAGCCTCAATTGTTATGGCCATTGTTATTGCCGTTGTCGGATTGCCCGGCGCGATAGTGCCCCGGCGTGTCTCGCGTCTCACGCTTGAAGACCACGCTCATATATTCTGGGTGTTCAAATCCGGCCAGCCGCGCGATCTTGTCCAGCGGCAGCGACGTGGTGCGCAGCAATTCCTTGCAGCGCTTGATTTGCACCAGTCGAATCGCCGCTTGTGGCGAGCGATTCAGCAGCTTGCGAAAATTTCGCTCCAACCAACTTCGCGACACACACAAATGGTCCAACAAATCCTGGACGGTCATTCCTTCGCAGGCACGTTCGCGAATGATTCGAAGTGCATTTGCCAACACCGGATCGGAAACGGCGAACACGTCGGATGATTGTCGAACGGCAATGCCCTGTGGAGCGATCTCCTTCTCCATCGTTTTTGGTTTCTCTCCGTGCATCAATCGGTCGAGCCACTCGGCGGCTACGTACCCAATTCGCTCCGGATCGGGAATCACGCTCGACAGGGGAGGATTGCAGAGATTACAGAGCAGCTCGTCGTTATCGACGCCGACGACGGCGGCCTGCTCGGGCACAGCGACATTCTCCCTGGCACAAGCGTCGAGCACATGCTGCCCGCGCAAGTCGTTGGTGGCGAAGATTCCCACTGGTTTGGACAGAGAATTGAGCCACTCCACCAGCCGCGTCTGGTCCTGTTTCCAGACTTTCAACCCCGCGCGGGGTGATTCGTACACGCTGCACTCAAAGCCGGCATGTCGAACCTCGGCCACAAAGCCGGTTCGCCGCCGCTGCGACCAGTGCTCATCGGTAAAAGCACAACAGCCAAAACTCTGGAAGCCGCGCTCTAGCAAATGCTCGGCTGCCATTCGGCCGATGGTGCCATCGGCCGAGCCAATTCGCACGATCCCCAAAGGTGGGTGAATATCGCCGAGATCAACGGCCGCAAGTTGGCGCCGTTTGAGCAAATTGACGGAGCTCGGTGTTGCCTGCCGCGTGATGATGCCGTCGCCCGTCCAACGTTTGAGCAATCCTGGAAGGTCGCTACCGAGTTCGTGTTGTTCCAGGTAGATGGACCAGGGCCGATTTGCGCGCAGATATCGGGACACGCCCTCGAGTATCCGCCGGCCGTAAACGAGCGACGTTTCGACATCCAACGCTACTCTGGGACGCTCGATCATGTTTGATGACCAGTCGACGAATTGCATTTGAGCGGCATCGCCAGCTTGCGCCAGTCGCTGCCATCTGCTATTTGCCTCAAATCATTCATTGACACGAGCATCGGAAGCGAGAGTTGGCCATTTGTTGCCAACGCAATTCTCAAACCAGGCGCCGCGGCCAGGAAAGGGTTCTCAACTCGCGCCGATAAAATGCTGGGGAACGGCAATGATTCACGGTTCACCCAATGACTCACGCATGCAAGGGATTTGCTACATTTCACGCATAACATTAGCTTATTCTAGGCCCAACCGCGGTTAAACTCCAGAGTTCGAGCTCGAAACATATCTCAATCATCCTGAGAAATATATCTCAATAATAAAGACGCGAGATCTCATTGTTGGATTTGCAGCCCACAAACAGAATGACGAGAGCAGCACCGAACGCGGGTCCGCGCCGGTGTATTACAGAGGGCGGAGGCGGCCTTCTCGCCATGCAAACGACGATGTTGGTGGGTGCATTCGATCTCTTCGGCGTCGGTACTCCGTGAAGTCCCGACAATACGCGCCTCAGCGTGCCCACCGCATCGATTTGGGTTGAGTTTTTGCGTTGGTCGAGCTGGCATGCGTTGTAACCTGACTCGTCGCGACGCGGTGAAGCCGCGCTCCGCTCGGTTGTCGGGGAGGGCATTTTGCGTCTGCCCGTGCTGGTTCAAATGATGGCATTGAGGTTGCAACCGTGTTTCAGGTGAGCTTTTCTTGATTCTCTAACTATGGGAGGTGCTCATGAAGTCTGTTAAGTGCCTTGTCAACGCCGCCATCATGGCCGCAGCGGCCTGGGCGGTCTTGTCCTGCGGCGTTTCGGCCCAGGCCGCGACGGTCGCCTATTGGCGATGGGAGGCCGGTCCGGCCAATACGGACGTGAGTCATACGACCCCTAATGGGCAGTTTGACGGTACGACCCCGGACGTATCGGGCAACGGCAATCACCTGAGCACGTGGTCGCAGGGCGGTTGCTGCGGCTACCAGTACCGCAGCGATGTGCCGTACTCGCCCGTGCCCCAAACGGGCGCTGTTAACAACTTCAGCGTCAAGAACACCGGCGGAGGGCCGGGCATGTTTACCGACTCGTCCGTCAGCATGCCCTCCGGCGTTAACCTCGAGACGATGATGCCGACAGCCTTTACTGTCGAGGCCAGTTGGAAGCCCGAAAACGGCGGCTATCGCACCGTGGTGGGCCGCGACGCGCAGAATGTCGCGACCTCCAACGGCGCCTTGGCGGCGCTGTATCTCCAAGCGCAACCCGACAACACGATGGCGATTAAGTTCACCGACGTGGCGGGCAACTTCCATGAAGCGGTCTCGCCGCCGGGCTTGATCCAAGGATTCAACTTCGGCTCGGATCCGGATGGCCTCACGGGCACGTGGTACAACGTCGCTGGCGTAAGCGACGGCACGACGCTCAAGTTGTACGTGAATAACGCACTGGTGGCCTCCACGCCGATCGTGAGCGCCGATCCGCGGCTGGCCATCGGCACGACCAGCGGCGGCGACTGGCATGCCGGCGAATGGTCCGTCGGCCGCGGACTCTTTGGCGGCGGACACACCGACCGGGGCTATGGATTCATTGACGAAGTGCGCATCTCCGATGAAGCGCTCAGTTTCAGTGAGCTTTTGATGGTTCCGGAACCGGCCGGCATCATCTTGTTGGCGATGGCCGGCAGCCTACTCGCGACAGCCGGAAGGAGACAAAGGAGGCAAAGTTGAAAGCTGGCAAAGGTGCGTCAGTAGATAATTGATCCCCGTCGACCATCGGCCGGCTTCTGGGGCAGGAGGCCGGCCTTGTCGACGGGCAGGTTCGGGAGAAGGGCGTTGAAACAGCGGACAGCATGCATGAGGTTGCTTTACGAGCAGGTCATCCGTCCAGCCAGACTGGCGTTTGTCTCGCTCGGCGTCGTCGCGCTCGCGGTTGGCCCGTCGCGCGGCGATTATACGGTCCAGCGCGTCGTGAACGGATTGAATCAACCGATGTACGTGACGCAGGCGCCCGGCGACAACACCTCGCTCTACATCGTGGAACGCGCTGACGCCGGCAACCAGCTTGGCCGCATCCGGCAATTCAACCTGCAGACCCAGGCGTTATCGACTTTTTTGGACGTGTCCGGCTCGATCGTCTCGGACGGCGGCCTGCTTTCGATTTCGTTTCATCCGGAGCACCAAACCAACGGCCTGTTTTACATCGTGTCGAACAATAACCACATCAACGGGCTGGACGAATATCGGGTGGTGGGTGGCACGCCTCAATTCCAGCGCCGACTGCTGGAATATGAAAACCTCGACAACGTGTTCCACACGATGAACCAGGCCTTGTTCCGGCCGAACGGCAACAATAACGAACTATTCGTGACCACCGGCGACGGCGGCACGCAAGCGAACGATCCCGATTTCGATCCCGAGTTGATCGAAAGCCCCACGTCGCCATACGGCAAGTTGATGAAGATCGATCTGTCGCAGCCGTTCACGACGCCGGCGGATGCACCGGGGCCGGGCAGCGGCGTCAGCGTCGTGGCGTTGGGAATTCGCAATCCCTACCGCTCGAGCTTCGACCGGCAGACCGGCGACTTCTACTTCGGCGACGTCGGTTTCAATACGGCCGAGTCCATCGATTTCATCCCGGCCAGTCACTTTGCGAACCCTTCGCCGCCGGTACTGGATTTTGGCTGGACCGACCGTGAGGGGACGATCGCGACGGTCGCAACACAGGCCGGCGGCCCCGGCTCGCCGGGCGACATCGACCCGATCTTCGACTATGCCCACAGTGGCCAGCCCTTGCCTCATACATCGGTCATTCACGGACAATCGGTGACCGGCGGTTACGTATACCGTGGGCCGGTGCCGGAATTTCAGGGCCGTTATTTCCTTTCGGACTTCGTCAATGGAAACGTGTACTCGGGCACGTTCGATGCGAGCACGAATCCCGCCTCGTTTGACGGCACGAACCTGACGGATGTGCAAAACCACACGACCGACTTCGAATCGCGCATCGGCGGCGGCGCCAATATTCAGTTCGTTACCTCGTTCGGCGAAGACAACGCGGGCAACTTATATATCGTCAAGTTCGGCGACGGGTTCTTCCCGCCGCTGGGTCAAGGCGAGCTCTTCAGGATTTCAGCGGCCGGCGTATCGGTAGTCGTCGATCGCCAGACCGGCGGCATCACACTAGCGAATAATACCGGCGCCCCGATTTCACTCTCGTCGCTATCCATCTCGTCAGCTTTTGGCGCCATTGATCCAGCCGAACTCACGCCAATCACTGGTAACCACGATTCCACCGGCAGCGGCGCGGTCGACAACAACAATCCGTGGACGATCACGTCGCCCGCGAGCAGCAATACTCTGTTTAGTGAAACGACCACCGGCGACCCGGGAACACTGGCTAATGGGCAGCTGATTTCGCTGTCTACAGCCGGCGGCTGGATCCAATCTCCGCATGAAGATCTAGCGCTGAGCTTATTGATCAATGGCGGCACGATACTAAACGCCGCTGTGTCGTATATCGGCAACGGTGGGCAGGCGTTTGATCGTAGCGATCTCGACTTTAACGGCGACATCGATGTTGCCGACTGGTCCGTGTTCGTGGCGAACGCCTTTGGGAATCTGGCCGGTCTGAGCGGTGCCGAGGCCTATGGCAAAGGCGACTTGGATGGCGACGGCGACAATGACTACACCGATTTCCTGTTGTTCAAGAGCGACTTTAATGCCGCGAACGGCTCGGGCACTTTTGAAGCGGCGATGTTGGGAGTGCCGGAACCGAGCTCGCTTGTCCTGGCGATTAGTGCTGCCGCAGCAGGCCTGTTTCGTCCGCACCAGCGAACAGATCGGCGGCGCACTTGCCGCCATATGGGTACTCAAGTCTCGTACATGTAGATCCTGCTTTTTAGGGAGGACGATTGATGAACCGCAATGGATGTTTGTCCTTAGCGAATTTGTGCAAGCCGATTTGCGCGGCGGCGGCCCTGGCAATTGTCGGATCCCCGGCGAATGCCGTGCTTACAAACAAGTACAACTTCAACGACAACACGGCGAACGATCCGATTGGCGGTCAGGACGGCATCGTGGTCGATAACACGGGGATTTCGGAATTCGTCGGCGGGGCATTCGACATGCGTGCCAACAACAATGCCAACTCGAACCAAGACTTCAGCCTTCCCGCCACCGAGGGCACCTATATCGACCTGCCCAACGGCGTTTTCACCAGCGCGGTCGATGGAGGCACTTTCGGCGCCGCGTCGCTGGAGATTTGGTTGACAACCCAGGACAACCGCGGCTGGGCCGAAGCGTTTTCTTTCGGCACCAGCGCGGCCGGCGAAAACATGTCCACCGGTGAGGGAAGCTATGTGGCCCTGATTCCACAGAGCGGCGACGCGGGAACCGGATTTGACCTTCGCGCCACAACTAGAGATGCCGGTGTCGAAAACTGGGTGGCTGAGGCCCCAGCTACTCCCTTGCCGACGTTGCCCACGGGCGTCAAGCAGCACGTGGTTTACGTGCTCGATCATAACGACACCACCGCGGGACCGAACGGCACGGGCCGCCTGTACCTCAACGGCACGGACGTTGGCTCCGCCGAGATCGTAGGGTTTCTCGACTCGTTTTCGTTGTCG
This sequence comes from Pirellulales bacterium, assembly GCA_040902605.1. Lineage (GTDB taxonomy): Bacteria > Planctomycetota > Planctomycetia > Pirellulales > Lacipirellulaceae > JABDGM01. Next base: position 3,233 of record JBBDWY010000038.1, on the reverse strand, counting down.
GACGTCAACAACTGGCTAGGGCGGTCACAGTGGGGCGACCCATTGTATGACGGGCTAATTGACGAGTTCCGGATTTACAACCACGCCCTCACTGCCGGCGAGGTGACAACGTCATTCAATACGGGACCCGATCCTGCGCCGCTGCCTGTGCTGATGGTCAATCGCGATACAGGCGCCGTTTCCTTGGCCAATCAAACGGCCGGAAACGTTCAAATCAAGGGCTATTCGGTCACGTCGGTGGCCGGCGGCTTGAATCCGGCGGCTTGGATTTCAATCGATGATGACAACACGTTCGATCCGGACAGCACGTGGACGGCGCAGTCGTCTACGAGCACGAATCTTGCCGAATCGGTTACCGGCGGCACGTTAGATGGCGGAACGTTGGCCTCTTCCACATCGCGTGGCATCGGCACACCCTGGATCATAACGCCGTTTGAGGATCTCACGTTCAGCTTCACGCTCGGCGATAACTCAACGGGCAACGGGATCGTGCAGTACACCGGTTCGGCGGCCCAGCGCAGCGATCTCAATGGCGACGGCGCGATAACGGTCGCTGACTGGACCTTGTTCCTGCCCAATAGCTTCACGACCTTTCCCGCAGAGACGGCGGTCGGCGCTTACCTCAAGGGCGATCTCGACGGGGACAAGGACAACGACTACACCGATTTCCTGATGTTTAAATCGGACTTCATTGAAGTCAACGGCGCCGGAGCATTTGCCGAACTTACGGGCGCGGTGCCCGAACCGTCGTCGCTGGCGCTCGCGGCGACGGCGTCTGCCCTGCTGCTCGGCGGTCGGCGCGCCCGGCGAGTGAGTTGATCGTTGCCGCAACAGCTCATCGATGCCACGTGACAATCACGACGACCTACTCCAACGGAGATTAACCAAAATGAACTACAAGCTTATCGGTATCGTCGCATGGGTGGCCTTTGGCTGCGGTCTTTCGGCGTTCGCTGACACGGTCGCCCATTGGCGATGGGAGGAGGGTCCTGCGAATACGGACGTGATTCATACGGTCCCCGCCGGACAGTTTGAAGGAACGGTCCCGGACGTTTCCGGCAACGGCAATGACCTGAGCGTGTGGTCGCAGGGCGGTTGCTGCGGCTACCAGTACCGCAGCGATGTGCCGTTTACGACCGTGCCGCTATCCGGCGCGGCCAACAACTTCAGCGTCAAGAACACGGGCGGAGGACCGGGGATGTTTACCGACTCAGCGGTCAGCATGCCCACCGGCGTCAACCTCGAGACGATGACCCCCACGGCGTTTACCGTCGAAGCCATGTGGAAGCCCGAAAACGGCGGCTACCGCACCGTGGTCGGCCGCGATGCGCAGAACGTCGTGACCTCCGACGGCGCCTTGGCCGCGCTTTATCTCCAAGCACAGCCCGACAACAGTATGGCGTTCAAGTTCACCGACATGGCAGGCAACTTCCATGATGTAATCTCGCCGGCGGACTTGATCGACGGATTTGACTTTGGCAGCGATCCCGACGGCGAGACGGGCAACTGGTACAGCGTGGTCGGCGTGAGCGACGGCACGACGCTCGAGTTGTACGTGAACAATGCGCTGGTGGCCTCCGAGCCAATTGTCAGCGCCGATCCGCGGCTGGCCATCGGCACGACCAGCGGCGGCGACTGGCACGCCGGCGAATGGTCTGTCGGCCGCGGTCTCTTTGGCGGCGGACACACCGACCGCGCCTATGGATTCATCGACGAGGTCCGCATCTCCAACTCGGCGCTTACGCCCAGCGAGTTCCTCGTTCCCCCTTCCCTGTCGTTGGAAGTCGACACGACCAGCGGCGAGATCACTCTCACGAATACCGCGGCCGTGCCGGTTAACGTCGACTTCTACCGCATCGGTAGCGCCGGCGGGGCCTTGAGCCTTGCCGGATGGGACAGCCTCGACGAACAGAATTATGACGCCGTCGACGGTCCGGACAGCGGTGATGTCGCGGGCGACTCCGACGGCGAAGGCTGGGACGAGGCCGGCGGCTCCGACGCCTCGCAGTTAGTCGAGCTGTTTGTTGACGATAACGGTTCATTAATTGGCGCCGGCGAAACCCTCAGTTTGGGAAATGCCTATAACACTTCAATCTTTCCCGGCATGGATGGCGACCTCGAATTCACATTTGGCCTGATCGGCGGCTTGCGACTTATCGGCAATGTGAGCTACGGCGCCCTGACCGGCGACTACAACGACGACGGCTCCGTAGATGCAGCCGACTACGTGGTATGGCGCAAGACCGGCATCAATGGCCAGGACGGGTACAACGACTGGCGCGCGAACTTCGGCATGATGGCGCCGGGCAGCGGCTCTAGCCTGAGCAATACGGCCGTGCCTGAGCCCGCGTGTTTCGTGTTGGCGGTGATCGCCGTGCTGGGCGGCGCTCGCAGGTGCCGACGTGAGCTGGCGACGAAATGATTATCCGCGCGGGCGCTTGTGGCCGGCAGCGGGAAGGGAGTTTAACGATGCGTATCGTTTATCGCAGAGGATTCGGCGGCCGCGGCTTTATCTCTGTAGGGGCCGTAGGTCAACGGTCTATGCAGATGATTTCTTCACTCATGGTTCTGGCATTTTCGTCGCTCCGTGGGATCGCGGTGGTCGCCCTGAGTTGTGTTGGCGGAATCGGATTGTCCGTCCTGCGTCGCTGGGGCTCAGCGACGCGGCGGTTGAATTCATCTCTACGCAGTCACCGGACGTGGCGGTCGCAATGCCGGCACGTGTACTCCGGGCTGAAAAAAACCTTGTTCGCACCGGTCGGGCCGAATTCACACGGTCGCGGTCACCAAGCGGCGCGCCCGGCAAAGCCTGGGTCTTCTCTCGAGGAGAAGCCTTGCCGCTTGGGCCGAATAAAGGCAGCTCGCGGTCACCGACGCGGTGGGACGGTCGCCGCAGCGACCGCCGCAAAGATTCCGCCGCACGTCAATAACTCTTCTTTCCCTCCGGGGTTCTTCTCTTCACGATCAAGCGACTTGCTTCTTCCGCCGCAGGCGAGCCCGGTTGGCCGCCGCAGTGCGGTCTCTCTTGGGTCCTCCCTGGTAAGCCTGCCCGTCGCGCATCATGGCGTACAAGACGCGCAGCAGGCGGCGGGCCATGGCCACGTTGGCCCTGGGCTTGCCGAGGCGTGCGATGAGCCTTTGACGGGTGGCTTCCTGCCGGGCGTCCGACTGGCAGAGCGTCACGGCCGCCTTGCCCAAAGCCCAGCGCAGCGTGGCCGAGCCGGCCTTGGTGA
>JBBDWY010000037.1:0-5283 GCA_040902605.1 Pirellulales bacterium | reverse complement strand
CGACCATAGCTTACCATCCAGTGAAATTTTCCACCCACAATCGAGACGCTCACACAAAAACACACGTCCGGATGAAATTTCCTTGACGGGTAGGTCCTCCGCGGTCTAAATTGAGTAGCGCCTGGCCAAAAATACTGCCAGGCGGCTTTTCCGCAATCGGATCAACGATCTCGACTTGTTTTCTTGCCGGTAATTCCGGCCTGTTGTTCGTTCGTTTGTCGTGTCCACAGGAGAACGCTAATGTCGCAAACAGTCAGGCTACGAGTCCTTTGCGGGGGGCTCGCCATCGTGTTGATGGCTCTGGCCGCACCCGCTCACGCAGTCGTCTGTATTATTGGCCCAGCGGGCGATCTGCCTCCCCAATGCATGAACGGCAGCGGGTATCTCAGCCCTAGTGACGTCCACATGATCATCGATGGTCTACCCCCGGGGACCACGATCGAGCTTGGCGCCGAGCATCGGGAGTTCTTCAATATTACAAAGGCCCCCGACGGCACGGGCGGGGAGATCGAAAACTTCAATTCAGTTTTGACCCTGCATTTGACAGGTACGGGTGACGCAGCGGGTTACAATCGCTTCCTGACAATGCAGACACAAGATCAGACCCATGTCCTAGCGGACATGGACCCCAGTCCCGGTCGTCGAAGTCACGTCACGGACTTCTTGGGTCTGCAAGGGCAGCTTCCGCCGGGCGATCCGGATTTCGATCTGCTCCGAGTCACTGCGGGAACTGCGTTCGGTATGCCGAGCCCCGGTCACACGACACTGACGCAACTACCGGGCGGCAACTGGAACGTCGACAGCTTTTTCGACATCACCTATCGGATCGACTTTGTCGGTCACCCCGGCGGGCCGTTTGCCGGCATGTCGGGCTCAACGACCGGCACGATTCGCATGCAAGCTGGCCAACCCATCCCCGAGCCGATGACGCTGTGCCTGCTTGGCCTGGGATCAATCGGAGTGCTCGGTTTGGCACGACGGCTGCGCTGACTGGCGTCCGAAGCGGCTAACCTGTATAGCAACTGATTCCGACGCAATCGATAAGCGGCATTGGGCGCGGACCCAGTGCCGCTTTTTACTTTAAGCGCCGCTGCAAAAGACTTGTCTTCACCTTTGAACGGCAGGCGCACGCGCGGATTCATCGGCGATGTGCTCTGCCGCGTGTACGGACTCGTCACCGGGTACCGAGCCGATCGAATAGGATGAGCCGGGTTGCGGGCCATCGAGTGGCGAAAGCTGATGATTGATCTGCGACTGCCGAGGTTTCCAGGCTGCACCTGTAGCGTTGTCAACAATCAGACCTGGTATCCCACCGACAACCACGTTGCCGACAATCCAAGGATTGATCGTTGAGCGGATGGGCACCTGCGCCGTCTGGTAACCGGGGGCTTCGATCGTGGCGGTGTAACGAGCCGGCATGAAAAACCGCCGATTGCGCTTCAACGACACAACTCCTGGAGTGTTCAAGGAAGCCACCTCGCGGCCGACCTTGTCGCGGATTACCACATGAGCATTCGACGGATAACTGTCGAACGCTACGTCAGCGTGCCGGCCGCTCATGACCGATGCGCAGCCGGTTAGCGCGACGAGTACGCTGAAGGCAAAGGCGGCCTGTGTCAAAGCGACTTTCACGGCGTTTCAACGAATGGGTCGGCAATTTCGTGGCACCGACGCGCGGAAAGATAGCAATTCGGCGGCGCAACGCCAGACTAATTGATCGACGACGCCGTGCGTGGAAGGAAAAGCATCAATGCACCTGGCGTATCGCCGCCGGGACGATAGCTTAGTTTCGGTTTCCAACAAGCCTTGCAAACGGCCTGAACTATGATTTGCGGTATCCTTACTGCTGCAAGCGTCACGCCTTGCCGCCAGCGCACCGCTCTGATACACTGATAGCGTGCGTCAACCGCCGCAGGGCAGCAAATTCTAGTAAGCTGCCGCCCAGAACGGGGTGTAGCTCAGCCTGGATAGAGCGCTTGGTTCGGGACCAAGAGGTCGCAAGTTCGAATCTTGTCACCCCGATTCATCACAACCTGAAGCCGAGTCGTGATTTAGACTACCTGCCGGCGTTCGGCAGTGAGGCGTTTTCCCGAGGCGCAAAACGGTACATACCGTTTTGCGGTCTCGATAAGGGAGAAACCTCACATGCCGCGTCTTACCCGCTCGATTCCATCCTATCGCAAGCACCGCGCCAGCGGGCAGGCCGTTGTTACGCTCGGCGGCCGCGACTACTACCTCGGCCCCTGGGGCACCAAGGCCAGCAAGTTCGAGTACGACCGACTTGTCGGCGAATGGCTGCAGCAAGGCCGCCAGTTTCGTCGGCCGTCTGCGGAGCACGACAGCGAGGATCGACAGATCTTCGTTAATCAATTGATCGTGGCCTACCTGAATTTCTGAGATCAAATCGACGCGTCGAACTCAATGCCTTCACCAGTCCCCAGTTTATTGAATGGCTCGAATCGAAACTTCGCGAACACGGTCTAGATAAACGCTTTGTTCCCGATGATGCAGTGCTCGCTGCCGCTCACCAACGTGCAGTGGCGGTCGCCTATATTAATCGCGCCCTGGAACGAATTCTCCCAGAGGCAAAGAGGATGGCAGAAGCCGCACCAAACATGAAGAAGCTCAAACGGGAGTTGACCAAGGCAATGAAAGCGCGAGCTGACGTGCCATGGGACAATGTGCTGTATGCGCTGGTCCGTAGCGAATTGGAGGACCGCGACGATGACTGAGCGGCAGCAGAATGAACGCCGTCATACCGCCCGTCTCAAGTACGATTGCCTTCACCTTGCGTCAATCAGCCGCAAGGCCTTCGAAGCGATCGCCGACGTGCCGATGTTCGCCCATCAGCAGGGTCCGCCCGGGGCAACGGCACTGACTTTTCGCAATTGTGCCGGTCCCCCGCTGGGCGATCGACGACAGCGGCCGGTATTCGGCGCTGGCCTGATGGACCGTATTGCCGAGGCGGCTACAGCACACGGTATTGACGTACGAGGCTGCGAGCAGCGCGCGATGTGGTCATGGGCCAATGGGCAGCCGAGCCGGCTCTGCAGTGAGTTTCTTGTCCGTGCGGAAGGGCGGATGCGTTCGCTGGCTATCGTGCCCGACCCCGCCGAGCGGCTTCGCCTGATCGCTGAGCTTGCCCGACTTCAGGAGGCGTCACACATCCTCGTCGTCGCTAAGAACAACCAGGACTCGAAGGCCGTGGGGACTAAGAACTTATCCCAGAACCATATGATCGCTAGCACGCGTATTCATCTTCGGGCAGTTTACTATTCACAACGGCACGGAGGTGAGGTTGGTGAGAAAGGAATTTCATGGATCGAGTTGGCGGATGGCGGACGCATTTTGGCGGCAGATCGAACCGCTGTTACCCCAATACATGCAGTCGCCACGAGGCGGCCGACCGCGGGCCAATCTGCGGCGGGTAATGGACGGCATCTTCTATGTGCTTCGCACGGGCTGCCAGTGGAAAGCGTTGCCGCGCGAGTACGGCAGCGGCAGCACAGTGCATCGTTACTTTCAAGAGTGGGCCGAACAGGGCGTGTTTGGCAAGGCGTGGCGGCAGATGTTGAAGCGCTACGACCGGCGGCGCGGCATCGGCTGGAATTGGCAAAGCGTCGACGGCTCGATGACCAAGGCGCCGCTGGGCGGGGAAAAAAACCGGCAAAAACCCTACCGATCGCGGTAAGCTGGGAGTCAAGCGGTCGATTCTTTCCGACCGCCGCGGCATGCCGATCGGTCTGGCGGTCAGCGGCGCCAATACTCACGACCAGAAACTTCTTGCGGAGACGCTCGACAGTACTCCGGTTCCTCGTCCCCACCGATCTGGCCGTCGCCAGCATTTGTGTCTCGACAAGGGCTACGACTGCGATGCGCTCCGCCAGCGGCTTCGCCGCCGCGGCTATGTGCCGCATATCCGTTCGCGGGGCGAGGAACAGTCCGACAAGCGAATGCGGGGCAAGCGCGCCCGGCGGTGGGTTGTCGAGCGCGTCGCTTCGTGGCTCAACCGCTACCGCCGCATCCTCGTGCGGTGGGAAAAGAAAGCCAGGAACTATCAAGCTCTGTTGCATTTTGTCTTCGCCCACATCCTGTGGCGGAACTCATGAAGTTATGGGATAAGCTCTAAGGCTCTCAGCCTCAGCAACCTGCAGCTCGATGCGGGCCATGATCCCCGGTAGGCGTTGGCGGCTGTCGGCACGGAACGTTGCCGGATATAGTTCTATGCGTGACGATCGCGTTATCAAATTCCGTCCGGAGTTTGCCGATGGATGATAGTGAGTCGCAGGGCGAACTCTCTGCGCCTGTCCCGACTGCCCAGCGTCGACGTCGGCGAACCCTGATTCCGATCCTTCTTTTTGCTGCCACCTGCCTCAGCACGTGGCTGGTGGGCGGGCTGGCCTTTTCGTTAGCAATCATGACGACGCTGTTGGCCCACGAACTGGGCCATTTTGTTCAGGCGCGGAGGTACGGCGTTCCGGCCAGCCTGCCTTACTTCATCCCCATGCCCACCTCGCCGATCGGCACAATGGGCGCGGTGATCGTAATGCAGCCCGGCATCGGCAATCGCCGCACGCTGTTTGATATTGCCGTAACCGGTCCTCTGGCAGGACTGGTCCCCGCATTGTTGTTCTCCATTCTGGGCCTCCAGTGGTCGCAGGTGGTAGCGATCGGCGACGAGGGCGCGGGCCTGATGTTGGGAGAGCCCATCGTGTTCAAGCTGTTGGCTTATTTAGCATTCGGTTCATTGACTGAGGATCAGCACATCGCCTTGCACCCTGTGGCGTTTGCCGGTTGGGTGGGAATCTTTATTACGGCGCTGAATCTTATCCCCATCGGGCAGTTGGATGGCGGGCATATTCTGTATGCTTTGCTGCGGCGGCGAGCTCATGTGGTGGCCCAAGTGTTGCTGGCCGCTGCCATGCTGGCGGTGGTCATCTGGGGCTACTGGGGTTGGACGCTCATGATATTGCTCCTGATGCTGATGGGACCGGTTCACCCTCCAACTGCCGACGATCACGTCTCGCTGGGAATAGGCCGCACCATTCTGGGATGGGCCAGTCTGCTATTTGTGCCACTGGGATTTACACCAGTGCCGTTCTCCTTTGAGATGTGATCTGACTTCAGTCGCGACATCGGATGCAAAGCGTAATTGAACGATCACGAACGCGATATTCTCGTCCGCCGCTACTGGGACGTCGAAGAAAGAATTCAGGCGATTCATGCTGCTGGCCTGCCCCCAAATCCAGTACCAGGGGTTATGAGAGTACGGGTTGGGTAAAG
>JBBDWY010000036.1:0-162314 GCA_040902605.1 Pirellulales bacterium | reverse complement strand
GGAAAGAAAGTGGGGACGTACAACGTCGAGCCCGCCGATTTCGCTCCGCGCATCAATAAGCAGCTTTTGCATGATGCGGTCGTGATGTACCAGGCGAACCTGCGGCAGGGCTCGCACCAGACCAAGTCGCGAGGCATGGTCGCGGGCTCCACCAAGAAAATGTATAGGCAGAAGGGCACGGGCAACGCGCGGGCCGGCTCAAAGCGGAGCGGCATCCGTCGCGGCGGCGGGCATATCCACGCCATCCACAACCAGGACTACTCGTATCGTTTGCCGCGCAAGGCCTTGCAGCAGGCGACGCGGATGGCCCTGGCGGCAAAAGTCCGCGACGACGAGCTGATGGTGATCGACGATCTGGCCTTTGCCGCGCCGAAAACAAAAGACATGGTCTCCGTGCTACGGCACTTAGACGTCCCGCGGGGTCAGTCACTGCTGGTCACCACAGCGAAGTACGATCCAAACGTGTACCGCAGTGCCCGAAACATCGCGGGCGTGTCAGTGGCTCCGGCCGGCGAGCTCAATGCGCTGAGCGTGCTTTCCTCGCGGCGCGTGATCGTGACGAAAGCCGCATTGGATGCGCTGCTGGAATCGGCGAAAAAACAAACCAACACCGCGGACGCCGCCTCCAAGGCGTAGCGTACTGTAATGCCACGTTCCGAACCACAAACGACGACACTCACGCTCGAGCCGCAGCAGATTATCGTGCGGCCGCTGGTGACCGAGAAGGGCATGCACCGCTCGACGCGGAACAACGCTTACGCTTTCGAGGTCCACCGCTTAGCCACGAAGGCCGACGTGCGGCGTGCGGTTGAAGAGCTGTTCAACGTGATCGTTTTGAAAGTTCACACCCAGAACCGCAAGGGCAAGCCACGCCGCACGCGGTTTCGGGCCGGAACCACCGGCGATTGGAAGAAGGCGATTGTCACTTTAGACAGCGAGCACAGGATTAATTTCTTCTAGGAAGTCGTCAGTTATCAGTCGTCAGTTTTCAGTAACTGATGACTGACGACTGAAAACTGATTACTACTGCAATGGGCATTCGCAAATACAAGCCGACATCGCCAGGCCGTCGCGGGGCGACGGTCAGCGATTTTGCCGAGCTGACGCCGGGGGCGAAGCCGGAGAAATCGCTGCTGCGCCCGAAGATCAGAACCAGTGGGCGCAACAATCAGGGGAAGATCACATCGCGGCATCGAGGCGGCGGCCACAAGCGGCGCTTCCGATTGATCGATTTCCGCCGCAATAAGGACGGCGTGCCGGCGAAAGTGGATTCGATCCAATACGATCCGAACCGCTCAGCCCGCATCGCACTGTTGAAGTACGTGGACGGCGAGAAGCGCTATATCGTTGCTCCGCATGGCTTGAAGGCCGGCGACACGGTGATGAGCGGCGATGTTGCGCCGCCGTCCGTGGGCAACTGCTTGCCGCTGACAAAGATCCCATTGGGCACGGAAATCCACAACATCGAATTGCAGGCGGGCCGCGGCGGCGCGCTGTGCCGCAGCGCCGGCACCAGCGCCACGCTGATGGCGCGCGAGGCCGGCTGGGCGCAGATTTCGCTGCCCAGTGGCGAAATTCGCCGCATACCATCCGCATGCCGGGCGACCATCGGAGCGACCGGCAATCCCGATCGCATGGCCATCGTCTACGGCAAAGCGGGCCGGCGACGTTGGCTCGGCCGGCGGCCGCACGTGCGCGGCACGGCGATGAATCCAATCGATCATCCGCACGGCGGCGGCGAGGGCCGCACCAAGGGCGGCCGCCATCCGGTCAGTCCGACGGGCAAGAGCGCCAAGGGGGGCATGACGCGGGACCGCCGCAAAGCATCGAACAAGGCAATCGTCCGCCGCCGCCGCAGCCGGCGCTACGGCGTGCAGAAGTTGGTAACAAAATAGGAGATGCTGTTAGCCTTTAGCTGTTAGCTATTAGCCAGAAGGATGCGTCCAATTCTGGCTAACAGCTAATAGCTAACAGCTAATAGCTGAACACAATGGGTCGCTCGCTGAAAAAAGGGCCGTACGTCGACGCGAAGCTATTCGCCAAGGTCGAACGCCAGAATGAGTCGGGGATTAAAGAGCCGATCAGTACGTGGGCACGGGCCTGCACGATCATCCCCGAGTACGTTGGCCACACGTTCATGGTCCACAACGGGAAGACCCACTTAAAGGTATTTGTTACGGAGGACATGGTCGGCCACCGGCTTGGCGAGTTCGCGCCGACGCGGAGCTTCCGCGGCCACGGCGGCAAGGCCAAGAAGTCGGAGGCCGGCGCGGGGCCCGCTCCGGCTCCTGCGGGACGCGGGTAGGCGGATACAACCATGGCATACAAAGCAATTCATCGACATGCACGGATCAGCGCCCGCAAGGTGCGTCCGCTCGCCGATTTGATTCGCGGCAAGGCGGTCGACGATGCGCTGGCCATTCTCCGCTACCAGCCGCATCGCGGCGCTCGGATGCTGGAAAAATTGCTTAAGAGCGCGTTGGGCAACGCCGAGGACCAGCGGGCGCCGAATGTCGGCGGCCTGGTAGTGAAGGACGCGCGGGTCGACGGCGGACCGATGTTCAAGCGGATGCGTCCGCGAGCCCGCGGCATGGCGCACGTGATCGCCCGACGGAGCTCGCATATTTCGGTAACGGTGGAGTGATAGGAAGCTATTAGCTATTAGCTGTTAGCTATTAGCCGTTAGCCGGACAAGGCGAACGGCTTCTGGCTAATCGCTAACAGCTGACAGCTAACAGCTAACAGCTAAGTAAACACATGGGTCAAAAGATCAATCCAATCAGTTTTCGCACCGGCATCATGCTCGGCTGGAAGAGCCGCTGGTACGCCTCCAAGAAGGAATTCGCGGAGCTGCTGATCGAGGACCACAAGATCCGCAAGTACGTGACGGAAAAGTACAAGTTTGCCGGCATTCCGAAGATCGAGATCGAGCGGACCCGGGATGAGGTCAAGGTCGTGCTGCATGCGGCCCGGCCGGGCGTAATCATCGGCCGGAAGGGCCAGCAGGTCGATCAGCTGCAGGATGAGCTGCAGAGCTTGGTGGGCCGGCGGATCAACATCAAGATCGAAGAGGTTACGCGACCGGAGCTGCAGGCCCACCTGGTGGCCGAGGAGATCGCCGAGCAGCTTTCCAAGCGGGCCAGCTTCCGGCGGACCATGAAGCGGGTGCTGGATCAAACGATGGAGGCCGGGGCCAAAGGGATCAAAGTGCAATTGGCCGGCCGATTGGGCGGCGCCGAAATGGCCCGCCGCGAGAAGCAAATCGCCGGCTCGATCCCGCTCAGCACGTTGCGGGCGAAGATCGACTACGGTTTTGTGGAAGCCAAAACGCCGCAGGGCAACATTGGCGTCCAGGTGTGGATCAACCAAGGCATGTACGAGGACGAGACCGATGGCGCTGATGCCCAAGAGGGTCAAGCACCGAAAAAGCCAAAGAGGACGTATAAAAGGTAACGCCACGCGCGGTCAGCGCGTCGTCTTTGGCGAGTACGGCTTGCAGGCGATGGAAGGTGGCTGGGTGAGCGCGGCCACGATTGAAGCCGGGCGTATTGCGGCAACGCAGTACATCCGCGGCGAAGGGCGGCTGTACGTCCGCGTGTTCCCGCACAAGTCGGTTACGTCGATCCCGCTGGAAACCCGCATGGGCAAGGGCAAGGGTGAGCCGGAATACTGGGCGGCGGTCGTCAGGCCGGGCACGATCCTGTACGAGCTCGGCGGCGTGACCGAGGCGGCGGCGAAGATTTGCCTGGCGCGGTTGGCTCACAAGATGCCGATCCGCGTGCGGATGGTGAAACGACAAGGGTGAGTACCATAAAGCCGCGACCGGTGGTCGCGGAAGAATGACCGCCGGCGATTTAACATGGCCAAACTTACCGAATTGCGTGACATGAGCGACGAGCAACTTGGGCTGACGCTCAAGGAGGCGAACGAGAACGTGTTTCGGCTGCGGATCCAGTCGCAGACCGAAAAGCTCGACGCGCCAAGCGAATTGCGACGCAACCGCCGGCTCGTCGCCCGCATTAAAACCCTACAAACACAACGGGCCGGCAAACCGGCCGCAACGTAAAAGCTGTCAGCTATTAGCCATTAGCTGTTAGCCAGAAGGGCTGGCAGTGGTTTGGCTAAAAGCTAAGAGCTAACAGCTAAGAGCTTAAAGCATGCCTAAACGACAAGTCATCGGCTTAGTGACTAGCGACAAGATGAACAAGTCGCGTCGCGTGGAGATCGAGCGATTGGTGCAGCATCCACGCTACGGCAAGTTTATGCGCCGGCGCACCGTGTGCCACGTGCACGATGAGAACAACGAGTCGCACGAGGGCGATGTGGTCGAGATCATCGAAGCGCCGCCACGCTCCAAGCTGAAACGGTGGGACTTGGTGCGGATAGTCACCCGATCGCAGCAGGTCGATATCGCTGCCATGCGGGCTGCCGCTGAACTGAATGCGGAATCGGCGGCAACCGAACGCGAGCGGGCGCTCGAACAAAACGAAAAGGAATGACTTCGGCGGCGGGCCGACGCTAGATTGCCATGATCCAGATGCAGACAAGACTGAACGTCGCGGACAACACCGGCGCCAAAGAGGTGATGTGCATCAAGGTGCTGGGCGGCACGCGGCGGCGCACGGCCGGCCTGGGCGATGTGGTGATCTGCAGCGTCAAGAACACGCTGCCGACCAGCGAGGTGAAGAAGAAAGCGGTTGTGCGGGCCGTGATTGTGCGCACGAAAGCGCCGACTCGGCGACCCGACGGCAGCTACGTGCGGTTCGATTCCAACGCGGTCGTCTTGATCGACAACGAGCGGAACCCTCGCGGTACCCGAATTTTTGGCGCCGTGGCCCGCGAGCTCCGCGATCGCAAGTTCATGAAGATCGTCAGCCTGGCGAGCGAGGTAGTTTGAAAGTCATTAGCTATTAGCTGTTAGCCAGAAAGGCTGACAGCGGTTTGGCTAATGGCTAAGAGCTAACAGCTAAGAGCTATGTTAATTCGCACCGGAGATACGGTTGAAGTGATCGCGGGTAACGACCGCGGCCAGAAAAGCCGCGTGATCAAGGTGGATCGCACGACTGGCAAGGCGATCGTCGAAGGCGTCAACCGCGTGAAGAAGCACATCCGGCGGAGCCAGAAGCACCCGCAGGGCGGCGTGTTGAGCAAGGAGATGCCGGTCCAGCTATCGAATTTGAAATACGTGTGTCCGTCGTGCGGCAGCGCGACGCGACTGGGGGCCCGCTTCCTGTCCAACGGGAGCAAGGAGCGGTTCTGCAAGAAATGCGAAGCCAGTGCGGGACAAATCGCGCCGGCCAAAGCGGCTCACGCAACCGCCGCTCCGGCCGCGGCACCGAGCAAGGCCAAGCCGGCGAAGGCCGCGAAGGCGAAGAAATAGGCGTTAGCCATGGCGAAGAAACAGAAGGACAAACCGGCGGAAAAGGCGGCCCCCGCGCCGACCCCTCGCTTGCAGACGCTCTACCAAGACGAGATCGTGCCGCAACTCATGCAAAAGCTCGACCGCAAGAACCGCCTCTCGTTGCCTCGGCTCGAGAAGATCGTCGTCAGCATGGGCGTGGGCAGCGCGATCAGCGATAAGAAGCATATGGAAGAAGCGACGTCGGCGCTAACCGAATTAACCGGTCAGAAGCCGGTCCGCTGCAAGGCCCGCAAGAGCATCGCCGCCTTCCGGCTGCGGGCGGGGTTGGACGTCGGCTGCAAAGTGACGCTCCGGCGGGCCCGCATGTACGAGTTTTTGGACCGGCTGATTTCGCTCGCCCTGCCGCGCGTGCGAGACTTCCGCGGCCTGAACCCCGACGCCTTCGATGGCCAGGGAAACTACAGCCTGGGCCTGAGCGAGCAGCTTGTGTTCCCCGAGCTTAACCCAGATAAGTATACCCGCGTTCAAGGAATGAATATCACGATTTGCACTTCTTCGGATTCCAACAATGATTCGCGCGAGTTGTTGCGCGGCTTCGGCATGCCATTCCGGCGCGAAGGTGCGGTCGCATAAGCTGAACATTGAATAAATAAGGAAACATAACTCGGTGGCCAGTAAATCCAAAATTGCCAAAGCGCGACGAAAGCCGAAATTCAGCTCCCGCCAAGAAAGCCGCTGCCAGCTGTGTGGCCGGCCGCGCGCGGTGTACCGCAAGTTCGGCATCTGCCGCATTTGCTTCCGCAAGCTGGCGGACCAGGGCTTGATTCCCGGTGTCCGCAATGCGAGTTGGTGAGGAGAAGGGTGAGTTAGTAAGCGAGCCGCCGGGTTTATCCCGGCGGGGGATAAACCCCGCCGCTCGCATTAGTTCCCGGAGTATCGCAAAACATGATGACCGATCCGATCGCCGATATGCTCACCACGATTCGCAATGCCGTGCGAATTGAGCGTCCCCATGTCGAGATGCCGCTATCGAAAGTGAAGCGGGGCCTGGCGGAGGTGCTCAAGCGGGAAGGGTATATCTGGGATTGGCGCGAGGAACAGGAAGAAGGCGCACCGAGCAAGCAGTTGTTGATTCAGCTCAAGTACGGCCCAAACGGCGAGCGCGTGATCCGGCACATCCGCCGGGTCAGCAAGCCAGGCCGACGCGTGTATAGCCAGGCCAGCGGCCTGCGGCCCATATTGAACGGGCTAGGTATTTCGATCATCAGCACCAGCCGCGGCGTGATCAGCGACCGCGAAGCGAGGCAACGCAACCTCGGCGGCGAAGTGCTGTGTGAAGTGTGGTGAAAATAGCTGTTAGCTCTTAGCCATTAGCTGTTAGCCAGAAACGGCTGGCAGCTCTGGCTAATAGCTAATGGCTAACAGCTAAGAGCTTTAGACATGTCCCGCATAGGCAAGAAACCGATTCCCGTACCTGACGGCGTCAAAGTGAACGTCGCCGATCGCGCTGTCACTGTGGAGGGAAAGCTTGGCAAACTAGGGTTCACTCATCGGCCGGAGATCGGCGTCCGGGTCGATGACGATGGAAAGAGTGTTCTTTGCACGCGCAAGAGTGAAGATCGCGAAGTTCGCGCCTATCACGGCCTCACGCGGGCGCTGATCAACAACATGCTGGTCGGCGTGACGCAAGGTTATGAGAAGCGGCTCGAGATTCAGGGCGTTGGTTACCTGGGCGCGATTGCCGGCGACACGCTGCAGCTGCGCGTGGGCTTCGCCAACGAAGTTCACAAGAAAATCCCCCAGGGCCTCTCAGTGACCTGCCCGGATCAAACGCATATCGTGATCAAAGGGACCGACAAGCAGCAGGTGGGCCAGTTTGCGGCCGAAGTGCGCTCCGTCCGCAAGCCGGAGCCGTACAAGGGCAAAGGCATCCGTTACGAGGGCGAGCAGGTCCGCCGCAAGGCCGGCAAGACGGCCACGTAATGGTCGAGAGTCAAGGGCGGAGGGTCGAGGGCCAGAAGTCTGCTGGCCCTAGACTCTCGACCCTCGACTCTTGACCCCAAGAAACATGGAACATTCCAAACAACTCGTTCAGCAGCGGCGGCGGCGGTCGTTTCGTGTTCGCAAGCGGCTTCGCGGTACCGCGGAGCGGCCGCGGTTGAGCGTCGCTCGCAGTCATAAGCATATCTCGGCGCAAATCGTCGACGACGAGTCGGGCCGAACATTAGCAGCCGCTTCGTCGTTGGATAAGAAGCTCTCGGGCAAATTGAAGACCGGGGGCAACCAGGATGCGGCGCAGGCCGTCGGCAAGGCGATTGCCGAGCGGGCGATCGCCGCTGGGATTAAAGCAGTTTGCTTCGATCGCGGCCCGTACCGCTACCACGGCCGCGTGGCCGCGCTGGCCAATGCCGCGCGGGAGAGCGGCTTGAGTTTTTAGAGAGGACGATATGGCAGCGGAAACCAGCGAACGAATGCAAGGCGAGTTGACGGAGAACATCGTCAAGATCAAGCGCTGCGCCGCCGTGGTGAAGGGTGGGCGGCGATTCAGTTTTGCGGCGATGGTCGTCGTCGGCGACGGCAAGGGCAAAGTGGGCTGGGGTTACGGCAAGGCAAACGAAGTGCCGCCGAGCGTCGAGAAGGCCCGCAAAGAAGCGATGCGCAGCATGGTCATGGTGCCGCTGGATGGTGCGACCATCGCCCACGTGATCGAAGGGCGCTACGGGGCCGCCCACGTGATTCTGCTTCCTGCCGCGCCTGGTGCCGGCGTCATCGCCGGTTCAGCGGTCCGCGCGGTATGCGAAGCGGCCGGCATTCACGACATCCTCACCAAGAGTTTTGGCTCGAACAATCCCGTTTCGCTCGTGAAAGCCACTTTCGCGGCCCTCAAGCGGCTGCGGCCCAAAGGCGACGTGGAACGATTGCGCGGAGTAACCCTGTCATGAACCTCGGCGACATCCATCGTGGCGTGCACAAGGCCAAGGCGCGCAAGCGTCTGGGCCGGGGCATCGGCTCGGGCCAGGGCAAAACGGCCGGCCGAGGGCACAAGGGCCAGGGATCGCGCAGCGGCGTTTCTTTCCTGTCGATCTTCCAGGGCGGCACGATGCCGCTCGTGCGGCGCGTCCCGAAGCGCGGTTTTAATAACCGTTGGGCGAAGGCAGTCCTGGTCGTGAATGTCGGCGATTTGAATGAAGCTTTCAAATCGGGTGACCAGATCACTCCCGACAAACTTGCTGCCGCCGATCTCGTACGGGGCCGCTACGACGAGCTGAAAGTGCTCGGCGACGGTGAAGTAACCAAGAAGCTCAAGGTATCCGCGCACCGGTTCAGCAAAACGGCGGCCGAAAAAATCACCAAAGCCGGTGGCGAAACTGTTATCCTGCCGGGCCCAGCGCCGGTCGTCAAAGAGAAATCGGCGCGCAAGAAGAAAAGGCAGTCGGCGCAGGCGTAGGTGAGTGTTAGCGCCGGCGGAAACGCGGGACCGCCCACCGTTTGATCCGGCGTGGCCGCCGGCGCTAATAGACTCGCTCACGTCACTCAAGGACCGAGATCATGTGGGAAAAAATCCGCGTCATCTGGCAGATTCCTGAACTGCGCACCAAGATCCTCTTGACGCTGTTCATGCTGGCGATCTACCGGGTCGGTTTCCAAATTCAATTGCCGATCATCGACCAGTCGCAGGTAGAAGCCCTGAGTCAAACGGGCACGGTCGGCCAGATGATGGAAACGGTGGCCATGCTCAGCGCCAGCCAGCTCAAGGACGTCACGATCTTCGGGCTGGGCATCATGCCCTATATTTCGGCTTCGATCATTTTCCAGCTGCTGGCCAGCGTCTATCCGCCGCTCGAGCAATTGCAGAAAGAGGGCGAGGCGGGCCGCAAGAAAATCAACGAGTACACCCGGTACGCCACCTTCATTTTATGCTTGTTTCAAAGCTGGTTTTACGTCGAGTCGTACGTGGAGCCGCAAGGATTGGTGTCAGCCGCTTTTCAAAGCGCATCGGGAGCGCTCGTCTGGAATTGGAAAATCGCAGCCGTGCTGACCATGACGGCCGGCACCATGTTTCTCATGTGGCTGGGCGAGCAAATTGATGAATTCGGCATTGGCAACGGCATCAGCCTGTTGATCATGGCCGGCATTTTGGCGCGGATGCCGGCCGCCGGTCTCAACCTGCTGCAGCAGGCCTCGCCGGAGCTTACCGGCAGCGGCACAAAGCTAGGCATTGAGGACCTGGTCGTGTTGGCGGCCATGTTCGTCGCGGTTGTCACCGGGGTGGTGTTCATCACCTTGGGGCAGCGCCGCATCCCGATGCAAAGCGCCAAGCACGTCCGCGGCCGGCGGGTCTTCGGCGGCACCCGCCAATATTTGCCGCTCAAAGTCAATCAGGCCGGCGTCATGCCGATCATCTTCGCCAGCAGCCTGTTGATGTTTCCGATGATCATTTTCACGAACCTCGCGAACCTGACCGAGCCGGTGGGCTGGTGGGGTAAAACGGTCCATTGGTTCAACGAGGTGTTCGGCCGCGACCACGGGTACATCTACAATATCTCCTACCTGTTGTTGATCTACTTCTTCTGCTACTTCTGGACTGCAATCACCTTTAACCCGAAGGACATGGCCGACAACCTGAAAAATTTCGGCTCGTTCATTCCCGGCTATCGTCCGGGGAAGCGAACGGCCGACTATCTGGAAAAGGTGATGGTTCGCATCACGTACGTTGGAGCCGGATTCCTGGCCATTGTGGCGATCATTCCGACGATGGTGTCCAGGTTTCTCGGCGTCGACTACATGATCGCCAGCTTTTACGGCGGCACGAGCCTGTTGATTGCCGTCAGCGTCGCGTTCGACCTGGTGCAAAAGATCGATAGTCACCTCGTCATGCGCAATTACACGGGGCTGCTTGAAAAGTAAGAGAGTCGAGAGTCGAGAGCCAGAACGAACTCCGGCTCTTGACCGAGACTCTTGACCCTCGACCTATTCTCATGCGCATCGTGTTTCTCGGTCCGCCTGGTGCTGGAAAAGGGACGCAAGCCCAGCGACTGAAGGACTATCTCGATATCGCCCACCTGTCGACAGGCGAAATGCTGCGCGATGCCGAGGACACGCCCTTGGGCCGCCGGGCCGCACGCTACATGCTGGCCGGCCAGCTCGTGCCGGACGACGTGGTCGTCGGTATCGTCGTCGATCGGCTGACCGGAAAGGATTGCACCCGCGGCTGCTTGTTCGACGGCTTCCCCCGCACCGTTCCGCAAGCCGAAGCGCTCGACCGCATGCTGGCCGAACGGGGGATGCCGCTCGACCTGGTGCTGGCACTCGAGGTGCCCGAGGATTTGTTAGTGGAACGCTTGGTATCGCGCGGCCGGCCCGATGACGACCGCGAGACAATTGCCGAGCGGTTTCGCCAATACAATGCCTTGACGGAGCCGGTGCTCGACTACTACCGCCGGCGTGGAATTCTGCGGCAAATTGACGCCGACGCGCCGCCCGACGAAGTTTTCAATCGGGTCCGCGGCGCGGTCGATGCCGCGACAGGCTAGCAATTCGCCCACAGCCCGCCCGCTTGCTAAGATTACTAGATTGAGTCGCCTGGAATGCCGCCTCTGCCGGAAGCTTTACTTTGCCGTGATTCAACTGAAGTCGGAACGTGAGATCGCGCTGATGCGCCAGGCCGGCATTTGTGTCTGGCAGGCGCACCAGCTTGTTCGCCAGATTGTTGTTCCCGGGGTAACGACGGCCGAAATCGACGCGGTCGTCGCGGAACACTTTCGTCGGGCTGGCGCGGAGCCGCTGTTCAAGGACTATCCCCACCAGAACAACGGCCGCCCGGCGTTTCCTGCCGCCACCTGCACGAGCGTCAACGACGAAGTCGTTCACGGAATTCCCAGTCATCGGCCGCTCGTTGAAGGCGACATCGTGAGCGTCGACACCGGCTGCCGGCTCAACGGCTGGTGCGGCGATGCGGCCGTCACCTATCCGGTTGGGCGTGTCTCGCCGGCTGTCCAGCGGCTGCTCGACGTCACGCTTGCCACGCTGGATCTGTCGTATGACTTGATGCATACCAAAACGCGTTGGAGCCAGGTGGCCCGGGAAATGGCCCAATTCGTCCGCGACCATGGGTTTTCGACGGTGGAGTGTTTTGTCGGCCACGGCATTGGACGGCAAATGCATGAAGAGCCGCAGGTGCCGAATTTCCTCAGCCGCTCGCTGCGCGGCAGCGGCGACTTCCGCATCGAGCCGGGGCTGGTGATCGCGGTCGAGCCGATGGTCAACATGGGCACCAAACGCGTGAAGATGCACCGCGATCATTGGACCCAATCGACATTGGACCGCAAGCCGAGTGCCCACTTCGAGCACACGATCGCCGTGACGAACGATGGGCCGACTCTGCTGACTGTCGCTCCGACGACTGAAGAACTGGCCAGTTTGAGTTGGGATTTCGCGGCAGCCTCCGAAACGCCCACCAAAGCGCTGGCGTCGGGAAAATAGCTGCCTTTGGCTCGCCGGGCGTGGCTGATTGGCTATTACGCACGCCGCTTAGCGATCCGGCGCGGAAATCTCGCGAATCAGCCCTTGAAGCGGCGTATGGGCTGGCCGTATATTTAAGCGTTTACCGCCATTTGCGCTCTCCGGCGCCGATGGCACCGCGCCCCTGGCCGTTGGATTGTGCTCAGCGATGAAAGTCAAAGCCAGCGTCAAGCGAATTTGTGACAAGTGCAAGGTCGTCCGCCGTCGTGGGGTGGTGTACGTCGTGTGCAGCAATCCGCGCCATAAGCAGCGTCAAGGATAGCTCGGGTAAGACTGGAGAAGTGTATGCCGCGTTTGTTGGGTGTTGATATTCCGAGCGACCGACCCACGGTCATTTCGCTGACGTACTTATACGGAGTGGGGACCAAGACAGCCCGCGAGCTGTGCCACAAGGCGGGCGTCAATCCGCAGGTCCACGCCCGGGAGTTGGGCGAGGACGAAGTCGCCCGCCTGGCCGCGCTATTGGATAAGGACTACGTCGTCGAAGGTCAACTCCGCCGGCAAGTGGCCCAGAACATCTCGCGGCTCCGCGACATCGCTTGCTACCGAGGGGTGCGGCATCGTCGCGGCCTGCCGGTGCGCGGCCAGCGCACTCGCACCAACGCGCGGACCCGCAAGGGGCCCAAGAAAACGGTGGCCGGTAAGAAGGGTGTCAAGGATTTGCGCTAGCAACTGCCGCGCATCCGCTTGCGGTTTAGCTTGGCAATAAGATTTCAAAGATTGGTCGAGATGGGAAAAGTCAAACAAAAGAAAAAGGCGCGTCGCAATGTTTCGGTAGGCATCGCCTACATCCAAGCGACGTTCAACAACACGACCGTCACGATCACCGATACCAAGGGCGACACGCTGTGCTGGGCGAGCGCCGGCACGAGCGGCTTTAAAGGGAGCCGCAAGAGCACCCCGTTCGCCGGGCAAATGGCGGCCCAGCAAGCGGCTGACAAGGCCAAGAAGTTCGGCGTGAAGGAGGTCGAGGTTAAGGTCAAGGGCCCCGGCAGTGGACGCGAAAGCGCGATCACCTCGCTCGAGGCCGCCGGCCTGAAAGTAAAGTCGATTGAAGATATCACTCCCCTGCCACACAACGGCTGCCGTCCGCGCAAGAAACGGCGAGTATAAAACAATTTGTAGCTGGCCTCTGTGAGGCCGGCTTGCCCCCGATTCACCGGGGTCTCAGACCCCGGCTACAGTATTCAACAAGTAATCCATGGCACGATATACCGGACCAGTTTGTCGACTTTGCCGCCGCGACGGGCTGAAGCTGTTCCTCAAGGGCACGCGCTGCGACACGCCGAAGTGCGCGATCGAGCGACGGGAGAATCCGCCCGGCCAACAGCAGCAGCGCCGTGGCAAGCTGACCGACTACGGCCAGCACTTGCGAGAGAAGCAGAAGGTCAAGCACTACTACGGCGTATTGGAGCGCCAATTCCGCCGCTATTATCACGAGGCGGAAAAGGGCACCGGCAATACGGGCGACGCCTTGATGTCGATCTTGGAACGCCGCCTGGACAACGTTGTCCATCGCCTTGGCTTCGGCCAAAGTCGAGCCCAGGCGCGGCAGATGATCCGCCACGGACATATCACCGTGAACGGCAAACGGGTCGATATTCCCAGTTACCAGGTTCGTGTCGGCGACGTGATTCGTGTAAAGAACCGGGCGAAGAGCCTCGATTTGGTTCGCGGCGCCTTGGCGGAGAGCTCCCGCGATATTCCCGACTTTTTGTCGCGCAGCGACACCGAGATACCCGAAGGAATCGTCGGCCGATTGCCCGCCGCCGAAGATGTCTCGATCCCCGTCCAGACCCAATTGATCGTCGAGCTCTGCTCGCGTTAGGGCAGCGATGTTGGATACTAGATGCTGGATGCTGGAGTCTCAGCTCAACGTCCAGCATCCAGCATCCAGCATCTAGCATCCCAGACAGGAGATCCCTCATGCATATTCGATGGCGTGGATTGGAGCTGCCCAGCGCAGTGACCGTTGATGCAGCAAGCCTCACTCCGACCTACGGCAAGTTCATTGCTGAGCCGTTCGAGCGTGGTTTCGGCTCAACGATCGGCAACGGCTTGCGCCGTGTCCTGCTTTCCAGCCTGGAAGGCAGCGCGATCACGCAGATCAAAGTTCACAACGCTCAGCACGAATTTACCACCATTCGCGGCGTCTTCGAGGACGTTACGGACATCGTGCTCAACGTGAAATCGCTCGTCGTGAAGAACCACAGCGAGACGACACGAGTCCTGCGCGTCGAGAAAAACACGGCCGGCCCGATCACAGCCGCCGATATCGAGACCGACGAAGCAGTCGAGATGCTCAATCCGGAGCACGTGCTGGCGACACTGACCGAAAACGTTCCGTTCGTGATGGAAATGGTCGTCGAGAACGGTCGTGGGTACGTGCCAGCCAGCGAGCACAGCCAGAATATCCAGGAAATCGGCATTATCCCGATCGATGCGGTCTATAGCCCCGTCGTGCGCGTCCGCTATGGGATCGAAGAGACGCGCGTCGGTCAGAAGACCAATTACGACAAGCTGACCATCGAAATTTGGACGAACGGCTCCGTCGCCCCCGAAATGGCGCTGGTCGAATCGGCAAAGATTCTTCGCAAACACCTCAATCCGTTCGTCCAGTACACCGAGCTTGGCCAGCAAGTTCGCTCCCCGGCGCGCGAAACCCCGTTGACCATGGACGCGAGCTTCGAGTCAAAGCTCAACATGACCATCTCCGAACTGAATTTGTCGGTCCGCGCCGGTAATTGTCTCGAGTCGGAGAATATCATGGCGGTTCGTGATCTTGTCACGCGCACCGAGGATCAACTGCTGGAGGTCCGCAATTTTGGCGAAACGACTCTCACAGAAGTAAAACATAAGCTCCGCGACTTGGGCCTGCATCTCGGCATGCGCATTCCCGCGCAGCCGGCCGGCGTATTGTAAAAGACAGACGAGCCGCTTGCCATTCGGCCCTGAGCTCCCTTCGGATCTGAGGCTCGGGGTCGAAGACATGGCGAGGGGCGGTTTAGCTTCCTATATCACACGGTGCCACCATGCGACATCGACGACGAGGCCGAAAACTGGGACGCAATCCGAAGCATCAGCGGGCCCTGTTGCGGAGCCTGGCCAGCGCGCTGTTTCTGACGGAGCGCGACGCCGAGTACGACGAGAACAAGCCAAAGGTTAAGGGCCGCATCGTCACGACCATCGCCAAGGCGAAGGAAGTTCGACCGGTCGTGGAAAAGTGCGTCACGGTAGCCTGCCGTGGATTGGCCGCCGAGGAAGCAGCGCAGGAGTTCGCCACCGACGCCGAGCGCGGCACCGAAGCGTGGAAGTCGTGGCGCCAAAGCGATCGATGGCGGAAGTGGAACGCGGCCGTTGCGCCGGCGGTCGCTGCACGCCGCCGCTGCCTCAGGCTGCTCGGCGACAAGCAGGCGGTCCGCGTCCTGTTCAACGAAGTGGCCCCCCGCTTCACCGACCGGCCGGGCGGCTATACGCGCATCTTGCGGCTGGCCAAGCCGCGGCTGGGCGACGCTGGCACGCGTGCCATACTCGAATTTGTCGGCGTGCGCGACCGTGTCGTGCAGCGCGCCGTGCGGCCGACGTTCGAGGGCGAAAGTGAGCCAAAGAGCGATTCGGCAAAAGAGAAGGCCGTCGCAGCGGCCGAATAAATGGCGCGTAGGACGGACAATCCTGTCCGTCATGACCATTGCGACGGACAGGATTGTCCATCCCACGGCAGGCGTTTCCACCGTATTTCAGCTTGCATTGACTGCGGTCGCCAAATTCCCTACCCTACGCGGCCCGTTCCTTTCTCGGAACACTTTTCTCGCCGCTTCGCGCACATCGCTGTTCGCTTGGCTGTTAACGATGCGAATTCAGCTCCACTTCGCCGCCCTGTGCCTCGCAGCAACTTTCGCCAGCGGCTGCCAGTTGATGAACGGCGAGGCAATCGTGCAGGGGCACTCGCCATTGCAGCTCGCGCGACAGTCGCCCGACAGCGTCACCATCGAAATCATTTGGGCCCGCTTTCCGGCCGGGGACCCTGCAATTAACACGGACGCCTGGCGTCAAATCGATGAGACACAGCTCCTCCCAGCGGTGCGGCGTGAATTGGCCAACAACGGTCTGCGCGCCGGCATTATTGGCACCCGACTGCCCGACGCAATCGCGCGCGCGCTGCATCAAGGCCGGGCGCCGTCCGAACACGTGACGCCCGTGCTGGCCGGACAGACCGCTCCATTGTTGGCGGAGCCAATTGTCCACGGCCGCGTACGGCGGCTGCACCGGAATCAGCGGTGTGAAATCCAGGCATCCGACGTCTATGCGTCTTTGCCCCTGCTCGTGAGCGGCGACCGCGAGTTGCGCGGGCGGACCTACCAGCAGGCGCAGGCGATCTACGCCCTACGGGTCGACCCCCAACCTGATCGCACCGTGAATGTGGAGTTGACTCCGGAAATACATCACGGAGCGGCCCGCGTTCGTTGGACTGGCGGCGACGACGGCATCCTCCGTCAAGCGCCGCTCCGCGACCGCGAGCTGTTCGACCGGTTGCATTTCATGGTGCGACTTGCGCCCGGCGAGATGCTCGTATTGATGAGTCTGCCTGACGCCGGCAGCCGACTGGGACACTATTTCCACACCGTCGACTCAGCCGACGGTTTCCAGCAAAAGCTGATTCTTCTTCGCCTGGCCGAAATGCCCCCGAGCGACACGTTTGCCGCGCTGGGCGGTTCGTGACGGCGCCCGACCCTCCCTGGGGCGGCCTCAAGACTGTAGAATGAGTGCTCCGTTGCTCGCCGGTATCTGCCGATTGTCGCCGTTTTGAACCGGGCCGAAAGGAGTCCACCATGCCATTAGTTCCTATGCGTCTGTTGCTCGATCACGCCGCCGAGAATGACTACGGTCTGGCCGCGTTCAATGTGAACAACATGGAGCAGATCCAGGCCATCATGATGGCGGCCGAGGAAACTGAATCGCCCGTCATCGTGCAGGCCTCGCGCGGGGCACGCTCCTATTCGCAGGATGCATATCTGAAACATCTCATGCTGGCCGCGGCCGAGCTCTATCCAGAAATACCGATCGTCATGCACCAGGATCACGGCAACAGCCCGGCCACGTGCAAAAGCGCGATCGAGAACGGATTCACGTCGGTGATGATGGATGGCTCGCTCAAGGAAGATGGCAAGACGCCCGCCGACTACGACTACAACGTGCGAGTCACCAGCGAAGTTTGCGAGCTGGCCCATGCCAAAGGCGTTTCCGTTGAAGGCGAGCTGGGCTGCCTGGGCTCGCTCGAATCGGGCCACGGCGAAAAGGAGGACGGCCACGGCGCGGAGGGCGCCCTCTCGCGCGAGCAGTTGCTCACCGATCCGGATGAGGCCGAGCAGTTTGTCGCCGAAACCGGCGTCGACGCGCTGGCAGTGGCCATCGGCACCAGCCACGGGGCGTACAAGTTCACCAAGAAGCCCACCGGCGAAGTGCTGGCCATGGATCGCATTGAGGAAATCCACCGCCGACTGCCGAATTGCCACCTCGTGATGCACGGCTCGAGCAGCGTCCCACAGGAATTGGTGGCGCTTATCAACAAATACGGCGGCAAGCTCAAGCAGGCCTGGGGCGTGCCGATCGAAGAGATTCAGCGCGGCATCAAGCACGGCGTGCGCAAGGTGAACGTCGATACGGACAACCGCCTGGCGATCACCGGCGCGATCCGCAAAGTGTTCGCCGAGTCGCCCGAGAAGTTCGACCCGCGCGACTACCTGAAGCCGGCTCGCGAGGCGATGAAAAAGGTCTGCGTCGAGCGGATGATCGCCTTCGGCCAGGCCGGTTGGGCCCCCAAAATCAAGCCCGTCTCCTGCGAAGAGTTCGCCAGCTACTACGCCATGGTGTGATTGGCGACGCGCACAAAAAACACCTCGAACCGCATCGCGTCAAATGCGGTTCGGGGTGAATGGTGCTGAATCGCGCCGTTTTATCGACGGCATCGGCGGCGGAGCAGGAATAATCCGCCCGCGCCAGTCACCAGCATCAGGCATGTCGCTGGCTCGGGAATGGGATTTAAGAGTTGCCCGCGGATCTCGCCGCCAGGTCTGAAGGTCGAATGGATGTTGACGTACGACAGTCCGTCTAGAATAGTCTGGACGTGCGCGGCGGTGATAACGCCGTTGAAGCTGAAGTTGCCGCTCGAGACACCGAAATCAAACGTCAACGGAAACATCACTCCCGCGGGCGTGCCCGGAGGAGCGGGGCCGTGTATATGAGCATTGTTCGAAGTGCCGATCAGGTTGGAGAAGCTGCCGGAAATGCTAAAGGTATTCGTCACGTCATCGAGCGTGGCCGTTCCGAGGCCAGTTCCCGTCGTTGCGACCGGCGGTACCTCTTGAAGCCCGTCGATGGGGATGTTGTTAAAAGTCCAGACTGTCGCCTGGGATGGCAGCGCGAAGCAGAGCGCGACTGCGAACGCAACGGGCACTAAGCATCTATTCATTAGCAGCCTCCGACTGATCAGAGATTCGCCCCCATAACCTCATACGCTACCCGCTGGATTTGCCGTGTCAAGCAGATTCAGCTCAGGATTTCGAAAAATTATTCTGCCTCACTCGCACGGCGTCCGGCGTTTTTTCGCTGCTATCCCACCGATAGCAAAAAAAGCCGCGGGAATGATCGAAACCGGCATCATAATAAGGGGTTCGATTGGGTAGACGACGATAACGTGGCGGCCAACCTTCGGTCGTGGCCGACGCGTATCGCCCGGCTGCTGTCATAATCGACCGACAAAACATAATGGCGAGGCAAACAAAATGCGGTACTTAAACCTTGGCATGATCGCTGCGGCTAGCCTGCTGGCATTGCCGTCGATGGCCCAGCCGCCGGAAGATCGTGGCGACAAAGGCGATCGCCCCGGACGTGGGGAAATCCGCGAGCGGATGCTCAAGGAGCATGACAAGGACGGCGACGGCAGGCTCAGTGAAGAGGAGCGCAAAGCCGCGCACGAGCAGATGCATGAGCGGATGCTAAAAGAGTTCGACAAAGATGGCGATGGCAAGTTGAGCGACGCGGAACGCCAGTCGGCACGCGAGGCCATGCGCGAGCGTTTTGGGCGCGGCGATCGCGAACGGCGTCCCGATGGCGAGCGCGGCAAAAAGGGCGGCCGCGGCCATGACGGCAAGCACGGGCGCCACGGCGGCCGAGGGCCGCATGATTTCCGCGGGCCTCATGGACCTCACGGGCCAGGCGGACCGGGGGGTGGGCCACCGCTTCCCAGCCCTGAAGAGCTGTTCAAAAAATTTGACGCCGACAGCAACGACTCGCTGAGCCGTGACGAATTCACAAAATTGGCGCAGTTCGTCCGAGAGCATCGCCCTGGTCCGCCGGGCGGTCCTTCTCGTGGCCCACGATTCGACGGTCGCGGTCCCGATGGCCCGCCGCGCGGAGGCGAAGGTTTCCGTCGTCGCGGACCCGATGGACCGCCTGGCCCGGAGGGTCGTCGCCGGCCTGAGCGGCGACCCAATGGCGAGGGTCCACCTCCACGCCCCGATGGTCCGCCGGGCACTCCGCCGAATCCAGATGCCGGTGCGGAAGATGCCATTTAATCTCCCTTAGCGCCCGGCTCCGTGCTTTACTGCATCACGACAAGCACGGGGCCGGGTTTCGTTTGATTGACCGCCGGTTATACGCTTTCTGCCGGTCGGAACGCAGCTGCGAGCCGACCGGCATTTTGTTGCTGGCGCGAATCGGCCTGCCTATACTGAAAATTGAGGGGATACTCCGTTCTTTCTTCTCTCCGTTACCCCGTCTGTAACTCAATCAATGCCTCAACCAGCCAATAGATTACTCGGCAAATTGTTTATGCTGCGGCGGCAGATCGTTGGGCCCATTGCGGCGATCATTGTGGCATTGGGCTGGCTTATCCCGGCAGTATCGGCCCAGGTTGCTGCACCGTCGCCTCGGCAACTTGCACCCGGCGTGTTGACCACGATTCCCCCCAATTTTGCGCCCGAGGACACCGTCAGCACCCACGACGTCGTGGAAATTCGGGCAAACCCCGGACTGCAATGGAATCCAGAGTTCTTGTCGGCGACCAAGACCCTGTATGGCATGGCGGACGATGTCAAGTTCCGTCGCAACGTGTGGTGCCTTGAGTTGTCGTTTAAGCCGCTGCGAATGATTGAGGTCGACGTCCCGCTTGCTTCCGGCGGCGCTCAACGAAAGCTGATTTGGTACCTCGTTTACCGTGTTCGCAATACCGGACAAGTGCTCAAGCCTGTGCAAGGCGAGGACGGAGTCTTTACCGCCGAAGTCGCTCCGGGCGCCCCCATTCGCTTCTTGCCCCAATTTGTCCTGGAGTCGCAAGACCGCCAGCCCTCCGGCGAACCGGTCTCCATCGCCTATCTGGATCGCGTCATTCCCGCGGCCGTTCAGGCAATTACGCAGCGCGAAATGCCTGGACAGAGGCTGCTCAACAGCGTCGAAATGGCTGAGCAGCCGATTCCTGTCAGCGGTGAGCGGATCGACAAGGCGGTTTGGGGCGTCGCAACTTGGACGGATGTTGAGCCGCGTATCGATTTCTTGTCCGTCTATGTCGGCGGACTGAGCAACGCCTATCGCTGGGAGGACACACCCGGCCGCTATCGCCCTGGCGACGCCCCAGGCAAAGGCCGCGCGTTTGCTCGTAAGATTTTGCAGCTGAATTTCTGGCGACCCGGCGATGAACTGTTGCAGAGCGAAAGGGAGCTCCGCTACGGCGTTCCAGTTGGCAAAGCCGATCTCTACGGCGTGCCCGAAGGCGTTGCCTATCGGTGGGTATACCGCTAAAATAGATGGGCTACGGCCGTTCCCGTAGCGTAGGACGGACAATCCTGTCCGTCACTCCAGTGATTACTCATTTGTATTCTCTGACGGACAAGATTGTCCGTCCTACGACAATGGCACATAAAAAAGGTCAAGGCTCCAGCCGCAACGGCCGCGATTCCAACGGCCAGCGACGCGGCGTCAAACGCTTCGGCGGCGAGCAAGTCGTCGCGGGCAACATCCTGGTGCGCCAATTGGGCACCCAATTCCACGCCGGCAAAGGCGTCGGCCAGGGCAGGGATTACACCCTTTTCGCGCTGGTCGACGGCGAAGTGCTGTTCGACCGCGAAGGCCGCCGCATAAACGTCGTCCCAGCCACCACTTGACCCGCGTTCATAAAGCCGCGACCGCTGGTCGCGGATTCGGCGTAGATATATAGTCCCAGGGATGCCGCCAGGCATCCCTGTTTTCGTTTATTTCCCTGCCCCCTGCCCCCTGCCCCCTGCCCCCTGCATCCTGCATCCTGCTCCCTACCCCCACACATGTTCGTCGACCGCGTCACCATCGATGTCGAAGCCGGCCGCGGCGGTGACGGATGCGTAAGCTTCCGCCGCGAGAAATACGTGCCGCGCGGTGGCCCCGACGGCGGCGACGGCGGCGACGGCGGCAGCATCATCCTCGTGGCCGAGCCTGACGTCGACAGCCTTGCGGCCCTCGCGCACCGCAAGCAATGGCGCGCCGGCCGCGGAGGGCACGGCGGGGGCTCGAATTGTCACGGTCGCAGCGCCGAAGATTTAGTGATCCGCGTGCCGCCGGGCACCGTGGTCAGGGACGCCAACCACGATCACGTGCTCAAGGACCTCGCCGCGGAGGGCGAGCGAGTCGTTGTCGCTCGCGGCGGCAAAGGCGGCAAAGGCAACACCCGCTTCAAGAGCGCCACCAACCAGGCCCCGCGCGATCACACGCCCGGCGACGAAGGCGAATCGCGCCGCATCACGCTCGAATTGAAAGTCATCGCCGACGTCGGCCTCGTCGGCAAACCCAACGCCGGCAAAAGCACGCTCCTCAGCCGCGTCTCCCGCGCCCGACCCGAGATCGCCGACTACCCCTTCACCACCAAAATGCCCCACCTCGGCATCGTGCAGCTCGACCTCGACCGCTCGCTCGTCATGGCCGACATCCCCGGCCTCATCGAAGGCGCCCACACCGGCGCCGGCCTCGGCCACGAGTTTCTGCGACACATCGAGCGCACCCGCGTATTAATCCACTTAGTCGAACCCCAACCCACCGACGCCACCGACCCCGTAGAAAATTATCTAGCCATCCGCCGCGAACTAGACCACTACGGCCATGGCCTCGCCGACCGCCCCGAAATCATCGCCATCAGCAAAGCCGAACTCCCCGGCGCCGAAGAAGTACAAACGCGCTTGGCCGAAGCCACCGGCCGCGAAGTCCTCTTATTCTCATCAGTGACGGGTCAGGGTTTGGATCGACTTCTCCAACAAGCGTACGCACAGCTGCATCCACACGACTAATGGGTCGTTTACGATCCGTTCCCCCATACTAGGCCCGGCATTCATGCCGGGTTACACTAGCATTCTCATCACGCAACAGGCCCGTTCACGGGCCTTCTCGCCGCGTTGGTTTGAGCCTTCACGAACTCGGATAAACGGACAAACAATGGCTAAGGATGCCCCCACAAACTCCGACCTGGACTACGCCGACACCCTCTGGAAAGCCGCCGACGCCCTCCGCGGTCAGGTCGACGCCGCCGAATACAAACACGTCGTTCTCGGCCTGTTATTCCTCAAATACATTTCCGATTCCTTCGAATCCCGCCGCGAAGAACTGAAAGCCGAGCTCGAAGCCGACAATATCAAGGGTCCGCAGCTCGAAAGCCTCCTCGAAAATCGCGACGAATACACGGCCGAGCGAGTCTTTTGGGTGCCGCCCGAGGCCCGCTGGCAAAATCTGCAAAACCAAGCCACCCGCGCCGACATCGCCACGCTCATCGACGATGCCATCCTCGCCGTCGAGCGCGACAACCCCGGCCTCAAATCCAAGCTCCCCCGCGACTACGCCCGCCGCGGCATCGAGCCCGTGAAACTCAAAGGCCTCATCGACCTCATCGCCAACATCGGCTTCAAAGGCGACCGCGACAAGGCCCGCGATATGCTTGGGCGCGTCTACGAATACTTCCTCGACAAGTTTGCCAAGGCCGAAGGTAAGCTTGGCGGCGAGTTTTTTACCCCTCGCCCTGTTGTGCGCGTGCTGGTCGAAATGCTCGAACCCTACGAGGGACGCGTGTACGACCCCTGCTGCGGCTCCGGTGGCATGTTTGTCCAGTCCGAGCGCTTTGTCGAAGCGCACGGCGGACTACGAACTGATATCTCCATCTTCGGGCAAGAATCGAACCCCACCACGTGGCGGCTCGCCCACATGAACCTGGCCATCAACTCGATCGAGGCCAATCTCGGTACGCAGCCGGCCGACAGCTTCCTCCGCGACCTCCATCCCAACCTTGAAGCCGACTACGTCCTGGCAAATCCACCGTTCAACGTCAGCGATTGGTCAGGACAACTCCTGCGTGGCGATGCCCGCTGGCGCTTCGGCGACCCGCCGGTCGGCAACGCGAATTACGCCTGGATACAGCACTTCATTCACCACTTGGCCCCACCCAACGGCCGGGGCGGCGGAGTGGCCGGGTTCGTGATGGCCAACGGCTCGCTCTCCTCGAATTCCGGCGGCGAGGGCGAAATCCGCCAGCGGATCGTCGAAGCCGACCTCGT
This sequence comes from Pirellulales bacterium, assembly GCA_040902605.1. Taxonomy (GTDB): domain Bacteria; phylum Planctomycetota; class Planctomycetia; order Pirellulales; family Lacipirellulaceae; genus JABDGM01. The sequence continues at coordinate 138,869 of JBBDWY010000036.1, read as the reverse complement.
CGACTGCATCGTCGCACTACCCGCCCAGCTCTTTCATACCACCGGTATCCCGGTGTGTCTCTGGTTCCTCACTCGCGACAAGACGGGCAAGAACCTCAAGCACGGCGGCCGCGACCGCACAGGCGAATCACTTTTTATCAACGCCGGCAAGCTGGGCACGATGCAGACCCGCAAGCTCCGCATCCTTACCGACGGGGACTGGGAAATGGGTGACCTCCCGCCGCAGTCCGACATCGGCCGTATCGCCTACGCCTTCCGCAAATGGCGCGACCAGCCCGCGCCCGAGTGGTGGAATGAAGACGAGCATGGCGAGTGGACCTACCGCGACATCCCCGGGTTCTGCAAATCCGCCACGCTCGGCGACATCGCCAAGCACAACTTCGTCCTCACCCCCGGCCGATACGTGGGCGCTGAAGAACAGGAAGAAGACGGCGAGCCGTTTGTCGAAAAGTACCCGCGCCTCGTTGCGGAGATGCAGGAGCTTTTCGCTGAAGGGGAGCGGCTTAAGGCAATAGTTCGCGACCGCCTTGCTGGGGCGACCGATAATGCGTAATGCGTGGCCGCGAGCGAAGCTTGGAGACGTGACCGTCAATTATGACGCGCGCCGGGTACCCGTGCGCGAGGCTGACCGAAAGCCCGGACCGTATCCCTATTACGGAGCTTCCGGCGTCGTCGATCATGTCGATGATTACCTGTTTGATGGCCTGTACCTTCTGATCGCCGAAGATGGTGAGAACCTTCGAACACGGCAAACCCCCGTTGCCTTTCTCGCGAACGGCCGGTTCTGGGTGAACAATCACGCGCATATCATCACCGGGAACGAGCGCGCGGACACGCGCTATCTCTGCTACGCGCTGGCGGCGGCCGACATCGGCGGCTACCTAACCGGTTCCGCAATGCCGAAGCTTAGTCAGCTGGCAATGAACGCCATAGAATTACCGCTGCCTTCATTAGATGATCAGCGAGGCATCGCCGGTATGTTGGGGGCATTGGACGACGCGATCGAACACAATCGCCGAACAAGTCGGGCATTAGAGCGACTGGCGCGGGCGATCTTTCGAGCCTGGTTCGTCGATTTCGAGCCCGTCCACGCCAAAGCCACCGGCGCCACCTCCTTTCTCTCCATGCCCCAAAATATTTTCGATTCCCTCCCTACAACCTTCACCCCCTCCGAACTTGGCCCAATCCCGGACGAATGGAGTGTGGGAGTGCTACGTAATGTCAGCACCGAACATCGTGAGCAAGTAACGCCAAAAGACGTTGATCCAAGGACGCCGTACATCGGCCTCGAACACATGCCGCGTCGAAGCGTGACGCTGGCCGAGTGGGGTCAAGCTGGCAAAGTTACCAGTGGCAAGCTGCGGTTCCGAGCGCGTCAGATTCTCTTTGGCAAACTGCGCCCGTACTTTCACAAAGTTGGCATCGCCCCGCTGGACGGCGTATGCTCAACAGATATCGTTGTTTTTGGACCTACATCGCCAGAATGGTTTTCCTTCCTGCTTGAGCATGCTTCGAGTAACGATTTTGTTTCATACACTAATGCCTGCTCAACTGGCACGAAAATGCCTCGTACCAATTGGGGTGACATGTCGCGTTACCCGGTTGTAAAACCGCCGATCGAATTGGCCGAAAAATTCAATGAGATCGTTTCACCGATGTTTGATTGGATTCTGGAAGCCATATTCGAAAGCCGCAAGCTCGCCGAACTGCGCGACTATTTGTTGCCAAAGCTGCTCTCCGGATACGTTCGTGTACGCGATCGAGCGCTCCTCGATGAGGAGAATACATAATGACGCCGACGCTCAAGCCATGGGCATATGGTCCGTTTGAGGTGCTGCTCCACGCCGAGCTACACTACCGCGTCGGCGAGGACTTCGACCGTCGGATTGCAATGATTGGTTTTGATAATGCGATTGAGGTAGCGATTACGACCTACCTAAATCTGCATCCTATGCAGCGAGGAAATCGCACGTATAAAGGGAGCGACGTAGATAGTTGGCTCAACAACTATCACACAAAGGTGGAGTTCTTCTTTCATGAATGTGCATCGCGTAGAATCACTGTCATCGCAAGGCAGGATGAAATAATATGGTTTCACGAAGTTCGCAACGGGCAATATCACGTCGGCGGAGCGACAATCCCGCAGCGGCGGGAACTCGACGGCGTTCGTGCGGCGGCATTAGAAGTGTTCGCCGTACTCTTTGACGAGCAAGACGTGGAAGGCATCCTTTTTGCGCACATCGCCGCAAGAAGTCCAGTTCCACCGCCACCTCGAATCGGCGAGCACGATCGGTTGATTGACGGTGAATACGGGATGATCGACGTCTGCGGACAAACTGAATACGCAAGTGATGTCCTTTATGCGATGGACCCAAACAGGTACCGAGAATTGGCGTTGGACCTTGGAGCGGCCCCTGCATCTACATCGAGGGGGGAGGAGTTGCAGTGACCGCGGTATCTCCCACTGAATCCCTGGTTGAGGACGTCGGGCTTGCTAATTTTCAAGCCGTCAATGTTCTTTCGCGTGATATCGCCGAATTGTCGGCTGCGGGCGAACGCAGCGATCCCTCGCAAACGCTATTGATCGGACGCCTAGGCGCTGCAATTCATCGGCTCAATCCTGCATTGCCGCACGACCAGAGCGAGCAAGTCATTCGCGTACTTTCACGTCCGCCGCATCCGACGCTGGTCGAGAATAACCGCTGGTTCCATGCTCAACTCATCGATGGGGTTGAGATCGAATATAAAGACCGCGCGACGGGCGAAACCCGCGGCGGCCGTGCGCGGCTTGTGGACTTCGACGACCCTTCTAAAAACGACTTACTTGTTGTGCGCCAGCTCATCGTTGTCGGACAAAACGGTAAGCATGTGCGTCCCGACTTGACGCTGTTCGTCAACGGCATTCCGATCGCGCTCATCGAGCTCAAGGATCCGGCTGATACGGAAGCGGGTTTGGACGTCGCCATCGATCAGTTTGCTCGTTACAAAGACCGTGCGCCGGACCTGTTCGTGCCGAACTTGCTGCTGGTCGCATCCGACGGTCTTCTGACGCGCGTCGGCTCGATCACCAGCGGATACGACCGCTTCATGCCGTGGCGCTCTGCTGAAGGAGGCCAGCCCACGCTCGAAGCACTCATTCGTTCACTCTTTGAACCGGCCGCTTTGCTCGATTATCTTCAAACGTGCGTCGTGTTCGAAGAAGACGAGCGCGGCGGCATCGCCAAAAAAATCGCTGGCTACCATCAGTTCCGCGCCGTTCGCAAGACGCGGGCAAGCGTCGTCGCCGCATTGAAACCGCCCGTTGGCGTCAACAAGACGACCGAGGCCGGCAAAGGCGGCGTTGTTTGGCACACGCAAGGCTCCGGCAAATCGCTCACCATGCTCATGCTAGCCGGCACGCTCGTCCGCGAGCCTGCCCTCGCCAACCCGACCATCGTCATGGTCACCGACCGCAACGACCTCGACCACCAGCTCTTTGACACGTTCGCCGCCGGCCGGGCCCTCCTGCGCCAAGACCCGGTGCAGGCCGAAAGCCGCGACCATCTCAAGCAACTGCTTGACCGCGCCGCGGGTGGCGTCGTGTTTACCACCATTTACAAGTTCACCGAAGAGCACGGCAAAATATCCGAACGCGCCAACATCGTCGTCATGGCCGACGAAGCCCACCGTAGCCAATACGGGTTCGTCGAAGGCGGGGCTCGCTGGATGCGCGAAGCCTTGCCCAATGCAACCTTCGTCGGCTTCACCGGCACGCCGCTGGAACGCGACGACAAGAACACGATCCAAGTCTTCGGCGAATACACCGACGTGTACGACATTCGCCAGGCCGTCGAGGACGGCGCGACCAAGCCGCTCTACTACGAAGCCCGTATCATCAAGCTCACGGTCGATGCCGCCCAGGCGGCGAAAGCCGAGACCGAACTGGAAAAAGCCGCGGAGGCCGATGCGGCCGGCCAGGAAGTCGACGATCAAATTCGCGTGCCGATGGAAGCGCTCGTCGGCGCGCCCGAACGCTTGGATCGACTGGCAGCGTTCATCGTCGAGCATTGGGAAAAGCGCCGCGCCGCCATGGAAGGCAAGGCGATGATCGTCACGATGAGCCGAGACATCGCCGCGCGGATGTACGTAGCGATCCGCGAGTTTCGCCCGTCTTGGCATGATGAGGATGACGAGCGCGGCCTGATGAAGGTCATCATCACTGGCTCAGCCGGCGATGAGCTGCCCGTCAGCAACCACGTTCGGACGAAAGCGGCGCGCAAGCGCCTCGCCGAACGCTTCAAAAACCCCGAAGACGATTTCCGACTCGCCATAGTCTGCGACATGTGGCTCACCGGCTTTGACTGCCCGCCGGCCCACACGATGTATCTCGACAAGCCGCTCGCCGGCCACAACCTGATGCAGGCCATCGCCCGCGTCAACCGCGTGTACGGAGAGAAGCCCGGCGGCCTGATCGTCGATATGCTGGGCCTCGCCGACCAGCTCGCCGATGCCCTCGCCACCTACACACAAGCCGGCGGCACCGGCGAAGCGGTCAAGGAAATCCAGGACGAAGCGGTCCCTGCGATGCAGGCCGCCTTCAAAGAGCTGCGCATCATGTTCCTCGATTGCGATTACAAGGACGCGCTCGGCGCCGATCCGCGAAAAGTCCTGCCGACGTACGTGCGCGCGATCGATTACGTATTCGCCCAAGACGACGGCTGGAAGCGCTTTCGAACACTGGTCAAAAAACTTGCGGCCGCCTTTGCACTCGTCGCGCCGCGACCCGAAACCGAAGAGATTGTCGACCATCTCGCATTCTTCCAGCGCGTCGTCGCAATGATTCGCAAGCGCCTCGCCGACGAATCGCGAACCAACGGCCGCGCCCGCCGCCGGGATGTCGATGCGGCCGTCCGCCAGGTTGTCGGCGAGGCAGTGGATGCGGGCGAAGTGATCGACTTATTCGCCGCCGTCGGCCTCGATGAAGCAAACCTCGACATCCTTTCCGACGAGTTCCTGTCGCGCGTCGCCGCCCTCGAGCAACGCAACCTGGCTCTCGAAACGCTCCGCAAATTACTGACCGACCAGATTCGCATCACCGAGCGCACTAACCTCGTTCAAAGCAAGCGGCTGCGAGAAGCCCTTGAAGAGGCAATGCTCCGCTACACGAACAAGGCCATCACCACGGCCGAAATGATCAACCGCCTGCTCGACTTGGCGCACTTCGTGCAGGAAGTGCGTCGTCGCGGCGAAGACTTGAACATGTCCACGGAGGAGGTTGCCTTCTACGATGCGCTTGCCGAAAATGGCTCCGCCAAAGAGATCATGAAGTCCGACACGCTCCGCCTCATGGCCCGTGAGCTCTCCGAAATGGTCAAGCGCATGCCCAAGCTCGACTGGACCCAGCGCGAATCAGTCCGCGCCAGCCTCCGACGCAATGTCCGCCGCTTGTTAGCCCGTTTCGGCTACCCGCCCGATCTCTCCGAAGACGCCACTCAGCTCGTGCTAAAACAAGCCGCTTTATCTACAGAAAACGGCAGCAACTGAAATCGGCTACTTAGACTGCCCAAAACTGCTATTGTAAACATCCGTACACTATACTAGGATTAGCTCTCAGCCATCAGCCGTCAGCTTTTCAGCCAGAAAATGTCGAGAGCTTAGCGCGGAGAGTCGAGGGCCAGACTGGAAAGCAACCCCAGCCCCCAGCCTCGCCGCGATCACCGCGATTCGCTCTTTGAAAAGTGAATTTAGAAGCTGTCAGCCGTCAGCCGTCAGCTTTCATCCAGAGCGGCCCAAGACTATGCCCAATTCGATGGCGATACGAGATGTCCCATATGCCGTCGATTTCCTGCCCGGCGTTGCTGGTGGAAGACTCGCGGCGTTAGCTCTTAGCTGTCAGCCAGGAGCGGAATCTGCGATGTTGGCTGAGAGCCGATAGCCGGCAGCAGATAACCGCAGGCGACATTTTCGACCAACATCTGCGCTGCTAAAATATGATCGATGTTACGAGCGCAAATCCAAACCAACGAAGCCGCGCTGGCTGAAGTCTGTCGTAAGTACGACGTAGCACGGCTGTCTCTGTTCGGGTCGGTGTTGCGCAGCGACTACGAGCCGGCACTCAGCGACATCGACGTGCTGGTCGAGTTCCTTCCCGGCGCGCGCAAGAGCCTCTTCAAGCTTCTGAAAATGCAGCGCGAGCTGACTGAACTGTTCGGCCGCGAGGTGGACCTTACCACGCCCGGCAGTCTCAGCAAGTATTTCCGCGACGACGTGCTGGCCACCGCCCAGGTGCTGTATGACGCAGCATGATCCCGAGATTCGCATCCGGCACATGCGCGACCATGCGCTGGAAGCGATCGAGATGCTCGGCGATACGACGCTCGACGAGCTTCGCAACGATCGCAAGCTCCAGCTTGCATTAGTGCAGTTGATCGAGATCGTCGGCGAGGCCGCTTCACGGATCCCGGAGGATGTCCGCAAAGCGCAGCCTTCGGTCCCGTGGCAGATGGCGGCCGACATGCGCAACAAACTGATCCATGGCTATGACGTCATTGAGTATGCCGTCGTTTATGACACGGTCAAGGACGATCTGCCGCCTCTGGTCCAGCAACTCGATGCGATTTTGCCGTAAGCTCACATCTTGGGGTCTGTCGACTGTCAATTCTCAGCTTTCCACGAGAGCAACGAGCAGGCCCGACCGAGATAATGGCCGATGAAGCGGCGATAGAGACCTCCAATGTGCTGGTCGAGTTTCTGCCTGGGCGTCGCTGCTGGAGGACTCGCGGCGACGTGCTAGAATAGCAGAAGACGCGGCGGACTTTTCAGGAGCACGAGATGACGTTCCAGGGCCACATTGAAAACGGCGTGGCGGTGTTCGATGAGCCGGTGTCGTTGCCGGACGGGCTGAAGGTGCGCATCGTGCCGGTCGGCGACGTGCCCCGCAAGACGGCGGGTCGCAAGACGCTCGCGGAGCGGTTCAAAAACATCATCGGCGCGGTCGACGATCTCCCCGAAGACATGGCGGAAAACCACGACCATTATCTGCATAGAAAGCGATGACCGCCGTATTTGCCGACACCTTCTATTTTCTCGCCTTGGTGAGCCGCAAGGATAAGGCTCACAAAAAGTGCTTGGAGTTTTCGCAAATCTCTGACCGGCCAGTGATCACCATGGCTTGGGTCCTCCTGGAAGTAGGCGATGCGCTCGCGCCGTGGCCGCGACCGGCAGGTGTTTCTGCGCATGCTGGACGATCTGGCTGACGATCCCGATACCACCGTGCTGCCCGCCGACCAAGAGCTGCTTGAGAAGGCCATCGCCTTATTTGCCGCACGACCAGATAAAGATTGGTCGCTGACAGATTGCACGTCGTTCGTCGTCATGCAAGAGAACGCACTCACCGAAGCCCTCTCAGCCGATCATCACTTCGAACAGGCCGGGTTCGCTCCGTTGCTCGCAGCCGGCTCCTGATGGCATGGCACGCTTTCGGCCCGGAGTGGCCAAAAATCGCATCTAGAAATCCGTACACCATGTGCTATGCTAAGCTCTTAGCTGTTAGCCGTCAGTTTTCAGCCAGATAGAATCAGCAAGCCGTCAGCTATTAGCAAAGCGGATGGTCGACGGTTGCTTTGCCGCTGCAATCCAGCGGTTCGCTCTTTGGAAATTGAATAACAAAGCTATCGACTCGACTGAGCTTGTCGAAGTCCGCTATTAGCTGTTAGCTGTTAGCCAGACTGGGCGAAGCTTGCGCGGCCTTTTTCTGGCCCTCCCCCCTTGGCCCTCCGCCCTCAGCCCTCCGCGTCTTTGCGCCTCTGCATGATCCTTCTTCCGGCCCTAGACTCTCGACTCTTGACACTCGACTACGGTAGTTAATTCGTCGAGTTTTGCGCGGCATGCGGTAACCCGGGTGCTTGTTTTATCGAGATGTCCGCGGCGCGCCGCCGCGCAAAATCAACCGAATTTTGCACCCGGATGTGGGACCCCAGGTTGCCGCGCAAAATTTAACTGCTGGCCCGGCAAGAAGTTACCAGCCACGCACCGCGAAACGCGCAATGCAAAATTAGCTAGCCAGAGCCTGGAATTGTCGAGGTTTCCCCAAGAGTTTTGCACAACCCAAGCAAAAATCAGCGTGCAAAAAGTCTCGGCCGGGGACTGGCTCATTTTGCGGAGTCCTCGGAGCAAAATGTGCCTGTCCCCTTATCCGGGCCGATGGTCTACAGTCGCCGGCCACAACAAGGTGCTCTTCCAACCCCGCCCCCCGCATCCTGCATCCCGCATCCACTCTGGCTGACGGCTGAAAGCTGACGGCTGATGGCTAAAGCGCTAGCGCCGCCTCACCGCCACAATACTCGCCGGCGACTGGATTTCATCCGCCGGCAACTCATAGTGGCGTCGCACGAGTGCAACCGCATCGGCCGCGATCATGCGGCGATGAGATTCCGCATCGAGCTGCGCAAAGCTGGCGGCGATCGAGGCTGCGAGCTTCGGTGAGCGCTGCATGGGGTCGTCGGCCACAAGCAGCAATCGCTCGCGAAGCGAGAGTTGAACCGATTGGCTCATGTACGCGAACTCGGCCGCGCCGCCCAGCGGGGGTTGGCAGATCGTGAGCAGCTCGGATGTGGCGGCCCGCACCTTCCACGCCAGGCAGTCGCCCGCCATGGCCACGCTGGCATGGCCCTCCGCGCTGTCGATCAACGCCACGGCGACCGAGGCCTGCAACCGGGAATTGGGGATCGGCCAGAGGCTGCGCGAGGCCCGCGACAAGAGCGTGCCCGCATCGCTCGTGTGATACGCGTGGGCACGAATCGCGGCCCACGCCGCTTGGGCAACGAGCGCCGCTTCGGTCAGGTCGTGCGGGTCCGGTCCCACGGCTTGGCCCACGGTGACGAGCACCCCGCGGCCTTCGAGCAGCAACCAGTCATGAAAATTGCCGCTCAGCAAACGCCGGTGCGAGCTCCATCCGGCGATTTCGAGCTCGTCCAGCAGCGGTGCAAAGCCCGGCAACTGGGCGTTCCGCCGGGCGACCGCCGGCGCGGGCGCTGGCTGCACCGCCGTTGCCGGGTGCTCATCCGGCTGGGCATGCTCGGCGACGCGATGGCGACGGGCGGTTTCCGCCGGGTCGGGCCGCAGCGGATTGGCTCTGCGGCCCGATTCCCGGCCGTGCAACCGCGTGTAGTCGTCAATGGTCGAGGAAGCGGCCACGTATCTGAAGCTCCGAATTGTCGTCAAATCCGCCTACGGCAACGAAACCGGTGCGGTTTGTCAGCCTGCCCCATACTTCCCAGCAGGCATTACTTATCATCGGGATGAGAATATGCGCAAATTGAGAATTGTGAGAAAAATGACGCGATTGATCCGGATCGCTTGGCTTTACGGGCACCTTCCAGAGGGAACGGCGAAACGAAGCCGTCCCACCATTAGCAGCCGGCAACATGGGTAGAAGTGGAAAGTGCCGCCGATTTGCCATGAATGATGCGCGCCACGATGCTTAGCTGCGACTACTCCTTGATCATATCGCGCACGGTGTGGCCGCTGGGGATCATGGGCAGCACGTGTTCTTGATACGGGACTTCGACGTCGAGCACGTACGGGCCCGGATAGTTGACCATCTCTTCGAGCGCGGGAACGAGGTCCGCTTTTTTGCGTATGTAAGCGGCGCCGCAGCGGTAGCCCTTGGCGATGGAAACAAAGTCGGGGTACCGCTCGCTGGGGCCGAGGCCGTCACCTTGGCCGCGGGCTTCCGGGTGCTCGATTGGGCCGAGATAGGTGTGGGCCCGATTGCCTTGCATGAAGCGGTCTTCCCATTGCACAACCATGCCCAGGTGCTGATTGTTCAAGAGCAACACCTTCACGGGCAGCTTCTCGCAGAAGCATGTGGCTAGCTCCTGGATATTCATCTGGAAGCTGCCGTCGCCGTCGATGTCGATCACGAGCCGGTCGGGGAACTGGCTCTGAGCGCCCATCGCGGCGGGGAGGCCGAAGCCCATCGTGCCCAAGCCGCTGCTGGAGAGAAATGTCCGCGGCTGGTCGAACTTGTAGAACTGCGCCGCCCACATCTGATGCTGGCCGACGCCCACGGTGACGACCGGATCGCGGTCGTGGGTGAGCTTCCACAATTCGCGAATGGCGTGCTGCTGAAGGATGCCTTGGAAATCCTCGTTGTAGTGGAACGGCTCATCGCGCTTCCACTTCTGGCATTGCTCGACCCAACCAGAAATGTCCTCGGGCGGCTCGACGATCTTGTTCAGCTCGGCCAGCGCGTATTTCACATCGCTGCACACGGGGATGTGTGCCGGCTTGTTCTTGTTCAGCTCTGAGGCGTCGATATCGACGTGGACGATCTTGCCGTGCTTGCAGAACTCTTCCACTTTGCCGGTGACGCGATCATCGAACCGCACGCCCAAGGCGATGAGCAAATCGGCCTGCTCCACGGCGTAGTTGGCGTACACCGAGCCGTGCATGCCAAGCATATCGAGCGTGAGCGGGTCGGTGCTCGGAAACGCGCCGAGGCCCATCACCGTCATCGTGACTGGAATGCCGGTCTTCTTGGCCAGCGTGCGGAGTTCGTCGCTCGCGCCGCCACTGATGATGCCGCCGCCGGCGTAAATCACGGGGCGTTTGGCCAGTTTTATGGCGGCGGCGATCTGGCGAATCTGCTCCGGCTTGGCGCGTGGGTTTTCTTTTTGGAAGCCAGGCAGGTCCGGCGCGACGTCGTAGTCGGGCACCGTCTTGCCTTGCTGGATGTCTTTGGGCAGGTCGATGAGCACCGGTCCCTGCCGGCCTGTCATCGCGATAATAAACGCCTCTTTCACCACGCGCGCGATGTCGTTCACGTCGGTGACGAGGTAATGATGCTTGGTGATGCCGCGGCAGACTTCGACGATCGGCGTTTCCTGAAACGCATCGCTGCCGATCACCTTGGTGCCCACCTGGCCGGTGATCGCGATGAGCGGGATGCTGTCGAGCTTGGCGTCGGCGATGGCCGTTACGAGGTTGGTCGCGCCCGGGCCGCTGGTCGCCATGCAGACGCCAGGCTTGCCGGTGCTGCGCGCCACGCCCTGGGCGGCGAACGCGCCGCCCTGTTCGTGCCGCGGCAGGATCGTGCGGAGCTTGTCGGCGAACCGCGTCAGCGCCTGGTGGAGCGGCATGCTGGCCCCGCCTGGGTAAGCGAAGATCGTGTCGACGCCGTGGTTGACGAGCGCTTGGACCAGGATATCGGCCCCGCTCGTCAACTCGCTTTTCGTCTTCGGCTTAGTCACAGTCGCCACGGCGGAACCTCGAAAGAACTAGGTGTCGGGTGTCAGGGAGGGACACGAAGGGCGGCGAAGGGTTCGCGGCCCCCGAACGGCCCTAAACCGTCCCATGATATGAACTTCGGCGGCCAAAAACAACTGGATTTTGGAGGCAGAAGCCCGCACCGGTGGCAGGCCCGGCGATTATTTAAGGTAGCCCGAAGCTCTTCAGCGAGTTGTGTCGGCAGGTTGACGTACCCTGGCGTGATATAATTGCGAAGTGGAACAGCAACGAATTCCGCCCACGAAGAACAGACCAGTGCAACTTCCTGAATTCCTTACGCAAGCGCAGGACGGCGAGATCCGCCTGTCGGGTCATCGCATCGGCCTGTACCATCTCGTCCTGCACTACAACGAGGGAGAGTCGGCCGAGATGTTGGCCTGTCGCTATCCGACCGTGCCGCTCGCGCTGGTTCATAAGGTGCTGGCGTTCTATCTGGACAACCAGGCGGAGGTCGATGCCTATGTTGCGTCCTGTTCGGCGAAGATGGACGAAGAGCGGCAGGGCGCGCAGCCGTTCGATTGGGATGCCCTCCGCCGCCGACTAGAGAGCCAGCAGCCGCCTGTACCGGAAGCGCAGGTTGGCTAGCCGATGGCACTGGCATTCTTGCTCGACGAGCATCTGCGCGGGCCGCTCTGGCAAGCGGTCCTTCAGCACAACCTGCGTGGCGGCGAATGGCTCGACGTGGTGCGCGTCGGCGACCCGCCGGACTTGCCGCTCGCGTCCGACGACTCGGCGATCCTGCTGTGGGCCGAGCGAGAAGGGCGAATTCTCGTGACCGAGGATCGCCATACAATGTCCCATCATTTGCGCGACCATACTGCAGCCGGCCATCATTCGCCCGGCATTCTTGTCGTTCGCGCTGGTCAATCAATGCGGACGGTGATCGAGTCCATGGTGCTGATCGCCCAAGCGGGCGAGCCGGCCGATTTTGCGGATCGGATCACGTTCATCCCGTGACGGCGACGCCACGGCGGAGATCGGCCAGCGGATCAAGGGCCGAGGTGATCAAAGCCATGTGGATGCACTGCGGGCGTAGGTTGGGCCGGGGTGTCATGCGGCGGCTTGGCAGGCGAGCGGGTGGCGAGCGTTTGATGAGCAGTTGCGGCAGTTTGGGATGGTGGCGGCGGTGCCGGCGTGAGTAGGAAGCCGGCTCCTGACATTGATCGCCCTTTAGTCGCCTGAAGGTGAAACTGTTCTAGAAAGTGCTCCCGCCCGCATCTTTGTCTGGCCGCCAATTAGACCACGAAGCGCATTCTTGGGCCAATTCCTGCCAGCGTTGTACAAGCCTCGGAATGCCCTCGTCGGTGATCAGTGGTCGCGCGAGGCCTTCAAATGCATCAGCTTGCCCAATAATCGTGGGAAGAAAGGAATCAATGACGTTATCGCTGACTACGTATTGAACCATGTGCGCCGTCTTGCAGAGTTCCGCGTCTGGCTAACAGCTAAGAGCTAATAGCTGACGGCTAGTGTTAAGTTTTCAAAGAACGAACGCAGCCCACCGCGCGCAACATGAGTGCGGCCGCATCGCCGGCGACTCGGAGCGGCATAGTGGTCATGCGTATATTAACGCACGATCAGCGTAGCAGATAGGCCGGGAGATGCAACCGAAGATTTGGCCATCAGATATAGAAACTCTAAGCGTGCAAAGACACAAGAAACGGATGACCGCGCGCGGGTAAAAAGATGGATATATCGCGTCCCCCGTAATATCATGAGACCTTGCCGTCTTGATCTTTCACCGCGATCGGCGTCTTCAATGTCATCACGCGAACCAAGCACGCTTTCGGTGGATGAGTTTCTAAGTCGCATCGTGGAGACCTTACGTCCCGATAGTCATAATCCGCCTTTTACGCTGATAGTCGGAGGTGGTTTCAGCCACGGCGTTATTCCGGTTTCCCGCGAAATGATTCCCATGATTCCACAATGGCTTCACAAGGAGGTCAATTCACTCGATGCAGAGTCTGAATTCGAGAAGAGATTCTGGGCAAAATTGTCGAAAGAGCGCGATTTCCAATTAGTGGAGAATGGCCTGCCGGAATTGAGGTCAGGCGACCACGTCAGCCGGGTCTACACTGCGGCAATGCTGCAAGGATTACCAACGCCTTACCTTCGGCGCAAATTCTTTCGCGGGCTGTGCAGAAATGCCGAGCATCGAATTAATCTAGCGCACCTATATCTTGCGAGCATTCTCCATGCACAAGATACGGACGAATGGAAGAACAGGGGTTATTCGAGATTTTGCTCGACGATTTTCACAACGAACTTCGATCCTTTGCTGCAGATAGCGTTGCAGCTGGTCAGCAAGCTTTACTACATGACCGATCGACCGCAGACTCTTGAAACACCACATGACGAAGAAAACGACGCGATCCATTTAATCTATACTCACGGGAGCATTCATCAGGCGGCACTCGCAAATACAAAACAAGAAATTCGGCGTTTTGCGAATTTGCAAGCGCGGCAACTACCAGGTTATTTCCGACGCCACGGCGTAATTGTTATCGGATATAGCGGGTGGATTGATTCATGTATGACGGCGCTAACGCAATGTGATCAGTTTGATCATAATTTGTATTGGTGCGACATATGCAGAGGAGATAGCGCGAAGACCTCTTTACGGCAGAATGTGTACAAGTTTTTGGTGAATCATGCGGACAACGCATTCTACGTTAGAATCGATAGTGCAGACTCGATAATGCAGCAAATTCATGAAGCTCTTAAGTTGGGTATTGCCCCTAGCATGATTTCCAATCCCTTGCCTCCGTTGTTGGACCGCTTTCGGCAGATAAGATTCCCGACAGACGCATGAGAGAGCTACTATGAAGGAAGAAGAGACGTCAATCGAAAAGATTGCGGAAGCGCAATTAAGCAATAAGGCAGTGCAAGAGATTGCATCCGCAGCAACTTCCCGAGATTCTGAACGTCTGCGGCCGCAGGATGTTATCGGAAGAACGATCAAACGATTGGAGGAAGCAATCGATTTGTGGAATGCGGCTGAATTTGATGATGCAAAACGGGATGCAGGAAAGCATTGGGCGACGGAACAACTGGAGAACGCTGATTATTTGTTTTTGGCAGGAAGACAATTAGAGGCGATCGAAACTCTATCGAAAGTCATTGACGCTCCAAATGTACCTGACGAGCTGCGGCAAAACGCGATTTTCAATCGAGCGGTAATGCGTCACCAAATGGGCGATAAAGAGAACGCAGTTACAGACTATTCAAGGCTTATAGATGAATCCAGTATCGAGGACCTTCCGCGCGCATTGGCATTGATTAATCGAGGCGCAATTAAAGGCGATGCGGGTAATGCGGCGGAGGCACTAAAGGATTGCAATATCGCAATAGACACGCCACACTTGTCGCCCGACCAACGCGCCACGGCGCTCTATAACCGCGGGCTTAACAAAGGAAAACTCTCGGATATTTCAGGAGAGATCGAAGATTACACGGCTGTTTTGGCTATCGAAAATGCGTCATTGGATCTTAAGGCGAAGGCGCTGTTCAACCGCGCTCTAAGAAGGGACTTGCGCGGTGACCCTAATGCACTAGTTGATTTTAAGATACTACTCGGCTATCCGGTCCTGTCGCTCGAAGTCCGAGCAACCACGCTCGTTAATGCGGGAATAATGAGCCAACGTGCCGGAAATCATGTCGAAGCGGTCGAATACTTTAATATCGTGATTGGCACAGAGCAAGCGCCGCCGGATCAAAAGCAGAAGGCATTGATAAATCGAGCGTTTGCTAAGAAAAGCTTGGGTGACCTAAACGGAGCCATTGAAGACCTTACAATTGCGATAGATTTACATCAAGGCACGAGCGAAGATCGCGTAAACTTACATGGTATTCGCGGTGAATTTCGGGCGCTAAAGGGCGACGCTGAGGGAACATTAGAGGATTGCACGATCGTAATTGAAGCGCCGACATCATTAAACGAGCATCGCGCTGCAGCGCTTGTAATACGCGGCATTTACCATGACCGCTTGAATGAACCCGAAATGGCTGAGAGTGATTTTCAGGCAGCCATTTCTTTAACCGATATTTCACCCTTACAGAAAGCAAACGCGTACATGTCCCGTGCGTCAGGTAGATTGCGTCGGGACGACCGTACTGGAGCGTTGTCGGACTGTTCGGCAGTGATCGGGATGCAGGACATTTCGTCGCAGCAACAAGTGAAAGCGCTCGGTCAGCGCGGCTGGATTTATTACCTCGAAAAGAGCTATGACAAAACGATCGAGGATTGCCGGGCGGCACTGGCAATTGATGTTACGCAGACTTGGATTCGCGCAAATCTTGCTCATGCGCTGTTGCAGCTTGGGCAGATTGATGACGCGCGGAGAGAGTACGAGCGGCTGCTTCGAGAATTCGACACGATCGAAAGGATCGAAACTAACGTCATTGCTGATCTGAAAAATGCGCTTCGGGATCGACCGGACTTCCACGGTGCCAATGAATTTCTGCAAATGGCCGAGGATCGAAAACGCGAGTTAGCAAAGTAGGTCGCCGGTGGCACGCCGCAGCCGGCGATGTCGCCGCTGCGCGGCTTGGGGAGCGAGGCGTTCGCATCTTACCGGGGGCTGACGCCACCCGGCTACACGATGTCGCCGCATTGCGGCTGGGGTGTGTAACGCCTTCGGCGTAAGGGGTGGTGTTGTGGTCGATTACCCAGAGTAGCTCGCTGGGGCGAGCAATCCTAGGCTTTGGAGTGGAACCGCTGCGCGGTAGTGGGGGCCGGGGAGTGATTGTGCGGGTGGACGTTGGTTTGCGTGCCGGGATATACTTGCGATATGAGCCACATGATTCCTGCCATATTTACTGAGGGAGTCTTCCGTCCGCTAGAGCCGGTCGCCTGGCCGGAGGGGACGCAAGTTCAAGTGCAGTTGCCTGCGACCGTGGACGCCCCGAGTAATGAACTTTCGCCGGATGAACTTGCCCGGCAGGCGGACGCCATGTCGTGGCCGGAGTTTGTCGAGCGCACGTACGGTTCGTGCGCGGGTTTGGGGCTGGAGCGGCACGAGTATCGGATTACGTTCTAGCTTGCGCGGCCGCATGTTCACCGGTCACCGCGGGTAGCTATAATGTGGTATCGGCCCGTTAGTGAGACGCGCAGGTCAGGGGAAATCGATGGTCCGAAAACGAATGAGTGAGCTGGATGATGCCGTGAAGGCGTTTTTGGCGCCTGCTCAGCAAGGCGAGACGATCGTCGTGGAAGACGACGACGGGCGGCTGCAATGCGGCGTCACTCCCTATGCTCAGGCATCGGCCGCGGAGAAACAGACCGCGCTGGCGGTGCTGGGTCGGCTGCAACAGAAGTCGGCCCAGGCGATGGCCCAGAACGGCGTGACCGAGGCCGACATCGACCGAGAGCTTCAGGATTGAGCCGTACCGCCCACGAGCTCGAACCACTTCGCAGCATTTTCAAGGGCACTGTGCCGGTACGTGGTGCGAGACGGCAAAGCTCTAGCTGGCGTTGACGCGTTGGGGGATGGTGAAGGAGTAGAGCGTCACGACGGCGCCGGTGCCCAGAAGACTCCACGGCGCCCAATCGGGCGGGATGACTTCGCTCCAGCCGGATTGCGCCATGTTCGTGTCTGCTTTCAGCACGGCCCTCTCGACGGCCAGCGCCTGAACTCCTAACAAACAGCAATAGGCGCCGATGGCCAGGAAGAATGATCGCCACATGGTGTTGAATTCCGGAAGGATGCAGGATGGTGGATGCGGGGGGCAGGGAGCAGAGTCTTCGCTTTTCCTTTTCCCTTGAGGAAGTATCGACGCGAATTGACGAGGGGCTAAGGCGGGCGCGGTCGATTGCAGTTTGCGCTGGCTGGCTGTGTTTCTTTCTGGTTCTGGCGTGACGAACGCGCCGGCCGTGCTGAATATGCGCAGCGATGCGCGCGGTCGTTTCGTGCGGGTCGCGACGGGCCCGCGGCTTGGCAGCGACCGCGGTTGTGATCTGTCTGTGGGCTGGTTAAACTGCGGTGGCTCATCAGGGATTGAAGATTATCTCATCGATAAGGGCGGAACGATGGTAGCAATCGACTGGGTGGTGGTCGCGGCATACTTCGCAGTGGTTCTGGGACTCGCGTGGTGGGTCATTCTGCAGAACAAGAACACCGCGTCGGACTACTTCCTCGCCGGCCGCCATCTGGGCTGGTTTGTGATTGGCGCGTCGATTTTTGCCTCGAACATCGGGTCGGAGCATCTGGTCGGCCTGGCCGGCACGGGGGCGACGGACGGCGTGGCGATGGCCCACTTCGAGCTGCACGCGTGGTGCCTGCTGGTGCTCGCCTGGGTGCTCGTGCCGTTTTACATCCAGTCGAAGGTGTTCACGATGCCGGAGTTTTTGGAGCGGCGGTTTTCGCCGGCCGCCCGGTACGTGCTCTCCGTCATCTCGCTCGTGGCATACATAATCACGAAAATCGCGGTGGGGATTTACGCGGGCGGGATCGTGTCGGCCACGTTGTTGCCCGAAATGGAATACCAGGTCGGCGGTTTCACGCTCGACAGCTTCTGGATCGGATCGGTGCTGGTGGTGCTCTTGACCGGACTCTATACGGTGCTGGGCGGCATGCGGGCCGTGGCGTACACCGAAGCGCTGCAGACGATCGTCCTCATCGCGGGCTCGGTGATGGTTACCTTCTTCGGCTTGAAGGCGGTCGGCGGTTGGGAGGAGCTGCGGCGGATTGCCCAGTCGGAGACCGATCCGCCAGGCCACGTCGAGAAGTTCGATTTATGGAAGCCCGTCATGCCCGAGGGCGGAACGTGGTCACCAGTCCTGGAAAAGGACCAGAGCGGCAAGATTGTCCGCCAGGCGTGGTACTTCAACGACAATTACCCGTGGCTGGGAATGTTGTTCTGCGCGCCGATCATCGGCCTCTGGTACTGGTGCACCGATCAATACATCGTGCAGCGGGCATTAGGGGCGCGGAATGAAACCCAGGCGCGGCGGGGCAGTATTTTTGCGGCGTTCTTGAAGCTGTTGCCCGTGTTCATTTTTATTATTCCCGGCATCATTTGTTTCGCATTGGCGAAGAGCGGCAAAGTGCCTGCGCTGGGGGGACTTGTCGACGAAAACGGCGTGGCGATCGCCTCGAAGTCGCAGGCGGCGTTCCCGTTGATGGTCAAGCACATTCTGCCGGCGGGGTTCCGCGGCGCGGTGGTTGCCGGACTGCTGGCGGCGTTGATGAGCTCGCTGGCTGGTGCGTTCAACGCGTCGTCAACGCTATTCACCATGGACCTGTACCACAGGTTCCGCCGGAATGCGTCGCAGCAACAATTGGTCTGGATCGGCCGGGTGGCAACCGTCGTCATGACGCTCATCGGGCTCGTGTGGATCCCCGTGATCCGCTACGCGCCGCGCGGTCTGTACGACTATCTGCAGAGCGTGCAGGGCTACCTGGCCCCGCCGATTTTTGTCGTGTTCTTCCTGGGTGTGTTTTGGAAGCGCCTTAACGCGGCCGGCTGCCTGGCGGCTTTGCTTGTCGGCTTCGTGATGGGTATCTTCCGGCTGGCCGTCGACACGCCCGTGAAATTGAAGCTGTTCGGGGTCGATCCAAGCGGCAACTCCATTGAGTATGCGCAAGGTTCATTTCTCTGGATCGTGAACCATATTTATTTTCAGTACTATGGGCTGCTGATCTTCTTGGTGTCGGTTTTGGCCATGGTCGTGGTCAGCTTCATGACGGCTGCGCCGTCGCCGACGCAGATCGAGGGCCTGACTTATGGCACGCGGTCCGAAGCGCAGAAGCGCGAGACGCGGGCGAGTTGGTCGGCGTTCGACGTGATCACGTCGTGCGTCGTGGTGGCGGCGATTCTTGGTGCGTATCTGTATTTCCGCGGGTAGAACGAGATTGCCACGTGGCACTGGCTCTGCCAGTGTTTCCCCTTAGTTGCGCCAGCACTGGCGGAGCCAGTGGCACACAGCGGGCATCACCCGACTGCCGGTGGCGTGGGCGCTTCGTCGGAGACGAAACCGCAGGTTTTGTGGGTGCCGTCGCAGAAAGGCTTTTTCGAAGAGTGGCCGCAGCGGCAGAGCGCGACGGCCGGTTTGTTGGGCGGGATTTGAAATTCCACGCCGCGTGAATCGACGAGCTTGAAGGGGCCTTCAATAACCAGCGGCCCGTTGGGACGCATGCGAATTGTGACTTCTGCCATGGGTGCTCCTTCGTAGGTCGCTGTAGCCGGCCGCTGTGAGGCCGGTGCTGGAGATGCCGGGGTCACAGACCCCGGCTACAGGTGTTATTCTGGCCGATTTTCGGCGGCAGGAGAAGCGGCCGATTCATCGATGGGCGATAGCACAAACAGGACCTGCAGATTCTCGTCGTCGGAACGGGCAGGCTTTTTCACGGCCTGTCCCAACCTCGAAAGCTCGCGGCCCTGGGAAGCTTGTGCTTTGGAAACCTGCACGCGCTGGGCTCGCGCTTGATTCGCGACGTTCTGTTTGAGAGCCGAGTAATTGTCCTGCAACTTGATCTGAGGGGGCGCATCAATACCGCCGCCCAATCCGCCTCGAAATCCACCGCTATCCGGCGATTGCTGATAGTACAAGGCCTTGTCGCGGGCGAACCAATCTTTCTGTTGCTGGGGAACGACGCCGCGGCTGTATTTCCCCAAGTCGGCCGCCAGCTTCTTGGCCGGTGTCATGCTGAAACCGGGCAGCTTCTGGGCCGCCGCCGACTCATCCACCGAAACGCTCAAGTAATTGGCATAGTCCTGATTCAAGTCGGCGAGGCACGACATGATCGTTGTCGGCGGGGCTTCGACCAGCACCACGTCGACATCTGCCGCTTCTTGGTCCGCGGTCTGAGCCGCGGCAGGCAGATCCGCGATATCGCTTGACAACGCTCGATTTCGTTCCGTCGTAGGAGCCGCTTGGCCTTTGGGTGAGTCGGGTTCGACCGCGATGCCATTGCTTATCAGCAATTGGTCGAACGTCTTCTGTTCGAGCGATTTGCGTTTGGCCAGCACGTGGACGACGACGAGCTGTTGTTCGTCAAGCTCCTCGTTCGGCTCGGGCGGTTCCCCCGCGTAACGCTCTATCGATTCCTGACTGACTGCATCGGACGCTGCGCCCGCCGTACTTCGCGACATTGCCGTCTCCGCGGCCGGTGCGCGACTTTCGGCTAGCCGTCGCGATGGTTGAGCGGGTTCCGGGCTGGGAGTAAGGGACGCCGGCTCGCGGCGATGCAGCGCCACCGACCGTTCATTCTCATTTTCGGCAGCTTCGCGCTGGAAGAACATGATCAACAGGGCGGCCGCCACGGCCAGCGATGCCCAAATCCAACTGCGTCTCGTGCGGCCGATCGTGACCCTTGGGAGCCGATCGCTAGATTCCGCGGCCGCTGCGGGGCTCGCCATATCCTTCGCCTCTGTGGCTTGCCGCAGGATCGATTGACGCAAATCGCGGCGCGGCGACTGGCGCGGCAGCCCGCGCACGGCCTGAGCAACATGGCGCAGCTCATCGAGCATCTGCCGGGCGGCCGGGTCGGCGGCGAGGCGGGCTTCCACGACGGCCCGCTCCTGGTCGGTAAGCTCGTCGTCGAGATACGCGCTCAAGAGCTCGTCGTCGAGGTCGTGTTGTAACGGGTTGTCGCTCATCGTGTGTCCACGATTTTCTCTACGTGCAACCGAGGCGCGAGCTGGTCGCGCAGTTGCATTCGCGCTCGGAACAGCCGGCTGCGAACCGTGCCGACCGGCAGCTCTAAAATTTCTGCAATCTCGTCGTAGCGGCAGCCATCGATCTCCCGGAGCACCAGGATGGTGCGATAATCCGTGTTCAACTCGGCGAGCGCCGCGTGCACCATTTCCACCTGCTCGCGCCGCTCGCTATCGATCTCCGGCGTCGGCTGCCCGTCGACCGGCTCGCTCCCCAATTGTGCTTTCATGCCGTCGAGCGAGGCCACCTTATGCTCCCGCCGCGCGTGGCTCATGGCCAGGTTGAACGCAATGCGATACAACCAAGTGTAAAATGCAGACGCGCCCTGGAACGAATCGAGCTTCAAGTACGCCTGCACAAAAGCGTCTTGAACGATATCGCCGGCATCCTCGGCCGAACCGGTCACGCGCAGGAGCGAGTTGTACAGCCGGTCCTGGTACATGCGGACCAATCGGTCGAAGGCGGCGGTATCGCCGGCCAACGTGGCCGCAATGAGGGAGGCGTCGTCGTTCAAACTGGGCTCCCAGAATTGGGACGCTTGGCCGGGCGATAAAGTTCCCGGCCGAAGCGGGCGTGGCGGCTCCAGGCGAAGTGTCTGTGATCATTGTTCCGGCGGCGGCGGGGATTGTCAAACGAACGGGTAGCAATGACCAATGACCAAATCCCAATGACCAATCGTCCATGTTGTTTTGGTCATTGGTGCTTGGTCATTTCGGCCAATCAACAACTGATCCTATGTCTTCGCCATCACAGGACCCATTGGCATGGATCGATGAGGCGCTCGAAGGTCTAGAGCGCGATCATCTGCGCCGCCGACTGGCAGTGCGCGGTGGGACGCAATCAGCGCGGATTTCGCTCGACGGTCGCGAGCTTGTCAATTTCGGTTCGAACGATTACCTCGGGCTGGCCGCGGACGAACGTGTTGTTGCGGCCGCCCGCTCTGCCGCGGAGCGAGAAGGCTGGGGCAGCGGGGCCAGCCCGCTGGTCAGTGGCCGCGGTCAGTCGCAAGCGGAGTTGGAACGCCGGCTGGCGGAGTTCGAAGGCACGCCGGCCGCGCTCGTGTTTCCCTCCGGCTTCGCGGCGAACGCCGGAATCATTCCGGCGCTAGCCGAGGAAGGCGACGCAATTTTTGGCGATGCAAAGAACCACGCCAGCCTGATCGACGGCTGTCGATTGTCGAAGGCGTCGCGGTTCGTTTTTCCACACGGTGACTGCGACGCGCTCGAGCGGATGTTGCGCGAGGCCGGCCAGTTCCGTCGCCGGCTGATTGTTACCGATACCGTGTTCAGCATGGATGGTGATCTGGCACCGCTCGTGCAATTGGCCGATTTGGCTGAGCGGTACGACGCGATGTTGATGGTCGATGAAGCGCATGCGACGGGCGTATTCGGCGAACGGGGCCGGGGCGTCGTGGAGCATTTGCCCTTTGCTTCGCCTGGAAAAAGGGGACAGTCCCATTTTGCTCCGCGGACTCCGCAAAATCGGGACAGTCCCCTGCTGCACGACCGGATTCAAATACGCGTCGGCACGCTGAGTAAAGCGCTCGGCAGCGGCGGCGGATTTGTTTGCGGCCGGCAGTCGCTCATCGATTGGCTCGCGAACCGCGCACGGACGTACGTGTTCTCCACGGCCCAACCCGCCGCCACGAGTGCCGCCGCCATTGCCGCCGTTGACATCGTCCAGACCGAACCGCACCGTCGCCGGCAACTGATCACCGCCGCGACAGACTTGCGCGCGCGACTGAACGCTCAGGGTTGGAATACGGGCCAATCCGCAAGCCAAATTATCCCGCTCATCATCGGCGAGGCGGCCCGCACAATGCAGCTTGCCGGCCAACTGCGCGACGCCGGTTATTTCGTACCCGGTATTCGCCCGCCTTCTGTGCCCGCAGGTGAATCGCTGCTGCGGTTGAGTCTGTGTTATCACCACACGCCCGAAATGATCGACGCGCTGCTGAGCCAGCTCGAGCGACTTCGCGAATAGCGGCGTCCAAAGCGAGCTACCCGCCGCTGGCAATTAACTGCCCGACTGCCTGGCCCAGACGTTGACCGCGGCAGTGCACCGTTGCGACTTTGCCGTCTGGACCCAGCAAGATGAACGCCGGAATCCCACGGATGCCGTATTTATCGGCCATCGAACGCGCGTTGCGCGGGTGATTGTCCGCGACCACCGCCCACGGCGGCTTCTCCTCGGCCACGAACGCTTGGAGTGCATTGAGATCCTGATCGACGCTGACCGCGATGACGTCGAACCCATCGGCGTGGTGCTTTTGATAGGTTTGCGCGATGTTGGGGATTTCGGCTCGGCAAGGTCCGCACCAAGTCGCCCAGAAGTCCACTAGCACGATTTTGCCTTTGTACTCCGCCGTATTCAGCGGGCGGCCGTCGAGCGTATAGCCTTCCAGCTCGAACGTTTTGCCGACAATGGCCAGCAGCGGATCGACGTTCGCGACGCCCCCCGCGATTTCGAAATTGATCGACTTCTCTCCGTCGGGATACATAGCGCTCAGGGCGAAGACGACCCATTGATCGCCTTCGCGGCGGAGGTGCAATTTAGTTTTGTGCATCCGGCCACCGGCACGCACGAAAACGGGGATCTCCGCTACCGCGCCTTCGATGCGAACCTTTCCTGTTCGGATGGTCCTGTCGCCGGACTCCGGCTCTGGCAGGCCGGCCAATGGGGATTTGCCGGCAGTCATCAGGGCTTGGGCCTTCTTAGTGAGCGATTGCCGCGCGACGGTGCGCTCCTGGCTGCGAAGGTCGCTGTAAAACCGTTCGGCAATCTGGGCGATAAGGCCGCCGGCGTCATCGCGATTGGATACCGAATCATCGCCCGACAAAGCCGCGATGAAGGCCCGGTCCGCCGGGCTGAGGCGGTTGAGCGGAACGTTGATTTCTTGGCCGTCTGCCTGGCGCAGGACGACGTCCTTTCCTTCAACGCCAACGAACTCCGCGGTCACCTTGAACTTCCCGGTCTTGTCGGTCCAGGTGCGCTCTTCGGCGGCTGCGGTTCCTCTTAAGGCGACCAGTAGAACCAGGGGGGTAAGCCATCGCCAGCCTGTTTTAGCGTCCATCGTGCGGCATCCCCTGCTGGACCGTTAAAGCGGCAATTCGCGAGACCGTCGAGAAGGCCGCATTGTAGTGTCGCCCAAGCGGCCATTGCTACGGCGAACCCGGCCAAGAGCCATGGCAGCCCTGGCCGGCAGGCTTGTGCGACCCGCCCGCCCGCTCCGTGTGCCATCGGCCGCGGTTTTGGGCCCAAAAAACGGCTGTAACAGCCCAAATTTCGCCCGTAAGAGAGGGTGGAAGCGCAAAACAACCCACCCCTTCGCGTCTAGATCTTTGGAGAGTTTACGATGAACGCTCAATTGGCACTTGCCGGTCCGACCTTTGGCCTTTCTGAATCGGAAGAATTGGCCA
Organism: Pirellulales bacterium; assembly: GCA_040902605.1. Taxonomy (GTDB): domain Bacteria; phylum Planctomycetota; class Planctomycetia; order Pirellulales; family Lacipirellulaceae; genus JABDGM01. Next base: position 114,527 of record JBBDWY010000036.1, on the reverse strand, counting down.
ACCGGGTGACGCATGGGGTCGGCTTCGTGATGAGCCTCATCGGCGCCGTGGTTATGACGACCATCTATGGCAGCGACGACCCATGCCGTATCGCCGGCTGCAGCATTTACCTGACCAGCCTGATTGCGGTCTACGCGATGTCGACTTTGTCCCACACTTTCCAAGAGCCGCGACGGCGATCCTTCTTTCGGGCCCTGGATCAAGGCTCGATCTACCTGCTGGTGGCTGCAACGTACACGCCGTTTTCGATGGCCTACCTGCATTCCGCCGCGTGGTGGATCCTGCTGGGCCTGGTTTGGCTCGTAGCCCTGTGGGGATTTTTCTCGAAGGTGCTCTACGGTCACCGCGTGGATTCGGTCTCGATGTGGCCGTGCATCCTTGTCGGCGCGATGCCGTTCATTGCCATCCCGACGTTGCTCGAAGTCGTGAACACCGCCGCCCTGTGGTGGATGATGCTGGGCGTGGGCTGCTACATCCTGGGATTGGCGTTCTGGCTCAACGATCGTCGAGTGCGTCACTTCCACGCCGTTTGGCATCTGCTGGTGATCGCCGGCAGCATGACCCACTTCATGGGAATCCTGCTGTTCGTGGTGCGGGTTGCTTAAGCACGACCCGAAAACGGATAGCCCCTCTCCCCGGCAATCACGGTCCGCAATAAGAAACAACAACTGCGGTCGACGATAAGTTGATCACTCGAACCGACGACGCATCTCGTCGATTGGAACTCCATCCGCGCTTTTGACGCGCGCTCGCGAACGTTCAATCAAATCGAGAAAATCCCGATTGGTGCTGAGAAAGATTGTTTCTAGGTCGGCGTTTTCGATTGGCACGAGGGCAGCCACGGGGCGGCCCCCGCTGGTTACGATCACTGGGCCGCTGTCGATCTCCGCCGCGTACTCCGCTAAGGTGGCGGTGGCGTCAGTTTTTTCAATCACCTTCATAATTCGATTTCCTTTCCGCCGATGAGAATTCGATTGACCTTCTTAACGCCGACTGCCAAAACCGTTAAAAGTTTCTCCGGTTCCTCAGCAATATCATAGTATACACGAAGGTTGCCGACGCGAAGTTCCCAAGGTGCGATTGGATTCGGGCGCATCCGCTTGCGATTGCGAGTCTCAGCAGTCGGTTCATGTGGAAGCTGTTTTTCAACGGAGTCGAAGACGATCATCCGCTGTCGGTCCGTGAGGGCTCGCAGATGCTTGTCCGTTTCTGGTGAGAATTCGATTTGGTAAGTCAAGGATTTCCATCAATAATGACAGTGCTTATCACAATCCGCGTTCGAGAAATTGTCGATTAGAGAAGGCACAGGTCGGCGTGTTCTCGGACGTAGCGGCCAACGTAATCTCTATAGGCCGTGGCCACGCGGCGTGTCACTTGGCCGCCGCCGGGGGGGAATTCGTGCCACTGGCCGCTTTCTAACCGCAATGCGGCCACCGGCATGACTTCGCGGGTCGCGCTGGTGACGAAACACTCGGTTGCCTGCGTCAGATCGCTAGCGGGAATGGTGCTTTCGTGCACGGTGAAGCCGTCTTCGGCGCCCGCGCGTTGAACCGCCGCCTTCGTGATTCCACGCAGTATGCCGGATTGGGCGTTCGGCGTAACGAGCCGATCGTTAATCACGAAGAACACATTGCTGTTCGAGGCCTCCGTCACCACCCCGGCCGGATTGAGCATGAGACAGTCGTCGCCCCCCAGCTCGACGGCCTCGGCCACGCCTAGGATGTTGTTGAGATAGTTGCCGCTCTTGATATCGGGGCTTAGCGCTTCGACGGGGTTCCGCCGAGTGGGCGTCACGGCCAGCCGCATGCCGTGCGAATAGAACTCAGGGTTCCAGCGCGGCACCTCCTTCACAATGATCACGTAGCTCGTTTTCAGATCGCGCGCCGGCACTAAATCGAGTGCCCCAGTGCCCCGAGTGACGTGCCAACGCACGTAAATGTCTTCGCCCGCCGGCACCCTGGTGGCCGCGGCCGTGCGCCGCATTTGATCCAACAGCTCCGCGCGCGATTGCGAGATCGTCATGTGCACCAGCCGGGCGGAGTTCTCCATCCGGTCAAAATGCTCGTGACAGAACATCGGCACGCCCGAATAGGTACGGAACACTTCGTACACCGAGTCGCCGTACAAGAAACCGCGGTCCAGCACCGAGATCCGCGCGTCTTCCAATGGCGTGATCTGGCCGTTGACGTTCGCCATTCTTCGAAACCGGCCGAGCTGCATACCTTACCTCATCGAGCACCGCTCGGCTGCACGGGGCGGGGCACCGGAATGCCCTGAAGCATCCCCCGGGCGCTGATGTCTTCATCGATATCGGGCCAGTGTACGCCTTCGCCGCTGCCGATAATCTCGAAGTTCTTGCGCTGCTCGGGAGTTGCCTCCGACAGCCGCCACGACCAGGCCAACGGCACACTTACAGTACGACCGTCCGAGAGTTCGGCCGAAATGGAATCGGCTGTGACGTCAAGCGATACGATCCGCGGTTCATTAGCTGCCGCAGTGTTCATCCCATGCATCCAAGAATTTGTCCAAGTGATCCACCATCATCCTCCGGATGCGATTCAGTTCCTTGGCTGAGTAGCCGTTATTATAGGTCAGAGCCACCGGATTAAGCCAGAATTTGCAGAGTGATTCGACGGCGGAATAGCCGCTCCGGTAGAAAAACGATCCGGACAAGTATTACAGTGGCAAAAACCCTAACCGATTAACCCACTCCTCCGGCTCGGTGGCGGCGTGAATCAACAGCAGGTCTTCCACAACCATTGAGATTGGAAGTGACTGCCGAACGATCAGCAATCCGGCACTCGTCTCACGAGCGACGAACTCGGCGATATGGCGAGGCATCGTCCGCTGGTCGTGCGTGACCAGCAGCCGGCCTTCCTGAGCAGCCTTCGCAAGCACCTCTGGGTCTGAAATACCAATCACACCACCAACCGCCGCAGTCTGGAAATCCAAGCTTGGCTCGCGCCGAATGGCAGCGAGCAAAATCGTTTGATTGAAGTCGGCGTCTGCTTGGAAGCGAATCGTCATGATGTCGCCGCTTGCCGTGAGCGGCGTGCATCCGCCAGCTTCTGATAGAACATGGGGTCTTGCCGGCGCGACGCTTCACGCATTGCGTCATATTCGGCCTGGGCAGTTGCGAGATAAGAGTCAATCTCGGACCGATGGGCCAGGTAGAACGCCAGCGCGCCATGGACTTGCTCGAGCGATAATCCGGCAAACGACTGAGCAATACTCTCTGCGGTTTGGCCGTTCCAATAAGCCCAAACGATTGAGTCGAGGGAAACTCGGGTTCCGATCACACGGTAAGCATCGCCGACCTTTTCTACGTATTGCTCGCTCATGTTTGCTATCCGAGTACGTCCGCACTTCATTGGTGGTTGCTTTATTCTACCGCCCCCATGGTTGGCCAAACAGATGGGTTGGCCGATGGCCACTGCATCCGCTCCCGGGTATTAAGGTTCTGACGCGGCATACAACGGTCGTGCAAGTCGCATCGCCAAAGTGGCGGATTTCCTTGACCCGGCATGTCCGGCCATTTACGATGAAATTGTCCGATCATCCCGGCTATTTCGCGGCTCTCATCACGCGCCCTGCTGCCCGCAATCAATATGCAAACAATTCTCATCATCAGCCTTGTGCTGCTTATCCCGGCTGCCGTGCTCGCCTACTTCGCTGCGCGCACCTGGCATTGGGGCCACGTGCTTGTGGTGCTCGGCATTTATGCCTCGACGATCTGGTTCTTTTGGCTCGCATACGAGACGCTGCGGATTAATGCGATCTATCGCAGCCAGATCAACCAATTGGACCGTGAGCTGGCCAACGTGAAGGGCCGCAACGAAGCGCTCGCCAAAGGCACCGAAGATCCCAGCATTATCGCCCAGTTGCGCAACGACGAGCCGCCGGTGCTGGTTGCTGAAGACGCCGAATCGATGCCGAGCCTGGCCGATCTGGACCATCAGTTGCTGCTGGCGACGCGGGTCCGCGGCCCGGTGTGGCGGCAAGTCGCCCCCGCCGGCATCGATCCGCAGACGGGCGCCGTGCAGGTAAATATTCCGTCTCCCGTGCCCGCCGGCATCAAGCCCGAAACGGTTGTGTTTGTATTTGAGGAGGGGCCAGCACAATTGCCGGCCGCCGACGGCCGGCCGCAGGGCGCGCAATACCTGGGCGAATTCCGTGTCAGCGAAGCGGCCGGGCAGCAGGCCACGCTCCAGCCGGGGTTGCCGATGGATGAGTTCGAACGGGCCCGGTTGGGCGCCAGCCGCGGACCGTGGGTCATTTACGAAACGATGCCGGCCGATCGCCACGAGGTCTTTGCCGACATGTCGGAGGAAGAGCTCAAGCAGAAGGTTCCGCCGCAATCGGTCGAGGAGTATCTTCGCCACGGCAAAGCAGCGGGGCCGGACGACCCGCCCGAGCGGCAAGTCGGATTGGATGAAAACGGCGTACGTCTGCCGCCCGATCAGCTCGCTAAAGCTGCCAAGAAGATCTATCAGCGGCGGCTGCGCGATTACGCCACGGAGTTCGACGAGTCGACGCGTCGTCGCATCGTCATGGTTGCGGAGATTGAAGCCGTGAAAAAGGACATCGAACGGCTGCTGGCGTCGCTCGACAGCGCGAATAAGTTGCAGACCTTCCGCAAGGGCGAGATTCAGCGGCTCAACACCGACTTGGCCGGGATTGGGAAAGAGCGCCAGGCCATTGAGCGGCACCTGACTCAGGTCGGGCAGCAACTGGCGAGGGTCCGCGAACTGCTTGACGCGGCGCTGAAGCGCAACAGCGAATTGGCCGCTCAGCTGGCTACACGACAGTTGCGGTCCGGCCGCGCGGTTTCACCGGCGCCGCCAGCGGGGCCCTTGGCTCTCGGCACCGTGAACTGAGCCGGCCAGCGACTGGGTGCCACTGGCTCCGCCAGTGCTTCTCGTGAGAGAGACGTGAATAGCACTGGCAAAGCCAGTGGCACCCCGCGTCGATTGCCGATGCCCTTTCTCGCCTATCTGGCATACAATAGCGGCGCTGAATCGCTTGTGAGAGCGAGGGTTGAGCACATCTTGTGCATTGGGCAACTATGGGACTCTACGATCGAGACTACCAACGCGGCGGCAACTATGGCCAACAGCCCGGCTTCAACCTGGGCGGCCCGCGCACGATGGTCACCAATTTGGTTATTGTCACGTGCGTCATCTACCTGGCTCAGCTGCTCAGCGATAACTGGGTTACCAATATTTTCCTGCTCTTCGATAATTGGTACCGAGAGCCCTGGCAGGCGTATCGGCTCGTGACCTATGGATTCATCCATTCACCGCGCGATCTTTGGCATATCGCGATGAATATGTTCGTGCTCTGGATGTTCGGGCGCGAGGTGGAATACCGCTACGGCCAGCGCGAGTTCCTGGCGTTCTACCTGGTCGCGATCGTAGTAGCGGGGCTTGTCTGGACGATTGCCGAGGTGCCGAGCGAGGGGGTATCCGTCGTGCTTGGCGCGTCCGGCGGTATCTCCGCGATCGTGATTCTGTATGCGATGAATTTTCCGCATCGCATGGTCTTGTTCATGTTCTTTATTCCCATGCCGATGTGGGTCCTGGCGGTGATTGTTGTCGGCATGGACGCTTTGGGAGCCGTCAACCGCTCGGGCAATGTGGCCTTTACGGCCCACCTGGGCGGGGCGATGTTCGGTTTTCTGTATTATCAGTGGGGCTGGCGGCTGGAGCGCTGGCTGCCCAGCCGTGGTTTTGCCAAGCGATTTCGCCCCAAACCTAAGCTACGAGTCATCGACCCGGGTGAGGTCGATGCCACGGACAGCCGCGTGGACGAGATCCTCAAGAAGATCCAGGAGCATGGCCAGGACAGCCTTACCCGCGGTGAACGACGCATTCTCGAGCAGGCCAGCCGCGAGTATCAGAAGCGGAGAAAGTGAGCGGAGCTATTCGCTCTTAGCTGTTAGCTTTTAGCCAAACCATCGCCGGCGTTTCTGGCTAATAGCTAAGAGCTAACAGCTAACAGCTACTCGCATGATCATCGCCGTCACAGGTTCGAGCGGCCTGGTAGGAACCGCGCTGGTGGACGCCTTGGAGGCGCAAGGACAGCACGTGCGCCGCATCGTGCGTCGGCCGACGAAGGGGCAGGGGCAGGGGCAGGGGCACGACGAAATACGGTGGGATCCGGCGGGGGGCACGATCGAAGCCGCCCAATTGAGCGGTGTGGACGCCGTCGTGCACCTGGCCGGCGAAGGCATCGCAGCGCATCGCTGGAGTGAATCGGTCAAAAACAAAATCCGCGACAGCCGCGTTAAAGGCACACGGCTATTGTGCGAGACGCTGGCCAGTTTGGCGGTGAAGCCGGCGGTGCTGGTGAGCGCCTCGGCGATTGGCTATTACGGCGACCGCGGCGACGAGCCGGTGGACGAATCGTCGCCGCCGGGCCGCGGGTTTCTGGCCGAGGTATGCCAAGCGTGGGAGGCGGCCACGCACCCGGCCCGCGACGCCGATATCCGCGTCGTGAATTTGCGCATCGGAGTGGTGCTCAGCTCCAAAGGCGGCGCACTCGCTCAAATGCTAACACCATTCCGGCTCGGCCTCGGCGGCGTGATCGGCAGCGGCCGGCAGTATATCAGTTGGATCGCGCTCGATGACCTGGTGCGCGTCGTACAATTCACACTGCACGCGGCGGCCCTTTGCGGCCCGGTCAACGCGGTCGCTCCCGCACCGGCGACGAACCGCGAATTTACCAAAACGCTGGGCCACGTTCTCCGCCGGCCGACCGTCCTTCCGATGCCGGCTGCCGCCGCCCGCCTGGCCTTCGGCGAAATGGCCGACGCGATGCTCCTCGGCGGCGCGCGTGTCGAACCTCGCGCCCTCTCCGCCGCGGGGTTCGAGTTCAAATTCCCGCAGCTCGAACCCGCGCTGCGACATGTATTACCGTAGGAGGGACAATCCTGTCTGTCACTCAGAAGACAAGCGCAATAGGTTGTGGCAATGAGTAAGCGAGCGATAATCTCCATATGATTGGTCATCAGCTTTGCCGCTGGATTCGCGGCGCATTGGCTGATCTATGCTGCCGCGACCAATTCGATGATTGATCGGGTTGCGCTGGCTGAAGAGTTGTACGCGAAAGAACGTGGCCGCACCTCGCTCGCGGTTTCCAAACAGGACATCATCGCCGCAATCAACAGTACCTACTCGCTGCAATATACGAAAACATTCCAGCAGAGCAAAACTGGTGAGCGAACAGAACAGTACATAATCCCGTCGACAAAATTGTTCATTGAGTTCCTCGGCAACGAAACATCGCCACGGGCTGTCACCGTCTGGTTCCCTGCTGAAGAGCCTGCCGTAACGCACGCCGGCACTGTCCTCGGGGCGCTATCTAAACTGTTCCCCAATACGCGAATCCCGCCAGACGTAGGTCTTGACCAAGCAATGCGGGCATTGGATGCGGGCCATGCAGCAAGAGTGGCAGTGGATCTCGACAACGCAACCTCAATTGAAGTTCAACGAGACGAGACGCCAAAGGGCGATATGTACCACGTTTCGTTTGTCGCACTCTAAGATGTCACTCCAGCGGTCGTCATTGGACGGACAGAATTGTCCGTCGTACGTGGATCGCGACTGCCGTGGCCAAATGTCCCCATTGGCCAGTTTTGCGAAGCCGGGTAAACTTACGTGTTTGGCGAAGTAACTGCCTTGCCGGCAACGGGTTTATGGCGATTCACTCGAAAGTTGTGGTGCTGGGTGGCGGGCCGGGCGGGTATGCGGCGGCGTTTTTGGCGGCTGACCTGGGCCTGGAAACCACCATTGTTGAGGCCGATCCGCGGCTGGGCGGCACGTGCCTGTTGCGTGGCTGCATTCCGTCGAAGGCTCTGCTGCACGTCGCGCGAGTGATGAGCGAGGCGGCTGAAATGGGCGAATGGGGCGTCGAATACCCCAAGCCGCGCGTGTCGATCGATAAGATGCGCGCCCGCAAGGAGCACGTGCTGGAGACGCTCTCCGGCGGACTGGCGCAGTTGGCCAAGAGGCGCAATGTGCGCATCATCAATGCTCGCGGCATCTTCGTCGATTCCCAGACGCTCGAGCTCGAGGGCGGCGACAAAAACAGTTACGAAAGCGAGCGGCTCACCTTCGACCATTGCATCCTGGCCACCGGTTCGGTGCCGGCGATGCCCAAGATGTTCAAGATCGATTCGCCGCGGGTGATGGACTCCACCGACGCGCTGGAGTTGGAGGAAGTCCCCGGGTCGCTGCTCGTGATCGGTGGCGGCTACATCGGGCTGGAAATGGGCACGGTGTATGCAGAGCTTGGTTCGGCGGTCACGGTCGTCGAATTACTGGACGGGCTGCTGCCTGGCGCCGATCGCGACCTGGTGAAGCCGCTCGAAAAGCGCCTCCGCGAGCGGTTTGCCGGCATCCATCTCAATACGAAGGTCGTCGAGCTGAAGGACGCGGGCGAGCAGGTTAGCGTGCGAGTCGAAGGCTCGGAGTTCAACGGCACTCATTCCTTCGATCGTGTGCTGGTGTCGATTGGCCGCCGGCCAGTGACGAGCGGCATTGGATTGGAAAACACCAAAGTAAAAGTCAACGATCGCGGATTCGTGGTTGTGGATGACAAGCAGCGGACCGCCGACCCGCACATTTTGGCGATCGGCGACGTGGCCGGCGAGCCGATGCTGGCTCACAAGGCGTCGCACGAGGGCAAGGTGGCAGCCGAAGTGCTGGCGGGACGGGCCGCCGCGTTTGAGCCGCAGGCCATCCCCGCCGTTGTGTTCACCGACCCCGAAATCGCCTGGGCCGGGCTCACGGTGGAGGAAGCCAATCGTGAGGGACGCGACATCGCCGTCGCGCAATACCCATGGCAGGCCAGCGGACGCGCGATTGCGATCGGCCGCACCGACGGGCTGACTAAATGGCTCGTCGATCCAAGCACCGACCGCGTGCTCGGCTGCGGGATCGTCGGCGTCGGCGCGGGCGAGTTGATCTCGGAAGCGGTCGTGGCGATCGAAATGGGCTGCACGGCGCGCGACATCGCCGAATCGATCCATCCGCACCCGACGCTCAGCGAAACCGTTGCCTTTGCGGCGGAGGTTTATTTGGGTACCGCGACCGAAGTGTATCGCCCCAAACGAAAGTAAGACAAAGATTCGCACAATGTCAGAGCGGGATGCAGGATGCAGGATGCGGGGGGCAGGGTAAGGGAACAAGCCCTGCATCCCGCATCCTCAATCCTGCCCCCTTTGGTCTCCGTGGTGAATAATTACCGTAGGAACCGCCGACATGGCTCCCGTTGAAACACCAAAGCTCGCTTCTCCAATTCCCAACGACGTCGATCCGGCCGAGACGGCCGAGTGGCTCGAGTCGCTCGACTACGTGCTGGAGCGCAAAGGGCCCGAGCGCGTGCAGCAGTTGCTCGCCGCGCTGGAGCACGTGGCGATCCGCAACGGCGTCGAGCTGCCGTTCACAGCCACGACGCCGTACATCAACACGATTCCCGTCGACAAGCAACCGCCCTACCCGGGCAAGCGTGAGCTGGAGCGGCGGATCAAGAGCGTCGTGCGGTGGAACGCGCTGGCCATGGTCACGCGTGCCAATCGCGACTTCGCCGGCAGCGGCGGGCATATTTCGACTTTCGCTTCGTCGGCCACGCTGTACGAAGTGGCGTACAACCATTTCTTCCATGGCCGGGGCGAGAGTGGATTTGACGGCGATCAGATTTATTTCCAGGGCCATGCCTCGCCCGGCATGTACTCGCGCGCTTTTCTCGAAGGCCGGCTCACGGAGCAGCAACTCATTAATTTCCGCCGCGAGCTGCAGCCCGGCGGGGGCCTGTCGTCGTACCCGCACCCCTGGCTCATGCCAACGTTCTGGGAGTTTCCCACCGTCTCGATGGGGTTGGGGCCGATCATGGCGATCTACCAGGCGCGGTTCAATCGCTACCTTACGGACCGCGGCATTGTTGACTTAGCGAAGAAACATGTGTGGGCATTCTTGGGCGACGGCGAATGCGATGAGCCGGAAACGCTCGGCGCAATCACGCTCGCGTCGCGCGAACAGCTCGATAATCTCATCTTTGTCATCAATTGCAACCTGCAGCGGCTCGACGGCCCGGTGCGCGGCAACGGCAAGATCATCCAGGAACTGGAAGGCACCTTCCGTGGCGCCGGCTGGAACGTGGTCAAGGTCATCTGGGGCAGCGATTGGGACCCGCTGTTGGAGCAGGACGAAACGGGCCTGTTGCAGCAGCGGATGATGGAAGTGGTGGACGGCCAGTACCAGAAGTACGTCGTCTCCAGCGGCGACTACATTCGCGAGCATTTCTTCGGCAAATACCCCGAGCTGTTGGAGCTAGTGAAAAGCTACTCCGACGAAAAGCTCCAAAAGATGCGCCGCGGCGGCCACGATCCGGAGAAAGTGTACGCAGCTTACAAAGCGGCTGTCGAATGCAAAGGCAAGCCGACCGTCATTCTCGCTAAGACAATCAAAGGCTACGGCCTGGGCGAAAGCGGCGAGGGTCGCAACGTGACCCATCAACAGAAAAAGCTCAACGAGGAGGAGCTCCGCGAGTTCCGCACGCGGTTCGGCATTCCGATTTCCGACGAACGAGTGGCGGAAGCGCCATTTTATCGGCCGCCCGAGGACAGCCCGGAGATGATTTACCTCCGCGAGCGGCGCAAAGCGCTGGGCGGCCCGGTGCCGTCGCGGTCAACCCAGCCGATCACGATGAAGGTGCCTCGGCTGAGCGATTACGAAACGACAATGGGCAAGCTCGTCAGCAAAGGGCCCCGCAAGGAAATGTCGACCACGATGGGTTACGTTCGACTGCTCAGCGACCTGCTGCGCGATAAGCAAATCGGCAAGCAGATCGTGCCGATCGTGCCCGACGAATCGCGCACCTTCGGCATGGAGGGCTTGTTCCGCCAGATCGGCATCTACTCGCACGTCGGCCAGCTCTATGAGCCAGTCGACTCCGATCAAATCGCTTTCTACAAAGAGGCAAAAGACGGGCAGTTGCTGGAGGAAGGGATCACGGAAGCGGGCTCGATGTCGTCGTTCATCGCCGCGGGCACCTCGTATGCTTCGCACGGCGTGAACATGATTCCAATGTTCATCTATTACTCGATGTTCGGTTTCCAGCGGATCGGCGATCTCATTTGGGCGGCGGCCGATGCACGCGCGAAGGGCTTCGTGCTCGGCGGCACCGCCGGCCGCACCACGCTCAACGGCGAGGGCCTGCAGCACCAGGACGGCCATAGCCATCTCAATGCCATCGCGTTTCCCACCGTGCGCGCTTACGACCCGGCGTACGCCTACGAAACTGCCGTGATCATCTTCGATGGTCTCAAGCGCCTGTACGAAGACAACGAAACGGCGATGTACTACATCACGCTGCAGAACGAGACCTACGAGATGCCCGAGATGCCGCCGGGCTGCGAGGAAGGCATCATCTGCGGCATGTACAAAGTGTCGTCGGTGGAGGTGGAGGGACCGCATCGGGTGCAGCTCTTCGGCAGCGCGGCCATTTTGCGGCAGGCGCTGCGGGCCCAGAAGCTCCTGGCCGAGAAATACAAAATCTCCAGCGACGTATGGAGTGTCACTAGCTACACCGAACTGCGCCGCGACGCGCAGGAATGTAAGCGCTGGAACACGTTGCATCCGGCGCAGCCGCCGCGCGTGTCGTACGTCGAGCGGGCGCTGGAGGGAGTCAGCGGGCCTTGCATCTCGGCTTCCGATTATGTGCGCGCGCACGCCGAGCAGATCAGCGAGTGGGTGCCGGGCGGGCTGTATGCGTTGGGCACCGACGGCATGGGCCGCAGCGAAAGCCGCGCCGCGCTCCGCCGGCACTTCGAGGTCGATGCCGAGTGCATCACCGTCGCAGCGCTGTACCAACTCAAGGATCGAGGCGAGTGCGACGGCCAATGTGTGGCCAACGCGATCAAAGAACTGGGCATCGATCCCGAGAAGCAATCGGCGCTGTATGCTTAAGAGTTAAGGATTGAGGATGCGAGATGCAGGGGGCAGGGTTGTTTGTCCCTGCACCCCGCATCCTGCATCCTGCATCCTTTTATGAGTTTTACATGCCAACGCAAATCAAACTGCCCAGCTTGGGCGAGAACATTGAGTCGGGGGACGTGCTGAGCATTCTGGTCAGCGAAGGCGACACCGTTAAAAAGGACCAGGACCTGCTCGAGCTCGAAACCGACAAGGCCACCATGCCGATTCCGAGTCCGCGCGGCGGCAAGATTACCAAGATTCTGGTGTCAGAAGGACAGACGGTCAAAGTTGGCGCGCCGATCATCGAAATCGAAGCCGCCGACGCCGAAGAAAAGCCCGCCAAGAAAAAGCCGGACGAACCGAAAGAAGAGCAAGCCAAGGCGGAGCCGCGAAAGGCGAAATCGCCCGAAGCGGAAAAGCGCGCCGAACCCGAACCGGAAGAGCCCGAGCCGGAGGAAGTCGAAGAGCGCGCGAAAGAAGCGGATGTGCTGGCCGGCGATGTCGAACTGGCTGAAGAACCAAAGCCTGGTAAGGCGCACGCGAAAAAATCCAAGCGGCAGGCGGAGCCTGAAGAGGAGGAGCCGGAGAAACAACCCGCGGTCGCGACAAAGACCAGGCCCCCTAGGGCGGCGCCGGCTGGCGTGACGGAGGAGGAAGTTCCCGGTGATGGCCGCGCTTCGGCCGCTGCCGGACCGGCCGTGCGGCGCCTTGCGCGGCAACTCGGCGTCGATCTGCGCCGCGTCCGTCCCACCGGCACCGGCGGGCGGATCACCACCGAGGATCTGCGGGCCTACGTTCGCGAAACCAACGAGCAGGTCACCGCCACCATGCCGCGCGGAGTCACGCCGCCCGGCGCGCCCGACACGGACGACTTCGGCGCAGTGCGGATCGAAAAGATGTCGCGGATGCGGCAGACGATCGCCCGCAACATGATCCAGTCGTACACGACGATCCCCCAGCTCACCAATTTCGACGATGCCGACGTGACCGAGCTGGAGGACATGCGCGAGCAGAGCAAAGCCGATTACGCCGACCGGGGCATCAAGCTCACCGCGCTGCCGTTTGTGATTAAGTCCGTTGCCTCGGCCCTCAAACGGCACCCTGTCGTCAATGCGTCCGTGGACATGGAGAACAACCAGATCGTCTACAAGGAGTACGTGAACATCGGCATCGCGGTGGATACCGAGCGCGGGCTCGTAGTGCCGGTGCTGCGCGACGCCGATCGCAAGAGCATCTCGCAGATCGCTACGGAAATCGACGAGCTTGCCACCCACGTACGCGAGGGCAAGTTCGACCTTGAGATCCTTCGCGGCGGCACGTTCACGATCAGCAACCTCGGGGCAGTCGGCGGCACCTATTCGACGCCTCTCATCAACCCGCCCCAAGTGGCGATCCTGCTCATCGGGCGTACTCGCACCGTGCCACAAATTGTGGATGATGCGATTTGCCCGCGGTTGATGATGCCGCTGTCGATCACGTACGACCACCGCCTGGTCGACGGCGCGGCGGCCGCCCGATTTCTCAATGAGGTGAAGGGCTTCCTCGCCGCCCCGGGGCGTCTATTGCTGGCCCCCTGAGCGGCGGCCCGCTTTCGCGAAAAGCTGTTTGAGCGGAAGCTCGAAGCCCGGCAGCACGCTACCCCCGCTAAACGAATCGCTAAGCGAAAGCTGACACGGCCGATCGCGCTCCTCATAAACGGTCGCCGATTGGGAAGCGGGATCGATAAACCACACCAATTTCACGCCCGCGGCGAAATAATCATCCAGCTTGCGCTCCATTTCAGCGCGAGTATTGCCGGAGGAAAGCACTTCCACAGCCAAATCCGGTGCGATCGCCGGGACCGGCTCGGCTGGCAATACTCGCTTTGGAAAGTGTTGCCAGCTCAAGAACGCGACGTCGGGCACGCGGATCTGATCGCTGAGAATCCGCAATGTCCCGCCTTCCCCGAGCACGATTCCCAGATCGTGCCGATTGAGAAAGTCTTGGATAAAGTAACCCAGCGCCATCGCCAGACATGACTCGTAGTAACCCATCGTCTTCTCCACGAGGACCCCGTCGACAAGTTCGCATATCCGATTTTCGGAATCGAGGAGACGCAGCAAATCCTGCTCGGTGGCCATGCCGGGTGGCGGCACCATGCGAATCCGCTCCAGCGGAATCCCACCGAGCTGCTCTTGCATTTCAGCGGCAGTGATAAAGCCAGTGGCCATGGATGATTAACGACTGTCTTTCGGCTCAGATGCGGCAGACGAATCAGAAGTTTCAAAGGGCAATAGCGCCGGTACCGCTATCATCGATTATAGCTAGTTTTGTCGCCCCGATAACAGCCTGCAATTTGCCGTTCAAGTACGTGCGTTTTTTGACCCGGACCCAACTATCATCGTCCACGCACAGTGCGTGATATTCCCAGTTGCCATTTCGATCCCGAAATTGGCAACCGATCCACGGTCTGCCATACTCGTCGATCTCGTACACGCGCACTGGGCGTCGCCGAGCGATCAGCTTCTTGTAAAGACGGCGAGTCATTGGGGGGACACAATAACCCGGCTTGTCGAACTCGCTCGGCATACGCACTATGCGTATTCGATCGCCCACACGCAGATTGCGCCAATCTTCAGCCATATCGCGAAAGTCCGCCTACTGCTTCAGCGCTTGCAGCGGGAAGCACAGCACGGGAATTGCCATCGAGGCCACGCCCAATATCCAGCGGAAGTCGTCGAGCTCGACGCTGTCGTCGGCTGTGGGCGGGTGATGGATGCCGAGCAAGATCACCAGGATCAGCATCGGCGTCCAGATCGCCGCCTGCTCTAAGTTCAATACGACGTACACAATTGCGATGATGATGAATGCGCGGGCGATTTTGTAGGCGTCGCGGCCAAATAGTGCGTACACCACATGCCCGCCGTCGAGCTGACTGACCGGCAGCATGTTGAGGCCGGTGATGAGCATGCCGACCCAACCCGCCATGAAAAACGGGTTGAGCTGCGAGACCGAGACCCAGGCTGCCCGATCGGCCCACTGCGGGTGCATCCATTCGATCAGCCAACGCACGATGACCGGATTATAGAGCTGGACATCATGCGGGGCGGCGATGACCGACAGGTCGAGCGCACGCACGCCGATGTAGAGAATCGGAGCTGCGACGACGAGACCTGCCAGCGGGCCGGCGATGCCAATGTCAAAAATCTGCTTTCGGTTGGCCCGCATGCCATCCATGCTGATGACGGCTCCCATCGTGCCGATGAGGCTGAACGGGACGGGGATGCACAGCGGGTAACTTGCCGGGATGTGGTACCGGACGGTCTGTAGAAAGTGGCCCATCTCGTGCGTCAGCAGGATGGCCAGGACGGCGCCCATGTAAGTGAGGCCTTGCTGCCAACTGGCCGCCACCACTTGCTGCATCATTTCGGGCGATTCGATCAGGTGCGGCCGCCAATTGGCAGCGCCGACCCAGAACGTCGACAAGCACGTGGCCACGAACAGTACCAAGGGCAGCGTCAACCGCCGCCGCGGCGGCATACGAAGATGCGATTCGCCCAGCTCCGGCAAACTGGCCCATTCATGACCGGCGGGCCTTTTCGGCCTTGCTGGGGCGGGTGCGGCGTGCCCGTCGGCCTTCATTGATGGCGCCGCGTCCGCACAGGACTCGTTCGGCGCAGCGGAGGGC
Source organism: Pirellulales bacterium (assembly GCA_040902605.1). Classification (GTDB taxonomy): domain Bacteria; phylum Planctomycetota; class Planctomycetia; order Pirellulales; family Lacipirellulaceae; genus JABDGM01. Next base: position 98,882 of record JBBDWY010000036.1, on the reverse strand, counting down.
GATTGTTCCGGAGGGCGGGGTTCCGAAGGACTCGGCGTGCTCATGGGTGAATGATACCAGCCAGCAGGCGAGCGGCGTAGTGACGCTGAGCAGGGAGCATGGAGTAGCGAGTAGCGAGCGACTTGGCTTACTCCCTGCTCCCTGCTCAACGCTCCCCTCACACCTCAATGCTTTTCACCGCGCTGATTCCGCAAGCACGAGCGGCCGATAAGCAGCGAGCCGCGCTTTCGATCATTTGGATCGGATCGAAATTCCTGGGCACGACACTCGCGGTCGCCACGCCGATGCTCAGCGTCGTAGCAAGGTCGCCGTTGTTTTCGGAGCCGGGGGCTGCAAACTTGGCGAGTTCTACAATGGCATTTTGCGCAAGTGCCAGGGCCGCGCGCCGTTCGCAATTCGAAATGATGGCGGCCGTGCGCTGCTCCGAAAGCGACACCAAGGCCACCTTGTGTTGATGGAGTGCGGAGCAGGCGTATTCCAACGCACATCGCGCCTGGCGACTTGCCGCTTCGGCTTGGGGATCGGAATGAACGTCGTAAACGTTCGGCTCGACGATTAAGAGGCTCAGTTCGTGACGGCGGTCGCGGCAGCGGGTGGCCGCGGCCACCAGTTTGAGTGCGAGCGTTGAATTCGTTTTGATTTCGCCAAAGTAGGTGACGAGGGGGGCTCGCGCTTCGTTGCGACCCGACTCATGTCCCGCGTGCTGCTGGCGTCTTCGCTCGCCGGCCGGATCCTGCGGGTCCACCTTCTCGCCGCCGAGAAAATTCTGCATCGCGCCCGAAAGCTCGCGCGTGTGGGCTAGCAAATTGGCGTAGGCCTGATCTTCGCGGGTCGGCTGGCCCGCCATTTGCTCGCTCAGCATGGCCATTTGCTGATGCGCTTCCAGCAGCGTCTGGATGTAATCGCGCTTCTCGGTGAGCTCCAGCGACAACACGTCGCCCAATTGATCGACCTGCGGCTGCAAGCCTTCGACGAGCGCCGCCAGCTTCGATTTCGTCATTCCGCGATACGATTTTCCCGCTTCCAATAAATCGGGGAGCACTTGAAGCCGGCGATGGCCGACGAGTTGCATGAGCATCTCGGCAAGGTGCAGCATTTGCGGCAGATCGGCTTCCGGCGAGCTCATGTGCGACAGCCGCGCGAACTTCTTGGGCACGGCGATCGCGTCGACCAATCGTTGGGGAAGCCGCCAACGCTTCAACAGGGCCGCGCTGAGTTGAGTGTGGTCGAAGCCCAGCGTTTCCTGCTCGAGGGCTGCCAAATGGCATTTTTCATCGATCACCCCCGTGAGGAACCTGGCATACGGCTCTCCCAATTCGCGCAGCAGCACCAGGATGCCGATGTCCTGCAGCAAACCGGCGGTGAATGCTTCATCGCCCGGCTGGTGCCACAACTGTTCGGCCAGCAACCGGGCCGCCACGGCTCGTGTCAGCGTGCTTGTCCAGTACCATTGCAGCTCGCGCGCCGCTACTTCGGCAAACAGCGCGTCGGGCAAGCTGAATCCGAGTGCCAACATTTTGAGCGGTTTGATACCCAAGAGGCCGATCGCCTGGCTCAAGTCGGCCACTGGCCGGTTCAGCCCGAACAGCGAGCTGTTGACGACCCGCAGGATTTTGCATGCCAGCGCCGGATCTTGCGACACGCATTCTTTGAGGGCCTTGGCGTCGACGCGTTCTTGTTCGGCCAGCCGCACCAGCTCCATCGCCACAGTCGGTCGACTGTACAGCGTGCTGGCCCGCGAGACGATCTGCTCCAGTTGAGAAGGCGCCTCGCTCATGTTTGCGTCCGAGAATGACCGGAGTTAATCGATGGCCGACAGGGTGCGGGCGCACAGCAGCAGGGCTGCCGGCGCCTGCGACAAACGAATTCACAGGCTGCGGCGAACTGAACCACCGAACTTGCTAGGCAAATTTAGCTCACCCAGTGTGCGATGCGGCATTGCTAGCATATTCCGCACGGCCGCCATAAACGAACCGCCCGTCGATGCCGAACGCCTGCGGGAGCTGCCTAGGTCAAGCACTGGGCAATCAGTAGAATGTGCACCGGCGCGGCGGAGACCGGCGCTGTTGGGAAAGGAAGCCGACGATGGATTGTCATGCGGCAGTACTCGGAAGACGCGCGGTCGAGCGTACCGGCGTCTTGCGATGGCTGCTGCTATTGATCGCCGGCGCTTGGTTCGCACAGTGCGCAGCGGATGCTGGGTTTGCCGAGGAGAAACAAGTTGCAGAGGCGGCGGCCGCAGCGATTCTGGCGGCTGGCACCGATCAGCGGACCGCCATCGTGGAAAACTTTCGCCACGACGCCGCGCTGGCCGACGTTTTCTTCGTCGACCGGTCCAGCGGCTGGGCCGTAGGCGATCGCGGCGTTGTGTGGCACACGGACGATGGCGGCGTTACCTGGCAGCAGCAAACCTCCACGGTGGACTGCCGGCTGAATGCGGTGTTTTTTCTCGATTCGCGGCGAGGCTGGGCCGCCGGGGGCGAAAGCCGGCCGTACAACAATGCCACCCGCGGCGTCGTGCTTCGCACTGATGACGGTGGGAAAAACTGGACGCTTGCGCCGCGGCTTGTACTGCCGCTCGTCACGCGCGTCAAGTTCTTCGACTCCCATCGCGGCGTGGCAATTGGCCATGCGACGGCCTACTATCCATCGGGCGTGTTTGTCACGCAAGACGGCGGCGAGACCTGGCAGCCATTGCCCGCCGATCGAGCGGGTGGCTGGCTCGCCGGCGATTTTTTGGATGCCGACACCGGTGCGGTCGCGGGCCCCGCCGGCAGTTTTGCAACGCTCGCACGACGCCAGATCGTCCGCTCTCCGCTCGCCACCCCGTCATTGCATTCCTTTCATGCCATGCGGCTGGTCGCGCCTACCGGCGGCTGGCTTGTGGGCGATGGCGGCGTCGTGATGGCAACCAACGATCTGGGCCATAGCTGGCAATCGCCGCCAAACGATTTGCCCGACGTCGCCACCGATCATTTCGATTTCCATGCCGTCGCTATGCACGGGGCGCACGTGTGGGTCGCCGGGTCGCCAGGCACGCGGGTGTTCCATTCGCCCGATGGCGGGCAAAGTTGGCAGGCGTCAACCACAGGCCAGCAAGCGCCGTTACGCGCGATTCATTTTGTTGATGCCGACTTTGGATGGGCGGTCGGCGATCTCGGCAGCATTTTGGTCACACGCGACGGAGGACACTCGTGGCAGGTGCAGCGCTCGGGTGCAAAGCGCGCGGCCCTGCTGGCTATTTTCGCCGATGCCAACGACGTGCCGCTCGAATTGATCGCCGAGGCCGGCGCCGCGGACGGCTACATCACGGCCGTTGATATCCTGCACGAGACCACGATCGATCCGGAAGCGACTGCCCAATTAGCGACGAGCGAGCAGGCCCGGGCAGCAATGTTGCTCGCCGGTGCGGCGACTGCCGAGTCAGCGTGGCGGTTCCCACTTCCGCCCGACGAGCTGGCCCTCGCACCCGCGGACGTGTTAGATTCGCTTAATCGTGCCAACGACGGTCGAGCGGTTGACCAAATTGAAAAACACCTGGTTCGCCGATTGCGCATGTGGCGGCCGGACATCGTTGTGACGCATCACACGACGCTGGAAAAGAGTGAGCCGAAAGCCGCTGTTCTCGCCGCACTCATCATGCGATCCGTCGCGGCCGCCGCTGATTCCACCCAGTATGTTGAGTTAGCTGATGAGCTTGGACTGCCGCCGTGGCAAGTAAAAAAGGTCTACGGCTTGCTGCCTGGATCTTCGCGCGGCGTCGAGTCCATCGTCACAGGCCGGTTCTCGCCCTTGCTCGGCACGACGCTGACCGATTTTGTCTCATCCGCTCGTCAGCTGCTTGCGACGGATCAGTCTGTATCTCCGGACACCTACGAGCTTGAACTCGTGATGAGCCAGGCTGTTGACACGGGCGGCCGAGGTGGCTTGTTCGGCGGCATTGCACTCGCCGCGGCTTCCGACGCGCGCCGGCCGCAATCGGAGTTACCAGTGAATGATTTGACGCAGGTACGGCGTCTGGCGGCGCGGCGCCGTCATTTGGAAGAGCTGCTGGAACGGACCGAGGGCAACGCCGCCTGGATAGGGCAGGTCGGTAGCCTTATCGACGAATTGAATCCCAATGACGGTGCCGAGCTGCTCATTCAGCTCGCCGATGGCTACCGCGCGGCTGGACGGCTCAATCTGGCCGCCGACACCTACTATCTGTTGGCGCGCCGCTACCCCGACCACCCGTTTGTCGAGCGGGCACTCGTTTGGCTCGTGCAGTTCTATGCCAGCAGCGAGGCCGGCCACCATGGATCGTCGCGCGGACTGACCGATGTCCGTCAAGCTTCGTTTGAAGAGCCGGACGCGATGACGCCAGGTGTGGGTCTGGCGCGCGACGACCGGCTCCGACGCGCGATCCAATTGACCGATTATCTGAAGAATGTTCGTCCCGCGCTGTACGCGGAACCGTCGGTGCGGTTCGCCGAAGTTGCCGCCCAGCGGCAACTGGGATTCACCAATCCGGCCAAACGTTTTTACCTCACGCTCCGGCAATTGCCGGCGGACAATCCGTGGCGACAGGCGGCGGAGACGGAAGAATGGCTGGCAAAGCCCACGGAGATCCCGCCTCCAAAGCCTATCGGCGCCTGTCGCCGGGCCGATGACCGCCCGAATCTCGATGGCAAGCTAGACGAACGATTTTGGGATACCGCTGACCGATTGCATCTACGAGGGGATGATGTAGGACGGACAATCCTGTCCGTCAACAAACTCAATGCGACGGACAAGATTGTCCGTCCTACGGATGCCGCCGAACTTCGTCTCGCCTATGACGCCCAGTTCCTGTACGTCGCCATCCGCTGCCCGAAGATTGCGGGCGTCGATTATCGGCCGGACAATCGTCCGCGCCCTCGTGACGCCGACTTGACGCAATACGACCGCGTGTCGGTACGCATCGATATTGATCGCGATTTTACGACTGCGTTCGAGTTGACGGTGGACTCGCGCGGTTGTACTTACGACGGTTGCTGGGACGATCCGCACTGGAATCCCGACTGGTACGTTGCCGCGACCAGCGACGAAACTTCGTGGACCGTCGAAGCGGCCGTGCCGCTGGCCGAATTGACCGCCGGGCCCCCGGCCGCCCGCCACGCCTGGGCTCTCGCCGCCCGCCGCATCGTCCCGCGGGCCGGCTACCAGTCTTGGGGCGGCAAGCCGGCGTCGGACGATTCTCCCACTCAATTCGGATTGCTCCTCTTTGAATGAGGGCAATATGCCGCAGGAGCCGAGTTGAATCTCGGCGAACCGGCAGTTTTTCTCCCGCGTGGAATTCCGATGTGATCTGGTTGACACGCTTAATTCTAATTCGTTAGAATACGAGCCACAGGACGCTCGATTACACAGCGAAGGAGTCGGCAATGGCTCGGCCTGCCAGCACGCATCCCACCGACGGCGAACTGGAAATCCTCCGCGTCCTTTGGAGCCGCGGCCCGTCGTCGCTCAGCGAAATCTGCGAAGCGCTGCGCCGCGAACGCGACGTGGCCACCACGACCGTTGCCACGATGCTCCGCATTATGCTTGACAAAGGCCTCGTGCGCCGCAAGCGGGCGGTGCGTGGCCATCAGTGGTCGGCCGCCGTCACGCAAGCCGCCGCCGCACGATCGATGGTCGGCAAGCTGGTGGACGGCATCTTCGACGGATCCGCCGGCCGGCTCGTCGCCCATCTCGTCGAAGCGGGCCAGCTCTCCGCCCAGGAACTGAGCGAACTGCGCGAGCTCATTGAATCCAATTCTAATCGTGTCTCACGCAAAGGCGCCAAGGCGCAAAGGAATGGAAGATGAACCACAAAGACAAGAAGAACACAAAGAGAAGGCGGCGCAAATTCGAATGGGCACGATACTCGAACCCTTCGTGTACTTTGTGCCTTCGTGGTTCACTTTTGTTCTTCTTTGCGCCTTAGCGCCTTTGCGTGAGATCTTTCTTAGCGAGATTTACCATGTACGCCAATCTGCCATTTGAGACGGTGGAATTGTGGCACGTTGCCGGCTGGACGATGATTCATTTCTTGTGGCTCGGCACGCTGGTCGCCGTCGTGGGCTTGATTGGCCGCCTGGTGTTGCGCCACGCGACCCCCGACGTGCGCTACGCCACCGCGCTCGCTTGTTTGATTCTCCTCGCGGCACTTCCGATTGGAATCATCGGCTGGCTGATTCAAAATCCCCGTCCTTTCCAGGGAGGGGCGAGGGGAGGGTTTGTCGGCACCGTTGAGCCAGTGGAGAGAATTGGCCCCACCGATCAAAACATTATTGAGCTATCCGATCCTGCGAACGCACTGGCGGTTCGCTCGAAAGTCACCGCAGAGAATGCCTCGGGTGCCACTGGCTCCGCCAGTGCCTCTTCCTCTCAATGGCGGCTCACTGGCGTAGCGAAAGGCACCATCTACGGTGCCCCGCTGGAATCTTGTGTGACATATCTGCCGTGGCTGTGGATTGTCGGCACGCCGACCACGTTCTTGCTGCTGGCGGCTGGGATCATTGGCACCAAGCGGCTGCGTCATGCCAGCCGGCCGATTGATGACGGCCTAATCACCGAGACGCTCGCGAAATTATCTCAATCGCTACGCAACACGAAGCGAGTCACGATCGCCGTTTGCGACCGGATTGCCGCCCCCGTGCTGATCGGCATCCTGCGGCCGATCATCCTGCTGCCGCCGGCCGCGCTCACCGGCTGGTCGCCCGACGAGATCGAAATGGTGCTGCTGCACGAGCTGGCCCACGTCCGCCGCTGGGACAACCTCATCAATCTTCTGCAGCGGTTCATCGAATCGCTGCTCTTCTTCCACCCCGCCGTCTGGCTCACCTCGACGTGGGTCCGCCGCGAACGCGAAGCTTGCTGCGACGCCGTGGTCGTCGCGCGCACGCACCGCCCCCACGCCTACGCCGAGCTATTAGTCTCCCTCGCCGCCACCCGCTCGCCGCTCGCCGGCACCACGCCGCTTGTCGGCTTAGCGTTCTCGCGCCACCCACTTGCGGCCCGCATCCGCCGCATCCTCGAATTGGAGGACGACCCCATGCTCATCTCGGGCAAATCATTCGCGCTCATGCTCGCCACGCTCCTCGCCCTTGCCACGATCGCCGTGCTGTACTTGCCCACCGTCGGTCAAGCCGAAGAATCTACCACAGAGATCACGGAGAGAACGGAGAAGTCGCCGTCCAGCAAAGGGCGTGAGGAACCACAGGCGGCTCGCCACGCTCCCATTGCTCAAACTCAGAACAACTTGAAGAATTTGGCGTTGGCTATTCTCAATTACGAAGCCACATATCGCGCTTTGCCGCCGCACGCCAAATACGATGCCAGCGGAAAGCCTGTCTTGAGCTGGCGTGTCATGATTCTGCCCTTCCTCGATCAGGCCGATCTCTACGAGGAGTTCCGTCTCGATGAGCCCTGGGACAGCGAGCACAACCGGAAGCTGCTCGCACGCATGCCCGACGAGTTCAAGAACCCAAAACTCAACGAACCAACCAAGACGAATTATCTTGCCGTCGTGGGTGAGGAATGCGTCTTCACCGGCACGCCGAACGGCATCAAGTTCAGCCGGATTAGTGACGGCACTGCGAGGACGATCGCACTCGTCGAAGCCGACGCCGATCAGGCCGTCGAGTGGACCAAGCCTGAGGACTGGCAGTTCGACCGCAACGCGCCAACATCGCACCTTGGTGGCTTGTGGGGAGACCGCTGGCATGCCGCATGGATCGACGGCAGCGTCCGGGGCATTTTCACGTTAGAGCCGCGAAATCTCATCGGCATCCAGTTCACGTGCGCCGGCGGTGAAACGCGCAGCTTGGAAGAATCCACCCCAGAGTCCAAAGAGGGCGCGGATAAGACCAACGCGTCGCGTGACGAATCGACCGACGCGAATCAAACCGAACCATCAGATAAGGCCAGGATTGCAGGGTTCGAAAAAGCGCTGCAAGAGAAAATATCGCTCATCGTCGTCATGTTTAATGATAGCCGTGGATACTACCGCCACTTGCGGCGCACTTACGAAAAGTTGGCCCGGGAGGGAAAGACAATCTACCTGTTCGGCATAGAAATCGACCCCGCGTCCAACGAGGCCAAGCGCTACGGTATCGGACCAACGCCGACCCTTATCATCTTCCGCGACGGCAAAGAAACGGCCCGCCTGGAGAAGATCGAAAACGCTGAGCAATTGAACGAGTTTGTCGCCGCCACGCTCGGTAGGGGGGACAGGCCGAAGGGCAAATTCCCCTCGCTAGAAGACCAGAAGCTGGCCGACCTGGCCTGGAAGCGGCTGGAGCTCGAGCTGGAGCCGATCGGTGAGGAAGACGTGAAACGCGTGCAGGCGCTGGGCTACGACGGCGGGCTGCGAATCACGAGTGCACCCTCCGGAATGGGTAGCGGTGGCATCCTCGTTGGGCTGCACGCCTGGCCGACAACGAGTCTTGCGGACGTCGTCGAAGTGCTGAACCGAGAGGATTTGGCTGAACTCAGTCCGTTGAAGTACTACATCATCGATCGAAACATGCAAACACGGGAAGACGTCGTCCGCACCGGCCGGATTTCGGTCAAGGTGGACCCGCGGCCGCAGAGAGTGGACGACAATTCAGATTTGCAGTTGAAACGCATGCAGGAGCTTCAATCGGGGAGAAAATCCGCCCTCCGCTACGACGGCAAAACGTTCGACGATTGGCGTCGAGAATTGCAAATGCTCGATGGCTTGTTTTATAACGATCTCGCGGTGGCGCAACGCTCGCGAAAGTATCTCAGCAAGCTGCCAAAATCCAACACAGCTGCCGTCGTTTCCAGGCTTGCTGGTGTCATGCCGGCCGATCTCAACGCGAATCGGCGCATCGCCGCGATCCGAGCGCTGGCGGCGATTGGGCCGCCTGCCGAATCGGCGATTGACATTCTGAAAGAGCGATTGGCAAGTGAAGATCCGCAAGAACGCATCGCCGCCGCCGCGGCCATCAAGATGATCGTTGGCAAAGACCAGTATCAAAAGCCGATCGCCGAGGTGCTCGGCGAAGAACTGGGAATCACCGTCGCGCAAACCGATTCCGGCGCATGGGCGGCGCTCCCCCGCGATGATTCCAGCGATCCCGAGGCCTTCGGCAAGTTCAACGACGCCGTCATCAAAGAGCAACAAATCCTGTTCCCAGCGGACGAAAAGAAAGCGAGAGATTAACTCAACTCCCTTGGAAAAACGGCAGCGGATTAGATATAATCCCGGATAGCGGAGTCACTGCCCATGTTACACATCGAACTGCCCGACAGTCTGTTGCAGCAAATCGAAGCGGCCGGCGTGACGGCAGCGCGGTGGATGAGTTCGTGCGGCAAGCCGTCCGCGAGAAGCTCGCGACTGAGGAGCGGCGGAAGAGATTCTTTCGCCTATCCGACGAGATGCGCACGGCTATGCATGACCAAGGGTTGACAGAAGAACAACTCCTCGCTGACTTCGCCGCGCTCTGTCTGCGGCCATCGGCGAAATTGGCGGGCCGTTCCCCGTTTTCCACGCGCCGTGCATAAGCTATAATTGATCGCATGACAGCCTCTCCGCCTCGTCCTTAGACCTCTCCCCGCATCATGACCGAAGTGCTAACCGCAATCTATCGCGACGGAGCGTTCGTGCCCGAGCAGGCGACTGCTGTTCCACTCGGCACCCGTGTGCGACTGGTTGTCGAGTCACTACCTTCGGATATGGAGTTGCAGCAAGCGCTCGAGGAATTCGACGCGCTCTGTGACGAAGCTGACATTTGTGCGCCCGGCAGCCACTTAAGCCGCGATCAATTGCATGAACGCAATTGACACGAATGTGCTCGTCAATCGGTTGGATCGCTCTGAACCGAAGAAGCGAGCGATTGCGCGGAAGCTGATTTACGATCTCGCGAACGCACGCGATACAATTCTACTCTGGCGGGTGGCTGGAGAACTGACTCGTCAGCTTTCAACTTGGCGAGATCAGGGCCGATTATCCCACGACCAAGTTGTGCGGCTGAGCCGAGCGCCCCGCCGCGTGTTTCCGCTCATCCTGCCCGCAGAGCCGGTGCTCGATCGCGCCTTGCAGTACGCGACGACATACACATTGTCGCATTGGGACAGTATGCTTGTGGCGGCCTGCGCGGAAGCCGGAGTCACGACGCTTTACACCGAAGATATGGGTGCGCCCCGGCGAATCGACACGGTCGAATTGGTGAATCCGTTCTGACATAACATCGATTTCAGGCATGCGAAAGGCGGTTTCGCAGAGACGGGAATATATCTTTCGGCTTCTTACCAGTCATTCGCAAATTGAACGCGTCCGGACACAGGTCGATCTCGCCCGGCCACTCAACAGCTCCGTCGGCCGAACCGCTCATCGTTGATGCCAATCCTCTCGTGTCCGCTCTCTGCGCAGTAACAGGCCAATTCCCTCTCTAGCTTTTGGCCACCAGTCCGGCTACACTCGTGATCTATACATGCGTTCACATTCGCTCGCGGCCAAACCACGGTCCGGCCGTCGAGCCGTGACTCGGTGCGCGCCCTCGCAATCAGCACGGAACGTCCCGTCATACGCTCACGGTAGTTGCCGCGGTTCGCCCAGTTTGCCAGTCGAAAATTGAGATGGGCATAGAGGAAAAAGACGCTGGCCTGTCATCTTCGATAAAACAAGGCACTTTTCGCACAGCCCCCGTGTCATCTTCGAAAAATCAAGCCACTTATTGCAGCCACTCCCTGGCATCTTCGAAAATTCACGGTGTTTTTTTGACCTTCCGGGCCATGACTCGATCCATTACCCCCGCCCGAACCCCGACATCGTCCGTTATACTGCCGGGCATGGGAATTCTGATCGGCATGGATGAAGCGGGCTACGGCCCGCATTACGGCCCGCTGGTGGTCGCCGCGACTGCATGGGAAGTGCCGGAGGAGGGCTTCGCGGGTCACGATTCCGACGACGGCGAGGTCGCTTCAGCGGGCGGAGAACTCGGGGGCGGCACGGCCACCGCCGTTCGCCGCGCCAAGCGTCAATCCCGCCACGATGGCGTCGATCTTTATCGCCTGCTGCGAAACATTGTCGCAAAGTCTGCCAGCGAGCGCCGCATCGCCATCGCCGATTCGAAGTTGCTTTATCATCCCGGCAACGGGCTGCGCCAGTTGGAGCGTGGCCTGCATGCCGTGCTGCAAACGATGCAGCAATCGCTCGGCTGCTGGTCGGCGATTGTGCGTTTCTGCGAAGCGGATCCGGACGGGCATCACCAGCGAGTTTGCTGGCCGGACGGGTTTGATTGTTCGCTTCCGGTCGACGCGGCCCTCGACGAACTCGCACGGCTCGCAGCGCGTTTTAGCCGGACCTGCGGCGCCACGGGGGTGCGGCCACTGGCAATTCGCGCGCGGCTCGTGTTCCCGGAGCAGTTCAACGATCTGGTTGCTTACTACGACTCAAAGGGCGAGGCCCTGTCGCACGTGACGGTGGGGCTGCTGCGCGAGTTGATGGATGTCATTTGCCCGTCCGCTGTGATCGATGGCCTTCCGCCCTCCGCCTTCCGCCCTCCGCCTTCCATCTACGCCGTCTGCGACAAGCACGGCGGGCGAAATTTCTACACCGCCCTGCTACAACACCATTTCTCAGAACATTGGATCGAGCCGGTGTTCGAGAGCCACGCCGTGAGCCGCTACGAATGGGGGCCGCCGGAGGCCCGCGTCCGCGTAACATTCCGCGTCAACGGCGAAACATTCATGCCCACCGCACTGGCCTCGATGACGGCCAAATATTTGCGTGAGCTGGCGATGCGGGCGTTCAATGAGTTCTGGTGCGCCCGCGTGCCCGATTTGCGTCCCACCGCCGGATACTATCGTGACTCTTGGCGATTTAAGAAGGAGATCGCGGCCAAACAGCGGGAGCTCGGCATCGATGACCATGTCCTGTGGCGCAATCGGTAGAGCGGCCAGAAAAGGATTGAGGATGCGGGATGCGGGGGGCAGGGTCAATACAGATAGTTTCCAGGCGCCAGTATCCCGCATCCTCAATCCCGCATCCTCCGAAAGACCATGTTCCTTTACATCGCACGGCATGCCTGGGCCGGACAGCGCGGCGATCCACGGTGGCCGGATGATTCGCTGCGTGAGCTGACGCCCGATGGCATCGACCGCTTCACGCAAGTGGTGAAGGCGCTGGCTGGCCGTGGCTTTGAGCCCGCGCGGATCGCCACCAGTCCGTACACTCGCTGTCGCCAGACGGCCGAGATCATTGCCCAGCACGCAAAAAGCAAGCCAGACATCGAAGAGCTTGAAGCGCTGGAGCCGGGCTCGGAACTGGCGCCGCTGATCGAGTGGACCAACGAGCAAGGCGGAAGCGACGTCTGCTGGGTCGGCCACAGTCCCGATGTAGAGCAACTCGCCGCCGCGCTCATCGGTGATGGCGGCGCACGCATCCGTTTTGCCAAGGGCGGCGTCGCGGCGATTTTTTTTGCAGAGGCCGCCAACGCCGGCGCGGGCGAGCTTTACTGGCTCGTCACGGCCAAGGTGCTAGGTGTTTAGGGCAATGCGATCTCACCGTGCGGTCTGAAGACATGGAAGGACATTCGCGGAAGTGAGTCCGGCATCTGAATTCGACACAGTCGTTATTGGCGGCGGCCACAACGGACTGGTGTGTGCCGCGTATCTGGCGCGCGCCGGACAGAAGGTATGCGTCCTGGAGCGGCGACATGTGCTGGGTGGCTGCGCGACGACGGAAGAGCTCTGGCCCGGCTACAAAGTCTCGACCGCCGCGTACGTCATCAGCCTGTTTCTGCCGCAGATCATTCGCGAGCTGAAACTCAAGGAGTACGGCCTTACCATCCTGCCGCGCAATCCCTCCTCCTTCACACCGCTGCCCGACGGCCGCAGTTTGCTCTTGGGACCCGACGCGGAGCTTTGCCGTCGTGAGATCGCCAAGTTCAGCGCCGCGGATGCAGCCGCGTACCCGCGCTACAATGCATTCCTCGAGCGCGTGGCCCAAGTGCTGGAACCGGTGCTCAGCGAAGCCGCCCCGGACCCGCTGCCGCTGCCGGATGAGTGGCGCGACATCGGTTTGCGGAAGCGGCTGCGTGACGGCAAAAAGCTATGGGGTCTGTATCGCGCGCTCGGCGAGTTGGGCGCCGATCTGCCGCCGGCCATCGAGCTGCTAACCGGCGCCGCGCGGCCGATTCTCGATCGCTGGTTTGAAAGCGACGTGTTGAAGGCGACGCTCGCCACGGATGCCATCATCGGCGCGTTTCTATCGATCAGTTCGCCGGGCAGCGCGTATGTACTGCTTCATCACGTCATGGGCGAAGCGGGCGGTGCACGCGGCGTATGGGGTTATGTGCAGGGCGGAATGGGCGGATTGGCCACAGCGCTGGCCGGCGCGAGCAGCGATCTGGGCGTTGACATTCGACGCGAAGCGCCAGTGCGACATATCCTCACCAATCGCGGCCGCGTTGCCGGCGTGCGATTGGAAGACGGCACGCAGATCGACGCCAAGATCGTCGCTTCCAGCGTGGATGCGCACCTCACGTTCGAAAAATTCCTGACGCCGAATGAACTGCCCGAATTCTTCCGCGAGGCGGTTGCCCGAATCGATTACTCGTCGGCCTCCGCAAAGATCAATCTGGCGCTCGCCGAGCCGCCGCGATTCACGTGCATGCCGACGGATGGCGTCGGCTCGCATCATCGCGGAACGATGCATATTGGGCCATCGCTGGAGTACCTCGAGCGGGCGTACGACGATGCCAAATATGGTCGGCCGAGCGAGCGGCCAATTCTCGAAATGACGATGGCCACGAGTGTCGATCGCACGATCGCTCCGCCGGGCAAGCACCTGTTGAGCATCTTCGTACAGTATGCGCCGTACAAATTGGCCGACGGGAATTGGGACGACATCAAGGAGCGGTTTGCCGACCGTTGCATCGACGTGCTGGCCGAGTATGCGCCGAACATGCCGAAGGCCATCGAGCATCGACAGGTCCTTTCGCCCGTGGACCTTGAGCGAACGTTCGGCATTACCGGGGGGAACATCATGCAGGGTGCGATGAATTTGCATCAGTTATTTTGCCTGCGTCCGGTGGCCGGCTGGGCGGACCACCGCACGCCGATTCGCGGCCTGTACCTGTGCGGCGCCGCCAGCCACCCCGGCGGCGGCGTGCTCGGCGCCTGTGGAAAAAATGCCGCCGAGGAAATTCTCCGCGATATTTAATTTGCCACAGAAGGCACAGAGACCACAGAGGAGAGCTTCAATTAGCCATATGCTGGCCGGGCGTCCCGCGTGAATGTTATATATACAATTTCGGAAACGCGAACCTCTTATAATTTACTCTGTGATCTCTGTGCCCTCTGTGGCAACATGGTAGCGATGGCAAACCAGCGTCCCGCTTTAACCGATCGTGCGATCCAAATCATCGCGGAAAATAAAACTCGAGCTGCGATTGAGGCGGGCGAATTCGACGACCTGGCCAGGTTCGGCAAACCGGCCGCTATCTTTGACGAACCTTACGATCCGCACTGGTGGATCCGGCGAAAGTTGGCGCGCGAAGGCATGCGGCGATTGGCCCCGCCGTGACGATTTTTCGCAGCGGCTTGGCAAGCGAAATATCGCTAAAACAGTGGTGGGGACCACCAAAACCATTGACAAGCCCGAGCGCTGTAGTAGACTGAAGCCCAGCAATTCGTGTGATCTAATTCGATGGGAGCCAGCTAATGATCCTTACACCATATGGCCAAATTCCTTCTAGCGCGTTCCGCAATGCGCTTCGTACGCTGATCACCCTGGGGGTGTTGCTTGCATTCTCTGAGATAGCTCAAGCCGGCGTCCTGTTCTTTAACAGCGATCTAGCTTTTGACGCGGCAGTCGATCTTGCTGATTATCCGTTTCTCGGTCGTGAGGACTTCGAAGGTTCGACCCTTACCGCTCCTGGCAATGCGAACATTAACGATCCGTTGACGCAAGGAGTGCCGAACGGCTTCTATCCGTCCGGTTTGACCCAACCCATGAGAGTGCAGACCAATACTCTGAACGCATCGCCGACGGTGCCGTCGCCTGGCTCGATTATGCTGCTGGTTCCAGCCGGCTCGCGCAACTCGGTCAGCGACGTCGTGGTCCCAGCTTCTTCCGCGGTAAGCTTCGATTGGCTAATGCTCGAGCCGCGCATCAAAGCTGTGGGATTGAATCCGATCATCCTTCATGAGGGCGGACTCGCGGAGCTTAAGGTTTACAACCAAAGCAACCAACTGCTCGGCTCGTTCCAGACTCTTGCCGATGCGGCGGCCACCAATTTTGTCGGAGTTCTGGCCACCGGCACGGACCGAATTGGCCGCATCAATTTCCTCGGTCTTTCAGGTTTCGGCAGAGCGGCAGGCGATAATGCGGACCTGTACTTCCCAGAGCCAAGCACTGCCGTGATGGTTGCTGTTGCGATAGCGTTGGGTGGCTTAAATTGCCGCCGACGCAACCCGCGCTGATACAACCAGTGCGCTGCGACGGATGCCAGGATCCGGCCTGCGGTCATTTGCCGGATGCCTCGCTTCGTAATTGTTGAAGCCTGATGTTGCGGAACTCGATCGGCGTGCCTTCGGATTGCAGAGCGATCGCGCCCTTGGATTGGCTGACATTGGTGGCGTGATTCATCAGTTTGCCGTTCACCTTGACGAGCACTTCGTCTCCGCGGCAGGTGATTTCCATCTCGTTCCATTTGCCGAGCGGCTTTTCGTCGCCGTCGCTCAAATTGCGGTGCCGCCGGCCGTCGCGCCGCTGCTCCGCGTTCTCCACGTCGATGGTCGTGCCGATGACCCAGAAGTCGCCCGCGTCGCCGTTGCCGAGCTGGACCTCGAGGCACTTCGGCCAGACGTCGAGCTCGCGGGGCGTTGTTACGTGGACCAAGGCGCCGCTATTGCCGCCCTTTTCCGGCCAGCGCCACTCGAACGTCAGCACATAATTCTCATAGTCGTTTTTCTTCGTGAGGAGATAACCGGCCGGTTTGCCCTGGCAGACGATCACGCCGTCTTTCACCGACCAGACGTCCTCCATCGGCACGTCCGGCTGCTTGAGATAGTACGTCCAGCCGGCCAAGTCGCGGCCGTTAAACAGGGCGGTTGGCTCGTCGGCCCTTGTGCGGACGGCCGGCGTCATGAGCAGGGCTGCCGTGGCGAGGGATAAGACTAAACAGTTGCGCATCTTTGATCTCCCATAGTAGACTGCACGTTTTTAACTGAGGCATTCATCATATTCCATGGTGTTTGCGGTGCCAGCCGCAACAATGCGAAATCGGCTGACTTTTAGGCCCTTGCCTGCCCGAGTATAATTGATATTGCACTTTGTCGTTCACGGGGGCGAACAGGGTTCGACCGGATACGTGAAGCGCAAGTGGCGTGTCGTGGTTGATCAGTTGGCCACGTTAAAAGCTGATCACAATTTCAATTGCCAATGGCAATTTCGCTTTGGCTGCCTAATTAATGGCTGCCCGGGCTGAGGGCTGTCGCCAGAATGGCCCAAAAGTCCGTCGCTAAATCTGGCTCGCCGCGAGTCACCGCCTGGTACGCTCGCGGCTAAACAAGTTCCGGGCTGGTTGCCAGGCGACCCGGTCGGCAGGGGCGTTAGGCAGCGAGATTAAACAGCCGACTACACACGTAGAAGCGGGCGTGGAACTATTGCGGGACGCGGGTTCGATTCCCGCCGCCTCCACTAATTTCGACCGGAATCGCCGTAGCATATGCTGGACGAGCTTTCCATTGTCTTCCATGGAGTTACATTGATCACTATTAAGCTGTAACAGTTCGATTGATTCGTCCAGCAGAGCGGGCAAATAGCGTAAGAACTTGGTGTATCAAGTGTTACAACGGTTCGATTCCCCTCGCCTTGCTCGCCCTCGATTTTCCCGCCTAATGACCTACACGTCGGCACGCAAGAGACAGCCTTTTCAAATCGTTGCTTTTCGAAGCAATGGTGTGCCGCTGCGAACACAGGGCCCGCCCCTTCTTAGCGTCTCGTGCGTCCGTCGAAGAAGCGTCGGCGTGGCTTGAACCGCTTTGCCGCGGATGCCACAGCAGCTTTATAGGCGGCCTCCATGTAACTTCCGGTTCTACAGAGTCACCTCCTTTTCTTCAGTAGCTGCTTATTCCGCTTAACTTCGTTTTCCAGCTCTTGACGCAGCGAGTCGCACACCAGTTCGCAGATCTTCTCCAACACCGGATCTTCGAGGCGATACAGGACAAACGAACCGTCTTTTCTTCGTACGACCATCCGCGCTTCACTGAGGTGCTTGAGATGCTTCGACACATTTGCCGTGCTGCGGCCTGACGCCGCCACAATCTGGCTGACGTTCAATTCGCCCTGCTCCATGAGGCAGCGGAGAATCGCCAGTCGCGTCGGATCGGCGAGCATGCGGAATTTCGCCGCCACAAGTTCCAAGAATTCATCGGATGCGACTGGAATCACAGGCTATTTCTCTCCTCTCCGTTTGGTCCCCGAAGGCATAGCAAACGCCGAGCCGGGAGAAATCCCGTAGCGGGATATAACCGGCACAACATTTGCCGAGTTAGTTAATTAGATGATTCCTGTCATGGGATATATTCGACGTTCAGTGTTTAGATTCCGCGCGGGCCAGGCAATCAGTCGCCTAGTGCGGCAGATCGCCCTTACGAAATGGCCCACCGAAAACCATTGAGGTCTAACAATGACCACGCCGCTGTCCGAAAAGTCCTGGTCGCCCTACGTGGTGGGTGCGCTGATTGGCGTCCTCAGCTGGTTCGCGTTCGCGACAGCCGATAAGCCGATTGGCATTACCACGGCGTTCGAACATACCGCTGCGCTGGCCGAGAGAGCGGCAGTCCCCGGCTTCGAGCAACAAAATGAATACTTTGCTACCAAAGAGGCCGAAGGCAATTCGCCGAAGATTGGCTGGGAATGGATGCTCGTTCTCGGTGTCTTCTTCGGAGCGCTTCTTAGCGCGGGTCTTTCGGGCGACCGCACGAAGCTGTGGGTGCCGCCGCTCTGGGCAAGTCGATTCGGGCCGAGCAGAATCAAACGCCTGACCGCCGCCTTTCTCAGCGCCGCTCTCATGATGTTCGGCGCTCGGCTCGCCCAGGGCTGCACCAGCGGCCACGGCATCAGCGGGACGCTTCAAATTGCGGTTTCCAGTTGGATGTTTATTTCGGTCGCATTCGGCGTGGCCATCCTAACGGCCCTGCTTATGTACGGCAGGGAAGGAGCGCAGCATGTTTGAGTCCCCTGACAAACTCATTCTCGGATTACTAACGGGCATGATCTTCGGCTTCCTCCTGCAAAAGGGCCGAGTCGCCAAGTTTGAAGTTATCGTCGGGCAGTTTCTGCTTCGTGACTGGACGGTGGTTAAAACGATGGGCACTGCCGTGGTGGTCGGCGCGATCGGCGTTTATGCGCTCGTCGCGGCAGATGCGGCGTCGCTACATATCAGGCCCGCGCTACTCGGAGGCGTGCTAATCGGCGCCGTTTGCTTTGGCGTGGGCATGGCCGTCTTTGGCTACTGTCCGGGCACCAGTGTCGCGGGCTGCGGTGAGGGGCGGCGAGACGCCATGGTCGGCGTCGCAGGCATGCTTGTCGGGGCCGCCGTGTTTGTAGCCGCTTATCCCGCGCTGCAGCCGCTCATTAAGGGCTTCGGGGATTGGGGGAAAATTACGCTGCCGGAGGCGACGGGCACGTCCCCTTGGCTATGGATCGGCGGGTTAGTCCTTATCGGTATTGGGGCATTTATCGCCGAACGACTTTCCGGCCATGGCCCGCAGCGGCGTCGTGATCGGCTGCCACGCGGTATGCATGCCTGAAGTGAAAACCAACGCGCTACGGCGGATTAGGTAGGAGACCCTGCAATGTCGATGATTCTGGAGCGAGTGCAGACCGAGGGAATCGCGGAGCTTTCCTACTTGATCGGCGACGACTCCACAGGAACGGCTGCCGTGATCGATCCCCGCGCCGACGTGGAGATTTATGTCGAGCTTGCCCGATCGCGAAAGCTGGCAATCACCCATATATTCGAGACGCATATCCATGCCGACCTGGTGAGCGGCGCCCGCGAGCTGCAGGCGCGAGTCGGAAATGCGGAGATTTTTGTAAGCGTGGAAGGCGGCGCCGAGTACGACTTCGATCATCAGCCCGTGAAAGACGGGGATCAATTCGAGTTTGGCGATCTCATCCTGACCGCTCGTCATACGCCGGGGCACACTCCCGAGCACGTCTCCTACGAGGCGAGCGAAAAGAACCGGGCGCCAAAGCCGTTTGGCGTCTTCACCGGCGATTCGCTCTTTGTGAACTCCGCCGGCCGACCCGATCTCTTGGGAACCGACGCAGCGGAGAAGTTGGCGGAAGAGCTATACGACACTCTCTATACCTACTACTTGAAGCTCGATGACGACGTAATCATCTATCCCTCGCACGGAGCCGGTTCGCCATGTGGCGCATCCATCGGCGATCGCCTGGAAAGCACCATCGGCTACGAACGCAAATACAACCCGTTCTTACAACTCCCCGGAAAAGAAGAATTCAAAGAGTACGCGCTGTCGACCGCGCCGCCGGAGCCGACATATTACAAGCGAATGAAGAAGCTCAACGCCCGCGGACCGGAGGTGCTCGGAAACCTCCCCGTGGTTCCGGGGTTCCCGCCCAAGGAGTTTCAGGCGGCCGCAGAGAATGGAAAGAACCTTGTCATCGATACGCGGCAGATGCTCGCCTTCGGCGGCGGTCACATAAAGGCCGCGCTCAATATTGGCGGCCGACCAGAGCTTTCAATCTGGGCAGGTTGGCTGCTCGATCCTGAACAGCCATTGCTGCTGGTGTTGAACAGCGACGAGAAGGTCGAACAGATCGTTCGATTGTTCCTGCGCACGGGCTTCTCAAGATTCGCAGGCTACCTAGTTGGCGGCATGAAGGCTTGGGACAACGCCGCCTTGCCGCTTGCGGAGATCGACCAGATGACTGTTCACGAGCTGAAAAGACGCGCCGACGAGGTCCAGATCGTGGACGTTCGCTCTCCGGACGAGTGGAAGGGTGGACGAATTCCCGGCGCAAAGCATCTCTTTCTCCCGGAACTGGAAAAGAAGAGCCGCCAGCTGGATAAGGCCGCTCCGGTAGCCGTTTATTGCGATAGCGGTTACCGAGCCAGCCTCGGAACCAGCATTCTTCAGAAGCAAGGTTTTAGCGTGCATAACATTCCCGGCAGCTGGCAGGCGTGGGTGAACGCCGAGTATCCAGTGGAGAAGTAAGAGTCCATGAGACCTGCAATCACGGAATTGGCCACGATAATACTTGTGCTAGCGGCCGCGCCCGCTTGGGCCCAGGACCAAAGCACTAATCCCGATGCGTACTCCGGTCCTGCCTGGTCGCCATATCTGGTCGGCGCATTGATCGGCGTCCTCTCGATGTTCACCTTCTACTTTTCCAATAAGCCGCTGGGGGCTTCCACCGCATACGCGCGCATCGCCGGAATGATCGGCTCCGTCATCGCACCTAAGCACACCAAGTCACTTAAGTTCTACGAAGACAAGAAGCCTGTCGTGGACTGGGAAGTGATGCTGCTGGTCGGCGTGATTGTTGGAGCGTTTCTTGCCGCCTTTTTCGGGAATGAATTGACGCTCCGCTGGGTGCCGCCCATGTGGGAAGCACGGTTTGGTGAAAGCATCGGACTGCGGCTCGCGGCCGCGTTTACAGGCGGACTTTTAATGGCATTCGGGGCTCGGCTTGCGGGAGGGTGCACCAGCGGCCACGGCATCAGCGGCACGATGCAACTCGCGGTCGGTTCTTGGATCGCGGTGATTTGCTTTTTCGTCAGTGGCATCGCAACCGCCTTGCTCATGTTTCGCGTTTAAGCCACAGCTATGAGTGAGAAGAAACCTGCTGCCGTTGAGAACGAACCGAGCCCCGGCGCCCAGCTGGCTCTCGGTCTCGCGTTTGGAATCATCTTTGGCTTTCTCCTGCAAAAGGGAGGAGTCGCTAAGTATCACATCTTGATCGGCGTGCTGCTTCTAGAGGACTTCACCGTCATCAAGGTGATGCTCTCGGCGATCATCGTCGGGATGGTCGGAATATTTGCCATGCACCGCTTGGGAATGGTCGAGCTTCACCTGAAGCCGACCCGGTATGCAGCGAATGTACTGGGAGGGCTGCTCTTCGGAGTGGGTTTCGCGCTGATTGGCTACTGTCCGGGAACCGGAGCTGCGGCCCTGGGCCAGGGCAATTACGACGCCCTCGGCGGCGTAGTCGGCCTGATGGCAGGTTCTTATTTGTATGCGGAGGCCTCGGCCGCTTTGTCACGTTCAGTCGAGAAATGGGGCGACCGCGGGAAGCTAACTCTGCCGGAGATGGTCGGCACGTCGACGACTGCCTTCGTGCTTGTGTTTGCGCCGTTGCTCGCATTGGCGCTCGTCGCAATCGAGAGATTCAGCAGCGGGCGATAACGAAACATGTACATAGAATAGTGGTGATCAATGAAACGTCGGACCTTCCAGCGAAGCGGCCGACAAGCATTATCAATCAAGCTTTCGTCAGGCCCATCGATTTCCGCCGGATTTTCTCGTCCCAGCCCCTTAACCCAGCCAGAAAAAGTTCCATTGGCGTCCTGTTGCCTCCACTTTGCCAATGAATAAAGCGTTACCTGACAATGCTTTGCAACTTTGAGGGATGCGGGTTCCAACCCGCGTCCTTTTCATTTAGGCGCTTGGCGTATCTGTCCGCACACAGCTTCGAGCAGGTCGTGCGGCAAGCAAAGGCCAAGTTCGTTACGGGCTTGTCGGCCACCGTGACTCGCAAAGACGGTCATCATCCAATCAGATGGTGAAGATGCTGGAGAGGAAAGGACTGATCCTGCGCCAGCCGGGGCAGGCCCGCTCGCTCCAAGTACTGATTCCGAAAGAAGAGATTCCGCCGCAGTCGCAAGCAGCGCGCGAATTCTACCCGCCCAGGCAGACAGTCGAGCCGTCGGATCGAGGCTGCCGCAGCGCCTCCGGCAAACTTGTACGTTGTTTCCGTCTACTTAGTCAATGGGCCGATGAGTAAAAAGTTCGCCAATAAGGTAATCTGCCGCGAGATTGAAATTCGCGGCGACCAGACGCTCGAACAACTCCATTACGCCATTTTCAAGGCCTATGACCGTTGGGATCAGCACCTGTACGAGTTTCAGTTCGGCAAGCGACCGTTCGATCCCGACGGCCCCAACTACGCAGCTCCCGACCCGCCGCCAAGAAAGAAAGGGTGCGGAAATGCCCGTGCGGCCAAGCTGGACGACCTGGATCTGAAGCCGGATCGTGTCTTCGGTACTGGTTCGACTTTGGCGACGACTGGTATCATCAGATTCGAGTGGAGCGAATCGAGCAAGCCATTCCGACCGTTACCTATCCGCGTGTCATCCGGCGAGTGAGTAAGTCTCCGCCGCAGTATCAGGGTGAGTAGTAATCGCGAAGTCGAGCGGAATCAGGAAACGCCCAATGGATCGACCAAGTCGCAAATTTACCGCTGGCGAAAGGCGAGCACGGCGAGAACGAAAGAAGACGTTCATGACGATCTTTATCAACGGCAAGCAAGAGCGAGTTCCGCGTCCTACGTTGATCGATGGTCTGCCAGTTGAGAAATTCATCGTCCGGAATGCGGATCCGATTTAGTTGCCCCAGAACGAACTTTGGGAATGGATGACTCCTGATGAAGTTTGAGTTTGACCGATTGTCAGTGATGAGCGTGACAGGGAATTGAGATTATTTCCGCGCGGGTCGAGACGCTGGCCGTTTAAGCAATGAGGAAAAAATGAACGACTCAACTACCGTCCGATGGCGGCCGACATGGGGCCGACCGTTCGATCGACGCGCCGCCGGGCTTTTCCCGAGTGTCTTAAGTAGCAAGTGATGCTGCGAGCGGGATAAATGCAGGACTCGATCAATTGTTACTTTTTTGCAACATCCGGCCGTCGCGCTCGCTCTTCCATTGCGTTTGATTCGGCGAACCAGACGCCAGCAGCAGCTCGATCTGATCCGTGATGAGGCTCGCTTCGGGGGGATTCTCTGCACGAGCTGGCCGCGACCGGCAGCATCAGCCCAGAAACGGCTCGACGATTCACGCCTAGACTGCATTCGCTTCGCCCGTGCGATCGTTGCCAATTGGCCACGCCGCATGGTCGGATACGATTTATTCGTCTTATTCGTCGAGCGGAGAGGAATTGCCTTACCGCGTTCTTGACCCCGGCCAAGTCTAGTTGGTTCACTTGCTTGACACACGCCGACATCTGAACGGGGAACGTGCGGCGATTATGACCCTTATTAACCGCATATTGTGCGGTGAATAGGTTGATCTCCCCCAATGTTGCCACTCGAAACGCACACTCAGCGGGCCTTCGGCCTCTTTCTTGCGGACGTTGATCCGCGGCTCGGCTTGCTGGCCGATGTTAACGTAGCCCTTGCGGCAGTCTTGCGGTTGGAGTTTGTTCTGATGGTTGCTTTCGCAGTGGCGAGTGCTTCTACCGTTTTTGTCGTTTTGGGAGCGGACTTCTTGCGAGATCCCGTTTTGGGCTGTGCGTCGCGCGCGACGGAATTCCGTTCCGCGGCCGCCTGCTTCTTCCGGCGAGCTGGCGGCGATGTTGCGGTGGATCGGCGACTTCGAGTCTTCAGCTCGACTTCCTTCCGCCCGGCGACCTCACGGGATTCGCTAGTTGCCGAATCGCCGTTGGTCCCCAGCTCGATGTCGATACCAAAGACCTCGCGCAAATCCGCGCCAACGAGCTGCGCACCGGCTCTTCCTTCCAGGGCTCGATTCAGATTCGCCGCTCCAACGGCCTCGCGAATCAATTCCAGGTGATCGACGCCGCGTAATCTGAACAAGAGTTCGGGCGCGGCATCCAACCGGGCACCGACGCCGTATAGCGTGGCGGCCAGATGCTTGCACAGCCCGGCCCAATCGGGACAGGAGCACCGCATCTTGATTTCCCTGGGCTGTGGGAAAAGGCCGTCATTGCAATGCGTGA
Source organism: Pirellulales bacterium (assembly GCA_040902605.1). Taxonomy (GTDB): domain Bacteria; phylum Planctomycetota; class Planctomycetia; order Pirellulales; family Lacipirellulaceae; genus JABDGM01. The sequence goes on along the minus strand of JBBDWY010000036.1, from coordinate 74,916 downwards.
GCCGCTGCATGACTCCTTGATCAAAGCGCCCTTGTAGCAGGTCCAACAATGAATCGATAGCGCTGGAACAGTCGCGTTTCAGGCGATTCCACAGGGCCTTCTTCAACACGGCAATCTCGATCTCGATGCGGTAAATCTCAGAGCCGCTGACGATCGACTTAACCTTCCCGTGATTGATTTGCAGATCGATTACCGATCCGTTGCGGACATAGGTGCGGCCGCGCGGCAAGCGATTCGCGAAGTCGCTGTACTGCTCCAGGTTGTCACACCAGGCCTGACCCCAGAACGACGAGGTGATTTTGCGCCCGGCGATACTTACCGGCGCGAGGACACGCTTCTCCTTTTTGGCCAGCCGCGCCGCGTACGCGGCGGCTTTCGCCCTCCGCTTGGCCACCGGAACGTAAGGCCGCCAAGGGCCATACCATGACATGTTGCGACTCCTTTCGTGCCGCTTGGCTGCGATACGGCTGGGGGCGTGTGGAAGCATTGCCGCTTACGTAGCCGTCTAAAGAAAACTCTAACGCGCGCACTGCCGATTTCCAATTCCAGGTCGATGATATTGTCGAACAACTCGCCGATGCTAGCACCCGCTCGTCACTCCGCCGTGGCGCGGCCCAGGTCGATTGACACGAACCGCAGCAGCTCGTCGTCGGCCAGTTCGGTCAACGCGGTTTCTCCTTGCTGGTTGAGCAGCCCGTCGGCCAACGACTGTTTGTCGCGAATCATGGCGTCGATGCGCTCTTCCACCGTGCCGCGGCAAACGAATTTGTGTACCAGCACATTTTGCTTTTGCCCGATGCGAAAAGCACGGTCGGTGGCTTGGTTCTCGACCGCGGGATTCCACCAACGGTCGAAGTGAATTACGTGCGAGGCCGCCGTCAGGTTCAATCCGCTGCCGCCCGCCTTGAGCGAAATCACGAAGTACGGCGGCCCGTCCGGACTTTGAAAGTCGCGGACTAGCTCTCCGCGCCGGCGGACCGGGGTGCCACCGTCGAGCACCAGCCCTGCGCGGCCAAAAATCGTGGCCAGATAGTCGGCGACAGGCTGGGTGAGTGACTGAAACTGCGTGAAGACTATCATCCTTTCCTGGCGCTCGACGATCGGCTCGCAGAGGGCCCGCAGGCGCTCAAATTTCCCACTCTCCTCCGGTGCGAACTCGCCGCTGCCGAGGTAGTGAGCCGGATGGTTGCAGATCTGCTTGAGCTGCATTAGCACCGATAGCACTAGCCCACGGCGAGCAATTCCGTCCGCCTCTCGCAGCCGACGCGCCATATCCTCGACCGCCTGCTCGTACAACACGGCTTGCTTTTTCGACAAACCGCATTCGGTACGCATCTCGGTCTTCTCAGGCAGATCGGGTACGATCGCGGGATCGGTCTTTAGACGCCGCAATATGTAGGGCCGCACCAGCCGCCGCAGTGCGCCGAATGCATGGGCACTTTGCTGCCCGTCGAGACGCTTGACGTACTTCTTGAATTGACGCGCACTTCCCAGCAGCCCCGGACAGCAGAAGTCGAAGATCGACCACAAATCGCCCAGATGGTTTTCCACCGGCGTGCCGGTTATCGCGATTCGAGCCGCTGCTGGCAGCTTCTTTACGCAGCGCGTTTGTGCCGACGCAGCGTTTTTTATGGCCTGAGCTTCATCCAAGACCAACATCGACCAGGCAACTTCCGCGAGCCACTGCTGGCGGCGAACCAGCCCGTAGGTCGTCACCACCAGGTCGAAACCCGCTAACCGCTTCGGAGGATCCTTAGCCACGCGGGCCAGCTCCTCGGCCTCACACTCCGCCCGATGAGCGAAGAAGACCCGCAGGGAGGGGGCGAAGCGGGCGAGCTCTTGTTTCCAATTGCCGATGAGCGAGGCGGGAATCACCAGCAAACTAGAACGCCCATTCGTCTTGCCGTTGCGCTTGCGCTGCAGCAACAGGTCGATCACCTGGATTGTCTTGCCGAGTCCCATGTCATCAGCCAGACATGCCCCTAGTCCTAGCTCGGTCATGAACCACAACCACTGCACGCCGTCGACCTGGTAGTGGCGAAGCTCGGCCTGAAGATCGCGACCGGGTTGGCAGGCATCGATTCGTTCAGGGCTGCGCATCCGCTGGAGCGTCTTGCGCAGCCAATCGCCGGCCGTTACACGAGACCACGACGCCACCGATTCGTCCGCCAGGGCCTCGTTGCCGAGTGGCGCACCGGCCAATAGTCGCATTCCTTCAATAAAGCTCATCCCATCGGCATGCGCCAGTTCCATCGTCTTCCAATGAACGAGCGTCTCCTGCAGTCGGTGGCGATCGACCTCGACCCATTTGCCGCGGAGCAAGACGAGTCCCTCCGTGCTGGCCAGCAGTTGCTGCTGCTCCACTGCCGTGAGAGGCTCACCGTCCATGGCTAGGTCGATTTGAAAATCAAGCAGGCTCTCCACGCCGATTCGATTTGCCGGCCGCTCGCCGATTCTCACTTGCACCTGCGGACGCGGTGGCCGGCGCGATGACCACCAATTCGGCACCCGCACGACGATACCGGCCTCTTCCATCAGCGGAGTCTCGCACAGAAATCGGTGCGCTTGTCCGACCGTCCACGCTTGCGGCGCAAACAGGGCCTTGCTCGCAAGGAGTTCGCCGACCACGGTGCTGCGCTGGCTGGCCCGCCGCACCGGCTCCAGCAGCGATTCGAGCCGGGCCGTTTCTTTTGTGCCGGCGTAGGTTTTCAAGGCTTCGGCCAGCGGCAGATGCTGAAGCCGCGAAGAGCGCGAGAGTCGATGCGTATACGTGGCCAGGAACGCGAACGGACGTGCATCGTCGCCGCGATTTTCCGCCAGGTGAAACGTGACCCGGCCCAGCAAATGCCACAGCGGATTGATCGCCTGCAGCCAGGCCACCGGGCCTTCGGGGAAAATCATCGCTCGATCGGCAGCCGCTTCGGCCAATTCACGCCACAGCCTGCGGAGCAAATCTTCGGTCAGATACTCCAAGCCGTGCATCGGCGGAGCATCGGCAATGAGCTGCACAAGCTGCTCGTCGGGCGGAGGCGGCGCCGATTTCCACTGCTGGCCCGCATCTTCTCCCAGTCGACAGATCGCGTGAAAAAACTCCCGCGCGAATCCCCGCCAAAAAACAAGCGTCGCCGGTAGCTCGCCACCCCAAGGCTCCGTCGCCAGAAGCACAAGCCCCGCGGCGCTCGACTCGTCGAGCGCAGCGCGCAACGCCGTGACGTCGGTTTCCCCCACCATCGCAAAGATGGCCGGCGACTCTTCCAAACGAAGCTGTCCAGCCGGCGTAACAAAGAAGCTCACGCTCATACCCAATAGAATAACGATCTCCCACAAACTTGGCTCCGCCGAGTGGGAAAACGCTCGCGCGTACGAAGAAAGGTAGCGGCACTTGCTGTTCAGGGCAGTATACGACGCGTCGGTATTCATCGCCCGAGTTTTCCAAGCAGTTCAAAAACGCGTCGTAGTTCGGAGTAACGACAGTCACGCCAAACCACCGGGAGTCCGGCGCAACGCACATCATTTTGGTACGCGCCGCAGGTAGGCCAACACTCCCAGAAACGCACATGCTCATATTTGTTGCACAGGGTGATGATCGTCGCCGTCTGGGTTGCGCACCGCGTCGATGGCGCACAGAATCCGGCATCTGAAATCCGGAGTCAAACGGGGCCAAATCGTGTGCAAATAATGCAACTCGCGAAGCATTTGAAGTTCCGAGTCGGAATCATCGCCACACTGACAACTCTTCCGCTGCCAATCCGCTGCCAGCCCATTCCCGTGTTCACAAAACGTCTTGTTATCTAATGCGGAATGGCAATCGTCGTCCGGGTTCGATTCCCGCCGCCTCCATTCGACTCGCTGGCGCGGCTTTAGCCGGAGCCGCTAGCTCATGGCAGGCCATCCGACTTCGATGGCCTGTCCTCAGCTTGCCGAAGGGCAGGGGATTCGATTCGATCGGCTGCCCGGAGCTTATCGGAGCTACACCGCTGTTCATGGGTGTTTCTCTCGGGAATCTGCGTAGATGCGCAAAACTCCCCCCCGGGGTTTTGCGCATCTGTAGCGATTTGGACACACCCTAGAAGACAAGCTCCGTCCGGGCGCACCGGCAGCGCAGTCATTCCAATAGCTGACGGCTGAAAGCTGATGGCTGACGGCTATTCTTCTTCAGTTTCCAAAGAGCGAGTGCAGTTTCGTGCAGCGCCCACCGTAGCATAAACGCCGCTCGAATTCAGCAAGCACTTTTGGCCACCGTGCTGTAGAGGGGGGAAGAAGATTGGGAGACAGGGCGCCGCTCGGTGGAGGCGGGAGCGGCGTCGGGCGACCCGCGCACAACTACGCGCGGCCAAAAGTGAAGGGTTGACAGGGTAATTGCCCAAGGCGCGGTCTCGGGCAGGAAGCAAAAACGTGCTGCGCCCCGTTTCTGAGCTCGTGTCAAGGAGTTACTAGGTGATCGGTCGCGCTATGTCCTTTAGTTCATTGATGAGATCGGATGCAGAATTATCACTGTACATTGCATCTTCCAATAATTGAGCAAGAGAGTCATTTTCTGAAATCGACCGTAGTTGGGACGGTAGTTCAGGGCGCGAGGCGGGAAAGACTCTGTTTTCAATTAATTTCGCTCGTACAAATTGTGTGAGCGCAGCGAGGACGAGATCTTCTGCGGCAGTATCATCACCAGCGTCGAGCATTTCTTGTGCACTAGATAAAGACTTGTAACCTCGTTCCGCCGCCTCTGCCGCCGACGGAAGCGGCACTCGTTCGACCCATGATGACTGCAAGTTGTGCCATAAACGCTCTCTATCATGTAGGGCGGTGCCAAATTTTACCGCCCAACCAATAATCTCATGCCCTCTTGCTAGCTTATCTTCCACGCTATCGACGGGATACGCGCGAATGTCGACTTCAAGCGGCGCGTCGAAAGATGGCCGCTTGCCGCGGTATAGAATCAGCAGGTCCAAGTCCGATCTTCGGTGGCCTCGCGCACGCACCGCGGAACCCATTACAACCACCGAGATGACATTAGGGGTCGACGGCACCAATTCCAGAAAGGAATTAAGCCAATTCTCCGAGTTGCCGACCCAGCGACGCACCACGCCGAGTTCGCGAACGTATCTTGTCTTGGTGCGGGTTTTAGCCATGCTATGCACTTACAAACGCTTTTATCTTGTCGTAGTACTTTTCAATTTCGGTCGCAATGTCGTCCGCGTCATGATCTGATTCATCAAACTCTTCGTCGCCGTAGGCGTTCGCCTTTCTAGCGACATTCAGAGTTGAGAGCAGATTGGAGATATCCGGAAGCCCATGCTTTTTAGCAAGATTCTTTGCCTGGTCAGCCTTGCCCCAATGAGTACGTATCGGCGTCTCTCTGCTCTTAAGCGCTGCAGCACGTATCAGCGCCTCAAGACAATACAAACCGTAGGTTCCTAAGTCGCTCCAATCGGGTTCATCCTTAGCAGCTTGAACACGCTTCAAATGTCTAGTCGCAAGTTTGAGGAAGTATTTCGGATCGGTAGGAATTCTTTTGGCCATCCGGTCACTCCGTCAGACAGGATTGGTCTAAAATGGCCTGCGGCACAATGTCCTCGGTCCAAGTCCGCGCCCGAGATAGTCCATCACAATTATCGCCACGCGCGGATGGCTCTCCGATCGCGCCGGCAATCCGGGCTCCTTCACAATGTGCGGATAGGTGGTAATCGTGCTCATGGGCGCTCCCTTAACAAGATCCTAACATCAGCCGATTGTCATTCCAAGGCGGGCGACCAATTCGGCACCGGCGGGCGGTAGATTAAGCGGAGGGCGAGGACAAACCGCTCGCGAGTCGACCAAGGGCCGCCTTTAGTGCGGCATTCTCTTTTGTCACAGCGGACATCCTCTCAGCAAGGGCAACCAGGACTAGGCGGATATCTTGTGCACGCTGTAGGCACTCGGCGTCTGACATTTCATGAATGCCTTTGCTTGTGGCGCTGTGTAATAGGGTCAATGGATTATAACCGTCGATTTTTAAGGCTTCTGGGATTGCATCTTTAGCATCCGCGAATGCTTGCTTGAACTGCTGCTGTGTCTTCGCCGCTTCCAACTTTGCAATTATTTCCGGCGCAACTTTTAGCTGCCGCGCTACGTTGATAATCTTCTCAAACAGCCGATCCTTTTCGTTCTCGACGACCCGCCGATAGTAAGCGTAGGCACCGATGCCGAGATTAAGCGACTCCGCCCGACGGCCCTGCAGGAAAATGTCCTTGTCGTTCTGAATCAGCCGGAGCAATAGCGCAGGCGTATTAGGACCGAACGGTGGCCATTGACCCACCGTCGAGACTTGGCCGTCGCAATGGGCCATGGCTATGTAGCCGTGACGGCCGCATTGTGGGCACCTGAATATCGGCATGGCTGCACTCCTCGTGTGTCAGCACACACTGCTGGGCAAGCCAACAGTGGCACGCGGCGTTAACCGCGGATGGACGCGGATAAGAGTCGGCAAATCTGCGTTCATCTGCGTTCATCGGCGGCTGAAGAATTCACCCTCCCCTTGCCCCTCCCATCAAGGGAGGGGGATTTTGGAACCCTCCCCGCACTAAAAGGGAGGGGAGTGCGGAATCACACGGTCGTGATGCTTCGGCGGGTGAGGACTTCGCCGCCGAGGAGCCAGGTTAGGGTGCCGACTGCCAGCAGCACGGTTATGTCCCGGGTGGGAGGGTTGCCGTGTTGCAAAATCTGCGCGGGGTTGTAGTAGTGGAGGATGCCTAGGAAGGCAATATGTCTGGCGGGTTGCCAGAAGTTGGCGATGAAGTTTAGCAGGAAGGAAGCCAGGAGGAACGCAAACACGACGGCGATCGCGCGGCCGCGGCGGTTGCTGAGGGACGAGGCGAGGAAGGCGATGCCGCCTACGGCGATGTAGAGGCAGTAGAGATTTGCCAGGACCAGCATGGTACGGGGCAGGTCGGGGCGCAGCTCGTCGGGCATGGCGGGCGCGGCGACCAGGTGGCCGAGGATGCCCATGAAGAGGACGAACAGGCCGGAGACGAGCCAGACGATGGATTCGCAGGCGTACACGGCGCGGCGGGAGATGGGCAAGCTTAATAGGACGTCGATCGTGCCGCGGTCGATTTCGGCGGCAGGCATGCGCGTGCACAGCGTTATTTCGTGCGCCCAGACCAGGGCCAGCGGCACGGGATGGACCCAGATAAAGGCCTGCATGGTGCGGGCGGTGATTTCGTCGCCTAGCTGGTTTCCGAGCAGGCCGCTAATCATGAATCTCGCCAACGGAATCTGTTCGAGGGCCACACCGAGCGCTTTGTGAATCTGCGGAAGCACCAAGGTCAGCAGCATCTCAGCGGTGAATAACGCGACGCCAAACGACAACGTCGTCAACCAGACTTCGTGCAGGATTTTGGTGAACAGTCCGCGCATTGGGGAGGCGCTCGGGCGTTTTACATTGGTTGTCGCAGCAGGACGGATTGGGGTCGCAGCGTCGTGGCCGACGCCGCTAAATATCGATCGGTTATGCGACGGTTTATGGTTTGGTTGGGTCCGCTTGAGAGGCGCTCGGGCGTTTTACATTGGTTGCCGCAGCAGGACGGCTTGGGGTCGCAGCGTGGTGGCCGACGCCGCTAAATTTTCTTTGGTTCCATTATTTTGGAAACCGCTCGAACGACAAATCGTAGAACTTGCGGAACAGGGTTTCCAAGTCGGGTGGGCTGATGGTCATGTCCTCGATGGGTTGTTGGGTTGCCCAGCGGACCAGCGGCGGAGCCGGCCCTTCGAGCTCGCAGTGCAATCTGCGACCATCCCGTCGAGCGGCTTGCAGAAAATCGGGCAGTGCGACGCGGGCGGCCGTTTCTGCGTCGGCGAACAGAAGCTCCACCGTTCGCCGCGCGCGGGCGCGGAGGGATTGAAGCGTTTCATCCGCGACGATGCAGCCTTGGCAAACGACCGCAACTCGGTCGCACAGGGTCTCGACTTCGCGCAGGGTATGACTGGAAAAAAACACGGTGTGCCCGTCGGAGGCGAGCACTCGCAGGTAATTCGTCAAGACGCCCTGCATCACGGGATCGAGTCCGGATGTGGGTTCGTCCAGAATCAGCAAACGTGGGTTGTGGGCGAGCGCCATGAGAAGACCGAGCTTCTGGCGCGTTCCGCGCGACATGCGCCTGACGCTCAGATCCATTTCGAGCTGAAACCGGTCCGCCAGGGCTGCACCGCTCGCGCGCAGGTCGATTCCGCGGGTCCGGCCGATGATTTTGAGCGCCCTTTGGCCGGTCAGCCAGGGATAGAGTCGCAGGTCGCCCGGCAGATAACCGACGTCGCGCTTGATCCGCGCGCTGGCCCGCCAGCAATCGAGCCCGAAGATCGCCGCGCGACCGTGAGTCGGTCGAAGAAAGCCCAGCAGCAACCGGATGGTGGTTGTCTTGCCGGAGCCGTTGGCTCCGAGAAAGCCAAAGATCTCTCCTTCGCCAACATTCAGGTTCGCAGCCTCGATACCGACGCGGCGGCCGTAACGTTTCGATAGCTGCTGGGTGGAGATGATACCCATCGCAATGGGGGCGCGGCAAATCATTCGGGAGGCCCGATTATAACCATTACCGTGGCGTTCAACAGTAAGAGGAACTGCAGCCGCATAGAGCGCCGGATCAATCTCTTGTAAACTGGTTGGATGCACCAGATCATGACGCGGCTTCTTTGGTTGATTGTCTCCATCGGATTGTTCTTGTCGCGTCTCAGCGATTCCGCGCTGGCCGGCGGTAGCGAAACCAGCGACATCGTTGTTTATGGCGGCACGTCAGCCGGCATTGTCGCGGCCATTCAGGCGAAGCAGGCCGGGAAGACGGTCGTATTGATCGAGCCGTCCAATCATCTGGGCGGCCTGACGACGGGCGGGCTGGGCGCGACCGACATCGGCAACAAAGGGGCGATCGGCGGCTTGGCGCGAGACTTTTATCATCGCATCTGGCAGCACTACCAGAACGACGCGGCCTGGGTGCACGAATCGCGCGACCGATACAACGCCCGCAACGAGCGCTACAATGCGAACGACGAGACGATGTGGACGTTTGAGCCGCACGTCGCCACCGAGGTGTACCGCGAGATGCTGGCCGAAGCCAAGATCGTGCCGCTGATGAACGAGCGGCTCGACAGGAAGAGCGGCGTGCATAAGGAGGGTCCGCGGATTGAGTCGATCGCGACTGAATCTGGCCGCCGGTTCGCCGCGAGAATGTTCATCGATGCCACGTATGAAGGCGATCTCATGGCGGCCGCCGGCGTGAGCTATCACGTGGGGCGCGAGGACAACGCCCGGTACGATGAAACGCTCAACGGCGTGCAGCCCAAGCTGAATGTGAAGAATCACCGCTTTACGCATCCGGTGGATCCGTACGTTAAACCGGGCGATCCGGCGTCGGGTCTGCTGTGGGGCATCCAAGCGAAGAGCCTGCCGCCTGATGGCAGCGGCGACGAGTGCGTGCAGGCGTATTGCTACCGGCTGTGCACGACGGATGTGGCTGAGAACCGCCGCCCCTGGCCAAAGCCGGCGGATTACGACGAGTCGCGCTACGAGCTCTTGCTGCGGAATTTCGAGGCCGGCGACCATCGCGTCCCCTGGCACCCGACGTGGATGCCCAATCGAAAGAGCGACACGAACAACAACCATGCTTTCTCGACGGACTACATCGGCGGGAACTACGATTATCCGGACGCCGATGATGCAACGCGGGACCGGATCATTGCCGATCACCACTCGTACCAGCAGGGCCTGCTGTGGACGCTGGCGAATCACCGCCGCGTGCCGCCGGAGGTGCGCGAGGAGTTTCAGCAGCTCGGCCTGGCGAAGGACGAGTTCGTCGAAAACGACAACTGGCCGACGCAGCTTTATGTGCGCGAGGCGAGGCGCCTGCTGGGCGCGTACGTGATGACCGAGCACCATTGCCGCGGATCCCAAGTCGCCGAGGACCCGGTGGGCTTAGGCGCCTACGGCATGGATAGCCACAATTGCCAGCGGTACATCACGCCCGAGGGACACGTGCAGAATGAGGGCGACGTGCAAGTCCACGGCTTCCAGCCGTACCCGATCAGCTACCGTGCGATCGTGCCCAAGGCGGCCGAGTGCGAAAACCTGTTGGTGCCGGTGTGCGTTTCCAGCTCGCACATCGCCTACGGCTCGATCCGCATGGAACCTGTGTTCATGATCCTTGGCCAATCGGCTGCGACGGCTGCGTCACTGGCGATTGATCAGGATATTGCGGTGCAAGACGTCGATTACCAGCAGTTTGCGGCGCGATTGAAAGCGGACGGGCAGGTGCTTGGTAACGCGCTTGGCCGCCCTGCTATTCCAGCGGGAGGCCAAGCGCCTCGGTGAACCGATCGAACAGGTTCGCCATGCAGATGACCTGAACGATCTGAGCGGTTTCGTGGTCCGTGTAATGGGCGCGCACCTGGGCGATATCCGCATCGGTGACCAAGTGCGGATCGGCGGTCGACTTCGTTTCCGGCCGTTGCGACAACAAAAAAGGGCCGTGTCGTTCGGCGACACGGCCCTCGATATCGTCCTTTTTGAATTGGCTACAGGAACCGGCAGTAAACCAGAATCCTGCTACTTGGTCTCCACGGCTTCGCCCTGTGGCTTGTCGGCTCGCGGACCCTGTTCGCCCAGCAGCCGCTCCTGCAGCTCTTGCATGCGCCGCTCCATTCGCTCGAGCCGCTCGCGCAGCCGGCCGTCACCCAACTCGGGCAAACCGCCTTGGCCTGGCTGGCGGAAGTTCATTCCGGGGAGCGAATGACCGTGCAACATCTGCTCGATAATCGGCCGCAGGTCCTCAGGAAGCTGCTCGAGCGACTTCGGATCGTCGCCGACCACCTCCCACGTTTCACCACCGCGCTTGACGGTGATCCGCGTGGGTTCGTCGCCTTGCTTGTTGATGCTGACGGAGACGCCGTTGGGCAAATTCGCGATGCCGGCACCGCCGCCGCCGACCACCACGCCGGGGCCGAACTGACGGAACTCCAATGGCACGTCGCGGAATTCGCGCAGCAGGTCTTGCGGCAGCTCAACTCCGCCCGGCATGCCGAACCCTGGGGCAAATGCGCGGCCGAAGCCGCCACCCTGCGGTCGCGGCGCATCGGCTGGCCGCTCTTCGGGCGTGATGTACACCGTCTCGCGCTGGCCGCGACGCAGCACTTCCACCGCGATCTGGCCTTTCTTTTCACCTTCCGTGATCACGAGCTTCACGAGGTCCTGCATCTCGCGCAAATCTGCGTCGTTGGCGCGGAGCAAGAGGTCGTTTGTCTTCACGCCGGCCTTCGCGGCAGGGCTGTCGGGCACGACCTCGACGACCAACATGCCCTGGTCTTCTGGAATATCGACATGGGCGCGGAGCGGATGATCGGGTCCGATCGGTCCGCCCACAAGACCGATCCAATACTTCGGCGCCGCGGGCTCGTCAATGATCGCGCCGTCGGTGGGTCCCGGCCGCTCCGGATTTAAGGGCTCTTGCACATCGCCCTTGCCAATCTGGATCACGGGGCCGTCGTCGGTGTCTTGATCCTGAGCTTGCGCAAGAGCTCCAGCTCCCAGCACCAGCGCGACCATCAGCGCCCATTCCACGGCGCCGCGAAATCGATTCATCGACATGGTTCTCTTCTCCTATTGCGTTGTTGTGGCCGGCCTCTGTGAGGCCGGCTTGTTGAATTGACCGGGGTCATAGACCCAGACTGCAAAGTCACCTACGCATCAAAACTAGTACACGTTCTGTCCGACGGGCACGATTTTCATATCTTCCACCGGCACGATCATCGGCCGGCCGTTCTCGAGCCACAGCGGCGCGTAACGCCGCTTGGATTGCACGTCGTAGCCACGCTTCTGCAAGCGCTCGCGGACGGCAGCCGGCATGCCGCTTTGAAACTGGACGCCCAGTTGCCGGTCGAGCGCTGCTGCGTCGACGAGCGGTACGCGGAGTGGGCGGGTTTGGCCCGCGTCATCGCGCACCCAGAGCGTGAGCGCATCGTCCGCTCGTGCGGGCTCAGGAACACGCTGTTCCGGCGGAGTGACAACGGCAAGCTGCTCGTCGGCGTTGGGCGGGAGCGTGGCGATTGAATTTCCGGCATCGCGCTGCAAGCGGCCGAAAGTAAAAGCGACCAGCAGGCTGGCTGCGATTGCCAGCCAAGCCATGCCGCGACGCAGCGGTTTTCGCAGCGCCGCCGCGCGCGTCACCGGATCGTTATTAATTGGTGTTGACGCCGGCTCGCGGACTAACTGGCGTATGTCGCTACTCCAAGACTGCGACTCCAGAAACGCCAATGCACAGCGCCGCCAGCCGTCGGGACGCTCATCGAGCGCCGTAAGCAGGCGCCGCCGCTCGGCATCCGGCAGCTCCCCATCGACCAAGCGGTCGAACAGAATGTCATCTGAGAAAGTTTCGTCGCGCATCGGACATTCAATTCCAAAACGATGATTGCATGTTCGAATTACTTGTAGCGGGTGCCTGGGGCATCGCCGCAGCGAAACTCCGCCAATCTGGGGCGTTGCCCCAGCCACCTATCGGACATTTAATTCCAAAAGCGAATTATTAAGCCTGTTAACCTTGTCTGGCCACTGCGACAAAACTTGGATCGACTCGGGCCAGTGCGCGCCGCATTTTCTTTCTTGCCCGGTGGAGCCGAGCCTCGACCGCGCTCGTGGTCAATCCCAAGTGGTCCGCCAATTCGCGATACGACCAATCCTCGGTGTACTTCAGCAGCAGGATCTCCGCGTCTCGCCGCGACAAATGTTCCAGCGCCTGTCGCACCATGGCTTTCCGCTCGTCGGCCAACAGCCAGTCTAGCGGGTCGGGCTCCCGCACATCGTGGTCGGTCGGCGGCGCCTCGTCCGCGTACCGATCAACCAACTTCCGCCGGCGGGCCTGCCGCCGCCGATATTGCAATGCGGCCATCACCGCGAGGCGGTACAGCCACGGGGCAACCTTTGCCGGATCGCGGAGCTGTTGACCTTTGTCCACGGCCGCGATGGCAACGTCCTGCATCACGTCGTCGGCCGCTGTGGGGTCCGCCACGCGCGCCAAGACGACGGTCCGCAGCCAGCGGCCGTGCTGCGCAAGCGCAACCGCCCAGTCCACCATGCCGTCGGCATGGTGGCCGGTGGCGGGCTCGCTGAACCGCTGCGTCGCATCGTCGCGGGCCATGGCTAAAAAGATAGTTGCCAGCCGGGTTGGCCGTCTTGCGGAAAAAAAGGCTCACCCCAACCGGCCACCGCAATTAATTGGCGGGCAAAGTGTTACGAACGCCCCGGCTGGCCCTTCCTGTTGGCATTCTTCGCTCCTGCCGCTAGCGAGGACAGTGGCCAGACCACGCCACGTGGCATCCTAGCCAGATGCCACCACAAGGCCGCCGCGACGCCTAGCAGCACGATGCTGATGTTCTGCGAAATGCTCATATCGGTTCCGAACACGGCCGGCTCGTCGGTGCGGATGATTTCCAGTAAGAAGCGGGTGACGGGATGAATCGTCAGCATGAGAGCCAAAGCTTCGCCATCTCGGCGGCGGAATGGGTAGTACGACCACAACAACCAGCTCAGCAAAGCGGCATCGATCGCGCTGTAGATTTGAGTCGGATGCACCGGCCGGCTGCGCGCGGGCGGCTCGACGGGTGCAATCTCAACGGTCTTGCCCGAGCGGACTTTCAGCCGCAACGTTTGCTGCGACAAAAAATTGGTGAATATCAAATCCCGCGCGTGCGCGAGCGATTCAATCGGCACCCCATCGACCGCGACGATCGCATCGCCAACTTGCAGGCCGGCCGAATCGGCCGGCGATCGCGGATCGACGCGCGTGACGACGGCCGGCTCGCCATCCCGCGACTCCAGCCGGAACCCGTGCATCTCGCCGCGCGACGCCTGGTCGGCATACGGTGGACTGAACCGTGGCGCCGCGTGCGAGTTCGCCGTCTCCAGTCGGGAGCTGTATTTGGGAAACGTGACCGCCCACGGCCGATCGGTCTGTCCGCCGTAGCAGCAGCCATTCAATAAACAACCGATCCGGCCCAAGGCAAGCCCGATCATGAGGCTGGGCGCGACGAGGTCCGCCATCGCCAAGAGCGGCAGGTTTCGCTTGCGAACGAAGAGAGCGAAGCCGACTGCCGCGCCGATAAAGCCGCCATAGATCACCAGCCCGCCTTCGGGAACGTTGAAGACTTCGAACAATGTCTGTTGAGGCGTTTGGCCGGCGAATTTTTCGTCCCAATACTCGATGACATAAAACAGCCGCGCTCCGATCACGCCGCAAACCACGAGCCAGATCGCCAGCGAGATGATGAGGTCCGAATCGAGCCCGGCTTGCCGCCCGCGGTAAATCGCCATTCCGGCCCCCGCGGCAATCCCGGCTAGCAGCATCAAGCCGTAACCGCGAATCGGCAGGCCATCGGGAAATATTTTGGGCAGCAGCAGGATCGCTGCGCCAAGCAGCAGCAAGACCGGCAGGGTTCCCCACACTTCGCCGCTCCAACCGTAACGGCGCACGAGGCCGGTGAGGGTCATCGCGCTGGCGAAGGCCCAGATGGCGAGCAACACGCCGAAGCCGAAAATCGGCACGCCGCCCCACTCGTACGGAATGCGGAGGAGTTCACTGCACATGAGGGAAGGGTGAGTGGGCAAGTAAGTTATGCACTCACTCACTTACTCAAAAAGACTGCCACAGAGGACACAGAGGGCACCGAGGAAGTACGAAGGGAGAGCATGATTGGGTCGATAGCATGAATAGAAATTAAACTATTGCGCTATCGGCGTAGCTTTTAATGCTGGAAATTCTAACTTGTCCTTTTCAGGCAGTTCGTCTCTGTGATCTCTGTGGCTTGATTGGTTTCGATTTAAGTCATTATTTCAGCAAAGTATTGTCGATCAGTCTCGTTTTGCCGATGAGCGCGGCGATAACCACAGTAGTTGGTCCCACGATGGTTTTGACTGGCGTCACGGTGCCATCGGTGAGGAACGCGGCGTATTGCAGCTCAACGCCACCGGTCTGGTCAATTTCGTGGAGCATTTGTTGGCGAATCGTGGGGACGTCGCGCTCGCCGTCAGCCACCAATTCCTCGGCCAATTGGAGCGAGCGGTACAAAACTTGCGCCCGCTGCCGCTCGTCGGCCGTCAGATAGTTGTTACGAGAACTCATGGCGAGGCCGTCCGGCTCGCGGACGACCGGGCAGACCCGCACGTCGATGGGCACGTTCAAATCGGCGACCATCTGCCGCACCACAAGCGTCTGCTGATAGTCCTTCGCGCCAAAGTACGCCCGATCGGCTGGGGCGAGCTGAAACAACTTCAACACGACCGTCGCCACGCCGCGAAAATGCGTCGGCCGGAATTCTCCTTCGAGCACCCGCCCGATGGGGCCGACGTCGACAAAGGTCGCATGCCCGGGCCGATACATTTCGTCCTTGGTTGGCACGAACACCAGGTCGCAACCGTGGTCGCCCAACAGCGCCAAATCCCGGTCCAAGTCGCGGGGATACCGATGGTAGTCTTCGTGCGGCGCAAACTGCGTGGGGTTCACGAAAATCGTGACCACCGCCATGTCGCACTCGGCTCGGGCTGCGTCCACCAGGCTCAGGTGCCCCTCGTGCAGCGCGCCCATCGTCGGCACCAGCCCGATGCTTTGTCCCGCCTGGCGGGCGGCGATCACTGCTTCGCGCAACGACTCGCCATCCGTGACGACGCGCGGCAGGTTGCCCGCAACTCTGGCCAGATCATCACGTTTGGGGGCCTTTGACGTATCAGTGTGCATTTGGCTCCGATGCCGATGACGTGTGCCTAGAAGTGGTTGCAAAAGCCCTGGGTGCTGAGCCGCCGGGTCCGCCACAGCGGATTCGCCGCGGCGAACTTGTCCCGGCGGGGTAAACCCGCCGGCTCGCCGCTTCAAGCACATTCATTCTAGGCGACCCGCGCTCGACGGGCCTAGATCAGGCCACACCGACTCAACGGCAGCAAAGACCTCCTCCGGAAGGGCGCCCTGGTTGGAAGCCTGCAGGCGCAGCGTCGGTCCTCGGCCCGGCTGCCGGACAATGGGCGACCACTCCGATTTCCGTGTGCCGCCCGATTGCGGCTCGGCGTCGAGCAAGATGGTCAATTTTGGAAATGCTGCCGCCGCGTACGGCAGCCCGGCGCGCTCGGCGGACGCCGGTTTGTTTCGGGTCGACAGTGGCGAAATGTCGAGCCAGGTTGTCACCGCTGGGGGCCAAAGTTGATCGGCCGTTGCGAATTGTGGCCGCGCGCTCGTTGCCGCCCCGAAGCGGCTCGCCAGAAGTGTGGCCACTTCACTGCGCAGCGATTCTGACGGCGAAAGGACTGCCGCTTGATCGCTGGCCGCATCGAGGTGCAGCAGTAACCGTTCCACGGGCCAGCCGATCACGGGATGCAGCATCCTGGGCGCGACCTCGGCAGCCGGCCGCAGCACAAAGCGGCGGAACGACATCCGCGGATGTGGCAGCGTGAGCATCTCGGTCTCAGCGACCTCGTTGCCGTACAAAAGCACGTCAATGTCGAGCGTCCTCGGCGCCCAACGCTCGCCCCGCTGTCGTCCATGACGGGATTCGATGCCTTGCAGCTCATCCAGAAGCGTGAGGGGCGGAATCGTCGTTTCGATGACCGCGGCCGCGTTGAGAAATTCAGCCTGATCCCGCGGCCCGCCCAGCGGCCGACAGCGATGCCACTCGCTTCGCCGCCGCAGCCGCGCGTTGGGCAAGGCGTCGATCTCGTTGAGTGCCGCGCGGAGCGTCGCTTCCGAATCGCCCACGTTCGATCCCAGCCCAAGCAGACAAGTGGCCATTAGTCGTTTTACCCACTCACGCAAAGTGAAAAGAACGCCACAGAGGACACAGAGAGCACCGAGGAAGACGACAGAATGATTGGGTGAGAGAATAATTCGGAAATCGACCCGTTATGTTGGCGTACAGATTGAATGCTGCGTGTACTCGTCAATCATCCGAATAATCAATGTATCTCTGTGCTCTCTGTGATCTCTGTGGCTTAGATTTCTTCAGATTGAGTTGCTTACTCACTCACCCACCCCATTCTCCACAAAAAAAGGCAGGACGAGCAACTAGGCTCGTCCTGCCCGATTGAAGGGCTGCGACCGGCAATAATGCTTGGGAGGGAACGTCCAGTTACGCGACTGGAGCCGCCGTCGTCGATCCGTCAGTCGCGCCTCCCAAGATCGTCGCCAAAAGTCGGGTGCCCCAATTCGATTTGTTGATTGCTTCGTGTATTCAAGCCGATTTGCGGCCGCCCATTCGTGAATGGCACGGTAAAACGGGTTCGTTACTGTCAGTGAATCGATGTTACCGCAGCGCGCACTGCGAAACAGTTGCCAAACCAACCTTTGCCTGAGTGGCCCCGCCGCGGTGCAAGCATCGCACTTGTTCGCGGATGCCGCCTTCTCGCCGGGATCGCAATCTTTCCCCTACAGACACCACACGTGCTGATTCGCGCCGCGCATCAGCAGCAGGCCATTTTGCGCGAATGGGCCGCATTGTCAATAGACTTTTTTGCTGCTTCCGCATCGCACCATATTTTGTGTTTGCCGACCACTTGCGGGAATCGTCCTCGGATGATCCGCGCTAGCGCCATGCCGCGCATCTCGCATTGTGTTGAAGCGCTCAAGCGGCGGCGAGCCACTATCTTGTGGTCGATGATGACTTAAAATGGAAACAGTCAGGAAAACTCACGCAAAGGCGCTAAGGCGCAAAGATGGCCGCCCCGCGACTTAGCTGCCGCAAATACATCCGAAAAATTGAAACAGCAAACCATCCCAAACCGTCTGTCCAAACGTGTCGGCTCTCCTCCATTTTCTTCTTTGCGACTTAGCGCCTTTGCGTGAGATTCTTTTTGTCGTTTGAGTTCATGAGCTGGAGCATTAAGGATTTGCTTTCGTGACGACTGACGGTGCGACTTTTGACGGCTTGCGCGTGGCGGCGTTCGAAAGTCGCCGTGCCGAGGAAATGGCGCGCATGATCGCCAAGCGCGGCGGCGTGCCGGCGGTGAGTCCCTCGATGCGCGAGGTGCCGATGGAGCGCAATCAGGCGGCCATCGACTTCGCAAATCGGCTGATCACGGGCGGGATCGACGTGATTATCTTTTTGACCGGCGTCGGCACACGGCTGTTGGTGCAGCAGATCGAGCGGCATGTCGACCGCAGCCGTTTTCTGGCCGCAATAAGCGACATCAAATCGATCGTTCGCGGCCCAAAACCGCTCGCGGCCCTGCGAGAAATGGGCGTTACGCCCACGCTCACTGTGCCGGAGCCGAACACCTGGCGCGAGCTGTTGACCACGCTCGACACGCATTTGCCGGTGGCTAATTTAGTCGTCGGGCTGCAGGAATATGGCGTCACGAACCGCAGTCTCATTGCCGGACTGGAGGCCCGCGGGGCCACGGTTGACGCCGTGCACGTGTACGACTGGGCGCTGCCAGAGGATTGCGGGCCGCTCGAGCAAAACATCCGCCGCCTCGCCGCCGGCGAAATCGACGTGGCCATGTTCACTTCCGCCAATCAGGTGATCAATCTGCTCAAGCTGGCCGATGAGCTGGGGTTGGCCGACGAGGTGCGCGCCGGCTTCCGGAACGTGGTCGTCGCTTCCATTGGCCCCACTACGAGCGAGATGCTCCGCAATGAAGATTTGCCGGTCGACCTGGAGCCGTCGCATCCGAAGATGGGGCATCTCGTTCAAGAAACCGCGGAGCAGGCGGGCGCAATTCTTGGACGCAAGCGACGCATTGCCACGCAATTGACTGACCATGGTTCGCCTTCCGCCTTCCGCCTTCCGCCTTCCGCCCTCAGCAATTCTCCCTTCCTCCGCGCCTGCCGGCGCGAGCCGACGGAGTACACGCCGATCTGGCTGATGCGGCAAGCGGGCCGGTACATGCCTGAGTACCGCCGCATTCGCGAGCAGCACAGTTTTCTCGAGCTCTGCCACAACCCGCAGCTCTGCAGCGAGATTATGTGTCTCGCGGTCGAGCGGCTCGGCGTCGATGCGGCGATCGTGTTTTCCGATCTGCTGCCGATTCTGGAGCCGATGGGCATGGACCTCGAATTTGCCCAGGGCGAGGGCCCGCTGATTCACAATCCGGTCCGCGAATCGGCCGACGTCGACCGCGTCGTGGAATTGGAGAGCGCCGACGCATTGCACTTTGTGATGGAAGCAGTAAGGCAGACACGCGCCGACCTGCCGGGCGACATTCCACTCATTGGCTTTGCCGGCGCGCCATTTACGCTAGCCAGCTATGCGATCGAAGGCGGCGCGAGCCGCGATTATCTGCACACGAAAACCCTCATGTATCGCGATCGAGCGGCCTGGGACGCGCTGATGGGCCGGCTGGCGCGGGCAGTAATCGTGTATCTCAATGCCCAAATCGCGGCCGGCGCGCAGGCGGTGCAACTGTTCGATAGCTGGGTTGGTTGCCTGGGCCCCGGCGATTACCGCGAGTTTGTGCTGCCATTCGTGCGGGAGGTCGTCGAGGGAGTGACGCCGGGTGTGCCGGTCATCAGCTTCGCCACGGGCAATCCGCAGCTTTTGCCGCTGTTGGCCGAAGGCGGCCCGGCCGTGATCGGGGCTGACTGGCGCGTGCGGCTTGCTGATGCCTGGCAAATGATCGGCCACGACCGCGCGATTCAAGGCAATTTAGATCCGACGGCGCTGCTGGCCGACGTGACCGAACTCCGCCGCCGCGCCGCCGACGTCTTGCAACAAGCGGCCGGCCGCCCGGGCCACATCTTCAACCTTGGGCACGGTGTACTGCCGCAAACGCCGGTCGACAACGCGAGGGCCCTCGTCGACATCGTGCACGAACTAAGTGCAAAGTAATCTCGTTCCGACGCAGAGCGTGGGAGAGAGACGCTATCACGTTGGCGCAAAAAAACAGCCCCCGGCGGAAGCCGGGGGCTGGTTGGCACGGCGGTTAACGGCTGAGTTAACTCCTCAGTCCTAATCGAACAGGTTCGCAATCTCTTTGATCGACTTATTGAGGTCGTGGCCGCGGCCATGGTACGTCGACTTCGCGGTGATGGGGCCGCCGGGGTAGCCGACGTGACGCCGGTGGTGGACGACCGGCGGGTGGTAGCCGCCGACGTGAATCCTCGGCGTGATGGGTCCGACGATGGGACCGCTCCCGCCGACGTATGACTCTCGATACGCTAACACGCCAGTTCGCACGTCGCGGATCCTTAGCTGCACCCAGCCGCCGTTGTAAACGGCTTGGGAGAGGGCGTCGTTCCAAGCGCCGTGGTAACTGAGCGGGTAGCCGTTCATGCTGAGGATCATGTCGCCGGGCTCCAAACCGAGCTGCGATGCCAGTCCGCCCCAGCGGACGAACGTCACGCGTTCGCCGACACCGTGGATGTTGAAGCTCGAGAAACCGAACTGCGGCAGGCAGTAGTCCGGAGCGAAACCAGGATCAGATTCAGGGGCAACGAGGACCAGCCTGGACTGCGCGGCGGCGGGCACGGCGGCGAAGATAACCAAGGTCAAGCTGGCGAATAGGGTCAAAACGGTCTTGTGGGTGAGCGTGTTCATGGCGGGTCTCCTGTGGAAAGCGGTGCGGTGTGCTGAGTGGTTCTTGGTTTTGTCCGGACTTGCCTGGCCACAATCGCATTGAGCGTGCCAGCGTTGTCGGTACGTGAGCATCTGGCGCGATGTAAGTGCATCGAACGACAGCAGATAGGACTGCGGCCGCCCGATGGCTGGCTCAATTCGACGACGCCAGGGTCAACCACGGATGTCGTCAAGACGACATCGGCGGTTTCAGAATGAGAGACGGAAGATGAGGGTATGCGGATGGGTGGCTGGGGCAGAGATCGCCGAGGCGACCTCTGCCCCAGCTGGGTAGGATCTGGGGCGTTGCAGACTCTGCCCCAGCCACCCTCTACGGCTGGCCGTTATTGATCGTGTCGATGAGTTGCCGGAGCCGGCCCAGGCTGCGGCGGTTGAAGTGGAACACGAGTCGGGTGAGATCGGCTAATTCAGGCCTTGAGGTTTCGCCGATAGCGGCCGCTTCCTGTCGAAATTGTCCATCCGTAAGGATGTCCGCAAACTCGCGTTCGATCTGGGCCAGCCGACCGACATCGAGTCGCTGGTGCAAACGCAGCACGAGCCGGCCGTGGATGTACTCCATGCTGTGGAACACGCGATAAAAGCGCAAGATCACGGCGACGGTCTCCTCGACGCTATCCGTCACGCGAAACAATGAAAGATCTTCGGGCGAGATCATCTTGTTGGCCAGCAGATTCTTGCGGATGTACACCAGCCAATCCTGCCAGTACGTGCCGCCAGGAGCGTCGAGAAAGATCACCGGCATGAGCTCGCGCTTGCCAGTTTGCAGAAGCGTAAGCACCTCGAAGGCTTCGTCGAGCGTGCCGAAGCCGCCCGGCAGGCACACGACGGCGTCGCACTCTTTGACGAACATCAGCTTGCGCGTGAAGAAATACTTCATCGTCACGAGCTTGCCGTCGCCGCGGATGACTTCGTTGGCCTCCTGCTCGAAGGGCAGCATGATATTCAGGCCCATCGAGCGGTCGCGTCCGGCGCCGCGATGACCGGCTTCCATAATTCCGGTCGCCGCACCGGTGACGACAAACCAGCCATTTTGGGCCATCAATTGGCCTAAGCGCTCAGCGTGTTGATAGGCCGGCGCGTCGCGCGGCGTCCGGGCAGAGCCGAATACCGTAACCTTCCGCTGGGAGCGATACGGGGCAAACACCGTAAACGCGCGGCGCAACTCCCGCAGGGTCTGGCTGAGGATCTTTAAATCCTCGTGGTTGGTGCGGTCGATTGGCAGGGCGTCGGCCGCGTGCCGCAGCCGCAGAATCAGGTCGGCGATTTGCTCAGGACCGGTGGGCGCGCTGCCGTCTGCATTGGAGAGCGATTCGAGTCGATAATCGCTCACGACGACACCTTCACTCGACGTCACCCTGCTGGACAAGTCCGCCTCGGCGGATCCGCTGCGGCGGACCAGCAGTGGCACCTGCGCGACGGCATGTTACTCACGACGTCAGGCCGCGGGGTGCCGGTAGTACTGGTACGCTAACAGCACCTCGTACAAATCGGCCGAGATCGTGATCTGGTCCTCCGCAAAGTCGGAGAGCCAGGTCCGCCGGCTGGCGACCGCGTCGGCCAGCAGCGGCAGCACTTCGTCGAGATTGACTGTGACGGTCGCAGCGCCGGTGCTGCTAGCGGTGCGAAGGGGGACGGTTTTCTCGGCCGGTCCGCGGTAAATTCGCAGTTTTGTGCGGGCCATGGATGCTTCCTTACATGCCATTGGGGGGGAAATCGACTGCGCAGCATCGTGCCGCATCACCAGAGCCCGAGGGCCCTGGATCGTATCCACCTAATCGGCAGTAGGAGCGATGATGGTTTGATCTAATTTCAGGTCGGCACTCAATTTCTCTAATAAGTCGGTTGCCGCGACAGCAATGAAGTGGCCGGAACTGTCGGAAAATGTCAAAATACGACGGTTGCCGGGTATATGAAGCGGTTTGTACGAAAGGCTTTCAGCTATCGGCTTTCAACAACGGGCCGATCATTTGCAATTGCCGCAGGGTGCCTGGGGCGGAGTCAGCGACGCCCCAGACGGTGCCGCTTCTGGGGCATCGCATTCGCTCTGCCCCAGCCACCCGACCTGTCGCGAAACTTGACAGCATGCAGCACAACCACAACAATTTCGGGCGTTTGCGCCGCGGCATGTGAATGCTGCCCCACGGCGGGGCCTGTGGCGGAGGCGGCGGGGGCCGAACTAATCCGCAGTCCGAAATCGGCAATCCGCAATCGTTTTGAAATCGACTTCTCTCATGGGACCTGCCAGCGCGATCGACTTCGCCCGCCTGACGCGTGAGCTAAGCATCGACCAGAACGCGATTGCTCGCACAGTCGCCCTGCTGGATGAAGGCAATACCGTGCCTTTCATCACGCGCTATCGGCGCGACGCGACGGGCGGTCTCGACGAGCAGCAGATTGCCGCTGTTCGGGCGGCCGTCGCGAAGCTGCGACAACTTGACGAGCGCAAGCAGGCCATCTTGCGATCGATCGAATCGCAGCACGCGCTGGACGACGAATTGCGCCGGCAGATCGAGCGTGCCGATAGCGTCAAGCGGCTCGAAGACCTCTATTTGCCCTTCCGGCCCAAGAAGCAGACATTGGCGATCAAGGCGCGCGAGCAAGGACTCGGCCCGTTAGCGGAAGAAATCCTCGCACAAGACAAGGCGTGCGCCGATCTCGACGCGCGGGCGGGCGACTTCGTGAATGTCGACAAGGGCGTTGCCGACGCGGCCACCGCGCTACTGGGCGCCGGCCACATCTTAGCCGAGCAAATCAGCGAGAACGCCAACGTGCGGCAAAAGGTGCGCAAGCTCTATCGCAAGTCGGGCAGGCTGGTGAGCACCAAGATTGAAGAGAACGCGAAGAAGAATCAACAGTTCCACGACTATCTCGATTTCCGCGAGCCGCTGCACCGCATTCCACCGCATCGCGTGCTGGCAATCAATCGGGGCGAGCGAGCGAAGGTGCTGCGCGTGCGGGTCGAGGCCGATGAGGCGGCGATGGAACAATCGGCCATCGAGCTGCTCGTGCCGCCCGAGCATGCTCACAAGGAATTCTTAGTTGGCTGCGTTCGAGATGCGTTGTCGCGCCTGTTGCTGCCGAGTCTGGAGCGCGAGGTCCGCCGTGAGCTGACGGAGAAGGCCGAGGCGCACGCCGTCGAGGTGTTCGCCCGCAATTTGCGGAACCTGCTCTTGCAGCCGCCGCTGCCGGCGAAGCGGGTGATGGCGATTGACCCCGGATACAAGAACGGCTGCAAGCTGGCGGTACTCGATGAATTCGGTCGGCTGCTGGGCCACGACCTGATCTACGTGGTCGGCAGCGAGGACCAAAAGGCACACGACCGCAACAAGCTCGCCGAACTCCTTCGCCAGCACAACATCAACGTCGTCGCGATCGGCAACGGCACCGCCTGCCGGCAGACCGAACAACTGATTGCCGACATCCTCGGTAACGAGCTCGTAGATCAGGACGTCCACTACGTAGTCGTCAACGAGGCGGGTGCGAGCGTCTATTCGACGAGCGAGATCGGCCGCGAGGAATTCCCGGAGTGTGATGCGATCCAGCGAAGCGCGATCTCGATTGGCCGGCGGCTGCAAGATCCTCTCAGTGAACTGGTGAAGATCGATCCGGCCAGCATCGGCGTGGGCTTGTATCAACACGATGCGCGGGCCAAGCACTTGCGCGATACGCTGGACGACGTCGTGCAGTCGTGCGTCAGCTTCGTGGGAGTGGAACTCAATAGCGCGAGCACGCCGCTGCTGCGGTACGTATCCGGCATGAATCAGCTCACCGCCCGCCGCGTGTACGAGCATCGCCAGCAGCACGGGCCGTTTCGCAGTCGCCGGCAACTCCTGGAGGTGAGCGGGCTGGGTGAGGCGACCTTCGTGCAAGCGGCCGGCTTTTTGAAAATTGTCGGCGGCGATCACCCGCTCGACGCCACGTGGATTCATCCCGAGAATTATGCAGCCGCCGAACGGCTGCTGGCAAAGCTGGGCATTGAGCCGGCAGCGGTTGCCGGCGGATCGAACGCGGCCCGCATTCGCGAACTGGTCGGGCCACTGGACCGCGACACCCTCGCATCGGAGTTGGGCATCGGCCGCCTGACGCTCGACGACATGATCGAGGCGTTGTGCAAGCCGGGCCGCGATCCGCGCGAGGACCTGCCGCCGCCCATCTTCCGCAAAGACGTGGTGAAGTTCGAAGACTTGCAGCAGGGGATGGAATTGCGCGGCAGCGTGCTCAACGTCGTCGATTTCGGCGCGTTCGTCGATGTCGGCTTGTCAGACAGCGGTTTAATTCACATCAGCCAGCTCAGTGCCGGCTACGTTCGCGATCCGCACGACGTGGTGGCGGTGGGCGATCAGGTGCGGGCGTGGGTGACGGCGATCGACAACGAGCGGCGTCGCGTGGCGCTGACGATGATTGCGCCGGGCACGGAAAAGCCGCGACCAGCGAAGTCGCGCGGTCCGCGACGCCGACCGACGGCGACGCAGCCGGCCCAGCCGCAGCCGAGCGACGGCGCGCCGCCGGTTGCAGAAAGAAGGGCGCCGCCTCCGCGTCGTGCCGCAAAGCCTTCCCGCGATCGTGGCAAACGCGGCGCCCCACCCCGCCAACCGCGCACCGGCGCGTACGAGAAGCGGGCCAAAAAGACGCTCGTCCCCATCACCAAGGCGATGGAGGAGGGCAAGGAATTTATGCGCTCGTTTGGAGACTTGCTGCAGTACCATCAAAAGAAGAAAGAGCAAGAAGAGCCGGGCGACGAGGCCGAACCGCCCGCCGGTGCAAACGGTTCGGCACAGTCGGAAAGACAACCAGACAAGGAGACACGGAGACAAGGAGAATAGCCGGCGTTTCTCCTTGTCTCCCATTGTCCTTATCTGTTTATCCAAGGGGCTGCGTCTCGATCTGAGTGAACGATGAGTTTTCGTGAACGTTTACAACGGGCCTCTGAGCGCGGCAAGCAGGCGCGAGCCGCTCAGCTTGACGAAGCGGCCGCCAAGGCGCTGAGCGAGGAAGAATGTCGCCGGTTGCATTCCCAGTATCGGCTGACACTCACCGAATACATCGAGAACTGCCTGCGCGAGCTGGCCGACAACTTTCTTGGCTTTCGATTGGAAGCGGTGGTCGATGAAAGCGGCTGGGGCGCCGCAGCCAGCCGCGACGACTTCAGCCTGGATGCCGGGCGGCGGGCCAGCTACTTCAGCCGGCTGCAGCTTGTTGTGGCTCCGTTCAACAAGTACCGCGTTCTGGAATTAGCGGCCAAGGGAACGGTGCGCAACAAAGAAGTTCTCAGCCGCAATCACTATCAGCGGCTGGCCGACGTCGACCTGGAAAGTTTCCGCGAACTGATCGAACTTTGGGTCCTCGATTATACCGAGTCGTACTCCGCAGCCGTTTAACCGGCTGCTGGCAAGCGTCGTTCGGGAATTTGCCGCTCGGCACGCACGTTGAGCTGTGAATCAGCGAGCCAGAAGCAAGCCGCACGCAGCCAGGCTGGCAATACCTCATCCGTCGGCAGAGCGAGCGCCACGCAAAGTCGATCCCCTTCGCGAAGCTGAAAGATGCCGCGAACCGGTGCGCCGTTCTGCAGCAAGCTAAACCGCAAGCGGTCCGCGGCGCGTGGCGGATATCCGGCGAGGCGTCGCTCGACAGATTGTACAACGCTTTGATAGGTCGCCCTCGGCAGCGTGGCTTCAAGAACGCCGGCCCGTGCCGCGCGGACCAAGGCGAGTTCCGCCGCCAGGCAGTAGCCGAATCGTGCCAGGACCGTCATGGCGACGAACAACGTCACGAGCGCAGCAAACCAGTGCAAGACCCAACCGACGCCGCGGGTGGCGCTTCTACCCGTTGTGTCCCGCACCGCGGGCCGGTCAAAATGCGCGAGCACGTCGTAAGAAACCTGCGAGGCATCCATAACTCCAGGCTATTTACCAGTGCTCGGCGCTGCAACCAAATTTCACGAGATTCTACTGGTCATACGCCACCACGAGTTCCGGCAGCGATTCCTTCAGCTTGGTGACGCCGTCCTCGCTGACGGCGGAGAGCCGCAGCTCGAGCTTTTTCAGCCCGCGGCAAGATTGCAGGTGCGCAAGGCCGTCGTCAGTGACGCCGGTCTCATTGAGCATCAGCGCGCCTAGGCTTGCCATGTTGCCGATGTGCTTGAGTCCATCATCATCAACCGCCGTGTTGTCGAGATTCAGATATTCGAGCTTCGGCAATTTCGAAAGATGTGCGATCCCATCATTGCCAACCATAGTGTTCCACAGGTTGAGCCATACTAGCTCGGTTAATCCAGACAGATGCGCCATCGCGTCGTCGCCGACGGTGGTTTCACTCAAATCGAGCTTTCGCAAAACCTTCATGTCGCGGAGATGCACCAGTCCGTCGCCGTTGATGTAGGTGCCGCGCAGGAACAGGATTCGCAGCTTCGCAAGCTTGGCCAAGTGCTGGAGGCCGTCATCCGTAATGGGTGCGCGCATCAGATTCAAGTCGTCGATTTCGGTAAGGTCAGCCAGGTGAGCGAGTCCGGCGTCGGTGACTTTGGCATCCTCCAGCGCGAGACCGCGGAGCCGCTTCATGCCCGCGATGTGTACAAGGCCGGCGTCGGTCACGCCAGAGGTGCGCAGCTTGAGCGCGACCAATCCGCTCAGCGGCGCGAGGTGCGCCAGGCCCTCGTCGGAGATTTTGCAACCGCGCAGGTCAAGCAGGCGAAGCTTCTTGGCCTGTTGGAGATGCACGAGACCGGCGTCTCCGATGCGCGTGTAGAGGAGCGTGAGATACGCGAGCTCGGGCAACTTCGCCACGTGCACAAGTCCATCATTGGAGATTGCCGTGGCGCGTTGCAAGTTGAGCGTCTTGATCTTCGCTAGCGGCAGGAGCTTCGCGAGGCCCGCATCGGTGACGAGGGTGTTCTGCAATTGCAGCTCGACAAGGTTTTTCAGTGTCGCGACCTGGTCGAGCCCGGCGTCGCTAATGCCCGCGCCCCACAGGGCCAGCTTTTGGAGATTTGGCACGGCCGCGAGCAGCTTCAGGTCCTCATCGGTGGCCGGCCGATTCATGAGGTCGATGCCGATGATCTCGCCGGCCTCCGAGCGTTCGATCTTGCCGGCCAGCTGTTGAACTCGAGTTTCGAGTGCGTCAACGTTCGCCCCAGCGCAAGGCGTGGCCGCGATGATGCCATAAAGAATTGCAAACTTCCACGGCCCATTCACGACATTTGAAGATACCTGCTTCATGACTTCACAACCCCGGATACCATAGCTGCCAAAGACTTTAATTCCGCTAAAAAGTGATACCGCTTAGCGTAGTTTCGTAACGGCCGGATGGCAAACGGGCGGCCGCTTTTAGCACAATTGCCGCTAAACCCCGCTTTTCATTGCCGGCGGCCTGAGTTGCCGCGCGCCACCCCGGTAACACGTTTCAGGACGGGCCGTTTGAACTTCACCGCGATGAACGCTATGCTGGTTACGGATAGAGAGCAGCAAGCGGCGCGCGGCGTAATGTAGAAGCAATCCATTCACGGGCAGGAGAATTGATCGATGTCACTCGTAACCAATCGACGCTCGTTTTTACAGGCCTCGGCGGCTGCTGGTTTTGGCTACTGGGTAGCGGGAGGCCTACATGCCGCGGAAAGCCGCTCGGCCAACGGAAAGATTCAGCTCGGCTGCATCGGCGCGGGCGGCAAGGGCAAGAGCGACGTGCAGAACGTCTCCAAGTTCGGCAAGATTTATGCATTGTGCGATGTCGATGCACCCACGCTCGAAGGCATGGCGCAAGCCTACAAGACTGAGCACAACTTCTCGGATTATCGCGAGATGCTCGATCAATTGGGCGATCGCATCGACGCCGTGACCGTCAGCGTGCCAGACCACAACCATGCCGTCATGGCCGCCAAGGCGATGAAAATGGGCAAGCACGTTTACTGCCAGAAGCCGCTCACGCATTCGATTTGGGAAGCGCGACGGCTCGGCGAGATTGCCCGCGAGAAGGGCGTCGCAACGCAGATGGGGAATCAATGGACTGCGTTCGCCCCGATGCGAAAAGCCGCGTACCAGATTCGCGAAGGCCAGCTCGGCAACGTGAAAGAAGTCCATATTTGGACGAATCGACCGATCTGGCCGCAAGGCGAGCGCCGTGCGCCAATCAAGCCGGTGCCTGCGACAGTCGACTGGGACCAGTGGCTCGGTCCGGCGCCCTATCGGGCATATGCCGACGGTTATCATCCGTTTGCCTGGCGCGGCTGGTGGGATTTCGGCACGGGAGCGCTGGGCGACATGGCTTGCCATACTTGCAACTTGCCGTTCATGGCGCTCAACATGCGCGACCCCATCGCCGTTGAGGCCGAGTGCCCGGAGCATGACGGCGACAGCTATCCGACGCGGTCGAAGATCAAATTCGAGTTCCCGGAGCTCAACGGTCGCGATGCTTTCACGATGTACTGGTACGACGGCAGCAACGTGCCGCCGACTCAGCTATTCGAGGGCGTGACACTGACCGTAAAGGACGAAGATGGCCGCGAAGTGCCGCCGCCATGGATCAGCGGCGTGCTATTGATCGGCGATAAGGCCACGATGTATGCGGCGGGCGATTATGCGGAGCAGGGCATCCAAATCGTGGGCGACATCGAGGAATTGAAGGTCGACTTTCCGAGAAGCCCCGGCCACGAGAAGGAATGGTTTCTCGCGATGCACGACCCTGGCCAACCCGCGATGTCGAATTTCGCCGATTACGCCGGCCCGCTCACCGAGACCATTCTGCTCGGCAATCTGGCCGTTTGGAAACGAGGCCGGGTCGAGTGGGATCCGGTGAATCTCAAGCCGATCAACGACCCGTCGTTGGAGCGGATTGTCCATTGCGACTATCGCGACGGCTACGAAGTGTAACCGTGCGGTGGTCTTAAATTGCTTTGCCACGACGTTCATCCGGACGCGGCGGGGGCGGACGCCTGTCGTCATCTCGTCGCGGCGGACGTGAGCCATCGGGGCCGCGATCGAAACGGTCGCGTCCGCCAGGACGATCGCGTTCGCCCATCTCGCGGCGGAAGCCAGGTCCGCCTGGCCCCGGCGGGTTTCCGGGTTCGTCGCCCGGTTCCATCAGGCCGCGAAAGCCAAGCTCCTTGTCGAAGTACAGTCGCTCCAGTTCCGGCTGCATTTCGCCAGGTGGAAGATTCAATAGCCGCTCGCGCTGGTCGGGATCCAGCTCGTCCGTAAAGAAGCGTTCCAACTCGGCCGGCCCAACCTTGGCCTGCAGCGAGTCGCGAATCCAATGCCACAGCTGCACTCGGCGGCCGCCGCGGCCGAGCCGTTCGAGGTGTGCCTGCGCCTCAGGACTCAACTGACCGATGATCCGTTCGCGCGCCCGATTGGCCCGTTCTTCGTTTTGCAGTTCCCAACTGAGGATCCTTAATGCACCCAGCGGCCCTTCAAGCCGCGGGGCACGGTCGCCGGCGCCGCGGCGATGCATTTCGTTCAAAATCCTCGCTCGCCGTTCTTCCACGAGCGACAAGACGGCGTTACGTAGCTTCTCCGCGTCTTCCGGCGACAAGCGGCGAGACGCTTGTTCGTTCTCCAGCCGCACGAACCGCCGGAGGGCGTCCGCTTGCTCGTTGCCCGGCAGGCCCCAAAGTTCTTCGCGCAATTGTTGCTGCTCGCCGGGCGTAAGCCGCGCCAGCCATTGGCCGTATGCCAGCAGAGTGGCTTGCAGCTCTTTAGCATCCTGCGCTTGGCTGATATCGCGAGACAGGCTTCGAATTCGCCTTCGCTCCACAGTAGGCAATTCCTTGAACCGCTTTGTTTGACTGGCAAGATTGGCTTTTTCGTCCGCGGAGGTCGCTTCGAGCCACTCCCACCGCGCGCTCCCTTTATCGGCGCTGATCCACGCAAGGTGCCCCAATTCTTCGTCAACCGCCGACTCGCCATCCGTCAATCGCTCCGGAGGCACCGCGCGGCGGATCTGCCGCAGGAATTCCACGTCTTCGATCTGTGTCAATAAATCGACGTATCGAATCACGGGCAAGTCGGCCACGATGGCGGCGTCGCCCAGCCACGACCACAGTCGTATGCCAGCGAACCCCAAAACTGCGGCCACGATGCCGGCGGCAACCAACCACCTTTGGCGACGTCGCCCCACTGCCGCCGCGCTGGCAGTGTCTTTCGAGAGATCGCCCTCGGCCGCTACCGCGACAAGCTCCATCGTCGTGCGGGCGAAATCGTCGTCGGTCCGCGTGCAGGGCAGCGTTCCCAATGCTTCCCAGGCCTGGTCGAGATCGTGCAGTCGCTGGCGGAAGTTGCCATCCGCGGCCAGCCGCTCCTCGATGCGGCGGCATTCATCCGGCGGCAACTCACCATCGAGGTAAGCCACCAGCTCCTCCTCGGCGGGCAGTTCCGGTTGTGGATTGACGATCGACGACATGACTGCGATCGAGATCGGATTCAGGGGTTCGGTTCAGGGGAACGGTGATGTGCTTCAGCGGAGGCCTGTGCCGCGGTCCCGTTGATCATTGCGCCCCGATCCAGGTACGGCTGCAGTGCGTCGCGCAGATTGCATCGCGCCCGCGACAGCAGTGATTTGATGGCCTGCGGCGACATATCCATCACCTCGGCAATATCGGCGTAGCTGAATTGCTCGAACTTGGCCAGCAGGACGGCCATCCGCTGTCGATCGTTCAACGTGGCGATCGCCTGCTGCACCGCCGCACATAGTTCAGCCTTGTCGAGCTGCCGCGTCGGCATCAGCCCACTGGCCGCCAGCGCGACGGCGTCGAGCGAATAGCCCCCCGATTCGTTCGTGGAAGGCGGGAGGTATACCTCGCGCCGTCGCGATTTGGTGCGCAATGCATTGGAGGCCACGTTGCCGGCGATGGTGAACAGCCACGTGGAAAACTTCGCACCCGGCACGTAGCGGTTCCGCGCCCGATACACGCGCAGAAACACTTCCTGCGTAAGATCCTCGGCCAGATCGCGCTGGCCCACCATGTGGGCAAGCAGCGACAGCAGCCGGTTCTGGTAGCGCAGCATCAGTTCTTCAAACGCGTGCGCATCGCCGTCGCGCACCTGGAGCATGAGCCGAACGTCAGGATCGGCTAACGTGTATCTTTCGGCGGTCGAGTCGCTGATCGACACAGCTTGAATTCGTTTGCCCAGAGGATCGGCCAGGCTACATGGCGCGCATCACGGCGACCGCAATCAAATGCCTGGCTTCTTTCAGCTTAACCGTAGGCAGAGCGCTCCGCGAGCCGGGCCGTAATTCGATTCACCGACAATCGCTGGCACCCAGAAAACTAACCCCGCCAGCGAGCTTTGGTTCCGTAGAATGAATCCAGGATCCATACAGCCGCGACCGACGGTCGCGGGTCTGATCAGGCGATGAAAGCGGGCGATCGGTGGCCCACCACCATAACCGCGACCAGCGGTCGCGGCTTTATGTTTAGAGGAGGCTTTCCAGCAGCAACCGCATCTTGCGCATTTCGGCGCGGTGATCGAAGCCCTCCAGTGGCTGCATGTCGACAGACAGCGCGCGTTCGTAGCCGACCCTGCCAAGTTGCTGGACAAGTTTACCGTAGTCGATTTCGCCCTGGCCGACGCGGACGTGCAGCTTCTGTTTCGTCGAGTCGCGCAAGTGGACGTGCTGCACGTAGCGCATCACCTTGTCGATGTTGCTGCCCTGATGCGGGCCGGCAATGTAGTGGCTGGGGTCGAGCGTCAGACGCAGGCCCTTCACGTTGTCGCACAGCACGACGGCCGTGTCGGGATCTTGCGTCATTCGGCCGATTTCGGTCTTGAGCGCCACCACTGCGCTTTCCAGCGACGCGATTTCCACCAGCTTGCGGAGCCGTTCGATCTCCTCGTTGAACGGCGTGCCCAGCTCGGAGCAGGGCATCACAAGCGTGACGACTTTGATGGCCTTCGCTAGCTTGCAGCAAGAGGCGAAGTGTTCGTAATAAGCCGCTCCCGGCGCCAAATCGAGATTCAAGGCGGCGATATCGAGCCGGTGCGTATCGCGACAAAAGCGCGCCGCTCGCTCCATGTCCTCGTGGACTTGTGACGGCCGCAGCCCGCGACCCGATTCGTGGATCGGCAACTCGACCGCCGTATATTCCAAATCGGCGAGCGTTTCGAGCGCCTCTTGGGGAGAAGAATCGGGAAAACACTCAGTCGATGCGGAAACAAACACTCGTAGGCTCCTTGATGCTGAGAGCGTATGGAGCGTCCACTTTAGCGGCAGTTGGGGCTTCGTGGCAAGTCAGAGACAAGGAGACGCGGAGACGCGGCAATGCGGCGAATCACAAAATCTCCTTTTCTTCCCCTCTCCTTGTCTCCTTGTCTGTTTGTGTTTTGCCTCTCCGTCGCCGCGCCTTAGAATGACGCGGGGATTGGAGCTAGCACGCAATTCACGCCGGGAGGACTAGACAATGGCCGAAAACGAAACCCACGCCACTACCACGGCCAGCACGCCGCCCGTGCCGCCGCAAATCGTCGTGCACGAGCGGTCCAGCGCTTTTGGTCGCTTCGGCAAGTGGCTGCTGGCGGCGCTCGTGATCGCCGTGCTGGTCATCATCGGGCTGTACAGCAGTTACCGCAGCTATTTCAGCCCTTCCGATGCGCCGCGGGAAAAATATCATTCGTTAGCCAAGCACGCGGTCAAGAAGATCGCCATCATCGACATCAGCGGCGCGATCCTCGAAGGCGAGGACAGCTTTGCCAAGAAGCAGATCGACCGCGTCCGCGAGGATACTGACGTCGTGGGCGTCGTCGCGCGGATCAACTCGCCGGGCGGCACCGTCACCGGCAGCGATTACCTTTATCACCATCTTCGGGAGCTGGCCGAAGAGCGCCACCTGCCAGTGGTGGTGAGCATGGGCAGCGTGTGCGCCAGCGGCGGATACTACGTGGCGATGGCCGTGGGCGATCAGAAGGACGCCATCTTCGCCGAGCCGACCACGTGGACCGGTTCGATCGGCGTGATCATTCCGCATTTCGATTTATCGGGCACGTTGGCCTCGCTGCAGATTAAAGAGGATTCCATTGCCAGCGGGCCATTCAAACAAATGGGCACGCCGACACGGCCGATGACCGAGGAAGAGCGGAAGCTGCTGCAAACGCTGGTTGACGAGAGTTTCGCACAGTTCAAAGAGATCGTGATGAGCGGGCGGCCGAAGTTCAAGGCGGATGCCGCCGCGCTGGATGCCGTGGCGACCGGACAGATTTTCACCGCGAAACAGGCCCTCGAGCGCGGCCTGGTGGACCAGATTGGCTTTCTTGAAAGAGCCATTAACAGGACTCTGGAACTCTCCGGCCAAGATGCAGACAACGTGCGGTGCGTAAAATAT
Organism: Pirellulales bacterium; assembly: GCA_040902605.1. Taxonomy (GTDB): domain Bacteria; phylum Planctomycetota; class Planctomycetia; order Pirellulales; family Lacipirellulaceae; genus JABDGM01. Next base: position 41,042 of record JBBDWY010000036.1, on the reverse strand, counting down.
GAAGAGCAGCCGACGCTTATGGATGCCGTCGTTGGGACCAATGCGCGGACCCCGATGCGAAGCAGCATCGACTTGCCCACGCTGATCGACCTGGCGTCGCCGCGGGCATACTATCTGTGGTCCTGGCTGCCGGCGGCGATATCAAACTCGAGATAGTGGAGTAGTGGAGTAGAGCAGTAGTGGAGTAGTGGAGTAAGGCAGCGGGATAGAGTCGCCGCTGTTGCGCTACTCCACTACTGCTCTACTCCACTGCTGCTCCCCCATGAACCATCTGTTAAACGCAATTGATAAGCTTTTAACGCCCTGGATGGCGGAGCGTGGCCAGGGTGCGTATCGCTTGGGGCAGGTGCGGCGGTGGCTCTTTGCGCAGCGGGCGAAGGACTTTGGCGAGATGACCGATCTGCCCCAGGCGCTGCGTGATGAGCTGGCGCGGGACTTCACTTTGTGGAGCATGCAAATCGCCCGGCACACTCAGGCCGACGATGGCACCGAGAAACTTTTGTTGACGCTTGCCGACGGCGGTCAGATCGAATGCGTGCTGCTGCGCGATGAGGTGCGGCGGACGCTTTGCATCAGCACCCAAGTCGGCTGCGGCATGGGCTGCGTCTTTTGTGCCAGCGGTCTCGAGGGCTTGGCGCGGAACCTTACCACCGGCGAAATTGTCGAGCAAATGCTGCGGCTGCAGTTGTTGCTCGCGCCGCAGGAGCGGCTCAGCCACATCGTTGTGATGGGCATGGGCGAGCCGCTCGCGAACCTGAACGCGCTCTTGCCGGCCCTGGAGGAGGCCCGCCGAGACGACGGCCTGGGCATCAGCGCCCGGCGAATCACGATTTCGACCGTCGGACTGCCGAAGGCGATGCGGCGTCTAGCGGATATGGAACCGCACTACCGGTTGGCCGTGTCGCTGCACGCCCCGAACGATGAGCTGCGTCACCGCATTGTGCCAGTCAGCGAAAAGATTCCGCTGGCCGACATTCTGGCGGAGGCGGACAACTACTTCGAGCGAAGCGGCCGGCGGCTGACGTTCGAATATGTGCTCCTGGCCGGCATCAACGACGAGCCCGGCCATGCAGTCGAGCTTGCGCAACTGCTGGCCGGGCGGACAGCTTTGCTGAATGTGATTCCATACAATCCCGTGGCGGGTTTGCCGTACCGCACGCCGAGCGCGGCAGCGCAACGCACATTTCGGCGCACCCTGGAAGAGCGCGGCGTGAGCGTCCAATTCCGGCATCGCAAAGGCGACGCGATCGACGCGGCCTGCGGCCAGTTGCGGCGCCGCTCGCAAGTGCTGGAAGCCGGCGAGCCGGTTGGAGCAGCCGACGTTCAAACGGATCTCACGCAAAGGTGCTAAGGCGCGAAGAGATCAATTTAAAACCACAAAGACACGAAGGACACCAAGTAAGGATCGGCAATTTTAAGTGCGGATCCATTCGATGCCGTTGATGATCTTTGGCGTGAGTTCGTGGTGATTTTCGTGCGATCCTTTGCGCCTTCGCGGCTTTGCCTGAGATATTTCTTCGCACTTCCCGTTACCGTCGACGAAAGGCAATCTGGTAAAAGCCGATCGACTTTACGGGCGTGTCAGTTAGGATGGCATTCACGACGCCCTCGATGCGGCTGCGGAGCTGCGTGAGGCTCGGTTCGGCCAGCTCCTCCGAGGTGGCACCGCGTATGGCGGCGAGTGTGTCGTGTCGCAGCCGATATTCTTCGGCGTCCAACCGGCTCTTCACTGCCGCCACGCGGGAACGCGGCACCGTGCAAAAAACGTGCAGCTCCAGCTCGGTGAAGGAGCTGTTCTTCTGATCGCGCGGCATCGTCGTCAGGTACCTGCCGAGATCGACTTCGGCCAATCGGGTATTGAGCGCGGTGGAGCGCGCTTCATGCACGAGCAGCTCGCCGTCGTAGCAACCTATGCAAAGGCCGAGCGCCAGCAGCCAAAGCACGCCGAAGTGGGCGTAACGTGGTTCGACAGTCGATTGCTGATCCCGCGGCATAGTGAGCAGCAACACTTCGTCGTTAGAATCGATACAAACGGAACCGCATAGTTCCACCAGCATGGCGCTATGAACGGGGCAACAAAATTCTAGGTTGCGATTGGTGCCGGCGGCGAAACGTATGATTGGGCAGGGGAAAAAGCATCATGTCCGGCGCCTGCTGGCCCGCCATAGTGGCGGCTGTCGTCGTTTTCTGCAGTGGCTGCGGCTCGCGGTCGGCGTTTGAATTCGACGCCTTGGATATGGCCCCGTCGCAAGAGGAGCTCACCGAGTTTTCCTTGGGAGAGTACAAAATTCCCATTCCCATCGGGGAGGACCGGGGGCGGAACAAACTAGCTTACCGCCATCGGGTCCAATTCGATTTTGAGCTGCATGCGTTGGTCTCGCCGACGGAAATGTCGCACGTCGCCGATGCCTGGGGCCGCCATGAAGGAAAGATCCGCGATCAAGTAATCCGTGTCTGCCGCAATGCGACGGTCGACGAGCTGCAGGAGCCCGAGCTTGCCACCTTGAAAGCACGATTGATGGATGCCCTCGCCAGTCAAATAGGCGAAAAAGAGGTGCAGCAGCTGCTGATCAGCGATGTTGTCAGCCAGGAATTGTAGGTGCCGATTCGATAGCAGATGAGTAGCCGTGCAGTCAGGAATGCCGTGATGGGTAGCGAAGTTTGGAAACGAAGCGCCGCATTGACCTCGATCGCTGTTGCGCTAGTTATGGCGTTCGACGAAGTTGGCTTTGCCAGTAATGGAGCGCACGCCGAGTCTGCCGAGGCGGAAAGCGACGTGGCATCGGATGCGAAGGTGCGCGGGATCGATCTCGGCGAGTTCCGAATTCGTTCCTACTATCCCGTCGAAGCGCAAAAAAGCACGGTACGCTTCGTCATGTATGCCGGCGTTGCGAGCGAACATTTTGCCGAAGCTCAAGGGATGGTCGAGTCCCGCCGACACAAAATCCGCAATGAGATCATCACCGCGACACGAATGGCTCCACTGGCCATTTTTGAGGAGCCCGGCCTGACCAATCTCCGCCGGCGAATCATGGTCCGTCTCCGCCGCACGCTGCCGGAGCTGCCCATCGACGACGTCTTCGTGAGCGATTTCCAGCTAACCGTGAAGAGCCTGTAGGCGACGCGGACCTTATCGGTACGGCGGCTGCTATTTCCAGAACAGGCGGCCGAGCCTTTCCGCGATGGAAATCCGCTCAGGTTCCGCGGTTGGAATTGTAGATTCCTCCGAGGATTGCTCGTCGGGCTTGGATGCCAATAGTTCGTCAGACTGAGCGGCTTGTTTTTCCTCGGGCCGAAGAATGGACGCCAGTTCCGCCCACTCGTCGTCGGACACCGCGACGATATCGCCAAGCTCCGCGTCCGGCGGTGCCGGCTTATAGACGCAGCGGTCAGGAGCCGCCGCGCCGCTGTCGGCAACGCACTCGCAGCAGGCGGCATCGACCACTTCCCAGTGATACCAAGAGATTTCCTTCTCGGCCTGATATTTGGTGAGCACTTTGACCGTGCGCGGTTTTGCGCAGCCGCAGGCAAACCAATCGTACCAGCAGAACTTACACTGCGGCGTGTGGGCTTCGCAGTCGGGACACGACGGCTCGCATTCGCCGCAGATCAGCTCGCCGTCGCACGTGGCGCAATGTTTGCAACCCGGCCGGCTGTGACCGGGAATGCAGATTTCGTCGCACTCGCAAGCGTAGCAAATGCCGGTAAGCTTCTTCGTTTCACATACGAGCTTGCAAACTTTGCCGGACGGGTTCGGGCCGCAGTCGAACGCGAATTCATGCGCGGCCCCAAACAAACTCGGCAGTCCGCTGGCAACAAGGGATCCGACGATAAGTAAGAGCTTGAGTCGCGGAGACATGAATTTCCTCAGTAATTTTGGCGGTCTTGGCGGTTGGACCGACGTTGGGCATTACCAATCGACCTGCCAACGTACACCGAAGATGTTGGCATTAGAACCGGGCGTAGCCGCGTTGAAGAAGTCCGTTATCTCGTGATTGTAGTTAAACATGACGCGCGAATAGGGATTGAGATACCAGTTGACGCCGAGGATGAAGCCGTCGACGGAGGCCCGTTCCTCTTCACCCGCCGCGATGTCCTCGCCGTCTTCGAGGTCAACGAATGAGTAGGCGGCCGCCAGCTCCCAAGCGCCGCGCCCGTAGCAGCAGCCCTCGAGCGTATCTATCCAAAATGCCGGCTCGAAGGGATGGACCCGATCAAAGAACTTGGTGCCCTTGTTGTATCCACGGTGTTCGCCCGTAAGAAAGTAGGAAAGCTGCACATAGGCGCCGTGGTACTCTTCGCCGCTGGTGACGAACGCGTGAAAGTACTCATACTGTAGGCTAATCGCGCCCCAGACGACGGCAAATTCCGCACCAAATTGATTCCAGTCGTCGTTCTCGGCCAACGCACCGACGCCGACCGGCGGCTGATTACCGACGTAAGCGCCCGTGCCAAATTCCGCCGCGCTGGCGGCGTTTCGATAACTGTGGCTGCCGCCTAAGTGGACGAAGTAGCGGCCCTCGGAAGGCTCGTCGTAGTACGGCAGCCAGGCGAAGCGGCTCGACACGGACCAATCGTTGCGATCGTCACGCTGCGTAGCGATAGCGGTCGGCGAGTCGTCGGATTCGTGTCGAAACGTTCCCAGGAACCATGTCGCATCCTGGCACGCGTCCAAATGGTTGTACATCATCACGCCGTAATTGCGGCTAGGTGTGAATGAGAGCGTCGCGTACGATTGCTCCATGAACGTATCGAAGCGGCTGCTCACCAGTTCTTCCAGACCGATCGGCTCCTTAAAATGCCCTGCCCGGACGTAGCCGATCACGGGCAACGAGTGCGCCTCCGCAAAAACGTCCTTGAAATCGACTTCGGTGCCTTCGAACTCAACTTCGAGAACGTACGTGATGTTCTCATAAATGTCCCCTTGAACGCCAAGCCGGACGGTGTCGAAGCCAAACTCGTTCTCCCGGTCCGTGCCAAAGAAGTCGGTTGTGTCGTCATCGTCGTCGTAGCTGATGCCGTCGATAAACATCCGGCCGCGCCATTTGTACGTCGGCTTGACGATGATGTCGATCTTCTGCGGGGTGCCGTCGTCCTCCACCTTTTCTTCTTGCGCATCGGGCAACGGCTCCTCGACTACCGCCTCTGTCTTTTGTTTTGGTTCGTGGATGTAGCGTTCCAACGCCTCGACGCGCTCCGCGAGTGATCGCTCCTGCTGGGGCGGTTCGGGAGGTGGAAGTGGCACTGGGGCCTGGCTGCTATTCGCCGGTGGTTGAAGCGGGACGCTTGGCTCGTCCCAGTTATCGCCGGCCACAAAATAATCCGACAGCGGGGCAAGCGCCACGTACTGCGGCGGCTCGGCAGCGAGGGAAGTTGCTGCCGGCCACCAACTTAGCACTGCCACCGTGGCCAAGGCCAAAAGCGCGCCGAGTATTCGGCGCTCGCGAAAACGCGATGATCCGACTCGCATTGCCATGGTTCGTGCTGCTTCGTCTCGGAGTGTCCCGGGCACTGCTTCGTGCCACCAGCGAACGCTAGGCGACCACGGGCGCGGGGGGGGTTCGGCCCCCCCCACGACGGGTGGGGGGCGCCCCTCGAGAAGGACATGGGTGGTTCGAGCGGGTTGTTATCCCATTCGAGACGACTCGTCATGGGCGCCGAATTTACGGCTCCGAGATTCCCCATCGGCGGGTTGCCCGCCAATTAATCAGCACGACCAGTGCAAAACCTACTGCTGGCACAACCGGCCGAGCGCAGATTTGGAATAAGCCGCAGAGTCTGACAGGCGCTTTGTCCCGTAGGAAATCGAAGCTTGGTCCCGTAGGGACATCCGAATATAGCCTAGTGATTTATCGCTGGGGTAAACGGCGGCGCGCGATAGTCTGAAGTCCCGTAGGGACGATTGAACGCCGCCAGCGCTGCGAGTCTCAGTCGTCCCTGCGGGACGAAACGGGTGGAAGGCTGGGCGTCGCCCCAGCAGTGAACTGCTGGGCTATTTTCGCGCATCCCTAGGGATGAAGAACGTTCGAGCCCTTACCGCGCAGCGGCGGCACTTCGCCCCGCAATGCTGGGCTCTGGGGCAGTCGTCAAATAGGCGAACAGGTCGGCCACCTGTTCCAGCGAGAGCCTATTCAAGAGGCCTTCAGGCATCGCGGACACTTTGCTCGGTTGCACGTCTTCGATGTCGGCGGCGGCCAGATGGACCTTCTGGCTGTCGGACTGTAGCACAATGATGCTGCCGTCGCTTTGGCGGGCCGCGATGCCCGTGTACGTCTTGCCATTGGCGACTACGATCTGGCTGGCGTACTGGTCGGAGACGACCTGATTCGGATACACAATCGACTCCAGGATTTCCTTGCGCTGGAAGCGCTGAGCGACGGTCGCGAGATCGGGTCCGATGCCTTCTCCTTCTCCACGGAAGCGGTGGCAGTTGATGCACTGTGCCTCGTGGAAGGCCTTCGCACCGCGCTCGGGGCTGCCGCCTTTACCCTCGGTGCTCTCCAAAAAGCTGAGCAGTTCCTCGTAACTCCATTTGTTGGGCTGCGATTCTTTGGGCAGCTCGGCGGGAAGCTCGCTCGGGAATGTGTCGGCATACCATCGCTGCCACGTCGCCAGTTGCTCGGTAAGTTGTGCATTCGGGGGATAGGGCGCCTGACCGATCCATTTTTCCAGCAACCGTACCGCTTGTTCGCCGCCGTTTGCTTGCAGGCGCAGGCCGAGCAGGATTGTATTGCGGTAGGGCTCCGAAGTTTCGGGCCGGCCATCGACGCCAGCCAGCGCGGTGAGAATCGTTCGCGCCGGCTCGCCGTCGGCCGTCCGCAGCGCGTCGACCAAAATGGGCCAGTTATCGCCGTCGGGGTGCTGAGTGAGGCTCATCGCCACGGGAGGGCGACGCTGCGGGTCCTGGTAGTAAAGATTTCGCAGGTAGGCGAGCGAATCCGCTTCGCCGCTGCCGCCGAGCACCGCGACGATGCCAACCCGCAGCCGCGCGACCGGCTCACCGGTCATTCCCTCCAATCGCTCGTCGAGCGCGCGAAGGTCCGCGAGCAATTGCGCTCCCGACTGATCGGGCAGTTTGGCCAGCACGGAAAGTGCCGACGTGGGGAACCGCTCGCCCGCCGCAATCACCTTCCGGCGCTCATCCTCAGTAAGGTTGACAAAGAAATCGCGGGCGAAGTACTCAATGTATCCGCCGAGGCTGTGGCCGCCCTCGATGCTGCGGGCCTTTTCGTAGTAGCGGAGCATGGTCATCTTATCCGCCGTCTGCCAGCCGTCCTTGATCCGCGGCGCGTAGCCGACGATCTGCAGCTTTTCCACGTCCGGAATGTCGGTGTCCAACTGCTTTGCCAAGACCTGCGTGGCGCCCGCAGGCTGGAGATGAGCCAGCAGCTTCACCAGCTCGCGGTTCATCAGCGCGTGCCTGGTCGGATATTCGCGCAACAACCGCTGCCCGAGGCCGGGCACTTCTCCCGGCGGGATTTCGCCACGCACCAGCGCGAGCTGCACGACGCGCAGGAGGTCGAGGAAAGCGGCGTCGCTCATCTCGCCGCCGCGTTGGCCGGGCTCGTGCACTTCGCCTTGAATCATTAGTTCGCAGCGTACGAGAATCTGGCGAGCGATCTGCGGCGAGGGATGCGCGACCAGCAGCCCTGTCGCGCCCTGGAGAAACGTCCGCGGGTCTTTCGCGGAGAGAATCGGTTGTTGCCACTCGGCAGGCGGCACTTTTTCCAGCGCCCGGCGGGCTGCGAATGCCACGAAGCGGTCTGGATCCGCCAGCAGCCCAACCAGGGCTTTGACTGGCGCCGTGCCGTCGCGGTGGGCAATCGCCTCGCAAGCCGCGCGGCGGACCCAAGGATCGCCATCGGTAAGCATCACGACCAATGGCGCCGCAAATTCCGCCTCGCCGCGATTGCCCATCAAGCGGGCCGCGCGGACACGCATCGCCGGTTCTTTGTCCCGCGATAGTTGGATCAACAAATCTGGGCCAGGCGCCGGTCCGAAATACGTGAGTAAGTCGAGGGCCCGCTGACGATCGCCGGCCGAGGCGGTTTTGCTCGTCAGTATGGCGTCGAGCTCATTTTGCCAACGCTCACCGAGGCCGCGCTTCACCAACGCGATCCGCATGCGTGCCCAATCGCTCTGCAGTTGTGGCTGATTCAGCGCTTGTTGGATGCCGCGGCCAAATTCAATGGTCTGCGGGGTGGAGTTGCCGGTCCAGCGGACGCGATAAATGCCGCCATCCGTCCCCCGGCCGCCCGTGCAGAAATAAAGCGCTCCCTCGGGCCCCACGTCGAGGCCGGTCACGTTGAGTGGCCGGCCTTTCACAAACGTCGACATTTTCGCTTTGTACGTCGCGCCGTCGCGCTCGAGCTTCACGGCGTGGATTTGGCCGGTCGCCCAATCGCCGATGAACAGGGTTTTTCGCAGCCGAGCCGGAAATGCCGTGTGATCGTAGTAGACCACTCCGGTGGGCGAGCCGATGCCGACATCGAGCGTTGCCGGCAGGCTGTCGACGTAGTATTCGGGCCACTTAGCCCAACCGCTGCGCCAACCAAATTCGCCACCCAAGGGAACGTGGTTTAGTCGCGTCGGGCGGTACCATGGTGCACCGACGTCCCATTCCATGTCGGCGTCGTAGGTGAACAGCTCACCGTCGGGGTCGAACGTGAAGTCGTAGGGGTTGCGGAAGCCGCCGGCGACCATTTCGACAAAACTGCCGCTCGTGTCGGTGCGGAGAATTGTGCCGCCCGGCGCCGGCACGCCGACGGCGTGGCCGTTGGGATCTTCATAGCGCGGCGCAAACATGTCTCCTTCGTAGATCGTCGCGTAGGGGCTGCGTGCATCGATCGTTGCGGCGACCTGCGAGAAGTTGCCGCTCAGGATGTACAGAAAGCCATCGGGACCGAGCCGCACCGTGTGTGGCCCGTGCTCGCCGATCACGCCGCGAAACCGCACAAGGGCCGCTAGACTGTCACTCCGCCCGTCGCCGTTCTGGTCGGTGATCTGGTAGAGCGCCCCGCCCGCCGGCCCATCGCCCACAGCGTATACACGGCTGCCCAAGGAAAGGATTCCCTGCACGTTTCGAATCTGGTCGCAAAACGGCTCGACCGAATCGATCGTGCCATCCTTGTTCGTATCACGGATGAGCAGCAGCGGCCCGTTTTCGCGCGAGGCCAGAATGTCGCCGCTGGCATTGAACGCCATCGCGATCAGCGAGCCGGCCTGCTCATCCTCCACAAGCCGCTCGATCGTGAACTCGGGGTCGAGCAGGAAGCGCGAGCCTTCGTCGGCGATCACCACCTCATCGCCCCACGGCAGCACGCCGCCGAGCGGCCCGTACACTTTCGCTGACACCCATTGGTTATCGCGCACGCGTGGTTGGGCCCAATCGATGTATTCCTTAACGCTCGTCCGCCAACTGGCGTCGGTCGAGTAGCTCTCGTACGTGCCGCCGCGCTCTTTGATGACCACGCGTGCCACAAGCCCGGCCGGCCCGGCATCGGTGTTTGTCGCCTTGATGGCCACGACGTTGGCGCCGGGCATCAGGAACGGGGCGACATCGTGGACGTTCATTTTCCGCCAGTCGGCCCCCTGACCGGCGAGCCGACCGTTCACATACAACTCATACTCGTTGTCGCAGGCCACGTGGACTTGCGCGAATTCCGCCTGCGTCACCTGGAAAGACTTGCGAAAATAGCAGTCGCTTACGGGCACGTGGTCTTTCGGATACGCGGGTGACCAAATCCAATTCGCCCCCATCAATTTGAGAAAGGCGGCCCTCGTCTCTGGGTCGGCCGTTTCGACTGCCTTCGGCTGTGAGGGCTGTTGCTGCTGTGTCGAAGCCGTCGCAGGCTTCGTTTGCCGCGGAACGGTCGATCGTTGGGCCTGTCGCTGCGGCGCTCGACGTTGATTCGCCCGCTGTGAATTCGTCTGCTGCCGACTTTGCGTGCTTGAGGCTGCTGTCTGGGGCCGGACTTGACCGTAGCGCTGTGCTGCCGCGTCGCTTAACCACAAGAAGCAGCTCAATATTCCAGACAGGCACCACACCAACCGGACACGTGGAAACGTCATAATCGCCTCAACGACCAAGGGGCACGCGCGGGGGGTTTTCGGGCGGCAGCTTAGCAGTCGTGCAGCACTCACGGCAACACAGTTTGCGCCGAGACGCTAGCACGTTAATAATTCGAGTTGAACTGCGAGCCGGCGGGTTTATCCCGCCGGGACAAACCGGGCGGCTCGCCGGGATTGGGCCTGCTGACCGCTGTCCCATTGACCGTCGTTGACCCGCTGTAAATCATTCAGTAGCATTGTCTTCCGACAAATTGCTGGCAGTGACGGGAACAGTCGTTTTGCGTCTTCCGTAGCCCAAACAGAGCGGCATTACCAGTACAACGCCCGCCATCGTGGGCCCCCAGAAAGCTTGTCTTGTCATGAAGCTACTCGTTCCCACGGCAGTACTCTGGCCGTGTTTGCTGTTCGTTTTGCTTTCAATGGGGTGTGCCTCCGAGGATGTGACGTCCAGCGCCGATGGCGGCACATCGGCGGCCGCAGAAGAAGAGTCAGCGGATAAATCGTTTCAGTTGGGCAGCCTGCTAAAGCCGTTCGACCCGCCGCCATTCGAGGAGCTGGAGAAGTCGGCCGAATGGGTCGATCGACCCGTCCTCGACGGAATGGAAGTGCTACGCAAGAAGCAGGAGGCCGCCGGTCCGCCACCTGTGAGCGTGAAAGAAGCGCTCGCGTTACGGAATAATTCACCGCAGGACAACGAGCAAATCCTCGCCACTTTGAGCCGCATTGCTCCCGAGGACTCTTCGGGTGTCGATTACGACACTACCTGGGTGCGGCACGTTCCGGGCGACTTGAAGAGCTCCAATCCGCTGTTGCTCAGCAGCTTCGCCGAGTTCGAGTACCAGGCGTTGACGGCGCTGGGTTCGTTATTTGGGCTTCTCGGCTACGATCAGGACTTGAATTATTTCGCCCCCAGTGAAGTAGTCGTTTCCTGGCAGACCAGCAAGGATTACTTGATGGATAAGCTGGTCTTGCGAGACGACTTGACGTGGTCGGATGGCAAACCGATCACCGCGCACGACGTCGAGTTTTCATTCAAGGTGATCATGACCGATGCGGTCATCGTCCCCGCGGTTCGCACGGGGACTGATCAATTGAAATGGGTCAAAGCATACGACGTTCGCACGGTCGTCATGTTTCACAAGGAAGCCTTGGCCACCAATACTCAGAACATCGTCTTCCCGGTGATCCCAAAGCACATTTATGAGAAGACGATCCCCGAAGATCCGACAATGACGAGCAGCCGCGAACACAGCCGGTTGGAAGATCATCCGGTGGTGGCGGGGCGGTACGAGTTAGTCAGCCGGGTGCGAAATCAGGAGTTCGTACTTCGCCGCCGTGAGGGATATTACATGCACAAGGGGCGGCAGGTGCGACCGAAGCCGTATTTCAAAGAAATCCGCGTCAAGGTGATCGAGGACTACAATACGGCGCTCGTGGCGCTCAAGGCCGGCCAGATCGAAGAGATGATGGTGCGGCCTGAGCAGTGGGTGAGCCAGACCAGCGCAGGCGACTTTTACGCGAGAAACACGAAGGTCACGGATTTGGAGTGGACGGAGTTTCATTTCATCTGGAACGTCCAGACGCCTTTTTTTTCGGATCGGCGAGTGCGCGAAGCCATGTCGTGGGCGGTGGACTATGAGGAATTATTGAAAGTCGTGTGCCAGGGTCTGTATCAGCCCGCCAGGGGACCATTTCATCCGACGTCGTGGATGTTTCCCGATCCCGCCCCGCAACCGTATCACCAGGATTTCGACCGCGCCGAGGCGCTGCTGGAGGCGGCCGGCTGGACCGACACCGACGGCGACAGCATTCGCGACAAATTGATCGAAGGCCGGCGGGTGCCGTTCGAATTCACATTGTTGACTGGCCAAACTGATACGAGCGTAATGGCCGCGACACTAATGAAAATGTCGCTCGACCAGATCGGCGTCATTTGCAACGTGAAGCCGACGGAGTTCACGGTGCTCGTCGAAAGCGAGCAAAATCACCGTTTTGACGCGGCGTTTGCCGGCTGGGGCTCCAGCACCGATCCCGACAGCAGCTCGAACCTGTACGTCACCGATCAGCCACGAAACTACGGCTTGTATTCCAATAAGAAAGTCGATGAGCTGTACGAGAAAGGCCGCCGCGAGTTGGATCCCGTGAAGCGGAGGGCAATCTACGCCGAAATCCATCTGCTGATGTGGGAAGATCAGCCGTACACGTGGCTCTTCTACCGCAATTCGTTTTACGCCTTCAGCAAAAAACTGCGTGGCTACAACTTCGCTCCCACGGGGCCATACGAATTCATGCCCGGCATACTCAGCATTTACAAGCCACTGAGTAGGTGAGTACGTGAGCATGTAGTCAGCCTGGCCTCTGCTCACCTACTCACTTACTCACTGCTCACACCCACCCATGCTCAACTATCTCATCCGTCGTGTAGCGCTGGGGGTGTTGACGTTGCTGCTCATCACGTTCGTGGTCTATGCCCTGATTCGCAACATGCCGGGGACGCCGCTGACTACGGATCAAGCGAATCTGAATCCAAAAATGCAGCTTCAGCCCGCGGAGATCGAGCGGCTCAACCGGCTCTACGGCCTCGACAAGCCGTGGCACAAGGCGTATTTCGTGTGGCTGAAAAAAGTCGTGCAGCTCGACTTCGGCCGGTCGATCCCGCAGAATAACAAGCCGGTGCTGCAACTGATTGCCGAGCGCATGCCGGCCACGCTCATCCTGTCGGTTACCTCGTTGGTGTTGACGTACCTGCTGTCGATTCCCATCGGCCTGTGGTCCACTGTGCACAGCGGCACGTTCGCCGAGCGGACCGCGAGCACGGTGCTGTACATGCTGTATTCGCTGCCGGCGTTCGTGGCGGCGCTTTATCTGCAGCTTTTGTTTTATTCGAAGCTGGGCTGGCTGCCGCTGTTCGGCATGTACAGCGATAACTACGAAACGCTTTCGACGGCAGGCAAAATCTGGGACTTGCTCAAGCACGCGATCTTGCCGGTCATCTGCTTCACGTACGGCAGCCTGGCGTATTATTCGCGTTTCATCCGCGCGAACATGCAGGAGGTCATCCGCCAGGATTACATCCGCACGGCGCGGGCCAAAGGCGTGCCGCCGCGGCAGGTGATTTGGCGCCATGCGTTTCGCAACACGCTGATCCCGCTCGTAACGCTCATCGGGCTCACGCTGCCACACCTGTTGAGCGGCGCCGTCATCCTGGAGCAGATTTTCGCCTGGCCCGGCATGGGCCGCTTGTATTTCGAAGCAATCGGCCAGCGCGACTACGACACGATCATGGGCCTGACGCTGATGTTCAGCGTGTTGACGCTGCTCGGCCAATTGCTGGCCGACATCCTCTACGCGGTCGTCGATCCCCGCGTCACCTACCAATAACATAACCAATCGCTGGCGGTTTCGCTCCAACGGCAATGCAAGAACTCCAAACCACCCCACCGACCGTCGCAGCCCGCGCATCCGCCGGCAGTTTTTGGGCCGAAGTCTGGCGCCACTTCCGCCGCCGCAAGCTGGCGATGGTGGCCCTGTGTTTCGTAGTCTTCCTGTGCCTGGTGGCGCTGTTCGCACCGATGATCGTCGGCACCAAGCCGATCGTCTGCAAATACAAGGGCCGCATCTATTTCCCATGCCTCGGTTACTATGTCCGCTCTTGGGAGAATCCGATCTTCCGCCAGGATCGCCTGTTGCATCATTACCCGACGCGTTTGAAGGAGCTCGACCCCGATAGCTGGGCGATATGGCCCTTGGTCTATCAAGATCCCTACTGGCGCGTGCGCGACGATGAATGGCCCGGTCGGCCGGGCAACCCGTGGGGCGTGAACGGCCCTCCAAGCCGCCTCAACTGGTTTGGCACCGACCAAAAAGGCTTCGACGTCTTCGCCCAAATGGTCCATGGCACGCAGATCGCGCTAAGCGTGGGCTTTGTATCGATGGGCATCGCCGCGGCGATTGGCATCACGAGCGGCGCTCTGGCAGGCTATCTGGGCGGCTGGGTCGACATGATTCTCAGTCGGATCATCGAGCTCGTGATGTGCATTCCGTCGTTGGTGTTGATTCTGGCGCTGGTGGCGATGCTCGATGATGTGACCAATTATCACTTGATGGCGATCGTCGGCGTGACAAGCTGGACGGGCATCGCCCGCCTCACCCGAGCCGAGTTCCTGAAGCTCAAGCAGATGGAGTTCGTGACCGCAGCGCGGGCGATGGGCGCCAGTTGGCCGCGGATCATGTTTCGTCACGTCTTGCGCAACGCGCTCGCGCCGGTGCTCGTGCCGATTACGTTCGGCATCGCGGCGGCGATTCTCATTGAAAGCGGACTGAGCTATCTCGGTTTCGGCGCCTCGCCACCCAACCCCAGTTGGGGCACGCTGCTAAAATCTGGTCGCACCGCCATCGAGCAAATGTGGTGGCTAATCTTGTTCCCCGGCCTGGCGATCTTCCTCACCGTGCTGGCCTACAACCTCATCGGCGAAGGCCTCCAAGAAGCCACCGACCCACGCCTGAGACAGGCGTCCCATTAATCAATACAAATTCATATCTCACGCAAAGGCGCTAAGGCGCAAAGAAAAACGAAAGATGATCTTCGAGGACCAATTTCATACAATTGCGTCGATGATGTAGGCGGGTAATTTCTTTGCGCCTTAGCGCCTTTGCGTGAGACAAATTCTTCCTAAAACAATTTTGATGACTCAACCTGTTCTCGAAGTTGACGACCTTCGCACGTATTTCCACACCGAAGAAGGTGTTGTGAAGGCCGTCGACGACTTATCGTTTCGCCTCGAGCCTGGCCGCACGTTGGGCATCGTTGGCGAAAGCGGCTCCGGCAAGAGCGTCACGTCGCTGTCGATCATGCGGCTGCTGGCGTCGACCGCCCGGATCGAAACCGGCCGGATTTCGTTCCTCGGCAAAGACTTGGTGCGACTGCCGGAGCGGCAAATGCAGTCGATCCGCGGCCGCGACATCAGCATGATTTTTCAGGAGCCGATGACGTCGCTCAACCCCGTGTTCACCGTCGGCTCCCAGATTATGGAAGCGATCATGCTCCATCAGAAGGTCGCGAAGACGCAAGCGAGGGAAAAAGCGATTGCTCTATTGCGCGAGGTCGGAATCCCCAAGCCCGAGCAGCGCGTCGATTCGTACCCCCACCAGATGTCGGGCGGGCAGAAGCAGCGCGTGATGATCGCGATGGCCCTGTCGTGCAACCCGCAACTTCTCATCGCCGACGAGCCAACCACGGCCCTCGACGTCACCATCCAGGCGCAGATTCTGGAAATCCTCCGCAAGCTCCGCGACGAACGCGGCATGGCCATCATCTTCATCACGCACGACTTGGGCGTGATCGCCGAAATCGCCGACGATGTGCTCGTCATGTTCGAAGGCCAGGAGGTCGAGTATGGGCCGGTGCTCGAGATTTTCAGCCAGCCCAAGCACCCGTATACGAAAGGCCTCTTGGCCTGCCGGCCGCGACTCGAGACGAAATACCGCCGATTGCCGACCGTCGATGACTTCATGGAGGCCGTGCATCAGAACGGCGAAGTGCGCGTCATCGAAAAGAAGATGGATGCGGCGCGGCTCAAGCACCTTGAAGAGACGGGCCGCGGCCGGCTGCTGCATCCGAAGTCGGAGCTTTCCTGGATCGGCCACCCTTGGGAAGAGGGCCACCAGGGTCCGGACACGCGAACCGTCGCCGAAGGAACCGCGCCACTTTTGGCCGTGGAGAATCTGGAAGTCCACTTCCCAGTTCGCCGCGGCATCCTCGCTCGCACGGTCGATCACATCCGCGCGGTCGATGGCATCAGCTTCAACGTCTACCGTGGGCAGACGCTCGGTCTGGTCGGCGAATCCGGCTGCGGGAAGACCACGACCGGCCGCGCCATCCTGCGGCTTATCGAGCCGACTGCTGGCCGCGTGGCGTACAACGGCGTCGATCTGGGCCAGTTGAGCGGCGGCGAATTGCGGGCCATGCGCGGCAAAATGCAGATCGTCTTCCAGGATCCCTACGGCTCACTCAATCCTCGGATGACCATCGAGACGGCCCTTACCGAGCCGATGGTGATCCAGAAGATCGGCCGCAGCAAAGCCGAGCGGCGCGAGCGGGCCGCCGAGCTTCTGAAAGAGGTCGACATGGAGCCAGGTTACCTCCGCCGCTACCCGCACGAGTTCTCCGGCGGGCAGCGGCAGCGGATTTGCATCGCACGGGCGCTGGCGGCCAATCCGGAGTTCATCATCTGCGACGAATCGGTTTCTTCGCTCGATGTCTCGGTGCAGGCCCAGGTGCTCAATCTGTTCAAAGATTTGCAAGAAAAACGCGGCCTCACGTATATCTTCATCAGCCACGACCTGAGCGTGGTGAAGTTCATGGCCGACATGATGGCGGTGATGAACGACGGCAAGATCGTCGAGTTCGGCCCCTCCGAAAACATCTACGCCAGCCCGCGCGAAGCGTACACCCGCCGCCTGATCGAGGCCACTCCCAAAGACGACCTCGACCTCATCCGCCGCCGCGTGGCCGAACGGGAATCGGCCCGCGCCGCCTCTGCTGTTTGAGCTCGAAGAACGGCGATGCCATCACCGGCTTTGTGATTATTTGGGCCGGATGCCGGTTCGTTCGGGGTCGGTGATGCCAATCCGATGTACCGCCTGTCTATGACGAGCCAGCAGGATCGCGAGCTGAGAGTTCGGTGAGGATTTGCTCGAGCTTGGCGAGCTCGATGGGCTTTACCATGTGCGCGTCGAACCCGGCGTTAAGAAAGAGACTGCCCCCTGAGTATCGGTCGTGATCACCGCATCGCCGATGCTGGAGAAAGTCACCCGCAGCCATTCGCGCTGGTCATGCGTCGTTTCGTCGTTATCAGGCATGGCTGATTTGCGGCTGCGGTCGCGATGGAGAGCCGTTCGCCGTTTTACCACCGACAAATCTCGGCGGCCAGTGGGCCGAGAGTGCAAATTACATGACACTCGCTGTAAAGCGAACCCGGGGAAGCGCTCTAAGATACGGAAGGCTTCCAGCACGCGCAAAAGAGATTCTTGAGCGATCGATGTGGCGGCGCTTGAAGCAATCAGAACAAGCGCGCGAGTCGGTGAGCCGGGATGGGCACCTAGCGAACCAACCGACAATACCACGCCAAGCCGGCTATCAGCACGAGCATCATGGAGCCTGGTTCAGGAATCGTGCCTGCGAACCGCACGTCTTCAAGCTCCGTCGCCGACAGCGCTCGGCCATACACGCGGACATCATCTTGAAAGCCAATGACGGAAGTGTCTGCTGTAGGCGCGGCATCTGTGTATCCGACTCCAAATAACGACGCGCCGCCGTCTACGGACAACTGAGCGAGCGTCAGATCGCTGCCCAGTTGAGTGACCGGCGTATTCACGCCGCCAATGTAAAACTTCGTGTTGTTGCTCGCTTGACTGCTGTCGTAGGTAACTGCAAGAAACACCCACTTGTTGTGTGCATCGACATCGTCAGTTGAAAAAGCGAAGGTGAAATCAGCCGGCCCACTGCTGATGTTGTTGCCAAGAAAGAGGCCCAGCCGGAAATTATCCGGGCCCACGGTGCCGGTATTGGGCGTCGCGTTCATGCTCCAGTTAAACCCGCCGAACGTGCCCGCCGCTTGTTTGGCCGCGAGGCGGTTGTTGCCGCTAGTGTACGCTTCCACATTCAGCCACGTCGTAAGCGTGAGCGCACCCAATCCATCGAGCTTGTTCGCATCACCCTCGAGCGCATACTTATAGGTGGTTGCGTCGTCGCGAAGGTCGAGAGAAGATCCGAAGCCGCTGGGGGTGTTGGAAGAACGTGTCGCTCCACCAAGAAGGGTCGCGTCGGCGGGAGGAGCGTCGCCAGTGTCCAACGCGTTGCCGCTTGCTTCATTGAAGTTGTACCACAACAACGGCTCACCCGAAGCAATCGTGGGAATCAGCCCCAAAAGAGCGGCACAAACAATACGTCTCATTACTCACCCTCCGGCGTAGCGGCAAACAAGAATGGGCTGCAACACTCAGTCGGGCCGATTATGGCCGATCCAGCCAAGTCTTGCAACTTTTTTCCGCCAGTTCCGTCTGAAATCAACGACAGCGGACGTTGCAAGCCTAATGCCACTAAGACATTAACAGATTGCGGCCGAAACATCCGCAAGTGGCGCTAGCGGCGTGCAGCCGAGGTATCGAGCGCCGGCGTGGCCTCGCTGCGGCCCAGCACAGCGTCCTGCCGACTTAGGCCCGCGGCGACCAAGCCGAGCGAATTGACGAATAGCTCGTCGTTGTACCCCGGCATCGTGGAGGAGCGCAGCGACCGGACGCTTCCATCCTGGCTCGTCACCTGCACGATGCTGCCGCCGTGATTTGGGCTCATGAAACCTTCCTGCTCGGCGCCCGCTGTATCGGAGAAGACGGGCGACAGCGGCAACCGTTGATCGCGTATATGGTGGTACTTATCGCCGACTCGGTAAGGGAAACAGTACGCATAGAAGGGCGACATGTTCCTCCTGGCCTGAGCCAATTGGCGCGGCGACATCGAGCGCAACTGGGACAGGCTCGGAATTCGCATCACGAACTGCCGTGACCGAATCGCGTCGGCCAGCGGCGCTCCCGGGCAGACCAACAGCACCGCGAGGTCTTCGGCGCGAATGTACCCCCTCTCGACCAATTGCACTGCGAAGCTGCCCGCATTCTCAGTCGGCTCGATTTTCGGGTAGTAGCCGCCCCTGTCTTCGGCGAAGTTGGCCAACACAAACCACAACTGGCGCTGATTGTCTTGGCAGACCGTGCGGCGCGTGGCGTTCCGACTGTCTCCCAACGCGGGGAAGAGCAACATGCTGACGGCCAGAACGACGCCCCCGGCCACCGTCAAATCGGCCAGACTCCATCCCAACACGCCCGCGGGCGGATCGCTTGCGGCGGCCACCTTCGCCGCCCGATCCGACAAATAATCAACCAGTGGCTGATCGTCGCAGTCGCTGGCCACGCGCTCGCTCGTTCGTTCCGCCAAGCCCCGCGGCGCGTCCGCCGGCAGCTCCTGCGAGTCGCAAGCGGCCGCAAAGCACGATTGCAAATGCGCCAACTCACGACGCAACGTTGGATTGGCGGCCAGCCGCCGCTCGAGCTCCTGCTGCTCGTCGTCGCCGAGCTCACCTAACAGATAGCGGATCAGCAGTTCACGCATGGCTAGAGCGCTTCATTGAATATCAAAAAAGGAGAGGCCGCTGGGCGACCTCTCCAAAGTGTCCCATTAATATGTATGGCTTCCGACGGCGCCGCTGCACGCTCGCTCAGTTCTCGGCCGGGGGTTGAGCATCTTGCCATGCCTGACCCAATCGCTTGACCGCCGAGTGCAGCCGGCTCTTCACGGTCCCTACGGGAACGTCAAGCTCGTCGGCCGCCTCGCGGTATTTCATGCCGCGGAAGTAAACCAGTCGCACCGCGGAGCGAAGTTGCTCGGGCAACGCCGCCACCGCTTGGCGGACCCATTCGCTCCTCTCTCCCAACTCCAGACCGCTGGCCGGCTCGCCTTCTCGGCCGCTCAGCACGTCCACCAGCGAGCCCAACTCCTCATGCTGCACTCGGTTCGGGCGATCCAGGCTGACCAGTCGGTGCCGCCGGTTGCGGCGCTGAATGTCAATCGCCTGATTGGTCGCCACCGTATATAGCCACGGCCGCACCTTGCGATGCTCATCGAACAGATGGCATTTCAGGTGGACCTGCATGAAGGTCGCTTGAAACGCGTCCTCCGCCAAAACCTGATTGTTCAGGAACCGTCGCAGGTAATTGTAGAGCTCGCGCTCGTATCGCTTGACCAGCGTCTCGAATACTGCCGAGGTGCCCGTCAGCCGGTACTCCAGCAGCAATTCCTCGTCGGTCATGCGATCGACGTCAGCCGAGGAATCGGGGTCGAGGACGACCCGGCTCGTCAGGCTGGCGCGATCTTCCGTGTGCTCTTCTCTCATCTTTACGAACCTCTATTCCAGAGGGTTCGACGCCAAAAGGGGAAGTAGTCCCTCTTCCCCGTCGTCAGGAGTGGGAAACCACGACCCTCGCATTGTAACAGTTGCGTGTCCTTGGGTCGTTGGTTTTGACGGCAGAACGCGAGCGACTCCGCCAGAGAGGCCGATTGCCCGATACCACCGTCCGAAATCGTGTAACCGCAATTGATATGCCAGAGTGTCCGGTTGCTAAATGCTGTCAGAACAGGTCAATTACTACAAATGCTTGGCAAGATTAGACTTACAAACCGGCCCACACTTCCGCCATGCGTCTTGCAGGAGCTGAGCGGCCCCGAATCGCCTGCCATTCTTGCATTCGCATGAGGAGAGTTTTTCTTGCCAGCGTGTCAAGTTCGACCAAGCTAGTGTTCAAATCTGCGCCACTCCGTCGTCACTCGAGCGAGATTTCGCGAGCCGCGATTAGCACCACGGTAGATGCATGCCGACCGCTGCATCTTGCCCGAAAAATGGCCCGGTTCGGATAATTTACCGGCTCAGGTTTGGCCACAGAGCATGTGGGAAAAGGTTCCTGGCCGTTCGGCCCGGAAACCGAATTATTCCGCGCCCATCCGCGAAAGGCAAATGCTGTGGACGTTTCCGAGCAAATCGAGCGGCCGCCAAGCGGCGATACCGTGCCAGGAGATTCAACCGACGCCATGACCCCCGAGGAGCGGGCCGAGGCCCGCCGATACGGCCGAATTCACCTGGTCCTGACGCTCATCGACATGGCGGTCGACGTTATCTACCTCGGCCTGATGGCATTCGTGTTCGCCCGGCCGATCGACGCCTGGCTAGCACAATTCGAGTCACTCGCCGGGCCGCAGTCGATGCTGCGGCTCCTCACGCTCTTTGGAGTTGTAATCGGATTGCACATCCTGGTCTCGCTGCCACTTTCGTTTTATTCCAGCTACGTCGTCGAGCACCAGTTTGGCCTGAGCAATCAGTCGCTGCGTCGCTGGCTGCGCAACTGGGCGCTCAGCAACAGCCTGGCCGTTCTTTTGGGTGCCGCGCTCAACGTCGGCCTGTTCTGGATCGTCTGGAACACGGGCTCCTATTGGTGGCTGATCGCAGCCGCAGCGTTTTTTATCGTCAGCGTCGTGCTCGGCCAACTCGCGCCGGTGCTCATCGTGCCGCTGTTTTACAAAGTCGAGCGCATCGACAAGCCCGAGCTGCTCGACCGCTTGAAACGCCTCGCCGACGGCACCGGCCTGACGATTGAGGGCGTGTATCGCCTGGGCCTGAGCGCCGACACGTCGAAAGCCAACGCCATGCTCGCCGGGCTGGGCCGCACGCGCCGCGTGCTGATGGGTGATACGCTCCTCGATAACTTCACGCCCGAAGAGATTGAAGTCATCTTCGCCCACGAGATCGGCCACCACGTGCATCGCCACATTCCAAAGATGATTGCGATCGGCGCGCTGATCAGCCTCGTTGGGTTCTGGCTGCTCGATCAAGTATTAGTCTGGTGGGCCAATATTCCGCACGCATCGGCCGCGCCCACGAGTAGCCTTCCGCTGGTGATGTTCACGCTTACCGTGTTCATGCTCATTCTGGCGCCGCTGCAAAATGCGATCAGCCGCCACTTCGAACGCCAGTGCGACCGCTACGCGCTGGAGCGCACCCGCAACCCCGCCGCCTACCGCTCAGCATTCACGAAGCTGGCAAAGCTCAACAAAGCCGACATGGAGCCGAACCCCATCGAAGTGATCCTGCTCCACAGCCATCCGCCCATTGCCAAGCGACTCGCGATAGCGGGGAAGTGAGCAAGAAATGCTCTTGCTCCGGCCGGTTTTTTGAGGTATAATATTTGCAGGTGCAAGATTTGCACGTTCAAATTACTCCTGAACCAGTCGCGAGAACATGCGTATGCTGAAGGCTACGATTGCACGCCAAGATTTCCTGGATGATCGCCAAGGCAGAACGTTTGCCGATGTCTTGAACGATCCGGAGCAGCCGTTCGACGAGGCTCTAAAGTTCTTTAACGATCCCGAACGGCAACGCCGTATGGAGGAATCCGAGACACACCACAATCGAGCGCCGATGGCGGGTGTGGTCCGGGAGCTTGAAGCGCAGCCAGCAATCAATAAATTTTTGGCGACGATTCATGCGCGACGCACTCAGCGCTTGAGACAAGCGATTGGCGTGTTGATTCGGATGATCATGGAGCGTCGCGGCTGGCGAAAGACTGGCAAGAAA
This sequence comes from Pirellulales bacterium, assembly GCA_040902605.1. Taxonomy (GTDB): domain Bacteria; phylum Planctomycetota; class Planctomycetia; order Pirellulales; family Lacipirellulaceae; genus JABDGM01. Next base: position 18,795 of record JBBDWY010000036.1, on the reverse strand, counting down.
GGGTCGCTAGGCGTTCGCAACGCTTCGGCAGCCGGGAGGCCACGTCACAACACGGGCGGTCTGGCGTTTTGGTTCCTCCGCGCCGAGCGATACGAGCATGAGCAGCAGATTCCGTTTCCATCGGTTCGAAAGCGATGTCGCGAGCTGGAATCGGCTACTCCTCGAAGAACGAAGACGAAGCGGTCGTAGCAGGCCACTTCAGCGTTTGTCGCAAGACTCCACTGCCACGCGCGGAATTCTGGTGGCAGAGTTTGAATTGCGGCACCGGCATGGGCTTCTTTACGTGGTCGACGCGCGAACTCTCGCTTCGCAGCGCAGTGATGTCGCTTGATAAGCGGCGGTTGACCATAGCTGGTGCGGATCATCCCGACCCTATGGCCGAGCGCGGGACGGATCCCATCGATGATGTCCAACGTTCGGCGCCGCCCTTTGTGTGCCCGATCATATTCATCGCCGTTCCCCGGCGACCGATCGAAGCGCCACGACAAGCAGGCCCCTATTGAATGACGGAACAAAAATACGAGGCATAGCGATGCAAATTTCCAAAGAAGATTTTAACCCTAGTTCTAACTGTCATCTATTACTGGCTTATGTCGCCGATCTGGAACTCGAGGTCGACCGGCTCCGTAAGCAGGGGCAATTCCTGCGACATGATGCCCGCGAAACGTTGGGGCGCGTGCTGTCACTTTGTCAGGATAATACGGCGGAAAAGAACGCGACGCAGCCGTTAGCTGAGATCGCACGGGCCGCGCAACGATTTGACGATGTGTTGCAGGACCTTTACGAACCGCCCGGATATCATCCGGCCTACGACCAGGTAATTGCGGTTGCTATCCGCCCGCTAGTCGAACAAGTGTTCCGTTGGCAGCAGCGGCTGTTGGGAATTCCCCAGGCCAGGTTGCGGATGGAGCTGGCCAGCGAGTATGTCGAGTGGTTCCCCGCTCGGCTGCGGCATATTCTCGACAATCTAATCTCCAATGCGCTGAAGTATGCCGACCCCACGAAGGGGGAGATGCGGGTATATGTGGGTGTCAATCGACTGGCAGAGGCGATTGAATTGCGGGTGACGGACAATGGCATGGGAATGCCTTGGGATAAGCGTGCCGAAGCCTTTGAGCTCTTTTATCGGTTAGCTCCGGCACGTGCCGCGGGATTGGGCGTGGGCGTGGCGGTGGTCAAGCTGCTAGTGGAACAGAGCGGTGGCAAGCTCACCGTCGAATCGGGCGAGGGGCAGGGCACGAGCTTTGTCGTGGTTTTACCGCGCTACGACGCCGGCGACTATCTGAACTGACTACACGCCGCGCCAGATGCTCAATGGATTGCATCGGCTGTGTGACCCAGAACTCGACGATCAGCGGCCGCCGAACTTGTGCCCGCACTCGCAGGCTTCGCGCCGTGCGTGCAATTGGGCGCCGCATTTGGGGCATTTCTTTTTCCAGGACTGGCGCTTCGGCTTCTCCGTCCTGGCTTCGGCTTTCTTGGCGGCGCGTAGTCGCAACGTTCGCGGTTCGTCAGCCTGCTGCATCGCACATTGAGGATGAATGCCGCCGAGCGAATAGGAAGCATTGCCACAAATTGGGCAAAGATTTCTAACAGGTTGCGGAACGATTACGATTGGCTCAATGACGCTCATGTTGCTCCGGACGGGTGAGGTGTGTTGGCCGATAGCGGGCGGCACAGGCTGTCGAGGCCAATTCATTGTACCAGATCAACACCTCGTCCGCCGCTATAAATCCGATCTTTCTTCGTAAACTGTTGAACTACGGTGCGCTTATTCGCCCACCAGCGTCCGCGCGAAGCTGATGTTGTCGAGCTCTTCGTCGTCCGCCGTGCTGATCAGCTTCACCGATGGGTCGATGAGGCCCTCCAGCCACTCGCCGAAGGGGACGGCTTGCGGGCGTTCGTCGTACTGGTCGAACGCGGTCAGGAAGACTTCTTCCACGATGTCGGGCAAGCCGACCTGCTCGCCCAATTGGGCCTCGATCTGCGGATAGCGTTCGATCCAGCGGCCGATTCGCACTCGCAGCGGGTCTTCGTAGACGGACATGAGCTGGCGAAATGCGGCGTAGTCGCCCGCGCGGACCGCCTCATCAACCGCCTTTGGATCAAGCTCGCGCGAGGGGATGACATCGTGCCTTTTTCCTTCTTCGCGCTTCGTTTTTTCTTCAATGCCTTCCATGCGTTCTTCGTAGGCCACCACTTTTTGCACCAGCCGCCACACGCATTGCTGCACGGCGGGAAAAATGTGCTCGTCCTCGCCGCCAGTGACCAGGCCGCGGCCGGGAAGCTGCAATGCCGCTTTCACCCGGTAACTGCCGCTTCGCGGATGATGTTCGATTGTCAGATAAAGATCAGAGACGGGGAATTTCGCGATTGGCTGGCGCAAGAGGTCGAGGGCGCTTTCGATTTTCTCGATTTCAGCCGGCGTCACTTCGCACTGCTTCGTATCCAACTCGATGCGCAGATTGTGGCTTTGATCGGAGTATCGCATAAAGTAGGGACCTCCTGAAATTTGGATCGGACCTTTCAAAACGCTGCAATCGTTGTGCCAGACCGTAGAAATTAAACAGTTCAGGCTGATGCACTCTCCATGCTTGGTGCTATGTTCGCCACGGCTTGCGTGCCGCTTACGCGACGATCAAGCCGGCGCATTTCGAACTCAAAGGCGCGCATGCTTTCAGCGGCGATGAACATGACGCACTTTACCGGAGAGCGTTAAGACGCGGAGGGCGCCTAGCGCAACGAGCAGCCATCCACTTGGCTCAGGCACGGGATGCCAAATTACCTCGTCGAAGGCGAAGTGAGTATTCGCATTAATTTGGAACCGCCAGATAGGGACAGTTGCAGATAGCCCGAGGAAATTATCATCATCAAATGGAATAGGATTCGTCGAAAATTCGACCATCTCGATTGGGTTCCCGACAGTATCTATGCTTGTCAACGATACAATTCCGTCATGTCCACTGTCGCCCCCAGCACGCCGTCGAAGGTCTCCACTTTGGGCATCGGTATATCCGCTAGAGTTATCGGGGCAGCTTTCACTTGGCCTGTGACCGATACGAATATCCACAGAGCCACAACTTTCGCGAACTGTGTCACGAGGGTCTCCGAAATCTGGATTTGTTGTAGTCGATTTACGATCGCGCGACTTGCGTACCGCTGGTGCGGCGCACCAGGCGGCGCATTTCCAGGACGCTGATTGTGGAGAGGACGCGGTGGACTGCCAGGCCACACGTCGCAGCCACGGCATCGATCGAGATGGGTGCGCTATCGATCGCGGCCAGCACCTGCTGCTCGATTTCATTGAGCACGAGTTCCGCCGGGTGTTGCACCAGCGAGCCGTCTTCGCGCTGGATGTTTTCCGCCAGCGGCCCCAGCTCGTCCAGCACATCGTCAATCGATTCGACCAGTTTCGCCCCGTCTCGGATGAGGGCGTGGCAGCCGCGCGACATGCGGCTGTCGACTGGTCCCGGCACGGCGAACACCTCGCGGCCTTGCTCGTACGAGTGCCGGGCCGTGATGAGCGCGCCCGAGCGGTCAGGCGCTTCGACGACAATCGTGCCGACACACAGGCCGCTGATGATTCGGTTGCGCTGCGGAAACGCGCCGCTGAGCGGTATCATTCGCGGCGGCGATTCGCTGAGGAGGTATCCACTCGCGGCCACTTCGTCGACCAGTTTCTCGTGCTCGGGCGGATAAATTTCCAACAACCCGCTGGCCAGCACCGCGATGGTGCGCCCGCCCGCCTCCAGCGCGCCACGATGCGCGGCCGCATCAATCCCGCGGGCTAGGCCGCTCACCACGGTAAAGCCGGTGCGGGCCAGGCTCCCAGCCAGCCGCTCGGCCTGCGCCAGGCCGTACCGTGTGGCATGTCGCGTGCCGACGATCGCCACCGCCAGTTCATCCTGCGCCTGCGGCTGTCCGCGGCGAAACAAGACGCCGGGCGGATCATGAATCTGCCGCAGCGGCCGCGGATAACTAGCGTCAGCCTCAGTTAAGACATCGATGCCATGCTCAGCCGCCAACCGCAGTTCCGCCTCGGCATCAATCTCATCGTTCGCCGCCACAATCCGCGTCGCAATCTTCGGCCCGATGCCGTCGACGCGCTGCAGCTCATCTTTGCTCGCCGCCAGCACCGCCCCCGCCGTAGCAAACCGCTCCAGCAGCGCCTTCCGCAACAGCGGTCCCACGCCCGAAACAAGCGACAGCCGCACATTGTCGACGAGCTCGTCGGTAAAGAGAGTTTCGGCCATGCGCGGACCCGCTTTCGCGGCTCAGTGTAGCACGGCGCATGCACGCGAAAAAGCAGCGGCGTTACCGAAAAATTTCGTCAACCGCGCAGGTGAAGCCGGGCACAACCGGATCGCCGACAAGCACTTCGCCCGCCGTCCTTACTTTCACGTTGGTCGGCGACTGATAAATTGTCACCGTTTGCAGCTTGGGATCGATGACCCACACTGCCGCACACCCGGCCGCCAGCCACTCTTCGATCTTCTCGGACACCTCACCAAGCGTGTCGCCTGGGGAAAGTACCTCAACGGCTAAGTCGGGCGCTCCAGGCCAGAAGGCTTCCTCGGGATCCATTTCCGGGAGGTGTTCCTTAGCGATGAATGCATAATCCGGCGCACGGACGGTATCTGGATCGCGTTTAAGCAGAAATCCGGTTTCGGCGCCGAAGCCGCGACCGAGGCCATTTTGGCGAATGAACGATCCGAGCAAAAACTCCAGATTGTCGACGATCATACCATGCCGCCATCCTGATGGTGACATCACACGGAGTTCTCCTGCAACAAGTTCGTAGCGTTTACCCATACCCTTCGGCATGACCAGCAATTCGTCGGCGGTGACAATCGTTGTGGTACTCATATCCGGATTGTAGCATGCTTGTGAGGGTGTGTATCCGAAATCACCGGCCTCGCCGAGTTCCAACACACTTTTAAAGGTTCATTCTCCCCCGCCGAGTGCGGCCACGATGTCGTCGGTCGCTACATTGCGGACAAGCTCAACATGCCCCAGCCGCGTCGGCAGCACGAACCGCATCCGCCCGCGCTCGACTTTCTTGTCGCGGTACATCAGCTCGATTAGTTCGTCGTGCTCGACGTCGGGCACTTCGAGCGGCAGAGTGAAGGCTTCAAGAAGTCGACGCTGCCGCTCTGTAAATGCGGCGTCCACGCGGCCCAATCGCTGCGCGAGCCGCGCGGCGCACATCATGCCAATAGCCACGCCTTCGCCATGCAGCAATTGCTGATAATCCGTGGCCGCTTCGAACGCGTGGCAGAACGTGTGGCCGTAATTCAGGATCGAGCGCAGGCCCGTCTCTTCGCGCTCGTCCTGTTCCACCACGTCCGCCTTCAGCCGGCAGCAGCGCTGGACGATATGGCTGAGCACGCCGGCATCGCGGGCATTGATGGGATCGACGTTCGCCTCAAGATAGGCAAAGAATTCGGCGTCCTGAATCACGCCGTATTTAACCACTTCCGCCAGCCCTGCGCGATACTCGCGCTCCGGCAGCGTGCCTAGGACATCCACGTCGATCAATACGCCGCGCGGCTGCCAGAACGCGCCGACCATATTCTTCCCGCCGGGCAAGTTGATGCCCACCTTGCCGCCCACCGAGCTGTCGACTTGTGCGAGCAGCGTCGTGGGAATCTGCACGAAGCGCAGCCCGCGGCCGAACGTGGCGGCGACGAACCCGGCCAGATCGCCCACCACGCCGCCGCCCAACGCCACCACCACCGTTTGGCGGTCCGCTCCCTGGTCGAGCAATTGTTCCCACAGCTCCTCGGCCACTTCCGGCGACTTGCTCTGCTCCCCCGGCTCAACACTCAGGATGTCCACCTGAGCCCCCGCTTCCTGCAGCGGCTCGGCCACGGCTTCGCTGTAAAGTTCATCCACGTTCGTGTCGGTGATGATGACCGCGTGCGCGTCGTCTGGTTCCGCGTCACAAAGCCGCGCCGCACCGCCCAGGTTCCCGCTGCCGATCTCAATGTCGTAGCTTCGCGGCCCGAGATTGACGTGGACGGTCGGCATGAAAAGCTCTGGCTCCCGACTCTCGACACTAAGCTCCCGACTTTGTCACGCCGTCACCCGCTGAATATCCTCCGGCGTGACCACAATCCGCCGGCAGAAGCCCGTGTGCGTCCGCACGTATTCCAAATGCGCCGCCTGATCGGGGCTTTGGTGCAGCAGCCGCTCCACCCGTGCTCGCTCGCTCGGCTCCCAGTCGTCGTACTCGTCCGGCCAATCGGTCTCCACTTCGACAACGAGCACTTCACGGTAAGGATCAAATTTATCGGCCATGCTCGATGATTTTGTGCTGAGTAGGTGACTGGTGAGTGAGTGCGCTGCTTACCCGCGTGGTTGTTACGCTAGTATACTGAAGCGTCGGCGTGGCCAAAAGACGGTCGACATCGACGGCAGCTATTCGTATTGAATGTCTGGCAGACTGGTGATCATCGGCATCGTATCAATCGCCCTCGCCGCGGCGGCAGCGAGCTGGTGGTTCCGCTACGCCGCCACGCATCGAGCGTTAGAGTTCTGGGGGCCCGAGACGGCTCGTCTCATCCGCGACGCGCCCACCGTCGAGCTCAATCAATCGATTCCGCCCGTCGCATCTCCAGCCAGCGGTACCGGCGGCTTCCTCGATAGCGCCGATGGTAGCGATATTTCGCATGCCCCCGGCTTGACCCACTTGCGCAACGCCCTATTGGAAGACCGCAGTTTCGCTTGGCCGCCCCGACCGACCACTCCACGCGACACCTGGCACTGGCTGCTGCTGTTTCGCGATGCGCGATCGAACGAAGCCGTGTTCCTGTGGTTCTCGCGCGATTGGAAGTACGTGAGCAGCCCGGTGCACCGCCAAACTTTGTCGTGCGAGCCAATCTCCGCCGGACTGGCCAAAATGCTGGGCGAACTCGTGCCCGCTGAAGAAGCCGCGCGCTAGCAACGCCAGCAACCGCCGCACTGCCATCTGGACGCAACCGGCCGCTTCCCTATAATCCGCCACCCATTCCTGCCCCAATCCCCAGTCCCCAGTTCCCGACATGCGCAGCATCGCCATCATCAACCAGAAGGGCGGCGTCGGCAAAACCACCACCGCCGTCAACGTCAGTGCCGCGCTTGCCCGCGCGGGCCAGCGCGTCGGCCTGATCGACATCGACCCCCAAGCGCATGCCTCGCTCCACCTCGGTCTCGATCCGCGAGCCAACGTGCCGACCTTGTACGACCTGCTCACCGGCGACACCCGCCTCGCCGAGCTCTGGCAACGCCCCGGCTCGTCCTCCACACAGCGAGCCGGGTCGTCCCCGCCCCCGGCCCCGGGTCTCGAAAACCTCTCCGTCGCCGCCTCGCACATCGACCTCGCCGCCGCCGAAGTCGAGCTTGCCGGCGTCGTCGGTCGGGAAGTCATCCTCCGCGACAAGCTCGTCGAAGCGGCCGACCAGTTCGATTACGTTCTCATCGATTGCCCGCCGTCGCTCGGCATCCTCACGATCAACGCGCTCGCGGCTGTCGATGATGTCTTCCTCCCGCTCCAGCCACACTTTCTTGCCCTGCACGGTCTGTCGAAACTCCTAAAAACCATCAGCCTCGTCAACGAGCGCCTCAACGACCGCCTGCAGCTCGCCGGCGTCGTGCTCTGCCTCTACGAATCGGGCACGAAGCTGGCCGCCGAGGTGAGCCACGACGTCGAGCAATTCTTCCACGACGCCCGCAAGGGCGCACGCGCGTGGAGTGCCGTCCGACTGTTCGAGACCCGCATCCGCCGCAACATCCGCCTCGCCGAGGCACCGAGCTTCGGCCAGTCGATCTTCCAGTACGCGCCGAACTCGCCCGGCGCCGAAGACTACCGCGCCCTCGGCGGCGAAGTGCTCGCGTACTACGCCGGCCGCGCCCTGCTGGAAACCGCCGCAATCTCGGCAGCCTAGCACCTTCCGCTGCATCAGTGTCGCCTCATGCGCACGTTGTTGCGCCGAGACTGGTCTGGTCTGCTGATGTTCCATCTCGTGCCGAGTTCGCCCAATTTGCCAAGTCGACTGACGTTGGCCTGATCGTCAATGTGCCGCATCGACCGGCTTGCATCCGCTGTGGACGTCGAAAGCGCAAACCACAGTGCTCGCGCCGCGACATGCTAGCAGCGCACGTCTGGCGGCGGACGCTGGCGGTCACTCTGTCGCCGCCTGCCTTTTGCGTTTTCACCTTCTTATCCTTCCACCCTCCGACGCGCTCGACCCGTGGCATATCGTTTGCTCGCTTGGCACTGCTTCTCGCCCGCATTTTTAAGCCGGCATGTGGCCCGGCCCTGCCACTCTATGCATGAAAGGAGACAAGAGCATGTTGAAGATTACAAAAACTTATGCCTGGGCAAGCGGCCTCGCTTGCCTGGCGGTCGCCGTGGCCGCCGCCGGCGCCTTCGCCCAACAGCAACAAGGCGACGAACAGCAACAAGGCGAACAACAACAACAAGGCGAAGAACAACAACAGGGCGAAGAACAACAACAGGGCGAAGAACAACAACAGGGTCAACAATACGAAGCCCAGCGGCAGTCCACCGACGACGATTCGCAATCGGACGAGCAGCAGCAGCGCGCTCGGCAAGAACAGCAACAGTCGCAACAAGACCAACAACAGGCCCAGCAGGACCAGCAGCGCAGTCAACAAGATCAACAACGCGCTCAACAGGATCAGCAACGCGGGCGGCAACAGCAGCAGAGCGCTCCGCAGCGCCAGCGAGACCAGCAGGCCCGCCAGCGCGACCAGCAGCGGTACAGTCGCGATCAGCAGTGGAGCCGCGACTCGCAGCAGTCCGGGCGATCCAGCGATCAAGAAGCCGGCCTCGGCGTCGCGGTGGTGCGCGATGATGCGGGCGCGATCCTCGTCCTCCGCGTGCACCGCGACAGCCCGGCCGAGGAGATGGGCCTCGAGCGCGGCGATCGCATCACGCAGCTCAACGGCCAGCAAGTACAGTCGGAGCAAGAATTCATCTCCCAGATCCGCAACATGAATCCGGGCGATGAGGTCGAGCTCCAAATCACGCGCGACAACCAGGAGCAGGCCGTCCGCGGCGAGCTGAAGTCCCGCCAACAAGCCCTCGCGATGCGCGGCGGCAGCGGCGGTTGGCCCTGGCAAGGTAGCCGCGACGAACGGCAAACCGGCTACGAGGAACGCGAGCAAGGCCGGATGCGCGGCGGCGTCGAACGGCAGCTCAGCCAGATCGAGCGGCAAGTCAACCGGCTGAGCCGCGACATCGAAGAGATCCGCTACGCCCTCCGCGACCTGCGCCAGCAGTCCGACCGCTGGGATCGTGAAACCACGGCCCAATACGAAGAGTATCAACGCGGCCCAGGCGAACCGGGCGGGACCGGACGGTGGCAGGACGAACAGCGTACCCGCCAGTTCGACAGCCAACGCGGCCAACCGCAGGGCGAGCGTGGCCGACAGTCGCGCCAGCCCGGCACCGAGCAGGGCGGCCAGCTCGACAGCCAACGCGACCAGGACCAGTTCGGCATTGGCCAAGGCAGCCAGTCACGCCAGTCCGAAAGCGGCCAGCGTGACCAGGGCGAGTATGACCAGGGCGAGAAGGACAGCCCCGGCGGCGAGATCGGCGAAGAGCGAACCCGCACCGGCAGCGAGATCCAGGATACCCGCTGACAGTGTGGCCCGATCACTCCGTGATCGGATTGGTTCCGTTCGGGTGCCTGGGGCCGACCCGGCACCCGGCAAGACCGTGTGCCGGGTGCCCACCCCGACGCCCCAGATCAGAGGGTGGCTGGGGCAACGCCCCAGATTATGAAACGTAAACCCCCAAACTTGTAGCTGGCCACTTCGAGGCCGGCCTCGCGAAACGCCCGGTATCACGGACCCAGCTACAAGTTCTAAAATCAACTCGTCGCGAGTGAAAGCTATTAGCTATTAGCTGTTAGCTATTAGCCATCCGCGCCGACTCACCGCGGTGGCCGGAGCAAGAGCCCCCGGTAAGCTCCGGCCGCCGCTTTTTGTTGGGAGCACGGAGCGGGGAGCAGGGAGGGGCGCCTTGATCCCTCTCCCTCACCCCGCCCGAAAAGCTGACGCGCTACTTGCTCGTTTCGCGTCCGTGGGACGACAAATCGCAGTTTCTCGCCCAAGCGGGGTTTTCCTTGAATGACCCTGGCAGCCTGGAGGAGGCGATACGCCGGGCGGCTGCCACGTTCGACGCGGTCGAGGATGGAACCAACGACTACGGCACGTTCTTTCGGGTCGAGGCAGACTTGGAGGGGCCTAACGGCCGCTCTCTCCAGGTTGTGCTCATCTGGTTACCATGGAAGTTGGATGGCACTTTTCATTTCGTCACCCTCAAGCCGCGCAGGTGAGGCTGTGAACAGACCGGGCTTGTATGAACGTGTGGCCTTGGCTCGCGACCTGGACGAGCACGGCCTCAAGCGCGGCGATGTGGCGACCATCGTGGACACAGTGCCGCATCCCGACGGAGGTCCGGAAGGCCTCGTTCTCGAAGTGACGAACGCGCTTGGCGAGTCGCTGGAAGTCGTAGTGGTGACTGCCGCCGACGTCGCCCCGCTCAACGCCGACGAAGTGTTGGCCGTCCGGCCGCTCGTCAAGACCGCCTGAGCGGCCTGCGTCCAATGAAGCCGGACCCCATACTCGCCGAAATCCGCCGCGCGCGGGAAGCCTACGCCGAGCAATTTGCCGGCGATGTGCGCGCGATGCTGGCCGACTTGCGTCGCCGCCAGCAAGAAAGCGGCCGCCAAGACGTCTCCCGCTCGCTGAAGCGGATCAAGCCGTCAACTTCGCGAAAGTAAACGTCTCCCGCTTATCCCACTCCTCGTAGGGAGAGGTTAGGTGATGGTTCTTCCTTGCTGATCGCGGACGGCTGACGGCTACCACATTGCGGACGGATTTTAGAAGTCCAGCGAGAGCGACCGCAGGACTGCTCCAAGCGTATCGCAAAAGCTAGTACCGCCCATTAGAATACGATGGCCGTGCGGTTGGAGAGAACATTTCACAAGGGTGTTTCGAAATGCCTAAGCCATCACCGCAGCTAAAAGGGCGACTTCGCAAGGTGATCGAAGCATCCTTGCAGAAGCAAGGCTTTCGCATTCGTGACGATCGAATCTTGCTTCCTTCAAGAATCAGCAAAGAGAAAATACGAAGTCTCCACCGCATTGCCGTTCAGCACCGCGTCGAAGATGCGGAATCGCGGCTTTCTCGATTCGAAGATCAGCTTCTAGATCGCATCGCATCAGGTACGGATATTGACCCAAATCGAATTGCGCCGCGCTTGATCGAAGTATTGCCCAGAACGGACAACGAGTTGTTATTTCGCTACGCATGTCTCCACTGGAGCGTTCCAACATCGTCCGGCTATGGACGGCGACTACGGTTTCTGGTCGAGGATGCGCAGAACGGCAAACTGATCGGGCTGTTTGGATTGTGCGATCCCGTTTTCAGCGTCGGTGCTCGGGACTCGTGGATCGGTTGGGATCTTCGCAACCGGAAAAAGCGATTGCGGAATGTTATGGAAGCGTTCATCCTTGGAGCCGTGCCGCCGTATTCCCATTTACTTGGCGGCAAGTTAGTAGCAACGCTCTGCGCTAGTGACGAAGTGCGACACGCATTCCGAAGGAAATATGGCCAGGGTATATCGCTAATCAAACGAAAGGCGGCCGACGGAAGGTTAGCTTTGATCGTGACGAGTTCGGCACTGGGGCGATCATCGGTTTATAATCGCGTGCGTTACCAGAACCGGCGACTAATGCTCCCAATAGGTTTCACTGGCGGTTGGGGCGAATTCCAATTCGCCAATGGAGCGTACTCAAAAATCCGAGAATACGCTGAGAGTTTTTGCGATCAAACTGCGAAGCACGAATCGTGGGGAACGGGCTTTCGCAACCGCCGAGAAGTAATTCGACGGGTATTGGCAAGTGTAGGTCTTTCGGGCCAATGGATGAATCATGGCGTCCGTCGAGAATTGTTTGTGATGCCATTGGCGAAAAACAGTTGTGAATTCTTGCGAGATGAATGCAATCGGCTTCGATGGTACCACCAATCCGCGGCTGCACTAGCGGATTATTCCCTAACTCGGTGGGTGCTGCCACGCGCAGAACGAAATCACGAATACTTGGATTACTCAGGAGAATCGTTTCGTCTCTGGAAGAAACATGGAAGAAAGTCACGATGAGGCCGCCGACGATGGAAGCATTTGCCGACCTGCCTGACGCCCTCGTGCAAGACCTTCTGGCAAAGGCGGTCCCTGTGGCCGAAGGGGTACATAAGAATCTACAAGGTTTACGGAACGCAAAAACCGCCCTGCGTAATGAGGCGGAACGACGCGATTTGATACGACGTAAAGCGGAACTCGACGTGCCGCGTGAGCCATCTGTGGTCGGCATCGATGGTTCATATCAAATTCATCGTCTCACCTCCGTGGACTTATGCGCATCTGCATCTGTTGCGGTCGAGGGCACCTCGAAGGAAGCTACTCGTCATTGGGAAAAACCCCATCATCGCATGTGGGTCGAATGTCTTGAGCACAGCAAGAACGTCACGAATACGCTGCGTGGCTTGATGATATCGATGGAACTTGATCTTGCTGCGCGCGCGCCTCATGATTTGGTCTTGCTAGACGGTTCATTTATCATTTTGCTCATCTACCTCAATCAAGGGTTGACAAGCGTTAACGAAGCTCCGCAATTGCTTCGCAGCGAATTCCAGCGACGATGGCAAGACGAGAGTATCCTGGAGCGATTTGTTGCGCTGTTAGCCAGCGACCGAACTGTCGCTGTTCCGAAGTACTCCGGCCGAAATGAACTGTCCAGTCTCTTGAAGGAAATTCGAATACCCGAGACCGATGGCAAGACATTAGCGACTCTCATTCTTTGCCCGGGAGAATACACCACGCCAGTCCCGATATACCATTTTGGAGACGAGGATCAAGAATATCACCTGCCAAGGGCAAGCTGCCCTCAGCAGACGCAAGACTTGATCAATCGCCACCTCGCTGACATGCGCGTCATCTTCTTCCGCCCCTTTGCTTGGGCTCCCGCCATTCGCCTCGAAGTGCCTAAACCAATCGCGTCTGGATTACCGCGTTTGGCAATGGTTCTGCACGGCATCGAAAGACAACTCTTCAACCCTGCGGTTATCGAACCGTATCCGCTTTTCCTCGCGGATCGAATGGTGAAGAGTCTGGGAGCTGGGGTGAATGTCATCGAACAAACCGTGGCTCAGCACGTCGCTGGCAACACGGCCGACATTGAAACAACTCTGCTGTGCCTGCAAAACTATCGCACGGAAGGTGGACGTGGAGGGTAAAAATGTCTACCGATCGGAATCAGGACGTAGCCGTAATCGGAAGTCCGTCGTCGAACACGGAACTCACACTCGATCTCTTGCTAGAAGCGACTGAGGAGCGCATGGTAGGCGCGCTGACTGCGTTTCGCGCAAGCCAAAATGGAACCCCGATAATTTCGGTGGGGCAGGTCGTCGGCATCGAACTGCGGAATCGGTGGCACGAGGACTCCGTTTTCCGCAATCTGATCAAGCGGACCGGCGAGATCCCGCCAATCACGAACCGACAGGACACCCGCGTGGCGGATCTCGTCGTCGGAGCAACGTTTCGCGAGGGTAGTGACGGATATGAGCCAGAAGTGCTCGGGTTGGTTCCGCCAACGGGCACGCGGGTATTTCGCGTTGATCAGCCATTGTTGGACAAACTCTTGTCGGTCTACCAGTCAGAGATTTTCTATCTTGGAAGAGCCTACGCCAATGATGTCCTCTACCCGATGTGGTTCAAACACTTCGGCAGTGGACCAGGTGGCGCCGGCGAGGCATACCATTTGGCAATTTTCGGCAAGACTGGATCGGGTAAATCCGTTTTGGCAAAGAATCTCTTACTCGCGTATGCAAGACACAAAGGCGATAACCAAATGGGACTGTTAGTGATAGATCCGCAAGGAGAATTTGCCCGCGAGTTTAGCAGGGGAGAACAGACCGCGCGGTATTCCCTGGATTACAAGAAAGTCTGCCAAGCGCTGGAGCGGGAAGTGTATTGCGTGCAGGTGCCGACGATCAGGCTTGACCGGTGGAACCTTTTCGTTGATCTAATGAGTCGAACGCAGTTTTTTCGACGATTGTCAATTCGGTCGACGGAGTGGGTTCGAAATGCAGCTGACGTATTGGCTGAGAGGTTGCAGCAGGCGAAAGTTACTCTTGTTTCGTTGCACGAAAGACAGTCCTTTGATCGTGCATTGAAATTATTGGCCGACGAGAAGTCATTGAAACAAGTCTATTCAGGTAAAGAAGGACGGGAGAGATTCTCGGAAATGGTGCAAGACGAGTCGGTGACCAGTCCGCTGTATGAGTCCGCATGGTTACCAGTGACCAAACTTTTCAAAGACAAGGACTCGAGCGCGAAGGATCGGCCCACTATCGAACAGATCGTTGAACGATGCCTGAGAAGCGGGGACCGTCAAATTGTGATATTGGACCTGTCTGGTGCGGGCCTTACAGCTCAGGATAGGCAGACATTCTGGAGCGAACAGGTTCAGGCTCTTCTGATTGACCGAATCGCGGATGCGCTCATTAGGAAGGCTGAAGAACTTTTTGGCGATAAGCCGCTAAACGCGCTCGTAGTCCTCGATGAAGCCCACCGTCTGGCGGGATCCGAGTACATGGACGAAGAAACAGATCGGGCTTCGCTCCGCAAAAAACTTATCGATGGGGTTAGGACGACCCGAAAATACGGTCTCGGATGGATGTTCGTCAGCCAGAGCATGTCGAGTCTGCATAGATCGATACTCGACCAGTGTCGCATTTTGTTTTTCGGCTTTGGACTTGCGATGGGCGACGAATTCCGACGACTCAAGGAATTCGCGGGAGGCGACGAGCGCTCAATGCAGCTCTACCAATCATTCCGCGATCCGCAGAGCTTCCCGCGCCGCGATCTTCAGGAGTTTCCATTCATGGCGGTGGGACCGGTTTCACCATTGGCGTTTTCTGGGAAGCCGTTGTTCTTCACGGCGTTCACGGATCCTGACGAATTTCTGCGCGTAAACCGGATGCGCCCAGAGAAATGAAATGGGTGGCCAAAAGTCGGATCTAGAAATCTGTACGATATCTGGTAAAAGAAGGGAGTCGTCAGCCAGGCCCTCAAATCGCTCATTCAGCCGGTCGGGCGAGCCGTTGCAGTCTGTTTTGGCGCCCGTACCGCGGCGATGCTTTCCCTGCTACGATGACTTTATGAGCGAAGCGGCAATTCGGCTGCATGTTGAACCGCTGGAGGAAGGCGGCTATGTGGCTACCAGTCCCGATGTGCCGGGCCTGGTGGTCGAGGGTCGCAGTCTGGTCGAAGTGGCGGAAATTGCGCGAGACGTCGCACGTAAGATTGCCGAGTCGTGTATCGAGCACGGCGATCCGTTGCCGCCCGCCCTGACGAGTTTCGACGACTCCAAACCGTTTGAGTTTACGATTCCGGTGGGTATCGGATAATGGGCCGGCTGGCGGGCTTCAAATACAACGAAGTCACTCGCAAACTGCGGAAGCTCGGTTTTCATTTCGATCGACAGGCGCGCGGCAGCCACGAAATCTGGCACAATCCGCAGACAGGTCGCCGGACTACCGTCCCTCATCACCGTCGAGAAATGCGCGAAGGAACATTACGCGGAATCCTACGGGAAGCGGAAATTGACGTTGAGGAATTTCTCCGCACCTGACCGGCAAAAGGATTGACATTCGCCGGGAGCCGGCCCATAATTTGGCCAGTGTAACCAATCTCTGTCTGCGGGTCTTTTCGTAACAAGAAGAAACATTCGCGATCCAACGCTCTACGGAGCGACCGGCCGCAATGCCTCGGCAGGGCGGCCTTTTTTATGCGCGTGAGGGGGCGAGGGACAAACGCACCCCTCACTTAGCCGCTCGCGCGAAAAGCTGTTAGCTGTTAGCCGTCAGCCGTCAGCTAAGAAAACACCCCTCTCCTAACCTCTCCCCATCGAGGGGAGAGGGCTCCGAACCCTCACCTAACCTCTCCTGGCGGGAGAGGGATCAATTCGCTGAACCCTGAACGCTGAACCCTGAACCCTGCCGTCCGGGCAAACTTTTCTGGTTGGGCTGTGGTGGGAAGCGGGGCAATGCGTGGCTGTGGCGACGGTTGCAACGCGCGCCAGGGCGAAAAGTTGAGAACTGTTGTACTGATTCTGCGGACTACGACCACCCCTGCGTCGATTGGAAAAGACGAGGGGCTAAACCGCCGGCGACGATTGAACCGCCAACGACACAGTTTCCAATTGTGCGGTTTGTCGCGCCTTGGCGGATAAAGGCCACGTCATTGGGTTGCTGTGCGGGCCACTCCCACGGCAGCCGTGCCTCAACGAAAACGCACCGGTGGCGACAGGCTTCGCGGAGACGAAGCATGCCACCTGGCCGCTGACAGGGAACTTCAGGGAAGGAGACATTACAGATGAAGATTCATCTGGCTTGGGTTCGTGTGACCGCGACAGCGGCGATCGTGGCCGGCGCCGCAGCGCAGCCGGCCGAGGCACAGTACGCGCCGTATCGGCCAATCCCGAAACAGCCCGCCGCGCAGCAACCGACCGCGCAGGCGACGGCGGCGGCGCAATCGCCTTACGCCGCGGCGCAATCGCCATACGCCGCGGCTTGGCAACAGTCGGCGCAAACGCCTTACAGCGCGGCCTGGCAACAGGCGGCGCAAGCGGCGATGGTGCCGCAGCAAGCGCCGGTCGTTGCGCCGTACGCGCCAGCCACCGGGCAGTATCCGCAAACCGCGGCGCCGTATGTGCCTACAGCGCCTTACGTGCCGACCGCGCCTTACGTGCCGGCGCAGGCCCAGCAAGCGGTCGCTCCGAATCCGGCAGCGTATCAACCGTACCCTGCCATCGCGCGACAGCCGAACGGGCCAACTCCGGCGGACGGCGAGCCGATTCCCACGCCTCCGAACGGTCCGTCAGCCAACGGTGTACCGAACGGTGCCGAAATGCAGAACGGCCAGCCGATGCCCGCTGAATATCAGAACGGATACAACGGCTACACGAACGGCCACAACGGCTACCCGGCGAACGGCCAATATCCGGCCACGACCGGCTGTAACAACGGCTACGTCGATTACGGCGTGAACAGCTACTTCGACAACCCGTGCCACGACTCGCAGTGGTTCGGCGGCGTGTATTTCCTCTTCATGGAGCGCGACAACTCGTCGCCCGTGAAGCTGACGGTCGAGGTCGATCACGCGACGGTGGTCGAGCCGTACTATCCGCCGGCGACGACGACCGTCGTCTCGACGCATCAAACCGACCACGACTTCCGCGCGGGCGCGGAGGTCCGCTTCGGCAGCACGTTCACGATCAGCGAACCGTGCGACACGTGCAACACGGGCTGCAACGGATACGGCGACTACGGCACCGGCAGCTGCAACAGTTGCAATACCTGCCAGCCGTGCGCGGTGGATGTGTACGCGTGGGAAGCGGCGTGGTGGGGGCTCGATGATGATGCCGAGATATACACGTTCGTCGATGAATTTCCGGTCGACGGGCGGCGGATCTACGGCATGAAGAACTTTGTCGGCCTCGAGTACGACCGCGACGGCGCGGGTGCGGGCGGCTATCTACCGGTGAACGGTTACTACGGCTACGCGCTGCCGATCCCGGATCCAGACGTCATCGACCCGCCCCCGCGGGCCGACGGATACCTCACCGTGCTCGCCCAGCGCGTGCGGACCAACTTCAGGGCTCAGAACCTGGAGCTCAACATCATCCGCTTCCCGGTGTGCGAAATGGCGTGCGGCGGCTGCAACACGGGCTGCGACACGGGCTGCAACGGCGAATACGGCGCGGCCGGCGGCTGCGAGCCCGCGTGCGCCCCGTCGACGTTCTCGATGTACGGCTCGTGCGGCGTGCGGTACTTCCGCGTGGATGACGACTTCATGTATGCCAACGAGTTCACCGAGTGGGTGGGCGGTTCGCCGGACAAGGCGAATCATGATGGCTTCTACGACGACGAAAGCAACGAGCTGTATTACGACGTGCAGGTGGACAACCACCTCGTCGGCCCGCAGGTCGGCTGGACGATGAACTACTGCTACGCCTGCAAGTGGAACTTCTTCTGCAACTCGACGTTCGGCGTGTTCAACAACCACATCAATCATAGGCAGTGGATGTCGGGCGGCGGCGACGGCGTGGTGCGGTTCGCGGGCGACGGCACGGAGTTCTATGTCGAAAGCGACAAGGACGACATCTCGTTCCTCGGCGAAATGCGCCTCGGCGGCTCGTACGACATCAGCTGCCATTGGCGAGCCGTCGCGGCCTACCGCGCGATCGCCGTGGCCGGCATCGCCACGTCGACCGACCAGATCCCGGACGACTTCACGAACAAGGAGTTCGTGGCGATCATCGACTCGGATAACTCGATCATCGTGCACGGCGTGCAAGTCGGTGCGGAGTGTCGGTATTAGGAGCCTGCGGCTCCGGCTATTAGCTATTAGCTGTTAGCTTTCGGGAAAACATTGGCCTCGGTCGGCGGGCTTCGGCTCGCCGGCCGAGGTTTGTTTTTGGCGAGGATGCAGGATGCAGGATGCAGGGGGCAGGATGCAGGGGGCAGGGGGGAGGGGGCAGGGATTGAACGATCTCTCTCCCCCCGATGGGGAGAGGCTAGGTGAAGGGTTTCCGGCCCTTAACTCTCAACCCAATGTCTGGCTAAAAGCTGACAGCTAATAGCTAACGGCTTGTTCGTTACATCAGACTAGTTCTTTGTCACACCTAGAAACTGGGGTTGGTGGAATAGCCCATGTTGTAT
>JBBDWY010000035.1:0-37503 GCA_040902605.1 Pirellulales bacterium | reverse complement strand
CCGCTCCGGCACTCCCCATTCCCCATACCCCATTCCCCCTTCCCCATTCCCCATTCCCCATTCCCCACTCCCCACTCCCCACTCCTTCGTCACACCGTATCGCCTATAATGTAACCCGTATGCAATCCAATCACCGCATCTATCTCGATAACGCCGCCACGAGCTGGCCCAAGCCGGAAGCCGTCTACGAGGCGGTCGATCGCTACCAGCGCGAGATCGGCGCTCCCAACGGGCGGAGCGGTTACCGCGAGGCGCTCGAGGCCAATCGCATCGTCGAGCGGGCCCGCCGCGGCGTGGCCCAGTTGATTGGCGCCCGCGAGGCGTCGCACGTTGTCTTTGGCTGCAATGGCACCGACGTGCTGAATCTCGCGATTCGCGGCCTGGTGCGGGCGGGCGATCATGTGGTGACGACGGTTTGCGATCACAACTCCGTGCTTCGCCCATTGCGGGCGCTGCGGGAGAGTTTGGACGTCGATGCGAGCTATGTGGCATGCGATGGCGATGGTTTTGTCTCGCCCGATGACATCCGCGCGGCCCTCCGCCCCAACACGCGGCTAGTGGCCGTCGTTCACGCGTCGAACGTCACGGGCGCGATTCAGCCCATCGACGAGATCGGGCAGATCGTGCGGGAGAGCCCGGCACTGTTTCTTGTCGATGCGGCCCAATCGTTAGGGCACTTGCCGATCGACGTGAGCGGGCTGGAAGTGGATTTGCTCGCGGCGCCCGGCCATAAGGGCTTGCTGGGTCCGCTGGGGACGGGCGTGCTTTACATTCGACCCGGCGTCGAGCGCGAGCTGCAGCCGCTCCGCTGTGGCGGGACCGGCACGCGAAGCGAGGAAGATCGCCAGCCCGACGACTTGCCGGACAAGTATGAGCCCGGCAATCACAATCTGCTCGGGCTGGCCGGCCTGGGGGCGGCCGTTGAATTCCTTCGTGCGCAAACCATTGCAGCGGTTCACGCGCATCATTCTCGGCTCGCCGCGCGGCTGCTCGAGGGGTTGCGCGGCATTGAGGGGCTCACGGTGCACGGACCGCAAACTCCGGACAGCCGCACGAGCGTCGTCAGCATCACGGTCGAGGGCTACGACCCGCAGGAGCTGGCGGCCGTCCTCGAGTCGGCACACCGCATTCAGTGCCGCGCGGGCCTCCACTGCGCGCCCCGCATGCACGAGGCGCTTGGCACCACCGCCGGCGGCGGCACGCTGCGCCTCAGCCCTGGATACTCGACGTCGCTCGAAGAAATTGATGCGGTGATCGTCACGCTCCGCGAAGTCACAGCAACAGCGCCGCAGCGGATTTAGAATTAACCACAAACGCGTGCTGTCTTAACAATACATTGTTTAACCACGGATTACGCGGATAGCTCGGATAATAAACAACATCCGTGCCCATCAGTGCTATCCGTGGTCTCCTTCGTGTTCTCAGTGGTAAAAAATCCTTATGTCAACGGAGCAGACCTGGTACAAGGATGGACTGCGGTTTCAGTGCACCGGCTGCGGCGACTGCTGCACGGGCGCGCCGGGGTATGTCTGGGTCAACAAGGAAGAAATTGCCGCGCTGGCGGCTCATGTTGGCATCGATATTGGCGAATTCGAATCGCGCTACGTGCGTCAAATTGGCGTGCGGAAAAGCCTCATCGAATTTCCCAATGGCGATTGCGTTTTCTTCGATGGCCAGACGCGCAAGTGCCGCGTGTACCCGGTGAGGCCGCGGCAATGTCGCACTTGGCCGTTCTGGGACTCGAACATTCGCACGCCCGAGGCATGGGCGGAAACATGTCGCGTGTGCCCTGGCAGTGGGACCGGCCGGCTCTATCAGCTCGAAGCGATCGAGCAGCAAGCGGCTGTGATTCGCATTTAGACCGGGTGGCTGTGCAGCGTGGATAGCAGTTGAATCTGTAGCGATTAGTTCAAGTTTGACGCCTGCGGCGACGATGGTAGGTGCGATGAGCCACACTCGTTCCGGCTTGGCGCTCCCGCCACGGACGCTAACCCTTTGTTTTGCAAGGGTTTGTGGGCGTCAGGCGGCACGCGGCCGACGGCACGAGCAATAGGGCCGACGCTAAGTTCTTTGACAATTGACGTTTAGCAGGAAATCGAAGCGCGATTGCTGAATGCCAGCGGTCTAGCGCACCAGCCTGAGCTGCGGACATAAGTCATTTATCGGGGATTCCCACAATCTTGACACTAATGCTTGCCACAATTACACTTGGGGCATGAGAGGCGGCCCTGTTTAAGTGCCGCTTCCGTCAATCTCGTTCGTGGTAGAGGGGAGTCGAATCGTGACCAAGAAAGAAATCGTGAAGACCATTTCCGAGGAGATTGGGCTCACGCAGCTCAAGACCAAAGAAATCGTTCAAAAGACGTTCGACGCCATTGTCGAGACGCTGGTCGAGGACCACCGCATCGAGCTGCGAAACTTTGGCGTTTTCGAGGTCAAGCGCCGAGCCGCACGTAAGGCACGCAATCCACGGACCGGCGATAAGGTGTTCGTGCCGGAGAAGTTTGTGGTCACGTTCAAGCCGGGCAAAGAGATGGAGGAACGGGTCCGCGAAATGGAGCGCCGCGCGGCCGAACAGGCTGGCTTCGCCCAGCCCAACGGCTCGCCGGAAGCTGAAACTCCTTCGCCGCCAACGCTTTAGCGCTGCTCGTTCACCGCTTGGCGCGACTCGCTCTTTGCTGGCAAGCAAAACCCGCCGCCGCGGGAGCCGATTCAGGTTGGCCTCGGCGCGATTACCAGAAATCACTATCTTCCGCGCCGCTTTTCCCATTGGCTTATCGTTTTGTCGCAGCGTTTGCCCGCACTGCACCCAGCTTGCGACGCACGCTTCCCGCTTATTGACAAACTATGTCTGGCTTTTCAGCCCGACACAACCGGACCGCGCTCCGAGAGCCGGTCGAATGAGCATTAATCAAACTTTGCGCGCCAGGTACGTCACCCGTGCGCGCTGGATGCGGCAACGACACGATCAGGGAGGAGAGGATGCGTAGCATAATCTTGGCGATCATCACCAGCGGCTGGTTGGCCGTGAGCGCGGGCTGCCTGATCCCGATGTATTCAGCCGATCCAGCCCGGCGTGCGCGGGAGTTGATCTTTACGTCCGAGGATCTGCGCGCGTTACTGGACGAGTGGGAGCGAATCTGGTTCCTTGATCAGCCCAGCCACATGAAACCGATGCGCACCCACGGCGGACTGATCTAAGATACGAATCGAGAGCCGCAAAGGGGATTGCAATTGGCCAGTTACCCATTGAAAATTTGCAGTGGGCAATTCGCAATTTGCATTCCTCCAACTCCCGATTCCCGCTCACGTGACGCAGCAGCCACAACCTCCGGTCGATCTCAGCGTCCAGCTTGGCCGGCTGCGGTTGCCGAATCCGATCCTGGTGGCTTCCGGCACGTTCGGCTATGCCCGCGAGATGGAGGGGCTCGTGGATGTCCGCCGGCTGGGCGGCATCTTGCCGAAGACGATCACGCAAGAGCCGCGCGCGGGCAACGCACCGTGGCGAACGGTCGAGACGGCGGCCGGGATGCTGAACTCGATCGGATTGGACAACGACGGAATCGAGGCCTTCGTCGCGCACCATTTGCCGTATCTCGCCGGTCTGGGCGTGCCGATCATCGTCAGCATTGCCGGTCGAACGCATGATGAATTTGTCGGCATGACGGGCCGGCTCGACGGCTTGAGCGGCGTCGCGGCGATCGAGCTCAACATTTCGTGTCCCAATGTTTCGGGCGGCGTCGATTTTGGCACCGACGCGAGCATGTGCGAGCGTGTCGTCGCCGATTGCCGCAGGGCGACCGCCACGCCGATCGTCGCCAAGCTGACACCGAATGTGACGAGCATTCCAGTGATCGCTCGTGCCGCCGCGGCGGGCGGGGCCGACGCCATTTCGCTCATCAATACATGCCTGGGAATAGCGATCGACTGGCGGCGGCGGCGGCCGATGCTGGGCCACGTCATGGGCGGCCTCAGCGGACCAGCGATCAAACCAATCGCCCTCCGTGCGGTATACCAGGCGGCCCAAGCGGTGAAAACGCCCATCATTGGCATCGGCGGCATCGCCACGATCGACGACGTGATGGAATTTCTGGTGGCCGGCGCGACGGCGGTTCAACTCGGCACGGTGAACTTCTACAATCCAAGGGCCTCGATGGAAGTGCTCGACGCGCTGCCGGGAGCGCTGGCGGCAGGCGGCGCGACTTGTGTCGCGGACGTCGTTGGCACTTTGATAACCGATCCGACATTGCAGACAAGACACGGAGACAAGGAGACAGGGAGACAAGGAGAGGTCGAGGCAAAGCGGACTTAACATGTCCCCTTGTCTCCCCCTCTCCTTGTCTCCGTGTCTTCCGCCGACATGCGCGTCCTCAGCGGCATTCAACCGACCGGGCCGATCCACTGGGGAAACTACCTCGGTGCGATCCGGCAGTACATTGCGCTGCAGGAGAACGAGCAGGCGTTTTACTTCATCGCCAACCTGCACGCGCTCACGACGGTCCGTGAGCCGGCAAAGCTGCGACAGTGGACGCACGATATCGCGATCGATCTCTTGGCGCTTGGCCTTAATCCGGACAAGGCCACGCTGTTTGTGCAGTCCGACGTGCCCGAATTGACCGAATTGTGCTGGCTGCTGATGACGGGCGCACCCATGGGCTTGTTGGAGCGGTGCCACGCGTACAAGGACAAGAAGGCGAAGGGGCTAACGGCCGACGCCGGCCTGTTCACCTACCCCGTCCTGCAGGCGGCCGACATCCTCGCCTACGACAGCGACACGGTGCCGGTCGGCGAGGACCAGGTGCAGCATATCGAGGTCTGCCGCGGTCTGGCCGGCAGCTTCAATCACGAGTTCGGCGAGGTGTTCGTGATGCCCAAGGCGTACGTCCTGGAGGCCTCGGCCCGCGTGCCCGGCACCGACGGCGAAAAGATGTCGAAGAGCTACAACAACACGCTGGCGGTGTTCGAGGACGCGAAGGTCCAGCGCAAGCAGATCATGCGGATCGTCACGGACTCGCGACCCATGGATCAGCCGAAAGAACCGGCGGGCGACGTGCTCTACGATTTGTTTTCGCTCGTGGCGCCGGAAGCGGATCGTGAAGCGATGGCTGCGCTGTACCGCCGCGGCGGCTTCGGCTACGGCGAAGTGAAAAAAGCCCTGGCCGCCGCCGCCGAAAAATTCTTCGCCGAACCCCGCGCCCGCCGCGCCGAGCTGGCCGCCCGCCCCGAACGAATCCACGAAATCCTCGCCGCTGGCGCCGCCAAGGCCCGCAAAAAAGCCGCCGAGGTCCTCCGCCGCGCCCAGGATGCGTGCGGGATTCGTGGCTGGTAGCAGACCGGGCGAATGATACACATGAAAATGCGATTTAATACTCAGCAGTTACCGATCCGCATTGTTTTAAGCATGTCGTTTAGCGTTATGGGCACATGGTTTGGCTATGCCGGTGCATGTTTTGTATGGGGTTATATCTATAGCATCGGCTCCACCGTCATCACGGACGAACTTTACGATCACTTGTACAGTGACGTTGGTCGTTGGGGAGCCATAGCTGGGGCGTGCTCGGGTTTGGCGATTGGCATAATGCCGGTGAAGCTGCCTTTTATCATCTTCACATTTCTTCTGGCGCATTCGGCTAGCGTGTTTTCAGGCATGATCGGAGGAGCCTCTGGATGGAAACAGGGCCTTATTGCATACTTTGGGGGCCATGCTGTCGTCACGATTGGATGCGCATTGTTGCTCGCATTTGATATTATCAGATCGATAGTCCGCCTAGCAAAAGGTGACACATCGCCATGAAACTGGGTTTCGTAACGGCCATCCTGGACGCGCTACCGTTTGACGAGGTGCTGGCCTTTGCCGGCGCCGAAGGGTTCCAGTGCGTGGAAGTGATGTGCTGGCCCGAGGGTGGGCCGGACCGGCGGTACGGGGGCGTGCGCCATATCGGCGTCGAAGATTTTTCAAAGGGCAAAGCCGACGACGTCGGCGCGCTGTGTGCTAAGCATGGCATTTCGATTTCCGGACTCGGTTACTACGCCAACCCCCTGTCTGCCAGTGCGGAGGAAGCGGTCCATGCGCTCACGCACATACGCAAAGTGATCGACGCTGCGCGGCTGTTGGGTGTGGAGATCTTCAACACGTTTGTGGGTGCTAATACGAAACTGCCGTTGGACGAAAACATGCAGCGCTTCGCCGACATCTGGCCGGACCTGGTGCGCTACGCCGAAGACCGGGGCGTAAAAATCGGCATCGAGAATTGTCCGATGCTGTTTCCCAACACTTGGCCGTTTGGCATGAACCTGGCCCGCACGCCGGCGATCTGGCGGCGGATGTTCGAAGTGGTCCCGTCGCCAAACTTCGGATTGAATTACGACCCCTCGCACATGGTCATGCAGTTGATGGACCCGGTCAAACCGATCCACGAATTCGGCCCGCGAATTTTTCACACGCATGCCAAGGACATGCGGGCCGATCGCGATTCACTGGACGACATGGGCACTCTCGTGCCGCCCATGCAGCGGTGTTTAGCCAAGATCCCGGGCTTCGGCGACGTCCATTGGGGCCAGTGGATCGGCGCGCTCACCGATATTGGTTTCGAAGGGGCAGTCTGTATCGAAATCGAGGACGAGGCCTTCACGGATACTCTTGAAGGACGAAAGCGGGCGCTAAGGATCAGCCGCAACGTACTGCAGCCGTTGATTGCGTAACGTATAATGGGCGGGCGAGGCCTTTCGGGTTCCACGTGTGCCACTGCTCGCGGCGGGGGAAATGCCGATGTCAATGGAATCAGCACTGCTTGCCTGCCGACGATCCTGATCGCTTCACCGCGAGCAGTGCCGAACTCTCGTTCGGCGTCGATCGGCCTACCGCAAGCAGTGGCACACGATCCCGGATACGCTGTAAAACCATGGGTCCCAGCGGAAAATGGATTGAGGGAATTTGCCGAGACGGCAGCGTCGAGGACGCCGCGCGCCGGTCGCTGGAGGCGCGGCTCACGGCTGCGAATCACTGGCTGCCGCTGGCGGCGCATCTGGCTGGCCAGGATGCCGAGCACGTG
Source organism: Pirellulales bacterium (assembly GCA_040902605.1). GTDB lineage: Bacteria > Planctomycetota > Planctomycetia > Pirellulales > Lacipirellulaceae > JABDGM01. The sequence goes on along the minus strand of JBBDWY010000035.1, from coordinate 30,451 downwards.
CATCGACTGCGCGTGGGCACCCGCCGGGCCGTGGCGGCGATCCGGCTGTATCGCGATTGGCTGCGACGCAAGCCGGCGCGGTGGATGAAGAAGCGGCTCAAAAAAATTCGCCGAGCGGCCGGCGAAGCACGCGATTTCGACGTGCTGGCCACGCGCCTGGAACACGATTATGGGACGCGGGCCGGCCCAGTGCTGGCGGTGATCGCCGAGCGGCGCGCCGCAGTGCAGGCGGCGATTATCGACATCGCGGAGCGCTGCCGGCGGCGCGATCGGTTCGTCCGCAAGACGGCCCAGCTGTTGGCGGGCATCCGCTCCCCTGAGGAGCACCGATCGCAGCCGATCACTTTTCGCGAATGGGCCGCAAAGCAGCTTACGGACGTGTCCGCTTGCTTCTTCGCCGCACTACCCAATGAGACGGCCGACACCACCATTCTGCACCAATTCCGCATCCGCACCAAAGCACTGCGGTACACGATCGAGTTGGTTGCGCCGGCGTTCGGTCCGGAATTGCGGGGCGAGCATTATCCGGTCGTCGAAGAATTGCAGGAACGCCTCGGCAAAATCCAGGACTACGTCACGGCGAGCGACCGATTGCGAAATTGGGCGGATGACGCGAGCAATGCGCCGGTTCAAGAACTGCTGCGCGAATTGGCCGTGGAAGAAACGGTGCACCTCGATGAAGAAGTGCGCGAATTACGCGGGTGGTGGACAGCAGAGCGTGTCGAGGCGCTGCGTCGTGGATTGATGCCCCAGTCCGCCACCGAAGCGGCTACACCTACCCCGCAAGCTGCTCACCAAATGTGACGGGCAGGTCGATCGCGCTGGCTATCCGGCGGAGGTATTCGATGCGCGGTATCTCCACCGCACCCAGACGGCCGGTATGCGGCGTCCATTGCTGGATGTCGAGGATCTGATAGCCGCGGGTCCGCAGATGTGCAACCAGATGCACAAGCGCAACTTTCGAGGCATCGCGTTCGCAGTAGAACATGCTCTCGGCGGCGAACAGGCCACCAATCGCGAGGCCGTATGTGCCACCGACCAATCGTATTCCCTCTCCCTCTGGGAGAGGGTTAGGGTGAGGGCCGATGGGTGACGCACCCTCACCCCGGCCCTCTCCCGAAGGGAGAGGGAGAGCGCGCCAAACCTCGACGCTGTGCGCATGGCCGAGCGCGTGCATGCGGCAATACGCGTCGATCATGGCCGGCGTGAGCCAGGTGTTGCCTCTCCGATCGCCGGCCGTCGCACAGCCGCGAATCACTCCTTCAAAGTCGCGGTCGCAGGTGGCGTGAAACGGGCCGCTGCGAAGCGTACGCCGCAAACGGCGAGAAATCCGCAGGGCATCGAGCTCCAGGATCGCCCGCGGATCGGGCGACCACCAGGCGATCGGCTCATCTTCCCACATCGGCCAGGGAAAAATGCCGTGACGGTAGGCGTCCAGCAGCCAATCGGGCGACAGCCGGCCGCCGACGCAGAGCAGGCCATCAGCCGTGGTGGCGGTTGGCGGCGGAAAATAGTGCGGCGGGGACAAGCCAATTTCGGCCGGCAGCGGCGCGTACTCGATGCCGACCGGCACCAGCAACTCATCGAGATTATACGGCTCGCGCGCCATGCGCGGAGCATAGCATGGGAATCAGGAGTGTGCCACTGCTTGCGGCACCGCTCGAGGGTCGCCACTGAGTTCAGCACTGCTCGCCGTGACACGATCACGTGGCGTGGTGAGGCAAGCAGTGCTGTGCGGGTGGCGACTATGTCTCCTCCGCCGCGAGCAGTGGCACACGGCGAGCCGACGGACTTGTCCCGGCGGGATAAACCCCTTCGGCTCGCGATTCTGCAATCCGCTACTGCAAATTGATCGTGCCGATCAGCCGTTCCCACTGGAGGTCCTGGAGTCGGCCGCCCTTCTGGCGCTTGCCGAAGGTGATGCGACACGTGTACTTGGGATGCACCCACGTGGCCTCGGCATCCATCGGGATGAAGGCCTTCATGCTTTTGGTCGCTTCGAGCGCTTGGAGCAGAGTTTGCAGCTCTTCATCCGGCAGATTCGGCGTGACGCGGCCGGCGTAGATCAGCTTGTCGCGATGCGTGGTGCCCAGCAGCAACGACGCGAGCCGGCCGTCGCGGTCGACTTCGTAACCGAGAATCACGCAGTCCGCTTTGCTGCGTGGCTTCGCTGGCGGCGCCTTCGGTAAGTCGGTGAGTTCTTCGACGTTCTCGCTGCCGGCGAAGTCGCCGATTGCATCCTCGAGGTTGTCGTCGCCGTTGTGGCTGTCGAGCTCCTTGACGCGGTCCATCACCGCGCCCATGAGATTCTGTTTGACGGGCTCTTCAAATCCCCAATCCCATAGCCGCTCGTACGGAATGCCGCCGATCACGATAACCGACATGACGGTCGCCGTGACGCCGCAAAGGGCAGCGTTGGCGACCCACAGCCGCGTCGGCAAGTAATGGGCCGCCCGAATCCATAGCTTGAGCGGCTTGAGGAAGATGTCCAGCACGCCGAAATCGGCATCATCCGCGGCCAATACGAGGAAGTTGAATACATGGCAACCGGCGGCAGCGAGAACGCCTGCCCCCAATTGGCTGAGCGACCAGGCCGTGCGGAGCGAGCTACCGGACGGCGTAACCAATCTTGCCACGATGCTCTCAATAATCACAGCCAGAACGCTGGCAATGATCACCCAGCTCCATCGCGGCAACAAATCGAGCCACACGCGCAGATGAGATTTCCCCTGGGGAATCTCGTTCGATTGCGCGGCTTGCGTTTCGGTTTCCCAATTCGGGTCCACCTCGACGAAAATTCCCAGGCTCGCGTACCAGCCGCAGCGTCGGCAAATGGTGACAACGTCGGACTGGAGGGGGGCGTCGCACTTCTCACAACGCGCACCAGGCCAAACCTCCGCCGGTGTGTCGGTCTCCGGTTCCAAAAACGGAGGTTCCAACGTCGACACGGAGGAAGGCGCGTCGAAATTTTCCAGCGATTGGTCGTCGAGCGGTTGTTCGTCGTACATGGTGAGTCCGGAGTATTGGTCGTCAAAGGCGTCGGCTGGCGGGTCGCCGGTAGAATACGCTTAAGTAAAGGTACTTTGCGGCCAGCGCGGCCCGGGAACTTGCCTGAATCAGAGCCCCTTCGCAAAACGCCCGTGAAAATCGATTGGGCCGGTTGCGTCGGTTTTACCGGCCAATCGCCTTTTCTGAGGTCGAGCTTTATAATCGTTAACAGTGACATCGCTCAGGTGCCGGTGTCCCGTTGTGCCCCGCTTTGCTTCAGTAGTAATGGACGGCGTATTCGATCGACCTGCGAATCCAGACATGCCCGCCGATGCCGCCACGGCAACGCCGGAAGCCGCTGAAGCTTCGCGCCCCACGGTCGGCGCTCGCCATGCCGGGCCGCATCGTTCCAGCACGCTGTGGGTGCTCTTGTTGCTGTTCATTCTTGTGCTGATCGGTCCGATCCTGTTGGGGCGATTCATTTATCACGCCACGTACAACGAATTGCGGGCCGGCTACGACGTGGCCACGAGCACGTTGGAATCGCTCAAGCCGCGGCTCAACGATCTTGAGCTGGCGTCGCGGCTGGTGGCCAAGCGGGTGGAGCCCAGCGTGGTGAGCATCGTCCGCCCCAGCCGCCGGGGAATGGACAGCCAGGGTTCTGGCGTGATTGTCGACAAGGACGGCTTTATCGTCACCAACTCGCATGTCGTGGAGGGCGCGCGAACGATTCAGGTGCGTCTTAGCGATCGCCGCACCGCCGATGCTACGGTAGTTGGCGCCGATGAATTGACCGATATCGCGGTGCTCAAGATCGACGTGCCGAACCTGATTGCGGCTGAGTGGGGCGACAGCGACAAGATGCAAGTCGGCGATCTCGTGTGGGCGTTGGGCAGCCCATACGGCCTGGAGCGAAGCTTGACGTTCGGGATCGTCAGCGCCAAATCGCGCCACAGCAGATACTTGAACGGCAGGCCCAGCCCCTATCAGGAATACATGCAGACTGACGCCGCGGTGAATCCCGGCAACAGCGGCGGGCCGTTGGTGAACATTGAAGGCCAGATTGTCGGCATCAACGCGGCGATCTTCGGCACCGCGTATCAGGGAATCAGCTTCGCAATTCCCAGCAGTCTGGCGCGCGAGAAGTACGACGAGCTCAAGGCGAAGGGCCGGATCGACCGCGCGTGGTTGGGAATCGAGCCGCTCGACGTGCCGGAGGAAATTCGCGAGCTGTTTGAGCTTGAATTGGGCAAAGGCGTGTTGGTGGGCAGCGTCGAGACGGAGGCGCCGGCGGGCCGCAGCGGCGTGCGCCCCGGTGACGTCATCTTGAAATGGAACGATCATCCGGCGACCGACCCAACGCTGTTGAGCCGGGCGATCGCCGCCACCGAAATCGGCTCGACGGCCAAGCTCGTGCTCATGCGCCACAACGGCGACGGTACAGAGGAGCTTTCGCTCGACGTCGAGGTGGAGCGCCGGCCATCGCAGTAATTTGACGTGCGCCACAGAGGACACAGAGATCACTGAGGGAAGCGATGAAATCATTGAATGACAGGGCAATTCAAAGTTCGACCCTGGAACTATTGACGAGATGTTGATTGTTACGATTGCTCGATCCCCAAGTAATCCTTCTCTCTGTGACCTCTGTGGTCTCTGTGGCTTGATTGATTTCAGTTTGATTGATTCAGATTGAAGTCTTGCGACTTCAGCTCCAAGTGTCATCGGAGGACTAGCGGTGAGTTTCGGCCCGGCATTCGACGCCAAGGAACAGGTCCGGCAGGCGATTGACATCGTCGACCTGGTGGGCGGCTACGTGCAGCTTCGCCGACAGGGCCGCAACTTCGTCGGCCTCTGCCCCTGGCACGACGACAGCCGGCCCAGCCTGCAGGTGAATCCCGACCGGCAATCGTTCAAATGCTGGGTCTGCGATTTTGGCGGCGACATTTTCAGCTTCGTCATGCGGGCCGAAGGCCTCGAATTCGGCGAAGCGCTGGGCCTACTCGCGGAGCGCGCAGGAGTTACGCTGCGACCGGCGCCGCGCCAAGGCAGCGAGCCGGGCGGTCCCCCGCCCCGGCCCGAAAACGACAAGCGCACGCTCTATCGTGTCATCGCTTGGGCCGAGGAACAATTCCATCGCTGCCTCGTTGCCGCCCCGGAGGGCGAACCCGGCCGGCAGTATCTAGCAGAGCGCGGCATCACGCCCGAAAGTGCCCGACGTTTTCATCTCGGCTTTGCGCCGGACCGCTGGGATTGGTTGCTGGAGCGTGCCGGCGGCAGCGAGTGGACGCCGGCGATCCTGGAGCGCGTCGGCTTGCTGCGCCGGCGTGAATTGGGCGGCGGGTTTTACGATTGGTTCCGCGGCCGGGTGATGTTTTCCATCCGCGATGCCCGCGGCCAGCCGGTGGCGTTCGGCGGCCGCGTGCTGCCACAGCTAGCTGACGACCATGCGGCGAAATATATCAACTCTCCCGAGACGCCGCTGTTCTCGAAAAGTCGCGAGCTGTATGGCCTCGACTTGGCGCGGGACCACTTCAAGTCGGCCGGCGGCGCGATCGTCATGGAAGGTTACACGGATTGCCTGATGGCTCATCAACACGGCCTGGCGAACTGCGTGGCCGTGCTCGGCACAGCGCTCGGCGAGCGGCATTTGCAACTTCTGCGCCGTTACACTGATAGCATCACGCTGGTGTTAGACGGCGACGAAGCGGGCAGGCGGCGCACGAATGAGATTCTGGATAACTTGCTGGCACTCTTTGAAAAAAAAGAAGTCAATCTTCAGATTCTGACCTTGCCAGAAGGTGTCGATCCGTGTGATTTTATTGCTACACATGGAAGTGACTCGTTCCGCGCGCTCGTCGCCCAGGCCATCGACCCGCTGGAACACAAATTCAGAGCAGTGACCAACGGATTGGACACACTCACCGATACGCACCGCGCCTCGCAGGCGGCCGAGCAGATGCTCGCCACGCTGGCCCAAATCCGGCCGGCCGGCGGCGGCGCCTCGTCGCAGGCGCTGCTGCGTGAAGAGCAGATGCTCAGCCGCATCGCGCGCAAGTTTCATCTGCCGGAAGAAAAGCTGCGCAGCCGGTTGGGCGCGTTGCGGCGCGAAAGTCGTCGGCGACAAGCGGCTTCTCGCGCTGCTGTAGCCGAGCCGCAACGAGTTGACGATCTACCGGCATGCGACAAACTCTTGCTCGAATTGCTCATCGCACATTCTGGCTATTTGTCTCGGATTCGTACTGCCATCGAACCTACAGTCATCCAAACGGATATTGTGCGACAAATCTACGAGACGTGGCTCAGGCTCGCGAAAGATGACCAGGGCCCCAGTTTCCAACGTTTAATGGCGGAATTCGATGATCTAGCCGTCAAGAACTTATTAGTTGGCGTGGATGATCTATGCGCCGCTAGACCCCTGATGGAGGCCGAACGATTGCTACAAGATTGTCTGGATGACTATCAACGCCGTCGCGACCGAGTTGAGCAACGACACGAGCTGGCTCTCGGGCGTACGGATGATGAATTTGCATTGCAAGCAATCAAACGTTTGCAAGAGGAACGCAACCCCGAAGAGCGCAAATTGCTTGAAAGAAAAAGGAAGTAAAGCGGTGGCGAGCCGCCGGGCTTGTCCCGGCGGGATAAACCCGCCGGCTCGCTGGCCAATCCAAACATCTCAACGATTACGAAAGGAGGAAGAATTCGGCGCAAGTTGTCAGTAGTAAGTCATAAGTTCCGATACTTACGACTAACAACTAACGCCTTACGACTACACACCGGCAGGTCGTTCCTTGCTTACGGAAGGGCAGGGTGCCTCGCCCGGGAAAATTCGTCACCTCTGACCCGCCGCACAGGATGTGCGGGAGGAGCGAACCATGTTACAAAATATCGACCGGAGCTTGCAGCAACTCATTGCCAAGGCCAAGGCCCAAGGCCAGCTCACGTACGAGGAAGTCAGCAGCTGCCTGCCCGATGAAATCGAGGGCACCGACCGGATTGATTCGATCCTGGCCGCACTCGACGGACTGGGAATCGAGCTGGTGGACGGCCCCGACGCCCACCGCCGGGAATTGGCAGAGCAGGAAGTCAATACGAATGACGGCGACCGTTCGTTTGTTCTCACCGACGGCATGCCGCACGGGTCGAGCGATCCGATTCGCATGTACCTGTCGCAAATGGCCAACATACCGCTGCTGACTCGGGAAGAGGAAATCCGGCTGGCCAAAAAGATCGAGCTCACGCGCAAGCGGTTTCGCCGCAACCTGTTGCGATCGTTCTCGGCACTGGAAGCAACCGTCAAGACGCTGGAGCGCGTCCACCAGGGCGAGTTGCCTTTCGATCGCACGATCAAGGTCTCGCTCACCGAACGCCTGACCAAAGAGCAGGTGCAGGCCCGCATGCCGCATAACCTGCCGCTGCTGCGGCACTTGATGGCGGCGCAACAGCGCGATTTCGCGCTACTCACGAGCCGCAGTGCGTCGGCCGACGAAAAATCGGCGGCCCGCCTGCGCTACATCCGGCGGCGGGAAAAGATGCTGGTGCTGGTCGAGGAATTGAGTCTGCGCACCCGCCGCGTGCAGCCACTCATCCGCCAGCTAGAAGAGAGCTCGCACCGCATGGATGAGCTGAAGCGGCAAATCGCCGAGCTTCGTCGCACGGGCGGCCCGGCGGAAAAAATCGCATCCGTCCGTCACGAGCTGCGCGAGTTGATGCTGCGGACCTTGGAAAGCCCCGCCAGCCTGCGCCGTCGCAGCCGGCAGTTACGCGGCCAGTTCCGTGAGTTTGAGGACGTCAAGCGCGAGCTGTCCAGCGGCAACCTGCGGCTGGTGGTGTCGATCGCCAAGAAGTATCGCAACCGGGGCTTGAGCTTTCTGGACCTCATCCAGGAAGGCAACACCGGCCTGATGCGGGCGGTGGACAAATACGAGTACCGCCGCGGCTTTAAGTTTTCCACCTACGCCACCTGGTGGATCCGGCAAGCGATCACGCGGGCGATTGCCGATCAGGCCCGCACGATCCGCATCCCGGTCCACATGATCGACGTGCTGATGAAGCTCCGCAATGCGGCGAAAAAACTGCTGCAGGAGATGGGCCGTGAGCCGACAACCGAGGAAACCGCCGCGGCCGCCGGAGTGACCCTCGAAGAGACCGAGCGCGTGCTGGACATCGGCCGCCACCCGGTGAGCCTCGATCGGCCCATCGGCGAAGGCGAAGACGGTTGCTTCGGGGAGTTCGTGCAGGACACGGGCACCGAGGCCCCGCACAAGCTGGCCAACAACGGCCTGTTACGCGAGCGGATCGAGGAGCTGCTCAAGACGCTCACGTTTCGCGAGCGCGAGATCATCCGCTTGCGCTACGGACTGGCCGACGGGTATTCCTATACCCTGGAAGAGGTCGGCCGGATTTTCAAAGTGACGCGCGAGCGCGTGCGGCAGATTGAAGCCAAAGCGGTCGCCAAGTTGCAGAATCCCGTCCGCAGCCGGTACCTGGAGCCGTTTGTCCCGGGCGTAACCGCCGCGGCCGCGTAAAGTTCTGTAGGACGGACAATCCTGTCCGTCGGACGAAATCGAAACGGACGGACAGGATTGTCCGTCCTACGGCAATGGTGCCGCTTCCGTGAATCAGCCGCCGGTCAATGACCGGCGGCTTTTTTTGCGGTTTTTAACACCGATTACTTTTCGCCGCAGTTTAGCGGTATGATAGAAATATCATTTCGCGTCGCACGACGCACGGCATCATACGCTCGCGCCACGGAGGCTGCACATGAGCATCACCGCTGCTGCTTTGCGGGAGCTGCATCGAATTCATCAACAACTGGCCGAGCTGCGCGATCGGCTCGAGCGCGGGCCCAAGCAAGTTCGGGCGCGCGAGGCCAATATGGCGCAGCTCGAAGCGCGGCTGACCGAATCCCGCGAGCGGGCCAAGCAAACTCAGATGGCCGTCGATCGCAAGCAGCTCGACCTCAAGGCGGGCGAGCAAAAGGTCATCGATCTGCGAGTGAAGCTGAACGCCGCCAACAGCAACCGCGAATATCAGGCACTGCTGGAGCAGATCGCGGCGGCGGAAATGGCCGGCAGCGTGCTGCAGGATGAAATTCTGGAGGGGCTCGAAAAGCTCGATCAACTTGGCGCCGGCGTGAAGGAGGCCGAAAAGAATCTGGCTTCGGGCAAACAGGAGCTGGCAAAGTCCCGGCAAGCCATCGAGTCCTCCGCCGCGACGATCCGCGGCGATCTCACGCGACTCGAAGGCGAGCTCGCCCAGGCGGAGAAGGCGCTCCCGGCCGAGATCAAAATCGATTATCAGCGCATCGTCCGCGGCAGGGGGGCCGATAGTCTGGCCGCTGCCGAGGACGGCGTCTGCACCGGCTGCGGGCAGCAGATCACGCTCAACATGCAGAACGAGCTGAAACTCGCGAAACTCGTATTCTGCAAAACATGCGGGCGTTTGCTTTACCTGCCCGGCGAGTAATTGTCGCTCTTTACATTCGCCCCCCATTGGGAAACAATAACGCACAGTGTAAGGTCTCCCTCGCGAGGAGGCCATTTTTGTTGCGCTTCGTCGAAACGAAAAGTAACGTGCTGCCATGTCGGAACGCATACCCATGACGCGGGCCGGTTACAACAAGCTCAAAGCGGAGCTCGACCAGTTGCAGAACGAGCAGCTGCCGGAAATTGAAAAGCGAATCGGCGCCGCCCGTGCGGAAGGCGATCTGAGCGAAAATGCCGAATATCACGGGGCGCGTGAGTCCCAGGGCCTGCTGATGGCGAAGATCAACCTCATCAAAGACAAGCTGGCCCGGGCTGCAATGATGGACACGGCCAAGGTGCCCAAAGACCAGGTGTCATTCGGCTGCACGGTGGTGGTAAAGGATCTCGATTTCGGCGACACGGAAGAGTTCACGCTGGTCGGCGCGGGCGAAGAGGATTACGACGCCGGCCGGATCAACGTTGCCAGCCCGCTCGCGCAGGGCCTGGTCGGCAAAAAAGTCGGGATGCGAGTCGAAGTCGAAGTCCCCGCCGGCGTGAACCGGTTCGAGATCGTCGAGATCCGGTTTGAAGAGGAGTGAGGCCTTAGGCGGCGTCGCTACGATCCGCTGTGGATGTCCGTTCCGGATCGGGTATTTCAGGTGTCGTTTTTTCGGCACGCCGCTTCTTGAGCTTTCGCTTGCTCGGCCCGGTTGAACCAGCTGATGCATGCTGCCGCGCCGGTGAATTGACATTGGCCAGTGTTCCCGCCGATCGTCGAGACGTAGCGATGTCCTGCATCGTCGCGCCTACGGAAGTTAGACGGTTGGCGGCTGCTTGTTGGCCAGTGAAGACGACGACTTGATGTCCTTGCCGGCTGAAGTCGTCGAGCACGGCTGCCAATGCCGCCGTGCTGCGCGCGTCGAGTCGTTCGAACGGCTCATCCAACACGAGCGGCAGTCGAATACCGTGCCGGCTTGCCGCGGAAACGAGCGCCAGGCACAAGCTCAAGTAGATCTGGTCGCGCTGAGCCGCTGTGAGTGATTCAACGCGCAACGTCTGGCTATCCCGGTTCACGACGCAGGCTCGCCGGCCATGCTCGACTAGCACCAGCTGCACCAGGTCGCCGTTGGTGAGTTGGGCCAGGAAGTCGGAAGCCCGCGCTGGGCTGTCGTCCACAATGACCATGTCGCCGGAGCCCCCGCACGCGCTGGTCGCCTGCTCGAGTTTCTGCTGCACGCTCTTGAGCTCGCGCTGGACGTGTTCGATCGAGCGTGCCGACAGCAGCGCTGCCCGCTGCCGCTCGACCGTCTCACGTGAGGCGCGCAGATCGCGCAACTGGCGGCCGCGGGCTCGCACCTGTTCGACCAGTTGAAAGCGCTGCTGTTCGAGCTCCAAGCGCCGCGTTTCGAGCTGTTCGGCGTCCGCAGCGCTGAACGACGATTGCCCGGCACCCGCCGCTTCCGGCAGTCCAGCGGTCGATTCGCTCGATGTCCGCCGGTCCATCCGGGCGAGGCAATGGCGCGACTGAAGTCGCGAGAGCAATTGATCAAGATGTCGTTGCAATTCCGTCTGGGACCGAGCCAGCTGATCAACTTCCGCTTGCAGCTGGGCGGCGGCAAAAGACCGCTGCTGCTCGTCCATTAACGCGTCCAAGACGTCGAGCTGCCGTTCGATCGTTTCGCTGATCGGCCGCAAGCGCGGATGGGCGTCGCGGCAAACACATTGCTGCGATGCGCTGGCACGTGCCAGCCGGGCGACTTCGCCGGCCAAATCCGCCGCCAATTGGCGACCGACGGCCAACCATGTTTGGGTCTCAGCGAACGTCGCTCCGCCGTTGCCGTGCGAGGCCTGGGCGTGAGCCAACCGCGCGCGGACCGTCGCCTCGCGCTGCGCCAACGCGGCAAGCATCGCACGCACGCGCGCAATCTGCTCATCCACCTCTTTGGGAGGTGTTTCCCAATCGGGCGATTCGGTTGTCGGCCGTTGCCGCTCGACGTTAAGTTCCAAGCGGCGATACCTCAACCGTGCATCGGTCTCAGCAAGCGCCGTTTCGGTCGCGCGCAATCGTTGTTCGACGGCTGTCGCTTGCTGCTCCTCGTGGCACACCGATCTGTCGAGCTCTCGGCAGCGGGCTTCCAAGTCCTTGCTCACGCGGCGCTCGCTGGAAATCCGTGTTTCGAGCTCATGGGCAAGCAGATCGCGACGGGCTGCAAGTTCCGCAGTCCGCCGGCTCGTTGCCGCAGGATTTGTGCCTTCGATTGATTGGTAGCCCTGCGCGAATTCCAGGGAAAGCAAGCTGGCGATGTCCGGCGGTTGGCGGAAGCTGACGGCGCAGAGCGGTCCCAAGACGGCGGGCGGCAAACCGCCGACCAGCCGGCGCATCGTGCCGGCGTCAATCGCCGGACCGTCCAGCGCGGCAAGCGTCAGGCGCAGTGTTCCCTGCTCGTCGCGATATCGCCGCACGCGGTGCCGGCCGGCATCGCCTTGCACGATCACCTCTCCCGGCGGTGTTTCGCTTGGTGTGGCCGCCGGTATTCTGCCAAACAGCGTGTGCGCCACGAGATTGGCCAACATCGTCTTGCCGGAACGAGGTGGGCCGTACACAGCATTCAATCCCGCCGTGAAAGGACCGAGTTTCAACGTCGGCCAGCCGGCGACTCCGTGCAGGGTGAGCGCGGCAATTTGCATGTCGTTGCATCCTTGCTTGCGTGCAGTAAGAGGTTTTTAGACGCGGGAAAATAGTCAATTGCCGCTTTTCGGGCAACGCCAGCTGGTGGCCGAATAGCTCAATCGTGGGTGCCGGGGGCAGAGTAGACCACGGCTGTGCCGCGGTGCCCTCAATGCCCCAGTACCGTAACGATCTGGGGCGTCGCAGACGCCGCCCCAGCCACCCCCCGCGAAGACCGGGAAACAACTCGCACCCGTAGCAATGGCTCAATCGCGCCGGCGCTTCGCCGCATACATGGCTCGGTCCGCGTCGCGCAGCAAATCTTCCGGCGAATGATGATCGGGCGACCGCTGAGCTATGCCGACGCTCAACGACAACGTGAACTCGCCTTCGGGAAGCGCGATTGGCCTCGCCAGCGCCGTGTGGATTCGGCGGACGACCGGCTCGATGTCATGCTGGCCGGCCACCCTTTCCAGCAGAACGACAAATTCATCGCCGCCAAATCGCACGACGACATCGCCCTCGCGCAAACAGCCCATCAGCCGGCGGGCTACTTCGCGCAGCACGCGATCGCCCATCAAATGACCGTACTCGTCGTTCACTTGCTTGAAATTGTCTAAATCAACAAACAGCACGGCGAACTGAGAGTCGCTCGAGCGCTCGCCCTGGAGCAGTGACGCCAGGCGAGTGAACAAGAATTGGCGATCGGGCAGGCCCGTTAGAGGGTCGATTCGCTCCGCAGTCGGAAGTTCGGCGTGCGGACGCTGTGGCGCGCGTCGCAGAATCAGGCCCAACATCGGCTGTTTTCCAGCCTTGAGGCGGTAAAGTCGGACATCCAGCAGCCCATGTCGGACACCATTGAGCTCCGCCGCGACCTTCATTTCACCGTGCGCGGACGTACCCTCGCCAACGGTCTTGGCTAGCTCCAACAGGCGCGCACAAGTATCAGAAGTAAAAAGCTTCTCCAGCGGGCTGCCTCGCAACTCGTCTGTTGTTTTGCCGAACCATTTAGCAAGCGTCGAATTAGCATACAGCAGCCGCCATGGGCGCGGGGCGGCGACAGCGACTCCGTCTGTGATCTGGTCAAGAAGAGGCCACAGAACCGACTCATCAAATGCGGGCAGGTCGTTCATGCGAACAGAATACTTTTCTAATGGCCGAATTTTGCATGCCATGCCGATGTCGCACGTACTTCGTCGCCGCCGGTCCCGCGTGAGATGAACAGCGCGGCGATGCCATGCTGCTCCGCGCATTCGTATCCGCGCTGCGGTCCGAGAACGAGCAACGGCGTGTCCCAACCGTCGGCCGCCATGCACGTGTTGGCAACAACCGTGACCGAGGCAAGTGAATGTTCGATCGGCCGTCCGGTTGCCGGGTCGATGATGTGCGAATAGCGGCGTCCCGCGTACTCGAAGAACTTCTGGTAGTCGCCGGCGGTGGCAATTGCGGCGTCGCTTAAAGATATCGAGCTTTGCATTTCGCGCTGGCCGGCAATAGGCCGTTCAATCGCGACGCGCCACGGAGTGCCATCGAGCCGGTGGCCAGCGGTGCGAACTTCGCCTCCGATTTCTACCATGAAGTCGTTGATTCCGCGATCGACCAACAACCCGGCCAGTCGATCGATCGCAAAGCCTGGCGCAATGGACGACAAATCGACTTCAAGCGTCTCAGTTCTCTTCCGCAGCGCCGGCGGGTCGAGCCGCACTTCAAGGTTGTGATATCCAACCTGCTGTCGTGCCGCGCGCAACGACTCATCGGACGGCGGCTGGAACTGCCGTTTTTCTCTGTTCGACACATTATCCGGGGGTCCAAAATGCCACAGCCGGACCAGCGGCCCGACCGTTACGTCGAGCGCGCCGCCGGTCTTTTCGCTGAGCGCCTGTGCCGCCGCCACTACCTCAGCCGTCGCCGATGAGACGGCGAACCACTCGCCCGCGGCTGTGCGATTGAAACGACTCAACTCCGAATCGGCCCGGTAGGTCGACATTTGCCGGTCGATCTCGGCAAGCACGTTCTCGACATCCGAGTGCAACGGCTTTATATCCGCCGACCGCGGCGCCGACGCCAACTTGATGTGGTACGTCGTGCCCATCGTCGCGCCGCGCAGCACGAATGGTTCCGCGGCAACGCGGTTTGCCAAAACGAGCATGACGATCAGCACGATTCGCATGGGTGGTTGACCCTGTTCGGCGGTCCGCGCTATACTCGACCGCTTCCCGCAATGGCGTGGGTGGCACGCCCAGAGGCCTAGCGATGGGCGTGGTGGCCAATTGCTCAATTCCGCCACGCCCTTCGTTCCTCAGGGCGTGCCACCCATCTTCAACTGATTTTAATCGCTCGGAGCCAGCGGAGTAGCCGGGATGAAGATTCACGAGCATCAAGCCAAAGAGCTGCTTCGCAAGGCGGGAGTTGCCGTGCCGCCGGGCTTCGTGGCAACCACGCGGGAGGAAGCAGCGTCGGCCTTCAAAAAGCTGGGCGCTCCCGTCGCCGTGGTGAAGGCCCAAATCCACGCCGGCGGACGCGGCAAGGGCACGATCAAGGACAATCCGCAGCAGCACGGCGTGCAGCTTGTCCGCAGCGCCGACGAGGCGGCCAAAGTCGCCGGCAACTTGCTCGGCCACAAATTGGTGACAATCCAGACAGGGCCCAAGGGGCAAACCGTCCGCCGCGTATGGGTGGAAGCCGGCTGCGACATCGCCCGCGAGTTGTATCTGGGCATCGTGATCGACCGCGCGGCGGCACTGCCCGTATTGATGGCCTCCAGCGCAGGAGGCATGAACATCGAGGACGTGGCGGCCCAAACGCCGGAGCTGATTTTCAAGGAATGGTTTCATCCGGACATGGGCTTGCAGCCGTATCAGGTTCGCAAACTGTGCGTGAAGCTCGATTGGAAGGGCGGCAGCATTCGTTCGGCGGACAATTTCATGCGCGCGCTGGCGCGACTGTTCGTTGACTTGGATTCGAGCCTGGTGGAGATCAACCCGCTTGTGGTGACGAAGGCCGGCGAGCTGCTCGCGCTCGATGCCAAAATCAGCTTCGACGACAACGCGCTGTTCCGCCACCCGGAGCTGGCCGAGCTGCGCGACACCAGCGAGGAAGACCCTAACGAGCTGCGAGCGGCTGCGGCGGGGCTGAGTTACGTCAAGCTCGACGGCAACATCGGCTGCCTCGTGAACGGCGCCGGACTGGCGATGGCGACGATGGACCTCGTTAAGCTGCATGGCGGCGAGCCGGCGAATTTCCTGGACGTCGGCGGCGGCGCGAACACCGAGCAGGTGACCGAGGCATTCCGCATCCTGCTGTCCGACAAAAAAGTGAAGGCCGTGCTGGTCAACATCTTTGGCGGCATCATGCGCTGCACCACGATCGCCGAGGCCATCGTCGCAGCCTATAAGCAGGTCGGTTTCAATGTTCCGCTCGTCGTGCGGCTGGAAGGAACCGAAGTGGAACAGGGCCGCAGGATCCTGGCTGAAAGCGGCGTGAATATCATTGCGGCGAAAGACCTCACGGATGCCGCAAACAAAGTAGTCGCCGCCGTTAGACAATAAATAAATAGGATTAAAACCACAAAGGCACAAAGAACACAAAGAACGAGCCCCGCCGGAACACGAACGATCAATGCTGTCTTCTTGTTCTTTGTATCTTTGTGGTTAATTAGTAAAGATTGAACCATGAGCATTTTGATCGACAAGAACACCCGCGTGGTTTGCCAGGGCATCACCGGCAAGGCGGGCGAGTTTCACTCGAAGAATTGCCTCGAATACGGCACGAAGCTGGTGGCTGGGGTTACGCCGGGGAAGGGCGGGCAGACGGCGCTCGGCGTGCCGGTGTTCGACACCGTGCATGAGGCGGTTGAAAAGGAAGGCGCCGATGCGTCGATGATCTTTGTACCGGCCGCCTTCACGGCTGATGCTATTCTCGAAGCGGTGGACGCCGGCTGCCGCGTGGTCGTGGCGATCACCGAAGGGGTGCCGGTGCTCGATATGGTTCGCGTTTACAATATTATCCGCAACAAGAATGTAGCAGGCACACTCCGTGTGCCGACCGCCGCCACGGCACACGGAGTGTGCCTGCTACAATGGCTCGTCGGCCCGAACTGTCCCGGCGTGATTACGCCCGAGGAGTCCAAAATCGGCATCATGCCCGGCTACATTCACAAGAAAGGCCCGGTCGGCGTGATGAGCCGCAGCGGCACGCTGACGTACGAAGCGGTGTGGCAGCTGACGAATCTCGGCTTGGGCCAATCGACATGCGTCGGGCTGGGCGGCGACCCGATCGTCGGCACGTCGTTCATCGATCTGTTGAAGCTCTTTCAAGATGATGACGAAACCGAAGGGATCCTCATGATCGGCGAGATCGGCGGCACGGCGGAAGAGGAAGCGGCGGCGTACATCAAAGAACACGTCACCAAGCCGGTGGCGGCGTTCATCGCCGGGCGCACGGCGCCGAAGGGCAAGCGGATGGGCCACGCAGGCGCGATCATCGCCGGCGGCAAAGGCACGGCGGTCGAAAAAATCGCGGCCCTCGAAGCCGCCGGCATCGAAGTCGCCCAAAGCCCCGCCGACATGGGCGGCGCGATGAAACGAGCCATAAACCGATGACAACTCGAAATTTGCGAGTTCTGCTCGCCGGCGCTATTCTTGCCGCCTTCATTTTCGAAAGGGCTGCGCTGGCGGCTGAAGGGCCGGCGCGACCGAATGTCGTGATTATCTTGATCGACGACATGGGCTGGTCGGACCTCGGCTGCTACGGCGGCGAGATTCCGACGCCGAATGTCGATGCGCTCGCCGCGGGTGGTTTGCGCTTCACTCAGTTTTACAACACTGCCAGGTGCAGTCCGACGCGGGCGTCATTGCTTACCGGCCTCTATCCGCACCAGGCCGGCATGGGTTTCCTCGACAACCTCGTCGTCGATAATTCCAGAGGCACGCAGGGCCGGCTGCGCGACGATTGCGTGACGTTGGCGGAGGTGCTCGGTGAAGCGGGCTACTTCACCATCATGACAGGCAAGTGGCACCTGGGTCACTCACACGGCACGCCGGCTGCTTCACGCGGTTTTATGCGCAGCCTCAGCTCGCCGATCGGCGAACTGTACTTTCCCAATCAGAAGCAACGTCGAAAGGAGGGCGTGCACCTCAACGGCAAGCAAGTGCCGCTGGAAGACCCGCAACTCGGTAACGACTGGTATGGCCCGGACCTGATCACACAATGGGGATTGAAGTTTATCGACGCGGCGATTGCCGCCGATAAGCCGTTCTTCTACTACCTGCCGCACTCATCGGTTCATTTTCCGCTGCAAGTGCCGCAGGCGGACATCGACCGCCATCGCGGCAGATATCTCGTGGGTTGGGACAAGTTGCGTGAAGTCCGCTATCGGCGGCAAATCGAGTTGGGCCTCATCGACCCGAAGTGGCCGCTCTCGCCGCTGCCGCCTGACGTGCCGGCGTGGGACACGCTCAGCGACGAAGAGAAAGATCGTTTCGACCACATCATGGCGATTTACGCCGCGATGATTGATCGATTGGACCGCAGCATCGGCACGCTCATTGAGGGCTTGAAACAGCGCGGTGTGCTGGATAACACGCTGATCGCAGTGCTTGCGGATAATGGTGGCAATGCGGAGTCGGGGCCGCGCGGTCGGCTCGACGGCGATCAGCCCGGCGGCCCCAATTCAACCGTGTATCTCGGCCAATGCTGGGCGACGCTCGCCAACACGCCCTTTCGACGCTACAAGCACTTCACGCACGAAGGCGGCATTTCGACGCCGCTCATCGTCCATTGGCCGGACGGCATTCCCGCCGATCGCTATGGCAAACTGGAGACGCAACCTGGCCACTTGATCGATCTCATGCCAACAGTCGTCGAAGCGACAGGCGCGGAATATCCCACGCAGCACAACGGCCACGCAATTCAGCCGATGGAAGGCGTGAGTCTGCTGCCGGCCCTGGCTGGAAAGCCGCTCGCGCGTAAGGTGCCGATTTTCTTCGCCCACGAGGGCAACCGCGCGGTGCGGAGCGGCAAGTGGAAACTGGTCATGAAATACAAAGGTCCTTGGGAGCTTTACGACATCGAGGCCGACCGCACCGAGCTGCGCAATCGCATCGATGATGAGCCGGAATTGGCCACGCAAATGATTGCCGCCTGGGTAGCGTGGGCCAGGCGATCGGATGTCGACGAGTGGACCGGCCCCGCGCGCCGGGATTCAGGCGAGGAGCTGAAAGCGTCAAAGCCGCAGAGGCGGAACCGTGAACGGTCAAAATCCGAGACCTGATAAATCCTGTAAGCTTGTCGCGCCTCATCCGGGCTCGCAGGCGATGCCGCGGTGGGATGTCGGCGAGTTGCCGGACGCCCCGAGGCTTACGCTGCGAAGCTGGACGCTGCTTCTGGGTCCGGGGCTGGTCGCTGCCGGCGCGGCGATCGGGGGAGGCGAATGGCTTGCCGGGCCGCTTACGACCGCACGGTACGGCGGTGCAATCCTCTGGCTTGCGACCGTGTCGATCCTGAGCCAGGTCGTCTACAACTTGGAGATCAGCCGCTACACGCTCTATAGCGGCGAGCCGATTTTCACGGGCAAGTTTCGCCTGCTGCCGGGTCCGGTTTTCTGGCTCGTCCTGTATGTGTTTCTCGACTTCGGCTCGGTGTTCCCCTATCTCGTGGCCAACGCGGCGACGCCGCTCGCCGCCGTAATCCTGGGCGAGATTCCGGACGTCGATAAGATCTACGACGTGTGGGGCGTCGCGCTACAAGGGCAGACGTTTCTCCGGCTGTTGACGTACGTCGTCTTCTTGCTGGCGCTGTTGCCGCTGATCTTCGGCGGCAAGGTGTACAACTCGCTGAAGGCCATCATGAGCTTCAAGATCGTCGTCGTGCTCGGGTTTCTCACGTTGGTGGCGGTGCTCTATTCAACACCAGCGACATGGGTGGAGATTCTGACCGGCTTTTTCAAATTCGGCAGTTTCCCGGTCGCTGGCGGTGAATCGAATGCGACTCCGACCGTCGACAACATCTTTGTGGCTTTGTGGGAAGGGCGGCCGCTACCCGAGATTGATTTGACGATGATCGGCATTTTAGGAGCGCTCGCGGCCATTTCCGGCAACGGCGGATTGACCAATACCAACATGAGCGGCTACACGCGCGATCAAGGTTGGGGCATGGGAAAGCACGTCGGAGCGATCCCGAGCGTTGTCGGCGGGCAGCATTTCGCGCTTTCGCACGTCGGAGTGGTGTTCGACGTGACGCGCGAATCGGTCGAGCGGTTTCGGAGGTGGTATCGATTTGTGTTGCGCGATCAACTCACGATCTGGATGCCGGCCTGCTTTGTCGGCGTGGCGCTGCCCAGCATGCTGAGCGTGCAGTTCCTGCCGCGCGGCACGGTGGCCAAAGATTGGGTCGCCGCGGGCATGACGGCCGACGGCTTGCGGGCAGCGGTCGGGCCCACGTTCGGCCCGTTGTTCTGGCTGATGACGCTGTTCTGCGGATTTCTCGTCCTGGCGCCGGCTGCTGTAACGACCTTCGATGGAGCGCTGCGGCGTTGGGTTGATTTGTGCTGGACGGCAGTTCCCTTTGTCCGCAAATGGGACCCGCACCGAATTCGGTGGCTGTATTTCGGCGCCGTTTGCCTGTACGCGGTTTTCGGGCTCACCGCGCTGACGCTATGGAATCCCCGAGAACTATTGCAGTGGGCAACGGCGATTTACAACGTGGCGCTGGGTTTCAGCTGCTTCCACGTCCTGGCCGTGAACACGATTCTGCTGCCGCGCGAGATCCGTCCCGGCTGGTTCATTCGCATCGGATTGATCCTCGGCGGCCTGTTCTTTACTGCCCTCGCGATAATCTTCACAATGAAGACCTTGGGCTACGTTTGATTGAACGGAGGGTGGCAGATGAGCGCCGGTCCATTATCAACGGGAGAACTTGACGTCTACCAGCGCGATGGATACTTGCTGCTGCGGCAATTATTCGCGCGCGAGGAGATCGATCTGTTGCGCGACTCCGCCAAGCGGGACCGCGCACTGGACGGGCAGTCCTACGGCCGCAACGACGGCGAAGGCGGCAGCGTGCGGCTCTCGCTGTGGAACCATCCGGGTGACGATTTGTACGGCATGTTCAGCCGCAATGCGCGCGTGGTCGACCGCGTTGAGCAGCTGCTCGGCGATGAACCGTATCACTACCACTCGAAGATGATCATGAAGGAAGCCCGCACGGGGGGCGCGTGGGCGTGGCACCAGGACTACGGTTATTGGTACGAGAACGGGGTGCTGTTCCCGAATCTCTGTAGCGTGTTCATCGCCGTGGATCCGGCTACGCGGGCCAACGGCTGTCTGCAAGTGCTCCGCGGTTCACACGCCATGGGCCGCATCACGCACGTGAAGACTGGCGACCAGACCGGGGCGGACCCGGAACGCGTGGCTGCTGCGGCCGAGCGACTGGAACTGGATTACGTGGAGATGGAGCCGAGCGACGCGCTGTTTTTCCACCCCAACCTGCTGCACCGCAGCGATCAGAATCGTTCACCGGACGACCGCTGGGCGCTGGTGTGCTGCTATAACGCCCGCAGCAACGATCCGTACAAGGAGGGCCGCCACCCGCGCTACACGCCGCTAGAGCGCGTTAGGACTGAGACAATTTGCGGGACAACGGCGAATAAGAAGTGAGAGCTTGCGCCGCAGATTGGCCGTTCGTCGCTCAGCACGCGCTCTAAAGGCCGGCCAATTTTCACCAAGTACGCCGACTTCGTGACGTGGTCGCTGGCACACCATTTGCGATTAATCACATCGTGCGGCAAAAAGCTGCCAGGAAGCAGCAGGCCGCGACTTGTCGGCGCGGTTGATGATCAACCACAACGACACCGGACGCCATTTCTTCAGCCGCAGACGCTCGGAACAAGTCTGCGGAGCGTGTCTGATTTTCTCCCTGCATGAGCATCCGCGATGACGGTGCGCGCCGGGACAATCTCACACCAGAGTAGGAGGCTGAAATGAACACGTTCTTTACGACTTTGTTCATTACACGTTTTTGGGCGAGCCCGCACCATTCGATGGACCTTGTATTCTCATCGGCTGACGTGCGCGCGGAACGAATGGCCCAAAAAATAAAAGTGTTCGATCCCGGTTTTCCACGCGATGATCCGCCCGCCTCGCCACCTTCGCAGCCCGTGCGGCCCATTCCAACGGATGTCCCAGTGCCGGAACCGCGCGACGTGCCGGTGCCCGAGCCGATCGACGTGCCGCCACCGGACCCTGGAGAAGTCCCCCCCATTGCGAAGCCGGGGAAGCGTTCCGACAAAGGGGCGGCAAGCCGCGTCCCGTGCCGTAGGCTATTCGAGCACGGTGAGCTTGATGTTTTTCCAGCGGACTTCCTTGGTGTCGCGCGAACTGCCGACGCCGTGCACTTGAAGAGCGATGAAGCCGGTCGGCGCGAAGGCCCGCTCGTCGTTGTCGGTGAAGTCGGCCGCCGGCACGCCGTTGAGCCATGTCTGGATCCGCGGGCCTCTGGCGACAATCTTGAGGTGATTCCATTCGCCCAGGCGGCGCGCTTTTTGGGCCGCTTTGTTTTTGCTCAGATCGTTCAGCCAGCCCGCCTTGCGGATCCAGTTGCCGTTCTCATCCAAGCTTCCACCTTCGAAATAAATGCCGGCGGTCCAAGCCCGGTCGGCCTCGGTGTCGATCTCGGACTGGTAACCAAACACCCGCTGCTGGCCGTTCTCCGGCCGGCTATGGCTGCGAATTTGAACGCCCGAGTTGAAGTCCGTGGGGTCGATCTTGAAATCCAGCTCCAGAATGAAGTCGCCGTATTCCTTATCGGTGGCGAGAAACGTGTTCGACGTGTCGGGTGCGCTGCGACCGACGATGACGCCGTCCTCAACGGCGTAGGTGGCCTCCCCGCCGAGCTTTTTCCATCCCGAGAGGTCCTTGCCGTTAAACAACTCGACCGTTCGATCGGCGGCCGCTGAGGCGGCGACGGTGCTGGCAAAAACGAGCGTAAGTACAGCTACAAAAGCATTTCGAAGGTGCATTGAAGGTGTTCCGCTTAATTGGTTCTAAATTACAACACTCGGCCAGGAATGTACCGATTTTCGATGATCGCGGTAGGGTTTGCAATTCCCAGGAAGAAAAATCGAGATGTTAAGAACTTCGGCGACAGCGCAACGGCCATCCACAAATACTCACATGGCCTAGCAGGACGAGCAGCATGGCGCCGGGTTCCGGGACGGGCGTGTATAAAACTCGAAAAATTGTGTTCGAGCCGGCGGAAGTTGCAGGCGGATTCCCGCTGCGGGTGTGCGGGCCGTTTGTCACAATGCCGCCGAAGATATAGCCCAGCACGGTTGGCTGATTCAGCGCGTCGAGCTTGACGACGCCGTTGTCGAACGTCTCGATCGCGGGCGAAAGAAAGAACTCGGCGTTCGCGCCGAATCGCAGCCGATTGCCGTCTAAATCGGTCAGAAAGGGAAACTCGCCGAGCCAATGCTGACTGTAATTTCCGGCCGCGTCGTCGACGATCGACGTGATGTCGTTGATGAAAGGCATCGCGTCGTCGGCTTCGACCTGCATGGTTTGCGTATCGAGATACCGCAGGCCGATGCCGCCAAACAGCACCTCGTGCATTTCGCTGCGCGACTCGGAGTACAGGCCGAGCTTGGCGGAATGATAAGTGTTGAAACCTTGCTTAAACGTGTTCGGGTCATTCGGATCGTCCATCGAAGGATTGCCGTTGGCGTCGATTTCGACGGGCACCGTCCAGGCGCCGAACGTAGTCGTGAATACACCTGAAAGCGCGAGCAAACCTTCCTCGAGCCCTCCACCCATGCCGGACCACAGGACCGGGAATATATTCAGATCACGGCGACGATAATTGGGGTCGGCCGCCGTGGACGTAGCGTTGGCGACTGAAAGCGTGACGCCGTCATCCACGATGTCGAAGCTGCGGACCTGGTTGGTGTACGTGCCGTTCTTACTGGGATTGTAATTTCCTTGAAAGTCCTGGCCAAAGACGATATGCGTCTTGCCGCCCATCTCGTACATTGCACCGCCCGTTACACGGAACGAGTCGCCACTAATTTGCCGAATGTGCTCCTTGGCGACGCCGTTGCCGGTCATCACCCAGTCGACGATGCCCGGCAGGTGAATCGCGGACAAAGTATCGAACGTGCCGTTAAACGGCGTGCCGTTGGGAAGAATGCTTTGGACGCCATATCCGCCCGTCATGTAGAGATGATCGCCGCGTTGGTAGAATTGATTGTTCGTGGGCGTCAGCGAGTTGAGCTCGATCGTGGTCAGGCCGCCGCCGGCATCTTCCAGCGAGCGGTGCCAGCTCTGTTTCGCAATCGGGTCAATCACCCACACGTCGCGATTCTGAAACTGCGGCGGGAAGTTATTGGCCGCCATCGACTCGAAGCCGTGCAACCCATTGGTACGGCCGGCGATCAACACCCATTTGCCGTCGTGATGCGCCGCAGCGTACGAATGGAGCGTGGGCAGCTCGGCCGACCCGAAATCAACCGGCTGCAATGATATCCGGTACGGCAAGTTGCTGTCGAGCAGGATCGGTGTGACCGTATCGGTTTGGTTGGCCGCGCGAACGGCTTCCGGGACGCCAAGCATGGCGACCAGGCAGACGAGCGCATAATTGCGATTGAACCTCATCCGGGTGGACTCATCAAAGGGAATGATCTGAAGCGGCCGGGATGACACAAGCACCCCACGCACATTGCGCCATTCAGAACGATCTCGCAGAGAATCAGCCGAGCAGAGTCGGCATGCACGAGATCGGATGGATCATTAGCCCCGTATCAACTCGCTTAGGATGCGCAAGGGCGCGCGAAAGACCGCGCCGGTATCAGAATCTGGCCGAGTATCAGTATAAGCGCCGTCGCAGCCGTGTCAATTAACATCCGTAGGACGGACAATCCTGTCCGTCGATTTGCGGTAGACGGACAGGATTGTCCGTCCCGCGACCAAACTTAACGCGGCAGCTCAATACGCGACCCCGGCGCGCATCAGAAACGTGTCGTCCAGGCCGATGTCGTCGCCGGAAACGCTGGCCACCTTGATGTCGCGATTGAAGACATAGCCAATTTCGGCCTTGTACGAGATGCCGCCGACGATTTTGCGTTCCAGGCCTAAAATGAAGCGGAAATCGCGCGAGGCCAGCACATCCGGCGTGCCGTCAGTTTGCTGGAAGGCCCAGATCGAGTTGCCGAACTCACCCAGCACGTAAAACCAATATTCGTCGCGTCCGGGAACCGGCGAATTGGGCAGCCGCCACGCGACGCGAGGGCGTGGAAACACAAGCTCGTATTTCACATCGTCGTTCGGCTCGTACACCACGCCGACGATGGGAACGATTTTCGCCCACCCGCCGTCGACGTACGTGACGCCCAAAACCCATTTCCAATCGAGGGTCGGCGCGTATACCGCCACGGCGCGGCCGTTGACACGCAGCGCGTCGCTGGCGTCGAGGCTGTTGTCGTCGCCATACAAGCCCGGCGTCAATGCGAAGTCGGCAATCCAATGGTTGCCGAAGACGCGGAAGACGTGAAAATCGATCGCCAGGTCGTGCAGCCGCGGCGGCAAATCGAAACCTTCCGGCCGCTCGAGAAAATGCAGCTCATAACTGGGCGTGATGATGATTGGATTTTCCCGCGTGAAGAACGGCAGCGCGGTCACGACCTCGCTGCGCAGGTCGGTCCAGCCGAGGCTATCGTTCGCGAGCTGCGGCATCCAGGTGGCGGTGAACTTGGCCTTCTGAAAAAAGCCGTTGCGGGCGTCCGGCGGGATGAGCGATTCGCGCAGGCTCGGCTCCGGCGTCGGCGGATAAATCGGCTCTTGCATTGCGAAGCCCGGCGCGGCAACCGGCACGCCGCCGACGGAGAACGGTTCTTGCGCGGCCGGGTAGGGTTGCCAAACCTGTTCAGCTGAAGTCTCGCTTGGTGGCCATTCGTAAGTGATGACCGGACTCTGTGAAGGCGAATCGCCCGGCAACGTGGGCTGATACGGAACCTGTGCGGGCAGAGCATGCCCACCCCACGCCGGCTGCGGAGCGCCCGCCGAATACGGCGCCTGCGCATCCGCCGCGGCGATCGCCAACAACGACAACAGTAATATGCACAACGGCCGCATTCAGTCGCCTCATTCCTCGTTTTACAACGGCGGTTAAAAATCGATTCCCGCGCGAAGCATGATGGTGTCGTCCGGCGTGAAGGTGGGCGGAGCGCCGGATACGAAAATCACCTCGCGATCAAACACGTAACCGAGTTCGATGTGGCCGCGAATGAACGTCTGCGTCTCCCACTCCAGGCCGCCGATGACCCGAATGTCGTTGTAGTCGATCCGATCGTCGATAAGCTCGCGCCGCACCGTCCACGAGCCGCCGCCGTATTCGCCGGCCGCGTACCAATACCACTTCGAGTTGCCGATCGCCGTGAGAAACCGGCGGACCTTGGGGTTGGGAAACACCAGGTACATGTCCCACTCGGGCGTCGGCCGATAGTAAAACCCGCCCGCGGGCAGCAGTTTGACATCGACCCGATCGAGATACACCGCGCCAAACAGAACATCCAAATTCGGCGTCAGCGCCACCGATGCCAGACCTCGTCCCATTAGACGAATGGAGTCCGAGCTCACGTGATGGAAGTCGCTCCACACGCCGGTGCGGAAACCCAGCTCGCCGCCGAGCCATTCGTACCACCGCGGGTACCACGCGAAATCGAGGTAGGCATCGTACAACCGCGGCGGCAAATCCGGTCCGCCCGGTCCGCTGATCGGACCTTCAAGCCAATTGAATGCAAAGCCGGGCGTCACCAGCAGCGGCGTCTGAATGTTGTAGAACATTGGAAACGCGAACGTGCTCGTGAACTCGGCCCGGTTGATCTCAAAGTCGAATGGGTCGCTGTGATCGCCATAAAGGTACGTGTATTCGACGCTGAGCTCTTGGAGAAACCGCTGCGTTTTCGCCCAATAGCCCTCGGCACTTGTGGCCATGTCGTAGGGCGCCGGCTGCCACTGAAACGGCGCGCCGTCGGGAAATAGCGGCGCCGGCTGCGGCGGGAATGCCGAAGCGGGTGGCGGCGGCGTGTACGGTGCCGCGGGCGGGGGCGTGTACGGCACCGCAGGCGGTGGCGGAGCCAGGGTGCTGCCACTCGCGTAGGGATCGAACAACGGCGGCGGACCAACCGCCGACGGCGAATACGAGGGAGGCGGAGCCGGGCTAGGGGAGTACGGCGAAGGGCCGTACGGAGTCGTCGGATACTGCCCGGGAGGCGGCGGATAAGCTCCCGGTGGTGCCGGGAACGTGTAAGGATTTACCGGCTGCACGGGTTGCGTCGGCGTTGGAAACTGTACTCGTTGCGCAACCAGGGACGATGAAAGCATCGACAGTATCCCAACCCCGCCTACAACCGATAACACCAAGAGGCGCAGCCGTGGTAACGCAGTGGATCCCTCGTTGTCTTTGGTTGGCGGCGCGTCGCATTGGCGGACAAAAACACAACCAACCCCTGTTCGGGTGCGCGTGCCAGCAGTGAGACGAGCGAACCGGTTCAACGCGCTGTCCGTATCACGTCGGAAGAAGAGTTGTGTTGCCCGAAAGGGCGCGCAGCATGTGCGCGGAAGGGGTAGTTACCAACGGGGCCGCTGGCAGTCAATAGAGGTCGCTGTGGCTGGCCTCTGTGAGACCGGGGTTGTGAGCGCCGCACCGGGGTAGGTTTGATAGCTTTGGACTGATAGCTGGATCGATTCGACCGATGAACTTGCTCGAACGTCTTCACATGGTACATCGTCTGCTGCGCTATCGCCTGCGCGCGGAACGGGCCGAGCTGCGATACCTGCTCGGGCGAGATTTTCATGGCGGATCAGTCTTCGACGTCGGTGCCCATCGCGGCGTCTATAGCTATTGGATGCACCGGCGATTCCGCGACGCCAGCGTCGTAGCGTTCGAGCCGCAGCCCGAGCTGGTGCAATTTCTTGCTGATTTCAAACAGGCGTTTCGATTAGAGCGAATGCTGATTGCCCCCCTCGGCTTGTCCTCGCGCAGCGGCACCCTGCGCATGCGCCGGCCGCGATGCCACTGGGGAGCGGCGACGTTCGATGAGTTCTGCTACGGCGACGACCAGACGGAGGTATTCGACGTATCGGTGACGACGATCGACGAGTTCCTGGCCGAGCATCCGGAGTTGCGGCCGGTGCGGTTCATCAAGTGCGACGTCGAATACCACGAGGCGGAAGTGCTGGCCGGCGCCGAACGGACGCTGCTCGAAGATCGGCCCGAGCTGCTGGTGGAATGGTCCACGCCGCGACGCTCGTATCGCGAACGCTTGTTCCGCCTGACGCAGCGGCTCGGCTATGCGATCTATCAATTCGAATACGGTCGCCTGATGCCGTGCACCAGCTCCGAACGGCACAGCCCGCCCTCCTGGGAACTCGGCGGCAACTACCTGCTCTTGCCGCGAGAGAACGCCACGTCGGCCGCGGCGTAGGTGCAATAAACGTGGCAACGCTTGCGTGCGACAGGGCCTCGCCGATCGGCGTCCACAGCTGTCGCCAAGGTGACGAACAAAAGTCTTACGCCACCTTGCGAATCCATTCGCGAGGGTCGGTGCGGCCGTGAGGAATCAGCGATCTCAGCAGCTTGTAATGGATTCGCGCGGGCCACGGTGGGCGACGCCCCATGTAACTTTCGTGGAATGGGTAGAGTCGCAGCAGCCGGGCGTGCAACAACCGCTTGTTGCATGCAGAGGGTTTGGCATCACGCGGATCAGCGCGAAATTGGCCCCAACCGATCGAGCCGCAGACGCCGACCGGGCCGAAGTGCGGATTTTGGAGCACTTTTTCGGCAAACACCCAGATTCGGGCACCCGACATGTTCAGCACGTCGTGGAACGCGACCACCGCGCCGTTGACCAGATACTGCCGCAGCAGCTCAAAGTCCTGCGATACGGTGGCGCGATCGATCGGTCCATCACACCACAGCAGTCGCACCGGCCGCCGCCAGTTGGCTAGCATCTGTTGCGATCGCATGTGATACACGGCGACGCGGTCCCGCACGCCTGCGCGCTCTAAGTTCATTTCTAATTTTGCTGGCGGCCGGATGTCGACCGTGTGGACGGTTGCGCCGTCGGCAAGCGCCGCCGCTTTTGCGAGTGCTATCGTGGATCGGCCCCGAAACGAACCAATCTCGACAATGTGTCCTTCGCCAGTTGGACAGGCGGCGAGCATCGCCAGGAATTGCGCCTCCCGATCGCTGAGCCAGCCTTCAACGCCGCGCAGCGATTCGCGGATGTCGCGAAAGCAGTCGTCAAAACCGGGCGGCAGCGTGGGCATCGGCCCTCTCCATGGGGTCCGCAGCGAATGCCGCGAGTTTACGGGACACGCCATCTGCGGGGCAACGCCGATTACCGCTGCAAGCAATGAAAATGCATCATCGATGGGCAACAATTCTCCCAGAAATCAGGGCATCCAGTTCCTCTTTGAGCCTCGGCAGAATGGCATCGTAGGGGAACTGCCCCAGCGGTTCGC
Source organism: Pirellulales bacterium (assembly GCA_040902605.1). GTDB lineage: Bacteria > Planctomycetota > Planctomycetia > Pirellulales > Lacipirellulaceae > JABDGM01. The sequence continues at coordinate 1,817 of JBBDWY010000035.1, read as the reverse complement.
TCCTGCGTTTGAGGTTGACGTAATTAGGCCCGCACCAGAGGCCGAGGTCGGCCTCATCGGTCTCGCCGGGGCCGTTCACGCGGCAGCCCATCACCGCGATCGTGATCTTGTGATCGCGGGCGTAGTCGGTCATCCGCTTCACCTCCTCGGCGAGCTCAACGAACGCCTCGTTCTCGACCCGTGAGCAGCTTGGGCAACTGATGATGTTGAGCGTCGACAGGCCGTAGTCTACAACTGAGCGGACGCGGCCGTTGGCGATATCGTCCAGAATTTGCCGGCCGGCGGCGATTTCTTCGCCCTTGCGGTCGTTCGGGACGGTAAGCGAAACGCGAATCGTGTCGCCGATGCCGCGGCTGATAAGCTGCTCGAAAGCGATGCGGGTCTTGATAACGCCGTCCGGCGGCAAGCCTGCTTCGGTGACGCCTAAATGCAGCGGCACCTCGGGCCGAGCCTCGGCGAAGCGGCGGTTCACTTCGATTACGTCGCGCGGATCGGAGTCCTTCAGCGAAACGCAATAGCGCGTAAAGCCCAGCTCGTCGAGCAGCCGGCAGTGGTCGAGCGCGCTATCGAGCATCGGCGACAGCCGGTCCGACGGATCATATTTGGCCTGCTGTGCCGGATCGACGCTGCCGCAGTTTACGCCCACGCGGATCGCACAGTCGTTTTCGCGAGCCACCTCGACGAGATAGCGAACCTTTTCCTGCCACGCCTTCGTGCGCTCATGGTGGTACAAATGGCCCGGGTTGTAGCGGAGCTTATCGACGTGCGGCGCGAGCCGCTCGGCCAGCCGATAATTTTCTTGCAAGTCGACGACAAGGTTCGCCGTCGTCTGGCGACGGATTTCCGCAACGGCCTCCGCTTCAGCCGAATTATCGACGGCGATACGCACCACATCAGCGCCCGCCGCCTCCAGCGCATTCACCTGGGCGACCGTCGCGTCGATGTCGCGCGTCGGCGTGGCTGTCATGCTCTGCACGGCGATCGGATGACCCGCGCCGATGACGACGCGTCCGATGCGGACCGAGCGGGTTGGATTGCGCGGAAGGTTCATTGAAATAAATTAACCACAAAGGACACAAAGAACACGAAGAACTAAAAGGCTATATCAAATCAATAACTCGCTTTGCAGAATTTCAGATACTCGGTCAATACTTGCAAATCCAGCTAGGGGATTTGTAAACTTTGTGTCCTTTGTGTTCTTCGTGGTTAGGTGATTTAGTCCCAAAGTAAGGAGCCAATGCGGACGATTGTCGCTCCTTCGCGGATGGCGACTTCAAAATCGCCGCTCATGCCCATCGACAACTCGTCGAGTCGCACCCCGGCGGGGACATTCGCTCGCAGCCGGTCGCGCAGCGCTCGGAGCGTGGCGAAGTTGCGGGCGGCGACGGCCGGGCCGCCTTCCAGCGCCGCCATCGTCATGAGACCACGAATCGCCACGCCTGGATACCGCGGCGCCGCGGCCAGAAGCGGCTCGACAGCGTCCGGCGCCAGCCCATGCTTGGCCGGCTCGCCTGAGGTGTTCACCTCCAATAATACGCGCATGGGCGGCCGATTGTCACCGGTTTCCGCTTGCGCCTGATCGATTGCCGCCAGGAGCCGCTCACTGTCGACGCTGTGGATGAGCGACACCAGTGGCAGCGTGCGGCGGACTTTATTGCGTTGGAGATGACCGACCAGATGCCAGCGGACAAAAAAGGGGACGCGACTCTTTTTCGGTGGTATAGCTCGTTCGTCGTGAGCACGTTCCGGATGAAAAAGAGTCGCGTCCGGCTCTGTAGAAAACCGTGGATGCTAGCTAAACATCCGTGCATCTCAGC
>JBBDWY010000034.1:0-38045 GCA_040902605.1 Pirellulales bacterium | reverse complement strand
GCGAACTTGAAAAACACGACCACGCCGATGACAAACCATTTTTCAGGGGCGACTAAGTAATCCGATCGATGTCGTCTAGCAGTTTGAAAGATTTGGGTCGCATTTGACCACAACGTCGCCCACGCTACGATTCGCTGCCATGCTGTTTTATCTGTTTCTGCTGTTCACACTCGTGCCGCTGGTGGAGCTGGCGATGCTTGTTTGGATCGGCGGCCAGACCGAGTGGTGGGTGCCGATCTTGCTCGTGATCGCCACGGGCGTCATCGGCGCGGCGCTCGCCCGATGGCAAGGCTGGCAGGCACTGCAGCGAATTCGCGAAGACGCCCGAGCCGGCCGTGTCCCCGCCGCGGCTTTGATCGATGGCTTTTTAATCCTCGTGGCTGGCATCCTGCTCGTGACGCCCGGCGTGCTGACCGATCTGATCGGCTTCGCACTGCTCGTTCCGCCGTTGCGCTCGCTCGTGAAACGCGGTGCCGTGGCCTGGCTCAAACGGAGCGTCGAGGTCCGCGTCAGCCGGGCGGGGACGGGCTATTGGCGTGACGTCGATGTCGCTCAGCAATCAGGGCGCGATGAGATCATTGACGCCCAAGTACTCGAAACGCATATCGAAGATGCCGAGTGAGCCCGGTCGCACCGCCCGATCACTCCAGCGGTCCGCCGAGAATTCTACTCACTGTCCTCGTTCCCCAAGAGAACATGGTGGTACAAAAGTGCTGCCACCACGGCGCCCGCAACGGGAGCCAGCCAGTAATACCCGTGGAAGCTAAAGTCGCCATGAATCAAGGCTGGCCCAAACGACCGCGCTGGGTTCATCGAAGCGCCGGTCACGGGTCCGCCGGCCAGAATGTCGAACGCCACGGTAAGGCCAATCGCAAAGCCGCCGAGCTTCATCGGCACGGCGCGGGCGTCGACGGCCGTGCCAAAGATGGCCGTCATCAGCAGGAAGGTCAGGATAAATTCGGTGAGCACGAGGATCGACGGCGTAACCCATTCGCCGCCGGGCAGCGGGATGCCAAGCCTGGCTGACGTGACGGCATCGGCGGGGAAGATCGCGTTGCACGCCGCCGCCGCCACCGTGGCGCCGATCAACTGCGCAACGATATACAGCGCCGCTAACGGCGGTGCGATCCGCCCGGTCGATAGAAAGCCGATCGTCACGGCCGGGTTGTGATGGCCGCCGCTGATGCCGGCGAAAATGCTGACGGCGATCGCCAGCGCCAAACCGTGCGCCAGCGCGACGCCGACTAATCCCGCGCCGCTGTTGATTGGCGGCTGCGTAGAAAGAATCGCCCCGATGCCGGCGAAGCACAGAAAGAACGTACCGATCGCTTCCGCCAACAGCTGTCTGAACGTGTACATCGCCCGTTACCTCCCGCATGGCACGAAACGAAAACCGTTGGGTGGGCATTGGCCACCCTGGATAAGAACGGTGAGCGGTGCCCACCCTACAGCTCTGCCCACCGGCCACGTTACTTCAACTGCCCGCGCAACGCTTCCAGGGCCGCGTCGTAGTCCGGCTCGTTAGTCACTTCGTTGACATACTCGGCGTGAACCACCGTGCCGTTCGCATCGAGCACGAACACAGCCCGGCACTCGATCTTCAGTTCCTCAATGAGCGTGCCCCAATTGGTGCCGAAGTTTCGATCCTGATAGTCGCTGCCGACCCGCATGTTCTTGATGTCCTCGGCGCCGCAAAAACGGTTCATTGCAAACGGCAGGTCCATGCTCACCGTGAGCGCGTTAACCCGCTCGCCCAGTGCGGCAAGCTGGTCGTTGAACTTCTTGGTCTGCATCGCGCACACGGCCGTGTCAAGCGACGGCACCACGCTGACGATCGTGGGCTTGCCCTTCAGGTCCTCCAAGCCAATCTGCTTCATGCCGCCTTCAAAATAATGGACCTTGAAATTGGGGGCGGCTTGTCCGCATTTCACCTCATTGCCCGCAAGCGTCAGCGGCGTGCCCTTGAACGTAATGACCCCGGCTCGTGACATGATGGACCTTTCCTGTGTGTTGAGACAGATTAGCCAATATGAATTGAGCGGGCTGCTGTTGCTGGCCCGCGACAATGACGGCAAAGCAGCCCTAAGTATCGGTTTTTGCCGCGTGGCCGCAAGGGGCCGGATCATGGCAAACCGCCAAACCAATCGCCGGATACTAAAGATCTTCCTCCCGGAGATCGCGCCGCGCCGAGTGGCGAATGTGAAGCACGAGCACAATGTCTTCGTGTAGCGTAAAGAGAATTCGATGCTTGTGGCGTCGCCCGCCGAAACGCACCTCACGCAGTTCAAATGAGAACTTATCGTTCTCGTGTGCCAGTGCGCAGCGACGCGGCTTATCACGAAGGCTGCGGATCGCTTGTCTTAGCGCATGATACCAGCGGGCGGCAAACTCGCCAGAATAATTTTCAGCGTACCAGTCGAATGCGGTGTCACGATCGCGCTCTGCCCGGGCGGTGAGAACCACGCGGTACTTCATGGTTCCTCGGCCAGACCGTGCCGATTACGGAATTCAGCATCCGCTTCATCGAACGGCCGGGTCCGACCCGCCTCGAAGTCGGCATAACCTTCGGCGATTGCCGCGAGCGTTTGTTCCTCCGCGTCGAGAGCCCGAAGCGCCGCTTGCAGTACTTCTTCCTCAGATCGGTAGATACCGGTCGCCAGTCTTTCTTGGACCTGTCGGTAGAGGTCGGGCGTAAGGGATATGCTCATACGTCTAATCTAACACGGTCGCCGACGGTGGCCAAGCGACGCCGGCGCGCCTGGCCTCCATGCCCAATGATACGCATAGCTATTGAGCGGAAGCACCGTTTTCTCCTGCAAGTTGACCGCAATATTCTCCGGTCCTGAACCTGGTTCCCAATCCCCTGTTGGTTTATTTGGCATCCGGACGAGTTTCTCAATGATGCTCGGCGTGATTCGCTTCCAATGCGTCAATGTAAAGAGTAGCCACTGACCATCGGGCGACCATGACGGCTTTGCTCCAAACGTCCCGTGTAGATCCTTGAGGGGATGTGCATCGATGAACGCAACACACTCCGCCCGGCGCGTTTTCCAATCGATTATGCAAAGTTGTTGATCGCCGCTCGCGATTGCTATGCGCGAACCGTCCGGCGACCAACTGGCAAAACACCCCTTGCCAATTTCATGTTCAGAGCCGTTCAAAACATCCACAACAACAACATATTGTTCAAGAAATGTTGGTCCGCAAGATATCAGTAAATACCGCCCGCATGGAGAAAAGTCGCATGGGTGGACTGGTCGCAAGTGCCGCAGATTGTGCTGGCTGACCACCGCCTCGTTGAGATCCATGACAACAATTTGCGATATCTCACGTTCCAAATGAGCTAATTGGCCCCCGGCACCAACAATTTGAAGTTCCACATCGAGGATGAAGAAGGCGGTGGAAGTGATCAGGCGTTCCGCGTGCGCTCCGTCGGCCGAAAGTTTCCACAGTTCCCACAGGTCCTCTGGATCGTCGACGAAACAATAAATTGCTTCTCCAGTACTGTCGATCGAGCCGCGCGACACGAGCCGCTGCCGCCTGCTGCCTACCCAGGCGGGAGGCGTTATTATTTCGGTCGCGCTGGGATTCCCGTCCTCATCGAATGTCAGCCGGATAAACTCGAACTGGTTATTCGTGCCATAAAGATACTTTCCATCTGGCGACCAAAAGATGGCTGTATTGTAACTTGCGGTGGGGCAAATTCGTCTTCGATCACGTAGACTGTTGCTACTCAAATACCAGTTACTCATGTCCGAACTAGCCAGCTGCCAAGGACATTTCGAATCTATCGTCCAGCGATAACCAAGTCCCAACTTGACGTGATCCTGTAGCATCTTACTTGCCGGTTCCCGGCCCAATAAAGGTTGCAATCACTCAGGCCCGCTAGAACTACATGTCAATGGCGGCCCGATAGCAATGATCGAACAGCAGCTCCCACTCGGCTTGCTGAATGTCGCGGCAGAGCTCGCCTTCGGTGCTTTGGTCCCGCTCAGCCGCTTCGCACAAATCGACAAACGCGAATGCGTCCCATGCGCCGCCGCTGATGAGCTTCTTCGCCGCCTGCTCGGCGCCGCGCACCGCGGCAAGCTCGGCGGCCCGCTGGCCGATCGCATCGAATACCGGATGCCGCCCTACGCGACGGAGCCAATACTTCGAGTTCGAAAAATCGCCCTCGCGGCGATGCATGATCGCGTGCCAGAAGCTGCCCTCCGGCGTATCGATCCCCTGACTGATCTCGTGCGACTCGTCCAAGTAATCGTGCAGCAGCCACACCCCCGAAACGCAGCACGCCGCTATATCGCCATCAATCGGCTGCCGCTTGCCGAACTCCGCTTGAAGATGCGCAAACGCCGCATCCGCGGACAGCTTCTCCAGCGCAGCCCGGTCAGCAGGATTCGGCGTGCCGGCTCCCAGCGACCGTCGCCGATCGATCGCCACCAGCGGCGCAAACACCGGCCCATACGCTTGTGGATCGAATTGGTCCATGATCCTGCTTCTATTTCCGGAATAATGTAGTCCAGACGGTGCGAATCAATGTAACACACCTGGCTGCCCGATTCACCACCGCGGCCCGCCTCCCGAGCCAGACGAAGCTCGCAGGCGCGAATTTCTTTGCATTCTGGCGTAGCCTGTGGTAAATTGCGGCCGGTTTGTCACGGCGGGCCGGTTGGGGCAAACCGAGCGGCAGAGAAGCTATGGTCTCTTCGGCGCTACATTCGTGCCTGGCATGGGCATCGTTGTGCGCAGCCTGCTGGCGCAGTGTGTTTGCATCGGGGACATTCAACAACGCTGGCAGCGATATTACTCAGCGCCGGGTACCCTCTGGGCGGCTTCCTGCTCCCTGCTTTCCGCATTCAATCCATCGCTTCGATCGAAGCGAGGAAATCATTCCTGTATTTCTGTTTTTACTTCGGAGGCAAGGACCATGGCCAAGCGACGCACTCCGCGCAAAGCCGCCCGACGACGGCGCTCTGCCGCGCAAAATCAGGCCGCAAATTCTCTCTATCGGCGCCGGCTACGCCACGAACCGCTCGAAGACCGCCGGCTGCTGGCGTTGGTGACCGTCACCACGCTGACTGACACGATTGACTTCAACGACGGCCTCACGTCGCTCCGCGAAGCGATCTTCGCCACCAACCTCGTCGCCGGCCCCGACACGATCGACTTCGCCGCATCCCTCACCGCCAGTGGCCCCGCCACGATCCTGCTCACGCAGGGCGAACTCAAAATCACCGACGGCCTGACCATCGATGGCCCGGGCGCAGAATTGCTTACCATCGACGCCAGCGGCAATGATCCGACTCCGGAGCTGAATAACGGCGATGGCAGCCGCATTTTTAACATCGATGACCACACCGCTGATTCTGGCATCACGGTTGCAATCTCCGGCCTGGCAATCACTGGTGGGGATAGCAACGCGGATGGCGGCGGCATTCTCGCCGCAGAATTCCTTACATTGTCCGATGTATCGGTGATTGATAATGCTGCGCTGCGGTCTGGCGCCGGTATTTATTTTGCTAGTCCGAATCCGATTGATAAAGTTGGTCTAACAATAGTCCATGCAAAAATTGCCGGAAACGTCTCTACCTCATCGGTCTACGGCGGCGGTGGTATATTTGCCCGTTATGCGAATGTGACGATTTCGGAAACTAACTTGCAAGAAAACAATGGTTTTGCGGGCGGCGGTTTGGCTTTGAGGAACGGCAGCCTTATGATGACCTCCAGCATTGCGACTGGTAATGAGGCGGTCCAATCCGGTGGCGGGATTTATCTTTATGGATCGACGAGCGTTATCAATGGAAGCACGATATCGGGTAATACGGCTGTGCGGAGCAACGGCGGGGGAATCGACGTAAGCGGGGGCAGCCTGACGATATCGCAATCTCTTTTAGGAGGAAACGCTGCTGCCCGATATGGCGGAGGACTAAGTCACAGCAGTCCTGCAAGAGTCGAAATCTTCGATAGTACGATCTCGGGGAATTCAGCCCACACTGGCGGCGGAGCATTCTTGTTCGCGAACGTCGCTAATGTTCGCGGCACTACGATCAGCGGAAACTGGGCTCGGCATAGCGGCGGTGGGATCTTCGTACATGTATACAGTAGCACAATCAACTTCTCGCACTCGACGATCACTGATAATTACGCAGATGCCGACGACAACGGGCAAGGAAGCGGAGGTGGAATATCCATCCGATTCCAGAACCAAGCGGCGAAACTCGACCACGTCATAGTTGCCGGAAATTTCGAAAACTCCGCAGGAACGCCGACCGCCAATGATCTGACTGGCAACTTTAATGCCATGTATAGTCTGGTTGGCTCCAACGTCGGCACGAACCTTGTTGAAGCGCCGGTCGGCTCCCTAGACGCGAACGGCAACCTCATCGGCGGGCCGGTACAGGGAGTGATCGATCCGATGCTCGGGCCGCTGGCGGATAACGGCGGGCCGACCACGACGCACGCGCTCTTTCCCGGCAGCCCTGCAATTAACCGCGGCGATCTCAACGCGGTGGCCGGCATGGATGGCGTACCGCTTTACGACCAGCGCGGAGAACCGTTTCATCGCATTGTGAATGGTCGGATCGATATCGGCGCGTTCGAGTATCAAGCGCCGAGCGATCTCAACTTGCTCGTCGATACGCTGGTCGACGAACTCGATGCTGACTACAGCCGCGGCGACCTCTCGCTCCGCGAAGCGATCAAGCTGGCAAATACGTGGTCGAGCACCGACACAATCCGATTTGATCCAGCGCTGGCAGGCGGCACAATCCTGCTGACCATGGGCGATCTGGCGATCACGGATCACACGACCATCATCGGTCCCGCCTCAGAGCTGCTGACGATCGACGCCAGCGGCAGCGACCCGACGCCAGCGGTCAACGACGGCGTCGGAAAACGCATCTTCAGCATTACCGGCACGGCGAACTCGCGGATTACGGTCGAGATCGGCGGCCTGATACTCACGGGCGGCGACACAGGTTCCCAGGGCGGCGCAATCTTCAGCTGGCTTGCGAATCTGACGCTCCAGGAGATGTTGCTCACCGGCAACGCATCTCGCGACTTTGGCGGCGCCATCCATTCCTCCAACGGCAATCTCATCCTCGATTCGACCATCGTATCCAATAACGTGGCGAACGGCCGTGGAGGTGGAGTCTCTCTGGCCGGCGGCAGCTTGACCATCGACGACAGCATCATCTCCGGCAATTCAGCGCAGGTCGGAGGCGGGGTTTATTTCGTGGACGCCAATTCGTCGTCCGAACAGCAGCTCGCCGTCACGCGCAGCAGCATTTCGGGAAACCAGGCGCGCAACAGTGGCGGCGGCATCTGGGCTGCCCTCAATGGCGGCATGATGACGCTCAGCGAGAGCATGTTGGAAAACAACACGAGCGGTCAGCAGCAGCAGGGTAGTGGTTCTGGCGGCGGAATCTACGCCGGGTTATTTAACGCCTCGACCACGATTTCGGGCGGCGCGATCCTCGGGAACATGGCCACTATGGGCGGTGGCGCCTTCCTGCAAGTTAACGGTGGTTCGCTACTGATTACCGATACGCAGGTCTCCGATAACCTGGCGCACGGCGGAGAAGGGCGCGGCGGCGGCCTCCACTTAATGGGCCAGAACGGCACGACAACGATCCGCAACAGCACGATCAGCGGTAATCAGGTGCCGGGTAATTTCGCAGGCGGCGGCGGCATTTTCTCCCGACGACACCATCTCGTCATCCAATCGAGTACCATCTCCGATAACACCGCGAGTCGTTTCGGCGGTGGCATTTACAACCGAGGGTTGCTGGAAATCTTCGACTCGACGATCTCGGGCAACTCGTCACAAATCGGCGGTGGAATTAAAAACGGCACTTATGGCGGCTCCATTTCGCTCGCGATTGTCCGGAGCACTATTTCGAACAACACGGCAACCGGCGAGGGCACCGGCGGCGGCATCCACCACAGCGCCGGCAGTTTGGCCATCACCGAAACAACTGTAAGCGGCAACATGGCAGCTCGCCTCGGCGGCGGCATTTATACGGCAAACAATCAAGGCCCGGTGACCGTCACGGCGAGTACCCTCCACGGCAACTCGGCCGGCCAGGACGGCGGCGGGATCGCCGCACTCGCTTCGAACGTCACCCTGGTGAACAGCACGTTAAGCGCAAACTCGGCCGGTGGTACCGGCGGCGGACTGTGGAACCGCAGCGCCACCGCCACGCTTCGCCATACCACCGTGTTCCAGAATACGGCCAGCCAAACCGGCGGCGGCGTGCAGACCGCCGGTCCGCTCGTGCTCGATCATACGATCGTCGCCGGAAACCGCGCTGCCAACAATTTACCGAGCGACATTGCCGGCTCGAACGTCACCCCTCGCTACAGCCTAATTGGCACCCACGCGGGGATCGACCCCGGCCGAGGCGATCCACTCAAGGAAACGCCAAACGGCGTGCCGGACGCTCACGGCAACCTCATCGGCGGGCCGGTGCACGGCGTGATCGATCCGCTGCTGGGGCCGCTGGCGGCTAACGGTGGGCCGACGATGACGCACGCGCTTTTGCCCGGCAGCCCGGCGATCAACCGTGGCGATCTCGATGCGATCCGCGGCGTCGACGGCGTGCCGCTCTACGACCAGCGCGGCGAACCATTTTCGCGGATCGTTGGCGGCCGCATCGACATTGGCGCGTTCGAATACCAGGAGTCGAGCGACCTGAATCTGCTGGTCGATACGCTGGTCGACGAATCCGACGGCGACTACAGCCGCGGCGACCTCTCGCTCCGCGAAGCCATCATGCTGGCCAACCTCTGGCCCAGCACCGATACCGTCCGATTCGATTCAGCGCTTGCCGGCGGCACGATCGTTCTGTCCATGGGAGAACTCAAGATCACTGACGACGTCTCCATCATCGGCCTCGGCGCCGAGCAGCTCACTATCGATGCCCGCGGCAACGATGCCACGCCTGAAGTGAGGGACGGTCGCGGGAGCCGGATTTTCAATGTCAACGACGGGCTCGTCACGCGAATCGTGGTCTCGATCAGCGGCCTGCGCTTAACAGGCGGCGATGTCTCCGGTAGCGGGGGCGCTATCACTTCGGCGGAAAATCTTGCGCTTGCCCACGTTGTTGTGGAAAACAACGCCGCGTTTTCCGGCATTGCCGATGGCGGCGGCGTGCACAGCACCGGATCGCTCGTCGTCGAGAACAGCCGCGTCGCAAACAATCTCGCATCTGGCCGCCTCGGACGCGGCGGAATATCGGCCCTAGCAGGGATCGTTATTCGCAATAGCGAGATTTCTGGTAATCAGGGCAGCACTGGCGGGTTATTCGTCCGAGGCGGTGACACGGAAATCACCGACACAACGATTTCCAACAATGTCGGCATAGGCCTGGAAATTGAAACCGGCAATCGCACCACCAACGTCTTGCGGAGCACCATCTCTGGAAACGACGCGTCGGGTCGAGGTGGACTGGTGTTGACGGTGTCGAACGGCGGCACCGCTCTCGTAAGCGACAGCACGATCGTCGGCAACTCCGCCACAGCCCAGTTCGGCAGCGGCGGCGGGGCATTCGTCAGCGCCGCGACGGGCGGCCAGGCCAGAATTGAACGTACCGAATTCATTGAAAACCGTGCCGCATCAGGCGGCGGCATGGTGCTCAGCGGTAGCGTCCAGGTGATCAACAGCGAGTTTCGCGGCAACATCGCCACCAGCCCCACCGGAGACGGCGGCGGACTGTGGCTCTTCAGCGGCAACCACTCGGTTAGCAACAGCACCTTCCGCGACAACGAAGCCGGCCGCGATGGCGGCGCGATCTACGTCAACGGCACCACAAACGCCAGCATCAATTTCGTTGCCAACACCATAATTGGCAACCGTGCCGGTGACCGCGGTGGCGGCTTGGTCGTATCTGCGACGGCCGGCGTAGTGACTTTCAGCAAAACGACCATTCACGAAAACATCGCTGCGGGAAGCGGCGGCGGCGCCTGGATTCGCGCCGACGGTTCAGCGCGCGTCCGTATTGAGGACAGCACGATTAGTGCAAACACGGCCCATGTTGACGGCGGCGGCGTCGCGATTGTTGCTCAAGGGCAAGGTGAGGCGACGCTATTGCAGACCACCATTTCTGGCAATCTGGCCAACGGAAGCGGCGGCGGCGTATCGATCATTACAACTACCGGGCGGGCCGTCGTGGCCCACAGCACGATCACGCTCAATCGTGCCGACGCAAATAACAACGGCTTCGGCCTGGAATCCGGCGGCGGCATTTTCGCGGTCGGCACGGGCACGAGCATTCTGCGCATGACGCACACGATTGTCGCTGGCAATCTTGCGCCCGAGAGCACTCCGCGCGATTTCCGCAATTCCACCAGCAACTTGGAGCTCTCTTATAGCGTGATCGGCAGCAGCAACGGCTCCGGCCTGACGCCGGCGCCGGTTGGTTCGCCGGATGCGAACGGGAATTTGATCGGCGGCACCTTTACCGATTTCATCAATCCGCAACTCGGCCCGCTGGCCGACAATGGGGGGCCGACGCTCACGCACGCGCTCTTGCCCGGCAGCCCGGCGATTAACGCGGGCAATCCGTCTGCGATGGCGGGCGTCGGCGGTGTGCCGTTGCATGATCAGCGCGGAGCGCCGTACACGCGCGTGTACGGCGGGCGGATCGACATCGGCGCGTGCGAACGCCAACCCACCGAATTTATTCTCGGCGACTTCAACCGCGACGGCCGCGTGGACCTGGCCGACAACATCGTATGGCGCAAACAGATGGGGTCAGCCGTCCCGCCGGGCACAGGGGCCGACGCGAACGGCGATGGCCTCGTCGACCACGCGGATTACGCGCTGTGGAAAAGCAACTTTGGACTGAGCTGGGAGCACGAAGCGGGGAGCACGGTGCAGGAAACAGGCGGCGAAGTGTCAGCGTTCACTGACGGTGGAGGACCGATCGCGGAAGCCGGTAGCATCAGTCTCGAGACCTTCGCTGGCGAGCCGTCGGGACCCACTATCGCGGGTGCCCCGTCCCGGCGGGATAAACCCGCCGGATCGCAGCCATCGATTGCTCCCAGCGACGCCGATCGAGCGGACCGCGCCCTTGTGGCGTGGCTCACATCGCAGACGGCCGGCGATTCAGGCATGCACCGCGGAATGCGGCCCGACTTCGCGCACAGCTATGCAACGCAATCCCAAGAGTTGCCGGCCGACGTCGCCACCGCGCTCGACAACGTGTTCGAGAAGCTCGGCTCTGCAGCTTCACTGTAGCAGGCACACTCCGTGTGCCGTCGCTGAGCTACGCAGGCGCCAACCAGAATTGACGGCACGCACAGCACGCCTACTACACTCACCGCATTGTCCGCGCCGGTTTCGCCTGTTGCGCGTTCGCCTGTGCTACATCGGAGCTCTGGCGATCCACCGGCATGCGGCCGACCCGCGGCGACCCTTCCGAACCCGACGCCGACACGGTCTTGGCCAACTCCGCGTACTTGGCGGCGTTCGATGTTTCGCCAATATGCTTGTACATCGTGGCCAGGTTGCCGTACGGCACGGCCAGCGCGTTCTTGGCGAGGATGCCGTCCTCGACCGCCATCTCGACAAGGTCCACGCCGCTTTGCGTCATCTTGAGTGCGCGGGCCTGCTCGCCGAGGTGCCAGTACGTCACGCCCATGCTGACCAGCATTTCGCCCTCGCGGCGCGGCGAATACAGTTCCGACACCGGCCGCGGGCCGGTCAGCAGATCGTCCGCCTTGTCGTACCACTGTGCCGCTTTCTTATGGTCCAGTTGATGAACGGCGTACACCGCGCCCATCTGGAAATAAAGTTGGCCCACCAACTGCTCCGACAAATGGACCGCCTGCCGCGACGCCGCGCCCTCCGCCAGGTTGTCGACCGCTTCTTGCCCATACTGCAAGGCGTTGGCCGTCTCCCGGCGGACATGCTCCACGCGCAGCGCGTTGAGATACGCGATGCCCAGCTCCCACTTCACGCGCGCCTGCCAGAGCGGGTCGTCCGACTCGTTGAGTAGCGCTCGAGCCGCTTCCTCGGCTTCGGCCACCCACGGCGCGGGATCCAGCGTCGGCCGGAAGCTCGCCAGCGCGCCCAACGCACGTTGGGCGATCATGAGCCTCAGCTCGACGCTCCCACCGTCATTCGAAATAGAATCTTCAGCCAGGCCCGAGGCCCGGCCAACCCATTGCGACAGGCTCTCGAGCTTGTCGTTAAACGCCTGGCGTGCGATCTCTTCGGCCATCGCCATGTGGGTTTCGACGAGCAGTCGCTTGGCCGCGCGACGGTCTTTGCCGTTCGTGCTCGCGGACACCCGGTCGGCGATTTCAATCGCTCGGGTCTGAAATGAGATGGCTTTCGACGCGATCTCAACATCGCCCAGCGACGCCAGCCGACCCATCTGGTAGAACGCTTGCGCCTTGTCGATCGGCGCGATGTCTTCGCGATCCAGCACGCCCCGCACGGTCAGCACGGAGTTGTCGTATTCGCCGAGCAGCTCCTGGGACTGGCCGCGGCACAATTGATAGGCCGCGTTCCCCGGCTCCAGGTCACACGCTTCGGTCGCGGCCGCGTCGGCTAGATCGGCTTGGCCAGTCGCGAGATAAGTCTTGGCTAACAGATAATGGGCCGGGGCGAACTCCGGATCGAGCGAGATTGCCGTTTTCAAGTCGTGGATGTTTTCCGTATACGGTCCATGCAGGCAATTCTCGGCCCGCATTGCAAACGCCCGCGCGTCGAGCGGCTGAACGACGACGTGCGAGACAGTCAGCCTCGTCATACCGTCGCCGGCCAGCGAGTCGCTATCGGACGCGTCGAACATAAACAAAACACCACGCTCCGGGTACGCCTGTCCTAGTGGTTCGTCTTGCTCGTCCGTGACCGTTGCCGGCTGAAATTGGTCGAGCGAGAGTTGCTTCGCCAAAAGCTCGGGCGCCAGCGGCGTCGTGAGCGCAATCTTGATTGCCGAAACGACGGCCCCCTCTCCGATCAGCACTTCGACGGCCTCGAACGGATGAATGCGGTAAGCCAGCACTTCCCCCTCGGGCGTATCTACCGATTTGTCGGCTTCACCCCAGTTAGTCACCAGTTGCTGCCTGGTCGATTTGCCGACGAGCATGCCTTGAAACTTAACCGGCTCATTGCCGCTTGAAGCCGGCATCGTGGCGCTGGGAGTGGGAAGGTTGACCTGTGTCGTGTCCTGCTCCGCGGTCCATGCGCCATGCTCGGTGCCAGGCGTGGCCAGATCCGGCGCGCGGTCGGACGATTGGGGGGTCGGTTCGAGGTCATCGGCATCGGCCGAGGTGAGCGTCGTGACGTTCGCCGTCGACTCGTCACAGGGAACTTCACGCGCCGCCACCAGCACCGATTCCTCGTGAGCAGTCGCCGCGACCCGTTCTTCGGCCGCACGGGTGGGCACGTGCCCCAAATTGCAAAGCCACATCAGGCTGAGGCAAATTGCGGCGTTCCGACCCGGATGCCCAAATAAAGCCCTCACTGCTCGCGCTCGACGAACCGTTGGATTAAACGACCTCGCCATCACTTCTCCCCCCTGCGGAACCGGTTAGCTGGCAGCCAATAGCGGCCCATTCCGTTTCTAGCTAAATAGATCAGAGCCAAAGGCGAACCGCTCCATCGATTCACCACGATCGAACTATTCCACATGACCGGTCCATGCGGTCTCTTGAGTGTCATCGGCATAACCGGCAGGGATTCACAACGTATGTTGCGAAGAAATGGAGCCAGCAATCGGCTGATAGCAGCGGCGAGCAAGCGCCGACGGCAGCGGGATGAAGCAGGAAAGATGAAGGTTGAGCATTCATCCTTCATCTCTCATCCTTCGCCTCCCAATAACGCAACCAGTGCCGATTCGGCGGCCGTCGCGTCTTGTCGCGAGATTGCCATGCGCGCCGCTTCAAGGCCGGCAATCTGCTCGACTGTAAAGGGGACCGCTGTGCCAGCGGCGGGACTAATTGGCACGAGCGTTTGGGCGATTGCATTCACCAGGTCCGCAACCCCTTCGCCCGTGACAGCGCTGGTAGCAATTGCAGCCTCCTTGTCGACACGTCGCCGCTCAACAGATTTCAGCAGGTCGATCTTGTTATGAACGTGGATGATGCGCACTTTTTTGGGCAATTTAGCGAGAATTTGGGCGATGTGGTTTTCACGTGTCGCCGCGCGTTCGCCCTCGCGACTTACGTCTCGCACGACAATCGCCAGGTCCGCTTCCCTTAACGCCGCGCCGGTTAAGGCAACACCAGCCGATTCCAACTCGTCGGCCGTTTCCCGCAAGCCCGCCGTATCGGCAAGTTGCACCGGCCAACCCTCGATCGCCGTCCTCGTCGTGACCACGTCGCGCGTCGTGCCCGGTTCAGTAGAAACGATCGCGCGGTTGTAACCGGCCAGCGCGTTGATGAGCGTGCTCTTGCCAACGTTCGGCGCCCCGGCCAGTACAACGCGCCACGGCGTCGTGAGATGCAGACCGACGTCGCGGAATTGCAACACGTCGTCAACGATCTCCGCGCTGCGGGCCCAATCCCGGGCCGCGATCGCATCCAGCGTGGCCTGGATCGCACTCGACATCGCGCCGTGATACTGGTCGAGCAGCACCCCGGCTGTGCAGCCAGTCGGCGCATCGGCCAGAGCAACGTGCGCAGCGGCCCGCAACGCGTCACTCGACGACCGCCGCAGCCAATCCTGCCACGAGAACTGGCAGCAGCCCCGGTCTTTCAGCCGATCGATGATCGCTTGCACCGCCGCCGTGCCGCCGTGACAGTGGATTTCGATTCGGTCCTCCGCCCGGCGGCATACCACAATCTCCTCGCCCTCTGCTCCACCCCAGCGGCCCAGCACAATTCGTCCGCGTGCCACGTCAGCCAATGGCCGCTTGCTCACCGGCACGAAGCAATCACTGACTACCCGCACGGCCTCGGGGCCAGCCACCATGACAACGGCCACCGCCGCGCGGCCCGCAGGCGTAAGCTCAACTACATGCGTCGAAGCCATACACAACAACGAGCCGCCGGGTTAAACCCCGGCGGCTCACACTTGGTTGATGGTGAATGCTGGGTGCTCGATGCTCGATAATATGCAGCATCCAACATCCAGCATCTAGCACCCAGCCTCCGCCACCAGCGCAATGCCCGCCAGCACGAGGTGCGGCACATAGCGTACCGGCCGATCCGCATTCAATAACTCAGCTACTTGCGGCGCGGCGCCGCCGGTGAGAAAGATTTCGGGAGGTTCCTTCATTCCAGCCGACAGTTTTGTAATCAGCTCGCGAATCGCGCCGACAGCGCCCCAATACAACCCCGCCTCAATTGCGGCCGTCGTCGACTTTCCTAGCGCGACCGGCGGATTCTCCAACCGATCAAGGCCCACATCAGGCAGCGCGTCGGTCTGCTCCGCCAGTGCCCGGGCCGACATCGCAATGCCCGGCAGAATGGCCCCGCCAGCGAACGCGCCCTCCGCCGTCAATAAATCCACGGTAATCGCCGAGCCCAGATCGACGACAATCGCCGCCCGACCCGTTCCGCGCAACCGATTCGCGGCCAGTGCAGCCAGCAATCGATCAATCCCCACGCGCGCCGGCTCGTCCACACGAATCGCCAGCGGCAGATCGCGATGCGTCAAATGGCGAATGGGACATTCGAGTTGCGACTGACGGGCCCAATCCGCAATGGCCGCCGCCAACCGCTGGGCCGCCGCCCGGTGTACGGTGGCCACCACCCACAAGGTTTGATCCCCTACGTTGTCATCGCACCACGCCCTTAAGTGCCGGACATCGAAGTCGCCCGATTCATTGTCGATCAGAAGGTCGATTGTCATCGTCGGCTCGGGCAGCGACGCGCGTACCACCGACCTCGGCTGTTCTGCCGCTGCAGGCCCCGTTTCGATGCCGCGCGTGAAGCGGCCGATCTTCATGCGGCTGTTGCCAATATCCACCGCAATAAAGTCGCCCGTGGCGCGAAATGGGGTCGACTCGAGCGGCGCGAGAGGCGAGGCCTCAATTTGCGGTTTCTCAAAAATCCGCGGCACCGGTTTTTCAACCAGGCTAGTTTTTGAGCGTTGCTGCCTTGGTCCCAGTACTACTTTGACTACCACCTTGCGCACATCCTCAATCTCAAGTCCGAAGCTCCGGAGGACCTGACCACCTACGCCATCACTGTCGCTCAGCAATCCCAGGAGCAGGTGTTCCGTGCCGACGTAGTCATTTCCTAAGCCTTGCGATTCCAACTTAGCATGCTCGATCACGGCTTTAGTTCGCCGCGATAGTGGCAGAATGCCCTTCGTAACTATGTCCGGTTCGCTCTGGATTCGCTTTTCGACCTCGAGGCGAATCTGGCGTAAATCGACAGCAAGATTCTTGAGCACATCGGCAGCTACGCCGCCGCCCTCCTTGACTAATCCTAACAACACGTGCTCAGTATCAATGTATTCGTGATTGAAGCGCCGCACCTGCTCGTTGGCGAGCTGCATCACCTTGCGAGCGCGGTCGGTAAATCTTTCGTACATGGCGGTCGCTTCCGGTTCTCACGCTGCCCAACTTCAGGGCACTGACGTATGCATTCTAGATGATGTTCGCTTATTCCAGGTAGCAGCGCGTTCCCTAGGCAATGTCGCTTGAACACCCGCCGGCCCGCGAGTAGACTTGCTTATTCGCCGCGAATGTGCATCTTACTTGCATCTTCGCGCGAGCCGCCGGCTAAACCCCGGCGGAATCGATTGCGAGCCGCCGGGTTCATCCCGGCGGCTTCCGGGCTCGTGGCGAAATTGGCAGACGCGCAAGGTTGAGGGCCTTGTGCCCGCAAGGGCGTGCTGGTTCAAATCCAGTCGAGCCCACTCGCTGATCTTGATACTGGGACTCGGAACCAACCTTCCGGGTCCTTTATTATTTGTCTCCTCGCGACCGATGGGCAGAGAGCACGGAATACTTATAATTCCATACATGGCAAACCGTGCTTCGAAATCGGCTCGCTCGAACCAAAGGGATCGTCCCATGATGCTCAATGAAGTCATGCAAGATGCAATTAACGAACAGATCAATAACGAGCTGTTCGCGATGTACAGCTACCTCTCGATGAGCGCCTACTGCGAGCATACGCTGTTTCGCGGCTGCGCCCATTGGATGCGGCTGCAGAGCCAGGAAGAGTACGGGCATGCCATGCGGCTGTACGATTTTCTCATCGTCCGACAGGGCCGCGTGAAGCTGCGGCCCATCGCCCAGCCGGAGTCCGATTTCGCGTCCCTGCCCGTCGTGTTCGAGAAAGCGCTCGCGCAGGAGCAGGTCGTCACGGAGCAAATCAACTCGCTCTATGAAATGGCCTTCAAGGAAAAGGCGTTTGCGGCGCTGGTGGAGCTCGAGTGGTTCATCAACGAGCAGGTCGAGGAAGAGAAAACGGCCCGCGATATTGTCGCCAAGTTCCACCTCGTCAAGGACGATCCGGCCGCGCTGTTGGATCTCGATCGCGAGCTAGGCGCCCGCCAGCCAGAGCCCGCCACGGCTGAGTAACAGCCGAATTTTAGGAATGCGCCACAGAGGGCACAGAAAGCACAGAGGCAAATCGGAAATTGTCTTCTCTGTGTACTCGGTGCTCTCTGTGGCAGATCATCAATGCCGGGCGCTCCAGCGACGCCACTCTCCCCGGCACCGCCCCAAAACCGCCGAACGTGCGGATTACCATGTACAGAAAGATGCACGCTGTCACCATCGCCACCAGCGCGATGATCAACAGTGCGTAATAAATCGTCATCCTGGGCTTCGGCGTGACGACGCGGAGCGTCGGCGGGGCGATGACTTCTGGGTCGGCCATGATCGTGCCTAAACGAACGGTAACTCCAGCGGAGCGACGACCACGGCCGAGCGCAAATTCGCCGGCGGCTTGAACTGAAAGTCGTACATCAGCAGTTCCAGCACCAGCAGCAGGCAGCTCACGATCACCGCCATTAGCGCAATGAACAGCAGCACCGTGTAGATCGTCGTTTGAGGCTTGCGAACCAGCACGCCCCGCGGCCGATCAGAGCTTAAGTCGGGTAGCGACACGATCGCCCTCCTGAATCTGGCCTTGCTGGAAGCGGCGATCGACCCGGCCAACCGATTTGTCCGGCGAGGTCTGAAGAATCTGGACCCGGCCGAGGTACTTGCTGCCGCGGAACACTTCGACCGTATTGCCTGCCTTCAGCCCGTCATCGGCGCCGATCGTCAGTTCGACAAGTTGCGCCCCGGCCGCCCGCCGGATCTGGCTTACCACGCCGTCAACCGTCGGGACAACCGCGCCTGGCTCGGTCGCCGGATCGATGCCCTGCTCGCGCATCACATGCGTCATCCCCGATACCTGCTTGGTAAGCTGCTCGGTGCGTTCGCGTGCCGATTCGTACTCGCCGGTCAGTTGGTGCACGGCTTCAGTCGCTTCGAGCGTCTTGGAAAACGCGGCGTCGCGGGCTTGCTGCTCGGTGCGGATCTGCTGCCGCAGGCCGGTCGCCTCGTTCGACAATCCCTCATTGAGCTTCTGCGTGTAGGCGACTGCCGCGATGTGCTCGCGCTGCTGCAGCTTCTGTTGATCCAGCTCCGTTTGGATTTGCACGTTTCGATCGGCTAGCGCCACGCGCTCGGTTTCCAGCTTGGCAAGCTGTTGCTCGGCGGCTTCTTTTTCACGGGTCAGGTCTTCGACGCGACGGTTGTGCTCGGATTTGAGCTGCTCGTTGGTTTGCTTCGCCTGCTCGAGCTGGCTGCGCAAACCGTTGGGCCCCTCGATCACCTCGCGCCAGTTTCGGTGCGTGGCGTACACGGCCATCGCCAGCCCCATGAAAACGAGGCTCATGATGAGGATGAGCACGACAAAAACTTTGCCAAGCCAGGTCATAGTTTGAATTCCTTAGATCACAATACTCGCACACGAGCGGCGAACGCGCTCGGCTTGAACCAGTCACACACCCGGAGGGGGCGGTGGTCGGGCCCGTTGTAGCAGTGGAAAGCGTCCGCTGCCGGCAATCGCTGACGTGGCCAAGCGGCGGACGAGTATTGCCAGAACCGCCTGCTGCGCCAGGAGATAGTTCCTGAGACTCTAATTCAGTATACGCAGGGGCCGAAAGCAGTGTCAATTTTCGGGCTAGGCCCGGCAATGCCCCGCCAAATAGCCAGAAGCTGGCGATGGGCGCTGACAATCCTCTGGCGACCGATCCCGTACAAACGCGCCAAACGGAACTTCCTATCCACCGCCTGGAAAGCAGCCGCAACTCGGGCCGCAAGGCCGGGAGGGGAAATCCCGCTCGCGGCCGGACGATTCCCCGCGGGAAGGCGCCGCCACGATCGATAACAGCTTGCTGAGCTTCGAGCTGCCGCATTTCGGGCATTTCGGCTCTACGCCCGGCCGGACCAGCAGCTCGGCCTGCTGGCCACATTGATCACAAGCATATTCGTATAGCGGCATGGGTGCTCTTTCACGATTCCCAGCGGTCGGTCGGTCGGCGGAGGATTTCGTTCACGACGATGGCTTGCCGCATGCCGTCGGGTGAGGCCAGCATGGCCGCAATCTGGCTGGCTGGCGTGTCGACGGGAACCTGCTCGGCGGCGGGAACGGCACTCCCGGCCAGCGTGCCGACGGTATGATCGAACTTCGCTTTGAGCTGAACGTCGAACTGTTGGTCCTCGGCAATAATTCGTTGGCCGAGGTGTGAACTCTGTTCGGCCAACTTGCTGGCACGTGCCTCAGCTCGCTCGACGGCCCGCTCGGCCAGCGTTTTGCGCTTACGCGGCACCACCGATCGGCGCACGGGGCGCTCCGACGGAGATTGAGGCGCAACGGGTGTTGAAGCGGCCGGCGACTTTGGCCCAGCCGCCGAACGTGATTCGAACGGTCGCAACGGCTCACCCAGCGGTCGCCGCCGCGCCGGCTCCTCGTCGATCAACACTTCGATGTCTCGGGGGGCGGGGCCAACTCGATTGGCTTGCGGCGCCCGTCCCGCTCGGCGCAAAAACTCCTCCACCTGGTTCCGCAACGGATCGGCTTGCTGGCCGGCCGCCTGCACCGGCGCTTGAGGCGCGGCTGGTCGCGGTGCCGCGGGCCGAGCGGCGTCCGCTTCCTGACCTTGTTTCGCCGCGTCGGCAATTTGCTTGACTGCCCATAGAATGGGCACCAGCAGCGCCATCACGATGCTGATGACTTCCTTAATATCGGCGAGGACCAACATCTCGATCGGTGAGGGCATCTCACTTCCGTCCCGGCATGCTGGCCGTCGCGATCGCGCCGCGCATGTTCGTGTCGGCCTGCACGTTCTGCAACTTGTAGTAATCCAGGATGCCAAGCCGGCCGCTGCGGAACGCCTCGGCCATCGCCTTGGGGACTTCGGCCTCCGCTTCGACGAGCTTCGCCCGGTTCTCCTCGATCTTGGCGAAGTTCTCTTGCTCCTGCGACACGGCCATCGCCCGGCGGCCTTCGGCCTGGGCGCGGGCGACGCGGGTATCGGCCTCGGCCTGATCGGCCTGCAAGCGGGCTCCGATATTGTCCCCCACGTTGATGTCCGCGATGTCGATCGACACGATTTCGAATGCCGTCTGCGAATCGAGCCGGCGGGCCAGCACCGCCTTCGAGATGCGGTCGGGGTTTTCCAGCACGATGGCGTGCGTCTCGGCGGAGCCGATCGCGCTGACGATTCCCTCGCCGACGCGGGCCACGATCGTCTCCTCGGTGGCGCCGCCGATGAGCTGGTCGAGGTTCGCTCGCACGGTAACGCGCGCTTTGACCTTCAACTGAATGCCGTTCTTAGCGACGGCGTCGAGCGTCGGCCGGTTGCTGCCTTTGGCCGGGCAATCGATCACGCGCGGATAAACGCTCGTCTGGACAGCCTCCAGAATGTTACGGCCGGCCAGGTCGATCGCCGTTGCCCGCTTGAAGCTCAGGTCGATGATCTTCGCCTTGCGGGCGGCGATCATCGAGCGGATCACCAGCGGCACGTTGCCGCCGGCCAGGTAATGGGCCTCCAGGGCCTTGGTCGTGAGTCCTTCGCTTTCGTAGATGCCCGCCTGCACGGCCATGATCTTGCTCCGCGTGATCACGGTCGGATTCACCTTGCGGAACGTCATGCGCAAGAGATCGAGGATGCCGATGCCCGCGCCCGTGGTGACCGACTGAATCCAGAGCCGGAAGTAGCGGGCGAAAATGGCAAAGAACGCCAGGACAACAATTAGCGCGCCGACCAGCAGCACCAGCCACAGCGCGTTGTTGGACAGTATGCCGTTGCCCTGGGCGAGCACAATCGTGGAGGCGATCGTCGCTTGGGTGTTGACGGTCAAACATTCGAGCATGAGATTGTCCCCGGAACGGGCTGCGGCTCGGGCCGGTACCGCACGAAGTAAATTGGCTGCCCACAATTACTTGTAGTCAGTTGGCGGTCGATTTACAAGTTACGGCGCCGAGGCCGGAATTCAGACAAGGAGACAAGGAGACGGGAAGACAAGGAGAGGGCTTGGTATTCACGGCTCGATTGTCTCCAAGTCTCGTGTCGCTGTTTTGTCTGGTTTTCGCGAACTCGATATTTTGGGACAAAATTCATTCTTTTTGTCCCGCGCGGTCTGCGCGAAAAGTCGGCGAATCCAGGTCGGAAGATGTACGGCGCGGGACAAAAAGCGGGCATTATTGGACACCACGCGTGCATTTACGGGGCACGGCGGACAGAATTCTGCGCGCCTTCCTGGGGATCCCACATGGCCATGCAAAATTCGCCTGTTTTGCGCGCCGAACGGATTCGCGCGGCCGTGCAATTCTCGATGGCCGATAGTGTAGCCCGCTCGCTCCACGAGCGGAAATTCATCTCGCGGAGCGAGATGACTACACTAAATTGCCGAACGGCGGCGCAATCGAGTGCGCGCAAAAAGGGTCGAATTTACGTCCGAATCTTTCAGGTATTAGCTGTTAGCTATTAGCCGTCATCCTGAATGTGACCCGCGGAGTTAGGGCTCCACGTGACCCTTGCTTGCGCTGCGGGCTCCAAGCAGGCAACAAGTTGCGGACAAACGATTGCGCGCAAAAGCCTCGCAAGCTGCATTATTTGCAGCTAACGACTTACGCCTAACTGCTAACTTTCCAAAGAACGAGCCGCCTGCAATGCAGCGTGGAATCGATCTTAACATGTTAGTATACTTTTGTCCATCACAGTTTTGGCCACGGAAACAAGGAAGTACCGTCTGGCTTCCACTTACGCTTTTGCTCACACATCAGTTTCAAAACTCTCGCTCTTCCTCTATCTCCGCTTGTTCTATCGACTGGCTCAATCCGTCGATATAGTCCTCGACCCAACGAATGACATTTAGATTCTTCTCGTCGACTAACCAATCGCGTGCCTCGTCGCGCAGAGTTCGGTAGTGATCGCTCGCATTACCGCACCAGCCGCGCGAATGGAAGTTGACGTACAGCGAACTACAAACGACTCTGTTGGTCGCGTACTTAGCAACAAAATCTCTTGTCAATCTGCCCGCAACCGAATTGTCAAGCGTTTTTGGAAGTGTTCTGGCCAGCCAGCAACCGCGTCGCTCGATGTCTGCATCGACCCAACTGAATAGCAGCTTGGCCGGTATGTGTTGAATGGGACCGGGTGAATCATCGCCTATGACCCGATGCCCGCCGTGAGATAGCCAATGCTCAAGGCTGAATAAGTACAGCACATCGCTTTCGTTATGAACTCTGACGATACACTCAAACGCATTTTCCGGATCGTTACGCAGAATTGTGGTGAGTATACCCTCGCCATGGGGACGAGCTTTTTTCGCGTGCGCGGCGCGGTAGGATGGCGGCATGAAACGCACACGGCTGCAGATCGGGGTACGCCTTATGCTGCTGCTGGTAGCGCTGGTGGCGGCTTGTCTTGCGTGGCTCGGCTTGAAAAGAGAATTGCAGCGACAAAGGATTAAAGCAGAGCTTGATAGTTGGGAGCATAGCCGCAGGATCGCGTTGACCGCTCCCGTTGTGTCGGGACGGGAAGGACGGCGACGCACGTGGCTCGCGGAGATTGACGCCAAAATCGCGAGACAGCGGGAATTGCGGGGCGAGCAAGCCGCTGAATAATTTTGGGCGCTGCGTTGAAAGCTCGAACCCTCCCCTGGCCCCTCCCTATGAGGGAGGGGAATACGGGGAGGCGACGGCGAATGTTTCGATCGTCGAATAGAAGCGTCTATTTCGGGACGGCTGCCAGGCGATCCAACTTGGTTTCCCGCCCGGTCTTTTGCACGCTCTGCGCTTTGTTGTAGCTTTCGAACAGCAGCCTGTAATGCGGGACGATGTTGTCGGACATGACAGCGGCGAAATCCATCGCGTCGTCGCGGTTCCACGTGACCATGAGTTCGGCCAACAGTGCAAATGTGTCAACCGGGACGGCGCCAGCCTGAACGACGCGGGCCAGCGTGATGTCAGTCGCCATCGACGACCAGTTGCCGGAAGCGTCGACGACGTTGAAGACCTTGTAGCCGGCGGCCAGGGCGCTGAGCGTGGGGAACGCCATGCACACGCTCGTCAGCGTACCGGCAATGATGAGCGTCTTCCGCCCGGTGTTCTCGATCGCCTCCACCCACTTCGGGTTGTCCCAGGCGTTGATCTGGCCGGTCCGCGGGATATAGATCGCTTCGGGGTTACACTCATGGATTTCGGGAATGAGCGGACCATTGGGGCCGTCGGGAACCGATGCAGTCGTAAATGTGGGAATCCTGGCGAGTCGAGAAGCCTTGGCAAGTGCGATCACGTTGTTGCGCAATTCCAACAGGTCAATGTCTTTGACCAATTGGAACAAGCCGCTCTGGTGATCGATCAGCAGCATGACGGCATCGTCCGGGTCAATCATTCCTTTCGCAACTTTGGTCATAACATTTCTCCTTTGCAGATTGCGATGTGCAGAGCCGCTGCTGCAGCCTAAGCCGCGGCCAAGTCACCCCGACAGTCTCATCAACTGCCGGCGCCAACTCTTGCGTGTTTATAATAACACGCGCGAATTATCAAGTATCTGCGACATTCACGCCAGCGGGTCATCGAGCGATTCGATGCCGAGCTCGTCGATGGGGCGCGAGAGCAGGTCGTTGGGGTTCTGGTGGCTGGGGCGTTGATCTTTACCGGCTGGCCGCACGATGACGCGGTTGGCTCGGACTTCGATAATCACCACGTAAGTGCCCGGCTCGATCGCTCGGCCCTGAGACACGGCGTCGATCATCTGGCCGTCGACTTCCACGGTTCCGCTGGGCAACATCTTCGAGCGCGCCACGCCCACGCGGCCGATGAGAGCCCGCCGCGGGTCCTCCGTCAAAACCTCCTCCTCGGTCGGCAGCTCGCCCAAGAACGCCTTGCCCATTCGAGTCTTCGGCCAGTATTTGAACGCCAGCGCGAGCAGCGTTGGTACCGCGAAGACGGTTACGGCGGCAAACAGAAAACCGGTCATCGGCCCCGTTGTCGCGCTCTCCTGGAAGGCGATCACGAGCGAGCCGATAAATGCCACCGCCGCCAGGATGCTGATAATGCCCCCGGACGGGATAAACACTTCCATAACGACCAGCGCGCACCCGGCCAACAGGAGCAAGATGGCCCAGGCAATATCCGGAATGAAGTCCATGGTGGGAATCGAAACAATGTGTCCCCAGCGCTAACACGGGCAGCCGCCCGATTCGTGGCACACGAATTATAGCTTCCCGTGGCGGGCGCACGCCACAAACAGGTCGCGGCCGGCAAAATCATACCCCCTGCATGCTAAACGCTTGCCCGAATAGACTGCCACAACAGCATTTCGGTTCACACGTCCACGGCCCGCACCAAAACGCGGGCCCCGCGCGTCTTGACAACGACGACCTGGCGGCCCCGATCGATGGGCAGGCCTTCGGCGATGACGTCGACGAGCTGGCCGTCGAAATCGGCCTTGCCGGCCGGCATGAGGTTGGTCGTCGCGACGCCCTGCTGGCCCACCAGGTGCGAGAAGTCGGCGAGCGATTCGCGATGGTCCAAGTCGATGAGCTCCTCTTCGGGCGCCGGGCTGAGCAGCAGCGTGCGAAACACGGGCGCTTGCGGCAGGTAGCGGCGCAGCGCGATCGACGTCGCGATGACGACGATGGTGGCCGCCGCCACGATGGTCAGCGAATGTCGCAGCTCGGCCAGTTGCGACTCGGTCTTGGGGAGCACGAACGTCTGGCTGGCGAGCACGAGCGAGGCCAGGATCATCACGCCGCCGCCCAGGCCGAAGATGCCGAAACCGGGCAGGACCAACATTTCCAGCAGCAGGAAGAACACGCCGCCCACGAACAGCAGCACTTCCAGCCAGCCGGCGGTGCCATGCAAGAAATTGCTCCAGAAGAAGAGCATGAACGCCAGTGCCGCGACGAACGCCCCGGCACCGAGCCCCGGCGTATGCAGCTCGACATAAATGCCGACAAAGCCGATGACCAGCAGCAGAAACGCCAGCGCCGGCGAGGACAGCGCCTCGACCAGCTCCAAGGCCCAATTCGGCTCCGCGGTGCGCGGGTCTTCATCGAAGCCGTAGAGCTGCTTGAACTCGTCGAAGCTGTCCACGACGTGCGTGGCGACGCCGAGTTCTTGAGCGCGATTGGCCGGCAGTCGAAACGGCTCACCGGCCGGCTTGATGCGAGCACCCTTGCGCCAGTCTTCGGTGTTTGGCTGCTCGGCCGCTTCCTCGGTTGAAAAGTAGCGAACCTCACCTGTCTTCGTGTTTTGATAGCTGAACAACTCGACGCCAGGGTCGATCATCGCCGTGAGCAGCGACCAGGTATGGTCGCTGTTTTTGGAGAGCGAATCGCGGATCGAGATGGCGGCCGCATCGATCGTCTGTTGGTCCAGCTCGACCGTTCCCTTGCCGCCCACATGGGCTTCCGGCTGCATCACCAATTGATTGCACGCCAGCGCCACGAGCGCCGCGCCGCCGCTCGCCTCGACCGGGACGTAAGCCACGGTTTGAACTTCGTTGGCATCGAGCGCGGCAATGGTATCGGCCAGGCGCAGACAATCGACCAGTTCGCCGCCGGCGCTATCGATCGACAGGCCGATCCAATTCACATTGCGATTGCGGAGCTCGGTGGCGACGAGCGTTTCCAACTGTCGCACCTTGCGCGGGGTGAGCGGACCATCGACGGTCAAGATGACCGGCCGCCAGTCGCCCACCAGTGACTGATCCTCGACCACCGCCTCCGGCGGCAGCGCTAACCCGCGTGCCAAAGCCGCACGATCGGTGGCTAGCAGCTTCACAAAACCATATTCGCGTCCTTGGCGGCCGGAAAAAATACCCGGCGAGCCGGATGGCACCAATATCTCCTGCGAGACGATCGTCTGGTTTTGCTTGAGCGCGTCGATCTCGCCGCGCAATACGAATTCGATGCCCTGGTCGGTCTCTACCTTGAGCACCTCGAGCCGGCGGTCGAGCATGCCCAACGCGATCGCCTCCGGCACGGTCCGCCGAGCCGAGGCGATCTGCTGATACGAGCTGACGACTTTGGGGTCGATGCCGCGGCTGGCATCTTCGTCGATGCCGGCGTCGCCCAGCTCGGCGTCCGGGTGCATGACGATCTCTTCGCAGGCAAGTGCAACCAGCACACCATGTCCCTTGATGGTCCGCGGCACATAGGCGACGGTCTTCACGGCCGCAAGCTCGCGGCGGGTGAGATAGTCGGCCAGCGAAAGGGCGCGCGTAAAATCCGTCCCCTCGCCGTAGCCGGAGTTCCGTCGCTGGGGCACCAGCTCGAGAATCAGCACGGGCCGGCGGCCCGCATGAGATGGAGTGCGAGTAAGCTGAGCGAGCGCCCGTTGGATCGAGCTTTTGAGATGGGCGTCGGCATTGCCGGAGAGGGGCAGTCGAACGCGGATGAGCCGGCCCTCGCCTAA
The DNA here is from genome assembly GCA_040902605.1 of Pirellulales bacterium. Classification (GTDB taxonomy): domain Bacteria; phylum Planctomycetota; class Planctomycetia; order Pirellulales; family Lacipirellulaceae; genus JABDGM01. The sequence continues at coordinate 11,210 of JBBDWY010000034.1, read as the reverse complement.
ATCGGCCGGCGGCGGAGCGGGCTGCGGCGCTAGAGCGCCGCGTTCGTTGTCGGCGCCGCTGGATTCGGCGGGACTTTTTTCGGCAGCCTCCGCGGTTATGCGTCCGTTGGCGTCACCCGGCGGCTGAGCCTCGGCTGTCAGGTGCGACAGCAAGACCAACCCGCAGACCGCCAAGAAACTCCTGCGGACATCATGACCGCTTCGGCGACTATCGAGGATATGGGCCATTTTCCGGTACATTCTTCCTTGCTCCGCCCAAATGCCGTAGTAATTTTCCAGCCGTGAATGCTGGAGCAAAACCTGCGCCTACTGTCTGCTGCGAAAATTATAGAAATATCTTGGAGACTGGGCAAAACATCGGCGCTTTCGCCCCGTTTTCGCAAAAACTTCAAGCCCCCGATTGGGCTCCCGGCTGTTGACGTATAATGTATATTAGTACACTAACCCACTGCTCGTCCACCAATTGAGATTCGCCAGCTCGAGGCGTTGCTTGCCATGCCACGCTCCCTGAAAGGTCGCGGTGCCGCGGTCCAGCCGGCCAACCCGTATCTAGCGGTAGAGCTTCAAAGCGACCTGGAACAAGTCGCGGCGGACGATGAGTATCTGACCAAAATCGGCCGGCCGCCCACCGAGTATTTCCCAGACGCGTCGCAATCGATCGTCGCGGAAAACGATAGCCCGGACGTTGGTTTTCGATATAGCGTGAATCCGTATCGAGGCTGCTCGCACGGTTGTACGTATTGCTACGCGCGACCGACTCACGAGTATCTTGGCTTGAGCGCCGGCCTCGATTTCGAGACCAAAGTATTCGTCAAGATTCGCGCGGCCGAGCTGCTGCGCGATTTTCTGGCCCGACCAGGCTGGCGGCCCGAAACGATCGTATTCTCCGGCGTCACCGATTGTTATCAGCCGGCCGAGAGAGAGTTTCGTCTCACGCGCGGATGCGTCGCCGTTGCCGCAGAGTGCCGGCAGCCGATCGGCATCATCACCAAAAACGCACTGGTGACGCGCGACCTCGATCTGTTGAAGCAACTGGCCGAAGACAATGCCGTCGGCGTGTCGCTTTCGATCACCACGCTCGACCCGCAGCTTGCGCGGCTCATGGAACCGCGCACCAGCTCGCCCGAGGCCCGCTTGCGGGCAATTCAAGAGCTTAGCGAAGCTGGAATTCCCGCCAATGTCATGGTGGCGCCGGTCATCCCCGGCCTGACCGATAGAGAGATGCCAGCCATTCTCACCGCCGCGCGCAACGCCGGCGCCGAATCCGCCGGCTATGTATTGCTAAAATTGCCGACCACCGTGCGCGAAGTGTTTACCGACTGGCTGCGCCGCAGCTATCCAGACCGCGCCGGCAGAATCGAAACGCTGATCCGCTCCACGCGCGGCGGCCGGCTCAACGACTCGCAATTTGGCCGCCGCCAGGTCGGCACCGGCAATGTCGCCGAGCTCATCGCCGATACCTTCCGCATCTGGACCACGAAACTCGGATTCGCCGACGACCACCCGCCGCTCAACCGCGATGCCTTCCGCCCGCCGCAACCCACCAGCGGCCAATTGCGGCTGTTCTGACGAACCGCGCCGAAAGCTGTGTGTCTTGGCGGTGAGTACCTCCCGTTGCGACTCACCCTTTGTCGGGATATTATCAGTGTTTCCCTGCACTCGGAGTTACTGGAAAATGCGACACGTCCTCTCGGCCACGGTGCAGAACGTGCCCGGCGTGCTGGCCCACGTGGCCGGCATGTTCGCCTCGCGTGGGTTCAACATCGATAGCCTGGCGGTCGGCGAGACCGACGACCCGCGGCTGTCGCGCATGACGTTTGTCGTGGTCGGCGACGACCGCGTGTTGGAACAGGTCCGCAAGCAGCTCGAGAAAATCGTCACGGTCGTGCGCGTTGACGACGTCAGCTCGCGGGACCATGTGGAACGCGACCTCTTGCTGATTAAGGTAAAGCTCAAGCCAGGGCAACGCAGCGAGATTCGCGAGCTGGCCGAAATCTTCCGCGGACGGATCATCGACGTCGCACCCGAGGAAGTGGTGGTTGAAATCGCCGGTCAGGAAAAGAAGATCGAGGCGTTCATCGACCTGATGCGGCCCTTCGGGATCGTCGAGCTCGTGCGCACCGGCCGGATCGCCATGATCCGCAGCATCGACCGCAAGCGCCAAACAGGCGGCGGCCTGCGAAAGTATGCGGCCGGCGAAGCGGAAGGGTAGGTCAGGCTGTGCCTGACAATCGATACGTGATGCTCGGGTTGCATTGGAAACGTCAGGCGTAGCCTGACCTACTGGAGACATTGATGGCAGCAACGATTTATTACGACAAGGACGCCGATCTGGCCCCGCTCAAAGGCAAGACGGTGGCCATCATTGGCTACGGCTCGCAAGGTCATGCTCAAGCACAAAACCTGCGCGACAGCGGCGTGAACGTGATCATCGGCCAGCGGCCAGGCGGCAAGAACTATGATCTTGCCATCAGCCACGGTTTCAAGCCGGTGAGCGCCGAGGAAGCGGCCAAGCAAGGCGACGTCGTCAACATTCTTGTCCCCGATGAGCTGCAAGGTGACCTTTACGCCAATCAAATTCGCGCCCATTTGAAGCCAGGGAACATCCTGATGTGTTCGCACGGCTTCAACGTGCATTTTGGTTATGTCAAAGCGCCGGAGGGCGTCGACACACTGCTTGTCGCTCCGAAGGGACCGGGCCACCTGGTGCGCAGCGAGTTCATTGCTGGTGGTGGCGTGCCCTGCCTGATCGCGATGAGCGAAGGCGCGAGCGACACGACATTCAAGATCGGCCTCGCTTATGCCAAGGGAATCGGCGGCACGCGCGGCGGCGTCATTCGCACGACCATTGCTGAAGAAACCGAGACCGATTTGTTCGGCGAGCAGGCTGTGCTATGCGGCGGCGCCAGCGCGCTGGTGAAGGCCGGTTTCGAAACGCTGGTGGAAGCGGGCTACCAACCCGAAATGGCTTATTTCGAGTGCATGCACGAGCTGAAGCTGATTGTGGATCTGTTCTACCAGGGCGGCCTCAATTACATGCGCTACAGTGTCAGCAACACGGCCGAGTACGGCGATTACACCCGCGGCCCGCGCATCATCACCGAAGAGACCAAGAAAGAAATGAAGCGGATTCTCAAAGAGGTGCAGGACGGCACATTCGCCAAAGAATGGATCGCCGAAAACAAAGCCGGCGCCGCCAAGTTCAAAGCCATGCGCCAACAAGACCGCGACCATCCGGTCGAGCAAATCGGCCGCAAACTCCGCAAGCTGATGAGCTGGATCAATGCCAAGGAAGTGGATTGATCGAGGACGCGGTCCGAGCTTGAATTCTGCCTCAATACGGCTCGACAATGGTTTTCATAGGCCCCGGTCAGTCGGATAAAGCTGATTTTGTTGCAATAAAACGCCCGGCTGGCCGATTATTATAACAAATGTTATAATAATGAGAGGTGTCCCATGACCATTGTAAAAGTAACGACCGTCGGCAACTCATCGGGTATCGTCCTGCCCAAGGAAGTCTTGGCACGATTGCGGGTTACCAGGGGAGACATGCTACACGTTATTGAAACGCCTAATGGCGTTGAACTCACGCCGTATGATCCTGATTTTGCCGAGCAGATCGACATCGCTGAACAGGTGATGCGCTCGGATCGAAATGTCTTAAAAAAATTGGCCAAATAGCGGCTCCGCGGTCTTATGCTCGAGCCACGCTGGCTTCAGGAAAGCGTTGTCCGCGCCATTCACTCGCGCCAACTGTCCGAGCACGGCGGACTGGAAGGCGTCCGCGATGCTGGGCTTTTGTCATCGGCATTGGCAAAACCGCGAAACCTGTTTGCTTACGGTGATCCGCCGCCGGATATAGCAGCCTTGGCCGCCTCGAATGCTTTCGGGATCATCAAAAACCACCCGTTCTCTGACGGCAACAAGCGAACTGCCTATGTCATTTGCCGCACGTTCCTAAAACTTAATGGACAAGATATTGACGCGACCGACGTCGAAAAGTATCGCACGTTTATGGGGGTGGCCGAGGGCACTCTCATCGAAGAACACTTAGCTGAGTGGATACGGACGAAGCTTTGCTGATCAGCTTAGGGTCGAGGATTACGCTCACACGCCGGATGTCTGCTACGCAATTTGACTTAGCGCACCGAAATCGCCTCGGCCATAGCTTGGCACCCTCTGTACAGACTACAATCGCCGGCATGGATGTCGATTGGGCGTATTATCTTTGGGCCCTGCTACTCGTCGCGAGCTGTGTGTTGGCCTGGCTGTTGAATGTCGCGGCGCTGCCCGGTAACTGGCTGATTGTCCTCGCAGCGGTGCTGTTTGTCTGGTTGTTCCCAGTAGAGGCCGGACGCGGCGTGACGTGGAACACCGTTGCCGTGCTCCTGGGCTTGGCGGTCGTCGGCGAAGTGATCGAGTTTGCAGCCGGTGCGGCGGGAGCGGCCAGGCAGGGCGCGAGCCGCCGAGCGGTGGCGCTGTCGATCCTGGGCGCATTTGTCGGCAGCATCCTTGGGCTTGGCATCGGCGCACCGATTCCGATTATTGGCTCGTTCGTAATGGCCCTGTTGGGCGGGGCGGTCGGCGCGTTCGTCGGCGCTTACTTGGGCGAGGCCTGGAAAGGTCGCGCTGAGCCGGAGCGAGCGGCCGCCGGGCGCGGCGCATTCATGGGCCGCATCTGGGGCACCGTCGGCAAGCTGGCGGTCGGCGCGATCATGCTGGCGATTGTGGCGTTTGACTCATTCTTTTAATTTGTGCGGCAAAGGCACAGCTGCAATGGAACTCATCCGAGCAATCATGACCGCGGTGGCAATCGGCACACTAGCGGCCAAGGCCGACGGCGTGGCGCCGGATTACCCGATTCGGCCTGTGCCCGCGCGCCAGGTGCGCTTCGCCGACGCCTTCTGGTGGCCCCGGCTCGAGGTGAATCGCACGGCGACGATCCCAGTCTCTTTCCAGATGTGCGAGGAAACGGGACGGATCGAAAACTTCAAGGTGGCCGCGGGCCTGTCGGACAAAAAATGGACCGGCATGGCCGGGTTCAACGACAGCGACGTGTTCAAGGTGATGGAAGGCGCGGCCTACTCGCTGATGACTCGCCCCGATGCGAAGCTCGCTGCCTTTCTCACGGATTTGATCGGCTACGTTGCGGCGGCCCAAGAGGATGATGGCTATCTCTACACCGCCTGGACCGCCCGCGATCGGATCGCCGAGCCGAATCCAATCGTCTGTTGCATTCCCCGCGACAACAAGAAATGGCTGTCGTTAAGGGACAGCCACGAGCTGTACAACCTCGGCCACATGTACGAAGCCGCCGTCGCCCATTGGGAGGCAACCGGCGACGAAGCATTCCTGAACGTGGCCAAGAAAAGCGCCGACTTGTTGATCGAAACGTTCGCACCCGGCAAGATCGAGATTCCGTCGGGCCATCCGGAGATTGAATTGGCGCTCGTGAAACTGTATCGCGCGACCGGCGACCAGCGCTACCTGGACCTGACGAAGTTCCTTATCGAACTTCGCGGCAAGCCGAGCGATGAAAGGCCGCAGCTCTGGGGCGAATACAACCAGGATCACAAGCCGCTCGTCGAGCAGGAGGAGGCGGTTGGACACGCGGTGCGAGCGATGTACCTGTATGCCGGTGCGACTGACGTCGCGGCGCTCACTGACGATCGGGCTCTCGCCGATACGATCGACCGTCTCTGGGAGAGCGCCTTTGCACGGAAGACCTATATCACCGGCGGAATCGGCGCGACCAGCGAGGGCGAGGCCTTCGGCAAGGAATTTCAATTGCCTAATGACACGGCCTATTCCGAAACCTGTGCGAACCTGGCAACGTGCTTTTGGAACCACCGCATGTTCCTGCTGCACGGCAATGGCAAATACATCGACATGTTGGAACGCGCTTTGTACAACAGCGCGATTTCCGGCGTGGCGCTCGACGGCAAGACGTTTTTCTATCCCAATCCGCTTGCGTCGCGGGGCGATTACGCCCGCAGCAAATGGTTCGACTGCGCCTGCTGCCCGACGAACATCTGCCGCTTCATTCCGTCCGTGCCCGGCTACGTGTATGCCACCCGCGACAACACGCTGTATGTGAACTTGTTCGTGGCGGGCTCGGTCGAAGTGGAGCTTGAAAGCGGCACAGTCCGCATCGAACAAGAGACGGCCTATCCCTGGGATGGTCGCATTGCGATCAAGATCACGCCGCAAGTGGCCGGTCAGCAACTCGTATTGAAACTTCGTGTTCCCGGCTGGGCGCGTGGAAATGCCTTTCCGAGCGAACTGTACCGCTTTGCCGAAAGCGCAGATCCCCACACTTTGGCCATCAATGGCGAGCCGACCGTGGCTGGCACCGACGATGGCTACGCGACGCTTGAGCGGCATTGGCAGCCGGGCGACACGGTTACGCTCGATTTGCCAATGCCGGTGCGGCGCGTGGTGGCCCATAAGAAAGTCGAAGCCGACCGTGGCCGCGTGGCGCTGATGCGCGGGCCGATTGTGTATTGCATTGAATGGCCGGACATTGAAGGCGGCCAAATCGGAAACCTTATACTGCCGGACGACGCGCAGCTGGCTACTGAGTTTCGTAAGGACTTGCTGGGTGGCGTGCAGGTAATCACCGGAACGGCTCAGGTCGTGGAGAATCCGGCCGCTGACGGACAAGTTTCCACGGGGAAAGCGATTCCATTCACCGCGATCCCGTACTACGCCTGGGCCCACCGCGGACCGGGCGAGATGGCCGTCTGGCTGGCGCGGACGCCGGATGTGCTCGATAGTCAATAGATTGATCTCTTCGGCATGGTGGAAATATCATCGCGCCGTTTAGCGACGCCGCGACCGCGAGAGCGGCGAGCGGCCGTTTCGCCGTGCTGCGGCCGATATGCCGCGCTCCGAAAAGCGCACCTTGCGGCCGAACACCTCTTCAAAAAGCTCGACCTTGCGCTCGGCCGCCCACAGGTCCACGTCCGCGTCGCCGTGGGACTGCACGATGATCTGCACGCAATCGTCGCGAACGCGCGCACGCACTTCGGCCACATGCTGCTGATGCGTGCGGTCGAGCGCGAGTGCGAGCCGTAAGATCGCCGCCAGCGCCGCCACGCGATGCTGGTCCTCGGCCGCGAGCTCCCGGTAATGATCGTGTTTCTGCTTGGGCGGCGCACCGCGATGGTAACGGGCCACGTTGGCCAGAAGCTGCAATTGCCGGCGCTCGAAACCGGGCAGCTCGCTATTGAGGATCAGATGATAGCTGTGTTTGTGGTGGCCCTCAAAATTGATGAGGTAGCCGACGTTGGCCAATAGCGCGGCCAACTCGATCAGCTCGCGATCGTCGGCCTTGAGCTTGAGCGGCTCAGCCAATTGCTCCCACAGCGAACCCGCGATTCGCGCTACTTGCCGCGCATGCACGAGATCCACGCCGCAGTTCTTGGCGAATTCCTCGACCGCCGCGCGGCGCTCCTCGGCCGGAACGACCGACGGCGGGCCGCTGGGGGCGGTTTGAATCATCGTCAACAGCAGGCCGTCGCGCACGCCGCGCGTGTGGACCTGGACCACGTTTACGCGCAAATGCCGCATGATTCGTTCGATAATCGCCAGGCCGGCCACAATGATGTCGGCCCGCTGCGGGCTGAGACCAGGTACTTTGCAGCGCTTCTCGAGCGACATTTGCGCCAGATCGGTCAGCAGGTGTCGAATTTGGGCGCGCGTCACGCGAAAGCCCCACATCGGCTGACCCGCCTGGCCCTGAGCCGCCATGATCATCGACGCCAGCGCGGTGAACGTGCCGCCCGTGCCGAACAGCATGTCCGGCACAAACGGCGGCTTGCCCACTTGCTTCTTCAGCGCCCGATCGACGAAGTCGCGAAGCTCGGCCACTTGCTTCTCGGTGCTGCGGCCGGTGACATCGCACTCTTCGGCCACGCGCACGGTGCCGAGCTGCGTTTCATGCACTTGATCGATCAGCCCTGATGATGCGAGCACAATTTCCGTGCTGCCGCCGCCGATATCGGCCACGGCAACCTCGCGGCCAGAAATGTCGAACGCCCGCGCCACGCTCAGAAACGCCAGCCGCGCTTCTTCTGTCGCCGAAATGACCTCGATCGACAGCTTCAACTCTTTGCGAACGCGGTCGCAAAACGCGGGCCCATCCTCCGCATCGCGCAGCGCGCTGGTGCCAATCGCGCGAATCTGAGTGGCGTTGTAGCCGGCCGCGATCGAAAGAAAGTTCCGCAGCACACTGACGGTGGCGTCGGCGGCTTTCGGGTCGAGTTTCCCGGTCTTGGTGAGCGCGGCGGCCAGGCGGGTGTTCTCGCGCTCCTCGTCCAACACGCGATACCCGCCGGAAGGCAGCACTTCGGCGACCACCAGCCGGATGCTGTTGGAGCCGACATCGATGGCCGCGATCCGCGCGCCGGCCGAAGCCTGCTCGCGCGCCGCCGGGTTGTCATCCACCATGATGCCTCATGTAGGCCCCGCGAGCCGAGCGGGGCATAGGCAGGTGCCGCTCGGCAAGCGGCACCTACTTGGATCGGTAATGTCCCTACTTCCGATTATACGTCGCGCCAGGCGGGCCTGAGGCGACGCATCGCAGTCTCTGTTGCCCGCAATATGGGCCAAAGCAATCGAAATGTAAAGGGAAGGGAGGGTTGAGGGTCGAGGGTCAGGAACGAAGGCGGAAGGGGGAAGGGGTAGGGCGGAAGGGAGCGTGCGGGTTGGTATCGGTATAGGTTGCGTATGTCGGAGGGGGCGCATCGGGGAACGACGATGTGTACATGTGAACATGTATTGAGCGTAGCAGACGGCGGGTCGAATCGCAACGATTATTATTGGCCGCGCGAGGTGTCGTCATGGATGTAGCAAACACACTGCCGGGCAAGCCAGCAGTGGCACCCGGCGCGGCATCGTCGAGGTCGTTCGAGCCGCTGATCTCAAATCGAGACGGTGCAAAATCCTCGGAAGGGGACACAGGGGACACGTTTGATGTGTGCCCTGTTGCGCAGGTCGACGCGCGGTTTTGCGCAGCATCAACCGGTGCGCCGGGGTAGCGCAGCCAACCGACAGCTAAGGGCTGACGGCTTTGTGAGTTGTCAAAGAGCTGTGGACTTGAGGCAGGTTCGAGCGTAGCAGAAGGCGGCTGGAATCTCAACGAGTATTTTTGGCCGCGCGCGAACAAAAGTTACATATGCGTGCTCGTAAATCCAGAGTTGTTGCGTAGCTTTTTTGCATTGACAATCGCGCGCGGATTTGAGGGAAGGACTGCTGGCCAAGCCAGCTGCGGCATTCGGCGCGCTTGCCCATAAACAGAAGTCAGTGAGAATGGAAGAATGAAGACGGATGGAATACGTCTGTGCATGTACTGCGGGAATCCAACTGGAAGGGTCCGTAAGGGCGAACACCTTATACCGGACGCGATCGGTGGCACGATCGCGACCAAAGACGTATGCCCGCGCTGCAACAACGTCCTGTCCGACATTGATCGTGAACTGTGCTCAAGGTCGCCCCTCTCGTTCGTGGCCGCGAAGGAAATCGACGGTCATATCTGGCAGGCATGGGACGTCGATGAGAAGAGCGGCATGCTTCTCGACGGACGCCCAGACTTTGAGCGAAGCAGTTTCAAGCTTTACCCGCAAATAATCATCGTACCCGGCGGCGAGCAGTTTTGGGCCGACTACGAAGAACTGCGAGGGTTTGGGGTCGATCGGTTTCACGTACTCTTCGCACGTCGACTCCGCAAGGCATTTTGGGAGTACCAGCACGGCAACAAAAAGGCCATCCAGTTTGTGCATATTTCGCACAACGACGGCCTGCTCACGAACTACCGCTACCCACCTAGGTTTTTCGTTCGAGGCTCAATCCTAGAAGCATGCACAGATAAGACCATTGAGCTGGGCTACGTCGGCCGCTGCGCACAGCGATTCGCACTGTCGCGGGTCGAATCTGGCCTCAATCTAAGGCCGCTGGAGCGTGCCGAAATAGCAATCGGGTCAGCGTTGCCAACAGTCCGTTGCTTCTGCGACGGTGGTAAGGTCTGGCGCGCCCTGGCCAAGATTGCCATCAATCTCCTGCACCGTTACTGCAGCAAGACACCAGTGAACTGCCAGACTTTCTCACGTGTTATCGCGGAGATCATGGGCGCGCGGCCGTTTAATCCCAATCGCCTGGACGGCAGCGGTTTCGTGCGCGCCACGGATGTCGCTACATTCGCGGCCGACAAAAAGAGCCATACGTTTCGCCTCTCTTGGGAGAAAGGCTGGTGGAACGCGGCGATGGCGTTCTTTGGCGGTCAGATCGGTGCAGCCGTCAAGTTTCCTGGCCCCAACAACGAGCAATGGTGCACACTCGACATACGAGCGCCAATCAATTCAACGGCCTGGACTGTTTCAAAATCATCGCTTTTGATTCCCGCGCGATTCAATGTCGAGTGGTTTGACCTCAACAAGATGATTCCGGACGGTGGGTTCGTTGACCGGGAGAAGGCATGAGCCCGAGCGCGAATTAGTTTCCCAGGGGACCTTCAAATGGCAAAGACCTTATCACCGGACGAAGTACGCGACCATTACGTTGCAGCGATGTCGAGCCCCCTCGGCGAAGCGTTCACTGCGCTCTACCACAACACGGCATGGCTGTACTCTAAATGGCACAGTTATCGGGCGCTCTTCGACGACAAAGATACGGTGGAATTACTAAACGCTACGGCCGGGCGCTTCTTTCGCGACCTTCAATTATGGCTTGAAGAAGGTATTTTCTTGCATTTGTGCCGGCTTACCGATCCGCCGCAATCAGCGGGCAATGATAACTTAAGCCTCAGAGCGCTGCCTGGTTTGCTACCGAGCACGGTCGACACATCTTTCCAGATTTCTTTGATAGCGGCGATCGAGGATGCTGTTGCGAAAACGGGCTTCGCGCGCACGTGGCGCAACAAGTTACTCGCGCACACAGCACTGCCCGCGGCAGCAGGTGGGAAACCCTTTGTGATACCCGATGTCAAACGTGCCGATATCGTTGCCGCAATTGATGCCGTCGGGGCCGCGATGAATTGCGTCGAGAGTCACTATATCGGGGGAGAGATTGGCTGGGACGTGTCGCTTAGTGACCCCCTCAGTGTTCGGAGCTTACTTCTCTATCTAGTCGTCCCTGAAAAATGGTTTGTCGTCGGCGCGGTCGTGTTTTTCAAGTTCGCGCTGGTACGAAGCGAGCGGGCATCGGCGTCGACG
>JBBDWY010000033.1:0-38858 GCA_040902605.1 Pirellulales bacterium | reverse complement strand
GACCATAGCTTACCATCCAGTGAAATTTTCCACCCACAATCGAGACGCTCACACTGTCCCTCTCCGCAAGGCGCCGGCGCCATAGCGATATGATTGCGCCGCCGCTACAATGTTCGGCTCGGCGGCCGCGGCATAAACGGCCGTGAAAGGTACAATTTCACATGATTCGCGTCGCCATCCTCGGCGCTTCGGGCTATTCAGCGTTGGAGCTGATCAAGCTGCTGTTGCGCCACCCCGAGGTGGAAATCACAGCGCTCACGACGCGGCAGACCGACGCGCGGCCCGTGGACGAGGTGCATCCGTCGCTCGCCGGGCGAATCGATTTGCGGCTTGAGAATCTCTCGCCGAGTCAGGTGGCGGAGCGGGCCGATTGTGTGTTTTGCTGCTTGCCACATGGGGCGAGCGCGGCGGCGGTGGCCGAACTGTTGCCGCGCCGCAAGAAGGTGATCGACCTGAGCGCGGACTATCGGCTGAACGACCCGGCCGAATACGCGATGTGGTACGGCGTCGAGCACCCCGATCCGCAGCGCATGGCGGAAACCGTGTACGGTCTGCCGGAGCTCTATCGCGAGCGGATTCGCAAAGCAAGCCTGGTGGCCAACCCTGGATGCTACCCAACCTCGGCGATTCTGGCGCTCGCACCGCTGTTGCGTGCCGGCGCGATCTCGACGGACGGCATCATCATCGACAGCAAAAGCGGCGTGAGCGGGGCCGGCCGGCAGCCGAAGCCGCATTTGCATTTTCCCGAATGCAACGAAAGCGTATCGGCCTACGGCGTTGGGACACATCGCCACATGCCGGAGATCGACCAGGTGCTGTCGGACGTCGCCGGCGGCACTGTTCGCGTCGTGTTCACGCCGCACCTCATTCCGATGGACCGCGGCATCCTGAGCACGTGTTATGCGCAGCCGATGGATGAGTTCACTGATGATTCACTCGTCTCGATCCTTCGGGAGTCGTATTCGAATGAACCTTTCGTCCGCGTGTCGAAGGCGCTGCCAAACACGAAGCACGTCGCCGGCACGAATTTCTGCGATATTTCGGCGCGCGTTGTGCGCGGTCGAGTGGTCGTCCTTAGCGCGATCGATAACCTCATTAAGGGCGCCTCAGGTGCGGCCATGCAGAATTTCAATATCATGCATGGATTTGAGGAGACAAAACCCTTGCTTTAGAGAAATCTTCATTTTGTCCGCAGATGTACGCAGATTAAGCGCAGATGAGCTTAACAAGTAATCACTTATCGTTTTATTTCGAAATCTGCGCCCATCTGTGTTCATCTGCGGACAAAATGAAAGATGAAGTAATTAATCGCTGATGACAATTCGTCTTCCAAAAGGCTACCGAGCCGCCGGCGTGTACTCCGGTGTGAAGCGCAGCGCGAAGCTCGACTTGACGCTCGTCGTCTCGGATCGGCCGGCCATTGCGGCGGGCGTGTATACGAAAAATCTCGTGTGCGCCGCGCCGGTGAAACTGGATCGCGAGCGGACGCCCAGCGAATCGATTCGCGTCGTGGCAATCAACTCGGGCTGCGCGAACGCGTGCACGGGTGAGCAGGGCGACGCAGACGCCCGGCAGATGGCGGCGTGGGCGGCCGAGGCGGTGGGCGCGCGGCCGGAGCAGGCGCTCGTCATGTCCACGGGCGTGATCGGCTCGATGCTGCCGATGGAGAAGATTCAGGCCGGCATCCAGGCCGCCGCGCGCGAGCTGGGCGACGATGAGCGGTCGCTCGAGAACGCCGCCCACGGAATCATGACCACCGACACGGTTCCGAAGCTCCGCGGCCGGGAGGTGACCATCTCTGGCACGCCGACGCGGGTCACCGGTATCGCCAAGGGCGCGGCGATGATTGGGCCCAACATGAGCACGATGCTCTCGCTGGTGATGACCGACGCGGCGGTGCGCGTGCAAGACGCGCAATCGGCTCTCGTCGCGGCCGTGGACGAATCGTTCCATTGCATCAGCGTCGATGGGCATATGAGCACGAACGACACGGTCGTTTTGCTCGCCAACGGCGCGGCAGGTGGCACGGTGCTGGAGGGCAAGGACCTCGAAGATTTTCGCACCACGCTGTTCGAAGTGTGCGAGGACCTGGCCCAAGCGATCCCCGCCGACGGCGAAGGGGCGACGCATCTCATCACCGTCGAGGTCCACGGCTGCCGCAGCCGGCAGGATGCGCTCAAGATCAGTAAAACGATCGCCGACAGCCCGCTGGTGAAGACCGCGATCGCTGGGGCCGATCCGAATTGGGGCCGGATCGTATCGGCGGCCGGTTACGCGGGCATCGAGTTCGACCCCGCGAAAGTGACGCTCCACCTCAACGGTTTGCTCCTCTACGAGCGCGGCGCGCCGGTGGACTTCAACCCGGACTCGGCGGCCAAATCCATCGCCGCCGACCGGGACACCAGCATCGTGCTGCTGTTTGAAGAAGGAAAGGCGTGCGCGCGGTTCTGGACGACGGACCTCACGGCCGAGTACGTGCGGCTGAACGCGGATTATCATACGTGAGCAAAGGGGGAAGGGGGAAGGCGGAGGGGGGAGGGGGGAGGGGGGCCAAGGTTTTTCGCACAGGCTCCTCACCCGCACGGCCAATCTTGAACGCCTGTATGGCGTCTCTTTTTTTCTTCGCTGGGGCAAACCGGCGTTGCAATTCGGCAGCATCGGCGGGCGCGCCACCTGCGAATCCCCATCCATACGCACCCGAAAACGCCGCGTGAGCTATGTTTTCAATTGGGTATCCACACGTTTCCGTCCCGCCCTGGCCGATATTATGTCGCTTGCATCCGTGCTTCAAACGGCGCTGTCCGGCATGTCGGCTGCTTCGTTCGTGCTGCGCGTGACGAGCAACAATCTGGCCAATTCACAGACTGCCGGTTTCAAAGCCGGCCGGCCCGTGTTTATGTCGCAACCTTCCAGCACGCAAAGTGTCGGCGGCGCGCCGAGCGCTTCGAGCGGCGGCAGCAATCCGGTGCAAATCGGTGCCGGAGTAAAAGTGGCCGGGGTAGCCACGGACTTCTCCCAGGGAGCGATTGTCGCGTCCTCGAATCCGCTCGACCTCGCGCTGGAGGGCGACGGAGTATTCATCGTCGAAGGCCCGTCCGGCGAGCGGTCGTATACCCGCGCGGGAGAACTTCAACTCAATGCCAATGGAGAACTTGTCACGTCCGCAGGGGATCGCGTGCTGGGTTTCGGCGTCGACGAACAGTTCCAGGTGGAGGGGGGAGAGCTCCAACCGCTGTCGATACCAATCGGTTCCACGACCACGAGCGCCAATGGGGAGGCCGCCACTTTGACCAGCTTCTCAATCAGCGATGACGGTCGGATCATAGGCCAATACTCTGACGGAGTGGACCGCGACCTGGGCCAGATCCGCATTGCCCGCTTCGCCAACCCCTCCGGCCTGGAGGCAAGCGGCGACAACGGCTTTCAGACCGGCGCAAACTCCGGCCTGCCGATCGAATCGAATCCGGGCACTGGCGCAAGTGCGTCGATCGTGGCCGGCGCTACGGAGCTTTCCAACACTGATGTGGGCCAAAGTATTGTCGACCTGGTCCTGGCGTCGCAAAATTTCCGCGCCAATGCGACCGTCTTCGGCACCGCCAGTGATCTGCTGGACGAGCTGACAAGCTTGCGACGCAGCGACGGTTAGAGCGTTTTTCAGGTTGGTGTGCCACTGCTTGCGGTCCACCGATCTGCGCCGGCAAGCTGATTCGCACTGCTCGCTGGTAAAATGAAACGGGCCGTGCGAGGCAAGCAGTGCCGCACCCGATGACTCGCCCTTTGTTGCGCCGCGAGCAGTGGCACACCGCCTGCGCCGTAGCGACGGCTAATTTTGGATCTCCGAACTTGGCGGCGATTCCCAAAATAGCGTGGCGCTCGGGGATTTTTGATATTTGTCCTTTGATCGTTTGGCGACCAGTTTTCGCAAGTCGTTTGCTGACCGTTGGTTAACCGAGTTTTGGGCCGCCGCGAAAAACGTGCAACTTCATTTTTCGGGACAGAATTCCAAATCCCCAATATTTCGCGCCGCAAATCGTGCCGGCGGTTGGTCACGTCCTGCCGGCACAGCGAATGCAAATTGTCAAAGAACGGCGCGCAGCAGTAGCGCGGACACGATCGGCGACGCACGGCCGCCAATGTGTTCATGCGTATACTATCGCACGATCAGCATAGCAAATCGGCGCGGGAATTCAATACGAGATTTGGCCACTTGCGCCGCCTTTGTAGAATCGCCGAACCAGGAGTAAAATTGGTTAAGTCAGCGGAGGTGAAACATGGTCTACCAAGGCACAGTTCAAAACGGCGTGGTCGTATTGGCGAACGGCGTTCAATTGCCGGAGGGTGCGCCAGTGAAGGTTGAGCTCGTGAAGCAACCAGCCGAACTGCAGAAACCGAAGCTCGACAAGAGCCAATTGGATCCGGTGTTTCTCATGGGCGAATTGGCTGAAGACGCTGGAATACCCGACTTGTCGGTCAACATCGACCACTATCTTTACGGCCATCCCAAGGTGACCGATGGCCAATAGCGTGTTTCTCGACACGAACGGCTGGCTCGGACTGCTGCATTCAAAAGACGTGAACCACGAGCAAGCGGTTGAGGTTTGACTGGACCTCGGCTCACGTGGGTATGACGTTGTGCTGACCGACTGGGTGATCGCTGAAACCGGCAATGGCCTGGCACGAACCCGGATCAGACATCTTTTTGCTGATGCGGTGGATCGGATTTGGACGAGTCCAAAAGTAGAGGTGGTGATCCTTGATGGCGCATTGGTCGAGAAAGCGGTTGACTATTATCGACGATACACGGACAAGTCTTGGGGCCTGTTGGATTGTGCCAGTTTCATTGTGATGCAGGAGCGGGGCATCACGGAAGCGCTGACGAACGACCACGATTTCGAGCAGGCGGGGTTTACGCGCCTGCTGTGTGTTTGACGCTCTTGAGCGCATGCTAACGGCTAAAATTAGCACTGCTGGACAAGCCAGCAGTGGCACCGGTGCGTTTCGAGCCAACGAGGCAACTAGGGTCGTTCACGACCCTTTTGTCCGCAGATGTTAGGCCCGGCATTCATGCCGGGTACAGCTCGTGTATCCAAATTTCCGTTTCCATGTGCCGCGGCGACCGACCCTGGGCTTTGGAGTCGGTGTAGGGGCGCGCTACCACGGCGCAAATGGATGGCCGAAAGGTCCGCCTCGGCAAGGCGGACCTACTGCTTCGTCACCGCGAGGAGGAAGCTGGATTTGACCTGGTCGAAGGAGAGGCGGTCGAGTTGGTCGGTGCCGCGGGCCAGGTTGATCATCCAGACTTGTTGCGTTTACGGTGGTCGCTTCTTACTTTGCGGCGTTGGGTCGGTTGTGACTGAGTGGCTCGTCGTAGCGCGCGATCGATCTTGTCGATCGTCGGCACGCTGGGCGTGTGCTTGCCGGTTTCGATGCGGCAGAGGGTTTCGACTCGCACGCCGGCGCGTAGTGCCAATTGCCGCTGACTCATGCCGGCGGCTACGCGGTCGCGAATGATTTTTCGGGCCAAGCTGGCGCGGGCGTATTCGACGGCCGGATAATTGCCGTTCGCATTGGGCTCGGGCAGCGGGGGCAGGTCGGCGTTTTTGGAGATTTTCGTCACTCGGGGGCGTTTCATAGAATTACTTGCTGAAGCGCTGGGTAAACTCTGTCGGCGACATTTGAATGTCTCGCAGGATGCTGCGCAGCGTCCCAATTTTCAGCGGTCGGTTGCCATGAACCGGAACGGACGTGCGCAATTCACCTCGGGCAAGAAAATGATGGCTGCCACGCATGCGCAGCAATTGGAATCCCTCCTTTTGGAGAAACTGAACCATCTCCGGCCCGGTGACACGTGGTAACTTAGCCACGGGCGAGTTCCGCCAGGTCTAGCTCAATCGTGCGTAATGCGGGCTGAGCGACGCGGCTAAGTGCGTCTTCTAAGCCAAACGTTTCAATGTAGCCGCGGATTGCCTCTTTGAGATCGTCGATGGCTTCGTTTTCGGTTTCGCCTTCGCCGTAGGCGGGGATGTCGGGCAGGCGGGCAGTGAAGCCGCCTTGGTCGGGGTCGGGGATGATTTCGATGGTGAGTGACATTGTTGAGCGTCCTCATCTGCTATTTTAGCAGGTAAAGAGCGAAGCGGTCACGGGACGGGAAAGGTCCGCCTCGGCTCGGCGGACCTACTGTTTTGTCACCGCCAGGAGGAAGCTTGGCTTCAGCGGGTCGAAAGAGAGGCGGTCGAGTTGGTCGGTGGCGCGGGAGAGGCAGACCATCCAGACGTGAAGGTCGGGGGCTGCACGCCGGGCCCCCTCACCCCGGCCCTCTCCCAGAGGGAGAGGGAGTTTCGTGAGGGCGTCGCGGAGCTCGACCAGGTGGTCGATGCTGACGACGTTGACCACCAGGCGGCCGTGGGGGCGGAGACGCCCGTAGGCGTATTCGCTGATGCGGGTGACTTCGCGGCCACCGCCGGCAATGAAGACGGCGTCGGGGTCCGGCAGCTCGTCGCAGGCTTCCGGGGCGCGGCCCAGGACGGCGGTGACGTTCGCCACGCCGAAGCGCTCCGCATTCTGGCCGATGAGGCCGTGGTCTTCGGGGTCCATTTCGATCGCGTAGACGGCGCCCTCGGACGCCATCTGGGCGGCTTCGATGCTCACTGAGCCGCTGCCGGCGCCGATGTCCCAGACGACGCTCGACGGGGCGATATCCAATTGGGCGAGGGCAATCGCGCGGACCTCGGCGGGCGTCAACAGGCCGTGCTTGGGTTTGGATTGCAGGAAGGCCTCGTCGGGGTTGCCGAACAGGCGGCGGCCGACGGCTTCGCGCGGCCGGTCCGGCGCGTCCGGATCGCGCACGAGGATCATGACGTTGAGCGAATCGAAATTCTGGGCGGCGATGTCGGCCAGCGTGCCGCGGGTGACGCGCTCGTCGCGGGCGCCGAGGTTTTCGCAGACGTACGCGGTGAAGTAGTCGATGCGGCGATCCAAGAGCGCGCGGGCGACTTCGGCCGGGCCGGTTTGGTCGGTGGTGAACAGGCCGACTTTTTGAGCGGTGCGGATTTTTTCCAGCACGGCGTCGAGCGGGTGTTTTGCCAGGTCGGTGAGGTAGGCATCCTCCCACGATTCCATCACGCGGGCAAACGCAAGCTGCATGCTGGAGACGTGCGGCACGACGACGAAGCGGTCCTTGCCGAGCCGCTCGCAGACGTAGCGCGCAAGGCCGTAGAACATCGGGTCGCCGTAAATTAGGAGAGCGACCCGCTTGTCGCCGGCTTTTTCGATCGTGGCGACCAACTGGTTCAGGTCGCCGCTGATGGTGTGCCGCTCGGCGCGCGACTTTGGCATGAGCGCCAGCGTACGCTCGGTACCGAGCAGCACGTCGGCGTCGGCGATGATTTGGCGCACGCTGTTCGGCACGGCCTCGAGGCCGTCGTCGCCGATGCCAATGACGTGGATGGGGGCGGGCAAGGATGCAGGAGACGGGGGACGGGGGACGGGGGACAGGGGACAGGGGACAGGGGACAGGGGACAGGGGACAGGGAAAATGTGGCTTCGCCGCTCGACAATATATCAAAACTTTGGCTGCTCGCTCAGTCCTCCCTGTCCCCTGTATCCTGTTCCCTGTTCCCTGTATCCTGTTCCCTGTTCCCTGTTCCCTCACTCAGCCACATAGCAGCGCAGCGAGTGGCTTTCCAGCACGAGCGGCTCGTGGCCGGGGGGTGGGCCGTCGGCGGCGGGATAGATGTCGCGCGGTGATTCGGCCGCGGTGTCGACGAACAGTCGCCAGGCGAGACCGGCTGCCGCGGGCGGCACCACGAAGCGGCGCGACTCGCGGCCGGCGTGCAGCATGATCATCACGGCGCGGGCGGCGGGATCCGAAAGGCCGTTTGTGCCGAAGACGCTGGTGAGGCTCGGTCCGTTGGCGTGCCAATCAATGGGCTTGCCTTCGGGTCCATACCAGCTGACGTCGGGCAGCATGCCAGGGCGCGACGGTTTGCCGGTGAGGAACGATGCGCGTCGCACATTCGGCTGCCGGCGGCGGAAGGCCACGAGCGCTTGCACGAAGCGCACCATCGCGGCGTGGCGCTCGACGAGTCGCCAATCGAACCAGCTGATGGGATTGTCCTGGCAGTACGCGTTGTTGTTGCCGCGTTGGGTGCGGAGGATCTCGTCGCCGAAGAGGATCATTGGCGTGCCGTGGCTCAAGAGCAGCGAGGCCATGAAGTTTTTCGCCTGCCGCAGTCGGACCTGCACGATGCCGACACGTCGGGTGGGCCCTTCGACGCCGAAGTTGGCGCTGTTGTTGGTGTTGTCGCCGTCGCGGTTGTCTTCGAGGTTGTCGAGATTGTGCTTGCGCTCGTAGCTCACAAGGTCGTTGAGCGTGTAGCCGTCGTGGGAGGTGATGAAGTTGATGCTGTGATACGGACGTCGGCCGCTCGGCTGAAACAGATCGCTGGAGCCTGAAATTCGCGTGGCCATGGCGCCTGTCATGCCGAAGTCGCCGCGCCAGAAGCGTCGGACGTCGTCGCGGTAGCGGCCATTCCACTCGGCCCAGCGCTGAGTCGCGAACGAGCCGACCTGGTAGGCGCCGGCGGCGTCCCAGGCCTCGGCAATGATTTTCGTGTCGGCGAGCATGGGGTCTTCGGCGATCAGCTCGACCAGCGGCGGATTGGGCATCAGCTCGCCCTGTCGGTCGCGGCTGAGGATCGAGGCCAGATCGAAGCGGAAGCCGTCGACGTGGTAGTTGTGCACCCAGTGACGGAGGCAATGGAAGATCATTTCCCGCACGATGGGGTGGTTGCCGTTGACGGTGTTGCCGCAGCCGGAGTAATTGCGGTAGGTGCCATCCTCGTTGAGCATGTAGTAGACGCGGTTCTCCAGGCCCTTGAAGCTGAACGTGGGGCCCTGCTCGTTGCCTTCGGCGGTGTGGTTGAACACGACGTCGAGAATCACCTCGATGCCGGCGGCGTGCAGCTCGCGGACCATTTCCTTGAACTGGCGGACCTGGTCGCCCGGTTTGTGGCCATGCATGTAGCCGCGATGAGGCGCGAAGAAGGCGATCGGATCGTAGCCCCAGTAGTAGGTGCGATACGGCTTGGAGCCGTCGGGCTCCTCGATCGGAAACTCGTGGACGGGCATCAATTCGACAGCCGTGACGCCGAGCGACTTCAAGTAGGGGATCTTTTCAACGACGCCGGCGTACGTTCCCGGCGCGGTGACGCCGCTGCTGGGGCTGCGCGTGAAGCCGCGGACGTGCATTTCGTAGATGATCGTCTCGGCGAGCGGGCGCTTCAGGTGGCGGTCGCCTTTCCATTCGAACGTGTCGTCGATGACGACAGATTTGGGCGGTCGAATGATGCCGTCGGCGGCGGGCAGAAACCGGCCGGCCAGCGCGCGGGCGTAGGGATCGATGAGCCGAGCCTGCGGATTAAAACGGTGGCCCTGGCTGGGATCGAACGGCCCGTCCGCCTGAAAATGGTATAGCTGGCCCGACCTGAGCCCCGGCACAAAGACGCTCCAGATATCGCCCCAGCGGTCGGTGTCGGGATTCAATTCCACCAGCCGCGTCGGCTCGCGGTCGCTGACCCGCTGGTAGAGCAGCACGCGCATGGCGGTGGCAGAACGGCTATAAACGACAAACTGGACGCCGCCGTCGCGCAGGACCGCGCCGTAGGGCAGCGGGTAGCTGAACTGCAAGTGCGGCTGGGCTGAGCGGCGGACTGTCTTGGGCATGATCACCAAGCCGTGCCGGGCAAAAAAATTCGTAGCGTTTGCAAACATGGTGCAAGCGAAGCGTGTCGAAAAGAGTTGGGGGATTGTGACAAGCGCGCCTTCATGAAGAGACCGTGGCCGCCGGTCGTGCGGATTACACGGCCGGCCGGCGACGTTGAATCGCGCTTTGCAAGCCTCCTTAGCTTCGACACCCGCGCGGGGCACACTTCAATGCGGAGCCATCCTACCGCAGAGCTTCGCCGGCTAGAATCCTCGTTTTCAGCGGCGCGAGCGTTGTGAGACGCACAACGCGAGGGGCCGGCGGCTCGGGGCTGGCGGCTGGGGGAATTGTGACTTGAATGCCGGACGGGCTTGCGTGACGTTGTGACGATGGGGGCGCGTGATTTCTCGTTTGCGGGACTGAGCGACAACGCTGACATTCGGTATATTTTCGTGTTCCTGGATCAAATCACAATCACCGGTAACCAGTCGCCACACCCCAGCCCCAGTCCCCAGTTCCCAGTCCCCTGATGGCCAAAACAACCTACAAAGAGTCCGGCGTCGACCTGGATGTGTACCGGGAATCGATGGGCCGGCTGTCGCGGCTGTTGCGACGGACCCATTCGCCGCGGGTAATTCCGGCCGAAGGGGGCTTCGCCGGGTTGTTTCAGCTGGATTTCAGCGGCGGCCTGTTTGCGCGGAAGTACCAGGAGCCGGTGCTTGTGGCGGGGACCGATGGCGTGGGCACGAAGCTGAAAGTGGCCCAGCGGGCCGGCGTGCACAACACGGTCGGCATCGACCTGGTGGCGATGTGCGTCAACGATGTGCTTTGCTGTGGGGCCGAGCCGCTGTTCTTTTTGGATTACGTGGCGATGGGGAAGGACGATTCGGCGCTGCTCGAAGCGATTGTGTCGGGGATCAGCGACGGCTGCCTCGCGAGCGACATGGCGCTCATCGGCGGCGAGACGGCGATCATGCCCGACATGTACCAGCCCGGCGACTATGACCTGGCCGGGTTCTGCGTCGCCGTCGTCGAACGGCAGAAAGTGCTCGACGGGTCGACGATCTCGCCCGGCGACGCGGTGCTCGGCGTCGCTTCGAGTGGATTGCACTCGAACGGCTACAGCCTGGTGCGGAAGATCGTTTTCGAACAGGCAGCACTGGATGTCGGCGACTTTGTCGAGCCGCTGGGCGCGACGCTTGGCGATGTGCTGCTGCGACCGACGACGATTTACACCCGCGCGGTGCGGAGCGTGCTCAGCTATTACAAGGTGAAAGGCGTCGTGCACGGGATCGCGCATATCACGGGCGGCGGGTTGCACGAGAATTTGGCGCGCATTCTCCCGGTGGGGGTCGGGATCACGATCGATCGCGGCAGTTGGCCGGTGCCGCCGGTATTCACCTGGCTGCAGCAGCTCGGCGACGTCGCTGAGGACGAGATGTACCGCGTTTTCAACATGGGCGTGGGGCTTGCGCTGGTCGTGAGCCCGTACTATGCCGAGAGCATTCAGCAACAGCTTTGCCGGTTCGGTCTTACGAGCTGGCCGATCGGGCGGGCCGTTGAAGGAGGTCGTGATGTCCGCTGGACATGAGCGCGATATTGGCGGCGCAATGAGCAGTTGGGTTGATGTGTGACCATTTATGGCCAGCCAGTGGCTCGTTATTTTGGTGTCGGCTGAGAGTTTCCGTGAGTCACTCGGCGAAGCGGCACTTATATTGCGGGGGCCAAGGCTACAATGGCGTGCGTCGCTTGGCGGCGTGCGGCGGCAGTGAGATTGGAACGTCCCATTAGAACCGTAAGGAGGGCATCATGCGTGAAATTATTCGACCAGAAGTGCTGTGGCGAGAGGTGCTTCCGCTCGCGGTATTCGCGCTCATCATTGCAGTCGTGTTCCTGATCGCATTCTTCAACTACGAAGATCTGGCGGAAGCAGACTTGGCGGTGGCATGGACGGTGCGGTTAGTCGGCGCGCTTGTGGCGGTCGTCGCAACATTCGGACTGTTCTGGCGTGCGCTGAACGGCGAGCCGCTCGAGCAACAGTTCGGCTTTGTGCTGGCGTTGCTCGCCGGCTTGTTGTTGATGGGCGTTCACTGGTCGCTGGCAATCGCGCTGGGATTGATCGGCGTGGCACTGATCGCAAGAGAGATCTGGTCGCGCTACTATCCGGCGGCGCGCGCCGGGGACTACTCCGCGCCGGCGAATCGACCGCTCCCTTGAGTACCGATGAAGGAGCGGATTTTAGCGTCGAGTAATTCGCGCTCCACTGCGCCGAGCCTCCGCGTCGCGGCTAACGGCTGAGAACGCGCGGCCGACGACGATGGAATGGCGCCAAGCCAAGTAGCGTCGCGGCAAGGACAAAAACTTGCGGTTCGGGGACGACGAACCGTGCGCCTAAAATGGCGGCAATTGCCGTGCCCTGGCCGGTCGTAAATTCTAACCGCTGAGTAGCGCTAGTCCGCACGATCAATTCGTACGAGCCTGCGGGCAAGACACCTTGCAACGACTTGCGGTATATTGCTACTTCGACAACGATCAGAAGAGCGCGGCGCCGAAAGATGCGCGGCGGCTGATCGAGCTGTTGAGTAAGAAGTAAAAAGCCAAGACATTAAAACGTCTCACGCAGAGGCGCAGAGGACGCAAAGTTACACAGAATCAAGTTGCAATTTTTGTTTGGAACACTAATCCCCACTAATCGACACTAATAGATGATTAGCGTAGATCAGTGTAGATTAGTGTTTTGTTTCTGCGAACTCTGCGCCTCTGCGTGAAAACTTAGTTTGACTTTGTGCGTGAATGTGATGCTAATTGAAATTCTGATCGCCCGGTGGGTGGCGGTTTTCTGGGTCGTCGTCGGGCTGTCACATGTGCTCCACCCAGCCACGTGGGTAGCGCTCCTGCTGCCGCTTCGTGAGCGCGATACGGGCGGATTCCTGCTGGCGGCGATGAATTTGCCGATCGGATTAGCAATCGTGCTGGGCCACAACATCTGGGTCTGGGATGTGCCCGTGATCGTCACGCTCGCCGGTTGGATCGCGACGATTAAGGGCGTGGTCTATTTGCTTTTTCCACGCGCACACATGCGAATAATGTCGACCGCAGGACGGCTGGAGAAGGGAATCCGCGTCGGCGGCGCCGTGATCATCGTCTTGGGCATCGTCGTGGGATACGACGCGTTTTTCCGGCGATAGCGGCAGGGTGGCATGGCCACTGCTTTGAGTGGCCATGTTCAGGAACACTGCCGACGCATGCCCACGCAGAGCCGTGGGCATGGCACACCGCTGTCAGTTGACGGGCGGCGTGATCTCGCCGGCTTCGGCGACGGATTGACTGCGGGCAGGCAGGCGTCGGCCGGTGGCTTTTTCGAGCGCGGCCACCAGGCCTTGCTGCGTGTAGCCGCCCGGGAAGACGAAGGGATGGTAGGGCGTGTCGCCCGGGAAGATGGCGATCACCGGCACGCCGTTGGCGCCGAGTGCTCGAATCGTGCTCGCGATTTCGGGCGAATACTTCGTGTAATCGGCATACATCGTCACCGCGCCGGCGCGGGCGATCGCCTGCTCGACCGGCTTCGTGTGCAGCACAGTCTGTTCAAAGAACTTGCAGTTAAGGCACCATTCGGCGGAGAAATCGACGATCACGGTGCGGCCCTCGTCGACGGCCACCTGCTTGAGGCGCTCGAGCGAAAACGGTTGCCACGCCGTATCGCTGGCCGCTGTGGCCACGCGGTAGAGCCAGCCGAACGAGAAGCCGAGGAACAACAGCACGACGGCGCCGGCATAGGCCCAGGCTCGCATGCGCTCTCTCGATTCGGCCGTGAGTGGCGTGCGGCCCACGAGCCAGCACGCGAGGCCGATCCCCAACAGCAATGCGACGGTGGGCACGACGGCCGCCGGCTCGACGAACGAGAGGATGAACACGACCGTCGCGAGCAGGACAAAGCCGCTGATTTGTTTGAACGTTTCCATCCAGCGGCCCGGCTTGGGCAGGAACCGCAACAGCTCGGGGTAGACGCCGACTAACACATAGGGGCTCGCCATGCCGATGCCCAGGCTCGCGAAGACGACCAGCGTCGTGGCGAACGGCTGGGCGACGGCCCACGCAACGGCTGGGGCCATGAACGGCGCGGTGCAGGGGGTGGCGAGCACGGTGGTGACGACGCCTTTGAGGAACGCCCCAAGCGGGCCTTCCTTGGCGGCGGCAGATTGGATCGAGCCGCTGCCGAAAAAGCCGGAGATCGGCACTTCCCATACACCGAGCAAGCTCAGCGCCATGGCGAACACGACCGCGGCGATGGTGACGTTGAAGGGGGTGCTGCCGAACTGCCCGCCCCAGCCGAGACCGATCGAGGCGGCCAGCACACCGAGCAATAGGAACACCGACACAATGCCGGCCGCGAACCAGAGATTGAGCACCAGTGCGTGCGAGCGGCTGCGGTGCGCCTGCTCGGCAAAGCTCATCACTTTCAGGCCGATCACGGGCAGCACGCACGGCATGAGATTGAGAATCAGCCCGCCGACAAACGCCAGCGCGATGAAGTAGGCCAGCGTGTGGTCGGCTTGCGCGATTCGCACGAGTTCAAGATCGTATTGATCGGCGGAGCGGAGGACCGGCGTGTCCTGCTCAGCCCGCTCGGCCGTGCTGGCCGTTGACTGGCCGTCGAGAAAGTTGGCGAACGTGGCCGCGGCGGCGGCTACCTGGCTGTAATTGTCGGCGGGGGCGAACGAAAGTGGGGCGGCCGCCTCTGTGGGTTGCTCGCCCACCTTGAGCGTGGCCGCAAATCGTAAGGCTTGCGGCAATTCGCAGATGTTTCCCGCGCTGCTGTATTCGCAGGCCTGATAACCCACCAGGCCGTTGATTGGATATTCGCCGGGCGGCGCATCGCGGGGGACGTCAATGCGCAGCGTCCACGTGACCTGGCCTTCGTGGTATTGCATCGGGCCGAACTGCGGGATCGAGTCGTCGACTTTCACCGGCGCGCCCGTCGTCGCGCGGTGCGGCACGAGGCCCGACGCGCTCTCGACGGCGAAGAGCATCGGCTTGGTGCCGATCTTCGCGTCGCGGTCGGCCAGGGCGTAGATGCGGCCGCTCTCTGGTAGTGTTGCCGTGAGTTCGACGCGGGCCGATTCGCCGGGACGGACCGTCGAGGGCACGAGTCGGCCGGTGAATTTCACGGCGGAGGATTTGGGCTGGTATTCGGCGAGTGGGGAGTGGGGAGTGGGGAGTGGGGATTGAGAAAGTTCTTCGGCGATAGTAACTGGGAGTTCGATGTTGTTTTTCGCCAGGCGCGCGGTGAATTGTTTTTCGACCGGCTCGCAGGTGCCGCCCGTTTCGCAGACTTCGGTGTGAACGGTGCCCTGGATTTCGAGCGACCCCGCGTCGACGCCGGCCGTCAGCTCGATTGGCGCGTACCAGGTGACTTCGCCTTCGTGTTCCTGAATCTCGAGGCCGGTCCAAACGGGGCCTTGCTCGACGCGCTTGTTCGGCGCCGGATGAGCGCGAAACGCACCAAGCAGCCGATAGCCGCGAGATTGGGCGAGATCGATTCTCGTCGGCAGCGGGCCGCCGGATGGCTGCGTGATCGAATAGATGTGCTTGCCAGGAGCGACTTCGGCCGTGACTGCGAGCACGGCCGGGCGGTCCGGCAGGGCGGGAGTGAACCGGGCCGAAATTGTGACCGGATTGCGGAGCAGCTCGTCGCTAAAGCCCTCAAACTGGCCGACGATGCCTTCGCTGGATTCGCCAACGGGCCGAAACGGATCGTCCGGCGACTGAGCGCAGGCAGCCGTAATCGGGCCGATCATCGCCCAAACGGCAAAAACAAAGATCGCTAATCGACGCACTTGCGATTCCTTCGAGAGTGTGTTCGTGGCGGCGGGCCGAACGCCGACGTGGTTGCACCAGAGGCAACCGTGATGGAGACCTGGAGGGATGCTCAAATTTTATCCAGTTCGATGGGCAAAGCCTACCCTGGAATCGGCCGCGTTTGTGCCGCACAGGGGGGAAATTGTGGACCATTGGGCGGTGCGGAGTTACATTGGGTTCGCCGGCACGGGGGACGACACCGGCGATGCGGGCACCGCTCGTAGAGTGGTCGTCCGGCTTTATGGACGAAAGGCTTGCCATGCAACGAACCATCACGTTTACGGTGAACGGCGAGCCGCGGAGCGTGACGACCGATCCGGCGCGGCCGCTGTTGGATGTGCTGAGGGAAGACTTGGGGCTGATCGGCGCCAAGTTCGGCTGCGGCGAGCGGCAGTGTGGGGCCTGCACGGTGCTGGTCAACGGCCGGCCGACGTTTTCATGCTCGACGCGCGTCGCTACCGTCAACAACCGCACGGTGGAAACGATCGAGGGCCTGTCCGACGGCGAAATCCTGCATCCGCTGCAAGAAGCGTTTCTGGCGGAGAGCGCGTTCCAATGTGGGTATTGCACGACCGGCATGATCATGAACGCGCTCGCGCTGTTGCGCGAGAAGCCGAAGCCGACGCCCGATGAAATCCGCTCGGCGATGGACCGCAACATGTGCCGCTGCGGCACGCATTTGCGGATCATGCGGGCGGTGGAAAGTGCGGCGGCGGGCGTGGAAGGAGGGCAGCAATGATGAAGGCTAAAGCTTCGATCAATAGAAGAGGGGGAGAGGGGGAGACAAGGAGAGGGGGAGAAGCGGGGTTGCGAAATCCGGCGATCGCCGAGATCGACTACGACGAGCTGCTCGAGCCGATGCGGTTCAGCTTCGCTTTGGATCGGCGGAGTTTCGTGCAGATGCTGGGGGCGGGCGTGCTCGTGACGGCGGTGGGCGTGCCGGCGCTTGCGCAGCGGCGGGGGCGTGGCGGGCGTGGCGGCGGCGGTTTTCGCGGTGGGCCAGCGGCGACGCTCGCAGCGCGGATTCATTTCGGCGACGACGGCACCATCACGGTACTCTCCGGCAAGGTGGACGGCGGCCAAGGCTCGCGCGGCGAGTTGGCACAAGCGACCGCGGAAGAGCTGCGCGTGCCGTTCGATAACATCCAAGTCTTGCTGGCGGATACGGGCGCGGTGCCGAACGACGGCAGCTCCGCCGGTAGCCGAACCACGCCGTCAACCGTCCCGGCGGTGCGGCAGGCGGCGGCTGCAATGCGGCAACTGTTGGTTGACCACGCAGCAAAGCTCTTGGATGTGGAACCGAACGCGCTCGAATTGAGCGACGGCAAAATCCGCTACGCGCCAACGAATCGCTCGCTCACGTATGCCGAGGTGGCCAAGAACGAAGCGTTGGCGGAAAAGCTCGCCCAGCAGCCGCCGTCGGATGTCGAGCTGACGCCGATTGAAAAGTGGCAAATTCTGGGCACCGAGCAGAAAGCGCCTGCGGGACGCGACAAGGTGCTCGGGCGCCACCAGTACCCGTCCGACATCAAGCGGCCGGGCATGCTGTATGGCCGCGTGCTGCGCTCGCCCAAGTATCGAGCGAAATTGGCGTCGGTCGATCTCGCGCCGGCGAAAGAGATGGAGGGCGTCGTCGCCGTCGAGGACGGCGACTTCGTAGGCGTAGCGGCACCCAGTTCGTTTGCTGCCGAGCAGGCGATTGAGGCGGTGGCCAAGACGGCGAAGTGGGAAGCGGAAGAGCTGCCGTCCAGCGAGGAGCTGTACGACTATCTCCGCGAGCACGCCGACGGCGGCGTGCCGGAGAATCCGTTCGCCGACGAGGTGGCGAAGGCGGCCAAGTCGCTACGTGCCACCTACACGACGGCATACGTGCAGCACGCGCCGCTGGAGCCGCGCACCGCCGTCGCCGAATGGCGAGCCGGGCCGTCCTCGTCCCCGGCCGTACCGCAACTCACCGTATGGACGGCCACGCAAAACCCCTTCGGCGTCCGCGGCGAGCTGGCCAGCGCGTTTCGATTGGACGAGGATGAGGTGCGCGTGATCGTACCGGATTTCGGCAGCGCGTATGGCGGCAAGCACACCGGCGAGACGGCCGTCGAAGCGGCGCGGCTGGCCCAGGCGGCGAAGAAACCGGTGATGCTCCGCTGGACGCGCGAGGAGGAGTTTACGAGGGCATACTTCCGGCCGGCGGCGGTGATCGACGTCGAGGCCTCGCTCGATTCGAATGGCCGGCTCGCAACGTGGTGGCACGTGAACATCAACTCAGGCGGCAGCTCGATCGGCTCGCCGTACGATGTTGCCAACAAACAATCGCGCTCGGTCGGTTCCCGGGGTCCGCTGCGGCACGGGTCGTATCGAGCACTGGCTTCGACCGCAAACAGCTTTGCACGCGAGTCGTTCATGGATGAGCTGGCGGCCGCGGCGGGTGCCGACCCGCTCGAGTTCCGGCTGGCGAACCTCAAGGATCGGCGGTTGCGGGCCGTGCTCGAAGAAGCGGCGAAGCGATTCCAGTGGCACCAGCGCGTGAAAAACAAGGAGCCGAATCGCGGCGTCGGTTTGGCATGCAGCCTCGATAAAGGTTCGTATGTGGCGTGCTGCGCGGAAGTGGAAATCGACCGCGTGAAAAATGAAATCCACGTCAAGCACGTGTGCGAGGCGTTCGATTGCGGGCCGGTGATGAATCCCGACAACCTGCGCAATCAGGTGGAAGGGGCGATCATCATGGGGCTCGGGCCCGCGCTTCGCGAAGAGATGCAGTTGGCCGACGGAGCGATCAAGAATGCCTCGTTCGTGCGCTATCGCGTGCCGCATTTCAAAGATGTGCCGACGATCGACGTGCACGCGATGAATCGCCAGGATGTCGAGGCGGCCGGGGCCGGCGAGACGCCCATCATCGTCATCGCGCCGGCGATTGGCAATGCGGTCTTCCATGCGACCGGGGTTCGACTTCGCAGCATGCCAATGAAGCTGGCGAAGGCTTGAGTGTAGTGAGCGGCGGGGTTTATCCCTGCCGGGATAAACCCGGCGGCGCGCGGCACCCGTTCTAATCTAGAGCGGTTCGGTGGGTGATGCGGCGAAACCGCTCCACCACTTGCGCGTGGTCTTCGAATTGTCGGTTCTCGACGTAGATCCAGCGGATCCAATTGCAGCCGGCCAGGATCGTGCCGCTGGCATCGAGCGCGAATACGGCAAGCGATTCTTCAGGCGATAACGTGCGGATTGCCGAATAGGCCGCCACGCCAATTTGCCAGCCGGCTGCATCGTCGCCGACGAAGCTGCCGAGCAGCCGGGCGAGGTCGGTTGCTGGCGTGTCGATGTCGAGCGCGCCGAAATCGATGATGCCGGTGACTTCATCGCCGGTGAAGAGGACATGATCGTTCCAGATGTCGCGAATGCAGGGCTGCAGGGGTAGGGGAAATTTGGCGAGTGGTTCGAGTTGGGCCAAGGCGCTTGGAACGACGCGCGGCAATAGGTCGATGAATTGGCGAGCGAGTGGGGCGAGTTCTGGCCACGACGAATCGGTAATTGCGCCCGATAATTCATTGAATCCGTCGCGCGGAAGTTTGTGCAGGCGGGCGAGGTGGCGCGAGATGGCTGGCGTTCTTCCGGCGACCCGTAGGTCGCCGGCTATTGGGAAATCGGCGGTGGCGTTGTGGAATTGCGCGAGCGCCGTCATTGCGGCGCGGAGCTTTTCGGCGTCTGGCGAGCGCTCGTAGTCGGCGGTGCCGGGCAGCCAAGGGGTGATTTCCCACAGGTGGCCGCCGTGCTCGACAAATGTTTGGCCCTCACGCGTGGCAATCGGTACCGGCAAAAATGGGATGCCCCGCTCGGCGGCATGGCTGAGCACGGCGTGGCTGAAACGGAGGCGGCCGGACGTAGGATGCTCGTTCGGCCAGCGTCGCAGAACCAGCGTGGTGCGCGGCGTGGTGATCCGCCAAAATTGCGCACCACTCAGGCCGCCGGCCGAACCGAGCGGCTCGATCTGCGATGGGCGGCAGTCGGGTGGATAGCGCTGTAGAACGGCTGCGATTTCACTCATCATCATCAGGCCCGGCGTGATCATGCCGAGGGACAACCCGCGGTGGCTTGCCGGCTTAATAGGCCTTTACGGATCGCGGAAAGCGCGAAAAATGGGGTATATTCACGTGGGTCATTCTACACCCGCACATCGGGCCGAATCCCTGGCGGCGCAGCAGTGCGCCGGCAAATCTCAGTTTTTAAGGTAGTTATCATGCGCGCTTCGCTTCGCCCGGTCACGGTTTTCACGCTTTTGATTGTTGGGTTGCAACTGGCCGCATTGGGGTGGCGGGCGGAGTTGCGGGCCGAAGATTCGGCAAATCCATTAAGGGCCGCAGCATCGGATGCCGAGCCGGATGCCAAGAAGGAAGTCAAAGAAGACAAAAAAGAAGAGTCGAATGGCGCCAAGAAAGATGAGGACACGGAGGCAAAGCCTCAGGCGAAGCCAGCCGCCGAGAGTGCGGCGAGCGCGCCGAAGCCGAAATATCCGCCGTATGACGAGTTCTTCACGGACGCGGAGCAGCCGCAGGAAGGATTGATCAAGCTGCGGCGCAAGGATGACCATTGGTTCGCAGAGCTTGGCCCGGGGCAGTTGGACCGCGATTACATCGTGTTGATCACGATTGCCCGCGGCATCGGCCAGACGCCGATTGTGGGCGGATGGAGCTGGGGCTTTGGCGACGATGCTGTCTGGCAATTCCGCAAGGCGGGCGAGAACATCCAATTGGTGCGCCGAAATGTGCGGTTCACGGCCGAGCGCGGCAGTCCGACCGAGCGGGCCGTGCAAGTGGCGTATACCGACAGCGTGCTGTTCAGCCTGCCGATCCGCACGCGCAGCCCGCAGGGCGCGTACGTCGTCGATCTGACGCCGGTGTTCATGAGCGACATGCCGCAGATTGGCTTGGTGTTGCCCGGCTTTGCATTCTCGAGCGATAAGAGCACGTGGGCCGACGTGAGCGTGATGGCCAAAAACCTAGAGCTGCAGGTGGCGGCCACGTACGCCTCCGGCGGCTCCAGCAGCATCGACTCGGTGCCGGATAGCCGCGGCGTGACCGTGAATGTGCATTACTCGATCAGCGAGCTGCCGGTCACGTCGTACAAGCCGCGGCCGGCGGATGACCGCATCGGATACTTTCTAACCGTGCTCAAGGATTTTTCGAAGAAGGACAGCGACGACGACCGCTTCGTGCGGTACATCACGCGGTGGAACCTCGAAAAGGCCGATTCGACCGCGGAGATGTCGACGCCGAAGGAGCCGATCATTTTCTGGCTCGAAAAGACGATTCCGTTCAAATATCGCAAGCCGATTCGCGACGGCATCCTGGAGTGGAACAAGGCGTTCGAGAAGGCGGGCTTTTACGATGCGATTGAAGTGCGGCAGCAGCCGGACGATGCGCCGTGGGAGCCGGGCGACATCCGCTACAACACGTACCGCTGGATTACGGCGAGCGTGGGCTTTGCCATGGGCCCGTCGCGCGTGAACCCGACCACCGGCCAGATCCTCGACGCCGACATCATCTTCGATGCGGACTTCCTGCAGTATTGGAAGCAGGAGTATGAGACGTTCACGCCGGAAGCGATTGCGCTGTTGACCGGCGGGCCAATCGACTTGAACGAGTACCGTGCCGAGGCGCGGCGAACACCGGCGCACTTGCGCGATTCGTTGGCGGGACGCTGCGCGTGCAACCTGCACAGCGGCCTGGCCCGGGAGCTGGCGCTGGGCGCGGCCGTGTTGGCTACCCGCAAGCGGAGCGACGCCGAGATGGAAAAGCTCATCATGCAAGGCATGAAAGAGGTCGCCATGCACGAGGTGGGCCACACGCTGGGGCTGGCGCACAATTTCAAGGCCAGCACGCTGTACTCGCTTTCCGACGCCAACGACTCGGCGAAAACCGCTGCGACCGGCATTGGCGCGTCCGTGATGGATTACAACCCGGTGAACATCATGCCGGAGGGCACGACCCAGGGCGACTTCTTCTCAACGACGATCGGGCCGTACGATATCTGGGCGATCGAGTATGGTTACAAGCCGCTGCCGGGCGGTTCCCCCGAAGCGGAGCTAGAGGAGCTCAAGAAGATCGCCGGCCGCAGCGGCGAGAAGGGGTTGGCGTTCGCGTCGGATGAGAACGCTCGCGGGATTGACCCCGATCCGCACAGCGTGCGGTACGACTTGGGCGACGATTTGGTGGCCTACGCGAAGACGCAAGCGAAGCTGGTGGCCGAGAGCTGGCCCAACATCGTTGCGGACATGACGAAAGACGGCGAAGGTTACCAGCGCGCGCGGCGGGCGTTTGGGGTGTTGTTGGCGCGGCACGGGCAGGTGATGTTCGGCGCGGCGCGCTATATCGGCGGCCTGTACGTGAGTCGCAGCCACAAGGGCGACGCCAATGCGACACAGCCGTTGGAAGTGGTGTCGGTGGAGCGGCAGCGCGAGGCGCTGGAATTGCTGGAAGAGCAGGTGTTCAGCGACAAGCCGTTCAATTTCCCGCCCGACTTGTATAACCATCTGGCGGCGTCGCACTGGGACCATTGGGGCACCCAGATCGTCGAGCGCGGCGATTACCCTGTGCACGAAATGATTTTCATGTGGCAGGACCGCATCGTGAGCCGGCTGCTATCGCCGCTTACGCTTTCGCGGCTGCACGACAGCGAGCTGAAGGCGTCGGCCGATGAGGACGCTCTCACCGCGGCCGAGCTGATCGAGCGGCTGACCAAGGCGGTGTATGCCGAAGTCGACACGGTGAAAGAGGGCGAATTCACCAACCGCAAGCCGGCGATCTCCAGCGTGCGGCGAAATCTGCAGCGCGGCTACTTGCGGCGGATATCGCACTTGGCGCTGGGGCAGACGGCCGCGCCGGCCGATTGCCAGACGGTCGCGTTCGCAGAAATAGGCCGGCTCAAAACACGGATCGATTCGCTGCTCACCGGCGAAGCGAAGCTCGACAGCTACACGCGGGCCCACCTGCAAGAGACGTCGGCCCGGATCACGAAGGTGGTCGACGCGCGGATGCTGGTTGCGCCGTAACCCTTCATGAAGAAGCGGCGGCCTCATTTGCGTCGTAGGCCGTATCCCGGCCGGCGGCTATGATGGCGCACAACGATGATCCGCACAGTGTTTTCGTCGGGCATGCGATAGTAGACGCCGTAGGGGAAGCGATCCAGCAGATAGCGACGCACGCCCGGTCGAATTTGCTCAAACGCTGCCGGATTTGCCACGATGGTCTCTACTGCCGTGGCAAGCTCCGCGAGGAACTCGTCCGCCAGTTCCGGTCGTGCGCGTCGTAGTACTCTGTTGCTTCGATAACCTCCTTGCGTGCCAATTCATGGTAGCGAAGAATCATTCGCCCAATGCCTTTCGGGCATCACGCATCACGTCTTCATGAGAATACGTTTTCACGGAACCCAAATCCATTTCCGCGTCACGGCGGGCGATCTCGGCGAAGAGCTCTTCGTCTTCGTCAAGCTGCCCTTCCATGCTCTGCCATAGACGTTGGGCTAGCTCAATACGCTGCTCCACTGGTAGTGCTAGGACCTGGTTTGTCAGGCTATCGAGATTTGGTGACATATCGCGTCTCCCTTGACGGTATCTACAAACAGTGGGCACCTTTTGTCCAATTGTACCGTGGCCGCTTGCGGCTGTCAGGTCGGGTTGCGTGTGGTAGAATGATCTTGTCCTTCCCAGTTTGGAGATGCACCGATGAAAGCCGTAAGGGCCCACGTGCCGGAACACATTTTGGAGTGGCGGCGCCGCACGGGCGCGGACTAGGCGGTTGTCAGCCGAGTTGACACGGCGGCGCGGTTGCCGTGAGCGCTCTCCGCTGCGGTCGCCGCCGCGGCGACCTCCGCGTCGCGGCTAAACTCGTGCATAGTTGCGAATGGGCGGTGGATATGAAAATGATCTTTGCCGTGATTCAGCCGACGAAGCTCGACGCGGTGCAGCAGGCGCTGGCGCGGCTGGATGTGACGCGGATGACCGTTTGCGACGCGATGGGTTATGCTCGACAGCGGGGGCAGCTTGAGACGTATCGCGGGCACGAGTACAAGACGAACCTGTTGCGAAAGATCGCATTGGAGATCGCGGTGAACGACGACTTTGTGGATCGCACCGTCGATTGCCTGGTCGACGTGGCCCGCACCAGCGCGGAGGGACACATCGGCGACGGGAAGATTTTCGTGGTGCCGATGGAACAGGCGATTCAGATCAGCGACGGCTACCGCGGCAAAGGCGCGATCTAAGCATGGCCGTCGTGCTGCTCACCGGCGATTTGACGGTAATTTCTCGCGTTGAAGGCGCTGCGAAGAAGTCGGATAAGTCGGTAGTCGCTTTCAATAGTGTTTCCCAGCTTGTCCTAAACTGCAGTGTGGAACAGCCGAAATTGCTGATTGTCGATCTGGCGACGTCGGTAAATGTGAAGAATCTCATAGAAACGCTGCAACAAGTGACCAACACGCCGTCGCGAGTAGTGGCGTTTGGTCCGCACGTTCACAAGGAGCGGCTCGCCGAGGCGCGGCGGGCGGGTTGCGATGAAGTGGTGAGCCGCGGCGAGTTTTTTGCGCGGGTGGACGCGATTCTTGCGGGAAACGCAGTGTAGGCTTCACGCTCTGCGTGAAGGATCCTCTCGCGGCTTCGGCCGTGAGCTCAGCCGAACGGAGCGAGAGGGCTACACTGCCGTGTCGCCGGGCTGTGCCGGTGCGCCGGGAGCTACTTCCGGTACGCCGGTGGTTGCTTCATCGGCCAGCGGAGGCATGCCGTACTCGTCGGCCTGATCGACGTAGACCTCGTTGAGCTGAACTCCATCGATGTCGCGTCTGAGCAGCAGGTACACGCCGACCGCCGAAACCCACAGGAAACCAGCCTGATATCCGGCAGCCAGCGCGGCGACCAAGGATTTCCAAAAATAGACGGCCCGCCGCGCCCACGAGCGCAGCGCGCCTGGTTCGTCGTCGAGCTCATCGGGCCCAATGATTTCGTCGGGCGCTTCGGGAGGGGGGAACTCGGAGACAGACGGGGCACCGGCGATCTCCAATCGCATGGCGTCGGACCAGACGACCTCCCGCATCGTTGCGCGATCCAAACCCCAATCGACCGACCAATCGCCGAGCGCGATCGCCGAGGCGGCGAACAGTTTTACGACAAACATGCTGACGACGGCCAACACGGCGGCGAACAGCACGTAACAAAGCAAGCGCAGCGGACGGTGGTAGGTGTAGGCGTAGCTGCGACTGAGGGCGTCGAAGGCGTCGGTGCCTTCGACGCTGACGGTGGACCACATGAGCGGCCAGCCCACGACCGCACCGAGCAGCAGAACGGCCATCAACAGGCCGAGCAGTAGCACAAAGGGCCACAAAATCGCGAAGACGAAGGCTAACAAATCGAGCCGCATCAACACTCCGACGAGCGCGAGCTGAACAGCGAACACCGCCGCGCCGGCCAGCGCCACCAACGGCGGCAAGCTGTACGATGGCAGCTTGCGCGCGGCCTGCTTCAAGGCGGCGAGGGGCCCCGGCGCTTCGTCACGCGTGAACTTGAGCGCGGCAATGCGCGTGATGGCTCCAGCGGCGACACCCCACACCAGCAGCTCCCACACGCAGCAGAGAAGTAGAAACAAGAAACCGATCGGCGTCAGGTCGGCGCGAAACAAATCGATGAACGGCCGCGTGAAAAACAACCAGATCGCCACCGGCGCTTCGACCAGTCCCTCGCTTGCGGAGTAAAACACCTCGTCGGCGCTGCGCGCGGAGGTCGCGACCCAGAATTCTCTGGAATCTTCCCAGATCCATGGGCCGCTCGTGGCGCGCCAGCGTTCGATTAACGGATCTCCGCTGCCGGCAAAAGCCTGGCCCAACAGCCACCAGCCCAGGGTGGTGGCAATCAAGCCGGCCGCGCCGAGCACGAGCACGCGGGCCATCAGCGCTATGCGAATCGAGCGTAGCAGCATCAGGCAGGGGAACAATTCGCTCCAGGCAACGTCGCGAACTTTCACTTCTTGATCGGCCATGAGAATCTGCCCGGGTGAGAGAAATGCGGGTGAACCGCGAAGCACGCCGGGTGCGATTATAATTGGCCGCCCGGAGTGTTTCTAGCACGATTGGCAGGCGACGGGGCTTTTTAATGCTCGGCCGCGGCGCCGTTGCCGTCCGCGGCCTCGTTCTCCTCGGGCAGCTCGTCGGATTCGGGATCGGGCGTGACTGGAACAGTGTACGCTTCGCCGAGCCAGCGGCCGAGATCGATGGTGCGGCACCGCTCGCTGCAGAAAGGCAGGGCGGACGAGTCGGCGGGATCGAATTCGCGTTTACAGACGGGACAGCGCATTTTTTTATTGCGGATTGCGGATTTTAGATTGCGGATTAAGCAGCTGTGTATTCCAATCCGCAATCCGAAGTCGTAGTTAGAATCCTGGCCAGCCGGACCAGACTAGCCAGTTATACAGCCACGGTTGTGTCCAGGGGTTCCAGGTCGGGTAACTGGCGGAAAGTACGGAGACCGTCAGCAAAAGCGCGGCAAATGCCATGCCAGCTCGGGAGCGCGCCAATCGATCGGCTGCTGGAACCATCACGAGGATCCATAAGGGCGCAAACCAGAACATCCAGCGAAAGCCGCTGGTCATGCCGCCATAATTACGGTCTTGCTGCGGCCGCATGCCGAGGTAGAACACGAGGCAGATGATGCTCAATGCGGCGACGAGCGCCGCCAGCTCGCGTCGCGGCCAGTCACCGGACAGAAGCCAGATGACCATGCCGGCGGCACTGAGCAGCCAAACGGGGGTCAACGAAAAAATGCCGTGGTGGCCGACGAGCGTGTGGAACACATAGTTAGCCTTGCTGGGCTCGCCGCGGTCGATGCCTTTGGGGTCGAGCCAGTAGCTTGGCCGCTCCTGGCCGCCTGCCGTGTACGTGTAACGGTACCAATTGTCGTCGGGGTCGGTCTCGCTGCGATGCATGTAGGGCGGGCGGAGGCTGGCGTGCGCGAGCCAATTTGTGCCGAAGAAGGCAGCGGCCACAATGGCGACAGCCGGTACAAAAGCGACGAGCGTTGCCCGCGGCGCTCGCCACAGCAGTAGGAGTCCCACGAACGCCAATAGCGCGAGGGCGGGCAGTTCGTTGGCCGCTGTGAAGGCGGCGGCCAGGCCCGCGATGAAAAAATAGCGCAGTCGCCGCTCGCCGTCGTAACTGATCCGGACCAGGGCATACACGGCGACGGCCGCGCTCACCGCGGCGATAATGTGGTTGTTCAGCACGACGGCGAAGGTGTTGAGAAAAGTGCCGAGCGTGGCGGCCGCCATCACGAAGATAGGTCCCCAATCGGTCGTGCCGAATCGCTCGACCAGCCGTGCCACGAGCAAGAACATCAACACCAAAGGCAGGATGTTGATCGTAAACAACATGAACCTGCCGATCTCATACGGATGATCGCCAAGCGTCGCGCCGGTGAGGCGATGGATGAGCCAATACTCGCCGGCCAAGATTGTCGCCAACAGCGGCGGCTTGCTGGAATAGAGATGCAGCTGCCCGTCGTGCCCGCGGTGCTGCACCATGTCGATCGTGTCCCAGGTGGGTTCGGCGACGAGAGGGTCGATTTCGTACGTGCCGCGTTCCACGAGCGATCGAATGGTCAACCAGCGGCTGCGATCGTTCGCACTCAGAAACGGCCGCTGCAAGCGCAACGCTGCACGAATCCGCGCTTCGTCGGCGGCAGCACGAGCCTCGATCTGTTGGGGGCTTAGCCCTTCCTCCGTCAGCCGCGCGCGTTGGCGATCCAAAGCTTCGCGAATGCGGGTGGTTTCGAGCTGTGCCTTGTCGACGGAATTCACCGCCAGCAGCCGGCCCGTCATGTTGCCCACGGCGACGGCAATCAGCACGAGATAAACGCCCCAGCGCGTAGGAGCGGGGAGCCACCCAGAGGGTACCCGGCGAGGAGCGAGAGGTAGATTCTCGCTCCTCGCTCCTCGCATCTCGCTCCTTGCATCCCTGGCGTCGGTCATGGCGCCTCGCTCGATTTGACGGGTGGCCTGGCTTGGACCGCTGGCGGCGTGTGCTCGGCGATCGAATACGTTTCGGTGTCGCGCACGAGGTAGGCGGCAATCATTTCGCCCAACAGGCCAATCGACATGAATTGGGCGCCGATGATGAACAGGCCGAGCGCATAGTAGAGCGATGCTGTTTGGTGGAGATGAATGACTTGCCAGCCTTCCATGGTGCGCGAGAGCAACCACCGCACGGCGAGCACTAGCATGCCGAGCCCCCCCAAAAGGAACGCGGCCAGCCCCACGGTGCCGAGCAAATGTTGTGGCCGCTGGCCATAGCCGATCAGGAATTTCACCGTCAGCAGATCGAGCAGTCCTTTACTGAGGCGCGAAACACCATATTTGGACTTGCCATACTTTCGCGGCCGATGCTTGACGGCCACCTCCGCGGTGCGGAATCCTTTGGCCGCGGCCAAGACGGGCACAAAGCGATGCAACTCGCCGTAGAGCCGGATCTCATGGATGACTTCGCGGCGGAATGCCTTGAGGCCGCAATTGTGATCGTGCAGGTAAACGCCCGTGAGATGGCTTACCAGCCAGTTGAATACGCGCGAGGGGAGCACCTTCTGCCAGGGGTCTTGGCGGTGCCGCTTCCAGCCGCTGACGACGTCGAAACCTTCGTCGAGCTTGGCCACGAGCGCGCCGATTTCGGCCGGGTCATCCTGCAGGTCGCCGTCGATGGTGATGATCGGATCGCCTTCGGCGGCCTGAAAGCCGGCGCTGAGCGCGGCCGCCTTGCCGAAATTGCGCCGGAAGCGGATGCCGAGGATTCGCGGATCTTCGGCGGCCAATTGGCGAATCGTCGGCCACGTGCCGTCGGTCGAGCCGTCGTCGACAAAGATCATCTGCACTTCATAGCCCTGCGTATCGGCAAACAGGCGCAGCTCCCGCGCCAACTGCGGCAGGCTTTCGGCTTCGTCGAGAACAGGAATGATGATGGAGAGCATCAGCTAAACGGAAAGCGGTAGGCGGCGCGTGTTCAGCGAATTTTTGCTGCTACATACAGGATAACACAGACGACAAGCTCCGACACTAGCCAGACCAATCGCATCAATACAGCGGCAACGAGCGCGTTGGCGGCGCCGCAGCTGGGCGTCAAGAGTTGCATCAACAGGGCATCGCGCACCACCAACCCGCCGGGCAACATCGAGGCGAAGCCCGCCACGACGGCGAACGATACGGCTGCGATCAATAGCGGCAGGTCGGCGATCGGATCGAGCCGATCCAGGCCCATCGCGCGCAGCGTTGCCCACAGGCTTAGCCCGAGCAGAAGCCAACAGACGCAGGCCGCCAGCCAACCCGTTGCCAAGAGCCGCCAGTTGATACCATGCAAACTCGCGTTGGCATTCGCGGGAATTGGAGCCGGTAAATTCAATTCGTCTTGCTGCTTCAAACGGTCGACGCCGACACGCGCCAAACGGCGGGCGACCGGCGGCAACGTCGGCAAGCCGACCACCAACGCGATCGCGAGGGCGAGCGCTGCGAGGGCGGGCTCCAAGTGCAGCACAACGACCGAGAGCGCCGCCGCCAGGAACGCGCCGACGGCCATCATCGTGAGTGTCTCCAGCAGCGAACACACGATTGCGACGCGAGTCGAGGCGACCCATTTTCGCACCGCGGCCACGCGAAGGATGATGGCCAGCGCTTTTCCGGGCACGTACTTGCCCAAGTGCCCAAAGAAATAGGCGCGCAGCGATGCCGGCCACGGCGCCGGCTGACCCAGCGCGGCGAGCGCGCGGTGCCAGAACCACGCCATCGGGACCAGTCCGACGGCGTAGAGAACGCCTGAAGCAACCAGCCAGCCTGGCTGCACGTGCCATTGCTGTTGCGACAATTCGGCCAGCGCATTGCGAGCCGTGCCGCCGACGCCCAAACAAACCAGCACAAGAACCGCGATCCGAAGTGCCCAAATGAGCGAGTGGCGCGGTGATGAAAGTTGTTGAGCCACTGGCGTGTCGGATCGTTGGTTTACTGAGACGTTGTGAATGATTGGGCAAGAGATAACGCCATTGTCATTCATGAAATGGCATAGCGGCAAGATTGATGATGGGTTCGCGAAGAGACTTTGGTAGAATGCCCGGTCAGGCCCGACAGCGACGCCTCGCGTCGCGGCTAATTCTTGGTAGGGAGTTTGTGGTGCCGCGCGTCATCTCGCTCATTGTTCTGCTGGCGATCATCTTGCTGGTCGGCGCCGTCTTTTTCCAGGTAATCGCGGAGTTCATCGTGCCGCTGTTCCTGGCGTGCGTGCTGTTGGTGGTGTTTCATCCGCTGCACGCCTGGATACTGCAACGCTTTCCGCGATACCCGCGACTCAGCGCACTCCTCACGACCGTGCTCATCTTGCTGGTTGTGCTGCTGCCGCTTACGTGGCTCACCTGGAACGCCTATCTCGAGTCGGCGCACGCCGTCGAGTGGCTGCAGGGAACGCACGGCCAGGCATTGACAAAGCAAGGCTTCCTCTGGATCAATCGGACAGTCGAAAGAGTGACGGACAGACCTTTCCAGACGCCCGAGCCCAAGGAACTATTGACGAGAACGACCGAATACCTCGGTCCATTCCTATTGGCGGGCGTGCAGACGATCCTGGGGATGATTCTCGGGCTGGTGATCATGGTGATCGCGCTTTATTTCTTCTTGGCGGACGGACCGGCGATGATCAAGACGTTCATGCAACTCTCGCCGCTCGAGGAAGAGCACGAGCTCGAGTTGCTGGCGCGGTTCGGACAGATCAGCCGGTCGGTCGTCGTGGCGACGTTGCTTTCGGCGGTTGCTCAGGGAGTCGCCGCCGGAATCGGTTACTACTTTATGCTGCCCAGCGAGGCGCCGATCTTTCTGCTGACGGCTTTGACCATGGTGCTCGCCATTGTGCCGTTCATCGGGGCGGCGGGCGTCTGGGTTCCCGTTTGCATTGGCCTTTTATTGCTCGGGAGCGGAGACGGTCAACAACCTGGGTCGAACTGGCCCAGCGTCTTGGGCTTTGCCGCTTATTGCGCAGTCGTGGTCTCCGGGCTCGACAATGTGATCAAGCCGTATGTGCTGCATGGCCAGGCCAATCTACATCCGCTGCTAGCACTCTTGAGCATTCTGGGAGGCGTCAAGGTATTGGGGCCGGTTGGCATTCTTGTCGGGCCGATGCTGGTGTCGTTTCTGCAGGCGCTATTGAGTATTTTTCAGCGTGAGGTCGAGCGCTGGGAGAATCCGAATAAGCGGCCGAATAAGCTATCACCCGCGGCGGAGGCCCTTGCCGAGACGATCGAGGCGGCGGTCAGCGGCAATGATGAAAAGCCGGCGGAAAAGCCGCCCGCCAAGACGTCGGCGAAGTCTGTGAAGCCCAACCGTAGCAAAGCGCGGCGGCGTCGCCGGTAAGCTCGAGTAGATTTGAAGTCAGCGCGAGCCGGCGGGTTTATCCCGCCGGGACAAGCTCGGCGGCTCGCCAGCAAGAGTTCGCCACTTTCCCTAGGCCGATTCCAGCGATTTGGCGTAAAATGCCGGCCGCATTTTCGCAAGAGCGCGAAGTCATGCAGCCCCACGCGTTGAGAACTCCTCTGTAAAAGGAACAAGCGATGGATGTCGCATCGATTCTGCTCGTTTTGGCCGCGGCCGGACAAGCGGGCTGGGCGCCGGAACGCAGCGCCGCTCCGCCGCCTGCTTCGGCGCCAATTTACGATCGTTATGCTCAGCCGCCGGCGACGGGTGGCGTTGCGCCGCCGCCAACCGTGATCGATCGCACGCGGACGGCGGTTACTGAATCGGGAGCGACGCTACGCGATGGTCTGGAGGCGGGCATCGAAGCCGCGAGCCAGCAGCTTCAGGGTTTGACCGGCAGCGCGGGCCGGCAACTTCAAACGACCGGCGATAATCTACGCGCCGCGGCCGAGCAGACACTTGGCGTCGGCGGTAATTCGCGGTCGCAGATCAGCAATCCGTTTGTCACCGCGCCGCCGGCCCCGGCAGCAAGCTCGCGCTCCCGCGGCGGCCTGGCGCCGCCTCCGTGGGCCGAGCCTCCGGCCACGAGCGCGCCGGATTGGAACGCAGAGTCGAGCGAAACGGGCCCGTCGTTGGATCGAACCGCGCCACGTGGGCTGCAGCCAATGCAGAGAGAAACCGGCTGGACGAGTATCGGTTCGAATGTCGCCGCACCACGGCTACTGGTTCCCGCGCTGACGACGTCCGCGCGCACTACGTCGCCCGCCTCGGCAGCGGCGAGCAGCGGTCCGAGTTTAACGGCGCCTGCATTGGGCCGAGAGCCGATTCACAGCGTATTGGGCGATTCATCGCCGCCGGCCGCGCCGCCGGCTAGGGGCGCTGACAACTGGGCCACTGGTTGGGGCACGAGCGCCCCGTCTCCAGCGACGATTAGCCGAGCCGCCACCGACACTTCGCCCGGCAGCACGGCAGGCGACACGGGGCTGGCTGCGGTGCAGCCGACGAATGCTCAACCACCGGATCCTCAGCAGCAGGCGGCCAAAAGTTGGGCCGACTTGTGGAGCGACAAAGATCCATGGGCGGAACCGCAACAGACGCCACGATCGGGGGCGCCGGCGACCCAGGCCGCGACGGATACCACTACGAACAACCCGGCGAGTCAGCCGGTCGTCGGCCCGCCGGCCAATAACGGAAGTCCGCCCGTTGCGAATTTGGGCGCGGTGCAACCTGGCCCGAGTTTGTCGCCCGCAGTTGGCACACTGTCACCGCTCTCCACGACTCAGCAGCCACCGTGGCTGCCGTTGTTGGTCGTGAGCCTTTCGCTGGCCGGCTCGCTGGGGGCGAATTTATTCCTGGGCTGGAGTTACATCGACGCGCGGCAGAAATACCGCACGCTGGTCCGCAAGACGGCTGACAAGTTCCGCCGGGCGGCGACGGCC
Source organism: Pirellulales bacterium (assembly GCA_040902605.1). Classification (GTDB taxonomy): domain Bacteria; phylum Planctomycetota; class Planctomycetia; order Pirellulales; family Lacipirellulaceae; genus JABDGM01. Next base: position 6,390 of record JBBDWY010000033.1, on the reverse strand, counting down.
GCGGCGTAATGCAGGCTTCACGCTCTGCATGAATTTCCTCTCGCCGGAGCGAGAGGACTACACTACCACCGCTCAGGGTGGATCACCGGCTCGGGGAGCCAGCCGCTTGTTGGCTCGCCATCAGGCTGCGATTGGCCATTGGAAACTTGGGGGGTTGAATCCCACCAGAACTCAACCTCTGCGATCGCCGGCTCAGATTGGGGCGCGGGGTCGGCCATCTCCTTAATTGGCTCCGCTTGCGCGTCTTCGTCTGCTACGTCCACATTCTCAACCGGCGCTGGCGCAGAATGCGTTTTGACTTCGATTGGCTGTGGCGAGGGTAACATGATCGGTTCGGGCTCGACGGCCACGGGTTCGTGCATCGGTTCCGGTTGTGGCCCATGCGCCGCCTCTTCCACTTCACCAAAGCGGTTTGGTATCCGTCGCGCGTCGATTTTGAGCTCCTTGAACATGTTCCAAACGTGCTCGTGGCAGGTGAACACGAGCAGTTGGTGTCCCTGTTTGGCAAAGCCGCGCAGCACCGCGCAGGCGGTTTTAGTGCGCACGGCGTCGAAGTTGACGAACACGTCGTCGAGAATCATGGGCAAGTGGATGCCGCGGCGAGCGTAGGCCGAAACGAGCGCAAGCCGCAAACTCACAAAGAGCTGCTCCCGAGTGCCCCGGCTGAGCACTTGCACGGAAAGTGGCTGCCCATCCGCTGTGTCGACGAACAAGATGTCGTGCGCCAGCGGTGTCCAGATGCGGATGTATTTGCCGCCGGTCAATTGTTGCAAGTAGCCGGAGGCCTCCTTGAGCGTTTCCGGCTGGCGGTGCTGCTCGTAATCCTGGCGAATGCGCTCCAGCATCAGGCTGACGGCGGCGCGTTCGCGCCAGGCGTCTGCGGCCCGATTGATTTGTTGCTCCACGACGTCGAGCTCGATCTGTTTCGTCGTGAGCGAATGGTCGGCCGCCACCGCGCGCTGCTGTTCGACCAGGGCCCCGCGGCGCTGGAGGGCATCTTTCAGGCTGCGGTCGAACTCTTCCAACTGGGAAGAGAGGGTCTCCCAATCGTGCTCGACGCGGCCGATCGTGTCTGGGCCGAGCAGCGGGGCAAAATCCGCTTCGCCGCCATGCTTGCCGATGGCGGCAGCGATTTCGCGCGTGATGCCAACGCGATTTTTTCGCAGTTCTTCGGCCTCGGCGAGTTTTGCCGCTAGTTGACGCAACTCCTGCTCGTCGGCCACGCCGCATTTCTGGAACAGCGCTTCGCGGCGCCGGCGAAGGCCGATCGCGGAGCGGCCATGTTTGACCTCGTCGGTCTTCAGCGCTTTGGCCCGCTGGCGGAGCGATTTGCGCTGCTCGACGCGCTGCTGATGTTTGTGATACTCGGCCCGCAGATGGTCGAGCTGCTCGAGCGGCGTGGCATTTTTGTCGGGTGCCTGGGGTCGAGCCTTCGGCGAGCCCCCAGTACGTTGGGCATCCGGGGCATCGCTATGGCTCTGCCCCAGGCACCCCTTGGCATCGAGGCACAGGCCGGTTTCCTCGGCCAGCGCGATGATTCGCTGCGAAACCACGGCGAACTCGCGTTGGCGGCGGGCCAGGTCGTCGCGGCGGTTCTCGAGCCGCGCTTCGAGCTCGGCTAGCCGTTCGCACTGGCCGGCCATGGTGGCGAGGTTGGCGGGGCTGATTTCGTCGGGCAGGCCGAGCGCGCGGAGCTTGGCCTTCCAATTCGCCAGCGCGGCGGCGTGCTTTTCTTCGGCCAGCTTCGCGCGGCGCTCGGCGGCGGTGATTTCCTGGGCCGCCTCGCGCCGCTGGCTTTCGACCGGCAGCACGCGCTCCAGCTCCGCCAGATGCCGCTCCGCGTGTTGCAGCCGCATTGCGACCGAGCCCTCGGTTAGCGGCAGCTCGCGGTCGAGCCGCGCTTGTTCCTCATCCGCCTCTTCGATCTGGTTTAATACCAGGTCGATCTGCTTATGGCAGGCGTCGAAGCGATCGGCAGCGGAATCTTCCGCGAAATACTTGAACAGCCAGGCGAAGATCGAGCCGCCGATGCCGATGGCCGCGATCCAGCCCCCGTATTTGCCGAGCGTGGCGCTGGGCATCATCCACCACACGCCGAGCGCGACGAAGCCCAGCACGAACACGGCCAACAGCCAACTGAACAATCCCATCGGCACGACTTGCTCGTCGATCAGCTCATGCGCCTGCTGCTGCAAGTCGTCGGCTTGCCGGCGGGCCGCCTCGATCCGCTGCTCGACTTGCTGCCGGCGGCGGAGTTGTGCCACCAGATCGCCCGCGGCGTCGAGGTCCTTGGGCAGGCCGAGTCGTTCGCCGCCGGTCATCGCAGATTCAATTTGCGTGCGGAACTGGTGCTCGCCGGTGCGATGGATTTCCAGCTCATGCTTGGCCGACGCGACGAGCTGCTCGGTGGCCTCGATCGCGCGGGCTTGCGGGGCCAGTGTGTCGACGACGTCGCTCGTAATCCGCGGCGGCAGCTTGCCGGCGCCGGTCCACTCGTGGCTGAGCCGCTCGTTCTCGCTGGCCAGGCGAGCCTCCTGCCGCTCGACTTCCTCAGCCAGCTCGGCCGACATCCGCTCCACGGCCTGCAGCCAATCTTGCTGCTCGAGCAGCGCTTCGAGCCGCTGGCCGTTGCGGATGAGCACGTCGTTGATGCCGAGCCGCTTCGCCTCGTCGCGCAATTGATGGCGCTGGCCTTTGAGGATGTCGCGTTGCCGCTCGTGTTCCTCGATGCGGTTGTTGAGGTCATCGAGCGTGGCGATGGTGCCCTCTTCGAGCGGGCGCAAGTGGGCGAAGCGCTCGAGCTGGTCGTCGATTTTCGTGCGCTTGATCCACAGCGGCTTGAGGCCGATCGCCACTTCCAAACGGCGTGCGCGAGCACCGAGCGACTTGGCGTCGGCCTGTTGACGCTCGACTTCGTCGGCCAGCTCGCGGAGTTTCACCGCCGACTGCGCCCAGCGACGGCCCTTGGCCACGAGTTCATCGAGCTCGCCGCGAAGCTGCTCGCGGCGCGACACGAGCGTGCGGATCTCCGATTTTTCTTCGGCGGAGTTCAACAGCCGCAGCCGCGTGCCGGCCAGCATGTGGATCACGTCATACAGCGAGATGCGATCCAGACCGGAGGTGAGTCGATAGAGCCACTGGGCGGCGGCCGTGTCGCTGAGCGTGGCCAGTTCTTGCACCTCGCGGATGCCGACGGCGAAGATGTTGTTGTACGTGGCCTCGTCGACATGTTCCAGCGCCTCGCGCAACTGTCGGTCACCCTGCTCCTGGCCGTCCGCGGTGATGACGGTGACTTTGCCGACGTCGCTGGGACCACGGTCGGCATAGCGGCTGATTGTCAGCGGGCCGTCGTCGCTCTGCACTTTCAGCCAGCCTCCGGGCCGGCCGCCCACAACCGGCGGCAGATACCGCTCGCGCCGCGCCGGCGACACGCCGTACAGCACCGAGCGCATGAACTGCATGAGCGTCGATTTGCCGGCTTCGTTCGGGCCATAGAAGACCGTCAGCTCGGGCGACAGAGAGCGTAGCGAGAGGTCGCGCCACACGCCGAAGCCGTCGATCTTGATGTCAGTGATTCTCATGAGGGGGCAGGATGCGGGATGCAGGATGCGGGGGTTGTGGACGGGTGGCTGTTTTATTCTGCGGGCAGGTCGCCCTCCTCCAATGGCAATGTCAGCAGGTCCACGCCGAGTTTTGCGGCGCGGCAGAGTACTTCGCTGCGCTGTTCGGCGGTTTCGAGGTGGGCGATCGCGGCGAGAGGATCGTTACGAACATCGTCGGGGATGAATTGCCGCAGGTCGAGCGGCAGGTCGTCGTGCAATTCGAATTCTCGCAATTGGCGCAAGAAATCGCCGAGGCACGTTTCCTGGTCGTACCACTCGGCAGGGACGCTGAGCGGCGAATCGCAGTGAATCGACACGCTCCATGCCACGGGCGAGCGCTCGCCGAATTGGCGCCGCAGATCGACGAGCAGCTCGTCGGCCAGACCGCCGGGCCGGAGCCGGTTCACGAGCTGCCCGGCGCCGCGGATGTTCCAGCGCACAAATAGATCGATGCCCGGGTGTTGGGCCTGCAGTTTCTCGAGCCGCTCGACCATCCGCTCGTGAAGCTGCTCCTGTCGAGTGGATGCAGTGACTTCGAGCGATTGCTCGATCCAGCGCACGGCGTCGCTGGCGACGAACCGTGTGTTCGACCGGCCGCTCTCATCGACGGTGACAACCGTGCAGCCGTGAGGGCCGGTTTCTGTCGGGCTGCGGCCTTGCGGCGTGCCACAATAGTGGGCGATGCCGCCTGTAGGACGGACAATCTTGTCCGTCTGGTCCGTACCTGGCGTGACATTGACGGACAAGATTGTCCGTCCTACCTCGACGGTCTGTTGTTGATGCCGGCCGCCAAGGGCCATGTAGTGAACGCGGTCGCCCTGGTGCCCGGGCGAGTCGCTCGTGCCATAGGCGACGCCGATGGTGAACAGGCCGTGGGCATCGCGGTGGAAGCCGCGGGTCTCGACTTCGCCGCCTTCCCGGCAGCTGGTGCCTTGAATGCGGGCGATCGTTTCTCCGGCGCGGACCAGATCGAGCGTTTCCACCCGGCCGATGGGGAACACGTGGACATTGTTCGGCAAAGCAATACTGCGGGGCCACCAATCGGGCACATCGACTGAACCGCCGGCCCAAAAAACCGAAATGCCGCGGTCGCCGAGCCGGGCGAACTGATCGAGCAAGAGGACGATTGCCGGCGGGCCGGCCCGATCGACGTGGAGAACATCGCCGGCCAAGAGCACGGCGTCGGCGTCTTCCGCGAGCGCGGTCTCGAAGACTTGCTCCGCGGCCTGGTAGGGCGCCTCGATCAGCAGCTCGTGCAGGTGTTCGGGCACGTCGGCCAACCCATACAGCGGCCGCTCCAGGTGCAGATCGCTGGCGTGAACCAGTCGCAGCGGCTGGGCCATCGACGCCTCCTTGCGCGCGGGGGGTGAAGTTGAACCCGGCCAGTTTACCCCCCGGCCCGTGAATCTCCAACTTCAGCTTGCGTCGACAGCGAGTGCTAGCGTCGAGCGGCTCGGCGCGTGCGGCGTCGTGACGGCTTCTTTGCTGTTTCGGCGCGCGGCGGAAAGTTTTCGGCCTGGCCGGTCATTTCGTAGAGGAACCGGCTGGGCACGGTCTTCTGCGGCTTGCCCCATTTGCGGCGCGTGAAAGCGAAGGAAAGCGTCAACTGTTCGCGTGCCCGCGTGACGCCGACGTAACACAGCCGCCGCTCTTCATCGATTGCCGCGTCGTTGTCGAGCGCGAGCGAGCGCTTGTGCGGCAAGATGCCCTCTTCCATGCCGACCAGGTATACGCGCGGAAACTCCAGGCCCTTCGCGCTGTGCAGCGTCATCAGCGCGACGGCGTTACGGGCGAGTTGCGACTCTTTCTCTTCGCTGTCGTCCCGCTCGCTGAGCAGCATGTCGTCCAGAAAGCCCGACAGCAAAAAAGGGTCAGAACTATTTTTCCCTGACTGTCTCTTGCCAAAAAATAGTTCTGACCCCTTTTTTGCGCGTTTGTCGTAGTTGGCGGCGGCGTTGATGACTTCTTCGAGCGAGGCAAACCGAGTCTCGCGCTCGGCCGGATCGGGGTAGAGTTTCACGAGCGCATCGCGGTAGGCCGTTTTTTCGAGCACCAGCGCAACCAGCTCGGCAACGCCTGTTTTCTCGGCACGAGCACGGAGCTGCTCGATAAGCCGGTGGAATTGGGCGACGGCATCAGCCGTTTTGGCGTCGATGCCATCAATCACCAGTGCATCGGGGAGCACATCCCACAGGAACTTGCCTTGCGAAGCCGCTTCCTCGAACAGTCGTTTCTGCGCCGCGTTGCCGATGCCGCGAGGCGGCTGATTGATGATCCGCATCAGCGCCGGCTCGTCGTGCGGGTTGTCGATCGCTTTCAGGTACGAGAGGATGTCGCGGACCTCTTTGCGGTCGAAGAACGACATGCCGCCGATGAGCACGTAGGGCACGTTGGCGCGCCGCAGCTCGGTTTCAAAAGACCGCGGCTGCTCGTTGGTGCGGCACAGGATGGCGAAGTCGCGGGGTTGGGCGATTCGGCTGTCGACGAGCTGCCGGATGTCGCCCACAACCCGCTCGGCTTCCTGCGCTTCGTCCTGGCATTGCAGGATTGCCGGCCGCGCGCCGCCGGGGTGCATCGCTTTGAGAATCTTTTCATGCCGCTGGCGATTGAACGCGATGAGCGTGTTGGCGTAACTCAAGATAGCTGCGGTCGAGCGATAATTGTCCTCCAGCCGCACGATTTTTGCTTCCGGCCAATCCTGCTGGAAGCGGAGGATGTGCGCCACCTCCGCGCCGCGCCAGCCGTAGATCGACTGGTCGTCGTCGCCGACGACGCACAGATTGCGGTG
>JBBDWY010000032.1:44995-172503 GCA_040902605.1 Pirellulales bacterium | reverse complement strand
GCCGTCTGCTGCGGATCCTCTACGCCATGATCCGCGACGCGAAGGCCTACCAAGGAGGACCCAAGCGAGATCGAACCGCGGCGGCCAACCGGGCTCGCCTGGCGCGGAAGAAGCAAGTCGCTTAACCCACAAGAGAAGAACCCCGGAGGGAAAGAAGAGTTATTGACGTGCGGCGGAATCTTTGCGGCAGTCGCTGCGGCGACCGTCCCACCGCGTCGGTGACCGCGACGTGCGTTTATTCGGCCCAAGCAACTCTGCTTCTGGTGGAGAGAAGACCCAGGCCCTGCCGGGTTCGTTGCTTGGTGACCGCGACAGCGTGAATTCGGCCCGACCGGTGCGAACAAGGTTTTTTTCAGCCCGGAGCACACGCGGCGGCATTGCGACCGCCACGTCCGGTGACTGCGTAGAGATGAATCCAACCGCCGCGTCGCTGCGCCACCGCGACGCAGGACGGACGAAGTAATTCCGCCAACACAATTCAGGGCAACCAACGCCATCCGACGGAGAAACCACCATGCCAGAACCATGAGGGAAAGAATGATGTACACCGGCCGTTGACCTACGGCCCCTACAGAGATAAAAGCCGTTGGCCGTGTTGTTGCGCGCGTATTCATCTCATCATCCAGAGCACAGGGCGATTCCTGATGATATGTCGGCTATGTCTCGGAGCAATAGGGGCATGTTGCGTAACATCACTCGCGCCAAGTTAGCCAATGCGATCCTTCGTCGCGGCAACTGCGGCTCCTCAATACCACGGGAATCGTCGACTTTCGCAAAAGCTACGCAACATCCTAAGTGCCACAGCGTCAACGGCATCAACCGTTGCGCGTAGCCGCCACGGCCCAGTTAAGTCCCATTTGTCTCCACCAGGGCCGATCAGTGTTTCAATTTGGGCTATGGGTGGCACGCCCAGTGGGTCTGCGATGGGCGTGGTTAACTCGGAGATTAATGAGCAACCACGCCCCTCGAAGACTCAGGGCGTGCCACCCATCTTGAAAAACTGATTAGCCCTGTTGTCTCCACGGCTTCGGTTGATTCGGCTGCCAGACTGTGGTCAATTGCAGTTTTCTTGAACCAAGTTCGTGCGCCGATTGGATTGTTGGTCGAGCCCATCACAGCCCAGGACGCGGGCGAGGACCACCTTGATGGAAGGTTAGATGCCGAATCGCCAAAAAAGGTTTGGAAAGCCTTACAGATTCGACTGACTGGCCGGCAGCCGTTTAGTACGATCTACCTTTTGGAACCACGGCCCATCCGGCCGCTAGCCATTTCAGGCAAAGCGGTTTCGCATGCTGCCGCACCTGACGGCAGGTTCCTCAGTCAGCCGAGGAACAGGCCGAGACGAAAGCCACCAGCGGTTTAAACCTTTCTTGCGCGCGATTCATCTAATCTCGTACACGACAGTGGCTTCGGAAAAGCACGATCTTACCGATGCACATCCCGGGGGAACACGGTGGCGAGAATCAAGAAGCTGGCGCGGCGGATGAGTACTCACTTGTAATTTGCGCTCAACGGGGCGATCAGGCTGCTTTCGAGCGACTTTATCGTAACCATGTCGGTCGCGTATTTGCGTTATGCCTCCGCATGACGGCCGACCGGGAACTTGCCGAGGAACTGACGCAAAGCAGCTTCGTTCGGATTTGGGAGCAATTGGGGAAGTTTAAGCGGAAAAGCAGTTTTGGGACCTGGTCGCATCGGGTTGCGTTAAATGTCGTGCTGGAGTATATGCGTTCGCGGGCACGGCGGCCCAAGCATACCGCCTCGCGGGGTGATGCAGCTATCCAAGTTGCTAAGTCAGATTCGCCGGGTGCGCGAATGGACTTGGAATGGGCTATCCGTGCTTTGCCTGAGAGGGCGCGTCAGGTGTTTGTGCTATATGAAATCGAACGTCTTCAGCACAATGAAATTGCGGAAATGCTGGGTATTGCAGTAGGCACCTCAAAAGCCCAATTGCATCGGGCCCGTCAGTTATTAAGGGAGTTGCTCGAGTGAAACGGTGCACTGTTACTGAAGCAAAGCTCGGTGATCATCTGGATCGGCGATTGTCGCTCGAGGAGTCTCAGCGTTTGGATCGCCATCTGGAGGAATGCGCTGCCTGCCGCGGCGCCTACCAGAGATTGGTGGCGCTACGGACGCTAGTTGACGGCTTGGCGACGTCCATCGAGCCGCAACGCGACTTGTGGCCGGCGATCTCCGCGCGGTTGTGTGGAGCAGGAGCTTCGCATTCAGAAAGAGAACGCCGTCGAATCCGTTTGGCTTGGATTGTGCTCTCTGCTGCGGCAGCCAGCATTCTCGTCGCACTCGGAGTAATAGAATTGTCTAATCGCCCTGCAAGTACAAGCGGTCCTGCTCAGAACATTATTGTCGACGGTTCGCCCGCATTGGACGACAGCCTGCGTTTGGAAGTTGCCAAAGCCGAGCAGGCGTATGTCGATGCCGCTGGTGATTTTCTCGCGCATCTGAAGTCCCCCGAAGCCGCACTTCCACCGGATACCAGGATTGTCTTGGAAGGCAACCTGGTGATTGCCGACAGGGCGATTTCCGAGATTAAATCCGCATGGGAGCGGCAGCCAAGCGAGTTTGCGCTTGCACGAAAACTTTTAGCCGCCCACGAAAGACGGGTTGAGCTGTTGCAGCAAGTGGCCCATCTTTCATTCGCGACTCAAAACGGAGGATAGGCCGGCGATGAAGAATCGATATATCATCTTCGGAATCTTGATCGTGTCATGGTCGGCGAATGCTCGAGCCGAGCAACAGGTCGAAAAGCGTGTATCGTCGAACCATGCAAACGGCAAAGTCGAAATCGACATTGGCGAAGGTTCCATTCAAGTCATTGGCTGGGATAAGAACGAAGTAGAAGTCACCGGAACGATCGGGGACCGGGTCGAGCGCCTGGATGTCAGAAAAGGTAAGCGAAAAGTGTGGGTACGCGCGTATCTTCCAAAAGATGGCGAAGCGCGCGAGGCCGAGCTGGTTGTTTATGCGCCGCACAGCAACGACATCGACGTTCAGGTCTTTCAAGGACCGATTCTCGTTTCAGGTATCGAGGGCGACATCCAACTGGAAACATTCAGTGGGGACATCTCCGTGTCTGGGCCCTGCAAACGAGTCGAAGCCGGCACCGTGAACGGCGACATCACAGTCGATTCGGCGAAACGAAGTGCCGGGGCAGATAAGGTGCGGGCGAAGACGGTCGCAGGCGCAATCGTCATCAAAAATGTGCGCCGAGAGGTTGAGGCGCAGTCGATTAGCGGTCCCGTGACGATCGCCGGCAACTCGCTCACCAAAGTGGTGGCCAAAACTGTGTCGGGCAACGTGCGCTTCGACGGTGGACTCTCGCGCTTGGGTCGCCTCGAGATTGATACGCACAGCGGTGAGTTCATTGGCGTATTCCCGGCCGACCTGTCGGCCGAGTTTGATATTACTTCCTACAATGGCGTCGTGGATAACGCATTCAATCCCAATGCCGGCAGCAACCAGGACTTTATCCAAGGCGAAGGCGATCCCCAAGCAGAAGTCAAAGCCACCAGCTTCAGCGGAAATATTCGCGTCACCAAACAATCGAACGGCGAGGGCGCGACGGCCCAGGCAGCAGCAGGTCAAGACAAGAAAGAGCGATGACTCTAGCGTGGCATTGGTCGCTCCCAAAGCGTGAGCGTTGGTTTTCGACGGCGTTCAATTTCGACCGCGCATTGCAACCGTCGGCAAAGTACCACGTTCGTGCTGGGGTTGGCCTGAGCGCCCAACATACGGTCACTCAGTATTGGTGGACGCATTTGTCGGCGAATTGTCGTCGACTAAACGTCTATCGAATTGCCCCGTTTTGCAGGCCTTGGGCTCGCCGCCTAAACCTATCGCAGTCCGCGACCGTCTAAATGTGGCGCGACGACCGCAACCCGTGAACTGCTTCAAAGCCGAACGGATCATTTCATGCAAGTGAGACATGGCGAAGGCATTGCCAATAGCGGCCTTACGTACACCTGCGCCGTCGGACTGCTCGCCACCGGCTTGTGGGTCGTCGCAATACCAGTCGCGGTATCGGCTCCAAGCGCCTCCGCGGCCGAGGAACTCTCCGGTTTAGTTGGGCGCTGGGAGTTTGACGATGGCACGGGCCGAGATCTCTCCGGTCATGGCCACGATGCAGTGCTGGGAGAGGCGCAAATTTATTCTCTCGGAAAGAACCGCGCTTGCCTACGCATTACTCCGGATGGCGAGCCGCTGCGAATTCCCGCGACGCCCGATTCTCCTCTCGCCATTGCGCGGGGTACGATCGCTCTTTGGCTCAATTTGGCTTGGAGCGACAACGTCGATGTGTTGGAATTCAGCAACCAGGCGATTCTCTTTCGAGTCTATCGTCGTCACCTTCAGCCGCGATTCCGTGGCGATAGCGACTTCAAGTACTCGAGCGGAATCATCGATTTCGACTGGCCGAAATATGATATGCGGGAATGGGCGTTCTATCCTCACGACCGGGCCGCCGTGGGAGACTCCGAATGGCACCACTTCGTCCTGGCCTATGACGACCGGGACAAACAGATCATCGGTTGGCGCGACGGCGACCGAATATCAACGGTCGACCTGTCCACGACAAAGATGGAACCACTGCGACGCCGTGGTTTAAAGGAGATTGTCACCGGCGAAGGGCTGGCCGGCTTTGTTGATGATATTCGCGTATACAACACGGTTCTAACGGATAACGAAGTGCGCGCCGTTTTCGACGCCACTCAGGCGATTTACGCCGACCGACGCGATACGATCCCCACCGATCGGAAGATGGAGGTCTATGAGTACCAGGAGGCAGATCGGTCGCTTTACCGGGCGTGGTTGCAGCGAGACGCATCGACCGCGCGCCGTCCACACGAAGTGCTGCGACGCATCGTCGCGGAAGGTGAGAACTCGACGGTTCACACGGCTGCAAAGGAATTGGCCGACGCCGTTCAATCGATGTTCGCTGTTCAGCCAGCCATCGAGTCGCTGCCGGCCGCCGGGGCCAAGATAGTGCTGGGTACGCTCGAAACGTCGAGCTGGATTCACGATCGTTCGGAGGATTTGGGAATCGATCGTGTCAAAGACGACGGATTCATCATTAAGGCGATCAACGACGGCGACGAACAAACACTCGTCGTTGCGGGAAGAGTACCGGCGGGAGTAATCTTCGGCGCATTCGACCTGATTCGGCGCATTCAGTTGGGACAGAATGCCGATACGCTCGACGTTTTGGAAAACCCGCAGATCCCGATTCGCATAGTCGATCATTGGGCCAACTTCCGCGGGTTTCCCCAGGAGGATTGGTACGGCCGCAAACCAGGTTCAACGAAAAATAGCAGCCGGCACCACTCAATCTTCAGTTGGGAAGACTTGCGAACCGGCGAAACCAAGCTGATCCGAGACTGGGTGCGATTGATGTCCTCGGCCGGTTGGAATGCCATTTCGCCGAGCGAGATCAACTGGGGGCAACGCAATAACTTTCTAGAGCACCTCGGCGAAGTGGAAACCCTCGCCGGAATTTGCCGGGACTATGGCATCAAGCTCTATTGGAGCCCGAGCTATCTGCTGGCGATTGACCAGGCAACCGCCGACAAGCTCTATTCGCGAATCCCGGATTTTGGTGGCTACGTGCTCAAGCTGGGTTCCGAAAAACAGAACGGCGATCCGCGCCCGCAGATGGTCAACCGCATTGCGGACACGCTCAAGCCATACGGCGGCTATGCCTTAGTGCGGGGCTTCGTCTACGGCAACGGACGCTACGCCAGCGAACCCTACCGCAATCTTATCCCCTACGACGTGCTTGCGGCGGAGGATGGCCATTTTCGGGACAACGTCATCATTGCACCGAAGGGCAGCCCGCTCGATTGGGACTTTTCCGCGCCCATCCCCGCGCTCGATGGAGCATTTCAACAAAACCTTTCGGGAAGCGAGTTGGTGATCGACAAGAATTGGCCAGTGTCCTGGGTGGAAAAATGGAAGTGGTGGCTTGAGCAAGATAATCGACGCAGTGGACCTGGCAGCCTCAACAAATTCGACGTGGACTGCATCATGGGAGTGTCCATGATAAGCCCCGCTCCCGCCTGGTCTGTCTCTGCGCTCAATATGGTCAACTACTACGGGTTGGGACGGTTATCCTGGAACCCCGATTTATCCGTCGACGAAATCTACACGGAATGGATTCGACAAACATTCGGTGACGATCCGCAGGTGCTTGATACGATCAAAACGATTCTGCTATTGTCGGACGACGCAGCCCGCAAAATGTATCTCTATCGCGGTTATCGTGGAGTCTGGATCGACACGGACAATCGTAGAGGAATGGTCCAGAAAAAGAGCACGCATTCGGCCAACTCACGCGGAATTGGCGCCACGAGCCCGCAGCTACAAGAAAGGACGCTCGCGCAGTATGCCCCAGGCTTGCGCGCGATCTACGGCGACCCGATCCTAGGCGAAGAGTTTCTCCCGTCGTTTCGCTTCGCTGAGTATGACCATCGCCTTTCGACCGGGCGGACGGTAATTCAGGACTTCTACGCGAATATGGACGAGGCGGTGCAACTTGCCGCACAGCTGCCCGAGCTATGGAAGCAGCTTGAAGGCAAAGTGGATGACCGCCGCTTCGCCACAACTTTGGAAAGCCTCAATGAATTTGTGGAGACTCTCAAAAAACAGCGCCAGAAGCAGCTGCAGATATTTGAAACCGTTTCAGGCCGCAAGGCCGCCGGCGTAAAGTCTCAACTGACGGCCGCCGCGCAGGCCTCGGTCGGTGTGTACAACGTGAGGGATTACGGCGCCAAGTCAGACCACCAATTGAACAACGCACCGGCCATCAATGCGGCCATTACGACCTGTTCCGGCGCTGGAGGTGGAACGGTGTTTGTCCCGGCGGGCATCTATGGCTGCGGTACGATTCGCCTGAAGAGCAATGTGACTTTGGCACTGGACACGGGGGCCGTCCTGCGGGCACTGCCGGGCGCAATGGATCCTTGGGAACCGAATCCACACGATCAAGGGCTTATGGATTCGGCCTACTACCATTGGCACGCCTCGCTGATCTGTGGCGAGGAATTGGTAAACATCAGGATTCTCGGTCCTGGCACACTGGACGGGACATTCCTCACGCGCAGCAGCAAGGTGCCGTCGGGCACGGGCGATAAAGCAATTGCTTTGAAGCGTTGCCGGAACGTGGACATCATCAATCTCAAAATCCAGGAAGGGGGCCATTATGCGATCCTCGCGACTGGCTGCGAAGATATGCGAATTGACAACGTCACCGTCAAAACGAGCCGAGATGGGTTAAACCTATCGCAGTGCCGAAATGTATTGGTTGCCAACAGTCACATCGATGCCGTCCGCTATGAGGACGGTCAACCGGCCGGCGGCGACGATGCGATCAAGCTCGGCAGTGAACTATCCTTGGGCGCGGCGCAGCCGACTGAGAATATCGTGGTCCGCAACTGTTATTTGGCAAGTGGCTGCAACGCACTTCAATTCGGAACCGAGACGGTTGGCGACTTCCGAAACATTCGTTTCGAAAACATCCGCATCGTGATTGCCGGAAAGGCCGGTATTAGCGTTACATCGAATGACGGCAGCGTCATCGACAATGTGCACTTCAAAGACATCACTATGGAAAAGACGTTTGTGCCGATCTTCATCAAGGTTTCCGACGTGGGCCGGGTTCCAAAGGGCACCTATCAACGTGGCGCCATCCGAAACGTCACGCTGGAGGACATTACGTCCACCGATGGACGCGCCCCAATGCGCGGCTCCGATATGCCCTGCGTCATCTGGGGCAAACCGCAAAGCCCGATCGAAAACATTGAGTTCAAGAATGTCCGCTTGATAGTAAAGGGGGGGCGTTCAGCAGAGGAGCCGACACTCAGCCCGCGGGAGAATGACGAACGGTTTCCGCAAGATGTGGGGGCTCTACCCGCATACGCGGCGTATGTCCGGCACGTCAAGAATATCCGCTTTGTGAACTGTGATTTCGGATTTGAAGCGAATGACGATCGATCAGCCTTGGTCGCCGCCGACGTCGCACAACTCGTCGTCGAGAAAAGTAGTTTAGAGCAAGGTCTGGACGCGCCGTCCCCGATTGTCGGCCACAATGGCTCCCAAGTGAGCGTCGTGGAGCATACCGCCGACAAGACAGCGACCGAGACCGATGCAAAGCCAGATGTAGATGTCGTCGGCGTCGCTTCAAATGTTCAGCGGCAGACAACTCTGAGGGAGGAAGCTCCTTTGAGCGAATCCGCAAAGATTGGTCCCAATTCGGCGCCAAACTCTGGCACAGTTTATGAAGCGGAACAAGCGGACTTTTCAGGTGCCGAGCTCGCAACAAAGCGCGACGGATTCACTGGCACCGGCTATGTTGACTACAGGGAACGGTCGGGAGATTATATCGAGTGGAAAGTTCGCGCGACTTCGACGGGCGAGCATCGCCTGACGTTTCGCTATGCACTGAAAAAGGAGGCGCGACATCTGGAACTCAAGGTCAATGGAGCTGTGGTCGGCGCAGCGCTCATGTTCCCGAGCACGGGTGACTGGAAATCCTGGGAAGCAGTCGAGACAGTTGCTTCACTCAAGGAGGGAACGAATACGGTCCGCCTTTCAACGTCCGGAAGCAATGGCGGCAATGTTGACTACCTGAAAGTTGAGCCGGTCGTGCCGTGACAAGGCGGAGTGGTGAGGATGCGGTTACCGTTCGAAACAGTCAGGCTGCGATAATCGTTTCCTTTTTAACACGATTGTTGATACTTCATTTCAACCTATTCTAGGAATCTAAGATGCCTTTTAAATGCGTAAATCACCCACGATACCTCCGGCTGGTGATTCTTTTCTCGATGCTTTGCATTGCCTCGGCGCAGCGTTCGTTTGCCGGCGATGTGTATGTTGACGCCGGCAAAGGTGCCGGCGCCGGGGGCCAGGATTCGCCGTTTGACACCATTGGTGCCGCCGTTGCGGCTGCTCAAGAGGGCGACACGATACGGGTAGCGGCAGGCGTTTACCCCGAGAAAGTCGTCGTGCTTAAGAGCCGAATCAAGCTCAAGGGCGGCTACGATTCGACATTCGAGGGCGGCCGTAACCCAGCAAAAAACGTGACAACGATTGACGGACAGAACCAGTTTCGCCCGCTTCAGATTGGGGATGAGCAAGTCGCCGTCAAAAAATTCCGAGTCGATGGCTTCACCGTGACGCGGGGTCTCGCTGATGGTGTGGAATCGCTAGAGGGCAAAGGGGGTGGCATTTTGATCGCCAACGACTCAGCGGGGAAAATCGTGCGATGCACTTTTTCAGACAACCGAGCTACGGATGACGGCGGGGCGATCGAAAAAAATGGTGGGGGACCCTCAGGATCGACCGCTGCGTGTTCAGCGGCAATTCGGCGCAGGACGATGGCGGCGCGATCCGGATTCAAGGAAATCACTCGGCAACGACAATCAGCAATTGTGTTTTCATGAATAACTCGGGGTTGGATAAGTATGTCGTCCAGGCAAAAGGTGATACGAAGATCCTGAATTGCACGTTTGTCGGCAACCTTTCCGAAAGTCGGGGCCTTATCGCGTCGAGATCGAAGGTTGGCGCCACGGATGCCGTCGTCACGGTATCCAATTGCATCTTTGCTGATAATGAAGCAATGGACGATGACGCCCTGCTGTTCGCGGACGACGAGTGCGCACCGATCGCATCAAAGAACTGCTTGTTCTTCAACAATGAAGCCTCCGGTGGATTAGGGGACAGCGTTCAAATCGGAAAAAATGGCCATAGGGAAGGCGATCCATTATTTGTGGATGCGCCGAATGGCGATTTTCGACTTACGGAGGCTTCACCAGCTATCGACAACGCAGATTCCCTCAATGGCATCAAGAAAGACTGTGTAGGTAATCCGCGTCCTCAAGGAATAGGTGTCGATATCGGTGCGTACGAGTTTGTTTCGAGGACGGCGGCAAGTGGTAACTCCTGTCCTGTACAGAATTCTCAATGTGATCAAGCGGTGCGGTGGATACCAGCTGTCATCGATTGTGACGAGCACAGTCGTTGCGGCGTCGTTGCGATGGCGAAAATGTGACTCCTCCCAACTCAACAATGTGAGGGATCACTTTTCTGACCGGCTGAAAGTATGTGGAGGTTCTGCGAGTGCGGTAATGGGAATGTTCTTGCGCGGACGCAGTTGTGTCATGATCTCATACGTTTCTCGGCCGTGCTATCAACCCACCGTTCTGACTCGGCCCCGTCTTGGTGCCAAATTCTCATCCGTTTTCCGGCACGCCGTAGATATTCCGGAAACTCATCTTCTCTTCCTTCTCGCCCTGACACTAGTTCCTCGACTTGGCCTTCAATTTGCGCCGAGAATCGAAGGATTTCTGCGCACCTCGTTGCTTGGCAAAAACAACGTTGCCTCTCTGCCGGAAACTCATCTGCGTCCTCCACCTGACACGCGAGTGGATGCCGATACGCTCCGGAAAACCAACGATTTTTGAACCGCGCTGCGACTCTGAAGTATTCATGTGTTTGGGAGCACGGGGTCGACGAGTGCGCGACAGCTAATCGGCGGCCAGAGGCAAAAACGGACAGGGTGTGCATTTTGCGATCAATAGTCAACCGTTGACCATGTCAACCCAGAACGTCGAGTCGGCTTTCAGGCTAGGGCGATCCGCAGCTCTGTTAGTGCAGCGGCGGTGCTACAAGCGGCAAACGGGTGCCACTCGAGGCCGCGGCGAGCCTGGTATCCGGCGTGGCCCCAAATTTGCTGGCAGTCAGCGACTCACTGACTCGCACACTACCTTAACGGCGATAGTTTATCACCAGCCCGTACACTCGGTGTGCTAGCGTCAGTAGAATGGTGCGAACGCGATCAAAACCCCTCCGGAGACCCTCGCCGTGGCAAATCAAGTTGTGAACCGCTCATCCGACGATTATCGCCAAGCGGTTTTGCGTTCGAGTCAGTTGGAAAGCCTTCAGGCGTTGTTAGCAAAGCTCCCCGCCGGCGCTTATCTTTGTGATTCAGACGGCCTAATCACCTACTTCAACGACCATGCCGTGGGGATATGGGGTCGTGCACCAGAGCTTAACAATCCAGTAGATCGCTTTTGCGGATCTTTCAAACTCTACTCCAGTGATGGGAAGCCCATCGCTCACGACGAATGCTGGATGGCGCTGGCGCTGAAGACAGGCAAAGAGTACAACGGTCAAGAAATTGTCATCGAATGTCCCGATCGCATTCGGCGCACCGTCCTGGCGCATGCCAATCCAATCTACGATGAAGCGGGCAACTTGCAGGGCGCCGTCAATGTCTTGGTTGACATCAGCGATCGCAAGCTGGCCGAAGAGGTCAATGCGCGGCTAAGCGCCATCGTCGAATCTGCGGAAGACGCAATCATCAGCAAGACTCTTGACGGCGTCATCCGATCTTGGAACGCCGGGGCCGAGCGACTGTTTGGCTACAGTGCTAATGAGGCAATTGGTCAATCCATCACACTTATCATCCCGCCAGAGAGGCTAGATGAAGAGCAGCTCATCTTGTCGCGATTGCGTCGCGGCGAAAGGATTGAGCACTACGAAACCGTCCGTATGTCTAAAGACGGCCAGCGATTCGACATTTCTCTGACCATTTCGCCCATTCAGGATTTGACTGGCCGAATCATCGGCGCTTCAAAGGTGGCGCGCGACATCACTACCCGTAAACAAAGCGAAGCTACTCTCGTTGCGTTGAAAAATCAACTTGAGGAGGCCCATCAGCGCAAGGACGAGTTCTTGGCGATGTTGGCTCACGAACTGCGGAACCCGCTTGCAGTTATTGACAACTCTTTGCAGCTGTTGCGGCTCGACGACAGCCTAAGTCCATCCGTAGAAAAACTTCGCGAGATCATGGAGCAACAGACCAACCATTTGACCCGTCTCGTGGAAGATTTGTTGGATGCCTCGCGCATCACGCGCGGGAGCATCGAACTGCGATGGGAGGCGGTCGATCTAGCCTCGGTAGTTGCTAACGCGGTTCAAACAGCGCGGCCGCTGATCGACGATGCCGGGCATCAATTGGCCGTAGCACTTCCGCCTACGCCTGTGATCCTGAATGCCGATCCTGTGAGGCTAACCCAAGTCCTCGGCAATCTGCTGACCAATGCAGCGAAGTACACTCCGCATGGCGGTCAAATCTGGCTGACTGGCCGGCGGAAAGACGGCGGCGCGCAGCTATCGGTTCGGGACACTGGTCTGGGCATTCCAGCGGATATGCTTCCGCACATCTTCGATATGTTCGCGCAGGTTGAATCGTCTTTAAGTCGTGCGCGCGGCGGAATGGGTCTGGGCCTTGCGCTGGCCAAGAAACTCGTCGAACTGCACGGCGGGAGAATTGAAGTGCACAGCGCTGGTCATGGCAAAGGGAGTGAGTTTGTCGTGTGGCTGCCCACCGCCGTGAGCGCGCAATTGTACGATCCCTGCAGGGCCCCGGTATTGAATAGGACTTCGGCGGCGGCGCCTAGAAAAGTACTTGTCGTTGACGATATGAATGCCGCCGCGTTTGTACTTAGCAGCCTGCTTACAAAACTTGGGCATCACGTCGAGACTGCTCGGCACGCGGCCGCGGCACTAGAGGCCGTAGATCAGCAACGGCCCGATATTGTTTTTTCCGACATCGGGATGCCGGACATCGACGGGTATGAACTGGCGCGACGGCTTCGTCAGATGCCCGAATTGGCCGGCGTTGTACTCGTAGCGTTGACCGGCTACGGGCAAGAGAGGGATCGGCAAAAAACCGTTGAAGCCGGCTTCGACTACCATCTCGTCAAGCCCGTGAGCCTGGACGCCCTACAGGACTTGTTGGCTTCATTGCCGCCGGTGGAGGACATCATTTCGCCTAGGGGCGCCCCTAGTGACGTCCGGTAGTGCATCGCGATACCTCATATTGCGAACCAGCCAAGGCTCACGCGCCGCAGCATCTGGCGGGGTAAGGGTGGCATTCCGAAGCTCATGCGCCAAAGTGGTTGATCCGTCTCAAATGGGCCGTCATGCCACCCGCTTCGCCAGTCCCGACAGCTCGCGCGTTTACGGGTGTCCTAACTAACCACCTGTTTTGACCCGCACGGAGTTTTTCAAAAACCCGTACCTTTTGTCGGACTTGCCGTTATTGGACCCGTTTTGAACCGCGCACCAATTCTCAAAATCCCGTACGTTTGATGACACTGTTCGGGAGTGCCGAGAACTCATTTGGCGTCGTCGCCTGAGACGTCGGGGGCGTTCTTGTCACCGGAACGCGTCGACAAACGAACCATTGATGCCGTGGCGTTGGCATACCCGTTTAGACGTTGTCTCGGACATGAGCGGATTTCGATGCGATGGCTTTTTACTTGTTAAGTGGCCCGGTTATTCCCAGCTGTTTTGCAAGTCGCCTTGCTGCGCGGTATCTTAAGCTGCCATGGGGGACAGGCCGCTCTCACCCGGCCGCCGCCTGAAATGCGAGCGTAGAAGCGCCACGTTCTTTGGGATCGCGGCTTGCCAGTCTTCGCCCTTCTAGAACTCAAGGAAGATGTAGCCAAGGTAGCCAGCCCGACGGAGCATCGCGGCGATGCGCGGAGTGGGTCGATATCAAAGAGCTGTCGGCGAGCATCCGTGCAAGCAACTGTCGGCGCTGCAGACAGTTCTCAGAAAACGTTGGTTTGATGGCGTGTTCTTGTTGCCGAAACGGGGCCAGTGTCGCATTCCCAGAAAAGGTATGAGTTGCCGAAACGCTGTAGCAGTGCCGTTAAACGAATGAGTTTCTGCTACAAGGCACGGCGCACCGACTTAAAACGGTCGATTTTTGACCTGTCTCACGTGTGGACGAGTTCGTGACAGTCGCAAAACAATCGACCCATCCTCGAATGACCACGAGCTACGTTATACAACGCTAATATCCAGCACGCTCCTCGCCATTCAGACAGCGCCACGGCAGCGGTTCGTCAATGAGGCTGTGACTATGGGTGGCCGTCGTTGTTCTTGACGTTTCGCCGGCTACCTTGTCGAGCGCGGCACGCGGCCAAATTGAGTAGGCAAGCCTCTAGAGCATGTGCACAAGCATCTGGTCCTAGGATTGATAATGAACCAACTTTACGCCGCTATGACTCAACGCCCGATCCGCGTTAGTCGCCGCGCCAATGCAGCAAACACCAGGGCCGCAAATTGGGGAATCGGTTCGGCTTCCGGTACAAAGTGCACTACGGTAGCAATTGCTTCGGGTGTCTGAAAGACGGGTCCCAATCCGTGCCCGGCATCCGAAAGAATGGTTCGCAGGCCTGTTTGTGGGTCAACCCGTATCACAGCATCAAGATCTTCATCGACGGCTAGGAGCTGTCCGCTGAGTTCTCGTGCTAGACCGCGGAGGTCGGTAAAAGCGACGCCGGAGCCAATCGTGCCACCGGAAACGATGCTGCGATTACCGGTGATAGAGTTCACGCGGAGGATATTCTGCGCATTGTGCGACACTAGGATATCGTTGAACAGGTCAAATGCCATTCCGAGCGGACTGACGACGCTTGGACCAGTGCCGACACCGCCGCCGGAGATGAGTGTCCGATTGCCACTGGCTGGATCGACCTCCAGCAGGACATTCAGGCGTTGATCGCCGACAACCAGCTTTCCGTCGGGACTGAGTCCCAGGACCGTCGGATTACCTAATATCGGGCCGGCACCAATTGTCGTGCTGGAAATAACGCTCCGATTCCCACTAGCAGCGTCGACGAGGAAAATGGCTCCAAGTCCGACGTCCGTCATGTAGAAGTCGCCGTTCGGCCGCACTGCGAGCGCGAACGGCACCGCAAATTCTGGGCCGAGTCCCGTCATGTTATTGGACACGATCGTTCGATCGCCGGTAATTGGATCGACGCGAAATACAGCGCGGCGAGATGCGTCGCTGACTATCAGGGATCCCCGAACATCGACCGCCAGTCCACGGGGCTGCGACAATGTCACCCCGGTTCCAACACCTTGACCTGTGACGAACGTTCGGTCGCCGGTGACCGCGTCGACTTTCACGATGGCATCCAATCCAAAATCGGCAACGAAGATATCGCCGAGGGTCAACTTCGCGCCACTAGCCGATTGCGATTGAGCCGCGATCGCCACCAGGGCCAACGCGATCAGGCTTTTCGACAGGTTGCGGATACGCATGAATGCTACAAGCCGGGCAGTTCAACCACAACTTCGATCTTAGCCAGATGCGACACGGATGTCACGGAAGCGGGCCGGCACGCGCGCAGCCGTCAAAAGCTCGATGCCATCAGCACTTCGTCGTCCAACGAGGCCAGCAGGTCCTCGCCGAGATGCGAGACCTCCATCGCTTGGAATGCACTGTATGCTTCATCCATGGCCGCGACAGAGACGTCGGCGGCAGCCTCGGCATCGATTTTCCCAATCAGGGACAATTGCAAATCGTTGGAACGTTCCGAGCGAACGCCAAGACCCGATGAGCCAAGTGACGACAACTTCGCTGCGCGAACGACACTCGCTCGGTTGTTCGCCCCGATAATAGGGTTGATTTGCGCCACTCGTTGCGGCACGCTTGGGGCGGCAACAGGAGCCTCCACTTGAATGCCTTCCAATGCTCCAACGGCCCCTAACGCTACTGGTGTCGGGGCCACTTCGGCTACGAGAGGCGCGGACCCCATATTGCCCCCCAATTGAGCGGAGATGCTCTTGCGCCAGATGACATAGTCGGCCGTGTCCACCATGCCGTTTCCGTTCCCGTCCGCGGCCAGCTCGCTTTGCGAACCCCAGTCGGCTCTCCACATAGCGTGGTCGTGGTCGTCCACAATACCGTCGCGGTTGAAATCGCCGCTTATGGGGTTGAGCACGGCGGACAACATCAGGACCGGCATGCCGCCACCCTGCCAGGCCTGGTAAAAGTGATCCCAGTCAGCCTCATTGGTCGTGCCGTCGAAGTTCAGGTCGCCCGCGCGCACAAGCTGCTCGAGCGTCGCACCTGGGTCGTGGTCGCCCCAGCCCGCGCCGAACGCGAGCACATCGGCGTAGGAAAGTTTGCCGTTGAGCGTCACGTCGGCCGAGGCAAGTGGCAGCAGCGCGGCATCATCCTCGATGGGAACGATCTCGATGTAGTTGATCCGCGTTGCTCTGTCCGGCGCCGTTCCCTGGTCTATCGTCAGCCTGCCGTCGTTGACCGTGACCACCTGCGTCTTCTCGGAAAACTGGTTGGCCCCCAGGGTGAGACTAGTCCAATACGGCACGCCTTCCACGTTCAGCGTGTGGGTGCTGAGGTTTTCCGCATCACCGATGACCGCGGTAACGGCATACGCTCCGTCGGGCAGCGCGATTTCCCACGTCGCTCCATTGTGGAAATGAACCAGCGTGTCGAGCCGCTGGTCGCTGTTGAGGTTTCGATCTCGCGACACATCGTTGTGATTCGATGACCAGCCGTAACTGTAGCCATTTCCGCGGTTAGCGAACACATGACCGGCATCTTCAAGATATCCGGCCGGCACAGTGGCCGAGTCGAGCTGGAAGTTGATGTAGATGTCATTGTTCACTTGCTGCGGGGCCAACCTCGCGTTGGCCCAGTCGGCATGGTCGAGCCCATCGCCGTCGCCGGCGTTGGTGACGAGGAGCTGAAGCTCGTTGACGCCGGCGATGTTGACATCGACTTGCCGGCGGACGTCGCTCCCGCTCAGCACTCCGCTGTTGTAAAGCGGTACGCCGTCACCAAATACCTGAAAGATAACTGAGCCGCCGTTGCCCGTCTCATCATCGAGACCGACATCCGATAGGAACCGGCTGTAGCTGCCACCCAGGTCATAGCGAACGTCGGAGAACGCATGGACGCCGAGCCCGCGAGAATATCGAACGCCGCCGATCGCCATGGGAACTCCGTCGCCGGCAGCCGCCTCGCCATTGCTCGTGTCCTTCTCGATAGGCCCCCAGCCGTTGGGCGGCGGCGCGTTGGAGGGCAAGAGATCGCTAAGGAAAGTAAGCGTGGATGAAATGTCCTCATAGATGGCGATGTATGCGGTGTCGTGCTCGGGCGCGGAAATTGTGCGCTGCCGGTTCATGCCGCCGTCGAGCCACTGCCGAAACAGGCCGACCATGCCGCCAAAGGCCTGCGTCACTGGCGCCTCCAGGGAGCGCTGCACGTTCACCACGCCCGCCACAGCATGGGGCGCCTCGCGCGTTTGGCCATCGACCAGCACCACGCCGCCGCCCAGGTTGTTTGTGACAACGAAGCTGGATTTCTCAGGCAAGATATCGCGAAATGTCTCGGTGGTCAGGCCGGCCGAATCGGTCGCGATGAACCGCACCCGATACCAGACGTCGTCGGACGTCTCGCCGCTGACCGGAATGGTAAATTCGCCGCCGACAATGCCCAACGTTGGCGGCATGAAGGGGTGAAGGTGCGTCGCGTGGTGGAAATCGACTTGCCACGTGAGCGCCGAGGCCGGCAATGATCCGTCTTCCATGTCTATTGCCTGGCCGGCGAACTGAATCGTGTCGCCGGCGCGGTAGGTCGCGCCAGAGACCGGCAGGTCGATCACGGGCGCGGGCGGCGTGTCCGTGGTCACGTCCAGCATCGCCGCATTGCTCGTTGCTGTGCCGAAGGCGTTGCTGACCACGACGCGGAAACGCGCGTGGTCATCGGCCAGCGTAACGTCGGGCAATAACAGCGTGCTGCCGGTGGCGCCGGCGATGTCGACAAAGTCCACCCCGACGCGCCGCTGCCACTGATAGGCGAGCGGCGGCGTGCCGGCAGCGCTCACGGTGAACGTCGCGTCGTAGCCAACCGACACCAGCGTATTGGCCGGCTGGGCGACAATCTGCGGAGCGATCTCGGCCGCGTACTGAATCTTTACAATCTTGCCGGTCCCGATGCCTGGATCACCGCCGGCCCCCGCGCCGCGCTCGACGAAGTACATCGAGCCGTCCGCGGTGAACTCGATATTCATCGGGTAGGCGATGCCGGAAGCGAACACCTGAACGTTCGCCGGGTTGTTCGGATCGATGACGCCGATCGTACCCGCGCAGAATTGCGAAAAGAAAAACATACCTTGGTACTGGGCGGGGAATTGATCGATTGACGGGCTATAGAACGCGCCGCCGGTGATTGCGCAGTCCTGGGAGTGGTGATACGCATAGAAGGGATTCGTGAAGTTCGGGTAGGTCGCGGGATTGAAATTGCCCTCCGTCGTCGGCCAACCGAAATTTCGGCCTGCTAGCGTAGCGTCGTTGATCTCCTCCCACGTGCCCTCGCCCACGTCGCCGATAAAGTAGCGTCCCGTCGCCGGATCGACATCGCCACTGAACGGATTCCGCAGGCCGGATGCCCAGACGTAATCGCGCCAGGAGATGCCGTCGGCCGCGTTGTAGAGCGGGTTGTCGCCCGCTGCGCTGCCGTCCTGGTTGATTCGCAGAACCTTGCCGATCGGCGAGTCCATATTTTGGACGAGGCTGTTATTCAGATGATCGCCAACCTGCACCACGAGCGTTTCGTCGGGCAGGAAGTGGATCGCCCCACCCATGTGCCAGATCGGGCTCTGATTTTGTGGCAGCGTGGAGAAGAGCGGCAGCTCCAGCAAGACCACTTCGCTGCCGGCGATGATCGTGTTTTCGGTCGTCGGATCGACGGTCAGTCGGCTGACGCGGTTGTGGCTCCCAGGCGTAGCGGCCGTGTAATAGACGTAGATGTATCCGTTGTCGTGAAAATGCGGGTCGAGCTCGATGCCTTGCAGGCCGCGCTCGCCCGAGCCATCGCAATCAAGCTGAGTGGCGAGCGTGGGCAGCAGCACATCGTTTTCGATGACTTCGATGCGGCCGTCCTGAAAGGCCAGCCAAATCCGCCCGCTCTCCTCGATGTCGAATGTAATCGGGCTGGTGAGGTCCGAAGCGACGACGGTTTCAGTAAACCCGCTGGGCAGCGTGGCCAGCAGATACCGGTCCTCCAGCATCTCGAATCGCGGCGATCGCCACGCGCGCATTCGTTGCCCACACCGACGGCACGCGCGGTGCCACGGCTTTCGTCCACCCGAGCAAACCAATCGTCGCACCCTGTTCCGCCCTTTCTCTCCCCGTTTTCACCGTCGCTACGCACCGGAATCGGCACAAGAAAAGCCGGCGAAACGGTCCGCGTACGTCTCTTCTGTGATTGCCGGAAGCCGCTCCCCCGTTCCTGCCGGCAAGCTTAGAGCCTGCTGGATTCGACCACGTTCCCGTCTTCACGGTTGCCGAAGTCTCGGTGTAGCTGCCAGTCAATGTCGAAGGAAATCCAGGCAACGCTGCCGTCACAGAGAGCGACTTGCCAGCCGCCGGCGTGCGCGGAGCCGAATCGCTGGTTCGGCTGCCGATCCGATGGGAGGGATTCGCTGTCCGAAATCGGGCTCATTTCGAAGGGGAGAGGGCCGGAAATCCGACCCGTCTTGCGGAAGTTGTCGTTGTTGAAACCCGTGCACCAAGTCTCGTTGTCGCCGGGATCCGAACCGGTCTCGTAATCCCGAACGTAGATGTATTTTTCGCCAATCATGTACGTCTTGGATGTGCCGTCGGTGATTCTCTTGATGCCAATTTCGCTCCGTTCGTACGACACACCGGTAAGCGCGACTTTTATGGCAGGCAGATCGCTTTGCCACGTTCGATTTGCAGTCCACGCATCGGCGTCGGCGTAGTTGAGAGGTCCCTGTCCGAACTCTACGTAGGCATGCCCAGAATTCATCGCGTAGTCACTACGGCCGGCCACATCGGGCGTAAGCGAATTGAGTAGTCCGTTTGTGCCGCCCTCATTCGTCGTCATGCGAAACACGCCCGAAATGCGACGGGTGGGGCAGTTGATGATCGTGATCGGAGACATGACGACATCTCGCGCTCCAACTCGCTGATTGCGGCTCGCTGGATCGCCAGGAATACCATCTGAGCCCTGGTCGTGGAGCACCCCTTCTTCAATGTAAGGAAGGATGTTGTAAATCCACCCGCCCGGCTGTTGCTTGCCGAAGCCACGATCCGGATCGCCGACCCAGAACCAGCCCCAGCCTCCCGTCGGAAAATGCTTATGGACATCGTGGTGATTCAGTGCTCCGATCGCCAGTTGCTTGAGGTTGTTTTTGCACTGACTGCGTCGAGCTGCCTCGCGGGCGGCCTGGATGGCCGGCAACAATAGTGCTACGAGGATTCCGATGATGGCAATGACGACCAATAATTCGACGAGGGTAAAAGCGCGGCGCGAGCTAGCACGGATAAGAGCACGGAAAAGGGGACAGGCACATTTTGCTCCGCGACCATCACGGCGATGGTGCCCGCCGCAAAATGAGCCAGTCTCCACGATAGAACGACAATTGCCCTGATCCATACCTCTATTCCTTTTTTATTGCCGGGCACTCACGGCACGACATCGAGCCGAGTTATCCGTTGCCCGCACTGCCCCAGCAGCGGCGACGTATGTTCGCCGCGTTTTTTCTGATTCGTTCGTCACACCGATTCGCGGCAGCGGCGACGCCGCTGTCGATGCCCGCAAAGTGATAACAACCCGGCCGCCAATCCCAGAATCCACGAAGCCGGTTCCGGGGCGGCCGCATTCGTGCCCGCGCCGGCGGATGGGAACGGGTAATTCGCCTTCCACTCCCGGAAGTCGACGAAATCGACGAAACCGTCCCCGTCGAGATCGCCCAAGCTGCGGTCGGCGACTGACATTTGGAAGTGGTCTCGGATTGCCTCGAAGTCGGCGAAATCGACATCGCCATCTCCATCGACGTCGCCGTCGGGGAACTCAGGCAAAATCGGCACGATCTGCATGCCGTTGATCTGAGCGCGGACGTCTCGCTCCTCGGTCCGCAGAATGAAGCTATCGGCCGACAGGCCGCTAAAGACGATATAGTTGCCGTCGGCCGCATTAGCGACCGAGTTGGCCGAGAGCGGCGCTTGGGTGTATGCGCCGGAGAAATTCCCGAAGTCCCTGACAAACACATGCGAGGTCAAATCGCTGCCGAGGGCTTGCGGAGCATCATTCGCGTCGCCGGGCGCCTGCAGCCAGTATTCGCCAATGCGTCCCGTCGTATCTCCGTCCATATAGACAACCACATCGTATTGGGTAACGCCCGATTGCCCGGCCAGCCACGCGCTCAGACCTTTAATGAAGACTTCTGGCTTGTTCTCATTCCAGAAGAATTGGTAGGGAACCGTTTCCCAATTGGCCTGCCCGGTGGAATCCAGATAGCCATGCATGAGCTTGTGATCGCCCGTACTGGTGCCGACGCCGGTTCTCCAAGTATTGTTTGAGTCCCAGGTGACGGTGACCCCGATCGGGTTGCCGAAGCTATTGTTCAACGTAACGGTCTGTCCCCACCTTCCCAGGTTGTTCCAGTTCTGCCGTCGATAGCCGGGAGCGCCCGCGACTTCGGTCGCCCCCAACGCGTCGGCGGCGCCGTTTTGCACGCCGCCGTTACCATCATCGACGAAGTTAAGTCCGATGGAATTGGCCGAGGCGGTTCCGGTCATCAACAGCGAAGCCGCCACGACCGCAAGCTTCATTGTCCTAGGCGATCTCATCACACAGGTCTCCGAACTGGACGCCAATCAGGTGTCCGACTCCTCGTAGCTGGATTCCTCAAAATTCAGCGAAGCGCTGAAGTTTGGCAACATCAGCCACACGTTTGAAACGCCCTCTAATCTCTTTTATGCTCCCGTCGCATTCGCCGACGTCCGCAAGCGGTTAACAAGCCTGCCGCTATGCCTAAGATCCACGAGGCCGGCTCGGGAACTCCCGCGCCAGCGCCGACGCCAGCCCCCGGGAACGGATAGTTGCCCTTCCACTCAAGGAAATCTTTCATGTCGACGAAATCGTCTTCGTTGAGATCACCCAGGCTGCGCGTCGCGGCCGGCAAGCGGAAGTTGTCGCGAATCGTCGTCAGGTCGTTAAGGTCGACGTCGCCATTCAAATTGACGTCGCCCCGCAGGAGCGAAGGCGATTTGTCGAGGCGAATGTTGTCATACTGAATGCGGTCCCCCGTGCCGTCGTGGCGAATGAATACAACGACGTTGCCGCTGGGTGGCGTGTCTCCGGCGTCGAACCTGGACATCCTTCCCAGCGAGCCGATGGTATCACCATTGTTGTCGAGCGCATTGAGGAAGCTCGCGTCACGAAGCTGATTGAACTGGTCGTCGGCGTCCGGATTGCCGGAGCCCGTCCAAATGCCCTGGACATCGATGAAGCCGGCGTTTCCCAGAGTGGTGCCGACGGCGTTGCTCGAAAAGACGCCGAACTCGAGTTTGGCGTGGCCGGTGCCGGTTCGGTGCGCACCGGCAATGTCGACTCGGTACGTCATGTTCGCTTCGAACGGCACGCCCAGATCCTGGTAGATGTAGCCAAAGTCCTCACCGATGCCGCCGTGCTGCGGGCCGTCTCCGCCTGAGAACGTGAGCGAGGCACTATCTTCGACCCACGTGTACACGCTGGAGGACGACCCCGACCAATCGGTGGGTATGCCATCGAACCACGTGTTCCCCGGCGGACCAGGCACAGTTGGCGACTCGAAGCTGTGGTTATCGATCGGGATCGATACAGCATCGACTCTGCCGGTACAGGCCAACAGGACCAGCGAAGCGGCGATCCCAGCCATCTTCATGGTCTTAAGCGCTCTCATCGCAAATTTCTCCGAGCTGAATTTTTCATGGAACCGGTGCTCCCCGGCCAAACTCATGGCCGGGGAGCCTGCCCCCGGTTCCGAACATCACATCACGTTAAGCGAGGTCGTCGTGCCGCGACGAGCGTCAGACTGCAAACTGCAAAGAACAAGCCCGTCGCCGGTTCAGGCACGGCCACGATTTGCAGTCCATTGATCTGAGCGCGGAAGTCGCGCTCCTCCGAACGCAGAATGAAGCTGTCGGCAGTCAAGCCGGTAAAGACAATGTAGTTGCCGTCGGCCGCATTGGCGACCGAGTTGGCCGAGAGACGCACCCGCGTGTACGTGCCGGAGAAATTGGCGTTGTCTCTGGCGAATACGTGAGAACTGAGATCGCTGCCGAGGGCTTGCGGTGGATCATTCGCGTCGCCGGGCGCCTGAAGCCAGTATTCGCTGATGCGCCCCTCTGTCTGATCGCCATCGGTATAAACTACAACGTTGTAGCGCGGAGCGCCCTTGGTCGATAGCCAAGCGCTGAGTCCTTTAACGAACACCTCGGGCTTGTTTTCATTCCAGTAGAATTGGTAGGGAACAGTCTCCCAGTTGGCCTGCCCCGTGGCGTCCAGATAGCCGTGCATTAGTTTGTGATCCGGAGTACTGCTGCCTGCGCCGTTGTTCCAGGTATTGTTGGAGTCCCAGGTGGCGGTGACTCCGATCGCGGCGCCCGTGCTGTCGTGCAACCCACCTATGGCCTCGCCCCATCTCCCGAGATTGTTCCAGTTGGACTCCTGAACGCCAGGGGCGCCGGCCACTTCGGCTGCGCCCAAGGCGTCCGACGGGCCGTTTTGCACGCCCGAATCGCCGGTGTTGACGTAGTTAAGCCCGATGGATGCCGCCGAGGCCGTGCTCGTCACAAACAGCGAAGTGGCGATTACCGATAGCTTTATCGTCGATATCAATAGCTTCCTAGAAGGATGTCGCATTAGTCGTTTACTCCAGAATCTTATTGCTGAAATCTCTCGATATCTCGAACGAAATCACATCCCAATCAACCGTTCACAACTCCGATTTATTTCCGGTGCACCTGTTATTATTCAAGCCGGCCACAGCTTTCTCCTTCGCCAAACACGGACGGCACCCGCGGCCCCGACTAACAGTAGACACGACGACGCCGGCTCCGGCGCGACGGTCGCCACGACCGCCGCGCCACTACCGCTTGCCGAGCCGCTGCCGGCCATCTGGCCGAAGTTGGCTCGCCAGTCGTTGTATCCCTGCTGGCCATTGATGCCGGTCTTTCGCCACACGACATAGTCCGCCGCGTCCACTTTACCGTCGCCGTTATAGTCGCCCGCTAGCCCGGCCGAGATTGCCGCATATTGCACAACGCCCAACCGTGGGACAATGTCTCCCTCAAGGGAGAATTCCAACACGAGGTCCTGCGATCCGCCGGCTTCGTCGAACAGCTCGCCCAGGTC
Organism: Pirellulales bacterium; assembly: GCA_040902605.1. GTDB lineage: Bacteria > Planctomycetota > Planctomycetia > Pirellulales > Lacipirellulaceae > JABDGM01. The sequence goes on along the minus strand of JBBDWY010000032.1, from coordinate 148,457 downwards.
GAAAGCCTGTCCGGGACTGAGTGTCGTCGCGCCGACGGCTCCGAAGAGCTCATTCAGCGCATTAGCTGTGGGGTTCGCTTCCATCCAGCTGCCGACGTTCTGATCGTCGAGGCTGACCCAATCGCCGTTATTTGGCATCAGTGATCCGGAGTTCGACAAAACCGAATAACCGACAAGCTCGATAGTCGCGTGCGAGCTGTTGCGCAATTCAGCTTCGCCGGTCGTGGGATCGACGGTCAGAAGCAGGTTGTTCGCCGTGGCGCCACCCGTGTATTCCACAATCCCATCCAGGATCTCGCCGGTTGGAGACGTGTACTTAAATCGAATGTCCGGCGAGGTGCCGAAGCCAGGCAGGGTGTATGGCGTGCCCAGGTTGACGGCGCTGGTGCCAACGGCCAAGCTTCCGCCGATGTTTGAATTCAGTTCGCTCAGCGCCATGGAGGTGGGCGATGACTCATGCCAGCCTGCCATGCTTTGGTCTTGCAAACTGTTCCACTGGGCCGGGTTCAACTGCCCGCCTGAGAGAATCGAATATCCGTCGATGTTGATGGCCGTACCGCTGGGGCTGGATAGCGATATGGCCCCATTATCAGTGTTCACCGTCAGCTGGAGACGTGTGTTTAACTGCAGTTGCAACAGTTGGCCGTGGGCGCCGCCGGCCACAGTCTTAAACTGGTAGGCCGTTCCAGGTCCGGGCGCCGGCACGGCGGAGAGGTCGATGCTCGCAAACGCGCCGCCGATGGCCGTCGCGTCGACAATGTCCCATGTGTCGCCGGGCGAAGGGCTAAAGCCGCCGCTGAACTCCAGTCTGAACTGGCCATCGACGGCCGCGCCCCCGGTGGAGCTGATCGATGAATGGTTGGCGGATGTAATTTCGGCAATCAACGTGCCGCCGCCGCCCAGGCCAATTCCAGTGCCTGAGAAGATGTGCCCGGAGCCGGTGACGCGGGTGGTTCCATTCAAAGTAACCTGCCCACTGATGGATAGCGACGCCACTCCGGCGCCCGTGCCGCCGACTGTCAGTGAGCTCTGATCGTTGACGGTCAACGAAGTTCCGGTGAGAGAACCACCCGGCAGGACAGTGAGAGCGCCCTGTCCATCCATGCCCACCACAGCTGACCCATCCGGCGCGCCCGTGGAATCCACGAAATCGACGCTGCCGCCGGAGCGAACCTCAAGACCACCAGAATTTCCGACTGCTTGACCAAGTACAAGCCCAGCGGCGTCGGGCGCTCCGACCGCGATAAATGCCGTGTCTCCATTATCGATCACGCCCACTTCCTCAAATTGGGCTTCGGGGACGAATCCTCCGGTCCAGTTCGCCCCGGTGTTCCAATTATCGTCACCGGCAGTGCCGTTCCAGAGAACGTCGGCGGCCCGCACAAGGCTCGGGCCGCATGTCAGAATCAATGCGGCCAGCAGTAATCCGGCCAGACTTCGTGCGGGCCTGTGAGTCAAAATCATTCCTCGTGACCTCAGATCATGCGGTGATAAGGGATCTGCCAGACGATCCCACGCGAGCACGGCCGCGCACCCTCGAGAAACCCTCCCCAACAGCGACCGCAGAGTGCAGCCTTCCCTCAATAGGAACTCTCCGAGGCGGCCCAGATTGGTGTCAAGTTTTTTTGACCAATAGATCAGATTGTGTTGGCCTCTCTATTGTAAGTGGAAAAACTGTACGAAAGGTGCCCGGCACACTTGGTATGCCAGCGAGCGCTAAGGGCCAACAGCGCCAGGCCTAGCAACAAGGTTGTGCCGGGCCCGGGATCGTAGCGACTTGTAACCCGCCGCCACCCGCCGCGGCGACAACGGCCGAAGCTCCTCTGCGATAGAGCATGGTCTCTTTCATCCACGAGGCCGTCGCCGCTCGTAAAGTGAACGGCGCGCATTGGCTTACTTGTAGTCACCAAAGCCTCGCCGTTTGGTGTCAAGCTTTTTGTCCGACGGATGACGTTCGAGTTGCAAAGCCGGTCGAGACCCGCCCATGCGAGGCGAACCGCTGAAGGCGCTTGTCCCCGCCTGATAAACTCGACCGGCTCGCGGCATTTTGAAATCGTTTCTCGGGAATTCTCGACACGAAAGGGCTTTCAGCGGTAACCTGAAAGGGGGCAGTGCGTCGGTGAAGCCAGGCCCCCCATGACGGCGTGATTTCCGATAAAAAAGGCACTGGTATGGGCGACGGCGGCACGGAGGAGCTGGATGTATATGTCCAGCAGCTCACAGCTTGTCAGAGCAGGCTGCGCGGTTATATCCTGGCCTCGCTGGGCAACTATGCCAACGCCGCCGACGTATTGCAACGCGCCAACCTGACGCTTTGGAAAAAAGCCCGCGAGTTTCGCCCCGGCGCTGAGTTTCTGCCTTGGGCATTGACCATCACGCGGTACGAAATCCTGGCGTATCTGCGAGACCACCAACGGGATCGACACGTGTTTTCCGATGACGTCGCTAAGCTGATGCTTGACGCCGCGACCAACGAAGTCTCCGATCCGGCTGACCGGCAAGTAGCGCTGCGGAAGTGTTTGGAAAAACTACCTCACCGCAGCCGTGACTTGCTGTGGCAGCGGTACGATGACGAAAAATCGATCCGGCAAATCGCAACTGAAACTAAGCGTTCCGCGGACTCGGTGAAATGCCTCTTCCTGCGGATTCGAAAGACATTAGAGCGTTGCATTGAAGCGACGCTGAGGTTGGATGGGACATGATCAGGCGCCAGATGGTGGATTAGGTCCAGTGAGTTGCCATGAACGATAGTCCGATCGACGACGACGGCCTCCGTGAGCTACTCGTTAGCGTCCTGGATAGGGATGCTTCAGACGCGGAGCTCGTGCGATTGAATGAGCTGCTGCGAAACAACGAGCAGCTGCGCCGTTCGGCGGCACGATTCCTGTGCGACGACTCGTTCCTGGCCGAGGAAATCGGAACCATCGAAGAGGCGATCAGCTTCATTAAGCAATCGGCTGAGTCCGCATCGAGAAACCGACCGTTGTCGCCGAGCCTGGGCGGACTTTCATCCACCGGCTCGGAACCTGTCGTTGAATTGGCGCCGAAGAGAAGCCGGTCGTTCTCGCTGAAAACCTCTACCGGCAATCGATTCCGCACGGCTCTGCAGTTCGTGAACAGCCATGGCCTGGCGATTGCCGCAGCGGCAACCATCCTGATGGTTGGGCTGGGTTGGCATTACGCCGTTATGATGACGAAGTTCGACCGGCTTTACTCGCTGGCGGCCGTGCCGGACCCGGTTGAGCACGACCGTCTCAGAAAAGGCGCCCGGCACGCCGCGATGATGGCTGGCGCAGCCTCCGTCGCCCGCATCACGGGACTGATCAATTGCGAGTGGGCCGGCGACGACCCTGGATTGAAGTTTGGCGACCAATTGTCGCCCGGGCAACGATTGCGGCTGAGTCGAGGCCTTTTGCAAGTAACGTTTGAGACCGGGGCCAAAGTTGTGGTGGAAGGACCCGCCGATTTCGTGGCCACGGCACCTACCGAGGCGCTGCTCTCTCACGGCAAGATCGCCGCTGCTGTGCCGCGGTTTGCCCGCGGATACACGATTTTCACGCCAACGGCCGAAGTCGTGGACCTGGGGACCGAGTTTGGTGTCGACGTCGACGACGCGCACAACACGGAAGTGCACGTGTTCGACGGCGATGTCGTGGCACGTCCGCGCGGCGAAGGCGCTGCGAAGAGCGAACTCATTCATGCGCGACAAGACGAGGCGGTTCAATTCGATTCGAAAACTCCCGCGGCGCGACGGATCTCGGCGGACCGGCAGAAGTTCGTTCGCCGCCTCACTCCCGACCGATCTCCCGATGAACTGCCCCAGCTTCCAATCACGAAAGACGTGGCGTTATGGCTGGCCGCAGATGTAATGCCAGTGATGAAAGAGGGAGCCCGCATATCGACCTGGCCGGACATTCTCATCGGCGACAATCGCTTTCCAGACGACGCCTGGCAATTCGATGAGCGGCTCTGCCCGATATGGGTCCGCGATGGGCAGGGCCTTCCCGCCGTGCGATTCGATGGCTGGTCGACCTATTTGGCCACCAGTCCAATGGCCACGGGCGATCGGCTCACGGCGTTTGTCGTCTTCGCGCCGAGCCCGGCCAGCTTCGCCAGCCAGAGTCACGGCGGCATGCTGCTTAAATACGGTCTGGATGCCCCTTCGTTGGAATTCGCGCTGTTGCCGAATCGCTTCCCGCGCGCGAGGGTCTGGGCCAGCAATGACGACGGATCCACGTCCAATGTCGGCGTGCTCGAGGGGCAAGCCGTTGAGCCGCATTACCCGAGTGCCGCAGCCTACGCCTACGATGCCGTGAATAACCGAGCCGAGCTGCTGGTAAACGGTAAGAGCCAAGGTGTTACGACGGCGCCCAAACGGATGGAGCAGCATGCAAAAAAATATATCGGCACGCATGCCCAACCGTGGTGGGAGGCGTATTTTCTTGGTAATATTTATGAGATAGTCCTTTACGACACGGCGCTGGATGCGTCTGACCGCGATCGCGTATTTCAATACTTGTCGAGTCGATACGGATTTCCCCTCAACGATTAGCGGGCCTGCGCTTGGATTCATGACGTTGCGTCATCGGCTCGACCCGTGGGCCGTCTCGCAGCGACGTTTTTGCTCGCCACGATTCGCTGGTCGGCATGAGGGTTCGGATCCGAAGACGCCATGGCTGCCATCAGACGAGCCTTCTGCGAAACGCTGCGCCGCCGAATCGGCAAGATTTGCCGGCATCAGCGCTGCGGGTTTACCCTCATCGAGTTGCTCGTGGTGATCGCCATCGTGAGCATTCTCATCGCCCTTACGCTGCCTGCCGTGCAGACGGCCCGGGAAGCGGCTCGCCGCACCGAGTGCAAAAACAACATCAAGCAGCTGGCACTGGGCGCCCTGAACCACCACGATGCTCAGGGCCACTTTCCAACAGGTGGTTGGGGCTGGTTCTGGGTGGGAGATCCCGATCGCGGTTACGGGAAGGATCAGCCGGGCGGCTGGATCTACAACCTTCTGACGTACTGTGAAGAAGGCGCGCTTCACGATGCGCCGTCCGACGGCATGGCGGATGATCTGAGCCGCGTCCAACGGGTGGGTGCGGCCCAGGTGATTCAGTCGCCGCTTTCCATCGTCAATTGCCCGTCGCGCCGCCCGACCAAGGTGTATCCGTTGACTGCCAATGCGGGAGGAACGATCGGTTTCTTCAATTCGATAACGCCCCATACCGCGGGCCGCAGCGATTACGCCGCCAATTCCGGCCATGTGTATTGCGAGTGGCCAAATGGCGAGTTGGGTCAAGGTCCGAAAAGCTATAGCGACGCGGACGTATGGGACGCCAATCGAACGTGGGGCAGCGATCAGCCGAGGTTTCTGTTGACGTTTGCAGGCAGCGGCACGATGACGGGTATTTCCTTTGAGCGAAGCAAGATTCCCATTCGGCAAATCACCGATGGAATCTCCAAGACCTACCTGGTTGCGGAGCGATACATTCCCCAGGCCCACTACGAAACCGGCTTGAACATGGGCGATAACGAAACCTGGTGCACCGGCTTCAACAACGACAATTACCGTAAGACGGGCCGGCTTGATGGCACACATATCGTGGAATTGGCGCCGATTCACGATGGCCAAAACGACGCCCCAGATTCATTAGGGCGATTTGGCGCCGCTCATCCGGACGGTTGGAATGCGTCCTTCTGTGACGGGAGCGTCCATACCATATTGTACGACATCGACTGGCGCGTTCATCGTGACCTAGGGAGCCGCACAGATGGCAATGCCGTGGAGCCGCCTGGCCTTTGAGCATCCAATCTTCCCTATCACTCTCCTCACCTGAAGTCGCTGCCAGCCGATGTATCCGGAACCGGCCACAACTTGCAGATTCCTACGGGAACTCACCTAAAGCGCCATTCCCCAAGCACAGAGGAAAATCTTAGAGATCTTTACCGCGCACTCCATAAGCGTGGGAATCCTGTCGCTTCCCCGGTGCGGGCGAACGGCATCTAAATATCCTTGGTTTGGCGAGGCATTTTGCAGGCCTAGACATGGGCACCTCTCACTCGACCTTTGGATATGAGTTCTCGGCACACTTTTGGCGTGCCATTAAACGGCTGGCTTCTTGGGGATTTTGAGCAGGTTCAGGACGTTTGAGTTACTGAAAATCGTTCCGGCGTTAGCCGGACAGTAGTGCGGCGGAGAACAGAATGGCCATGGCTGCGACGAGAGCGCCGATGGAATTGCGACTCAGCATGAATTTCTCCCTCGTTGCGGCGACGCGCCTGCGCCGGAACAATCACAAAAAAGCCGACGTGGCGGAACACGCTAAGGCATTCCACCTCGTCGACTTACTCGTTAACGGGTCCTCCGCCGTGGCGGATTACCCTTTATTTTAGTCGTCCGATAACTTCGCAGGACGATCAATACGTATCAAACTGTCCTGGCCGTCGTGTCCGTCGTAACGGCGTGAGCCGTCAACGAAGTCAGAGAACCGGAGCAGCGGCTTCCTACGCCATAGTTTGGCAATTTGTAATGAGCCAGTTCGACAGCCCACCAGTTTGATCGGAGAAGGCCTAGCGGAATTGAGTGCATTTGCAGCCCATTGGCTGACCAATGTCGGAACACGAAACGTTGGTTTACCGGAGCGTTTCTTCGGCGGGAATAACGGCGAAGTGTCAGACCGAGTGCGGAGACGAGTTTTCGAAACGAAGCAAGTCGTGGCCGCTGGTGCCATTGAAGATCGTATGCGTCCCGCCGCTCGTGCTGGGGACTAGAAACGTGTCGCTGTCCGAGCCGGCGTTGACGGTCAGCTCCTCGGTGTTAGAGCGAGTCGTCGAGCAGGAGCGAGTCGTTGCCCGCCCCGTAAGTTTGAGTTCTAGTTATCGGCCTGCTAACCGAAGGTCAGGCTCACCATCGCGGTCGGCGTCGAAAGTCTTCAAATCAATATACACATATGGTCTCTGATATGCCTCTTGTTCCCCTTGAGCGTACGAGACCCACATCTTTAGATCCGTGGCATCGTAAACCACATTGACCAGATTGCCACCCTTGATGGGGATCTGATTGGCGAGCTCGACAAGCTTCTCACCGTTCAATCGACCGTACTCGCGCTGTAGAATCGGAAACGCTCCGCGCCCTTCATCGTTGTAGACCACACACGATAGAACTTCAGGCGCAAATTCATCGGAGGGGTCATCGTCTGTCCAAATCGTTACCCGACGCTTCCGCTCCTCAGGCGCGTGCGCGCGGATCTTCACTGCTCGCCGTTCAGTTTGCCCATCACCAAACACGAAATGGTAGCGCTTCGTGAGTGGCTGGGTCTGAAAAATCTTCAGGGCATGTCCCAACGAATCGGCGTCGTACAGGATCGTGCGGAAGAATACCGTGAAGTGAGGCGCGTGCACTTGGTAGGGCATCTCGTTCGCGGAAGCGTCGCCCATTTCGGCAAGCGCGATCCCTTGAGCATTCATACCCGTATGCGCCCCGATCATACCGGCAAAAGTTGGGACGACATGCGGAATACCGTGCTCCGGCACGTATATCACGATGACTGGAAAATCCTGCGCCTTCAAAGTCAAGGTCCAGTCAAGATTGCGAGTCTGATACAAATGACCGTTTTCCGTCGCCTTCCCCCACGCGGCAATGCTGCTGCACGAATACGGCATCAGCAGTGGCGCCGCGTGCATGGCTTGAAGCGTGGAAAGCGGGAGTCCTGAACCGTCTGCCAATCCGGTCAATTCCTGCTCGACACGGTCGTCGGCATATGCCGCCGAGCGCGCCCACACCTCGCATAGCGCCTCCTGCGAGACTTTCAATTCTTGGGTGACAGCTTTCACCGCCAGCGGAACGAATTGCTGTATTTCACTGCGAAAGAGCTGCCCGAACTGCTGGCCCATTTCGTACGGCGTTCCCCGCACGACGGCCACCGGCACTTTAGCCACACCGTTTTCGATAACAATACGGAAGCCCTTTCCAGAATTCACGGATGGACGAGCGAAAAGACCGTTGGGCTCGATTTCAGCGCGACTATGCAACGTACGCAACTGTTCTGCTTTGTCTTCGGCGACGACCATTTCGCCGGGCACTACCAATACGATAGCGACCAACCACAACCAGCAGCCAACAGGGTTAAAAATCATGGAATTGCCAGCCGTCCGGTTCGAACAGTTCAACGACCAGCAATAGCTAGGCCGTGGGTACATTGACCAAAATTGCCGATCCTCGACTAAGAATCGCACCCGTCCCGCTTTCGCGCCCCTGGATTCGTCGTTGTGACTTACTCCTGCCGGATTTGCGTTGAAAGTCCGTACTGTAAGTCGCCGAACGGATAGGTGGCTTCCGCAAAGAACGCGACGTGGCCCGAGGCAGGCTTCTCCACGTGTCCGACATAAGCGCCATCGCCGTTGGCCGTTAATTCTGTCGCGTCCCACCGGTCGGGGCGAAAGTCCTTGTCCTCTGAGTGGGCGACCCACAAACGAACGGCTTTCGGGGCCGGATTCGATTGCACCACCAGCCGCATGTCCTCGCCATCATCATCGTGCTTCCAGCTGAGCTGGGGTAGCGAAGTCTGCATGGCGATGTTTTGTGCGAAGACGGCGAGCGTCAAGAGCGCGCCTTCCCGTCCGCCGTCGAGACCGTGACCGGCGTTCGGAACGTACAAGACGTGTTTTTCGCCGACCAGGTCATCCCAATAAAGGTTCATCGCATCGATGACCCAATACCGGTCATTCGTTCCATTAATCAATAGTTTCGGCAAAGTTAGCTGGCTGCGGTACGTGTAAGGATCCACCCAGCGCCAGAGCGGAATCTCCGGCTGTTTTTCCATGACGTCAACCAAACCCTTGAGCGTGTAGTCTGCAATTTGCTCGCTGTAAGTGCCCCACGTTTCTTTTTGATGCTTCATCTGGGGACGGAAATTGAGCGTGTCGATCACAATGGGAGCGATGGCGGCGACGCGTTGATCTGCGACGGCGGAAAGCCACGTCGTCCAACCGCGCTTCGACGCGCCGGTAACGACGAACCGATTGATTTTGGTATTGTGTTCCTGTTGGGCGACTTCTTGCAGGGCGTCCATCGCCCGGACCGCGCTTTTGACCATGGGGAAAAGAAGAGGCCATTTGGCGTCGTTGGTATCCAGATAGCGCAGAAAGGTCTCGCTGATCAGATCATCTTCCTTTCTATCGCCCAATAGCGGCTGATTTGGCACTTGGTATAAAAACGCTACTGGCATCTGCGCAGTCATGGCCAATTTACGGCCCATTGCCAGGTCTTCATCATCGGCCCGGTTGCCGTTACTGCCACCCATGATGAACAGTAAGACGGTGTCCTTATGTCGAATGTTTGGCGGCACGAATGCGGTGAGCGCATGCTTCCAGGTGATCCCCTGCCACACTTGTGACGTGAGATCGATGTCATAGACTAAAAAGCCATCGCTGTTATCGCTTGTGAGGATCTTCCAAGCGCAAGCATCGTCCTTTGCGGCCACGTAGTCCTGCAGCGCTGTCGGGATGTCGCCGGCGGGCGGCTCCTTCGCCTCCGCGTTAGCAAGACAAACGGCGACGATCGTCGTAAGGAACACTAGGATGGCGACGTGACGCATGATGAACACCTCCAAGGCCTACTCGTCGATCACATCCTCGCCGGCAATCGTCGATCGCGCCTGGTAAGCCACCATATTGATTGCTTCGTTGAGGAACGTGACCGAACCATCCGCCATCAGGAAATTGCACCCCCCGGGATGGTCGCTGCGGAAATTGCTCACGGAGTTTCGGCCTCCTAATGGGTACGGATCGGGCGACGCGGTCGGCGAGGCCAGCGGCGTGCTTTCTCTGCAAGAAATGGCGGGATTGGGATTGTAGTAGGTGCCACGATCAATATATGAGTCAGTGACTGGGTTTTTGTTCATCGGCTCGATGGTGGCCGCAAAGAGACTAACGACAGGGCCCAGCCCTTTTATATACTCCCCGCTATTGGGCTGCCCTGCGATCCAGGGATACCAGGCAAAAACCAACTCGCCGTATCCATCCTGCCCAGGCTCTGGACACTTCGGATCGTACCCTGGCGCGTGGGCTGCGTGACAAACCTTCCAATTGACGCCTCCGCTGGCGTCGCCCATGGCGATTGTCTTGCTCGTCCCGTCGGCGATTTGCCGGATGGAGGCCGCCCATTGGATCGAGAACATTCCCTGACGGAATTTCGCGATGGGACCCAGCTTAAGTATGTATTTCGAATCGCCAAAATGGCCCTGCCAGTCCTTGACGTCTAGGCAATACGCATCCGATGCGCCCTTGCAATACGCGTAATCCGTCAGTCCAAAGAGTGGGTTATCGACGAGAGTCGCCATATGACGATGCTGATATGGATTTTCCCCCGCGCTTGAGGGGCATTTGAAGACTGGGATCACCATCGAGCCTACGTCTGCTTTCTGGTCGTACCAAGCCTCGCTCTGGTCGTAGATGCCGTGCAGTGATGTCTCCTCAAAGTAAGGAAGGAGCTTCGTGTTGGCATTAGCGAAGTACCCGATAGGGGCTCCCCTAACTAACCAGCCCGTCGGAAACGAGTCGTGCGAATCGTGATAGATGTGCAGAGCAACGCCGTATTGTTTGAGGTTATTGACGCATTGCGAACGGCGCGCCGCTTCGCGGGCGGCTTGAATTGCCGGCAAGAGCAGCGCCACAAGCACGCCGATGATGGCAATGACGACCAGTAACTCAACGAGGGTAAAACCGTGTAGGGGCCGGGAGAAGTTGGTACGCTTCTCCGTAGTCACTGTTACCTTTTGGCCCCGTACACGGAGAGTTTTGCCATGTCGAGCGCGTTCCAGTCGTTTGTGGGAGTTGACTTGCACAAGTGCACCGTCACGCTGACGGCCGTCGATGCAGCCGGGGAGACGAGCCGGCTCAAGATCAGCACGAAGTCCACCGGCAAGATCGAGGCCTGGCTGCGGACACTTCCCGGGCCGGTGTGGATGGCCGTGGAAGCCTGCCCCTTCGTGGAATGGTTCATCGATCGTTTTCGCGACTGCGTCGAGCGGATCGACATCGCTGATGCCACCGAGCTGTCCAACCGGCGAGGCAAGCGGCGCAAGACCGACTGGAACGATTCGCTCGACATCGCCGTACGACTGTCGCGCGGCGAGTGCCCGCTGGGGTTCATCGCCGACGAGGAGTTGATGCAACTTCGCAAGCTGGGCCGGCACTGGCGCCACTTGAGCCGGCTCTTGTCCCGCGCCAAGCATTCGATGAAGAGCATGCTCAACGCGGCCAACATCCGCGGCCCCAAGTTCGACGGTGCGGCCGCCCAGCGCTGGCTGCTCGCGAACCGCGATCTCCTGAAACCGGTTCAGCAGCAGACCTTCGCCGACTTCATTGACCTCGTCATGCTGACCGAACGCCACCGGGAACGGCTGCGGCGCGAGATCATTTTCGCCACGCGGAGCGAACGCTTCGCCCCGATCATTGCGCTCTTGATGAGCGTTCCTGGCATCGGGGAGATCTGGGCGGCGATCATCGCCGCGGAGATCGGCCCCTTCGACCGTTTCCCCAACGCCGACACGCTGGAGTTCTGGGCCGGCCTCACCGCCGACATGAAAGAGTCGGCCGGACGCACCCAAAGCGGCAATATCACCAAGGCCGGCTCGGTCACGCTGCGCTGGGCCTTGTGCCAGGCGGCCGTCACGCTCTGTCAGTGCGATGCGCGGCAGGAAGCGATCCGCCAGCGACTGGTGAAGAGGCTCGGTAAACCGAAAGCCAATGTCGCGATGGGACGCCGCCTGCTGCGCGTGTTGTACGCCATGATGCGCGACGGAAAAACCTTCGAGCGAGGACCGGTCAGGGACCGAGTTTCGGCTGCTAACCGAGCTCGCCTCGGAAGAAAGAAACAAGTGGCTTAACCCCGGAGACAAAGAGTTATTGACGTTCGGCGGAATTTTTGTGGCGTCTCGCTGCGGCGACGGCGCCCCAGCGGATTGGTGACCGCGACTGGGCTTCATTCGGCCCAAGAGGCTCTTCTTCTCTTCGTGAGAAGTCCCAGGCTCCGCCGGGTTAGCCTCGTGGTGACCGCGACAGCGTGAATTCGGCCCAACCGCTGCGAACATGGTTTTATTCAGCCCGGTGAACACGTGTCGGCATTGCGACCGCCACGTCCGGTGACTGCGTAGAGATGAATTCCACCGCCGCGTCGCTGTGCCCCAGCGATGCAGGACGGACGATCCGATTCCGCCAACACAATTCAGGGCAACCACCGTCATCCTACGGAGAAACCACAATGCCAGAACCATGAGGGAAAGAACGATGTTCACCGGCCGTTGACCTACGGCCCCTACAGAGATGAATCCTCGCAATGTCCGGCCACGGGGAACGAATTGCATTACTGCACTCCCTGCCAGAACAACCGATCGACGGCATGCGCGACAGGACGACAGCCTGCGTCGGAACATGCCTGCTGGGGCGCTAGGGACAATTGGCTAAGGACCGTCACGTCCGTCGACCACCTGAGGAACGCCGAGGCGCTACTCTCCGGGCTTGTCCCTACTAACCCAAGCTGCAGTCTATCTTACCGACGCAATTGGAAGCAAGCTATTCGCGCCATTGCTCCGTAAACTATAGTCGTATAAAGCCTCTGGGAGAGCATTTTCTTGACGATTTGATTCGATTCGGTTATCGTCGTTACGGGAGGAGGCGCCATTCGCGCCGAGCAATTCCAAACTAGGCGAACGATTCCCTGCCCTAAGAATCTCGTCCATTTGCCATTGTGCCAAGACCTTGCGGCTTCGCGATTGGAGTCAAGTCATCGCAGTTTTTCCTGGTGCGCTTACAGGTCTTCGTAGTTAGCGGAAAGGTGGTCTTTATGTGGCGCAGCTTGTTGGCCGTCGTAACTGCCGTAGTTCTTATCGGCGGGGCCGTCTGTGATTCCCTTCGAGGCGCCGTGCCCGTTATTTGGGATGGCAGTGCCGGCCTGAATACCGTGCTTCACTCCTCTTACGGCGGCATGCGGCGATGGGAAGAAGGGAACTGGACGAAAGATGGAATACCGGGCCAAACCGCCGCGGCCGCGATGGTAGACTCGACCGGGGGACGGGGCGGGCTGGATATCATCATCGGGGATGGCGTCACTGTGTTCCACGACCAAAATGATGATACCGATGATCTCGGCCAAGGCGGCCAGGGCCTGGGGTTGGGCGATTTCAAGCCGAGAATGGATCTGAATGGCCCGGGTAGCTTGACGATTAAGGAGGGAGCAACGCTGTGGTTGGATTCCCATACCGACGTAGACGGTCGCTGGGCCCGAATGGATATCAACGTCATTTTAGATAACGGCACGCTTCGTACCACGCACACGCCAGCATTTTGCCCGCCTTCGGAATGTTCCGTGTCGGCCGGCCGAATCATCTTCGGCTACAACAATGATCTTCTGCCGAATACGATCCTCCAATGGAATCTGACGAATGGTGGACGGATTGAGATGGAAGGGAAAATGACCTGGGGAAATCCAAATTACTGGGAAGACCCCGATCAGCCGCACACGGGCCACAACCCCGGCATCGGCATGATCATGACGATCAATGACGGCACGCTCGACCTCACTGGCGGCAACCTCTATGACGACTTCTTCGGCCTGGTCAATGGCGAATTGGTTTTCTTTTACGAAACGATCGGACCTGCCGGAACACCGAAGAACGAGACATACGTGCTCAACTTTACCGGCCCCGGATCGATCATCGTCGACACCGGCATATTTGTTGCCCAACAGGACAGTGCCGGCGTTTATCAGCCACAGGGTGGCGCACCGGATCTATACACCTCGATCACGTACGAGGCGCTCTGGAATCTGGGCATTCTTCAGGCAAACGGCCTGAGCGGTATGACCGGGGCCACGTTTAGCGATTACTTTACTACGACCGGTGCGCCTGACGATCCCTTTAATGGTATTGACTTGGATAACTACACGCTCACGTCGTTGCTGGAGCCGCCCGGCCTCGATGGAGACTACAACGACGACGGCAAGGTGGACGCGGCCGACTACGTATTGTGGCGCAAGGATCCGGCAAGCTTCGGCGGCAATCCGGCCGGCTACAACACCTGGCGGACCAACTTCGGCGCCATGGCTGGCAGCGGCGGAGGTGCCGGAGCGGTGCCCGAGCCGGCGAGCGTGATACTGATGGTGCTAAGCCTGGCCGGCCTCTGGCTGGGGTATCGCAATTTGATTCCTCGTTAAGCCAGGATACCGGTAGCAAGCTCTTCGGCGAAATCTGGTGCATCGTGTTCGAATTTTCCGGACTCCGGCTGTCCGTTCTTTGAAACGATTTCCGGAAAAAACGACGGCTTTTACTTGACACCCCTTAGAGGGCGCGACTACATTGCAAATAGCGCGAAGGGTGGGCATTGAGTGACAAAGGTGCCCGTCAAGCCTGATCGATTGATGCTGATCGGAGGTAACGGCGCTTGCGGTAGGGCAAGGAGCACTGCGGCCGTGCCTATTCTTTTTCGGAGGTAGTCTAATGGTGCGCATCATGAAGTCCGCAATTTGCATTGCGGTGATTGTCGTTTCGGTTTTGGCAGCGCGCGAGGCTGCGGCTGTTCAACTCACTCTCAATCTGGTTCAGTCAGAGAGTCATATTGTTTTGTCGGGGGACTTCAGCACTCTCCCGTTTTTGGCGCAAGAGGGTTCAGCTGGCACGACTGATCTCAACTTGACCCGGCTATCGACCGACACCACTTTTCAGGGCACGATTACGGTGGATGTAGACAACGCGATGTCTCCCACCAGCATCCAGATCCTGTCCTCTGCTGCGGATGCCGATGTCGGCGGCCTATGGCTTCCCGAAGTGCAGAACTATTTGGACTTGAACGGCAATGGCGAGTTTGGCGAATTTGGCCTGCCGCCGGATGGGGATTCGGAGACTGCGACGAGTAACAGCAATCCGGCTCCAGCGGCTGCTGCCGATTGGGGAGTTCGAGTTTTCCATCCCGCATTTCAAGCAAATATAGCTTGGGCTGCAGCTCGAGACATCGCTTACAACGTCACCAGTGCGCCCGAAGCTGTCAATGGTTTAGGGCAGTTCAGTTCCTCGACTGAGAACTTTGAGTTCGCGACCGGATGGTTCGACTATTGGGTGGCTCCGGCGGCCGGTAACCTGAGAGGAAGAGCCGAGTTTGCCGGCGGCGACGACGACAATCTTTCACCACTGCCGTCGACGTATATTGTGACGCCGCTCCCGGGCAATCAGAGGGAGATCAGGCTCATCATCCCGATCGAAATTGACGCACCGGGCGATGATGCGAACTTCGCGTATGATGGCGTGTTCGTTGCGACAAAGATTGTCCCTGAACCGTCGACGCTCCTGATGTTTGGTACGGCCGCGGCTTTTGCGGCCGCCTTTGCCGCGCGTCGCCGGAAGTAGGCCGTTGGTTGGATCAAATGCGTTCGAAGACTGAACTTCGATGAGCCGCGGGTGACGCCAGTAGGCGCTCCAGCGGCTCTGTTTATTTTCCCATGGCGACGTCCTCATCCGCCCGCCGTCCGTTTCGTCGCAATGCCGTTCAAAGTATGGGCCCTTAACGACGCCTCGCCAACGCTTGCACGGCCGCGAGAATCTCTCCGAGCTGCAGCAACTCATCGTGATTGCGATCAATTGCCGCGAAGTGTTGCATGATCAGCTCGTGCCCCGAGGTTTCGGTTACACTAAGTCCGCCGTTGCGGTCGCTGTCGGCTGTATCGAACATGCCGACAAGGTCGAGGCCCGTCTTGACCGGCTTTTTACCCGCCTGGCGCTGGTCGTCGCGGGCCAAGACCACGTCGAAGAAGCCGAGCATCATCTCTTCCCATGATTGATCGCCCCAACGTACCGATTTATTCGGGTCGGGATTAGCCAAATTCTTTTCGGAATTGTCGAACACCGCGCGGCAGTGGATGACTGACCCAATCGGCAGCGGCCGGGGCTCGGCTAACAAATAACGCGTTTGCCAACTGAAGTCGTATGCCGGCACGTCGAGCAGCACCTCCCGCTCACCCGTGGGCAGCACCAACTCGTAGCGGAATGCCTTACCACGAAGGTGCATGTGGGGCGACATAGAAAGCAAGGTTGCTTCCTGGTTTATCGGACGACTCGTGGCGGTTACGATATAGCTGTCCGCCCCGGGCGGAATCTCGAATTGGTCGTCGCCGATTTCGGTCGTTATCACTTCCTTATCGATCTGATCGACGTCAGCAAACACGATACCAATCTTCGTTGTGTCCTGTTGTTCTGCACCGTTCGGTGTATAGTGCATTTCGAACACGAGCTTAGAGCCGGCTGGCACCCGCTTGGCCGAACCCGCAGGCAAAGGATCGAATCGCAGGCCCGGAACGTACGCGGTCAGGAAGATCCAGTCATCACGTCGCTTACCGCCATGCGGCTCGATGTACACGATTGTGTGGTGCACCACCGAGCGGTTGCCCGGCTGCACCTCGGTGGCTGCGACCCATTTGTCCTCGCTGAAGCCCGTCGGCACGCGGAAATATTGGTAGGGCACTCCGTTGCGACCCCCGTCCGCAGGCACGGTGAACGGCTCCTGCATGGCCAGTACAAGATCGGGCTGGCGCGGCAGTTGCCAGCCGGCCGTGAACTGCCGCGGCTCGCGCAGGTCGGTCGGGTCGCCTTCCGGGCAACCGTTTTGGACCCATTCGTAGAGCCGTTCCTTTTCGGTAGCCGGCAAGCTGCGATTGTTAGCGAACGAACCATACTTGGGATCGGCATGCCACGGAGGCATGCGCCCCTCGCGAACCACTTCGGCGATCATCTCGCCCCAGCCCGCGGCCTCCTCGTACGATGTGAGTTCGAACGGCCCGATTTCTCCTGCGCGATGGCATTCCACGCACCGAGATTGCAAGATCGGGGCGATATCGCGGGTGTACGTGATCGGGCTGTGGTCGCTTGGTTTGCGAGCTCGACCGATGATGCATCCCGATGAGACGGTCTCGGCAACGGACACCGAATTGCCCGACAACAATTCGTCAATTGCAAGTCGCAAATCCTCGCGTGTGGGCTTGTCGCGGACGATACCCACGAGGTACTGGTCATCAACCCGTCCCTGATATCGGACCGTGCGCTGGCGATCGAGTACAAATACTTGCGGCGTTCGCTCGGCGGCGAACAGGTCAGCGACCTTGTTTCGTTTGTCCTTGAGGACCGGGTACGTTATTTTGTGCCGCTCGACGAAAGCAGCGATTTCCGTGAGCGAGTCCTGCACGTTGGCCATGACCGCTAGGACCGCCACGCCCCGCTCGGCATACTCCTCCGTGATCGCCTGCAGCCGAACGGCGTACAGCTTGGCCAGTGGGCATTCAGTCCCCAAGAAAGCGACTACCACGAGATCCTGGGCTGCAAAATCTGCCAGTGCGTGTTCCTTGCCCATGCGATCGGGCAAGCGAAAGTTGGCGATTTCGGCCCCCACCATCGACTTTGCGTGAGTGACAGTGGGGAAAAGTATAGTGATCGACGACAGTATTGCGATTCGAGTCAGCATGGCCGCGGCTCTTATCGGTTAGGACTAGGAAATCGTCATCATAAGGGGGCTGGCTGATTTCGGCGAGCGCGGGCTCCGGAGAATGTGCTTAGTTGCCTATGTTAACGGACCGCAATATGCCTGGCACCGAAGGCAGCGAGACGAACTTCAACGTAATGCGCTTGCAATGGCAACGCAATTACTCACCGCGGGTTGGCTATGTTCTTTTGCCAAGTGCAGGTGTGTCATAAACTCATTGGTTTCTTGGACGCGCTATCTATCGACCCGTTTAGACACCGGCCACCAGTCTCAAAACTCACACCTTTAACGGCACAGCCCTGGCGCTCCGGAAACTCATCTCCACGGTCGGCCTGACACTCGATGGTCATTCCGGCCAAAAAACGCTCCGTCAAACGAACCTTTGCCGACACGCCGCGGAGCCTCAGAGATTCGCTCACTGACATGCCGTTAAAAACCTAATGCCCCAAAAGCGAGCTGGCGGCGGCGCTAATTCGCGACGGTGCTTGCTGGGCTGGATTTCGCGCAATTCTGGCCGCCTAGCCTGCCGGCCATGCATTCCGGTGGGCGTTTAACGCCGGCAGCCACGCCGCTGGATCAACGTAAGCGTGATTGTATCGAGCGGCCCGCGGCGGTTACCAGCAAATTCCGTCAAGCAGTTCAAGGAATTAACAGTTCCCGCCCGCCAGCCGACAAATTCTGATGCTACCCGAATCGCGTGCCGCTAGGCCCGCGGCACCTGCCGCGGCGCAAAGCCAGGCGCAACACGCGAGGACCAAGCTGGCCGGCTCGGGCACGGCAGCACTGGCGGAGCCGGTGGCACCCGATCCACTGCCGGCGGTTTCACCGAAGTGCATCTTCCACACGTCGTAATCGCCGGCAGCGATCGTGCCGCTCGCGTCACCGTCGGCAGCCAACCCAGCACCCACCTGGCCGAGCGTGTTGCGCCACACGGTGTAGTCCGCCGCGTCGACGACGCCACTGCCGTAGTAGTCGCCGGGTAGCGCATCGTTGCACCGGCAAATCCGATATTCCCCTAACTCATCTTGTAGAGTGTCCGTGTTTCTTCGAGTTCCGTTGCCAGGTGAATGCGGAGCGGGCTCTCAGGACTTAAGCTATTGAGCAGCGCTTCGGCCTCCGCTAAAGATTCACGTGAAAGTTCGTGTCCAGTGAAGAGTTGCCGCCATAAAGTTGTCACATCTCGTCCGGTCAACGCGTACCGTTCTCTCAGCCTATCAACGAGGTGGGTATTCGCGACAGGAACCCCAATAAGGATCCCGACCGCCGTGATCAATATACTTCCGCTGTGTTATGCCACACAGGGTCGTCAACCCGTCGCCCCGACTGAAAACTCCGTTTCGCCATCCATCCGTGCAGAAACCGTTCGTTTGCCGGTGCATCTGACAGGATCAGATTGCTCTGCGTCTCATTGCCAGAAGGTCGCTGAGTTTTCGACACGCCAACGCAGTGCCAGTAATGGTTTGAGTTCTTGCGACTGGTGGCCCGCGTCAAAACCGGTTGTTTTGCGAGGTGCATCACGAAAGGCATGAGTTGAAGGGGCGGCCGATCAGTCGCGATGCGCATCGAACGCGTTCAGTAGGCTGGCGGATCAGCACGACTGATCGATCACCATAACTAAAACTGCCAACCAAAAAACGATTTTACACAAACGAATCAAACCAAAACCGTTGCTGAAGAACTAGTTCTGTGTTCGGAGCCAATTGGCAAGATTCCTGACGGTCTCTTCCGTCTTGGTGCGAGAGACCTGCAATTTGTCATTCGCGCTAAAGACATCGTAAGTAGCGGCAGTGTATCGCAATTGCCGGCGACAGTCGTCAACGGATACGGCGCGGCGCCGGCCATCGACGGGGTTCGAAACGAGCAGCGGTCGAGGCGCGACGTGGGCCAACAAATGCGGCATGTCGGCAACCGTAAGGACGCGAGGAATTAGGTATTCGAGGCCGATATCGACAAATTCTTCCTCAAAGACCCAAGTGGTGAGCGGCTCATCGGCTATAACACAGCCGAGCCGCTCGTCGAACGATGCTGCCAAGACGGCGGACAGGGCGCCGCGGCCTCGTCCGACAATGGCGATCCGTGCAGAGTCGACCTCCTCGCGGCTCGTGAGAAAGTCGGTTGCACAGCGAATGTCAACGACTCGCATACCGGCCAGCGGCCGACCAACGAACAAGCTATAGTTCGTCAAATTGTATTCCGGCGTGCCGGGGCCATATTCGATTGCCGGGACGGTGCCGGCCGTCTCACCGGCTCCGCGATAGTCGATGGCCAACACAACGAAGCCATCTTTGACGAGCACGTCGGCCAACCCGCTTTCAAACGCCGCTTGCTTGCCGACTTCATCCACGACCAACACTGCCGGTCGCTTATCGCTGGCCGCAGCATCATGGGAACGACACAGGATGGCTGGCACAAGGATGCCAGGCTCTGGCTCGAACATCCAGTGCTCGATCATGTAATCGTTGTGCGTTAATGTTCGATGAAACGCCTGTTTGACCCGTCGGGTGTCCGGAAAGTCGCCAAGAATCTCGTTCCGCAGGCGCTTCTGTTGTTCTTGTTTGAGCCTTTGCCATTGGTCGACGTCGCGGGGTTGTGCAATCTGGTTGACAAGTTCGCCGGCACGACGGTACGTCAGCGACTGCATCGTTTCGGTCGCCTTCGGAAGCCCCACGCTGAGTGCATGCGACGTTTCCAAAGGTAAGTCGTCGGGCTCCGATATCTTAGCGTCCGGACGGCCGAGCAAATGCCTCGCAACATGCCCATACAGGAGCTCGCGCATCGCCTTGTTGTAGTCATGCCCACTGTCGACGACAGCTGAAGTGACGCGCTCCGCATGATCGTACAGTTGGTAGACACGGCGCGTCTTCTCGAGCGAAGCGAGCATAGGCTTCGGCTGAAACACGGGCACATCCCGCGAAGCAGCAATGCAGAACAAAGGCCGCGGCGCGTGAAGAGCAAGGATCTCCCATTGATTTGAATACTGGAGAACTCCGGTGGGCACTTCGCAGACGCATGCCGTGGCCCCCATGTGTGCCTCGTAGGAACTGATGTAACATACGGGCACCGCACCGGCCAAGCGCTCGTCGAGGGCCGCAAAATACATGCTTTGCATTCCTCCACCCGAGGCGCCGGTGCACATGATCTTGGCCGGGTCGACATCTTCGCGTGTATGCAGATAGTCCAAGGCACGAATGCACTCGAACATCACGTAGCCCATCAGCGTGCGATCGACGATTCGCGGTGCGGCCCCTCGATAAAACCCGTGGTAGGTTTGTGGAGGAGTTCCTGCGAAGGCTTGGCGTTCGCCGGTGCCGATTACGTCCTGGCAAAATGCAATCACTCCCATCCGTGCCAATCCCATGCACCGCCGTTGAATTAGCTCAGTCGCCTTGGCGTCGGGCCAATGACCGTTCACACAAATCACCGCGGGCAGCCGACCCTCGATGTTCTTCGGCACATAGGCTAAGGCGGTAACGTACAATCCGGGCAGACTTTCATATAGAACCTTCTCCACGAAGTGGTCACCGTGATCGAGTCTGCCCGTAATATTTGCATTGAGCGGCGGCCGATTTTCCCAAGGAAAGTTACCCAAAGTTTTGCGAAGCTCGCTTTGCAACTCACCACGACGGCGTTCCCATTCCTGGTGCGAATCGGGCATCTGCTGCCGGCTGGCAAGATCGCTCGCCACGCGAACAAAATAGCTCAACATCAGATTCTCTGGCTTTTCGTCGAGCACCTGGTGAACAGGCCGCGTACCGTGTTGCCCCACCACGGTCCTCGCGCAAAAAAACTGGCACGACGAGCACCATGACTATGATTTCGCCGACCGAGAGAGTGGCAGCGATATGCTTCATGGACGACCCTTTTCCCTAACTCCTCCCCTGAGCTCGGAGGTTGGGGACGGGGATTGGATGCGAAAGAAATAGACGCTTCCTGACTTATCCTCATGGTACGTTTTCGGTTCGCCCACCACGACCGTGAACGTACCGACGATCGCGCCGCTGCGCGTCAGTTCGCGTGACGCGCCGATGGAGTAAACGCGCCCGGGAAACTGCGTATCCGATAGTGCGTATTCATACCATGACCCGCCGTTGTCGTCGCTGGCCAGACACGCAATCCGGCTCCGGTCGTCGACCGTCGATACGAAGTAAAGGCTTGAGCCGGGCTCGTCACGGTTGGAAACAAACACGCCGCTGTCGTTCGGCAACTTCGACGGTCGGTGAGCGAATATCGGTTCCACGTCGCGTTCGAGCTGGCCCGTGGCGACGTCGTAACGGACGTACCGTTGCCGCTCGGGCTCGGTTTTGGCCCAGTACACAAAATGGAGCTTCCCATCCTTGGCCATGAACGCCGAGAGCCAAGAGTGCACATCGAACTCCTCAACTTTAGAAATGAGCGTCGCTGGTCCCGTATCGTCGGCAACGGCCGGCAATGCGATTGGTTTGCCGTCGAGCGCCTGCCAGGTTTTTCCACCGTCCGGTGATTTCATGGCGTGAACGTCGTGGTAGATGCTCACGTTGTCCTTAACTACCTTGGACGTCGTCCAGGCAGCGAACAAAGTGCCGGAGGCATCCAGCGTCAAGTGTGGGTACTGCAAATAGGCGTGTGGACCTGCCTGCAAGAGCTCCGTTTTGGAACGCACCGCACCGTCCATGCCGACCGTGAAAAACGTGTTATTGTGAGCGAACCAATAGAGCTGCTGCCGCGCTTCGTCAAGAAGCAGGCAATACTTTCCCGCCGAGCCGCCCGTTAGTTCCGTCGTCGAAGTGCGTACGTTGTCGCCATGATTCGCGAGGCGGACGAGATATGCGTTCCCATCGAGAAAGTTTGGGTGCCCCAAGTAGAGCGTCCCCTGCCGGTCCGTTTCGATTGCAGGAGCGCTTGTGGCGTGCGTCGCTTCGTGGATGGTGGTGAATGATTTTCCTCCATCCGTGCTCTTTGCCAGTCGCCATTGTTGAGCGGTATAGTCATCGTTCGACTTGTGGAGATAGGTAATGAAAATCCCCTCCGCGTTGCTGACTGCCTTTTGATTATGGCTCTGGAATGTGGCAAACGCGATTGCCTGATCATCGACCGGCGTCAGCTCGATCGGGAGTGGCACCGGCTCCTGCGCACACACGGCAACCGGCCAACAGATCAGTCCCACAATGCGGCCGACAATGCATGCTTTCAAGCGCTTCATGGCAAGCCTCCAATCGGCCCTTCGTGGTCGGACAGGTGGGAACCCGCTTCACCTCGTCTATGCCGGGAGTAGTTGCTACGGGTAACTACCGAAGTTAGCCTATACTACACAATCAACGGACGTGCAACTAAGCCGTGCGATGGTGCGGCGCGAAAACGTTTTTCCAGATGGGTGGCACGCCCTGAGTCTCCGAAGGGCGTGGTTGACCACCAATCGAAGTCACGTCCATCGCAGAGCCTCTGGGCGTGCCAGCCGTTGCTGCTGAAGGGTCAAGATTTTTCGTCAAACGATCAAAAGTCGAAGCGTCTCAGGATTCACGCTGACCCTGTGTTTGTCGTGCTGTTGCTCGTCGCCCGCAGTTGAAAAAACGCTGGACGATGAGGCCCAAAGCCGACTTCCCTCGCGGCAAGAGATTCTCGAGCAGGCTGGGGTGTGGCCGTTGCCGGAAGTGCGGCCGAGCGTCCGGGCGGTCATCGAACACCGGCGGAGCCACTCGGGTTATTCGGTCGAAAACGTGGCGCTGGAGTCAGCTCCTGGTTGTTATTGTACCGGCAACGTGTATCGTCCGCTTTTGCGGCATGATCTTGGGCCGGCGGTACAGCTGGTGGAGGATTTCGAGGCGAGCCGTCGTTACGCAGCCGAGCGACAGATTCTTTGTGCCCATCTCGCCCGCCTGGGTGTGACCGTGCTGGCGTGCAACACGACGTGGGGAAAGCCGTCTGCGAGCGATACCCAACCACACAGGCCGCTCGCGGTGCACGTCTGGAATAGTCTACGAGCGATCGATTTTCTAGTGGGCTTAGAACGCATCGACGTCAAACGGATTGGAGTGGTTGCGACCGACGGCAGGCAGCTCAAACAGATCGACGATCGGATCACGATTGCTGCCGATAAGCCAGACGACCTTTCGCCGGTTGGGCGGAAAGCGATCTATTCGCTGTTAGGGCAGCATTTACGCCTGATGCCTGACCCGTTTTATGCAAAGGCATTTACCCAACCGCGTGAGCCGGAACCCCAGCCGCGTGAAGACGGTGAGAAGTTCTCCTTGGAAAGCCCCCAGGAACTGACGACCTTCGATGCAGAGCAGACAACGGTTCAATCAGCGACGATGACGAACGAACGAGCCGCCGAAATCGTTGCATCCTATCTGAACCAATTGCGAAGTACACTGCAAACAAACCCAGCCGTATTGTCGCTGACCGACGCCCCTCGGGCGGAATACGTTGAGAAAGCACTTCAGCCTGCCGACGAGACACTAATCTTCACGCCGCCGGGCTTTGAACACGTGGGCGTCCGCAAAGTGGCATCAGGTCCGGACGTGGGTCGGCTGGAAATCATTGTTCGCGACCACAAGACGGGCAGCAAAACATCCTGTCGAGTCAATGTTGTCGGGCCGGATGGAAACTACTACGAGCCTGAATTCAATCCCTTGAAGGAGCATAGCTACACCGCGGAATGGCCGAACGCGGGTTGGGGCAATCGTCCGCTCCGCGCTCCGGTTCGATATTTGGGAAGGTCGTTTTACACGACCGGCGGATGCACGGTCGAAGTGCCCGCTGGCACGGTGCGTATCGAAATTTGGAAAGGATTCGAGTATCGGCCCGAAATGCTGACGACTTTCCTCACGGCTGGCCAAACTCGGCAGGTGGAGATTGCCCTGACGAAAACGATTCCGGCGGCAGATTTCGGTTATTGGTCCGGTGATCCGCACATTCACTTTCAGCGGCGCGATGGCGAGGACCAGGCACGGATCTTCGACCTTCTTGAATGTGAGGACACCCATTTTGGCACCGTCCTCGCCTACAACGAACCTCCCGGCCCATATAACGGACTGATGAAGCACTTGGACTCGCCGCAAATGTTCGGCCTAGGCAGGCGCTCGATTGCAACACGCGGCGAATACTCGATTGTTTCGGGCCAGGAATACCGTAGCGGACACTACGGACATCTGAACTTGTTCCTGCTCGATTCCCTGGTGCTTGACGGCCAGTCGTTGGACGCCGACCGTTGGCCGCTGTTCGGACTGGTGGCCCGCACCGCGCGAGAACTGGGCGGGATCGCCTTCTATGCGCACGGCGGATACGCCCAAGAGATCTACGCTGACGTGGCCCAAGGCGACGTCGATGGCGTGGAATTGTTGCAACATGGTGCGTACCGCGGCATTGGATTGATCGGCTGGTATCACATGCTCAACGCGGGCTTTCGCGTGCCGGCAAACGGGGCCGCCGACTATCCGGCCTGTAGGATGCTGAGCGATTGCAAGACGTACGTCTATGCCGAACGGCGGCCGACCATGGAGGAATGGCTGCATGGCATGGCGGAAGGCCGAAGTTTCTTCACCAGCGGACCGTTCTTGTTGATGGAAGTGGACGGTCAACGGCCGGGTGCGATCATCGAAAAGCAGCGTGCCGGTGCCGCTCGCGTTAAGGTGAAGATTCGTGTGCGGTCCGAGGTCGCGCCGGCTACTAACGTCCAGCTCGTGGCGAATGGCCGGATCGTCGACCAGCTGGCAGTGCCAGCGAGTCAAGGCCAGGGAAGTTGGATCGAGTTGGAGCGCGAAATCGAGCTGGTCGAATCCGCCTGGATCGCTGCTCGTGCCTTCTCGCTGTCACCGCTCGGTACTCCCGACGCCGACGCCCATACGAACCCGGTCTATGTCTATTTGAATCGCAAGGCGCCCTACGATCGTGAGTCGCTCGACGGGTGGCTGGCCGCGCTTGATCAGCAAATCGCCATTCACACGGATCGCAAGTTCGACGGACAAGCCAAGGTGTTGGACTATTTCGAGCGGTCGCGCGACATTCTGACAAAGATTCGGGCGGCCGGGGGCGTTCCCTCGGCTGGTCACCCCTCCGATATTGCCGCGGAGCTACCAGCGATCGATGACGCCTCTGTCCGCCAGCATTCCGACGATATGTTAAAGGCGATCTTAAAACCCGTGCCGGCCAAACCCTTCGATGAGTTTCTCAAATCGTTCGAAACCGTCGGCGGCTTCGAAGTGCAGCCGGTGGCCCGCGAACCGCTGGTGTACGATCCGATTGCCGCGGCGTTCGACGAGAACGGCCAACTTTATGTCTGTGAGATGCGCGACTATCCGTACAAGCCTGCCGCTGGAAAAAAGCCGCTGGGCGCTGTGCGTTTGCTCAAAGACGTGGATGGGGACGGCACCTTTGACGAAAGCCATGTATTCGCTGAAAACCTGCTGTGGGCTGGCGGTGTCGCCCCGTGGCGCGGCGGCGTATTCGTGGCTGCGCCGCCGGACATTTGGTTTCTCAAAGACACCGATGGCGACCATCATGCCGATGTCCGTCGGCAGGTATTTACCGGGTTCGGCACGCAGAATCAGCAAGCGATGCTCAACAACTTGACCATGGGACTGGACCACAAAATCTATGGCTCGACCGCGGCTAACGGCGGCAAGATTCGCTGCGTCGAGCTTCCAGCGGGTGGCAAGCCGGCCAATCGTCCTGAATTTGACGTAAACGGCCGTGACTTCTGTTTTGATCCGGAAACCGGGGCTTTTGAAGCGATTACGGGGACAATGCAATTCGGCAATTGCTTTGACGACTGGGGCAATCGCTTCTTGTGCAGCGAATCGCAGCCGCTGCTACACGCGGTTTTGCCACAGCGCTATTTGGTGCGAAATCCCTACCTTCCCGTGCCGTACGCCTTGCAAAATATTGTTCCTGGACCGGTTCCGATCTTCCGTACAAGCCCCGTCGAGCGCTGGCGGATCCTCCGTTCCAGTCGCCGCATTGCACACGGCGAACGACCGGCTACGGCAGCTGGTGCCAGCCATCACGTCATCGATGCCGCGGCCGGCGTGACCGTGTACCGCGGAGGCACTTATCCGGCGGAGTACTACGGAAACGTCTTCGTGTCGGATGCGCAGAATAACCTGATTCATCGTCGCACGCTGACGCCGGATGGCGTAACGTTTAAGTCCGACAGGGCGGACGCCAACACCGAGTTTGTCCGGTCCCCTGATCACTGGTTTCGCCCGGTCAATTTGATCAATGCACCGGATGGGACCTTATACGTGCTCGACATGAGTCGTGAAATCCTGGAGACCATCCATGTGCCGTCCGACGTAGCCAAGTTCCTCAATTTCACCAGTGGCCGCCAGCATGGTCGCATCTACCGACTTGCTCCGTCGGGTTTTTTGTATTCGGGCCCGCCTCGACTAGGCGATGCAACCACGGACGAGCTGGTGGCAGCTTTGGAGAGCCCGCATGGTTGGTGGCGTGACACCGCCCATCGACTGCTTTACGAACGGCAGGATTCATCCGCGATATCGCCGCTGCGACAGTTGTTTTCCAGCAGTCGTTTGCCACAAGCCCGACTTCACGTCTTGTGGTCGCTGGCCGGGCTGCGGGCGTTGACCGTTGATGATTTGACAAGGGCACTTGGCGATGAACATGCCGCTGTCCGCGCGCATGCGCTGCGACTGGCGGAGACACGACTTGATGATTCACCCGCATTGCGCGACAAGATGATTGCTCAGACGGATGACCCCCATCCACGCATCCGCTTTCAGGCGGCATTTTCGCTGGGCGAGTCCCGAGATTCTCGTGCGGTCAAGTCTTTAGCAAAATTGGCGCGGGCATCTTCATCCGATCCGTGGATTCGTACCGCTATCTTAAGCTCGGCGAATCGTCTGGCGTCCGACTTACTGACAGAATTGCTGCTTGATGAGCCATTCGCAGCAACTGCCGACGGCCGGCAATTCATCACGCAGTTAATATTCATTGTTGGCGCCCGCAACCAAACATCGGAAGTGCTTCAGCTTTTGGAGCAATTGGCAAGGTATGGGCCGCGACCTGAGTTATCATCACAACAATTCCTTGTGGAACTTGGCCGTGGACTCAAGCAAAGCGGCGCACGGCTGGAATCCGAGAGCGGCATGCCGATAGCGGCGGCCGCGTACTTGCGAGATTCACTCCAAAATGCTCGTACCACCGCCCGCGATGAAACCAGCGACGTGGAACTGCGTCAGAACGCGATTGAACTGCTCAGCTTCGTGACGTTTACCGAATCGCGCGAGACACTAATCGACCTGCTCGACGTGCGGCAACCGGCGGCGGTTCAAATTGCCGCTGTCCGGGCGTTGGCCGACCATGCGGATTCGGGCGTCGGCACATTGCTTCTGGACCACTGGCCCGAGTACGCGCCGGACGTTCGCGGTGCCGTCACTTCCGCTCTGCTGGGTCGCGCCGAACGAACACGCCAGTTTCTAGAAGCCGCGTTAGCGGGGAACGTTTCGCTTGCATATCTCGACACTACACAACGGTCGCTGCTGATCGAGCACCCGGATTCCGCAGTCCAATCGCTCGCGAAGAAGATTTTCGCAAGTACTACTGGCTCGCGCGACGAGGTAATTTCCTCATACGCCGCCAAGATGGACATCGATGCCGACAACCGGCGTGGAGAGGCTGTATTCCGTCGCGAGTGCATGGTGTGCCACAAGATCGGCGACATAGGTCGCGAGGTTGGGCCGGACTTGACTTCCGCTGCCTCCCGCGACAGCGACGCCCTCTTGGTACACGTGCTGGATCCCAACCGTAATGTGCTTCCAAATTATGAGAACTACCTTTGCATAGACAGCGATGGCCGTGTGACCACCGGCATGCTTACAGCTCAGACGGCCACCAGTATTACGCTCGTGCGGCAAGAGAATGAAACTACCACGATTCTCCGCACGAACATCGACGAGCTGACGAACACTGGCAAGTCGCTGATGCCCGAGGGCTTTGAACAAAACATCACCGGGGAAGAAATGGCCGATCTCATCGCATTCCTGCAGTCTTCCCAAGTGCCGGAGGCCGCAACGCCGCTCGACATAGGCACGTCGCCCGGCATGGTCGAACCAGTAAAGTGAGCCCCACCAGCCACGGCAGCACCGCGAAGTTGTTTATGGCGATCGAACAGTGCGTCGTGTTGGGTCCGCAATGAGTAGGATTTCGCCCGACTAACTCACTGCTGAACAACAAATTGCGGCAGCGAGTACAGCCGTTGTACGCGTTAACGCAAGCGAAAAGCAACACCGTTACAATCGTGAGCCTAAACCAACAGGTACCTCGGCTGGGAGAAGGTGGATGCCGGCTTGTGGTTCAAACAGGCCGCTTAGGCGAGGCAGGTAGTCCGTGTTCGCCGCTGGAGTGAATTGCGGGGAATTCAATTCCGCGCCATTCACCGTCGGCAAGTGTGCTCCGACCAAAGCGCCATGGATGAGCGCGAGGCCCGGATTTGTAAGGTCCTGCAGAGACAGTAACATTCCGCGCGACTGGGCCCACGCCGCCGTGGCGAGCAGCATGCTATGTCCTTTACAAGTTTTTAGCGCGAGACCATTCCAGCCTTGCTGTTGAGCTGGTTCGAGTATTGTCAAATCGGTTAGTCCTTCGTCGAGCAAAACTGGCTTTCGCGCGGTGACCGGTCGCCAGTCAAACGGTGCATGGACGATGTCGCGCGTCGTCGGCTGCTCGATATACGCGAGTGCATGATACGCACCGCGGTCCAACTTCTCTAAGTGCTCGAGATATTCCAATACGCTCGTTGCGTTAGGGTTTGCTTCATTGCTGTCGACGACGAGCCGCGGATTTGCGATGCCGGCGATTCGGGCCGCACGGTAAACGTCGGCGGTGCGACGCACGTCAGCTTCGTTGCTGCTTCCCGTAATTTTCAGCTTGAAGCAGCGGTAACCCCGTTCCGCGTGGGCCCGCAAAATCATCTCGGGCATTGCGTCAGTTTTGTTGACAACCAGCCAGGCGGGCAGTGTCTTTCTCGGTGGCTGAATCAGTCGGCGAATTGCCGCGATTGCGCCCTCTTCGGGAAAGAAATTGTCAGCCGACGGTATAGGAAGGTCTTCGTCAAACAGCTTGAACGCGGACCGCTGGAGCGCTATTCCAACTGCATCGTGGATCGCAGCATCGAATGGACTGGCGCACATGGCGCGGGCCAAAGCCGGCACATGAATTTCGGCCGGCAATTCGTGGAGGGCGCAATGGTGTAAGCGCAGGCCCAATTCCAACGGATGAAGCAACTCGTGCGAAAGGAGCTGCGTACAAGCGGCCGCCACTTGTCTCGTAAATGCCTGTAATATCTGAACACGCCGCTCGTGCGGGACGGTTTGGTCGGGCCAGGCCCACAGGTCACTTAAGTAAATCGTGCCGCGGCCCTGCGTATGTCGGCCCGCGCCGGTTTCCACGGTAACTGCCGCCCGCGCCTCGGTTACGTCTTCAATTCTGCCCGTGCTAAGGACAAGTGGGGTAATCAGCTTTTGCAGATAAAACTCGAGCTCCACGCTGGTGACACGGCACACTGTTTCAGGAACGAGTCGTTGGCGTCCGGACGATGACATGGCAAGTGCTCGGCGGAGTCGTATCAGAAGCGGCCATCGCGAACTTCGAAGTGCGTGGGTTTCTCCCACAGCGGTTGACCGGCGCGAATCCATCCGGCAATCCACTCGATAAGTTGCGAGGGGCTGACCCGCGGCGGGCCGAAGAGCTGCTGGGCCAAGCTCGCATTGTTTAGCAGGGCGGTCGGCAACTCCTCGCCGGTGAATGAAACGTCCCGCTGCATTAATTCACCAAAGCGGAGGGCCACGTCGCGGACGCGGATCGTCTCGGGGCCGGTCACGTTGAGTATGAACGGAGGCGATGCGGCGAGCGGAAATGTTGCCAGCGCTTGTGCGTTGGCGTCGGCCTGCCAGATGACATTGGCATAACCCATTGCCAGCGAAACCGCCTGCCGTTGCCATACTTGCCGGGCGATATCCACCAACACTCCGTAACGAAGTTCGACGGCGTAATTGAGCCGAACGAGCGACATCGGGATCTGCCACTCGTGGCTGAAGTAGGATACTATCCGCTCGCGGCCCAGGCAGGTCATGGCGTACTCGCCTACTGGTCCAAGCGGGTCGGCCTCTGTACAACCCCGACTCGTTGTGACGGGCACCAGCGGGTACACATTCCCCGTCGAAAAAGCAACGATCCGGCTGGCGCGAAAATGCTCGCATACAATCGCGGGCAGCAGGGTGTTCATTGCCCACGTGCGTTCAGGTGCCGCGGTGCTGCCGAACTTTGTTCCGGTCATGTACACAACCAGCGGACAGCGCGGTAGCCTGGCGACGAACTGGCGATCGAGCAAGTCGCCGCGAATGACTTCGATATTCCAGTCCAGCAACCGCGCCGCGACGCGAGAGTCCGTAAAGCGACTCACTGCGACGATGCGGCGGGAGCCCCCTGCCGCACGCCGAGCCATGTGGCACAACGACGGCCCCATTTTGCCTCCTGCACCAAGAACAATCAGATCACCTGGGAATTTGGCGAGCGCATCTTGTACCGCAACCGTCGGCTCACTGAGCCGCATCTCCAGCTCATGTTCGTTTGATGGAGCCGACATCGAAGATGTCTCCGTTACGATCGAAAACCCGCACAGTTGAATTCATTCACGTGCGGGCAGGATCCTGTCGAGAAAGGCGAGCACGACGCACGAGGCTCAGGAACCAATAACTTGTTCGTGGCATGCACTTGTGGTATCGTAAGAAACCGCAACCACGCATGACAATAGTTGTTCATGCACTTCTCGCATTGGCAACTAAGGTAATCCGACATGAACCCAGAGGCGAAAGCTCCGATCACGGATCGAAGAGGTTTTGTTAGCGGCGCCGCCATGGGTACGGCTACGGGATTGCTCTTGTCGTCGGGAGTCTCCGTAGCCGTGGCCGAGGATGGGAGTACATCTCGCAAGGCGTTGCGCCCCGAGGGAGCGCCGGCCGCGGATGTAGGGTATTCACCGGCGATCTTGGCCAAGGGGCAGCAACTCGTGTTTATTTCCGGTCAAGGCCCAGAGGATGTCCACGCCGACATGGAGACTCAGATTCGTCAGACGTTCGACCGCATCGGCCTGCTGCTGAAGGAAGCGGGGGCGTCGTTCGCCAATGTGGTGATCATTCGCTCCTGCTGGGTCCACTTGCTGCGGGATCTCGAGGTTTTCCGCAAAGTCCGCCGCGAATACCTGGTAGAGCCGTACCCAGCTTCAACTGCCGTCGGAACCACGGAATTGGCGATTCCAGGCCTGGAATTGGAGATTGAGGCAGTAGCAATGGTTTGACACAGGTTACGTTTGGCGGCTCGTGCAACACAGTTTATTCATCGTATTTTTCATTCTCATGCGACGAACCACGCGTCGACAGATTCTCCAAGGTAGTTTGGCGTTCGGCGTTTCGGCCGTGTTGTCACCGGCGGTTGCCGCGCCATTGAAGAGGAAACAAGAGGTCATTGATTGCCATGTCCACCTGACGCATGGCTGGTACGCGCAAGAGCGCGGCGCTATCACGGCGACTCACCTGCTCCACTGGATGGATGCGCACGATATCGCCCGGGCGGTTGTGTTGCCGCTTGTTTCGCCGGAGGCATTCTGGTATCCCGTGACGACCGACCACGTGCTGACTGCCACGGCGCCGCATCGCGATCGATTAATTCCGTTTTGTGGAATCGATCCGCGCACATTGCAAACGCATCTGACAACACAGAAAGAAGTGGTCGACTTACTGCGGCGCTATGTCGACGCAGGAGCGCACGGCTTTGGCGAGCACAAGCCACAGTTACAGATTAATGACCCGCTGAATATGCGGCTCTATGAAGCGTGCTGTGAGGTCGACCTGCCGGTGCTGATTCATCTGGATAACCAGGCGAATCTTGACTCGCCAGGTCTGCCGGGCCTGGCGCAGGTTCTCACCAGGTTTCCCGAACTGGTCCTCATTGGCCATGGCAAGGGATGGTGGGCGTCGATTTCCGGGAAATTGCGCCAGGCAGACCTTCAAGTCGGTTTTCCGATCGGCCCCGTCGCACCGGGCGGAGCGGTGGACGCGCTGATGGACGCCTTCCCCAACGTGTATAGCGACCTTTCGTCGAGCGGTGCGCATGCGCTATTGAGGGACAAGGAGTTTGGCAAGGCGTTTCTTACCCGCCGGGTGGACCGCCTGCTATTCGGCACCGATTATTACGACATGAACCAGGTTGATTTTCAGCAGTTCACACTGTTCGACGAATTAGGCGCAACGGCAGAAATCCGCCGTAAGGTCAGCCACGAGAACGCGCGCCGCATCCTGCGGTTGACATAGGCGAATCAATGAAAATGCGTGTCGTACGTCGCGATTTTTTGCGAACAGCGGCCGCCGCCACCCTCGGTATCGCTCGGGGAGCGCACGCTAGCGCTGAGCCTGCCATTAACAAAAGTCGAAACGCCCAGATCGCAATTACTCTCGACCTGGAAATGGCCCGCAATTTCCCCAAATGGACCGATACACATTGGGACTACGAGAAGGGCAACCTGAACGAACCGGCGAAGCGCTATACTGTTGAAGCTTGCCGCAGGGTTAAAGCGCGACGCGGAAGAATCCACACATTTGTCGTAGGGCAGGTATTTGAGCAGGAAAATATCGACTGGTTGAAGGAGATCGCCGCCGAGGGGCATCCGATCGGCAATCACACCTACGACCACGTTTACCTCCTGGCCCAAAACACCAGCGAACTTCAGTTCCGCTTTCAGCGTGCGCCGTGGCTGATCCGCGGAAGGGAAGTAAAGGACATCATTCGCGACAACATTTTGCTGACCAACATAGCGCTAAAAGAACGCGTCGGTGTCGACGCGAATGGCTTTCGCACGCCGGGTGGCTTTGCCACCGGATTGCATGGCCGTGAAGACCTGCAACAACTGCTATTGGGTTTGGGATTCGATTGGATCAGTTGCACCTATCCCGCGCATCCGGGGATCGTGGATCTTCACGGCTCAAATGATCCCCCATCGCAAGAGGCTTTCGACAACATCCTGACAGCTCAAACGGCGGCCCAGCCGTTCGCGTATCCGACCGGTCTGATCGATGTTCCGATGAGCCCCATTAGTGATATTGGAGCGTTCCGCAATGGCCGCTGGCAACTGGAGCACTTTTTGAAGGCGATCCACCTGGCGTTCGACTGGGTAATCCGCGAGCGCGCGGTGTTCGACTTCCTTGCGCATCCGTCATGTTTGGGTGTCGTGGATCCTGGATTCCGCGCGATCGATTTGATTTGCGACTTGGTGGATCGCGCGGCGGGCGCTGCCGAGATAGTGACGCTCGACAAAATTGCCGCCAGAGCCAAGTCTCAATCACGATCTCGTTAGGGCGGCCGTCATGCGATGGTGCTTCCTCCTGGTACTGATCGCAAGTCTCTCCCAGCGCACAACAGCGTTGGCCCAGGGTTTCTCGCCTCAGGAGGCGGAGCGGCGGATCACCGCGCTGGACGGCATCCACATCAAGATATTTGCCGCCGAGCCGCATGTTCGGCAAGCGATCTTCGTCAAATGCGATGATCGGGGCCGAGTCTGGACGATTCAATACCTTCAATATCCCAGTCCGGCTGGACTCGAGCGGGTAAAAATGGATCGATGGTCTCGAACCGTTTACGATCGCGTGCCCGAGCCTCCGCCGCACGGCCCACGCGGAGACGACAAGATTACAATTCTCTCTGATAACGACGGGGATGGCCGCGCCGACGAGTTCAGAGACTTCATCGATGGACTAAACCTAGTGACGGGCGTCGAGTTCGGTCACGGCGGCGTCTATGTGCTTCAGGCTCCGTACCTGCTGTTCTATCCTGACCTCGATCGGGACGACATTCCGGACGGCGACCCGGAAGTACTTCTCACCGGCTTCGGCATGGAAGACGCCCAGGCGATGGCCAACCATCTTACGTGGGGGCCCGACGGATGGCTGTATGGCGTCAATGGAAGCACGACCACGTGCCGAATACGCGGCATTGAGTTCCAGCAGGGGTGCTGGCGATACCATCCCCAAACGAAAGAATTCGAGCTGTTTTGCGAGGGTGGACTCAATTGCTACGGCCTGACTTTCGATGCCAACGGTGAGCTGTACTATTCGACGAACGGTGGTCCGTTCGTGCATGCGGTGCAAGGCGGCTACTTCTATAAGAGTTTTGGAAAGCACGGCCCACTGCACAACCTGTTCGCTTATCACTATTTTCCACAGCAGGAGTGCGATCAGGTGCCCGGTGGGCCGCCCACCGGGGGAACGATTTACCTGGCCGATGCGTTCCCGAAACAGCTGCGCGGCGCGTTCGTGGCCGGCAATTTCCTTGGCCACACTGTGTCGTGGTGGAATCTCACGCCGCGCGGCAGCACCGTGCAAGCCAGCTACGGCGGTGTCTTGTTCGATACCCACGACACCTGGAGCGGTCCGACCGACTTTTGCCTAGGGCCGGATGGCTGCGCTTATGTCAGCGATTTCTACGATCAACGAACTGCGCATCCTGACCCGGACGCCAGTTGGGACCGGACAAACGGCCGGATCTATCGCGTCGAGCCGAGCGGAGGGGCTACGCCGGTAAAGTGCGATCTCGCTCAGCTATCGGGCGACGAACTTTTCGACTTACTCTTGCACGCGAATCGATGGTTCGCTGATCGGGCTCGGATCGAGCTGGCGTACCGAAGGGATGTCTCCGTAATGCCCCGTTTGCGAGAATTGGCGATGCAGACCGAGGATCCACGGCATGCGCTGCAGGGGCTGTGGGCACTCGCAGCCACGGCGACGCTTAACGACGAATTGGCGATTCAATTGCTTGCGCATCCGTATCCCTACGTGCGCCTTTGGACCGTACGCCTCTTGGGCGACAGGAAAAGCGTGTCGTCGTCCGCCGCCACAGCGTTATTGCATTTGGCGCAGCACGAACAGAGTCCCGTTGTTTTGGCTCAATTGGCCGCCAGCGCCAAACGGCTTCCGGGCCCGCAAGGACTTCCGTTAATCGGCGCGATGATGAATCGCGAGGCAGGTTACGACGACCCACGAGTGCCATGGCTCGTGTGGTGGGCAATTGAAGCCCACGCCATGACGGATACGCCGCGGTTGCTGGCGATGTTTGCGCCCATTTCAAGTTGGTCGAACGCGATGTGCCGCGACAATGGGCTGCGGCTACTACGGCGTTGGACTGCCGATGGCACCGCTGAAGGCTATTCAGCTTGCCATACCTTATTGAGAATTACGCCAGAGGATCATCGGCTTGCGGCGTTGGAAGCCGTGCGCCAAGGTCTTGCGGAACGCTCGCAAGGTTTTGAGGAAATCACGCAAGGAGGGCTCTTCGACCAACAGGCGCGCGAAACCAGTGCCGGTGTCGTACGGAGGCATCGCGACTACGAACCGGTCGTCGGGGAGCTCCGCGCCGCACTTCTCCAGCATTGGAGCGAAAATCCGGCGGACGAGCTTGCTCTGGAAATTGCTCTGCGGGTGAATGGCGAGCAAGCATACGGTTCTCTCCGCAGCCAGTTTGCAGCAGCTTCGACTATGGAACGACGGCTGAAGCTGCTTGGCTTAATGCGAGAGTTCGGGCGGCTCGACGTCGTGCCGCTGCTGCTGCCGCTGGTGAACCGAGAGTCGCCGCCAGAGTTGCTGCGAGCCGCGCTCGACGTATTAGCTCGCTTCGATCAGCCGGCGATAACCGACCACTTACTGGGGGAATACCCCAAACTTCCGGCTGATCGTCGTGGCGCACTGCGTGACGTCCTTTTCGCCAGACCGATTGCGGCTCTTGCGTTTCTTGAGCAAGTTGATCGAGGTGACGTCGCGGGACAAGAAGTGCCCGTCGACCAGCTACGGCATCTCGCCAATCACCATTCGCACCAGATCGATGCGCTGGTGAGAAAACACTGGGGCAACCTGGGCCCGGGCTCAGCCGAAGAAAAGCTGGCGACGATGCGGCGCTTCAGCAATGACCTTCGTGCCGCAACCGCGAACCCTGAGGCCGGCAAGGTTCTGTTCAAGAAACACTGCGGAACTTGCCACGAGTTGCATGGGGAGGGCGAAAGGATCGGTCCCAACCTGACGATCGCGAACCGGCAAGATCAAGCGGCGCTGTTGGCCAATATCGTCGACCCAAGTGCAGTGATCCGCCGGGAGTATATGTCGTATGTCGTCGCGACAACTAGCGGACGCGTGATTACGGGGTTGATCGCCGAGCAGGACGCTGCGACGCAGACCATTTTGACTTCGGACAACAAGCGGCAAAAACTGTCGCGCGACGAGATCGACGAAATCACCGAATCTGGGATTTCCCAAATGCCGGAAAAAATATTGGAAAACCTCACGCCCCAAGAACTTCGCGACCTGTTTAGTTACTTGCAGAAATAACTAATCTCCGCTGATTTCGATTAGCGTTGATCAGCGAGTCTTAATAGAAGCGTTTTTGACCATGATTGGAGCTATTGAACTTGTGATTGCATCCCTGGCGAGATTGTTGGTTCGAAACGAGTGCAACAGACTGCTCCTGGTGTTGTTCGGCACTAGCCTGGTCCTCGGCGATGCGTCGCATGGCCAAGCAGGCGGGCCACGGCCAGCGCAAGTATCGGCGACGCTCACAATCCATCCGCGCCTATATCTTACACCGGCCGATTTGCCGCAATTGCGTGACTCGCGCGCCGATGGCCGTCGCGGGCAAATTTGGCACAATCTGGCCGCTTCCGCCGATTGGTGCACACAGCAGCAGCCGCGTACGGAATGGATCCCCACCGCCGCGGAGGATCCTCAGTTTGAAAACTTGTATGACCGTTTCTATGCGGCCATGCACGATTTGGCAGTGGTGGAAACACTCGCGTTTGCGTCCGTATTGAGCGATCCGGAGTCGGACCCGTACTTCGAGCATGCACGAGCCTGGCTACTGGCCGACGCGCGGGTTTGGCGCAACGAAGTCCAGAATGCACACGACGCGAGCAAGGCCTACGCCGTGCTGCGAATCACGAAGGGGCTCGCCGTCGCCTATGATTTGCTGTTTGACCGGCTTACGCCAGCCGAGCGGGACGAAGTACGTGCCGCAATCGTCAGCGTGATGGACGCGTATTACCCCTTTTTTCAAGCACCCAGCACCGCCGGCGAGGGATATAACAAGCATCACGGGAGCGTGGACGCGGCGCCGTTCGGCATTGTCGCCTTGGCCTTGCTGGGCGAAGTGCCTCAAGCGGAAAGCTGGTTAGAAATCGCTCTCCACAAACATGTGAAGTATCTCTTGCCCCAGGCGCTGACTCCCAGCGGCACGAACGACCAGTCGTCAAATTTCTGGGCGTCCACACTGTTGTATCGCATTCAATTCCTGGATGCCCTGCAGCGGGTAACCGGCAGGGATTTGCTCCAAGAGTTCCCGCGCGCCCTGCCGGGACGCATGGCGCTGGCTGCCATCGCAGGCCCGCAACCGGCCGAACTCACCGCCAACGAGTGTCACCGCTCGGTGCTGTTTGGACCCAATTACGGTCAACTGAATTATTGGTCGCCCGTGCTGCTGTATTTGGCCCGCTCGCAGCAACGGCCCGTCTATCAATATCTTGCGTTTCGGGATGAATCCTTGGGCAGTATCCAACGCACGCGCTACATTACGCCCAATCGCCGCGAGGAACTCCTCTTCGGCAACGGGCCGTACGCGTTTCTGTGGTATGATGCGCGCGTCCCCGCTGAAATCGAGGCGAACTTGCCTTTGGCGTTTGAGTTTCCTGAACCCGAAGTCAATGAGGCGTATTTCAGATCGTCGTACGATGAGGGCGCATTGGTCGTAGGGATGAAAAAGGGCGGATTGGTCGTGCATGCCGGTGGGCGAGCGGTGCTGGTGGATCAGACGTCGACCAACGACGTCAATAAACCAGCGTCCGCCGTGGACGAAATGCTCGTTGCCGACGACGGCCGCACCGCCATGATTCGCTGCATTGGACCAGCTTCGGCCGGTATTGCGGAGCAAGTGGTTGAGCTTTCCCGGCCCAGCCAGCTTTGGATCGAGCGTAGCGTTTCAAAGTCGATGAGCTGGTGGTGCATGGACAGTCCGATTCTAGTCGGACAAACTTTCCGCTGGCCGGATGGCACCGAGCTGACGGTGGAACACGGCCGGATTGTCGACCATGAACCCGACGGCTACACCGAAACCCCGATTCACTACGGCGGGATGAAGTTTGCCGATCCGTGCCCGCGTACTTATGCCACCGTCACCGTAGAGCCCGAGATGGGAAGGGTTCGCTTGGCGATCCACACTCCAAAGCGGTGAGGTCAATTTACACTTCGTAACAAAGGCTAATCAATGAGAATTGCCAGAACCACCATGAAACTCAATTCGGTGGGACTCGTATTGTTTGGATTAGTTCTTAGCGCTACTAGAGCAGAGCCGCTGCAAGCCCCAGGACAACCGCGGGTGTACCGTAATGAGCTGCGGCCAATTGAAAACCCACGACCACTGCTGGCCGACCACCCCGAGTTTATCGAACCTGTCATCGAGGAGCGGCACTACGAGGCGCCCATGCTCATCGATGAACCGGGCGCCGACCTGGATGTCCGCGCCTGGCGATTTTCCTACAACGCGCGGGGAATCATCGAAATCCCCAATCGCCTACGTGCCGATCGCACGGCCGTTATTGTCGTCCACCCTTGGGGAATCGACGACGGCCAGGGCTGGCGAACGCCGGAGCCGGCGGGCGTGGCAGATTTTTGCACGCCGCAAAAGAACCATCTTGCCGGTCGCCATACCCGTGAAGTCATTGATCCGTTCCTTCAGCGTTTGCGCGGGAAGGTGGCGCTTGTGATGTATAGCATGCGCGGCGGCGAACAGCCGGTGCACCGCAAATTGTATCGATCGATTCGTCACACGCCGACCGCGGCGGAACGCGACGAAGGGAAGCGCGAGCTAGCTCAGATCTTGGATCATTTTGTTTACCGCGGCCAGCCGTTGCCGGCCGAAATCAAACTCTCGGCAGAGCAGCCCGTGAAAGACTACTTCCAGCAGTTCCCGGGCTTGGCATCTGGACCGGAATTCAACAACGCCGGCTTTTGGGATTTGCCGGTCCCAGTCACCGACGACATCACGATGTCTCCCAGAGACGTGGTCGTTTACGACGACGAAGGCTATCCCGCGCTGCGCGATTTTCTGAATGAGCACGGGGTCCGTCACGTGCTCTTGACGGGTTATGCCACCGACATGTGTTTCTGCCTGACGACCGCCGGATATAAAAACTTGTCTGAGGATTTCAACGTGTTTCTCGTCGGCGACGCGACGTTAGCTACTTTTCCTGGCAACACGACACCCCGCTTCGCAACCAACGCCCATATTTCGTTTGCGGCGCTAAATCAACTAGTGACTCAGGTCTCCTGGGTGCGGCTTGCTAGCCATAGCCAGGCAGTATCGAAAACCGATCGGTGACGCGACCGTGCCATAGCATTACAGCATTTTCGAAATCGGAGTAGCGATGCGGATCCGCTCGATTACCGCTTGCGGTTTAGCTAACCCGCTGGCAGCAACTCTAGCCACCGCTACATGGATTCCGAACACGCACTAACGTTGATCGGCCTCCCCCACCGCTTCCGCTCGGGATTTACGCAAGCCAACGGTCGATATTTTGGGCCACAAACGCATCGTCATTGAGATGTGGATACGCCGCGTAGACTCGCTCGATCTCGTCAACTTGACCCGGGCTGAGTCCTTCTTCAGGGTCCAAACAGCAAGCGTTAGTGAACAATCCTTGACGCGCTAGAACGTGGTGTAAACCGGCAATGCATCCAGCAAACGAGTGGGCCGGATCAAAGAACGCGCCATTTGCATCCGTTACCTCGTTAGCCAGAACGAGCAGTTCAGAGCTCACTTCTCCTGTTTTAATGGCCTCGTGGCAGCGGTTGAGTAGCTTCACCGCTTGTTTCGTCCACACTGCCCAATGCCCGAGCAATCCACCCACACAACGGCGCTCCACGACACGACCCCCGACCACGAATCGATAAGGCGTAATTAGATCGAGAATGATGTGGTCGTCATTGCCCGTATACAGCGCAATGTCGTCACGCCCGCTTTCGGCAATTGCACGAATGCAGTCGGCCGTTCCGTAGCGATCAAAGCAGGCGATCTTGATCGCGGTCACATTGTCTATCTCAGCGAACTTTCGCCAGAACGAGTACGGCAACTCGCGGCCGCCCACCGACAGTCCTAGGTAGAAACCAAATAGCGGAATCGCTTCGGCGACGAGCCGACAATGGGTAATGACATGTTCTTCCGGTTCGTCACGCATGGCGCCCAAGTTGAGCAGGCCGGCATGGTAGCCCAGGTCGTGCAAGAATGCGGCTTCGCGCAGCGCCTGGGAAGTTCCTCCGCAGATGCCGCCAACGCGCACCAGCCCCACCGATCGGCGGCCTTCCAGGCCGGAATCGATTTCGTCCATGACTTCGGCGGCCAGCTTGAGGACGGGTTCAAACAATTGATGCTTCGCGTCGCGAATCGCAAACTGAGTGGTATGAACTCCAACGGCAAGCCCACCCGCGCCCGCCGCCGAATAATAGCGCA
This sequence comes from Pirellulales bacterium, assembly GCA_040902605.1. Taxonomy (GTDB): domain Bacteria; phylum Planctomycetota; class Planctomycetia; order Pirellulales; family Lacipirellulaceae; genus JABDGM01. The sequence continues at coordinate 107,420 of JBBDWY010000032.1, read as the reverse complement.
GCAACGCCCTTTGTCGGCGTTCGTCGAACTTACGATCCGGCGACAACGCCAGCGGAACGGCTGGAATCGCCACTCCGCGGTTCAAAGTGTGTTTAATCGACTCGTTCATTTCGCCCTCGTCCGCGTTCGCACGAAAATTGAAGCCTAGCCGCACGTCGTCAAACAACGGTGGAATGCTTACCGACGTGTCGCGTCGCACTTGCAACAGTGAACGTACCTGGATCAGGCGGCTTGAATTCTTGATTGTTTTGAGCGAGAAGGTTAGTCCGAAGACCGCGCCCCCACGGCCCAATGCGGATACGTACCGTCGCTGCTGCGGCGCGCATGCTAAAGGATTCGGTTGGACATGTCCTCATCGGCATGGTCAATGTCGTCCGGATCCAGCTTCGCGGATTCTGCTGCCCAGTGTCGCTGACGCGGTTCCTGGTGTGGGTAATGTTGCCCCAGAGATGATCTTGCCATGAGCGATACCAGTCTGGCCGACCGTCGTGCGCCAGAGGACGTAATTAGCGGCGTCGACCACGCCGTTGACGTTGTAATCGCCGGCGAGCGCTAACCGACGCACAATGGATGTCGCGCTGTACACAAGTTGCCAATTGCCGCCAGCCAAACTGGGCAGCGAAACGCAACCGAACGGTCCCGTAATTTCGCCGGCCGCATTAGACTTCAGCTAAGCTTTCAGTAGCGTCTCCCAACCTGTCAAGGTGGACGCTCATCTTCTCCATCATCGATAAGTACAGTCGGCACATCTGGCGGTTGGGATTGCCACTGTAATCGAGAACGCGGCCGGTTTTAATCTTCCCGCCGCCTCCACCGAGTACCACGACGGGAAGCTGCGTGGCGTCGTGGGCGCCCGTTAGCATGCTGGAGCAGAAGAGCAGCATCGAGTTGTCCAGCGCGGTGCGCTCCCCTTCCTGAATCGCGTCCAGCTTGCGAGCGATGTAAGCGAGTTGCTCAACGAAGAATTGGTTGACCTTCAACCAATCTGCCGTATCGGAGTGCGACAGTAGATGGTGGATCATGTAGTCGACGCCGAGGTGCGGAAAACGCAGCGAAGAGTGGTCGTTGTTAAGTTTGAGCGTGGTGATCCGTGTGGTGTCGGTCTGAAAGCCGAGCACAAGGATGTCGCACATCAGTCGCATGTGGTCAGCGATATTCTGGGGTATGCCGTCCGGTGGACGGGAGATATTTGGCTTGTCGAGCGTCGGGCGCCATCCTTGCAACTCACCCTCTTTACCGGCCCGCTCAATTCGTTGCTCTACGTCTCTCACTGAAGCTAAGTATTCGTCCAGCTTAAGTTGGTCCGTCGTGCTGATATTGCGGCGCAAGTCACGGGCTTCAGCCAGCACGGCGTCGAGCACGCTCTTGTCGCCCCGCTCCACGTCATCTTTGAACAGTCGATCAAACGCCAGCGCCGGATACAGTTCCAACGGCGTAGGCGTTGTCGGTGAGCTCCACGAGATGTGTGAACTGTAGAGCATCGAATAGTTTTTATGCACCGACGGATTGGCCTTTTCGCAACCTAGGACGAGACTCGGAACTTTGGTGGAGCGACCATATCGCTGAGCAAGGACCTGGTCAACGCTCGTGCCGGAGCGAATCTCGCCGCCGGAAGCCAACGGCGCACCGGAGAGCAGGTTGCCGGTCTGGGAGCTGTGGATATTTCCCTTCAGCGCCTGCTCGTTGTAGAGGCCGCGGATGAAAAGCATCTTCTCGCGGAAGTCCGACAGCGGCGCAAGTACCTGGCCAAGTTCCATGCTCTTTCCTTCGCCTTTCGCCCACCACTCGCGGCTATGAAAGCCGTTGCCCGCGAAGAGCACGGCAAGCCGGACAGGCGCTTCACTTACTGCCGCAGCGCCAAACGCTACATCTCCCCACACGTTCAGCGACTCAAGCCACGGCAACGCCATCGTTACACCGATACCGCGGAGCATCGTCCGGCGAGAGAATTTGTGAGTCATGATTGTTTCTCCCAGTATGTGGACGGGTCCTAATCATCATCCGCCGCGTCGATTCCGCGGATTTCGCGGAACTGTGGACTGCAAACAATCGACTCCACGGCCAGGCCGATTTTGTATTCGCTCGATTCAAGCTTCTTTTGTATCTCAGCAAGCAGCGGCTCATCTGAGAGTTGCACGGCACGGCCCAGGGCATATCCTAGCAACTTCCGGCAGAACTGTCGTACGAACGCATCCCGCCGAGCTGTGAGCAGATAGTTTTGCAACCCATCGAGGCCTTGGAATTCAGTTCCATCCATCGTCTTCACCTGCGTGATGATTGGCCTGTCGCCGAGGTCTCTTTCGCGCTTGCGACCGATCGCGTCAAAGGCCTCCAGCGAAAAGCCGTATGGATCAATCCGCTCGTGACAGACGGAGCAGTTCGGATCGCTGGTATGCTTTTCAACAAGTTGCCGGACGGTGAGGCCCTCGGTGTCCGCCTCGTCGTCAGGCAGCGGCGGCACGCCCTTGGGCGGGAGTGGCAAACGTTCACCAAGAAGAACCTCGCTAATCCAGTTGCCGCGGAGAATGGGGCTGGTGCGTGAAGCGCCCGATTGCTTGGCGAGAGTCGATGCTTGAGCGAGTATCCCGCCACGTGAAAACTGTTTCATGCCGTCGACGCGATGCCATTGGGGTCCGCTGACGTTGGGAATACCGTAGAGGTTCGCCAGATCTTCATTGAGAAACGTGTGGTCCGCGCCGATGATGTCCAGGACCGAGCCATCATTTTGAAAGAAGTCTGTGAAGAATTGGATCGACTCCTCGTACATTGCGCCGCGCAGGCCAGCAAACATTGGAAAATGCGTCTCACTTTTTTCGTCCGAGTCGTCGAAACCATAAATCTGCAGCCACTGGCACGCAAATTCGATTGCCAGTCGTCGAATCTTGGCGTCATGAAACATCCGTCGGGTTTGCTGAACGAGAACATCGGATTCGTGTAGCTGGCCCGCCGCAGCGACCCTGCGGAGCTCCTCATCAGGCTGGGATGACCACAAGAAATAACTCAGGCGGCTGGCCAATTCCCAATCAGAAACGGCACGTTGTTTTTCGCCCGGAGCAGGCTTCTCGACGCGGTAAAGAAATGCTGGGGCCACGAGCACCCGCGCGAGCGTCAAACGGAATGCCTCTTCGTGCGAAATGTCCTGCAGACGCAAGCTGCCGTAAAACGCGCGGAGATCGTCCGCTTCAGCTGAGGTTAGCGGTCGTCGGTAAGCCATAGCGGCAAACTCGAGCAGAGCGTCCATGTGTTTCGCTTGGCTATCGGCAAACAACTGGCGAAATGCCGCCGCCCGATCGTAGATCGGCTTCCGGAGCGATTCAAACACCTTTGGATCGGCATCTTGAGTGGCGTACTCCATCAACTGCTCATACGCATCGACCAGAGTTAGCGCATCTTGGCTGATGTAATGCAGCTCGTCCCAAAGCCGGTTGAGTCGCTGCCGTTGCGGGTCGTCCAACATCAACCGCATGAGATGATCGTCTTCGCGGTGAAACAACGTTAGCGTCACCGCTTCGTCCACGGGGACAATCTGCACATAACACAGAGCCGCCGGAAACAGCTCGCGAAACTCGTCAAACTCCGACTCGATTCGTCGCCAAGCCGCGCTACCTGCCGTGACGAGAACCGGCGCAGAGTTTGAAAGCCTTCGATTGTCGTTCGTCCACTGCCCGCTCGCGTGAGTTGTGGTTGCCGCATTCGGCAGCAAGCCGGCATCGTCGCTCGCCTTTCCGGCGATGACTTGGAGTTGTACGCTTCCCTCTGTGCCAGTCTCTTTTTCCAGTACGCCGGTCGTTACCAGCTCGCAACCCTCAACAAGATCAGCGGGAAGCCTTACCTCGATGATCGACGGCGCTTGGACGCAAAGGTCGGCGGCATCGATCGCGTTCCCATCGGGGCGCTTACCAAACAGCGCTGGATCAAGACCAAAATCGTGGTGCTCCGAGTCGCTGTTGTTCGAAGGATCGCGCTTGGTGTCAGGAATACGGTCTGATTCAGCCTCGACAGAATCGCTGCGCATTGCGCTCAAAAGCGGTCCGCCGAGAGATGTGACTTGGTTATAGAGCAGCGCATCGGGGCCGTCCTTGTCCGCCGGCGGACCCTCTGTAAGAAGGGTCTGAATTTTGTGGGCCAATTGGTTCAGTTCCGCCGCATCACTTGACATTTGCCACGTCGCCAACAAGGATCCATCGGGAACGACGGCGTCAAGCCTCTCGCCCATCTGAGCTGGTTCGGCGTAAAAGTGCCAAACCGCTTCATTGCCCAAGCGATCCGCATGTGGATTTCCAGCGGTGACGTCGCTTGATACTTCATCTGCGAGACTCCAAGTTTGTGTCGCATCGTCCTCGCATGTGAGCTGGATCTCGATCGCCGTGAGGTCGCAAGCGTGATTGCCGTCACGCGGTCCGATCAAGAGCGACACGAGATCTCCTGGTTGGACGGAAATGTTTTCCAGTGGTCCGACCGTCGCTGCGCTACTTCCCTGCGCGGTTCCGGCAGCCAATCGTCGGCGAGTCGATCCACGACGCAGCTCGAGTGACCACGCGACGCCGTTGCCGCATTCCGGGTGCGCGTGCGTGACCGCAGCGTCGATGCGGATTTTCGACGTCACGGGGCTTCGCCATCCGACTGCCGCCCGCAATGTCGGTGAAGGATGCACGGCGACACTGTGCGGTTTCATGTTGCCGGGGACGCGCACGTGCTGGTCTGACGAGTTAGCTAGGACTAATGGCGTTTCGTGGCTGCCCCAACCGCGGATAAAGCTGTAGCCTGAGACGTCCGTCAGCTTGTCGGTAAAATGCCCGGCGACTTCCACAGTCGTACCGGAGCCGATCCCGAGGTAATCGAGCCACGCCCGATAACAGGCTGCGTCGATTCCGTGTTTGAGAGCCAGCTCGTCCACATTTACCTTGCCGTGTGCTGTGGCGGCTTCATCTGCAGCGCTCAAATACTCGGCCGTGCTGGCGAGCATTCGCTCGCGCCGCTGTTGTAAGTCGCGGGTGGCGTCGCGCACATCGCGCAACAACAAATCCGGGCGTCCCGGCGCCACGAGTCGCGGCTGTTGCCAGACGACGACGTCCTGCGCGTTGCCGTCGCCGGCATCATTGGCCACAAGCGACAACACGACTTCATCTCCACGCGGTGTTGCCGGGATTTTCAACCGAAACTCTTGTTCGGTTGTCAGCGGATTGACCGGCTCAAGCCACCGCGTCGGGCCGCCAACCTTTCCGATGTGCCCGACCGTCGCAAAGGTCCAAAGTCCTTTTTGCCACGCGGCAATGTCGGCGGTTATTGCCGCGGCGTCCTGCACGCCAGCGGCCCGCCATCTTTCGCGAATTGCGTCCAACACGGCCGATGAATCGGAGCTCGTGAGACACGACCAGAGCGTTCCAAGGTACTTGGCGTTGAGACCATACTGGTCGGCAATGGCTTGGATCGATTTACGGCCGCTGGCTAGTTCGTCTCGTTGGGCCAATGTGGCGGTGATGTATTTTGCCAACGGCAGTCGACCGCCTTGGTTGGTTGCGATGACGATGCCCTGAACGTTTACTTCATCGCCGCCGGCTGAGTCGGTAAATTGGCGATAAAACTCGCGGATCGTTGCGAGCCTTTCGTCGGTCCAGTCACGCGGCGACGTGTGCTGCGAGAATCGAAACCCGTCTGGCAGCAGTACCGCGTGGCGAGCCACTTCCTTCGCCGCATCCAGGTATTTTGTCACGAGTGCGGGCGACATTGCCAATGCGTTGCCAGTATTCGTAAACCCTTCACCAGCCGCGCCATCGACAGGGAATTCGCGTGCAGGGTCCAGCGAGTCGACGCGGGTCAAGTCGCGAAGTGTGTAGGTATACTCAGCATTGTTCAGACGGCGGAGTACAACCCGTCCCGGGTCGCCGGCCCGCGCCTGTGCTTCGAGCTTTAGATAATCGTGCAACCACTGCTTCAGTTGGGTCCGCTCTGCATCGTTTGGTTGAGCAGCGTCATCCGGCGGCATGAGGCCGCTGCCAAGCATCTCATTCACCTTCTGCCAAGTCTTCGGAGCCTTGCGTATGTCGCTCCAGTTGACGAACGCAGCTAAATCGATCTCGGCCTCCGGGCTCTCCCCGGAGTGGCACTCATAACAAAATCGCTCAAAGATTGGCCGGATTTCGACCCGGTACGCGTCCGCCAAAGCAGCAATGTTCGGCTCTTCTGCGGCAGCAGGTGAGCCAAGGAAAGCCAATAATGCAATCGGGACAATGCTGGTCGATGGTGTGCGTCGCATTTGAAATGCCCCACCGATCATGTTCGCAATTTCTGCAAACTTTACCGCTGTCGAGTCATCTTTCCAAGAAGCCAATTCACCGCAGCATCCTCGGTTTGCGATTCCTCACCGCCGAACATCGTGAGCTGACTGTCACTTTTGATTTCCAGTTAGCAACAGGAAGCGGCGTCGATCGGGTCGAGCGACAAGCAATAGCACATAGCGCGACCATGAGTCACATCATACCAACAATCTCACGCGATTCCGGCATTCCTTCATGCTTTGATAATCTCGCGCACGACACGTGCTTCACGACCGGCAGTGATTTGTTGCTCGGTGCCGGCGAGCAGGTAACTCAATTGGCGGTGATCCAGGCCAAAGAGGTGCAATAGCGTCGCCTGAAAATCGTTCGGCGTGACGACATTGGTCACTGCGCGGTGCCCGAACTCGTCCGTCTCACCATAGGTCATGCCTGGCTGAAAGCCGCCGCCAGCAACCCACATGCTGAAGCCCTGACCATTGTGGTCGCGCCCTGACTGTGCGGGATCGCCATGGTTCTCAGTCACGGGCAGGCGGCCGATCTCCCCACCCCAATGCACCACCGTCGAGTCGAGCATTCCGCGCTGCTTTAGATCCTTCACTAGTGCCGCCGACGGCAGATCGGTCCGCCGGCAGATGGCCGGCAAGCTCTCGCGAATGTTGCTGTGCGTATCCCACGGCTGGCCCCCCAGGAACAGCTGCACGAACCGTACGCCACGCTCGACTAACCGTCGCGCGATCAAGCAGCGCGTGCCGTATTCCCTGGTCTCTGGATTGTCGAGGCCGTAGAGGGCGTGCGTCGCAGCCGTTTCGCCGGAGATATCGAGCGCCTCGGCGGCGGCCGTCTGCATGGCGGCGGCCAATTCGTAGCTGGCAATGCGAGCTTCCAAGTCCGCTTCGCCAGGATGTTGCTCGAGATGCCGACGATTCAGTTCTTTCAGGAATGCAAGGTTCTGTTCCTGCACATCGCCGCGCAGATAGGGCGGCGCTTCGAGATTCAGAATTCGCGGCTCTTGCGGCCTCAAAACGGTACCTTGAAATAGCGGCGGCAGAAACCCGTTGGACCAGTTGCTCACGCCGTCGACCGGATGGCCACCAGGATCGGTCAGCACGAGGTACGCCGGCAGCTCCTGGCTTTCGCACCCGAGTCCGTAGACCAGCCAGGAACCCAACGTCGGGCGTCCTACCACGCCGGGAATGCCACCGTGGAAGTAGCGAATGGATACTTCATGGCCGTTGGCCCCCGTGTGCATCGAGCGGATCAAGCAGACGTCGTCCACAATTTCAGCAAAGTGTGGCAATAACTCGGACACCTCAGTGCCGCACTCGCCCCGCTTGGCGAATCGCCACGGACTGCCGAACAGCGTCTTGCTGGCCCGATTGACGAAGCTGAATTGCACCTCGCCCGGGTATTCGCTGCCGCTCAACCGGCTTAGCTCCGGCTTGGGATCGAAGAGATCCACATGAGACGGACCGCCGTGTTGAAACAGCGAGATCATCGCCATGGCGCGCGGAGCGAAGTGCGGCGGCTTGGGCTTCAGGTCGAAGTGTGTCGGATCCTTGGGCAGCTTGGCGGGAACTGCCCCGACCTTCTGCTGCGAGCTCAACCACGCCAGCGCGACGGCGCCGATTCCCATGGCGTTCTCAGCCAGGAATTGACGGCGTGAGGGCGGCGGAATCGTAGCTTCACACATCAGTGACCCCGCTGAGATCAATCTGGAAATACAATCACACTAACCAAAAAGATGAAAGACACTTTCTGGTTTTATAGAAAAAGTAGAATGTCCCCTTGCCTTTTTCCCCTTGCCTTTTTCTACCCCCTTTGACTCGCGACTCACAGTGTTCTGGCCGACGACTAATGGGTTCTTGACGGAATGTAAAAAACGAAATGAAGGGCCCTCAAGGCCTGGAACCGACCATTGCGCGCGCGACCGGCACTTACGCCGCGCATCGCGAAGCGCGATCGACTCCTCCCGTACCTTCCAGGCGCACTACTGAGATCCCATGGGGGCCGACGGGTAGCCGCGCGAGGAGCATTTGGCGTCTTACTTCCGCAGTAGCGGAAGGGTCGCGCCGCCCACTCGTGCGACATCCGACGCCGAGCGCTACGGCAGCTACGCCCGGTCGGTCATTCCAAGTCGCCAACATAGCACAAGTGGTGGCCAATTCCAAGAAAACTTTTTTGGCGGCGTGGGGTGACCAAGAATTGGGGGTTGACACGTGGTGTTGCGAATCGGGGCGGGCATCACTCGTTGCAAGTTGTCTTGCCACGCACCGCGGGCATTGCCATTGTCAGCGCAGCAAAGGGGAATCAACTGTTTCGGTCAGAAAAGCAGAATGCCCCTTTTCCGGCCCCGACCCCTTTTCCGACCTTTCCGACCCCCCCTTTTTCCTCCGAGTTTGACAACTGTCACGTGACAAGCTACAATTGTCGGCATGATCAAGTCGTTCGCGGACAGGCGCACGCAGGAGTTGTATGTCACTGGCAAGGCCAAACGAATTCCGGCGGAACTTGCCAGGCGAGCGGCCCGCAAGCTCGAATACGTCGACTTGGCCACGCGGCTGGACGATCTGAAGGTTCCGCCCGGTAACCGGCTCCACGCCCTCGAAGGCAGCCGAAAAGGGCAGCACTCGATCCGGATGAGTGACCAGTGGCGGATCTGCTTCCGGTTCCGCGAGGGCGATGCCTACGACGTCGAGTTCTGCGACTATCACTGAGTGGAGGTATGACCGATGAGTGTTCCGAATACAACCAGGATCAAGCGCCGCCCTACGCATCCGGGTGAAATGCTGCGAGAAGACTTCCTCCCCGATTACGGACTGACCGTTTCCCGCCTGGCTGAGGTTGTGGGTGTATCGCGCCAATCGATCAATGAGTTGCTGCGTGGCCGCCGAGCCGTCAGCCCGGAAATGTCGCTACGGCTTGCGCGGCTATTTGGCAATTCGCCAGAGTTCTGGTTGAACGCCCAGCGCGCCGTGGATTTGTGGGATGCGGCTCAAGCCATCAAGAAAGACGTCTCTCGAATCAAACCGCTTCGCATTGCTTAGTTAGGACACAAAGGGGAGAGAACTATTTTCTAGGACGAAAAATCGTTCTGACCCCTTTTCGTTCCTGACAAATTCGACGACCACATCACTCTGTGGCAGCATCTCGACCAACGGCAACGAGGACTCTAATCCACATGTAAGAACTCATTTGAAATCAACAATGCATGGCAAAGGTTGGCCAGCGCCTGGCCCTCGGGCGATCGCCCGGCGGCCGTATATTGCGGAGACCGACGCAAAAAGTTGCGCTGTGTGGTAAGGAACTTGCTCGCCGACTGTAGTTCGTTACGTGTCGGAACGCGCACGTACGCCAGTTGCCACGCTCGAACGAGGCTAGCGAGTTCGACGGCACGCTGCTCGGGCATGGGGCCGTGAAATCCCTCATGCGAGCGGAACGTCGACACGGCGCCTTTTTCCTGGGTCAGTGTGAGTTCGACGCGCCATGTGAATGAATCGGACGTCACCTGCTCGCGACAATCGGTGATGAAGTCTACAGTATGGCCTTCCTTCACCACAATCGTTTCAACGGTCGTCTGTGCCTCGCCATTGTGAACCGACCACTCGCCGGCGATGCCCAAAGAACTTGCCACCACACGCCCACGGATGCCGTCGCCGTGTTCGCTGTGGTGGATGAGCGCACCTTGAATGATAAGCACTCCGTCAGCCGGCGCGGTCCAGCGACGGATGGCCGCGTGATCGGGGTTGTTGCCTGGGTGCCCGCCGTCCGCATGCAGCAGCACCCACCCTAAACGTTCGTCTGGCAATGCCTCACCGCCCTGCCAGCTTGAACCGGTCCAATGCGCCAACGGAGTAAACGAGGCCGTTCGCCCAGAAGTCACATCGCAACTTCCATAGCCGAACTGCCAAACTGGCGGTGCCGCGTCCCAACGTTGGGGCAAATCGGCAGCGACGTCCGCGGGCAAGGAATTCACTGGCTCACGTTGGGCGCGATCGGCCAAGGCAGTCGCCTGGTTTAACAAGAACTCGCCGTTCATCAGCATTAGCGATTGAGTTGCCACGGTCGACGATGAACGCCCCTCGCAATTCGTTGCCATTACCGGCGCATCGAATGCTTGCATCAAAGCCACCGGCTGAGTGCGACGCTGCAATAGGTACAAGCTGCGGCGCTGCACGTCACCCGCCACGATGACCTGTCCACTGTCGTCTTCCTTGATGCCAATGGGCGGCCCGAACGTCGTACGATCAAGTACTCCAGTCGCCGCCAGCACCCGGTCGCGAAGTGCTTCGGCATCGAGGCGCAATACATTCCGACGCCCGTAGTACTGGTTATCGGCATCAATGGCCATTTGGGCCGGTTCACGGCGCGACGACTGACGGTACGCGGTTGAGAACATGATCAGACGGTGCAAGTGCTTCAGGCTCCAGCCGGAGTCGCGCAACTCGGCAGCGAGCCAATCGAGCAAAGCTGGATTCGAGGGAAGCGACCCGAGGCGACCAAAATCCCCCGGCGTCGCGACAATGCCGCGGCCAAAGTGGTGCATCCAAACTCGATTGGCGATGACACGCGCTGTCAACGGGTTGTCGGGCCCAGTCAGCCAGCGGGCAAATGCCAGCCGGCGACCCGTGGTGGGCAGCTCGGCACTCTTGGCGTCAAATTCAATTCGTCCGCTTTCCGGCGAGCACACCGACAAGGTCCCCGGAGCAACCGGCTGCATCGGCTGTCGATAGTCGCCACGATGAAACAACCTCGTCTCGGGAACATGCCCTGGCGGCTCGACTAGAACCCGCAAGAACTCCTCGGCAGGCTTTTGAGTCCGGGCGGCGGTGATGCGGTCATCATATTTCTTGAGATCGTCGGCCGCAGCCTGGTTGTACTGATACAGAACTCCCTCCGATATGTTGACGCTAGGATGCTTCTCTAGCAGTTGCTTTTGCGCGTCACTGCGCTTATCCGCGGCCGCCTGATACGCCTCGCGTAATTTGGCACGGAGCGGCTCCTCGTACTTGGTAAGTTCCTTATCGAGCGCTTCCGCCATGTAGGCGGCCTGCTTGGCTGCGCGCTCAACGGCAATCTTCTGCACCTCCGCTTCAATCTCGGCCGCCCGCTGGCGATCTGCAGCCGTGTAAAGCGATACTTGCCGCTCGTCCGGGGTCTTCCACGCCTGCCAATTAAGCGCCGGCTCGAATACGGCACGCAGCGCGTAGTAGTCAGTTTGCGGCACCGGGTCATAGCGATGATCGTGGCATTGAGCGCAGGCGACGGTAATGCCCAACAGCGAACTGGTAACAATTTTTAGCGTGTCAGCGACCACCTGGTTTCGTGCTTCCGGAGAGCCATCGCCACTGCCGGTGCCGTCAGCAGCCATGCGTAACAAGCCCGTGGCGGTCAAGAGTTCGATCTGCTCGGGGGTGAGGTCGCCGCTGACGGGTCCGGCCAATTCGTCGCCGGCCAACTGTTCGTGTAGGAATCGATCGAACGGTTTATCCGAATTAAGAGATCGAATCACGTAGTCGCGGTACTTGAATGCCCAGCTGCGGATGATGTCTTGCGTTGTGCCGCCTTCGCTGTCCGCGTAACCGGCCGCGTCAAGCCAATGGCGGGCCCAGCGTTCGCCATAGTGTGGTGACTCAAGCAGCCGGTCAACCAACTTCTCGTAAGCGTCCGCTGATTGGTCCGCCACGAACTGTTCGACCTCCTCGGGCGTCGGAGGCAGTCCGACTAGATCGAAGTAGGCGCGAAGGATGAGAGTTTGCTTGTCTGCGTCGGGCGAGAACTGGAGTCCGTCGGGCATTGATTGGCGCAACAGCGCGTCGATCGGCGTGCGCACGCGCGGATCAGTTAATTGAGCGCTCACGGCGGGACGTTCGATCGGCTGAAATGACCACCAGGATCGTTCTTCCTCGGCGATGCCCAGTCCCGGCGCGATTGATTCGGGCTCGGGTCGCTGGGTCATGGCGCCGCCAGCGATCCAGCGCTCGATCGTTTCGATTTCCTTGGGCGTCACTTTCGCGCCGTCCGGCGGCATTTCGCCGGCCTGAATACGCGTGAGCAAATAGCTGGCTTCCGGATCACCCGGCGCAATTACTGGGCCCGAATCTCCACCGGCGAGCTGAAATCGCACGAGCCGCAAATCGAGGCCACCCTGCTTCTCCTCGGTTGCACCATGGCAGTCGAAACAATGGGCACGAAGGATCGGGCGGATGTCGACTTCGAAAGTCGGAGTCGAACCCGGCTCTGATGCCAAGGAGTTGGCGGCCGACTCATGGAGCGCGGCGGTCAGGAGGATCGATAGAACTCGCAACCACTTATGCACGGCAAGGCCCACGGGTGGGATGCTGGGTCCTGAGCCACAGATTGGAAGGATCAATTCAGGCGGGGGAAGTGCGGCAGGTCTCGACTGATTATCGGCTCTGCGGCGCGATAAGCAAGACCGGTCGACATTCCCCCTGTGTGCTGAGGTCAGGAGGTGGTCGAAGCCGGACGTGCCGCGATTATACCACGAAACGCACTGCACCGTATCCCCGGCAGTTGCGTCTGATGACCCGGAGCGGCTGTGATAGGATGGACGCACGCAACAAGTTCTACGACCAATTCGACGTCCGAAAATCGGAGGCTAACGTGCATACCATCGATCGCCGTTCCTTTCTTGGCAGTTCTTGCGTCGGTATTTCGATTGCACCATTCTTCCTGGCGAATCGGCCCGCTGATGCCGATGAGCTACGAGACTTTGGGCAGCCCCGATCGCCATTAAAGAAAACGTATCGAGCCGCCGCCATTGGTTCCACGGGACATGGTGATTTTGGACACGGCCTAGATGTTGCGCTCGTAGGAATTCCGGGCGTCGAATTTGCGGCAATCGCCGACGACAATCCGGCGGGCCTCAAGGAGGCGGGAAAACGTTGCGGCGTCGAGCGGCTCTATAGCGACTATCGCCGCATGTTGGATGCGGAGCAGCTGGACCTGGTGAGCATCGGCATGCGCCACGCCGATGTGCATGAAGAAGTAGTGGCCCACTGTGCGCGGGCCGGCAAACACATCTACTGCGAGAAGCCACTGGCCGCGGACTTGGCGTGCTTCGATCGCATCGTTGCCGCTTGCGACGCAGGCGGAGTGAAACTGTCGGTAGCGCTGCCGAATCGGGCGTCTCCGGCAATTCAGCGCGCTCTCACGCTGATCCGCGAAGGCCGCTTAGGAAAGCTTCGGTCGCTGCGGGCCCAAGGCAAGTCTGACCGCCGCGGTGGTGGCGAGGATCTCATGGTGCTCGGTTATCATAACCTTGATCTGATGTGCCTATTCGCTGGCCAGCCCCAATGGACGTTCGCGCACGTCATGGAAGGCAGCTCGGACGCAAAGAAGAGCGATGCGCGGCCGGCGACGGAGCCCATTGGACCAGTGGCAGGAGATTGTGTCGCGGCGATGTTCGGATTCGCCGACCAAGTCCACGGATATTTTCAGTCGCATCGGAACTTGGAAGCTGACAATGACCGATTCAGTTTGGAAGTCCACGGCTCGAAGGGCATCATCGCTGCGCGCAGCTTGGCGGACGTGATGTGGTTCGAGGGGTCGTCCTTTAATCCAGCAAAGCCGCATCCTTGGCAACCGATTCGAGTTGCCGAGTGGGACGCATTGCCAGACAAGTATCACTGGTGTCATCAGCAGTTGGTGCTCGACTTGTTGGCAGCCACCGAGCAGGATCGGGAGCCCATCACGGGCATTCATCACACGCGCTGGGCACTGGAAATGATCCAAAGCGTTTACGTTTCTCATTTAACTCAATCGCGAGTGGCACTTCCGCTGCCGACCGATCTGCGCTCACGCCCATTACTGTGAGGTTGGCACATGGACCGACGAGTGTTTTTGCAACACGCAGTGGCATTGACGTCAACGGGGGTGCTCGGTCGCGCGATTCGCGCAGAAAGTGCTCCGGCCAGCGAGCGAATTCGTGCAGGCTTCGTCGGCGTCGGCGGCCGCGCTTACTCGCTGCTCGACATGTTCTCGGCACAGGCCGATGTGGAAGTAGCGGCGATAGCCGACGTGGATCCGGAGCGGATCGCCCCGGCAATGACGCTATTGAATTACCGGTCGCTCAAGGCGCCTGCGGTTTACGAAGAATTCCGCCGGATTATCGACGATCCGTCGATCCAGATCATCGTCGTTGGTACACCCGATCATTGGCACGCTATCCCGACAATCCTCGCCTGCCAGGCCGGCAAAGATGTCTACGTCGAAAAGCCGGACGGACACAACATCGTCGAAGGCCAGCGGATGGTGCAAGCGATGCGCAAACATGGCCGCATTGTGCAATTGGGGAATCAGGCGCGCAGCGATCCAGGATTCCTGGAAGCCATGGACTATATTCGCAGCGGCAAACTCGGAATAGTCCTGGTTGCCAAAGCGTGGGAAAACGCGCGGCAGCATTCGATTGGATTTCCGCCCGACAGCGACCCGCCACGCGGGGTGAACTACGACTTGTGGCTTGGTCCCGCGCCGCAGCGAGCGTTCAATCCCTGTCGTTTTCATGGAAACTGGCGATGGTTTTTTGATTATGGCAGTGGAGATCTGGGTAATGATGGCTTACACCGGTTGGACTACGCGCGCTGGGGGCTCGAAACGATGTTCGCAGCACGGGGGGAGCCACCGTTAGGTACGCCGCACAGCGTCTCAGCCCAAGGTGGAAAATGGTACTTCAACGACATCCAGGAATGGCCGGATACGCTCCAGGTAACCTACCAATACTCCAGATCGCAGGGCGCAGATGACAGAGGCAGTGTTGGACTGGTCGTCACTTACGAGATGCGCCTGTGGGCACCTTATCCCTATCACGGCGAAAAGGAAGGGGCAGTACTCTATGGCGACCAAGGTTACATCGTACTCGCTGTCAATCGATGGCAGGCCTTCGATGCCGACAATGAGCCGGTAGCGGGTGGGCAATGCAGCGCCGACGCGACGCCCCATGTCCGCAATTTCCTGGAGTGTATAAGGTCTCGAAAGCGTCCCAATGCAGATCTGGAGACCGTTGGGCATCCTGCGTCCTTCCTATGCCACGCTGGCAACGTTGCTTGGCGCGTCGGCCGATCACTGCAAGTCGATCCTGAAACGGAGACGTTCGTTGATGACGATCAGGCCAACGCTCTGCGATCTCGGTCCGTGTACCGAGCACCGTGGAATTTGCCGGAGGTGTAGCGCAGAGCTTGCCTGTAGCCGCAATCGCACGAGATTTCAAGTCAGCCGTTGGTTTGCCGGTGCGCTTCGAAACCGGATCAGCCAAAGAATGTCTCAAAAGGTCGACGGAGACGTTTTCCGGCACTCAATTACATGCGCCGGAAAAGGTGTGTCAGAACGGTGGAATAACGGCACGTCACAGCAAATGATCTAAGAATCCGGCCCACCCACTTACTGTGGGGATGTCATCCAATTATCGGGCAGAGCTCGATTCTTCACGAAAGCTGACTGACCGCACGAATGCCGTGCTCCAATATGGCGGTGTGTCGGTTTTCATGCTGATATCGCCGCAACCCATTGCATGACTCGGCTCATCGCACGAGGCTCATTCAACCTGAATGAGAACGTGACGAGGTGTCGATTTACGTTAGATATCCCAACAGGTCACGGAGTTTAGCCGTGGCAAGGCACACGCAACTGTCCGCCGCGCCATAGTACATCCACAATTCATCATCGCGGAGCAAGGCGCCGGCCGGAAAAACGATGTTGGGCACCGCGCCCGACAACTCGTAGGGCATCTCGGGTTGAAACACGCAGCCGCGCGATCGGCCAATCACCTGATGTGGCGTGTTCTTATCTAACAACGCCAGGCCGACCCGATAGAGCATTTCGCCGGCGTAGAGTTTCACCCCATGGAAGATCAGGAGCCATCCGCTGCTCGTGGAAATTGGCGGAGGCCCGGCGCCGACCTTCACCGCGTCCCACGTAGGACCGAAGCCCCCCATCAGTACGCAGTGCGGCTCGCCCCAATGGACCAAATCGGGTGAATACGCCGACCAAATGTGCTCGTGTCCGCCAGCGTCAGGTCGGTGCAGAATGGCATAGCGGCCGCTGAATTTTTGCGGGAATAGGACGCCGTCCTTGTCGTTGGTGGCGCCAAGCAGCGAGACGCGTTCGGCCCTAGTGAAATCCTTCGTGCGGGCAAGCGCCACGACCGGGCCCATCGCTGAAGAGGCGACGTACGTGACGTACCAACATTCGTCCTCTGGCAGGTAGGTAACCCGCGGGTCTTCGCAGCCCCACGCCTCGTACCGCCATGCGTC
The DNA here is from genome assembly GCA_040902605.1 of Pirellulales bacterium. GTDB lineage: Bacteria > Planctomycetota > Planctomycetia > Pirellulales > Lacipirellulaceae > JABDGM01. The sequence goes on along the minus strand of JBBDWY010000032.1, from coordinate 90,874 downwards.
GAGGCCGTGCTGCAGGATCGGGCAAGGATCAATTTGCCAGCTCGCGACGCCGTTGGGGCTACGCGCGACGTAAATGTCGGAATAGCCTGTCGGATTTTCTACCCGCAATAGCAGTACGATTTGCCCGTCAACTTCAGCAGCTCCTGGATTAAGGACTCCCAGCGCCGGAAAAGGCAGGTCGGCGGCGGTGATGATTGGGTTATGTTCCGAGCGGCGGAAAGGCTGGAGGGACGTCATCTGAGGCGAGTCGCTACGGGCTCAGTTCGCGCTGCCCTAATGCAAAGAGTATGCCTGGCTACCGAACGCGAGTATAGCAGATTCTGCGGGCGGCTCACCTGCGAGAGGCTGATCCATGGGATTTCGCCGGTTCATGGTGCGCGAGGCCTGTGGGTGAAGTTAGGTGTCGCTATGAATCCACTCTCGCGCGGCGTCCAATTCACTGTGGTCGAAATACTTGATCCTGGCCGTCGTGAATGGTCGGCAAAACACAGCCATGCCCTTTTGCCATTTTGTTTCGCCCACGATCGCCAGTCGCTCGATCTCATTAAAATGCTTGAGGTCGAACTTAATGTCCTCCCAGAGGGCGCCGGCGTTCCAACCGTGAAAGTTGTGGAGCACCAACAGGATGCGAATCTTGCCGTACGCCTGAATGCGAGCTTCCGTTATCGGAACGAACCGTTTGTACGTCTCTTGATCCAGCTTGCCTGTGACGTGGACTTCGAGGATTCTCCCTTCCGTGGTCTCCGTAAGCTCGAGTGACATGTTTCATCTACCTTTCCTTTGTCGCGTAGATTGGACTTCGGTCTACTCCAGGATTTCATGGAGCACGGCCGAGGGTTTGGAAGCCGACCCTGACAATGCCAGCGTGGCTGGTCATTAACCGGCCGAGCTTCGCAGCACGACAAATTCTGACCCTCCTTGAACGTGTAACTGCAGTAAGACGCCTTTTTCGAGGGATGCGTTTTCCAAAGCCGATTTTGCCTCGTTCGCTGAATGAACGTCCTGACGATTCACCTGAGCAATGACCATTCCGGGCCGCAGTCCTGCCTCGGCGGCGATGCTACCCGACTCGACAGCCGTGATCACAGCGCCGGTTGTGTCCGTGAGATGGAGCTGGCGGGCGACATCGGGCGTGAGATCGTCGAGCTTGATCCCCAGCGAGGTGATCCCCTGGGAAGTTCCTCCATGGAACAGGTTCCGGCCGCTGGTTCGCACGCCGTAGTTTTCTGGCTGCGATTCGGGCGTGAAGGCCAATGTCAGCGGCTTGTGGTCGCGGATGATTGCCATTTGGTGCGTCGAGCCGGTCTCGGTTTTCTCGACCAACCACTGCAATTCTTGCGCGCTGCTGACCGGCGTGCCGTCAACCGCAGTAATCACGTCCCTGCTGCGGATTCCAACCTTCGCTGCTGGCGTGTCGGGAAGGACCTGGGTCACAAGAACGCCTTCGTTCGGCTTCACGCCGAATTGGCTCGACAACTCGGGTGTGACCGATTGGATGCCAATTCCGAGATAGGCCCGCTTGACCGATCCGCTGTGAACAAGTTGATCGCTCACCCAATGAGCAAGATTGCTCGGGATGGCGAAGCCGATGCCCTCGTTGCCCCCGGAGCGCGTCGAAATGGCTGTGTTAATGCCGATAACTTGGCCCTCCAGGTTGACCAATGGCCCACCGCTATTGCCTGGGTTGATCGCGGCGTCCGTCTGAAAGAAATTCTCGCGGCTGTTGATGCCGATGTCGCGATGCTTTGCGCTAATGATCCCGGCCGTAACTGTGCTGGTCAGGCCAAATGGCTGGCCGAGCGCAAGTACCCAGTCACCAACTTCGGCCTTATCGCTGTTGCCAAATACGGCCGGCACCAGCCGGGTCGCGCCCTCGATTCGCACGATGGCGATGTCGGTTTTTGGATCGGTCTTCACCTCTACTGCTTTAAACACGCGGCCATCATCGAGGCGGACCATAACATCCTTGGCGCCATCCACCACGTGTTTATCGACGCGTCAGTGACCAACGACCACACGATCCGCGAAGTAGCAGTCTCGGCGAATTCGACCGCCAAATAACGTAAGGACTTTGCCGCTTCGCGATGTCGGATCGCGTTGATCCAGCCAGTCGTTCCATTCTACGGGAGCACGCGCTTACCTCTTCATGGCCTTGTCATCGCTCAAACGCCTTTCGCCACTGCTGAGCGTCGCCGTGTTCTTGGCAGCTGGTTGGCTGTTGCATCGTGAACTGGCCCACTATCACTTTCACGAAGTTCGCGATGCGTTGGGACAGTTCCCTGCTCACAAGCTGTTGGCCGGGGCAGCCCTGACTTGTCTGAGCTACGTCATTCTGACGATCGTCGAGTGGCTCGCCGTCCGGGCGGCAAACCTGGCCCTGCCATTTCGCAAAGTGGCCATGGCGTCCTTCGTAGCTTATACGGCGTCGTACAACTTTGGACCAATCCTCGCCGGAACGGCAATGCGGTTTCGGCTTTATTCCATGTTCGGACTCAAAGCCACCGAAATCCTCACGATTGTGTTAATGCTGGGGATTACGTTTTGGCTAGGCGTGTGCTCCGTCGCCGTTCCTCTATTCGTTTTTTGGCCTCCAAACAAAGGAGGAATTGGCAACTCATTCATTCCGTACCAATTGGTGAGCCTGCTGTTGACCGGAGCCATTGGCGCATATCTCCTACTCAACGCAATTCGTAAGGCCCCTTTGCGAGTCGGCAGGTGGCAGATCCCATTGGCTGGTTTCCGTATCACTCTTGGCCAGATTGCGGCTGGTTCCTTCGACCTCATCGTCGTGGCGGGTGTAATGTGGGCGCTCTTACCCGACGAGCTGCACGTTGCGTTTCCCAGGCTGATCACGGGCCTCCTGTTGGCGATTCTCGCCACGTCGTTTTCTCACGTACCTGCAGGCCTGGGCATCATTGAGTTTGTAGTGCTCTCATACGTCGTCGAAGAAAAATCACCGGCCGCAGTGGCGGCACTCGTTGCATTCCGTCTAATCTACTATGTCGCGCCCCTCTTGGTCGCTTCCACCGCGTACTTCCTCTACGAATGGCGAGCCAACCGGGTCGCCCTCGCCAAACTTCGCGATACCATTGCAAAGTGGGGTGCGCCTGTCACGCCTGCTTTGTTGGCCCTCCTGACGTTTCTCAGCGGGCTCATGCTGCTGTTGTCCGGTGCGACGCCGCCCGTTCCTGCTCGACTCGCTCAATTGCAGCGCCTGCTTCCTATATCAGTTCTGGAAACCTCGCATTTGGTTGGCAGTCTTGTGGGGACGCTGTTGCTTGTGCTTTCCCGCGGGCTGGCAAGACGATTTGACTCGGCGTGGCTCGTCGCGTGCGGACTCGTAGCCGTTGGGATCGGCACGTCGCTGTTAAAGGGCTTAGACTGGGAGGAGGCGCTCTTCTTGGGAATTGTACTTGGGCTTTTGATTGCGGCACGAATGCAGTTTTACCGACGCGGGGCGCTACTTCACGCACCCTTGTCCGGGCCCTGGTTGGCGGCCATGTTCGTGGCCGTTTCTGCCGCGATATGGCTCGGTATGTTCGCCCACAAGCACGTCGAGTATTCCCACGATCTTTGGTGGCAGGTAGCCTACCGTGCCGATGCGCCGCGATTCCTGAGGGCCAGTCTCGTGTCAATGATCACGTTGCTGGTAGCAGCGACGATCAGTCTCTACCGCGGTGCGCCCGCGAAGCACGTTACTCCCAATTCCGACGACTTAGCCACGGCCGCCAACATCATTGCTCATCAGTCTTCGACCGAAGCGCTGCTCGCTCTCGTTGGAGATAAAACGCTCTTGTTCGATGACGATCGGTCGGCATTTCTGATGTACGCCCGGCAAGGACGCAGTTGGATTGTGCTGGGAGACCCCGTCGGCCCGGAGGCCGAATCAACTTCCCTGGTCTGGGATTTTCACGAACTCGCGGACACTCATGGCGGGCTGACGGTCTTTTACCATATCCCGGCGACGAGTCTGCCAACCTACTTGCAGATCGGATTGACACCAATCAAGGTGGGCGATTTTGGCCGTGTGTTGCTCGACGACTTTAGCTATGAGGGGCCGAAGTTCAAGGAGCTGCGCCAAGTGCGACACCGCTATGACCGGGCCGGCTTCGTGTTTGAGATCGTTGCTCGCGAGGATGTGCCGTCGCTGTTGCAACGCCATGCTCCATACTCTTGCACTCATTTCAAGAACCCTTTCCTAGTTTCTTGGCCGGGTACCACTGCCCTGAGTGGGCTTCATGTGACTCCGTTTGCCTCACGTTGCAACGGGAGATGGAACTCGACCAATGGTTTACTTGGCCACCAAGAGTCGCAAGCCGCGTTCCAATTCTGCCGCATGCACGTTCCGAGCGGTTTTGTGCCGCTTGACTTGCGGGCAGCGCCCCGCATCGACCAATGACTGGCCACCACGACCAGGAACTATTCAACAATGATTGATCTCAATTGCGATGCCAGGAAGGTCGAATAATGGCATGTCCGATAAAAGGTGTGAGATTATGACACTACTGCGCGTCGGCAAGTGAACATCGCGATCATTCCCATGAGGATCATCAGCAGGGCTGCGGGCTCCGGCACCGGCGCGCTCGAAGATCCAGCGGACGCACCCGCACCGATGGCGAGCGTCTCGCCATAATGAACGCGCCAGACGTTGTAATGGTCCTGGGTATAGGTCGTGCCCAGACCCTTGCGCCAGACGACGTAGTCGGCGGCATTGACGAAGCCGTCGCGGTTGAAGTCGCCCATTGACTCGCCGACTTGCAAGAGGACCGAGCTTGCAGTCTGCATAACGTCGAACGTCAGGCCGTTAAAGGTGGGGGCGATGATCGAGTCGAAGGCACCGGTAATTGATCCCACGGCCCCCTCGAACAATGCAAATGATTGGCCGAGCGTGGGCATGAAGCCATCGAGCAGCGAAACGTTGAGGATGCCGGCTAGCGCGACGTTGCCGCTGCCCGTGAGGATGATGTGATCGCGCGCTGGGTCGCCGAGCTCGAAATTGAGCATGCCGCCGGACATCATCGAGAGGCCGTCGATCGTGATCGTGCCGGGCGAGGTTCCGGGTGCGAAGACGCCGCCGGAGTTGATGGCGACGCCGCCGACGATGGTACCGGTGCCATTGAGAATGCCGCCGTTGTTGATGATTGCGCCGCCGGCGATCGAACCGGTGACGCTAACGGTGCCGGCATTGATCGTGGTAAAGCCGCTGTACGTGTTGACGCCGGCGAGTGTGAGCGTGCCGGTGCCGACCTTGGTGAGCCGGCCGCCCGTGTAAGTCGGGTAGACCAGCGTGTCGACGATCGGTCCTGAGACGGTGGTGCTCGTGTTTCGGCTACCGGTGATTACGTGCGCGCCGCGCAGGTGGAAGGTGCCGGCGCCTTCTATGGAGCCGAATGAAATGTCGTTGTAGATGGCTTGACTGAAGAAATCGACGAGTGCGCCGGCATTGGCGACCAGCCGGGCGGTGGACCCGTTGGCGGCGCCATTGAAGAGGATGGTGCCGCCGGCGCCGCCATTGGTTCCGCCATTGGCGATGAGGGTCGCGTTGCCGGGGCTAGCCCCGCCGGTGATGTGAACCGCGGCGGGGGAGGCGAGCGTGGCTGATGCGCCGTTGACGGTGATCGTGGAGTTCGCCGCCGTCGCGGCGGTCCCAGTGATATGGATAAAGGCCTGGCTGCCCGCTGTGTAAACCGAGCCGCCGGCGGCTGTAATATTGGCCTGGCCGGCTGAGCCGCCCGAAAAATTGACTTGGGCCTTGTTGGCCAGCGAAATGGTCGCGTTCGCCGCAGTCGACTGACTATAGAAGGTCATGACGCTGCTCTCGCCGAGAGAAATGTTGGCATTGCCGGCCGTGGAGTTGTCGTTGAAGATGATGTTCCCCGCGTTCCCCGTGCCAGTTTCCGTGATGATTTGGGAGTTGGCGGCCGTCGCGTTGTTGTAGAATTGAACGGTTCCCTGGGTGCCCGCGCGCAGCGTGATTTCGGACTGGGCGGCCGTGGAACCATCGTAGAAGATGAGGTATCCCCCGGCACTGGCGGAGTTCATTGGCTCATTCTCAATAAAGATACGAGCGCTGGCGGCCGTGGACTGGTTATAGAATTCGATGCGTCCGTGGTCGCTGTAGCCGTCGTAGGTGCGGAGGGTGGCGTTGCCCGCCGTGGCCGAGTCGTAGAAAAAGGTCCTGCCGGCCAGGTCGCCGACAGTTATGTATCCTCGATTATTGATGGTGGCGTTTGCGGCGCTGGAATTGTTGCGGAATTCGGTCCGGCCCGGCATTTTGGATTGACTGGGAGAGCCTTGGTTTTCGATCGTCGCGGTGCCGGCGTTGGACGAATCGAAGAAGGCGGTGGCGCCCAAGGTGTCAAAAACGTAATACGTTCCGTCGGCGTGGTTGAAAATGTCGGCGGACTCGGCGGTGGAGCTGTTGCGAAACTGCGTGACCCCGCCTCCACCGTTGATGTGGGTGGCCCCGTGGTTGTGGATGATGGCGTCGCGCGCCGTGGAGTTGTCGGCGAAGATCGTGCGACCACCCGTGCCGCCGAAGTATTCGGAGACGCCTTCATTCTCGATCGTGGCCTGCCACGCCGACGAACTTCCTTCGAAGCGGACTAAGCCGCCATTGCCCGGGGTCTCGAGACCACCGAGAAAAGGCGAGGTGCCTCCCTTATGGCCCCCTTTGGTGCGGATCTGGGCATTGGAGGCGGTCGTGTTGGCGTCGCCTGTGAAGATCACTACGCCGCCTGGCGCGCCATTGCCCGTGCCGCCGTCGACGTTGAACGTGGACCCAACGACGTTCGCCGTACCCTCGATCGTCAGACGGCCGCCCGCGCTGGAGACGAAACGCGGAGGCGGGGTCGGGGGAGTATACACGACGACCGTTACTCCACCCTGAATGTCAAACGTTTCGTCAGCAGCCAACGTGCCGGTCTTGTACGTCACCCTGCCGTAGGGGCTAGCGATGACATTCCCAGTCACGTTCAGCGTTCCTCCCGTCTCGACCGTGACGTCGCTGAAGCCGCGATCGGAGCCCCTCACGTCGATGTTGCCGCCGACCGTCATGGTTCCGCCGGTTTGGATGGTGAGTTGCGCCGTGTTGCTGCCGACCGAGACGTTGCCGCCGACGTTCCACGTCGCGTTACTGACCGCGACCGCGACGTCGCGCTCGTCGCCGATCTTCAGGTTTTCGGCAATGGTCCACGTTGTGATGGGGCCTGGATTGAACGTGACAGGAGGGGCTGGAGGTATTGAAGGTATGTAGTAGCCGATCGCGACGCTGCCGTTGAAAGTCGCCGATGTTGCGGACGATGTCCCTCGTGTGAATTGATTGAAGCGCACGAGCGACCCAATCGCGGTCGTGAGCGCCGCAGGATCGCCAATGATCTGATCAGCAGCGATCGTCCCGGTGGACGCTATGTCGACTGTGCCGCCTGTGTAGGTAAGCGCTCCTGTGACCGCGATGCCATCTGCAAATTGAACATATAAGCCGTTGCCGGGGGCGATGAGCAAGCTCCGGGCTTGGAAGTCTTCGTCGACGGTGAGGTTCCCGCCGTACGAGACATAAACATCCTGCGTGGCGTCCGGCACATCGCCGCCAATCCAGTAATTGGCTTCGCTCCACAAGCCGCCGGAGATTCGACCAACACGTGCGAGCTGCACGACGGTGATGCCCTGATCCTCGGCGATGACGAGGACATCGGTAGCCGTGGCGTATCGGCGCAGACCGGCCACACCGCAGCTATTACACATCAAGAATCCGGGCACGATATTCGTTGAGCCCGTCGGCACAGGGCCCCCACCGAGATGTCCATCGCCACCTTCCAATACGAGTACGTTGTTGAGTCCGCCGACATGCTGCGGATCGATGTTGTAGTCCCCAGGCTCCACGCCAGCAATTCCGAGGACGTGGCCAATTTCGTGAAGGATGGTGCTCAAGAGATCGTTGCCGTTGTTCGCATCGACAGGTGTCATGGTGCCAGGAAGATTCTGACCGGAGGCACTTCTAGTGTTCAGCGCGGGTGAATCCGCTATACCAGTGGCTTGAAAATTCACTTCAAGTCCGCCCGGCGGAGCGGTTCCAGGAAAATAGAACGATTGATCGGAGGCCGAAAGCTGACTGTAAAGCCGTTGAGTGGCGGCATTAAACTCTGCATTGTCGTTCGGCGTGGGATCGGCGAACCAGCTAACGGGCGTCCCGTTCGAGGTGACTGGCGACGGATGGATCTCGATGAAAGCGCCAGTAATGCTGCCCGTGGTCAAACCCAGGCCATCGATATTATCATCCCACTCGAACTCAAAGTCGTAGCTACCGCCGCCGGGCAGCAGGTATTCCCAAATTGCTTTCGCGGCCTGAAAGTGGGCCTTGAGGATTGTGCCGTCGGGATCCCAGGTGGGGTTTTCGTCGTGCGGCACAGGATCGCCCTCGTTGAAGTAAGTCATATTGAGCGTGATGGCGTGCGCTGGCGGCTGCGTCACCGTAGCCAACAGAATCGCCCCCAGTGCGACAATCCATGCGCTTCGCCATGAGAACGCGTGCGAATGCAATGTGAGATCTGCAGAGACATTTACTCGGTTCATGGCATTGATCCTTTGCTGGCCGATAGGATTGCGTCGCGGACTATTTTGTGTCGTCGGCGGCGGGCACGGTTCCGTCGCTTCCCTCGCCTCGGTCGTTCTTCACGAGTTGTTCCGCCTCCTGACGCAGCAGTTGGGCGGTCAAGCGGCGATCCCAGGACATTCCCCCGTAGTCGCCTTGAGACGCAGAGGCGGGGCTTACTATGGTTTCAAGTGCTGTTTTCAACCACTTGCGTGCTTGTTCCGCGTGACCGAGGCGGTGGTTGGCCATCGCCAGGAAGAGGTGCGCGCTGGTTACGCTGCCGCGTATCTTTCCGCGGAACGAATCGTATGCAAACACAGCATTTGTCAACGTCTTTTGCGCCTCATCCCATCGGCCGGCGCGATAGAGCGCAGCTCCGTATGCCGTGAGGTAATCCGGATCCTCAGGGCTGGACTCCACAACGCTTTCAGCAGGCTTGATGAGCCGGCCAGGATCAACGCCCGCATCGGGCGCGATGACGCTGGCCCAAACGACGAAGTAATACGCCGGATCGCGTTTAGTCGATTGGCGGTTTACTCCAGCGATACACGCCGCACGATAACCCGAGTGGTCGAGTGTCCGCAGGCGCAGGAGTGCGAGCAAATAGTCGGCCCAAGCGGTATCTTCGGCCGCATCGTCAGGTGCAAGTTGGACGGCCTTTGCGAGATATACCTCGGCTTTGTCCCAGTCGCCCAATTTCGCGTGGAGTGATCCGCGCGAAGCGGCCTTCTGCCAACCGTATGGGCCGGATCTCTCTTCCTCCGCGTCGGCCAGCGGGCGCAGCTCGTCGAGGCCCCTGGAATCGCCCTTGGCATCCAAAATTACTGCTAACATGGTTAACACGTTGATCGGGCAGTAACCGTGGCTCTTGACAAAAATCGCGAGGGCCGCGCGGTAACACTTTTCGGCTTCGCTAAACTTTTTTTCGTGATAGAGAACGTTCCCCAACGATTCCCACCCGGCTCCCGTCGCCAAGTGGTTTTCGCCCTGCCGTTTGCGGTGCTGAGCCAGCGCATCACGGGCCAGTCCCTCCGCCTTGGCGAGATCGCCCCGCACGATGGCGATACCGGCCAAATCGCGCCGAATGCTGGCCTCCCCGGGAAGCGGATTCGGTTGCGCTTTGGCATATGTCAAAGCTTGCTGAGCAACTTCCTCAGCTTCATCGTACCGGCGCTGTGCGGAGAGGCTGACTTGCAGCAAATGGAGATTCGCGAGCATCAAGTTGGGGTCATGGGCGGCGAGCTTCTGCTGAATGGCGAGGGCTTCTCGAGCGAACTTTTCCTCACCGACTGAATCGCCATTCGCGCGACAGAACCACGCATAGTCGATCAAGCTCTGGGCAACCAACTCGTGATCCGATCCGAAGGCCGCTCGCCGGAGGTCGAGAGCCGCCTTGAGATGCGGCTCGGCCTTATCGATCAAGCCGAGTTGACGATACGTTTGGCCGATGATCGCGCGGATCGCGGCTTCCGTGGCCGGTTGGTCTTTAAGCGTATTGCCGAGCCCCGCCGAAAAATCATCGAGCATTTGGCGAACTGTATAATCAGCCCCTTTGGCGGCTTCAGGGTCGGCTGACTGAAGCATCTGTTGGAGAGTTTCGCTGATCGTTAATGCCTGTTGGCGCGCCTCCGTTTCGTTTTTCAAACGGGTTTCCGCGAGTGTTTCCGCTCGGCGGGCAAGTGCCGCCTGCCAGATGCTGACGATTGTTCCCAACAGGAGACTCAGAGCCACGATCGCCACCGTAACCAGCGGCACTTTGTTGCGACGAGCGAATTTGCGAAACCGGTAGCGCGCGGACGGTGGGCCGGCCTGAACCGGCTCATCGGCCAAATACCGCTGGAGGTCGCGCGCCAAGCCAATGGCTGTTTCATATCGCCGCGAGCGATCTTTTTCGAGGCACTTCATGACGATCCAGTCGAGCTCGCCACGCACGAGCCCGCTGAGCTTATTCGGTTCCAGGTTGCGGTTGGCGGCGATGGACGGCAGCGATTGGCTGGAGCTGAGACGCATGCTTGGAAGGGGTGACTCCTCCTCGCGGATGATCCGCAAGGTTTCATCGAAGGCAACCGTTTCGAGCCGCTGCTTCTCGAATGGCGTACTACCGGTGAGTAGCTCGTACAGCAGCACGCCCAGTGAATAGATGTCGCTGCGGGTGTCGACGTCGAGCTGGTTAAAGCGGGCCTGCTCGGGACTCATGTATTCGAACGTGCCGATGAGCTGGCCGTACTGGGTGAACATCGTGCGTTCGGTGAGCCGCTGGGCGGTGGCCTTGGCCACGCCGAAGTCGATGACTTTGGGGACCGGCTTGCCGTCGTATTCGGCCACCAGCACGTTCGAGGGTTTCAAATCGCGGTGGATGATGCCTTTTTGGTGGGCGTGCTGGACGGCGTGGCAGACTTGGGTCATGAGCTCCAGCCGCTGGCGGACGGTGAGGTGCTGGGCGTCGCAGTAGTCGGTGATGGGGACGCCCTTGACGAGGTCCATGACGAAGTAGGGGCGGCCGATGTGAGGGGACAGGGGACGGGGGCCAGGGGACAGGGCTGATGCAGGTTTCTCTTCACTGTCCCCTGTTCCCTGTACCCTGTCCTCTTCTGCAGTCGTGCCGGCGTCCAGCACGCGGGCGATGTTGGGGTGGTCCATCATCGCGAGGGCTTGGCGCTCGGCTTCGAAGCGGGCGATCACCTGCCGCGTATCCATGCCTGGTTTGATGATTTTCAGCGCGACGGTCCGCTGGAGCGGGTGGGTCTGCTCGGCCATGAAGACGACGCCCATGCCGCCCTCGCCAATCTGTTGCAGCAGCTTATACGGGCCGATGATGGTGCCGGGGCGCTCCATCAATGGCGACGGATCCGTCGTGAGAGCGTCATTCGATGCGGGCGACTCCAGAAAGCTGCCTGCCCGGTCGCTGGCCGCTAGAAGCGATTCGACCTGCTCGCGCAGCGCCGCGTCGTCGCCGCACGCCTCGTCGAGATAGGCATTGCGGCTTTCCCTTGGCTGCCTTTCGACGGCCTCCAGGAACAGCTCATTTGCTTTCGGGTTCCACGTGACCATGCGTGCCTTTCGAAACCTTGTTCCTCGTATTTATATGCGAGAATGAGGTTGGGTTTGCACGCACTATTCGGGAAACTCCGCGGAAATTCGCTGGTACAGCCAGGCTTTTGCCAAGGCCCAAAGGCGGTCGGCGGCTCGGCGACTGATCTGGAGTGCATCGGCCGCTTGCTGGTGCGAGAGGCCGGCGAAATAGCGGAGTTTTACCAACTGGGCCGCCTGGGCGTCGTGCTTTTCCAGCTCGCACAGCGCCTCGTCCAGGGCGATCAATTCGCCGGCCCGTTCGTCTTCGACCGCCAGTTGATCGTCGAGTTCAACTCGTCGCAGCTTGCCGCCGTGCTTGATGGTTGCGCGGCGGCGGGCGCGCTCGATAAGAATCCGCCGCATCGCCTCGGCGGCGGCGGCGAAGAAGTGACGCCGGCTATCCCAGCGCGGAACGATCTCGGCATCCACGAGTCGGATATAGGCCTCATGCACCAACGCCGTGGCCTGCAGAGTCTGGCCGGGCTTCTCGCTCGCGAGTTTGGCGGCAGCGAGTTTGCGAAGTTCGTCGTAGACCAGTTGCAGAAGCCGCTCGGCGGCGGCAGGGTCACCGTGCCCGACCTCGGATAAGATTCGCGTGACGTCGGTCATGAGAAGTGGCCTGGGATCTCTTGGCCAGATCGCATGATTGTAACAGTTCCGTATAGGAATAGCGCGTGTGGCCTTTTCCAGGGGTAGTGTCGAAGGCTGAGTTGCCTGCGAAAGGCGCCTCGAAAACGTTGGTTTCTCGGCACATTCCAGAGGAGAGAATGCCTCCGTCGTCTCACTCAACGACAACAGATGAGTTCTCGGTACGCCGAGACAGTGCCATCAAAGGTTCGGGTTTCTGAGAATCACCGCGCGGGTCAAAAGCATAGTCAATTGTCTAAATCCTGACGCCGCTCTTCGCACGGCCGAATTTCAATACGCCGTTTTCGCCTGTCGACTGTTCTTACCCATCATGATCGCCGTCCTAAGCAAGTTTGCCGTCGGCCAATTCTTGCTGCTTCGCAAGCGCGCATAGACGAGTTTGAAGCTTTCCGGTGTTGTTTGAACCAATCGATACTGTGGACGCGCTGGCCAGGGGGTGACGATCTAATGTTGAGGCGGGGTGGCATGAGTTCGCCGGCTGGAATCGCCTTGCGCGCAAGCACGTTCTGCAATACGGTAGCACGATGGCCGCTGAATTTTTCCAAACATCAACGGGCGCCGCGCATTGTGCTGTCATGCTAGCCTGCATCGTTGGATGCCGGACACCTGCGGCTGAACCGATAGCATCGCATTCAGCACCAGCTGTCATGCCAGCCAGCTACACAACGTCACGTTCACAACAATCGCCGGTTAGCAATTCGCTACAACAGCCAGCCGAACAGCAATCGTTGAGCGGCGAATCAGCGACCACGGTCCCGGTAATCGGCACCAGCAACGTAATCGACGGCGGGGGCGACCTCGTTGAGCTGGTCAAGGAGGCTTTAGCCGCCAATCCGGAAGTCCGCCGCATGGAGGCGGAGGCACAGGCAGCTTGGGAGCGCGTACCCCAAGCCCGCGCACTTCCGGATCCGATGGCCGAGGGCACCGTCTTCGGTGAACCGCAAATGATGGGCGACGGAGAAATGCGCGGCACGTTGATGATCAGCCAGGCCTTTCCATATTTCAAACAACTCGGCGCCCGTGGCCAACAGGCGGCGTTCGAGGCGCTGATGCTTCAGCAGGAGGCTCAAGCCACCAGGTTAAGGATTGTCGCCGACGTGGAAGAAGCCTGGTATCGGCTATATCTGCTAGGACAGTTGCTGCGGATTAACGATGCAAACCGGCAACTGATCACGCCGCTCGTACAGGTTGCCACCAGCCGGGTCAATGTGGGAGAAACCACGCCGGGCGATGTGGTGCTGGGAACCCTCGAGCTGAGCCGCACCGAAGAGGAGCGACTGATGCTCGAGCAGCAAATCGCGTCGCGGAAGGCGATGCTCAACCGATTGCTCAACCGGCCGTCTGATTCTCCGGTGGTCATACCCGGTGAAATCGATGAATCCCCCGGCAACCCATCACTCGATGAGCTGCGCGCGGTTGCCTTCCAGCAACAGCCGGAAGTTATTGCCGCCCGGCTGCGGACGACGGCCACTGCCTGGGGTATCCGTGTCGCCCGGCTGGAGCGAATTCCGGAGGTGAGCTTGAGCTACGAGCACATGTTCATGAAGATGAATCCAGGGATTGAAGGTTCGGATCCGTGGCGGGTCGGGGTGGGCGCCAACATCCCCCTCTGGCGCGGCAAGTATCGGGCGATGGAACGCGAAGCGCGACAGGAGAACCTGGCTGCCAACCTTGGGGTCGAAGAAGCAATGCGCGAGTACGATGCGATGTTGTTCGATTTGCTTGAGCAAGCCCGGGCGGCGGAGCAGTCGGCCCGGCTCTACCGTAACACGATCCTGCCACAGGCGCGGCAAGCGGTCGAAGTCGATCAGCGGGCGTACGGACAAGGGACGGTAACTTTCGAGCGAGTGATCGGCAACGTGCGAAATCTGCTGACTGCAGAAGCAGCCTATCACCGTTCGATAACCGATCGAGCGATTGCTGTGGCCCGGCTGAAACAGGCCGTTGGTGGACAATTGCCGGCAACAGGTGAAGAATTACACATTCCCGAGCTGCTGCCGCCACTTTTTCCGGATTAGTGTCCATGGCCGAACCAAAGCGCCAGCCATCGACTCTCTCGTCGCCGACCACGCCTGCGGAATCGGCCCCGCCTGAATCAAAGGAACCGGCCGTTTATCAGCACCCGAGCGCGAACCGCGAAGAGCCCCCGCGGCCGCAGCTCGATCGCAACTTCTTTGTTCGCGCCGGCGTGAATGCTGCGGCGTTTCTGTTGGCCGGCCTGCTTCTGATCGTCCTATTGGGGATGTTACAGCGGATGGGTTGGATCGGCGCGGCGGCTAGCGCAACTGCGACGCAGCAAACCGCGCCAGGCGGCGCGATCTACACCTGCCCCATGCACCCCCAGATTCGCCAACCGAAACCGGGTCGCTGTCCTATTTGCTCTATGCCGCTGGTGCTAGCCAAGACCGGTGACGAGGGGGCGCAGGATGCAAACGCCGTCACGGTCGAACCCGCCGCCCGCCGGCTGGCGAACATCCAAACGGCGCCCGTGGAGAAGCGGCCTGTCGAAAAGCCGATCGAATCGATCGGTCGCATCGCCATCGACGAGAGCCGGCTGGCAACCATCTCGGCCTACGTGGCAGGGCGGATCGAGCGGTTATTTGCGGATTACACGGGCGTCGCGGTGGCGCAAGGAGATCATCTCGTGGTGATCTATAGTCCGCAGCTCTATGCCGCCCAAGTGGAATACTTGGAAAGCGGGCGGACACTCGCTGCGATGGCGGCGGCCACTCTCCCCGCCGTGCACCGTTCGCAGAAGCAACTGGTCGAAAGCTCTCGCCAACGCCTCAGCGAACTGGGCATGACCAACGAGCAACTCGCCGAATTGGATCAGTCACAAGAACCCCGCTCCCGCATCACCACCTACGCGCCGATTGGCGGCACGGTCATCGAAAAGCTGGTCGTCGAAGGACAGTACGTCGAAGTGGGCGAGCCGATTTATCGAATCGCCGATTTATCGACCGTGTGGCTGGTGCTTCAGCTCTTCCCCGAAGACGCCGCGCTGGTGCGATTTGGGCAGCGTGTGGACGTGGAAGTGCAGTCACTGCCCGGGCAAATGCTTGAGGGCCGCGTGGCGTTCGTCAATCCGGTGGTGGACGACAAGACGCGGACCGTGGATGTGCGCGTGGAGATGCTCAACGACCGGCGCTTATTGCGGCCGGGCGACTATGCCCGCGCTCAGGTGATCGTCCCCTTGGGGGAGAAAGGCCAGGTGTACGATGCCGACCTGGCCGGAAAATGGATCAGCCCGATGCATCCACAAATTATCCGCGATGAGCCGGGGCAGTGCCCGATCTGCGGCATGGATTTGATATCAACAAGCGAATACGGCTACGCCGACACTCCTGTCCCACAGCCAGAAGTTCTGGTCGTGCCCCGCCGTGCGGTGTTGATGACCGGCAGCACGAGCCTGGTATACGTCGAGACAGAAGCGGGGCGTTTTGAAATTCGGCCTGTCAAATTAGGTCCGCTGCTGCGTGACGAGGCGGTCATCCTGGAGGGCGTCAGCGCGGGAGAGCAGGTGGCAGTGAGCGGCAACTTTTTAATCGACTCGCAAATGCAACTCGCGGGCAAGCCGTCGCTCATTGACCCAACGCGGGCCGTAGCCGCAAAGGCAGAGGCTGGCGAGCCATTGTCGATCCCCGCCGATAAAGCACAGCCGATCCCGAGCGACGCCGGGCGAAATCTCGAGCGCCTTTACGCTTCCTACTTCACGTTGGTGGCGTCGCTCGCCGCCGACCGTGTGCCGTCGGAAGTGGAAGTCGTGGCAGTGGAACAAGCCGCCGCGCACCTTGCCGAATCCGAGTCATTGGGGCCGCCGCTCCGGGAGCACTCCACCGCTATTGCCAAGGGCGTAGCTCATCTGCATCACCGTTCGTTGGAAGAGGCTCGGGAGCAATTCAAGGCGATCAGCCGCCACATCCTTCTGCTTGTCGCCGTGGCGCGGGGTGAAGAAGCGAATAAGCCCGTGTTCCACTATTATTGCGCGATGGTTCCCGGCGGCGGTGGCGACTGGCTACAAGCCGATGAGCCGCCGACCAATCCGTACTGGGGAAGCAAAATGCTCCGTTGCGCCCAGCATCAAGAACAGCTCCAACCGCCTCAATCGCAAGCCTCTGCAATAGAACGAACGAGAGGAAGCTGAGGTACGAGGAATTTGCCATGTTGCAATTGCCCCGCTCTGCTTCCTCTGCTCTCTCCTGTGTAACTAATTGTCTATGAGAGCGACTCTGGAATTCGTCGTCCGCGAGCGGCTGATTGTACTGCTGGCCGCCGCTGTGCTGATCGCCGCAGGCTGGCACTCGACGCAGGTCGTGCCGATCGACGCGATCCCGAACGTCGGCGAGAACCAAGTAATTGTCTTCACCGATTGGCCGGGCCGTTCACCGAGGGATGTCGAAGACCAGATCACTTATCCGCTCTCCGTGGCGCTCTTATCCGTGCCCGGCGCCGAGAGCGTCCGCGGCAAGAGCATGTTCGGGTTCAGCTTCGTCCAGGTAACGTTTGCCGATGGCGCCGAGTTTTATTGGTCGCGCACGCGTGTGCTGGAGCGGCTGGGAACCGTGGCGCCGCTGCTTCCTGAGGGCGTCACACCGACGTTGGGTCCCGACGCGACCGCGTTGGGACAGATCCTCTATTACACGCTGCGGCCGCCAGAAGAAGGGATGGACCTCGCGGAGCTTCGCTCGCTGCAGGACTTCGTCGTCAAATACGCGCTGCAGTCGGTGGATGGTGTCAGCGAGGTGGCCAGCGTCGGCGGCTACGTGCGGCAGTATCAAATCGAAGTCGATCCGGATCGGCTCCGCTTCCACGAGATTCCGCTGGAAGACTTGATCGCCGCCGTGCGCGAATCCAACATCGACATCGGCGCCAAAACTGTCGAGAGCGGCGGCATGGAGTTCATTGTTCGCGGCCGCGGTTTTCTCGGCGGCGGCGATCCAACCGATGCAGTGCCTGATCTTGAACAAACGGTCGTCATGTCGCGTAACGGCGTGCCGGTCCGCGTGCGCGATCTGGGCACTGTCCAAATGGGACCGGAATTTCGCCGCGGGGCGATCGATCTCAACGGCAGCGAAGCCGTGGGCGGCATCGTCGTCATGCGCTTCGGCGAAAACCCGCGCCGCGTGATCGACGCCGTGAAGGAGCACATGGCGTCGCTGGAATCGAGCCTGGGCGGCGTTAAGTTTCAGCTCGTTTACGACCGCACGGAACTGATCAGCGAAACCATTGCCACGCTCACAGAAGCGCTGCAGCAGGAGGTTTTAATTACGATTGTCGTGGTCGTTTTGTTTCTGCTCCACGTTCGCGCTAGTGTCGTGGTGGCAGTCACACTGCCGATCGCCGTGCTGATGGCGTTCGTCGCCATGCGGATGTTCGGTGTCGACGCCAACATTATGTCGCTGGCGGGAATCGCGATCTCTATTGGCGAGGTGGTCGATCTGGGCATCATTGTCGCCGAGAACGTCTATCGACATCTCGCGGATTGGGAAGCGGCGGGATCTCCGGGCGGCGAGGAGCGCCGGCCGCGCATTATCGTCGAAGCCGCACAAGAAGTCGCGCCCGCCGTAATCACCGCGGTCAGTACGACAATCGTCAGCTTCCTGCCGGTATTCTTCCTCACTGGCCGCGATTACAAGCTCTTTGCGCCCCTGGCTTACACCAAAACTTTTGCGATGGTGGCGGCGCTGATTGTGGGGGTGCTTCTGGTCCCCACGCTGGCGCGGCTTCTGCTCCGCTCCAGCCAGCGCTCCCGGGCCGAGTCGCTCCTGATGGGCGTGGGAATGGCGATCATCTTCGGGCTGCTCGCCGGTTACGTTTGGTTCGATGCGATTCATGCCTGGCTTCCGCTTGGCCGACCTTTCATGGTCACGCTAGCCGCGATGTTGGGACTCGTGACCGGGTACATGATGGGGCGCGAACGGCTCCGGCCGATCGAAGAGAACCCGGTCAGCCGGCTCATTCATGGAGCTTACGAACCGACGCTGCGCCTGTTCTTGCGGCACAAGCTCACGTTTCTGGTCCTGCCCACTGCCGTCGTGGTCCTGGGCCTGGGTGCATGGATCGGTTTGTCCGCCGTATTTCGGCCTATCGAAAGAGCGGTCGCCTACCTCGGCGCCGATCTGAACGAGCTGCCCGGCTACGTCGAAGCAAAGCATCTTTTCACCGGGCTGGAAAGCGACGACTGGATCGCCCTCGACGAAGGGACTTGGTTCTACATGCCCATCCTCTATCCGGGCGCGAGCTTGTCGCAAGCAATCGAGGTGCTGCAGACGCAGGATGTGCTCATCAAGCAGATTCCCGAAGTGCAAAACGTGCTGGGCAAGGTAGGCCGCGCGGAATCGGCGCTCGATCCGGCGCCCGCCGCGATGATCGAGACGTATGTGATCCTCAAACCAAAACACGAGTGGCGGCCGGGCGTTACCGAGCAGATGATCTGGGAGGACATCAATAGCCGCGCGACGCTGCCGGGAGTCACCCGCGCATCGCCGCTGCAGCCAATCGAGGGACGTGTGGTGATGCTACAGTCCGGCATTCGCGCGTCCATGGCCATCCGCATCCACGGCAATGATCTGGCCGAATTGGCCGAGGCTTCGCTGGCCGTACGCGACCACTTGCGGCGGCTGCCGCAGGTGCATGCCGAAACGGTGAATCCGGACATCGTGTTGGGGCAGCCGTACGTCGAGTTTGAAGTTGATCGGGAAGCCGCCGCCCGATATAGCATGTCGGTGGCGAGCGTGAACGAGGTGATCGAGGCCGCCCTAGGTGGAATGAACATCACCCGCACGGTGCAAGGCCGCGAGCGCTATCCCGTGCAGGTCCGCTACGAGCGCTCGCTTCGCGATGAGATCGACCGGCTCGAACATTTGCCGGTGGTCACTCCCGCGGGTGAATCCATCCCATTAAGCACGCTCGCCAACATGACCACGACCTGGGGACCTCCCGAGATCAATAGCGAGAATGCCCGGCTCGTGGCATACGTGATGTTCTCGCCGTCCGGCTTGATGGGGGCGTTGGAAACGGCCGCGAGCGTCGAGCAATCGCTACGCGAGGCAATGGCGCTGACTGCCGGCGCCGAGGGCCGTCTCGCCTTGCCGGAGGGATACTTCGTCGAGGCGGTGGGCTCGTTTCGCGAACAGATCGAGAGCAATCGCCGGCTGCTGTGGATCATTCCGCTGGTGATCTTGATCAATCTGTTTCTCATCTACATGCAGTTTCGCAGTCTGCCGATCGCGCTAATTATATTTGCGGCCATTCCCGTGGGCTTGGCCGGTGGCATGATTCTCGTGGCGATTGCCGGCGTGAAGATGAACACCGCCATCTGGGTCGGCTTCATTGCCGTCTTCGGCCTCGTGGTGGATGACGGAGTGGTGATGGCCACGTATCTGGACCAGATTTTCCGTCGCCGTCGCTTCGAGTCGATTTCTCAAATTCGCGATGCGGTGGTCGACGCCGGTCTGAAGCGGATTCGTCCCTGTCTCATGACCTCCTTCACGACATTTGCCGCGCTCACGCCGGTGCTGTTAGCCACCGGCCGTGGAGCCGACGTCGCCAAAGCAATGGCCCTGCCCGTCTTCGGCGGCATGCTCTTTGCCCTGATTACGCTGTTCGTCGTTCCCGTGTTGTTTAGCGCGCTGATGGAATCGAAGATGCGCCTCGGTCTGCACGACAAATACTGGGCAGGCGAAGAGGTTTAGTGTTTCGATAACCCGCTTTACTGCACGCGGCCATGTCAATGGTGCCTATCCTTCATGGACAGCGGCTCGAATTCGAAGTTGCGAAACCACACTTCACTCCCGTGGTCGGTCAGCATGATTCTGCCGTAGCTGTTCTGGCCAAACTCGTTCAAATCAGCAAACTTGCTGGCTGCCACGCGGCTTCGCCAGTCGTCGTCGCCGACAGTCGCCGACACAATTAACCGACCGTTGAGCCAATGCTGTATCTTGTTGCCCTGGACGACAATTCGGCTGGAGTTGAACTGACCAGCCGGCAAAAGCTGCTTTTCGTTGTTGGGCTCGTACAAGTCATACAGCGCGCCCGCGCTCTGCCGAGCCGAAAACTTCTTGCCGTAACCGTCGTCGTCCAGAAGCTGGTATTCGCAACCGTACAATTTGCCTGAGTGACTTCGCACCCGGTATTTTAAACCGCTGTTGCCGCCGGCAGCGATTTTCCATTCGAACGACAGTTTGAAGTCACCGAATTCTCTCCTGGTGATGATATGCCCCGCTCTGCCTTGACGCGGGTCGAGTCGGATCATCCCGTTCACGACCTCCCATCCCTTCATGATCGGCCGACCGTCAAGAGTAGTCCAGCCATCGAGGGTTTTACCGTCGAACAACAGCATCTCGTCGCCCAATAGAACGACGTTGGATGCGCACGCCATGCCGGCGAATATCACGAAGGTAACGATCGTTCGCCATTTCATTTCGAGAAGCTGATAGGTTTTGTGGCTGATGGTAGAACCTCGAGCGCACCCAAAAACGTGTGACGCATGGTGCTAAAGACCTCTGTACTTCAAAAGCCGACCGGTGGCGGTCCCTCGCGGCGATGATCCGTTGCGTTGCCTTGCCTACGCTGCCCATCGACACCGGCCGGCACCGTAATTATGCCCAGTTCATATTAGAATGGGAATCGTTTCTCGACGCACGTCAGCAAAGAAAAGGCTATGCAATGCCATAGCGATCATGCTCAAGATTCACTTGTAACGATCAGCGGAGCAGTCATAATCCACAAGAGCGGTGCAGCCGAAGCGCCACACCTCCGACGTAGAAGCAGGACTTCCCGCAGATATATAATCGCCATCGAAGCACGATGTTCCGCTGCATGTTCGCTACCATCGCCGTTGCCGTCATCGTGTCTGCGCCCGGGAGCGCTGCCGCATCAATCGTCGGCAGCAAGCCGAACATCATCTTCATCCTGACGGATGATCAGGGATACGGTGATCTGTCCTGTCACGGCAACCCGGTTCTGAAAACGCCGAACATCGACCGACTACACGCCGAAGGGGTGCGATTTACCGACTTCCATGTCAGCCCGACTTGCGCTCCTACGCGCGCGGCACTGCTGACCGGCCGCCACGAGTTCAAGAATGGCGTCACGCACACCATCCTCGAACGGGAGCGGTTGACGCCCGACGCCGTTACCCTGGCCCAAGTGCTCCAGTCGGCTGGTTACGCCACCGGCATCTTCGGCAAGTGGCACCTTGGAGACGAGCCCGACCGCTGGCCGAGCCGGCGCGGCTTTGATGAGATGTTCATTCACGGTGCCGGTGGCATCGGCCAGACTTACCCCGGCAGCTGCGGCGACGCTCCGGGCAACTCCTATTTCAACCCGGTGATCCTGCACAACGGTAAGTTCGTCAAGTCGCAGGGCTACTGCACCGACGTGTTTTTCGCTGCGGCCCTGTCCTGGATCGAGAAGGTGCACAAAGAGCAGCCCTTCTTCTGCTACATTCCTACCAATGCGCCACATGAACCGCTCGAGGTTCGCCCCGAGGACGAGGCGCGCTACAAGGACAAGGTTGAGCGAGAGAACGTGGCCAAGTACTACGGGATGATTGCCAACATCGACGACAATGTTGGACGACTGCTTGCCAGTCTTAAACGGTGGGACCTGGAGAAGAATACACTCATTATCTTTATGAATGACAACGGCGGCACGGCCGGAGTGAGCATTTACAACGCCGGGATGCGCGGAGCGAAGGGGTCGCCGTGGCTCGGCGGCACACGGGCATCGTCCCTGTGGCGCTGGTCTGGCACCCTCGAGCCCGCCGATTGCGACCGGCTCACGGCCCACATCGACTTCTTTCCGACACTCGTCGAGCTTGCTGGGGCGATCCTATCCAACAAAGCAAAGGCCCAGATCGAGGGCCGCAGCCTTGTGCCCCTTCTCGAAAACCCGACGGCGGCGTGGGGCAACCGCCTCATCATCACGCATGTCGGACGCTGGCCCAAGGGCGCCGACCCTGATGACTACAAGTACGACCGGTGCAGCGTGCGGAACACTCGCTGGCACCTGGTCTGCGACAGTCACGGCGAGAAAATGTGGCAGCTCTTCGACGTGAAGGCCGACCCCGGCGAAATGATCGATGTCGCCGAGCAGCATCCCGATCTGGTCAACGAGCTGGACGCGGCCTATGACCGTTGGTGGTCCTCGCTGCCTCCGTACCTGGTGAACGAGGATGCCGTAGGACCCAAGGTGAACCCATTTAAGGACCTGTATTGGAAACAATTCGGTGGCGGGCCAGCTGACCTGCAATAGATAAACAGTGATCCGCGACATCGTGAAGACTCTCTCCATGTCCGCCCAGCAATTTATCCCATGGCACGCTCTGGCACTAACATTGGCTATATATCCGTGCTACGGTGCCGAGAAGCCGAACGTGGTTTTGCTGCTTACCGACGATCAGCGTGCCGACACGATCGCGGCTCTGGGCAATCCAATAATCCGAACGCCTAATTTGGATACGCTGGCCGCTGAGGGCTTCGTCTTCCGCAACGCGTACTGCATGGGCTCGACCGTGCCCGCCGTCTGCAATCCCTCTCGCCACATGCTCCTCAGCGGTATGTCGCTTTACCGCTACGGCGCGAAGAGGGAATCGGGAACCTTCGCCGACGTAATGAACCGGGCCGGCTACGTGACCTGGCACGTTGGCAAGCGCGGCAATACGGCCCAACAGTATCACAAGGCCTTTCAGCACAGCACCTATCTCGACGAGCAAAAGGAGCGGATGTCCGGTCAGCCCGGGCAAGCAGCCGCTGACTTGGCAATCGCATTTCTACAGACCGGCTGGGACCGAAAGCAGCCGTTGTTCATGTACATCGCCTTCGAAGGGCCTCACGACCCGCGCGTCGCCGACAACCAATGGATGCGCCTCTACCACCGCAATCAAATTCCAGTGCCCCCAAACTTCAAACCGTTCCATCCATTCAACAATGGTGAGCTGCTGATCCGCGACGAGCAGCTCGCCCCCTGGCCGCGGACGTCCTCCGTCGTGCGCAAGCATCTGCACGACTACTACGCCTGCATTTCGTCGATCGATTACCATGTCGGCCGAATCCTTGCAGCGCTCCAAGAGCAGGGTCAATTCGACAACACGATCTTCGTTTTCACGTCGGACCACGGCCTGGCCATCGGCAGCCACGGGCTTTTTGGCAAGCAGAACCTCTATGAGCACAGCATGAAGTCACCCCTCCTTATAGCCGGGCCGGGGATCCCGAAAGGCCGTAGTGATTCATTCATATATCTGTTCGACATCTTTCCGACCGTGGCCGACCTGGTCGGAGCCGGAGCGCCGAGTGATCTGGATGGGCAGAGCCTTGTGCCGGTCATGCGGGGACGAAGCGAGGGGGTGCGGGACACGGTTTTCCTCGCGTACCGCCAGGTACAGCGGGCCGTCCGCCAAGACGACTGGAAGTTGATTCGCTATCCTCAAGTCGACGTGACACAATTGTTCAACGTGCACGATGACCCGCACGAGCTGGACAATCTTGCCGAAGACCCGGGTCGCGCCGAGAAGGTCCGCGAGATGCTGCTGCTGTTGGCGAAGGAGCAAAAGTGCTTTGGCGACACGGCTTCATTGAGGGTGAAGCAGCCCCAGCCCGCTGACGTCGATGTGAAGTTTTTCACGCAGCAGGCGAACACAGGAAGGAACAGGCCGAAT
Organism: Pirellulales bacterium; assembly: GCA_040902605.1. Lineage (GTDB taxonomy): Bacteria > Planctomycetota > Planctomycetia > Pirellulales > Lacipirellulaceae > JABDGM01. Next base: position 66,905 of record JBBDWY010000032.1, on the reverse strand, counting down.
TAAGGAAGCGTCGATCTGGCTAATCGACTCGTGTCGTCGATCGTTCCCGACGTGAAGAGTCGATTTGAAGTCGATCCACGACCTCTCCGACTCCCACCGTGTCGCCGGCCAGTCGAACGGCTCTGCGCCGCGTCTCCTCGTCCCGTACGACGCCGGTCAGGACGACGACATTTTTCTCCTGAACCTCAATGTCGATCGACTCGGTGGCGATCGCCTTATCCCAGCGGAGGCGACTATACACTCTCCCCTGCACACCCAGTTCGTTGATCGACTGCCGAATCTCGCCCCATTTTTTCCGCACCTCGCGGCCAAGCTGTTCCAATCCGCGGTCTATCCGCTCGCCGATTTGCTCGGCAGTGCCTTCTTGGGCTGGCACGTCCGAGGGGAAAGAGCCGAACGTGATCGCGATAACGACGCCGATTGCGACTAATGTGCGCATGGAAATTCTCCTGCCAGTGGTGCTCGGACCTAATTCTTTAAGCGTCGCGTGCAAAATTGAAACCAATCGCGGAGTCAACGAGTAGCTTCGAAGCGGACTACCTGGGCAACTGTTCGGGACCTGCCACGCCCATTCAATGAGCGACTTAAAATCTACTTGCGGCGTGCCCGCCGGGATTTGGACGAGGCTTTCTTGGAACCGTTGTTGAGCAGCTCCAACTTCGCTTGCGCTTCCCGCTTTCCGATGCCTCGCAGCGCAACCAAAGCTGCGAGTTGTTCCTTCCTCGCTCGGGTCTTGCCCTGCTCCCAATTGTAAATCGTCAGTGCCGACACCCCCACCATCCGGGCGTAGTCGGCGGCAGACAAACCCGTTCTTCGCCGCTGGGCTTGGACGGAACGGGCCGAAAACCGGGCACTCTCGTCCACGCTTTCAACGGGCTCTGGTGCCTTAAGCCGTTTGCGTTCCTGCGATTCTAAGAAAGCAAGCTTCTTTTCGAGTTCATGGGTCTGCCGTTTCAGGTGAGCAATCTCGCGCCGAAATCGTGCTACCGCTTGGGCGGTCGAACCCGTCTGCTGCCTGACCTCTTTGCGAGCCAACCGTCGGATTTCATCTTTAAGTGCGACTGCCAGGGATGTCATGGATGGCTTTCCTCTTGGGTTGCATGGCGTTCGTTAGATTATCGTGCGTAATCGCGGTGCTGCACCACCCCCGCGTATGGAAAGGCTCAGTCTGGAAAATGTGATTATATAGCTGTGAGTGTACCGCGACGATGAGGGCGAATTAAGCCAACCGATGCTTTCGTGACCGTGGCTGGGACTACAGCCTCAGGATCCTATTCAGCATGGTCGCCGTTAAGGTCTAGTTCGTCGGCGATGCCCACCATCGCGTCGATGACAAATTGGATGTGTTCGTTCAGCTCAACGCTTAAATCCTCCGCGCCGCGCACTATGTCATCGCGGCTGACGTTGGCGGCGAAACTCTTCTGCTGCATTTTCTTGCGCACGCTCTTGGCTTTCATGCCGTGGATGCCTTCGGGTCGCACCAGCGCGACAGCGGTGCAAAAACCAGCCAGCTCATCGCACGCGTAGAGCGACTTGTCCAGCAACGACACTCGCGGGCAATCGAGCAGGTAATCGGCGTGCGATTTAATGGCGTAGATCACGTCCTCTGGATACCCTCGCTCGGCCAATACGGCAGCGCCTTTCAGCGGATGATCTGGCGCGCTTGGCCAGCGCTCATAATCAAAATCGTGGAGCAGGCCCACGATGCCCCACTTATCTTCGTCTTCTCCAAATCGCCTCGCATACGCCCGCATGGCCGCCTCAACGGCCAACATGTGCTTTCGCAGGCTGACACTTTGCGTGAATTCACAAACAAGCTTGTAGGCGTCATCGCGATTCATTCTGGAAGGCCTCCGCCTTCAGATACTAATGCGGCGTGTTCCCAATTTCGATCGCCTTTCCGGCAGCAGCAGTCGTTCATCAAAGCCTCAAGGCCAACGCGATTCGTACTCGTGCGTCCGCCCGCCACCATTCTTGTAGATGATATCTCCGTAGCGCTCCCAATGCCGGCGAATGTCATCGTTCATCGGCGGCGCTTTCAGGACAGCGAGATTTTGATCCAACTCCCCGATGGACTTCGGCGCGGTGAGTACAAGATGCACAGCCGGTTGTGCCAGGCAATACCGATAGCAATCCGCGGCCGCCGGCGGCGGATCGGGCCACGCTGGATGCGGCTTGAATAGCGTCCCCCAACGCGTTGCCGTAAAGGCGATCACCGGAGTTTGTGTCTCACTTGCCGCTGGAAAGACCTCGGTAGCAGCTTTGCGGTGGGCCATGTTGAAGCGGTGCATCAGAATATCGACTCGGGAATCTTTTGCCAGCCGTCTGGCCAGCTTTCGGTCGTGCGCGCTAGCGCCTACGAAGCGGATCCAGCCGTTCGTTTTCCATTGCTGTAATTCGTCAAGGACACCATCACTGTCGAAGACCGCTTCAGCATTGTCGCCGGGATGTATGTATTCGGCGAAAAAGATGTCGATCATCTCCGTCCCAACAGCGGAGAGGATCCTACGACGGGCAGCCTGCAGACCGCTGTTCGTGCGCGATCCGCTGCCGCTGGCCAGAAAGATTTCGTCGCGTCGGTCCCGAACAACGCGCTTGAGTCCTTCGACAAACAGTTTATGCCCCGGACTGTAAAAGAAAAAGAAGTTGACGCCGGATTCCAAGGCCCGCCGAATACATCGAGGATCCTGGTCGGGATACGCCGCCAACCCGAGGGAACTGGCCCGTGCACCGCAGATGGTTGAGATACGCATGGAGACGCTACACCCGATACTGCGGGATCTTCATCAGCTCTCCATCCCTTAGCGCCGACTGATGTGCTACGATCCCGGCCACAGTCATGTTCAGCGACTGGGCGATGTCGACCAGCGGCTGGCGATCTTCCAGAATCGCGGCCACGAATTCGTTCATGAGATATCCGTGCGATCCACCATGGCCGCCCGGTCGGACCGTTGGCGGAAGCGGCGGACGCCGGGTGTCGGGAAGTTCCTGCTGGAGGCCCTCGTACTTGCCGTAGAACGAGCCCTGCTGACCTCGGATGCGCCCCATCTCGCCGCCGACGCCCGGCGTGTCCCAGCTGACGGCCATCCGCGCCATTCCGTCTTCACTCGTGCGGAATAGGGCAATCTCGGTGCCGAACGGGTTCTTATAGCGGTTGTTCTCCGGCCTGAGGTGCGCGATCCGGCTGCGGATGCCCATGCAGGAGACTTCCGAAAAGCTGCCGCCGGTTACCCCAATATAGTAAGCGTTGGAATGGGTCGGATACCACTGCGGCGGCAGGCCGATGCGCCAGCCTTTGTACGAGTCGATCGGCTCGGCCATATAGTGGTAATACTCGCCTTCGGCGTAGACGAGTTGGCCGAGCCCGCCCGCATTATAAATCTGCCGCATCGCATTCAGTTCGGCGTGGTAATAAGAGGTCTCGAACATCATGTACTTCAGTGGAGCTGCGTTCTTCACGGCCTCGAAGAGCTGGTCGGCTTCTTCCAAACTCCCGAAGCACGCCGGCACGGCCGAGGCCACGTGCTTGCCGTGTTTGAGCACCTCGATGCAATGCCGTGCGTGGCTGGGCGCATCGGTGGCCACAAAGACGGCCTCAATGGTGTCCTCCTTGACCAGCTCCTCCAGCGACGGGAAGGTCTTGGCGCACCGAGTTGACTTGGCCAGGCCGGCGCAGCGCTCAGGAATGAGATCAGTGACGGCGACGACTTCGACATTGGGATGGTCCTGGAAACCGAACGCCGCCGCAAACCTGCACACGCCGTATCCGACGAGGCCGACGCGAATCTTGCGGTCGGAGATTGGCTTCCAGTCCTTTGAAGTGTCGAGATCCGGTGCCGCGTCTTCGATTCCCTGGATCGGTTGGTCGTCGGCGAACGCCGAGGAGCCCAATTTGAAAATTGCCGCGCCGACACTGACCGCCTGCAGGAACCTGCGTCGCGTGGTGTCGATGGGCATCGCGAATCCTCCGAAGTGCCTACTGGCTGGGATCGTCAGCAACCTTGCCGAAGTAGCAGTGCTTGCCGCGTACTTTCTTTGCCCAATAGCCGCGGGCATGGGAAACAGCGGAAAGTCGCGTCGCGGTTTCTTGAGCTTGGCAAGTCGAGTAGAATGAGCCACCGCACTACGTCCAGTCGTAAAACGTGTAGGTAGGTGGTGTCAAGTCATCCCGCGGTTAGCGCCGCGCGGGTGCCATCTTATGGTTTTTAGGATAGCGGGTGTACAGCGGGTGCCGGCGAGAAAACAGAGAATTACACAAGTAGTTGTCCTATAAAGCATTTGCGCCCGTAGCTCAGCTGGATAGAGCAGCGGACTTCTAATCCGCAGGTCGCAGGTTCGAATCCTGCCGGGCGTGCTGAAAAAGCGGAGAGTCGAGGGTCAAGAGTCGAGGGCCGGAATAACCTTTCAACTCAGCGTCGTAGCGCGGAGCCGCAGGGCATTCCCAATCACGGAGACGCTGCTGAAGCTCATTGCCGCGGCGGCGATCATCGGATTCAGAAGGGCCGACGTGCCGAAGATTGGCACCAGCACGCCGGCCGCGATGGGCACGCCGAGCAGATTGTAAATGAACGCGAAGAACAGGTTCTGCCGGATGTTGCGCATTGTTTTGCGGCTCAGCTGCAGGGCCCGCACGACGCCGCGGAGGTCGCCTTTGACGAGCGTGACGTCGGCGCTTTGAATGGCCACGTCGGTGCCGGTTCCCATGGCGATGCCGACGTCGGCGGCCGCGAGAGCGGGGGCGTCGTTGATGCCGTCGCCGACCATGGCGACGACGTGGCCCGCCGCCCGCAGCGCCTCGACACGGCGGAACTTCTCGTCCGGCTTCACGCCCGCTTCCACTCGATCGATCCCAAGCTGCCGTGCGACTGCATTGGCCGTGCGTTCGTTGTCGCCGGTCATCATGAGAATCGTCAGGCCAAGCCGATGCAACGCGGCGATCGCTTCCGGCGTGGAAGATCGGACGGGGTCGGCGACGGCCAACACGCCGGCCACGTTGCCGTCGATCGCGGCAAAGACGACGGTCCGTCCCTCCCGCTGAAGCTCTGCGGCTCGTTCGACGAGTGCTTCGTTTGATCGAGCGCCCTGCTCGCGCAAGAAATCGGGCGTGCCGACAAGAATCGTTTTGCCGTCGACGATTCCCAGCACGCCGCCGCCGGTGACCGATTGAAACTCTTGCACGTCGGACAATGCCAAACCGCGCTCGCGCGCCGCCTCCACGATCGCGCGGCCGATCGGATGCTCGCTGTTCTGCTCGACCGACGCGGCCAAGCGCAGCAGCTCGTTTTCGTGGTACCCGCCGTCCGGCACACATTCCGTAAGCCGCGGCCGACCTTCGGTGAGCGTGCCCGTTTTATCGACGATGATCGTGTCGACTTTTTCCATGATCTCGAGCACTGCGGCGTTTTTCACCAGCACGCCCTCCCTCGCGCCGCGTCCGATCGCCACCATGATCGACATCGGCGTCGCCAGGCCGAGCGCGCAGGGACAGGCGATGATCAGCACGGCCACGGCGTTCACCAGGGCAGAGGCCATCCGCGGCTCGAGCGGCGACCAAAGTGCCCAAGCGATGAACGTGACCACGGCCACCAGCAGGACGGCGGGCACGAACCAGCTTGCCACCACATCGGCGAGCCGCTGGATTGGCACTCGACTCCGCTGCGCCTCGGCGACCATGCTCACAATGTGAGCCAATACCGTCTCGGCGCCCACGCGCTCGGCGCGCATCACAAACGCGCCCGTTTGATTGACGGTGCCACCGATCACCTCGTCGCCCGGCGCTTTGACGACTGGAATCGACTCGCCCGTGAGCATCGACTCATCCACGGCACTGCGGCCGGAAACAACCACGCCGTCGACCGGCACGCGCTCGCCCGGCAGCACCTTGAGCGTGTCGCCGACATGAACATGTGCCAGCGGAACGACCGTATCCTGGCCATCGCGGACGATGCGGGCCGTTTGAGGCGAAAGTGCCAACAGCTCGCGGATCGCGCCGCCGGTCCGCTGCCGTGCCCTTAGCTCCAACACCTGGCCGAGCAGCACGAGCGCAACAATCGCGGCGGCCGCCTCGAAATACACCTCCGGTTGGCCGTGATGCTTAAAAGCTGCGGGGATCGCCTGCGGGAACAAAACGGCAAGCGCGCTGTAGCTATAGGCGGCCATGACACCGATCGCGATCAGCGTGAACATGTTCAGATTGCGCGAGACGAGCGATCGCCAGCCACGCACCAGGAGCGGCCAGCCCGCCCACAGCACGACCGGCGTGGCTAGGGCGAGCTCCAACCAGCGAGCTGCACGTGCCGAGAGCCAATCATGGAGTGGGATGCCGAGCATCGGCAGCATCGCGAGTACCAGCAGCGGCACTGAGAGTGCCGCGGCCACCCCGAATCGCCGCGTCATGTCGGTCGCCGCGGCGACCTCGCTCTCGTCCGCCTCTGCCGTGGCGGTCTTCGGCTCCAAGGCCATGCCGCACTTCGGGCAGAAGCCGGGCCGGTCCTGCTCGATCTCCGGGTGCATCGGGCAGGTGTAGATTATCTTTCCGGTGGGCGCGGGAGGAGGCGGAGCCGCAAAGGTCACAAGATCCGGAGCGTGGTGCTCGCCGTGTGGCTGACCTTCTTCTCCAGCCAGGAATCTTCGCCGGCAGTGCTCGCTGCAGAAATAGAACGTCTCGCCGTCACGCTCGGCGGAGATCGCCGTTCGTTCGTCCACCGTCATACCGCAGATGGGATCAATGGCCATACATTAAGTGTGCACACCGTGGAGATTTTTTCAACGTCAGGCGACCCCGTCACTTTCGCGCAGGCTCGTCCGCTGCCATAATCGATTGATGTCGGCTTGTACAGCGTCGGCGCGTGCCGACGATGAGGCACTAGACAGTTGGCACTTGTCGTCGAGGCCTGAAGGATGAAACATATCCAGCACCTATTTACTCTTTTCGCCAAGTGGACTGCCCACATGGCCGGCCGCCCCTCGGCGTTTGGCCTGGCCGTGGCTGTCATCGTCGTTTGGGCAATTACTGGGCCCTTCTTCGGCTTCAGCGACACGTGGCAGTTGGTCGTCAACACGGGCACGACCATCGTCACGTTCTTGATGGTGTTTTTGATTCAGAACACGCAGAATCGTGACACAGGCGCAATGCAGACGAAATTGGACGAATTGATTCGCGCAATGAAAGGCGCCCACAACGCGCTGCTGGATCTCGAGGAGCTGGACGAGGCCGAGATCGAACACATCCGCCGGGACTACCGCAAGCTCGCGGCTGCGGCCCGGAAGGCAATCAAGGAAGGCAAGGGCGACACCGGCCGGCAGCAGCTCGATGAGTCCGACGAGGAAGAGTGAACGATCGCCGGCCGACCTCATGTGGCCAAGTCAGGCGGCGCGGCGAGCATTTTTGTGGCCTGCTCAACCAGCCGGGCGATCGCGTCGAATCTGCCGGCGGCCAACAGGTCGCGCGGCGCGAGCCACGACCCGCCGCAAGCCACGACCGAGCGCAAATTCAGATAATTCGGCAATAAGTCGGGCGTGATGCCGCCGGTGGGAATGAAGCGCACGTCGGGATACGGGCCGGCCAAGGCCTTCAACGTGGCAACGCCGCCCATAGTTTCGGCGGGAAAGAATTTTAGTGTTGTAACGCCGAGGGACATGGCGAGTTCAATCTCACTCGGCGTAATGACGCCAGGTACCATCAAAACGCCCCGCTTGAGGACGTGCTCCACAACTTTTGGGTTAGTCCCGGGAGCGACCAGGAACTGAGCGCCCGCGTCGATCGCCCGCTCGGCCTGCTCGGTGGTCAAAATGGTCCCCGCGCCGACCAGCAAATCGCCGCGCTGGGCCAGCGCGCGGATCGCCGATTCAGCGGCCGGCGTGCGAAACGTGATCTCGGCGACCGGCAATCCGCCGCTGACGAGCGCGTCGCCAAACGCCCGCGCATGCTCGGCCTTGTCGATGACGACCATCGGGATGAGCTTCAATTCGGCAATGCGCTCGAGAATGTCAGCCATCTATTTCTCTGATTACTGGTTGCGATGCATTCATCGCATTATGCCATACGACGAATACTGAAAATAGCAGCCTTGAGGAGGATAACTTGTTTAGAGCGAGTGCCAAGGATAGGATAGATTTACATGGAGTTCGAATGGGACGATCGGAAGGCAGCCCACAATATTCTCAAACATGGCGTTTCATTTGATGAAGCGGCAACTATATTTGGCGACCCTTTCGCAATGACTTTATTATGATCCTGATCGCTCTCAAGATGAGGACCGGTTCTTGACTTTTGGTCATTCTGAGGCGGGGGAATTGCTTGTGGTTTCGCACACCGACCGCGACGACCGCATACGGATAATAAGCGCTCGGCGAGCAACACGCGGTGAGAGAAAAGCATATGAAGAAGGATCACGAGATGTCTGACGACGACGATCTGCGTGCGGAATATGACCTCTCAAAGCTTCAGGGAGGAGTGCGAGGGAAATATCTGGAGCGCTATAAGGCCGGCACGAACCTGGCACGGCTAGCTCCGGAAGTTCGTGCTGCGTTTCCCACCGACGAAGCAGTCAATCAGGCGCTTCGTTCACTGATGCAAGATCAGAAGGCCTAAAGTCGTCGGAGTGTTAAGCCGCCGTCGATGTTCAGCACATTGCCGGTGGCGTACGTCAGCTCCCCGCGGGCGAGCATGGCGACGGCGCGGCCGACGTCTTGCGGCATGCCCCAGCGGTTTTCGACGGTCAGGCCGCCGGCGATGAGCCGATCGTATTTTTCCGCAACGGGCGCGCTCATGTCGGTGCGAATGATGCCGGGCCGCACCTCATACACTGCAATGCCGAACTCGGCGAGCCGATGGGCCCAGAGCTGCGTCGCCATCGCGATGCCCGCCTTGCTGATGCAATAGTCGCCGCGATTGATCGAAGCTTCCGTGGCGCTGACGGACGAGATGTTCACGATCACGCCATTGAACGACGCATCGGCCTGGCGCTGTTCCATCATCCAGCGAGCCGCCAGCTGCGTCAGGAAATACGGGCCTTTGAGATTGATTCCTAGGACCCGGTCAAAGCTCTCCTCCGAGGCGTCGAGGATATCGGCCCGCACTGTGGGCGCGACGCCGGCGTTGTTCACCAGCACGTCGAGCCGTCCGAATCGCGCCCGCACACTGTCGATCATTGCCTGCCGGTCGGAGGTGCGCCCGACATCGCCGCAGCAATAATGGACTTCCGCGCCCCGGCGGCCCAGGTCGGCGAGCACGTCGGCCACCTGGGATTCTTCGCGGACGCCATTGATGGCCAGATTGAAGCCGCTATCCGCCAGCGCTTCGGCGATCCCCAGCCCAATCCCGCGGCTGCCGCCGGTCACTAGCGCAACACGTTTGGCATGTTTGGCCACTTAATCTGTCCTATCTGAGTTCAATCTATCATCGCAACAAAAAGAGTCTCACGCAAAGGCGCGAAGGCGCAAAGGTTGGGTTACCCTTTCCTTTCGTCGCGCCTTAGCGCCTTTGCGTGAGTTCTAAATTGATCTGGCCAGCGTTCAGGATATTACCGGGCCGAAGAAGGTGTAATAGGGTGCGTTTTCGGCGAGTCGCTCGACGTACAGCGCGACTTCGCGGGCGTGGTAGTCGCCCCACATGCTCGACTCGCCGCACGGCGCCTTGCGGCCCGGCGGCACGTAATCCCAGCCGTTGGGCCGGTGGTACACCGAGTGCAGAATGAGGCCCTCGTGCTGCGGCTCGGTCGACAGGTACGGCGCATCCAGCAGCGTTTGGACGATCGCCAAGCCCGCTTCAACATACCGCACGCCGGGAACCGTTTCACCCTTGGTGTGCACCAGGAAGTGGCCCAGCCGCAACAGGCCTTGCGCGGCGATCGTGGCAGCGGAACTGTCGACGGGCTCGTAGTCGTTGAATGGATCGGCAGGACGGTTTTTGTAGTCGCCGAGATGCGCGAGCCCCGGCGCGCCGGTATCCCAATACGGCACGCCGCACGTAGGGGTCTCGCGGATATAGAAGTCGCACGTCGCGCGGGCCGCTTTCAACAGCACCGCTTCGACTAGGTCGCGTCCGCCGACCGTGGCCAGTTCGTCGTCCGAGCGAGTCTCAAGCCATTCCAGCACCTCCGCGAAACCCAGCATCGCCCACGCGAGTCCGCGGGTCCACGTGCTGAAAGGCGAATAGCCTTGCTGCGTCGACGGGCAACGATAGTCGCCGCTGTTGGTGTTGAAAATACTCTCGTGAGCCGTTCGGCCGGCCACGTCGTAAATGTCGCGCTGTTCACCGTAGCATACGTTGTAGCGGGCGGTGTTCGACGCGTGCTCCACCAGTCGCTGCAGCAAGCTAATTGGCTCGTCGCGCTCTCCCATCAGCACGTGGCCGAGCTGATGCGCCAGCGCGAGCGAGCGGAGGGTGCGCATCGTATCGACAAACAGCGATTGCGGGCCGTTGAACGAGCAGATGTATCCCGTGCCGTTGGAGGTCTTCGACCAGCGCGCGGCCTGCACGGCGCCGCTGACTTTCAATGCCAGCTCATAAAACCGGCGCTGCCAGCGATCTTCCGGCAGCCGCCCTTCGTTCATCAGCCGCCAGAGGTTGCCGTAGGTGCTGACATTGTTGAAGCCGTGGTCATGCACGCCGATATGCGTCAGATGCGGCGCCATCACGCTCACGGTCCGCTCGCGCCCGAGTTCGAGGAACCGCGCATCGCCGGTAGCGTCGAAGTGCAGCAGCGCCGAGCCGAACTGAAAGCCTTGCGTCCACTCGGTCCAGCCTTTGGCGGTGTAGCGGCCTTTGACAGTGAACACCGGCGATGCGGCGCCCGGCGGACAGCTCTTCTCGACCGCCGCAATACACTCCGCCGACCGCGCCCAGAAGCGCTCGAGCGCGGGCACCAGATCGATCGGCGTCAATTTTCTGTCGAGTTCAATCACAGCAGCAATGGATAATAAAAGGATGCGGGATGCAGGATGCGGGATGCTGGGAGCAGAGTCGTATGATTCCCTGCCCCCTGCATCCTGAATCCCGCATCCTTACAGTTACCGCTTGATCCGCGCCGAGCCGCCGCCGGCGACGTGCATGAGCTCATCGAGCGTGATCTGGCTCGTATCGCCGCGGGTGCTCATCAGCAAGGCGCCGTGGGCGACGCCGAGATTGACGCACTCCTGCGGAGGCCGGCCCGTAAGAAAGCCATACGCAAAGCCAGACGCAAAACCGTCGCCGCCACCGACGCGGTCCTCAATTTCCAGGTCGCGAAACGACGGACCGTCGTAGAAGGCGCCGTCGTGCCACATGATCGCCGACCAATCGTTGATGAGCGCCGACTTCACGCCGCGCAGCGTCGTGCCGACCACCTTCACGTTCGGATGATCTTTCACGACGCGGTTGACCATCGCTTTGAACGCGGTGGTGTCGAGCTCGCCTTTTTCGACGTCTACGCCTTCCACGTCATAGCCGAGCACTTTCTGAAAATCTTCTTCGTTGCCGATCAGGCAATCGATGTAGGGAACGAGCGGCTTGGTGGTGGCGATGGCTTCCTGGGAAGACCACAGCTTGGAGCGAAAATTCAGGTCATAGCTGACAATCGTGCCCGCTTCGTGGGCCGCCTTCACCGCCTCGGCCACGACCTTGCGCGTGTTGTCCGACAGCGAGGCGAAGATGCCGCCGGTGTGCAGCCAGCGAACGCCGCGCTTGCCGAACAGGGTGCGCCAGTCGACTTCGCCCGGCTTCATGCCCGCGGTGGCGGAATGGCCGCGGTCGTAAAGCGTCACTGATGCCCGCTTGCCGTGCCCCACTTCCGTAAAGTTGAGGCCGATGCGGTCCGCCTTGCCGACGCCGTCGTATTTGCGCGTGACGGCCTGCGAGATGTCCATGCCGACAGCCCGCGCGTGGTTGGCGATGATGCGACCCATCGGCGACGTGTTCAGTCCGCCGACCCAGCCGGTTCGCAGGCCGAGCCGCGCCAGCGCGTAGGCAACGTTGTATTCGCCGCCGCCGACCCAGACTTCGAGCTGCGGAGCAAACTCAATCCGCCCATGCGCCGGAGGCGAGAGCCGGATCATGCACTCCCCCAATGCCACGAGGTCGAACTGACATGAATCGGCCGATTTAACGTTCAAACCCATTGCGGCATGGCTCCTCGCAGAGAATTATGGTGGCTAAATATCATGATCCGTCGGCAAGCTGCCTCCGTTATACTGCTTGGAGCGGGAACATTCTACGGTGAGCGCGAGACAAGCCTGCTTAGGCGGCAGCTTTCAAAAACGTTATAATCGAAGGCGGCTGCCGCTTCGCTTCAAGATTCAAAATGCAACAGTCATCCAATAAAGTCACCGGCTCAGCGCCGCGGCCACGAGCCTTGCGGCTTCACGCGGACGACAACGTCGCGGTCGCTTTAGCCAACATCGAGCCGGGGCGGATTGAGATTTTGGGGTCGGGCGATGGTGCTCTGGTAACGGCGCAGGAACCAATTAGCCAGGGACATAAACTAGCGCTGCGGCCCATTGCGGAACGGGAAGCGCTGCTGAAATACGGCGTGGCCATCGGTGTTGCAACGTCCCCAATCGCCGCCGGCGCCTGGGTGCACACACACAACTGCCGCAGCGGACTCGACGAGCGGTCACACACGCTCGATCCGCACAGCGGCGCGCCGACAGACACTCGCTATGTGTGATGGAGTTGAAGTGAATCACGCGCTTAACAATACGACGTGGCAGGGATACTTGCGCACGGATGGCCGCAAGGGCGTGCGGAATGTGGTGCTCGTGATCTACACCGTGGAATGTGCGAGTCACGTCGCGCATGCCGTTGCGGCCGGCGAGCCGGGCACGCATGTGATCGGCTTTCCCGGCTGCTACGACAACGCCTACGCCATCCGGCTGATGCTCGCATTGGCACGCCATCCAAACGTGGGCGCGGTGCTGGCCGTCGGGCTCGGCTGCGAGTACACGCAGCCGGAGCAGATTGCGGCGCGGGTCCGCGAATCGGGCCGGCTCGCCGATTGGTTTTACATTCAACAAACCGGCGGCACCGCCAGCAGTATCGAAAAAGGGAAGGCGATTGTCGCCCGGCTGCGCGCCGAGCTCGCCGAGACTCCGCGTGTCGACATGTCGGTTCGCGATCTGGTGCTCGGGGCCGAATGCGGCGGTTCCGATGCCACATCAGGCATCGCCGGCAACCCGGCAGTGGGGCGATTGTTCGATCGCCTCGTCGACGCCGGCGGCACGGCGATTTTCGAGGAGATTGTCGAGATGATCGGCCTGCGGCAGGTGCTCGTCGACCGCGCCGCCAACGGCGCGGCGCGCGAGCAATTGGCCGCCGCCTACGATAAGGCGGTCGAATATTGCCGCGGTGTGCGGCAGTGCTCCATCTCGCCGGGCAACTTCGCCGGCGGCCTCACGACCATTGAGGAAAAAAGCCTCGGCGCGTTCTCGAAGTGTGGCTCTCGGCCGATTCAAGGAGTCATCAAAGTCGCCCAGCCGCTTCCCGGTCCCGGCCTGTGGCTGCTCGACAGCGTCCCCGACCCGCACTTCATGCAGTTCGGCTACACGAACCCGAACGACACCGAGGGCATCATGGACCTCATCGCCGCCGGCAGCCACATCATTCTGTTCATCACGGGCCGCGGCAGCGTGATCGGCTCGCCGATCGCACCGCTGGTGAAAATCACCGGGAACAACGAGACGTATCGAAAACTCACTGAGGACATCGATTTCAACGCCGGCCGCCTGCTGACGGGCGAACGTACGCTCGACGCGCTGGCCGATGAGTTGATGGCGATTGTCATCGACGTGGCGAGCGGCACGCTCACGAAGCCCGAGCGCCTTGGCCACCGCGAGTATTTCATCACGTACAAACATCAGGACGCGCCGCCGCTGGAGATCGGCTGCCGGGCATAGCACGTAGCCGCGTCTCTCTCCGAGACGCGATTCCGGCGAGTCTCGGAGAGACTCGCCTACGTGCCCTTTGCCTTCGGCCTGCTTCCGGATACTCTTATAAGACGCGCCGGAGTGGCGGAATTGGCAGACGCGCTGGACTCAAAATCCAGTGCCCGCAAGGGCGTGTGGGTTCAAGTCCCTCCTCCGGTACTGGTTTTGCTGACAGGGCTCAGAGCGAAAGTTCTGAGCCCTTTTTTATTGGCGGAAGGAGAGAACATGCAATCCAACAGCGACAAATTAGAGCGGTTTTCAATTTGATGTGTCCGCGGTGTGCCACTGCTCGCGGCGGACGAAGGGGCGCTTCTACTCGACTCCGCACTGCTTGCCTCCCACGGACCGCGATTTCTTAACGGCGAGCAGTGCCGAACTACACAAGAACGCAATTCGGCGCGCCGCAAGCAGTGGCACACCAACCTGAAAAACGCTTTAGACCTCGAGGAAGATCAATCCTTTCAACACAAGGATTGGCGGGTGCAGCGGATCGGTTGGGTGATTGCGCAATGAACCAGTCACGGCCCGACCGCGCTCTGATCGTCTTTTTGCAGGGCCTTGTTCATGGCCACCCCCGCCGTCGCGCCTTCGGCCGCCGCCACGATGGCCGCATCGTAATGAATGGACGACGGATTCATCGTTGTCTTTCACGCCGCGACGTTTTGTCTGAAGCCGCTCGGAGAAGAAGCGGTATAACTTTTGCTCCCCGCATCCAATGTGCCATGGCTTTTACATTTGGTCTAAGCACGAAACATATACTCGGGAATCAAGACAAGGAGAAACGAAGATGGCCATCACAAATTTAGAAGACCTTTTCGTCCACGAGCTTAAGGACATCCTGGATGCCGAGCGGCAAATTCTCAAGGCGCTGCCGAAAATGGCGAAGGCTGCGGAAAGTGAAGAGCTCCAAGCCGCTTTCGAAGAGCATCGCAGCGTGACGGAGGAGCAAGTTGGCCGATTGGAGACCATCTTCGAAAGCATGGACAAGGCGGCCCGCGGCAAACACTGCCCCGGAATCGAGGGCATCATCAAGGAAGGTGACGAGCTCATTAAAGAGGAAGAACCGAGCCCTGCATTGGACGCGGCTTTAATCTGCGGCGCCCAGAAAGTAGAGCACTACGAAATCGCTTCCTACGGCTGCCTCGTTGAGTACGCAAAGCTGCTCGGAATGGACGAGGCCGTCGAGCTGTTGGAAACGACGCTCGCCGAGGAGAAGGAAACGGATGAAAAGCTCACCAGTATTGCGTCGGAGCTGAACCTCGTGGCTCAGCAGCAAGCCGCCGAATAACGCACGATAGCGCCGCAAGCAGGGATGACGGCGAGCGCCGCGTCCGCCGCAGCGGATTCGCCGTGGCGAACTTGTCCCGGCGGGATAAACCCGCCGGCTCGCGGGAAGATGCAATCCCGTTGGGATTGTGGCTCAACGCAAGCGCGGAGTCACGCTGCATTACATTGCTGATGCCGCCGTGAGAATCAGGTCGTCCGCCAGCGATCTCTGCGGCACGATTCGCAGCTTTTCCAGCTCCGCGTGATACGCCCGCACGGCTTCCGCGGGCTCGATGTGCCCGTCGGCCAGCGCGCGGAGCTGCGCGACGAACGAGAGTTGATGCTCCGCGTTGTTGATTTTGCGGCCGAAGAGGGCCGCGCGGGCGCCGTATTTTTTTGCTTCCCAGAGCATCTGAAACGCATCGTACGTGGTGCCGGCCGAGCCGCCGAGGATGCCGACTACCAGGGAGCTGTCGTAGGACACGAGCTGCTCCAGCGCGGCGGGACCGAAATAGGGCATTTTCAAAAACAACGGCCGCGTGGCGGAGCCAATTCCGGCGGAGAGCCGCGCGATGCTGTCGTTGACGAATCGCGGCACGTCGGCGACGGGCTGCACCGGCGCGTTTGGCGGAAAGACTTCAAGGAAGTGGCGAAAGTCGTACTCGCGGGCCTCCTCGCGAAATTCGCGATACGCGGCCAGCGTGGCACGGTCTAGAGCCGCGTCGTTGTTCAGCGTGATCGAATATAGACCCAAGCTCACCGACGGCCGACGAAGCGTAAACGGCCGACTGCCGTTTGTTTCCATTGCTTCATCCAGCAGCGCGGTGCGGAACGGCAGCGACGGCTGACTGCCATACGCGGCCTGGCTGCCGGCCAGCCAGATGTCGGTCGTGTCGTTGGCCCGAATGGCCGGCGTGACCCGGCTGTCGTCGAAGAGTCGTTCGCGGACCGCGAGCACGTCGCTCGTGCTGACGCTCATCAGCATGATGTCGACGAGTTGCTGCTCGACGATGGCGCGAATCTGGTCGCGGAATTCCTGGAGGCTGCGATAGGCCGTGCCATCCTCCCTGTGATCCCGTTTGCCGGGCGCCGCGATGCCAAAGGCCATGTCGGCATCCTTGGCGTCGGCGAGAATGAAATCGGTGCACTTGGAATCAGCGGCGATGTGGGCCAGTTTGGCGTCCAGCGACTTCTGCATCGGATTCCTTTCGACGAACGACTCGGCGCTACGCCGTTTGTAATGGGGCTGGGCTCGGCGGGCGGCGGACCAGCAAATAGCCGGCCGGCAATGCGACGAGGCAGATGACGGTCGACATCGTCAGCCCGCCGATGATGGCGATCGCCAGCGGCGGCCAGAGCGGTGAATGCGAGAGGGCCAGCGGGATGAAACCGGCAATCGTGTTCACTGAGGTGACGACGACGTGCAGCGTGCGATCGTGCGTGCCGTCGATCACGAGTTGCCGCATCGGCTCGCCGGCGCTGCGACGCTCCTCGTATCGTTCGACGAGGATGATGGCATTCGTGACCATCACGCCCACCAGCATCATCATGCCCATGATGGCCATGAAGTTGAGCGGATAGCCGGTGAGCCACAAGCCAACCATCGCTCCGCCGAGCGACAGCGGAATCACGGCCAGGATTAGCCCGGCCAGCGCAAACGAATGAAACTGCGCGACCAGCAGGAGAATAATAATGCAGAACGTGTAGATGGATTTGTCGAGCAGGTTGGCTTCCGCTTCGTGGCGCTGCTCGCTCTCGCCGCCAAATTCAAGATCGTAGCCCGGCGGCATGCTCGCGGCCAAATGGGCCAGCGCGGGCTCGAATTGCTTCGATACCTGGGCCGCAGTAAGTCCGAACTCGGGATACGCCAGGACGGACAGCGTCCGCTGGCCGTCGCGGCGGTAGATGCTCGCCGCCTGCCACGAAGGCTCGACGCTGGCCACCGCGGAAAAAGGTATCAACGGGGCGCTGGTCGTTGGCTTGAAGTACACCGCGTTCAAATCGGCGATGTCCTCGCGCTGCGCGCCGGCCAGGCGCACGCGGATATCGATCCGCTCATCGCCCTCCTGCAGGTGGCTGGCCACCAGGCCGTCGAGCCGGTAACGCAACTCATCGGCCACCTTGCCCTGGTCGATGCCGATCGAGCGTGCGACCGGCTCGTTCACTTGGGCCACCAGCTGCAACGCTTCATTGCCGTAGTTGTCCCGCACATTGCGAACGCCCGGCGTGCCGGCCAGCACGGCAGTGGCCCGGCGGCCCAGCTCTTGCAACGTTTCCAGATTCGACCCGCTGATCCGCACTTCGAACGGCGCGACGAACGGGGCGCCGTGTTCCAGAATATGAACCACGCAGTGTGCGCCGGGAATCTTCGTATGCAGCTGCTCCTGCACGCGCCGCGCGGTCGCGGCCGACTCGTGCCAATCGCCCACGTTGACCACAAACTGGGCGAAGTGATTGGCGTAGGTCTCCTGCACCCAGAGGTTGTAAAACACCAGCGGCGCATTGCGGCCGACGAACGCGCCATAGCCGGTGACTTCCGGCGTTTTGGCCAGCACCGATTCAATCGGCCGCACCAGCTCCAGCGTATGCGCCAGGGCGCTGCCCTGGGGCGCGTACACGTCGATGATGAATTGATCGCGCTGGACGGGCGAGAAAAAGTCCCGCCGCAGCAACAAGCCCACCGACGTCATGCCGGTCATGAGCACGACGACTAACGCCAGCACCGCAGCGGGCCGGGCCGTGAGATCGGTCAAAAAACGGTGATACCAGGCGTCTCGCGCCGCGGCGAGACGCGCCAAGCGGCCCTCCGCGCGATCGGGCGACGCGCTTCCCGGCTGACGTTTTCGCAACAACAACGTGCATAGAGTCGGCACCGCAGTGACAGCGACAACCAGCGCCACGAGCAGGCACACGCTGACGCCCACAGGAATCGCCCGCACGAACTCGCCCGTGCCGCCTGGAAGCAAATAGATCGGCAAGAATGCGGCCACGGTAATCAGCGTCGAGATGGCCAGCGGCATGAACAAATGCGAGGCCTCTTCGGCCGCGATTTGCCTCAGGTCGCCGCCCTTCGACCAGCGGTGTTGAATCTGCTCGGTCACCACGGTCGCGCAATCCACGTCCATGCCCATCGCCATGATGAGGGCCATCACCGACATCTGGTTCAGCGGCACGCCGAAAATCGAGAACAACACGAGCACGACCAACGCCGTCAACGGGATGGACGTGGACACGATCCACGTCGACCGCCAGCCGATGAAGACGACTGTCGATAAAACCACTAGCACGATGCTCTGCCACAGGTCGTTCCCCAGGTCGCCGGTCAGTTGACGGATGCTGCGGGCCAGATCGTGCAGCACTTCAACCTGCATGCCTTTGGGAAGAGTCTCGCGAAAGCCATCGATTACCGCGGTCACCTCGGCGCCATACTGGTCGACCCTCACGTCGGAGCGCGCACGCGAGCCCACCATGACGGCAGGGCGGCCGTTGATGCGCGCGAGCGGGTCGGCCGGCGACGCGGTGGTGCGGCGCACTTCGGCCACGTCGCGCAGCCGCAGCGTCTGCCCTTCGGGCGCGACCAGCAACACCATGTCCGCCAGCTCCGCTTCGTTTTCAAACTCACCGCTGGCTTCGATCAGCAGCTCATCGGCATCGACCTGCAACCGCCCGCTCGGCCGACGCGTGTTGCGGTTGCTCACCGCAGCGGCCACCTGCTCGAAAGAAAGGTCGTAAGCGGCCAGCTTCGCTTGATCCAGCTCGACTTGCACGACCTCTTGCTGCGTGCCGAAAAGCTCCGTCGAAGCGGTCCGCGGCAAGTACCGCAGCTCGTCCTCGAGCGCTTCGGCCTGGTCCTTCAACTGGCGATACGAGACGCCTTCGCCGCTGACGGCGGCCACCACCGCGAACGTGCCCATCACTTCGTCGTTCAAATCCGGGCCGATGGTTCCTTCGGGCAACAGGCCGGCCGCTTCCAGCAGCTTGTGGCGCACTTTCTGCCACACCGGAGCGACGTTGGAAACTTCGTCGCCGAGCTCAACTTGCACGAGCGACACGCCCGAGCGAGAGACGCTGTAAACGTGTTCAACCTCGTCGACCTCGCGAATCTTTTGCTCCAGCACGTCGGTGATCAGCGTCTCGACGCGGCTCGGCGACGCACCGGGAAGCCGCGTCACCACGTTTGCCAATCGCCAGCCGATGATCGGGTCTTCCTGGCGCGGAATCGTCGCCAGCGCAATGACTCCCCACACGGAAATAGTGACGAGGACCGCCGCGACCGCGCGTGGGTAGCGAACGCTCAGTGCTGCAAGGTTCACGGTTGCCGCCCCCGCTTTTGCGCGATGGGAACCTTTTCGAACATTTCATATTGCACGCGGTCGCCGGCCACCACCATGTGCTGGCCGCGCACCACGAGCAGCTCGCCGCCGCTCAGTCCGTTCATGATCTCAACCTGGTTAGCCGTGATCGGACCAACTTCGACGGGTCGTTCGACGATCTGGCTGCTCTCGGGCGAGACGAGCAGCACATACGGCGACTGGCCGTACGCGCGCCGAATGGCCGTCACTGGAACACGAATCGAATTGCGGGGCGAGGCCTCGCGCGAGTCGGCGAGCACCACCATTCCGCCGGAAAAGCGGCCGTCGGGGTTCGGCATGCGGGCACGCACTGCATACGTGCCCGAAGCCGGATGGGCCACCTGGCCGACGTGGATCACACGGGCGGCCGCCTGAAGTTCCGGATTCACGGCGGACGCGATTTCCACATCGCCGCCGGTTCTAAATCGGGCGAGCATCGCCTCGGGCACACTGATGACCGCGTCGACGTTTTCCAGGTTCACCAAATGCACGATCGGCACGCCGCCCATCGGAAAGACATTGACGTACGCGCCGGGATCAGCCAGCCGACGCTCGATTCGTCCTCGAAAAGGCGCCTTGAGCGTTGCCTTTCGCAACTGCCGCTCGGCAAGAATGGCCGCCTGCTTGCTGGCTTCGACTCGAGCGGCCGCGTTGGCGATTTCCTCCTTGCGATAACCGGCCACCGCCCGCTCCAACCCGGCCTTCGCCATCAGCTCCTCCTGCACGGCGGCGTCGCGCTCGCGCCCGACTTGTTGAGCCTCCGATTCGCTGACGGCCCTTCCTTCGACGAGTTGCTTGACGCGATCGTACTCGTTCTCCCAATAAGCCTTGCGAGCTTTGGACCGCTCGTAATCGGCCCGCGCCAGGTCGATGTCTTCTTGCCGGGTGCCGGCCCGCAGCAGATCCCATTTTGCCCGGGCAGCGTTATAATCTGCTTTGGCCCGCGAGAACGACAACTCGTAATCGTCGAGGATCAGACGCGCGATCGGCGCGTTCGGCTCGACGTCGTCGCCCTCATCGACAAACATCTCGGCCACGACGCCCGGCACTTCGAAGTACAGCGTCACCTCTTGTCCCGCCTCAATGCGGCCGATGAGTTGGGTCGAATCAGCGTCGCTCCCCGGCCGCACTTCCACCACTTCCACGCTGCGGGTGTTAACGGGAGTAGGCTTGGTTGCTGGCGAATCGCGGCCGCAGCCGGCCAGACCGAAGAACGAAGCGGCCGCCATACACGCGAACGCGCATCGGCCCCAGAGCGAAACAAGTTGAAAAGACTTCGTAAGCACGGTGACAGATGGCCCTAATCCTCCATGATACACACTCCGCCGCGGCCACGCCGCAGCCTGGGTGTGCCACTGGCTCTGCCAGTGCTTTTATGCGGATCTTCGTTAACACTGGCAGAGCCAGTGGCACCCGCCCAACCCCGTAGGGACGCGTGAAAATACGCCGGCTTGTCGATTCAACCGGCCCCGTAAGGCTTGAGCGCATCCCGTAATTCGTCGGGCACGGGCGTGGGGGCAAGTTGCTCGCCGGCGCGGCGGAGGCAGGCGATCCCCTGCCGGCCGCGGGCCACCAGCTCCTCGCCGCCGGTTCCGCCCCGCCAATACTCGAACTCCAGCTCCAATCGACTCTGGGTGATGGACGCCAATCGCATCCGCACGATGATCTCGTCGAATGCGCGGAGCTCGGCAAAATATTCGCACGAGCAATGCGTCGTGGCCAGCGCCAGTCCCGATTGCAATTGATCGAGGACGCCGGGCGCGTGCTCACGCAGAAACATTTCGCGGCAGCGGCCTTGCCAACGCAGATGGTTCACGTAATACACGTTGCCGACCAGGTTCGTCTCTTCGAACCCGACCAGGTGCCGGTACTCAAAGTACCTCATCGCCGCTCCCCACAAGCAAGGCCACGGCGAGCGGCGCGCTCGAGTCGCGGACCGGGCCGATCCACGTGGCAATCGTCGTGGCGCCGGCTTTCAGCAATATCCAACGGTCCGGCGTCACATCGCGCAGCACGAGTGGCGTTTCGAGTGGCAGGCCGGCTTTCTTGAGACATTCGCCGGCCGACCAAAGCCGCGTAGCCGCGCCATCGAAGTTTTCCGCCGGCGATTGCTCCGCAATCAGAACGGCAAGCGCGTGACGATCGCCGCCCAAGAGCTCGTTCCACTCGCGAACGTCGCGATGGACGACTGGTTCGGCATCGCAGGCAACCAGCTGCCGGCTGCTGGCGATCGTCAGTGTCAGCCGGCCGGCATGCGAGACCGACACCGCACGATCGCACAGTGCAACCGGCTTGCCGTCCGGGCGGCGGTGAATTTGCGTCGTGGGATCACTCAGCACGGCGGCGAGCGCTTCATCGCTCGATTTGTCGTCGGTCGCTACGGCGACCGA
>JBBDWY010000032.1:0-44985 GCA_040902605.1 Pirellulales bacterium | reverse complement strand
CCCCCCCCACGCTCGTGCGCCCGGCACCAATTCGGCCAGCCGTCGTTCGAAATAAGGGGCCAGCAATGGCTCGGCCCAGCGCGCTGCGGGCGCTGCCTGGTCCACGCGCTGCAGATGCAAACCCTCCCAACGTTCGCAGTCCCGACCATCCGCCGACTCGATCGTCAGATCGTACACGAAACGATCGCCGATGTGTTCGCGTTC
Source organism: Pirellulales bacterium (assembly GCA_040902605.1). Classification (GTDB taxonomy): domain Bacteria; phylum Planctomycetota; class Planctomycetia; order Pirellulales; family Lacipirellulaceae; genus JABDGM01. Next base: position 44,781 of record JBBDWY010000032.1, on the reverse strand, counting down.
CGCAGCCCGCACGAAGCATGGTCCAGCGAGCGGCCTCTCGCCCAAGATCACCCGGTCGATGCCGACCGGCAGGATCGTGCCATGCGGAATGCAAGCCTGAATGGCATGGATCGCGGCATCGCGCAGGGCCGGGTCGCCGAGCAGCAGCATCTCCGGCAGGTAACCGCCGAACCAACGCGCCTGTCCGTCCGGCGAGACCTCGGCCAGGCAACGCGTCGCGCTGAGCTGCCGGTAGCCTTCGATGCGCTGAAATCGGCCGCGGTGGAACAGAATCTGGCCGTACAGGTCTTGCCGCGGATCGAGCGACAACTTTCCATTCGCCTCGCCATCGATTGCGAAGTCTGGTGCATTTCTTTCAACGTGTGCTGCGATTTGTCCGGCGGGGCTGAACCGGCAAGTTGCACGAAAATGATCGGCTTGAAAACCGGTCTCATCGCTGCGAAGAACGACTTCCACTTCGCCCGGCGCACGCACCAGTGCCGCCAGGCGAATCGTGCGGCTGCCGCCTTCGGGCACCGTGATCGGCCGGCTGAGTTCGACGTTCTCAAATTCTGGCGGCGCGTCGGACCCGGACAGCGCCATGCTCACTTGTGCCATTGCCTCGAGTCCCATCACGGCCGGCAACAGCGGCGTGTCCCGATACACGTGGTCGCGCAAGTAAGGATCGGCGCCCAGCGACAGTGTCACGTCGGAGATCAGCTCCACGCCCGGCACGTGCAGACGCGGATGTTCGAGGAAGCGCAGCAGCGGCAATTCGGGCTGCTCCAAGCGCAGTGTGGGCGGATTGCCGAACCGGCCGCTGACCACGACGGCGGTTACTCCGGGCGGCGCGGCGATCAATTGGCGAAGGATTCGCACCCCTTCGTCCGGACCGATCGGCGTGATGCCTTGATGGCGCAGCGCTTCGATCCGGCCCAACCGCTCGCCCATCCCCACGCCCGACCAAACCGACCATTCCACGGCGAGGCAACGGCAATGCGGGTGCTCGCGCTGCCACGTTTCGGTGTGCAGTGTGAGCCACTCGTTGGCCAGCGCATAGTCGGCCTCGCCGTGCAAGCCGGTGCGGGCGATGATCGACCCGAAAGTCACGAGCAGCCGCAGCCGATGTGCATCGACGGCCGCCAGCACATTCCGCAGTCCGTCGATTTTCGGCGCGAGCGTTGCGCGCACGGCGGTTTCATCGAGCGTGCGAAGCGATTGCGGCACATTGCCGCCGGCACCGTGAAGAACGGCGGTGACGGGCCCGAGCGTGCGGTTGATTTCTTCGATGGCCGCGCGGACCGCCGCTGCGCCCGTGACGTCGGCCGAGAGGTAGCGGAACGTGATGCCCGCGGCAGTGAAGCGCGCGAGGTTCTCGTCGAGCTGGGTGTCGGGCGCGGCATTCCCGGTCGCCGCAGCGACCTCGCCGGCGCGCGAACGGCCCAGTAATGCCAGACGAACGCCGTATTGTTTTGCCAACGACAACGCACACTCGGCGGCGATGCCCTTGCCGCCACCAGTCACGAGCAGCACGTCGCTCGAGGAAAGGGGTACGCTTGCGCACTCGTCGCCGCCGGCAGCTGTATGAGACAGCAACCGAAGTACGGGCACGCGCCGCGTTCCACTTGTATCGTAGTGGGCCTCGACATAGCCGTCCGCCGCAGCGACCTCGGCGACGATCCAATCGATCGCCCGTGGATCGTCGGCTGGCACGTTGACCACGCAAGTTGTCACCTGCGGCAATTCGATGTGCAACGTGCGGGCCCAACCGCCACCGGTACGATCGTGCTGGACAAGTACAAATCTAGCAGGCACACTCGGTGTGCCATCCTCTGTGACGGCACGCGGAGCGGGCCTACTACTTTCCTCCAGCACTAACCGCGTCGCCTCCAGCAACAGCGGCACGTGCCGCTCGTCTGCATCGGGCGGCATGAAAACGACGACGCCGTGGCCGGCGACGTTTTTGTTGAGCGCAGCTTGGAGTTGCGCGGAAAATTCGTGCGGCAGTGGGGCCACGACCTGCCATTCGCCTTGGCCTGCACCCGGCCGGCGAGCTCCCAGCGGCTGCTCCGCCAGTTCCACGGTGAAGTTGCGAACCCAGGCGTCCACACCGGGCGGTGCGATCTCCGCCGGCGGAGCGTCAGCGATTCCACTCCGCGCTAATTCGTCGAGTGCCGTGGCGACTTCGCCCACTGTCGCGCGGGAGTAATCGGTCGGCGAAACGGGCGGCGGCAGTCCCAGCGCACGGGCCGCATCCGCCACGACGCCGCCCACAGCGATCGAGCTGAAGTGCAAGTCCTGCAGTAGTTGGTCGTTTTCCTGCACAGCGGCCAACGGCAATTCGGCCCGCTCCGCCACGAGTTGGCGAACGACCTCCAGGGCGGAGCGACCGGGGGTTTGGGGCTGGGGGCTGGGGGTTGGGGAATCGCTGGCTATAACTTTCTCAAGCCCCCAGTCCCTAGCCCCCAGCCCCTTATCCGGCAGTGGCGCCAGCTCGCATGGGTTGACGAAGAATTTGGGTTGCCAGTCGAGATTGAACGGTCTCGTGAAACGATCCTCGAACAATGCCGACGTTCGCAGCGGTGCGCCGAGCGCGAACGCGGCGCCGGCGGCACGCAACAGGTCCTTGAGCGAGCTGCCGCCCGCGTCGAGCGACACGACCGGCGCGAGGACAAGCTTGCCGACGATGCCGCGAAGCACATGGCCGGGGCCGACTTCGATCCACAAATCGACTTTCAATTCTGCGGCTCGCACCGCATCCATGAGCCGTACCGGCGACGTTAGCTGCCGCCGCAAGAGGTCACGCAAGTCGTCGCTGCCATCGAGGAATCCGCCCGTGATCGTCGACGCGATCAGCCGCTGCGGCGGTCGAAACTCCTCGCGTTCCAGCGCGGGCGACAAGGCTTCTACGGCGCCCGCCACGAGGGGCGAGTGAAAAGCGTGGGACACACTCAGCCGCACCGCCTGCAAGCCGGCAGCATGCGCGCGCTGAACGACCTCGTCAACCGCGGTCACTTCGCCCGAGACGACCGTTTGTGTCGGCGAGTTCAGGCCGGCGATCACCACCGGCGAGTGGCCGATAAGTTCCTGCACCACCTCGGCCGGCGCGGCGATGCCGGCCATCGCACCGCCGGATGCGCCGCGCTCGGCAATCGCGTGTCCTCGAGCGATTGCGAGTCGCATAAGGGCCGGCTCGGCCAGGGCGCCGCTCCAACGGTACGCGGCCAATTCTCCGAGGCTGTGACCGACGCCGACCGTTGCTTCAATCCCCAGCCGCTCAAACAAATCAAGTGCAGCCAACGACGCAGTGATGATGGCCGGGTGCGCGACTTGCGTGGCCACGGCATCGCCTTCGCTCGGCAGCCCTGCGTCGTGATAGCGCTGTTTGATAAACGGAAAGCGAACGGCCCAGGCGCCGCCGTCTAAGCTGGCGGCGGTTCCTTGACCTGGAAATAAGTAGCCAATGGAAGGCGCCCTCGCAGCCGTGCCCAGAAACACGCCGCGATCCACGTCCAGCCGCTGCTCGCTGCCCTCGGCCAGCCATTTCAACAACGTGTCGAGCGACCGCTGCAACTCGGCCGGCCGCGCTGCGACAACGGCCGCACGCACGGGGCCGGCTGCGATCGAGCGGGCCAGCTCGGCCGCCAGGTCGGATAGTTCGGCATACGAAAGCTGCGCCGCGTACGACGCTAATCGGCGAACCTGCTGCTCGATCTGCTCTTGGCTCTCGCCGCCGAAGAGGAACAGCTCGGCATCTTGAATCGCGGAAGTGAGCCGCTCAATCCGTGCGTCGGGCGCCTCGGCCCTGCGCGGATTAGCCGCTTCCAAGACCATGTGTGTGTTGATTCCGCCGAAGCCCATGGCGCTCACGGCGGCGCGCAACGGCAAATCGGCCGGCCAGGACCGGCCTTGGCGCAACAGTTCCACCGAGGCATCGCTGGCATTCAGCTTCGCGTGGGGTTGTTCCCAACCAACGCTGGGCGGCAGCATCTGATGGTGCAGCGCAAACGTGGCCTTCAGCAGGCCCGCTACGCCGGCCGCCGCCTTGGTGTGGCCGATGTTCGCCTTGATCGAGCCGATCGCGGCCTTTGTAGCAGGCACCGTGCACCCGGCAGCCGGTTTGGCCGGGTGCCGGGTCGGTGTGCCGCTGCTTGGCTCGAGATAGGAATCATGGGCGCGGGGAACTTCTGCGATGGCACACGGAGTGTGCGTGCTACACTGGCGAAGCGCGAGCACGGCCTCCAGCTCCGTGGCGTCGCCGACGCTGGTGCCAGTGCCGTGCCCTTCGAAGAAGCCGATTGTGTCCGCGCCAAAGCCCGCGCGGCGATACGCGCGCTGGAGCGCCAATTTCTGACCTTCGACTTCCGGCCGCGTGATGCCGCCGCTGCCATCGGAGGAGATCCCCCAACCGCGAATGAGCGCGTAAGCGCGGCAGCCCTGCGCAAGCGCGTCCGCAGTCCGGATCAACACGACCAGACCGCAGCCCTCGCCCGGCCAGAAGCCCGCGCTGCGGGCGTCGTACACGCGCATCTCACTCTTGGCCAGCGCTCCGACCTTCGCGAAGCCGACCAACTCGAATGGATCGAGACTCAGATCGACGCCGCCGGCCACCGCGATATCGATGTCGCCGGCGGCCAGGGCGGTGCAGGCGTTGGCCACGGCGAGCAGCGATGAAGCGCACGCGCCGTCCACCGTGTATCCGCCGCCGCGAAAATCGAAGTAGTTGCAGATTCGGCCAGCGATCGTGTTCGACAATCCGCCGGCGAGCGTCTCGTCGCCGACCGGCGCGAACGGGGCCTTGTATTCGGTCTCGAGCGCCTGGAGAAACTCCCCGCGTTGGTCCAGCGACCAGCCGCGCTCCACCAGCGCGGCATCGACCGTGCGGCGAACGTAGGGCCAGCGGAGCCGCATCACATTGGCCCGTGAAAACTCACCCGTCAGCGAGTTGCCCACCAGCACGCCGACCTGATCTTTCGGCAGGCCTTCGCCGTCGGGAAAACCGGCGTCGGCCAGCGCCCGCGAAGCCACGTCGAGCGCGAGCCAATGGGTCATGTCGGCCGACCGAAACGTCGAACCGACGACCCGAAACCGTGCGCGGTCAAACTCATAATCCGTGATCACGGCCGCGTTCGCGGCGTAGGTCGTATCCGGGTGCTGCGGGTCGTCGGAGAGATAGTCGTCGAGTCTCAGGCGGCAATCGGGCAGCCGGCGAAAGGCACGCCGGCCGGCAAGAATGTTTTCCCAAAGCTCCGCAGGGCTGCTCGCGTCGGGATATTGGCAGGCTGCGCCGATGATCGCGATCGAGTCGTTCATCATTAGACGCTCTGCTGGATAAAGGTGCCGCCACTGTAGCCGGCCTCTGTGAGGCCGGAGGGCAGCTAGGGGCCGAGGTCACAGACCTCGGCTACAGCCATTGTCATGTCATAGGCCGGCTCTGCCAAGCAAAAACACTTACGAATGTCGCGATTTCACGTAAACTTCGACGCAGGTAGCTGAAGTCGCAAGGCTTCAGACTAATCTGGGAAACGTCGGGCTTCTTGCGAATTCCGCCACGGCGAAACGGGCACTTGCGCGGCATCTCGCTCGTGGCTGGTTTTTTCCTTTCCGCCCCCGAATCGCTCGCTAATTCTGGCCCGCCAGACCTGGTAAGCCGGCTCGGCACCGTCCGCGGGCAAGTCCCGCAGGCATTCGTCGGTGACGGCGGCGGCCTGGTCGGCCGGCAGACGGCAGAAAACGTCGCTCGCCAACTCGGTGTGGGGCACCAGATTGCCTGCCCGCTGCCGCGCTTTCGCCGCAAAAGCGGCACCTTGCGCAAGATGAGGGCCATAATCGGCCGCCCGACTCCGCAGCTCTTCCAATCGGCCCCGTTCCACGCCGCCGGCGTAGCTCGCCGCTAACCCGACACCGCTCCAAAGGTCTTCGTGGCGACTCGCGGGAAAGGCCCAAATCGCCGCGGCGATCCGTTCCGAATCAGCTCCCTGCGAAAACCACATGCTCCGGCCCAGTCCCTGATCGAACACGCGCGCGGCATGGCGCGAGAGTCGGCTGGGAGCGGCTCGCGCGCCAACATATTCGCCGGCACGAAAGAATCCTTCATGGAAGCCGAAACCATCCAGCAGGAGCCAGCGATAGAGCGGGTGGTAGCGCTCGATCGTGCGTGCGAAGTTTCGCTTTGCCCAAGGATGCCGCGCGGCGGCCCAGCCGGCCCCCACGTGCAGCATGTATAGATGCGCGTCGCCGGCTGGACTGGCGGCGAACCGCTGCCACCGGCGGCGATTCCACGGCGTGACGAGGTCCAGTAGCGCGAGCGCCATGGCCGCGCCTTCAAATGCGAAGCCGCGGTACATCGCATCGACTTTGCTAAGCACTGCGGCGAGTTCCCCCGCTTGCGGTTTAGCCAGCGCCGCGTTGTAACCATCGATAAAGTTTCGCCCGGCCGTCTCCAAGTGGTGTTGCACAACAGGATCGGCCCGCGGAAAGCCGCGCCGATCGAACTTCGTCTCGTCAGGCGAGATTCTAAATAATCGATGGCGGATTGGCGCTAGAATGAACATGGGCGGCCTGCAAGTCGTGCGTGCTCCGGCCGCACGTGGTCGATTAACCTCAATAATAATTGCAAAAAACGGACAAGGCCACTGCCACGGGCGGCCCTGTCCGTTTGTAGGTTTCGTCGAAGCGAATTGCTTACATTACGTAGTATGCTGCTGTCGGGCACGTCCTGCTGCACAAACGCCCAGAAGGGTGATAAACACCAACAGACCTGTTGAAGGCTCGGGAACCACATTGCGGTCGATACTGTCTGGCACCGGTTGTGCATGGGGATGTGGTCCATCGTGCGTGACGGCGGCCAAAATGATTCCCCCATACTCGTCAGGCAGCATCAAGGTGTGGAGGTAGCTTCCCATACTTGCCAATGTAGCGGGCGGTGCCGGCATGATCCCCAGCACGGCCGATGGATCGGCTGGATCTCCACCAGGCACCACTAAGATAGCGGTCGCGAAAATGCCGCCGCCGGGCACGCCCAGGCCCGCCCCGAACCCCGATGGCATGGCAGCGCAGCCTGCCGGATCTCCAAAGCACGCCTTCATGTCGGCGCCTGGGTGGGGTCCTGGTCCGCCGTGCATCATTGCCATGTTGCCGATCGACGGAGGACTCGGCAACACCGGCAGATCAAAGAAGCTTGGGCCGGTGCCCGTCCCATCCGGATGCGGCGTTGTGCCGCCCGCACCGCTGGTAAAAAACCGATCGCTGGCATCAATCGTGATGTGCAAGTCGCCGATCGGAGCGGGACCAATACCATCTGGATCTATCGGAACGACGCTCTTCAGATGCAGTGCCACCAGTTCGATGTCGATGATCCCCGTGCCACCCTCCGGCGGCCCGGGATCCATGCGGGCCACTACGGTATCCGTCAGGCCTAACGCCATGTTCGGCAGCGGCACGCCTTCCAGTGGAATCGGGCCAGAGCCCAAATCAACGACTGCGCCGCCGGGAGGTGTGAAAAAATAATCGAACCCCGGCAAGATCGGATCGGCGATGGCTGCGTTGCCCCCGCACAGCATTGCGCCTACCAAAAATACGCTGACGCATAGGTACGTCAGCCGATACAAACGACGTGTCTTCATTAGCTGGTTCCTTTCGTTTTTTGGAGCGCCGCGAGGTGTCCGTCTTTAAAGCGATGGCTGGGGCGCTCGCATTTTCAAACAACAGAAACAAAAAAACGCTAAGCCATTGCCGTCACGCGTTGCCACTCTAGCAACGCCGGCAGAGACCTAGCGCATTGACAAAAGTAACGTCCACACCGGCCACCCCCACTGTAGCCAACTCGTGAACAAGTCGATCTTTTAATTCACCCCTACTCGTTCCTTATGAATTCGCCCCTGTCCGCGGGCGCCGTCAGAGTACTCCTCGGGAGGGGTGGTGTCAACGATTTGACAGGAAACGCGAAATAAATTCACGGATTCCGCGCGGACGGCCAAACCGGGCCGGGCGGGCAAAGGGATCCCATCTCTCAAAATCGCGCTTTTTACAGCGCCCCGACCACCTTCACGTAGATCAGCCGATCATCGGATGGGGCGTAAAAATCGGCGAGCCGCGCCTCGCATCGGAAGCCGCTGCGCTCGTAAAAAGCGCGCGTCGGTCCGTATTGCGAACGGCCCGATGTATCGATGTAAATTCGCTGGCCGCCGGCAGCGGCAACCCGCGACTCGACTGCGGCCATCAACAGCCGGCCGACGCCTTGCCGCTGGAAGCGCGGGTCGACTGCGATCCAGTACAGATCGAAGCTGGCTGTGGTGCACGCGATCGGCCCATAACAAGCATAGCCGGCCAGGAGGTCCGCGACTTCGGCGAAGACAAAATGGTAACCGGATGCCGCGCCGCGGGCTAAGTGCTCATCCACAAGCTCGACGGCAACGGCGACTTCGTCCGGCCGAAAGAAGCCGGTGCGTTCCACAATCGCCCGCACCGCGTCGCGATCGCCGGGCCTCACGACGTCGCGCAAGGTGAACTCGGTTATGGCTGTTGTTTCGTGGCGGCCCGTATGCTGCTTCACTCTTCCGACTCCAAGCGGCAATTTCCAGGATCCGTTTCCCAGCCGCGGCCCCGCTCTTTCAAAAACGCCGCGAATCGCCTTTCGGCAATCGCCGCTCGCGCTTCGGCCAGCAATCGCTGGTAATAGGTCAGATTGTGGATCGAAACGAGCACGGGTGCGAGCATCTCGCCTGCCTGAAAGAGATGTCGCAAATAACCGCGGCTGTGTCGGCACGCAAGGCACGGACAACTCGCGTCGAGCGGCTGGCGATCGAGCGCGTGCTGCTGGTTTCGCAAGCGCACTGGACCGGCGTCGGTAAATGCCAATGCGTTGCGACCGTTGCGCGTGGGCATGACACAATCGAAAAGGTCGACGCCGCGAGCGATCGCCTGCAGCAGGTCCACCGGCCGGCCGACGCCCATCAAGTACCGGGGCCGATCGCGCGGCATCAGCGGCGCCGTGACGTCGAGCGCGGCGTACATTTCCGCCGGCGACTCGCCGACGCTCAAGCCGCCAATCGCATAGCCAACAAAATTCAGGGCCACGAGACGCTCGACCGATTCGGCGCGCAGCTCGGCATCGAGCCCGCCTTGCACGATGGCGAAGATCGCCTGGTCGTTGCGCCGCGCGGCTGTCCGGCAGCGCTCGGCCCAGCGCACGCTGCGCCGCATCGCGTCGGCGATCACTTCGCGCTCGTTGGGCAGCGCGACCACGTGATCGAGCACCATCGCGACGTCGCTGCCCAGCTGTTCTTGAATGGCGACGGCTCGCTCAGGCGTGAGTTCGATTGCCGCGCCGTCGATGTGCGAGCGAAACCGCACGCCGCTCTCGTCGACGGCCACGCGCTCGGCCAGGCTGAACACTTGAAAGCCGCCGCTATCGGTGAGGATCGGCCCGTCCCAGCCCATGAACTGGTGCAGCCCGCCCAGCGCCGCGACCGTTTGCTCGCCGGGACGGAGCGTGAGATGGTACGTGTTGGCGAGGATCATCTGCGCGCCGGTTTCCCGCAGGCGCTGCGGGTCGACGCCTTTCACCGTGCCCTGCGTGCCAACCGGCATGAACGCCGGCGTTTCGACGACGCCGTGTGGAGTCGTGAACGTACCGCGACGAGCGCTGCAGCTTGGATCGGCGTGCGATACGCGAAAAGCGAAGGGTGACATGCTCATGCGTGTTCCGCGCTCCGCTGCGGTCGCCGCGGCGGTGACCTCCGCGTCGCGGCTAACGTTAGCCCGCGACGCACCAGCGGAGCGCGTGCCGCGAAACCGATGGTCAATCACCCCGCAGCTTGATGCCGTGGAGGGCGAGTTTCTCGCGAACCTCATTCAGGCTCGTGACGCCGAAGTTCTTGCATTCCAGCAGGTCGTCGCCGGTGCGTCGCACCAGTTCACCGATCGTCGAGAGGCCCAATCGAACCATGCACTTGCGGGCCCGCACCGAGAGATTGAGGTCCGCGATGGGTCGATCCAACAGTGCCCGCTCGTCGGCCGAGAGCGACTCGGGATCGTAAGCCGGCTCCTCTTCGCGCGCCTGATCGGCGAATTGACCTAGCTCCAGACCTTTCGATACCAGCATGTCTCGGATTTCGACGAGCGAAGTTTCGCCAAAGTTCTTACTGGCCAATAATTCCTGCTCGCTGGTTCGCGTAAGATCGCCCAACGTCATGATGCCCATTTTTTGCAGGCAATTGCGGCTGCGAACACTCAGCTCAAAATCGGTCACCGGGATGCCGAGGATCTGGCTGAGGCGATCCTGCCGCCGCCGCGCGTCCTCGTCGTAGTACATGTCGCGGGCCGCGTCGGCGTCCTTGTAGAAGAGGCGTGCGCGCGAATGATTCGGGATGGTGTCGAGAATGCGCTTGTAGCATTGCCGCGCTTTCTCGTATTGCTGCATGTCTTCGTACAGCACGCCGAGATTCAACAGCGTACCGACGTGCGTCGGAAACTGATTGGCCGCTCGCTCGTACAGCTCCCTGGCATAGCTGTCGTTGCCATGGCGATCGTTCTCCAGCGCCAGGCCGAACAGTGCGCCGGCATGACTGCCGTCCGCGGCTACGGCGCGCTCCAGTAGTGCGACCACTTCGGCCGGATTGCCGCCCAGCGCCGAAACGGTGGCTGCCCGCTGGTACAAATATTCGGCCGTCTGCTCGATCGCGCCCGACAAGCGGTTGAGAACATCGAGCGCTTCCTGCTGCCGGCCGTTGTACCGCAGCGCTTCAGCCTTCGCCAGCGCGACCTGGTCCCGCGCATAACCGGCCCGTTCGGCCGACTCGTAGGCTGTGAGCGCCTCGGCATACCGGTCCAGCGCCAGGTAGGCCTTGCCCAAATAGAAGTGTGTCAGCGCGCCGCCGTCGCTGCGCGAAAGCGTTTCAATCGCGTCGCTGTAGCGGCCGAGCAGATACAAACAAACGCCCAGCCGCGCCGAAGTGGCCGGGCTACGATTCGGCTGCGCTTCCAATTCGGCCACGGCCTCGCGCAGCTCGCGGTAGTTCCCGTAGTTCTTGCCGATCGCTGAAGTGATCTGCAAGATCTCGTTCGGGCCAAAGGCGGACGGCGACAATACGATTTGCTGGACTACTGATTCTGTACCAATCGACATTTCCGACAACTCCTCAAGGACGGATACTGGATGTTAGATGTTGGATGTTAGATATTAGATATTAGATATTAGCTGGTAGATGTGCGATGCTTAATGTCACATCCAATATCGAACATCAAACATCCGACATCCATTTGAGAGCCAGCGGTCGGAGTCGAACCGACAACCCCCGCATTACGAATGCGGTGCTCTGCCAATTGAAGCTACGCTGGCCAAGCCACTTAGCCGGCAAACGAATTAAGCATTCTATCGCGAGTCGCCCTGGGTATCAATCGCGGCTACAATGGGGACCGAACCCGGAGACTCACGAGTATGACAATTCGTGCATCGCGTTGGTGTATGGTGCTGTTGGCCGTTTGCCCGACATTCGTGTTCGCCGAGATTGACCAGCGGCCGATGGACGTGGAAGTCGTGGCGGCTTTTCCACGGCTCGAGTGGCCGGAGTGGGTTCGGGGCCTCGATGAAGGATTGGTCCGCGACCCGCGTCCGCTGCTCCTCACCGGCGCCGGCGACGGGACCAACCGCGTCTTTGTCGTCTCGCAATATGGCACGGTGCACGTATGGCCGAGCAACACCAGCGCCGAGGAAATGAAAACTTTTCTCGATATTCGGCCGCGCGTGCAGTACGACGATCGCGAAAACGAGGAAGGATTCTTGGGCCTGGCGTTCCATCCCCGTTACCAGGAAAACGGCCAGTTTTTCGTGTACTACACGGCGAAACGCAAAAGCGGCAACGATCCGCACATGTCCATCATCTCGCGATTTCGCGTCTCGGCCGACGACCCCAATCGCGCCGATCCCGATAGCGAACAGGTCATCATGCGGATCCGCCAACCGTATTGGAATCACAACGGCGGCACGATCATTTTCGGGCCCGATGGCTTCCTGTATATCGGCCTGGGCGACGGCGGCAAGGCGAACGATCCGCATGGCAACGGCCAGAACCTGCGCACGCTGTTGGGTTCGATCCTCCGCATCGACGTCGATCATCAAGATTCCGGGCTGGAATATGCCGTTCCGAAGGACAATCCGTTTGTAGAGCGGCCGCGGGGGGCGCGCGGCGAAATCTGGGCGTATGGCATTCGCAACGTGTGGCGGATTGCCTTTGATCGGCAGACGGGCGACCTGTGGGCCGGTGACGTCGGCCAGGACACGTGGGAGGAAATCGACATCATTCGCCGCGGTGGAAACTACGGGTGGAACCTCCGCGAAGGCATGCACCCGTTCGGCGAAAACGGCAGCCCGCCGCGCTCCGACCTCATCGAGCCGATTTGGCAATACCATCACAACGTCGGCAAGTCGATTACCGGCGGGCACGTCTATCGTGGGAAACAAGTGCCTGAGCTGGAAGGCGCCTATCTTTATGCAGACTACGTGACCGGTCAGATCTGGGCCCTGTGGTACGATACGAAGCGAGAGCAGGTCATTGCGAACCGCGAGATCCAACCCAAGGGAACGCCCGTATTTTCTTTTGGCGAAGACGATGAGGGCGAGGTTTATTTCCTGACGCAAGAAGGCGGCATCAACAAATTTGCGTCGCGCCGCGCAGCGGCAAGTGAGTAGGATTTAACCACGAAGGCACAAAGATCACGAAGAAGACAAAAACCAGGCTCCGTCTGCTCTACTTCGTGGTCTTTGTGTCTTGGTGGTTCGATTCTGACTTGAGTATCGGCAGGAACGGCGGGGCTTGCTCCGCCAGCCGGGCCTCCAGGCGGTCGGTGCAGTCGCAGTCGCCGCAGGCCCACGGCTCGGTGCCGCTCTCATCGCGGCAGTTGTCCCGCGCGTGGGCGTCCTGAATCTTCACGAGGTCGAAGAACTCTTCCCAGTACGGCCGCTCTTCTTCCAGCGGCACGTTGCAGTAACAAACCTCGACCCAGCGCGCCGTGCCGTCGTCGAACAGCCGGGCATCCTGCATGTTGCGCAGATATTCTCCCTCGGCGACGGAGCCGGCCCCCAGCGTGCCGCGCTCGATCGCTTCCAAAAGCGCCCGCTCTTTGCCGGGCTTCACGCGTCCGCGCACCAAGTATCGCATACTGTCATTCTTGCGTCGCGCGCACCGACGACAACTGCTCGCTCGCGGCTTAGCGCGCTAAAGGCGACAAACGGCAAACAAAGGACCATCAAGAGCGCGGTCGCCGGTTCTGGCACGGCGGCCGACGTGAGATTGCTGCCCGAGCCAGTCGTGAGCGCCTTCCGCCAAACCACATAATCGGCCGCGTCGACCATCGCGTTGCCATTCCCGTCGGCTGACAAGCTCCCCGTCATGCCGAACTGATTTCTCCACATGTCGTAGTCTTCTGGCCCGACCGAACCATTGCCGCTGTAGTCGCCGGCGATCGGTGCTCCCGGCACGTACGTCAGCGAAAGCGTCGGGCGAGTGAACGATGTCGATTCTGTGGCAACGAAGCTGACGCCGTGGAACGTCGGACTCCCAACGATCAACATGCCGAAATGATTGCCGGTGCCCAGTAGCGATTCAATGAACTCCGCATCGAGCTCGATCGAAAACGGGCCGGTGGACATGATCTCCTCCGTTTCGCCTAGTGGCGTCGCCGTCTGAGTCGCGTCGACCGGTTCCGCTGTGCCGTTGCCCGCGTAGCCATAGAACGGCAGCGTCGGAAACTCCGGGGGACTGCTACCGAAAGAATTCAGGTACAAATCGAGCCTGGCCGACGTGATATTCGACCCGGCCGGGATGTCGCTCAAACTGAACTCCAAAATGGCACGGCGATCGATGTTGGCGAAATCGACGCGCTGCACTCCGATCGACGTCTGGCCATCGGTGACAACAAAACTACCGCTCGTGAGCTCCGCCCGCGCATCGACTACCGGCAGCTTCTGGACCGTCGTGGAGCCTGCCGGCAGCAGCGAAAACGTAAGCTCCGGCAACTCGAAGAAGTTCTCCAGGACGTCGTAGCTCTGCGGATCGGCGCCGGGCGAAATTCGCACGCCGATATGCGTCGCGCCCGCGGCCAGCAAGTTGTGCAGGACGCCCTGCACGTCGATATTGAAATCCGTGTGCCCGCCCGAGGGATGCGAAAAACTGCCGACGCGAATGCCCGGCACACTGTAGTCGGCCAGGTCGATCGTGCCGTTGCCGGTGTAGACATCCACGTTGTGGATTCGCGTGCCGGTATTGAACGAGTTGTTGGGAAGCACCGAGCCTATGAGCGCCGCCGATTCCACGAGACCCGGCGGCGTGCCCGTGAAGTCGAATTCGTATACCGCCGCTTCGCGCCGGTTGGTGAGACTCGCGATAAACGGGTCATTCTCCATGCCATCCGCGAAGCCGTCGAACGGCGGATTCTCAAATACACCGCCGATTACCACGGGATTCATCGTGATTGCGCTGGCCACGTCGGCCCAGCAGGCAAAGCAACCAAGCCCCGTGGCAGCGAGCCTGGGCAATAATCGTGGGTTGGCACTCATGGACTTCCCTCGTTGCATTCGGGCCTACGACTCCCAATGGAACCGGCGAGTTGGTTTAATATAATGCAATGTCGATCCAATGAAAGTAATTAATGGCTCGCGCTCGGGCGATTGTCGACTGCCACTCGTTGTAAAGTAGCCCTATGACAAACTTGCGCGCCACTGAATTGGACATGCCGTACGCGCTCGACGAATCGGTAATCCGCCGGTTTCGCGACGACGGCTTCATACGTCTGCCGAATGTTCTCAGCCCCGCGGTGCTCGGGGAGTACGCTCCAGAGATCAGTCGGCTCGTTGATGAATCGAATCGCCTCAAAGATATTCCGCTGGCGGAGCGCTCGCTGTACGACCAGGCGTTCATTCAAGTTTGCAACCTGTGGACGCGGAGCGAGCGCGTGCGCGAGCTGGCGTTCGGCAAGCGGCTGGCGCGGATCGCGGCGGAGCTGATGGGCACGCGCGGCGTGCGGATGTGGCACGATCAAGCGCTGTACAAGGAGCCGTCCGGCGGCTTTACACCGTGGCACGTGGACCAGCAATACTGGCCGATGGCCAACCCGCATTCGATCACCGCGTGGATCCCACTCCAGGCGGTGCCGATTGAGATGGGCCCGCTGTGCTTCGGCCGCGGCAGTCATCGCAAGCGCATTGGCCATGATCTGGAGATCAGCGCCGAGAGCGAACAGCACATTCGCGAGGCGGTCCGCCAGGAAAAGATCGACGACGTGCAGGAGCCGTTCGCGTTGGGCGACGTGAGTTACCATTTGGGCTGGACACTCCACCGCGCCGGGCCAAATACGACCGAAAGGCCGCGGCGCGTGTTCACAATTATCTATATGGACGCCGACATGCGGCTCGCCGAACCGAAGAACAAAAACCAGCAAAACGATTGGGAAGTCTGGACGCCGAGCACGCAGATCGGCGAAATCATGGACGATCCGCTGAACCCGGAGTTGTACTCGGGCTGAATTTCGGTTTCGGAGCTAAACCGTAAGCGGTTGGGGCGTTTTGTTCGTCTCCTTGTTAGCTAACGGCTTATAGCTAATAGCTAACAGCTTCAAAAAAGAAATGAAGGGCCCTCTCGGCCGGGGACGGGTGCGAGTGCGCACGACTCGGGCGCTAGACCGCGGGGCGCAAACCCCGCGGCCCCTCCAAGCCGGCGCGACGCAAGCGTCACTTTTCCGAACCGCCCGCGCGCAATACTGAGATCCCATGGGGGTCGACGGCAGCCGCGGGGAGCTAAAGCGCGTCTCTTCCTTCGCAAGAGGAAGTCGTTCGCCGCTAGTCCAACGGCCTGCCGCCGGCGAGCGCTACGGCAGCTACGCCCGGACGGTCATTTCACGAATCACCCTAGCACAAGTCGTGGCACAATTTCAAGAAGTTTTTGGCCACCTAAGCGGGTGGCCAAAAATGGGGGTTGACAGGTCTATGGGCCGACAATCGCCTGCATCAAAGCGTCATGTTCGCATTCCATATCGTGCGAACTGCATCTTTATCCGCCTCGGTAAGTTCGCCCAGGTGTGTACGCAAGAGCGTCTTTTCCGCTGTGACCAGGCGGTTTAATCGTATGACCGAGGGCTTGGCCAATCCGGCGGCGTTCCAGTCGTTCACCGGAACATCCATGCTACCCGAATGAAGGACCGATGTTATCCGGCAGACGACAACGTCAGCTCCTAAGTCGAATAGAACCAACGTGGGCCGGGGCTTGCTGATGGCGCCCGAAGTGAAAGGGAAGCGGCAAATGAAAATGTCGCCAAACTTCATTGATAAGCGTCGTAGACGGCGTCTTCGGCGCCGTCGTCCTTCATGAATTGCTCGTAGGATGCGGAGCGCCACTCTTGATCTTCCTGGTCATCCTGCACGAGCACGACGACGGTGGCGCGACCCGACTTGGGCAATCGCGCAGCCACTTCCGGAGGGATCGCCAGAACCGGCTCGCCGCGCAACTCTGTTTCAAACTCGATCGAACTCATGTTTGTATGGTAGGCTGGCCGTATTCTCGAAGCAATACGGATGCGAACTCTGCCGCGGAACGCTCTCCCTCGCCCTCTGGGAGAGGGTTGGGGTGAGGGTCACTGCCGCCAGGATGAGCAGCACGACCGAGGTTGGTTCCGGGACGGAGGGAGAAGTCGCGGGGTCATTCAGCGTCGAACCGCTGCCGGCCATCGTCCCGAAGTTGGCCCGCCACGTGTTGTAGCCGGCAGGGGTGCCGTCGTTCTTGCGCCACACGACGTAGTCGGCGGCGTCGACGACGCCATTCCGGTTGTAGTCGCCAATGAATGCCGCAAAATCGTATGCGAAAGTCAATGCAAAATATACGTTGTTGCTGACCAATGTGCGTTGAAAGGTCGTGGGGTTGATCGCGTATAGACTGGACGGATTGCCAACTTGTGATTGGACGCCGTATATGACGTCTTGCGCCGCGCAAGCAATGGACGAGCAACTGATTAATAATAATGCGGCGATTTGCAGCCGCTTCGACAAACGCCGATTCATAGCGAGGTCCACCTATTAAACTCGGTTTTTCTTTGTCTGGATCACCACAGTATATCCCACCCGCGTCTCAATCAAAAGCAAGTCCTCAGCCCAGCGGAACAAGCCGCAGGTCAAGTTTGGTTTCCACGCAGGGAGTCCGCTGGGAGCAAGCAGCCTCACGCGATGGGCGATTCCGCGCGTCGGATTTCGACGCTGCGCGGAAAAGCTGAACTGGCGGTGTTGCAACTAGGCGCGTATCCCGTCCACCACGTGCGCTTCTTCGACGCCGGTGAGGCGCACCTCGGGGCCGCGGTAGGGGCGGGTGAAGCGGTGGTGGTCGAGGCCGAGGATGTGGAGCATCGTCGGCGCGGGAGGTCGCGGAGGTGGACGGGATTTTCGGCGACGTCAACTGCCGGCTGGCTTGCTGAACCGCTGAGCCAACTGCAGCACCTCGACGGGAATAGCCAACACGACCGTGTTCGAGGCCGTGGGACCAAGGCCGTCGAGGGTCTGCAGCGTGCGAAGCTGCATGGCGCCCGGGCTGACGAGCATAGTTGCGGCGGCGGCAGCGAGATTTTCCGCCGCCAGCCGGTCTCCTTCCGCCTTCGTAATGGTGGCCCGTTTCTCCCGTTCCGCGCCCGCCTGGCGCGACATGATCCGCTTGAGGTCTTCCGGCATATCGATGTCCATCAGCCGAATTCCCGTGACGTGCAGTCCCCAATCCTTCGAGTCATTCTCAACCGCGTGCTCCACCATTTTGCCGATCCGTTCCCGCTCGGAAAGCAATTCGTCGAGCAGCATCCCGCCTACCACGTCGCGCAGTGCCGTTTGCGCGAGCAGTGAGATGCCGTAGATGTAGTCCTGGATCTTCATCACGGCATCTTCGACGCTGGTCACTCGGAAGAAGAGCGCCCCGTTGATCGACACGGGCACGTTGTCTTTGGTGATGACCTCTTGCCGTGCGATGTCCGCCGCGAGCACGCGGGTATCGACCATCCGCACGCGATCCACGATCGGCACGACGAAGAACAGCCCGGGGCCGCGAATCGACTGGAACTCGCCGAGGCGGAGCACCAGGCCCCGTTCCCACTGGTTGGCGACTTTAATCGACGCGGCCACGAGCGCCGAAGCAATCGCTCCGATCACACCGACGAAAACGCCCAGGCCCGCGCTCACCTGCCCCGCAAGAATGGCCAATCCGATGGTGATCGCCAACAACACGAGAAAGACCGCCCACTCTACAAAACTCGGCATGTTCGACCGTAGCTGTCGCAATTCACGCCCGGCCTGCCGTGCGGCCGCATTGAAATCCTGTTCTGTACCCATAGTTCACCCCTCAGAAGAGATAAAGAAGCAGACCGACGGCCCAACCATGACTTAATCGCGCCGGAAATTCAAGTCCCTCGCGGCGCCCCACGCCACGCACCGGCGGAGTAATGCGATTAGCAAATTGGACGACCAGATTACGCCAGAATACCGTCCACAACGTGGGCGGGTTCGACGCCGGTGAGTCGGACGTCGAGGCCGCGGAAGGGGTGGGTGAAGCGGTTGTGGTCGATCCCCAGGATGTGCAGCATGGTGGCATGCAAGTCGCGGAGGTGGACCGGGTCTTCGGCGATGTTGTAGCAGAAGTCGTCGGTGCGGCCGAATTCGATGCCCGGCTGGATGCCGGCGCCGGCGAGCCAGACGGTGAAGCAGCGGCCGTGGTGGTCGCGGCCCATGTTGGCGTCGCCCAGCGTGCCCTGACTAAAAACAGTGCGGCCGAACTCGGTGAGGAACATCACGAGCGTATCTTCCAACAGGCCGCGCTGCTTGAGGTCCTTGAGGAGCGCGGCGGTGGGTTGATCGACGTCGTGGCACTGGTTGGGGAGCTGGCGGTAGATGGCGATGTGCTGGTCCCAACCGCGATGGAAGAGTTGCACGAATCGCACGCCGCGCTCGAGGAGCCGGCGGGCCAAGAGGCAGTTGGCGGCGTAGCTGCCGGGCTTGTGGACTTCGGGGCCGTAGCCTTCGAGCACGCTTGCGGGTTCGTCGCTGAGGTTGGTGAGCTCGGGCACGGAAGTTTGCATGCGGAAGGCCATTTCGTAGGCGTTGATGCGGGCCAGCGTTTCGGGATCGCCCGTTTCGGCGGCGCGGAGGTGATTCAGTTGGGCGAGGTCGTCCAGCAGCGCGCGGCGCTGATCGCAGCACGTGCCGGGCGGGTTATCCAAATACAGCACCGGGTTGGCGCCGGGACGCAGGCCGACGCCCTGGTGCGTTGACGGTAAAAATCCGCTTCCCCACAGGCGCGAGAAAATCGGCTGGCCGGGATTCTTGCCGGTGCCTTGCGAGATCATCGCGATGAACGTCGGCAGGTTTTCGTTTTCGCTGCCCAGGCCGTAGCTGATCCAGGCGCCCATGCTGGCGTAGCCGGGCTGCTGGTTGCCCGTGCTGATGAACGTCTGGGCTGGGTCGTGGTTGATGGCCTCGGTGTACATCGATTTGACGATGCAGATGTCGTCGGCGATGGTTTGCATGTGCGGCAACAGGTCGCTCATCCACGTGCCGTGCTGGCCGACGCGCCGGCCAGGCCACATCGGGGCGACGACCGGATATTTTCCTTGGCCGGAGGTCATGCCGGTGAGCCGCTGGTTGCCTTTCACCGATGGCGGAATTTCCTGGCCGTGGTGTTGGTCGAGCGTCGGCTTGTGGTCGAACAGGTCGACGTGCGAAAAACCCTCGCTTTGGAAGAGGCAGAGGACGCGCTTGGCTTTGGGAGCGAAGTGGGGCAGGCCGGGGAGGGCGGCGTGGGTGGCTCTGGCTAAGCCAGTGGCCTGTGCAGCACTGGCAGAGCCAGTGGCACCCAGTGCAGAGCGGGGGAGAAGCGTGGCTAAAGCGGTGGAGCCGATGCCGCCGGCGACGGCGCCGAGGAAGGTTCGGCGCGAGGCTTGGCGTCCAAATTCATTTATAGGATTCATAGCAAGTCTCGCAGATCAGTAGCGCCGTCAGGATTAATCAATCAAAGTTTCGAGCGGATCGAAGCCCGACGCGCAAGCAAGGGCTGGCCGTGCGTTCCCTTGCTTGCGCTGCGGGCTTCGATCCGGTCTACGTTTATTAATTGCGGGTGACGGTTTCACTTAAATTCAAGAGCAGGGCGGCGATTTGGGACCAGGCGGCGTGTTCGGGCGCGGGGATGATTTCGTTGCGCGGGGATTCGCCGTTGGCGAGAAACTCGCGGGCGGCGGCTTCGTTGGCGGCGTAGCGGGTGCGTTCGCGCGCCAGCGCGCCGGTGAGCACGACGAATTCATCATCCGTTGGCGGTCGCGAGACACATTCGGCAAACGCCCAGCGGAGGCGATCGGCGTCGTGCTCGCTGCGAGCGATGATCCGCTCGGCAAAAGCCCGCGCGGCTTCGACGAATTGCACGTCGTTCAAGAGCACGAGGGCTTGCAGCGGCGTGGTGGTCGAGGGGCGCGCCACGATGCACGTTTCGCGGTTGGGGGCGTCGAAGGCGACCATATTGGGCGGCGGGACGGTGCGCTTCCAGTACGTGTAGAGCGAGCGGCGGTAGAGTTTTTCGCCGTGGTCCTGGACGAAGGTTTGGGCGGTTGCGGGCGTGCTGCCGTAGTGGCTGATTTCGCGCCACAGATCGCCGGGCGTGTACGGATTCACGCTCGGGCCGCCAAGCCGATCGACGAGCAGACCGCTGACTTTGAGCGCCGAGTCGCGGATGAATTCGGCGGGCAGGCGGAACCGCGGGCCGCGGGCCAAGAGGCGGTTGGTTGGATCGCGGGCAAGCAGGTCACGTAGCCGAGTGTCTCCGACACTCGGTTGCGAGTTTCGGAGAAACTCGCCTACGTGTGAGGATTGTCGGTACGTGGTGGACGTAACGATCTGGCGCACGAGCCGCTTTACGTCCCAGCCGTTTTCCATGAAGTCGACGGCCAGCCAATCGAGAAGCGCGGGATGCGAAGGATACTGGCCTTGCGCGCCAAAATCGGCAGTCGTCGGCACGAGGCCGCTGCCGAAGAGCATTTGCCACACGCGGTTGACAAAAACGCGCGCCGTCAGCGGGTGTTCGCGCATCGTCACCCACTGCGCGAGGCCCAGCCGATTGGGCGGTGCGCCGTTGGGCGCCGGCGGCAGTACGGCCGGTGTGGCGGCGGCGACTTTTTCCGTCGGTTGCGAGTAATCGCCGCGCCGCAAGATGAAGGTCTCGCGCGGTTTTTCCGCCTCGTCCATGATCATGGTGGCGAATTTTTGGGTCAGCACGGCCAGGCGTTCTTCGAGGTTCGCCAGGGCGATGCGACGTGGTCGAGTATCATCGCTGTGAGCGGAGTAATAATCGCGTAGGCGGTTTTGCTGTTCGGCGGTGCGCGGAGGCAGACCGCCGGCCGAGCCGGCGGCTTGGGTTTCGGTTGGAGTTTGGAGGATGGCGATGATATCGGCGGGCAAGGGGCTGCTGTCGTCGGCGCCGGTCATTGCGAGGATCTCGAACCGCGCGGCGACGAGGCTGCGGCCGTGGCCAAAATTCAGTTGGGTGGTAAGAAACGGCGCCGCGGCCGAGTCGATTGGCTCGTCGAAGTTCACGGTGATGTGCGCCGGCCCGTCCTCCGCGGGCTCAGGAGACCAGCCGTTTTCGTTGCGTGTGTCGAGGACGTTTTCGGGTCGATATTCGGGGAGCCATGAGCTGGCGGTGACGTGCTTGACCGCGAGCAGCTTGTGCAGGTTGACCTGATCGCCGGGGACGCTTTCGGCGCTGGCGGAGAACGACGTGAGGACGAAGGTGCCTTTCGCTTGGCGAGCCGGGTCGTCCACGACCCCGGCCCGGCTCGAGGACGAGCCGGCTCGCTCGGGAAGCGTGCCGAAGCCGCGGCCGCCGGCGGGGGCGCCGGCGTCGGGGTGGAAGACGATGCGGAGGCCCGTGATGGGGCGGCCCGGTTTGGGCAAGCGCAGCGAGACGTCGTAGGCGAGCATGTCGCCCGAGAATGTGACGCGGACGAATCGCGGCGGCTCGATGTCGAAACCTTTGCCTAAATTCGGCGTGCTGACTTTCAGTAGTTCGACCGGATGCAGTTTCAGTTCGGTGCCGCGCGCGGCGAGGTCCGCGCGTTGGTCTTCCTGCCAACGCTCGATGTGGGCGGCATCGGGATTAGCGAGGGCTTGGCGGTGCTTTTCGATTTCTTGCCGCAGCGCGGGCTCTTCGCCGGTCTGCAGAACGGTTTTCGCCTCGTACACGGGCACCGAGTTTTTGCCGCTGTTGCCGTCGAGGCCCTGGTCGCTCAGCGTGTTGAAATAAGCGAACAGCTGGTAGTAGTCGCGCTGCGTGATGGGATCGAATTTGTGGTCGTGGCACTGCGCGCAGCCGAGCGTCAGGCCGAGCACGGCTTCGCCCAGCGTTTTCACGCGATCGACGTTGTAATTGGTGATGTTTTCTTCGGGGATGGTGCCGCCTTCATGCGTGTTCATGTTGTTGCGCTGAAAGCCGGTCGCAATGAGCTGCGCTTCCGTGGGCTCCGGCAGCAGATCGCCGGCAAGTTGCTCGAGAAGGAATTCGTCGTACGGCAAGTTGCGGTTGAAGGCGTCGATGACCCAGTCGCGCCACAGCCAAATGTGCCGGCCGCCGTCGATCGAGTAGCCGTTTGTGTCCGCGTAACGGGCGGCATCGAGCCAGTCGAGCGCCAGCCGCTCGCCAAAGTGCGAGCTGGCAAGCAGCCGGTCGACGAGTTTTTCGTAGGCGTCGTCACTGTGATCGGCGACGAAGGCATCGACTTCTTCGGCGGAGGGCGGCAGGCCGGTGAGATCCAGCGCGACGCGGCGTACGAGAGTGCGGAGATCAGCTGTGGGCGCGGGTTTCAACTCCTCGGCATCCAAACGTGTGAGGACGAAGTGGTCGATCTCGTTTCGCGGCCAGGTCTTGTCGGACACATCGGGCAGCGGCGCTTTTGTGGGCGGAATGAACGACCAGTGCCTGGCGTAGGGAGCGCCCACTTCGATCCAGTGCCGGAGCATTTGCTTTTGTTCGGGCTTGAGTGAGCGGTGCGAATCGGGCGGCGGCATCCGCTCCGCTTCGTCGTCGCTGGTGATGCGCCGCCAGAGTTCGCTGCGGTCGGGGTGGCCAGGCACAATGGCTGGCACGCCGTCGCGGTCGGCGTAGGCCGAGTCGGCAATGTCGAGGCGCAGGTCCGCCTGGCGGGCCTTCTCATCGAACCCGTGGCACTGAAAACAGTTTTCGGAGAGAATCGGGCGGATGTCGCGGTTGAAATCGAGCGCGTCGGCCCGCGCCGGCGTCAGCAGGCTAATGGCAGCGAACAGGGCGAGGAGAATGGCGCGTTGCATGATCGGCGGCCCACCTGAGATCGACGCCGCGACTGAGAAACTATTATCATACTCTGTTGCCCGGTGGGCCCGCCACCGGTGACAGGGTAGTCGAGTAATCCGTAGGACGGACAATCCTGTCCGTCTTCCCGAATCGACGGACAGGATTGTCCGTCCTACGAACAAACTGCTATAGTGCCGAATTCATTTGACGAGGAGGTGTAGAGCCGATGGCGAGCGACGCGGCCACCATTCAGGAATACGGGCTGGGACGCACGCAGCGTCGCGACGCGTGGTGGGCCGGGCCGTTAGCCACCGCGCTCGGGCTCGGCGCGTTTGTCGTGTACTCGACATTTCGCGTGTTCTACAACGCAGAGTACCAGGTTGGGCCCGGCACCGGCGTGTTGGCGGAACACGCCTACATGCTCTCGCCGTTTTACTCGCCGCTATTGGTCGTGCCGAATTGGCTGCCGCGGTGGGTGTCGCCGGCCATGTTCATCCTGTGGATGCCCGGCGGTTTCCGCTTCACCTGTTACTACTACCGCAAGGCCTACTACCGGGCATATTTCCTTGACCCACCGGCGTGCGCGGTTGGCGAGCCGCGCGACGAGTATGCGGGCGAGACTGGGCTGCTCAAGTTTCAGAATATCCATCGCTACTTCCTCTATTTGGCGCTGATCTTCATTTTCATTCTGGGCATCGATGCGATCCATTCGATGATCTGGCCCTCAGCCGCTGGCGGACACACGTTCGGCATCAGCGTGGGAACGATCGTGTTGACGGCAAACGTGGTGCTGCTGTCGATGTACACGCTCGGGTGCCATTCATTTCGGCACCTCGTCGGCGGCAACGTGGATTGCTTTTCGTGCGTCCGGGGCGGGCAGGCGCGGTACAAGTTTTGGAAAGGCGTTTCCTACCTGAATAAGGACCACATGTTCTGGGCGTGGACCAGCCTGTTCGGCGTGGCGTTCGCGGATTTCTACGTGTGGATGGTGGCCGCGGGACAGATACGCGATGTGGAGTTGTTTGTATTGAGGTGAGTGGACGGCTATTAGCGCCGGGGGGGGCCCCCCCGGCGCCAATGGCACGCGGTTCTTCGGCATGGACAAGTATCAGACCTACGAATACGACGTCGTGATTGTCGGCGCGGGGGGCGCCGGGTTGCGGGCGGCGATTGAATCGTCGGCGCTGGGGGCGAAAACCGCGCTTGTGTGCAAGTCGCTGTTGGGGAAGGCACACACCGTGATGGCCGAGGGCGGCGTGGCCGCCGCGCTCGCCAATGTGGATACGCGAGATGGCTGGCAGGTGCATTTCCGCGACACGATGCGCGGGGGCAAGCTCCTCAATCAGTGGCGAATGGCGCAGATTCACGCGCAGGAGTCGCCCGCGCGGGTCCGTGAGCTGGAGGCGTGGGGCGCGGTGTTCGATCGCACCTCGGATGGGCGGATCTTGCAGCGGAATTTCGGCGGCCACACGTATCCGCGGCTGGCCCACGTCGGCGATCGCACCGGCCTGGAGATGATTCGCACGCTGCAGGACAAGGGCGTGCACCAGGGCATCGACGTGCACATGGAGTGCACGATCCGCTGGATTCTCAAAGATGGTCAGCGAGTGGCGGGCTGCTTCGGCTACCAGCGGGAGAGCGGCCGCTTTGTCCTGTTTCGTGCCAAGGCGGTGGTGCTCGCCACGGGCGGGATCGGCCGCTGTTGGGAGATCACGTCGAACTCGTGGGAATACACGGCCGACGGGCATGCGATGGCGCTGTGGGCCGGGGCCGACTTGATCGACATGGAGTTCGTGCAGTTTCACCCGACCGGCATGGTCTGGCCGCCGAGCGTCCGCGGCACGCTCATTACCGAAGGCGTTCGCGGGGAAGGGGGCGTGCTGCTCAACGGTCAGGGCAAACGGTTCATGTTCGATTACATTCCGGACATGTTTAAGGGCGAGTACGCCGAATCGGAGGAAGAAACGCAGCGGTGGATCAAGGCGACGATTGCCCGCGAGCGCCCCGATGCGCGTCGGCCGCCCGAGCTATTGACGCGCGACGTGGTGTCGCGGGCGATCCGCCGGGAGATCCGCGAAGGCCGCGGCTCGCCGCACGGCGGCGTGTTGCTGGACATCGCGACGCGCCGCTCGGCGGAAGACATTAAAAAGAAGCTGCCCAGCATGTATCACCAGTTCAAGGAGCTGGCGGACGTCGATATTACGACCGCGCCGATGGAGGTCGGGCCGACGTGCCATTACATGATGGGCGGCGTGCGCGTTCATCCGGAAACGCAGGAATCGACGGTGCCTGGCTTGTTCGCGGCCGGGGAGGCGGGCGGCGGCATGCACGGCGCCAACCGGCTGGGCGGTAATTCACTGTCCGACCTGCTCGTATTCGGCCAACGTGCCGGCGAGTACGCGGCCCGCGAGGCCGCGACGGCTGCCTTCGGGCAAATCAATCAGGATGAAGTGGAGCACGTGGCGGCCGAATCGCTGCGATGCTTCGGCGACGCGAAGGGCGAAAATCCTTACACCGTTCATGAAGAATTGCGGGCCATGATGCAGAACCTGGTCGGCATCGTGCGGACCGAAGAAGATCTCAAAACGGCGATCGACAAAATACAAGGCCTTCGCCAGCGTGCCGCCAACGCGAGAGTGGGCGGGAACATCCAATTCAATCCGGGCTGGCATCTAGCATTGGATCTCAAGAATATGCTCGACATCAGCGAAGCCGTGAGCCGCGCGGCGCTGGAGCGCAAGGAAAGCCGAGGGGCACACACGCGGGAAGATTATCCGGAGACCGATCCGCAGTGGGGCAAGGTGAACGTCATCGTGCGGCAGACGCCGCCCGGCGAGATTCAAGTGGTCCGCGAGCCGTTGCCGGAAATGCCGGCGGAACTGAAAGAATTGGTAAAGGGCGAATAGCACGTAGGCGAGTCTCTCCGAGACTCGCAACATCCACGTTTCGGAGAAACGCGGCTACGTGGGAGAACAACATGGCTGAACAAGCGACGTTACAGATCTACCGCGGCGACAACGAGCAGGGCGAGATGGTCGAGTACAAGGTGCCGCTGCAGCCCGGCATGGTGGTGCTCGACGCGGTGCATTCCGTTCAGGCGATGCACGCGCCGGACCTGGCCGTGCGTTGGAATTGCAAGGCGGGCAAGTGCGGCTCCTGCGGCGGCGAGGTGAACGGCAAACCCAAGCTGATGTGCATGGACCGCATGGATAATTATCCGGCGGGCGAGCCGATTGCGATCCGGCCGATGAAGTCGTTTCCGGTCGTGAAGGACCTGGCTTGCGACGTGTCGTGGAATTATAAAGTCAACCAGAAAATCCCCGCGTTCAAGATGCGGCCAACCGAAGGCGAGCCGCGGTTTTCGCAGGAGGAGGCGGACCGCGTGCAGGAGTTTCGCAAGTGCATCGAATGCTTCTTGTGTCAGAACGTCTGCCACGTGCTGCGCGAGCATAAAAAGTACGATGCGTTTGCGGGGCCCCGATTTTACGTTCGCGTCGCCGGGCTCGAAATGCACCCGCTCGACGTGGGAGACCGGCTAGAGCTCGTCAAGGACCAGCTGGGGCTGGGCTACTGCAACATTACCAAGTGCTGCACCGAGGTCTGTCCGGAGAGCATCAAGATCACCGACAACGCGATCATCCCGCTCAAGGAGCGGGTGGTCGATCGGTTCTACGACCCGCTGCAGAAGCTGTTGCGGATCATTTTTCCCCCGAATTCGTCGGCGTAATTTTCGCGGGCCGGCGAGTTTGGCCAGTAGCTGCCAACGGCCGCGCGATGAATTACAATAGTGTCGGCGGACATTGGCCCGCTGGCGGATTCTTGCCAACTGCAAAGCTCGTTGCATCTCGAGGCAAACCTACCATGCTGAAGCGCATTTTTGCTCTGTCGATCGCTGTACTGGTTCTTGCGACCCCCACCTCACAGGCTGAAGATAAAGTCGACTTCCAGACGCAGATTCAGCCGATCTTCGCGCAGCACTGCATTGGCTGTCATGGCGAAAAGAAGGCGTCGGGGAAGATGCGGCTGCATACGGCCGCTGAGCTGAAAAAGAAATGGGACGCGGATAAAGAATTGCTCGTGGCCGGCGAGCCGGAGAAGAGCGAGCTGTATCAGCGAATTACACTACCGGCCGACGACAAGAAGCGGATGCCGCAAAAGGCCGATCCGCTGCCGAAAGAAACCATCGAGCTCATCGCGCTGTGGATTAAGCAAGGGGCGGTGTTGCCCGAGGCGGCCGCACCCGTGACTCCGCCGGCGGAGCCGGAGAAAGCCGAGGCGACCGCACCCGCTGAAAAACCGGCGGAAGTGCCGCTGCCGGATGTCGCCGCCGCGCCGCAGGAGGCGATCGACGCGCTCACCGCAGCCAGCGCGCAGGTAATGCCGCTGTTTGCCGACAGCAAGCTGTTGCAGGTGTCGTTCGCCCATCGCAGCGAACCGGCGGGCGATGCGGAGGTCGCACTGCTGGCCGGCGTGGCGGAGCAGGTCTACACCCTGAATCTGGCCGATGCCAAGCCGAGCGATGCCGGGCTTGCGCCGCTCGCCACGCTCAAGAACCTTTCGGCGTTGCATCTGGAGCGCGCGGCCGTGACTGACGCCGGGCTGGCGCACGTTACGGGGCTGGCGAATTTGCAGTATCTCAACTTGTACGGCACGAACATCACCGATGCAGGCCTGATGCACCTGGCCGGCCTGAAGCACTTGCAACGACTCTATCTGTGGCAGACGAAAGTCTCCTACGACGCCGCGATGGCGATGGAAAAAGACATCCCGGGGCTGCTGGTTAATCTTGGTTACGATCACCCGGTCGTCGTCAAAATGCGGCTGACGAAGGAGCTCGAATCGGTGAAGAAGCAGGCGGAAGAGGCCAAAGCGGAGCAGGCCAAGGCGGAGCAACAGCTCGAAGGCGCGAAGAAAAATGCTGAAGCGGTCAACGCCCGGCTCGCCGATGTGGAGAAGCAGCTGAAGGAGCTCGAAGCGCCGCCGGCCGAGGAGAAAAAGCCCGAAGCGCCCCAGGCCGCCGCGGAAGCGGAAAAGCCGGCCGAGGCGGCCGAGGCGACGGGCGAGGAGAATCCTCAAGCATCGAAATAAAGGAATCTCACGCAAAGGCGCCAAGGTGCAAAGGATTTTTTGATGAACCACCAAGAACTCTAAGGGCACACAGAACGATGGAATAGATTGTTCAGTGAGCGCTGTTATTGCTTCCTGTCCTTTGTGCCCTTCGTGGTAAATCGCTTACTTCCCTGTGCGCCTTAGCGCCTTTGCGTGAGACATTAATGTAGAAAAACGAAACGAGCGAAGGGAGTAGTGCGATGTCCTCAACCATGCGGCGGCGGGAGTTCTTGCAGATGGCGGCGGGAGCGGCTGCGGTCGCGGCGGCACCGTCTATTCTCACGGCCAAGAAGACTGATTCGCCGGTGATTCTGGGCAGCGGCGAGCATCGGTTCGAGGTGTTTCACGATTGGCCGCAACTGCCGGATCGGTTCACCTGGCAAACCACGCACAACGTGGCGTTCGATCGGGCCGGCAACTTGTACGTGATTCACGAAGGAGATCCCAAGCAGCCGGAGCATCCGTCGATCTTTGTGTTCGATCCTGAGGGCAAGTACATCCGCTCGTTCGGCCAGCAGTTTCAAGGCGGCGGGCATGGGTTGGAGGTCCACGAAGAGGGCGGCGAGGAATTCCTCTACGTCACCGCGTATCAGCACCTCAAAAAATTCGCCAAGCTCACGCTCGACGGCAAGCCCGTGTGGGAGCGACATGCGCCGATGGAAGCGGGAATCTACGCCACAGCCGAGGATACGAATCCAACGGGCGTGTGGGGTCGCGACCGATTCATGCCGACGAACATTGCCTTTCATCCCGAGAACGACGACTTCTTCGTCGCCGACGGCTACGGCGCCTATGTGATCCACCGCTACGACAAGGACGCCAATTACAAAGGCACGTTCGGCAAACCCGGCAAGGAGAACGGCCAGTTCGATCTGCCGCACGGGGTGTGGATCGATCGCCGCCCGGGCCGCGAGCCGTCGGTGGTCGTGGCCGATCGCGTGAACGCCCGGCTGCAATGGTTCACGCTGGACGGTGAGCACCTCGAGACGCTCGACGGTTTCTTGCTGCCGGCGAATGTCGATACGTTCGGCGAGGTGATGCTGGTGCCCGACTTGCGGTCGCGCGTCACGCTGCTCGACGGCCAGAACAAAGTCATCGCGCACCTTGGCGACGATGCCCAATGGCGCGAGGACGTGATGGCGAAAGGCGTCCGCGCGCATCCCGAGCAATGGCCGGCGGGCAAATTCATTCACCCGCACGACGCCTGTTTCGACGCGGACGGCAACATTTTCATCGCCGAGTGGGTGGCGACGGGACGTATCACGAAGCTGCGCCGGCTGAGTTAATGCCTCGTCGTTGGAACACGGCAAGAAAATGCGCGCCTTGCTTTCACTTTTCGTTTCGGCCGCATGTGCGCTCGGTTCGCTCGTTTTGGCAAGTCGTTCGTTCGCGCAGCCCACGTTCACCGATCGGGCCGCGTCCGTGCTGGGCGTGGTGGACCTCAACGCGCGCAGCGCGTCGCTGGCCGATATCGAGGGCGACGGCGATCTCGACCTGTTTTTCCAGCTCGCGACGGGTTCTCAGCGGCTGTATCGCAACAATCTTATTGGCAGCGGGACACTCACGTTCACCAATATATCGAGCATGTTGCCAGCCGGTTTGGGCGCGTCATGGAGCGCTGCCTGGGGCGACTACGACGGCGACGGCCGGCTCGACGTGTTCGTCGGGCAATCGAATACGTCTGTCGGAGCGGCGGGCGACCTCTTGAGGAACAATTGGCCGGCTGCGTTTACCAATGTCAGCGTGGCCACGGGCTTGGACGACCCTGGCTTTCATCAGAACGTCGCCTGGAACGACATCGACAACGACCGCGATTTAGATTTGCTCATCGGCATGGAAGGGCCGGACCCAACGGACGAGAAACACGAGATCTATCTTCAGGGTCCAGCCGGCTCTTTCACACCGGTGGGCGCCGCTGTGGGATTTCAGGCGCCAGAGGGTATCAAGGCTTATGGAATGGCAATTGGCGACACTGACGGCGACGGCGACTTGGACATTTACGTGTCCACGTGCCGGTTCGGCAACAACATCCGCAATAATTTCTATCAGAACCTTTTGGTCGAGACGGGCTCATTGGCCTTCGTGGACATTGCCGACTCCAACGGCACGCAGAACACGCGGAACAGCTACGGCGCAGAGTTCCACGACTTCGACGACGACGGCGACCTCGATCTGTTCATGGTCGGCGCCGATCAGCAGCCCAGCAAACTGTTCCGCAACAATGGCGGGAACCTGTTCACGGATATTGACACAATCACCGGCCATCCGCTGCTCACCAGCACAGGGAGCGATTTCGGTGGCGGGCGGGCCGTGGATTACGAAAACGACGGCGATCTGGACCTGTTCTTCCACGATCACCTGGCGACGGTGGGAAACCATGCCCGCAAGCTGTTTCGCAACGACGGCAACTGGCAGTTCACCGACGTGACGACCTTGGCGGGGATCGCGGCCACGAACCAAGCCGCCTACGACAGCGCTTGGGGAGACATCGATCACGACGGCGACCAGGACCTGATCGCGCCGACCGGAAATACGTTTGCCGAACGGGTCTTCATCAGCAACGCGTCGGGCAACGGCAACCACTGGCTTTACGTCCGGCTTAAGGGCCCGAGCGACAACACGACTGGCATCGGGGCAACGCTGTACGCGACGCTGGATGAAGGCACACTGCAGGAGCGCACAATGCGTCGCGAAGCCAATACGAATGCTGGAACGTTCAACCAAAGCGACTTGCCGGTGCACTTCGGGCTCGGTTCGGTGGACCAGATCGACCAGTTGCGCGTCCTCTGGCCGGATGGGTCGAGCCAGGGTCTTTTCAATATCTCGGCCAATCAATATATCACCGTTGCGTACAACCCTGGCGATTACAATGGCAACGGAATAGTGAACGCGGCCGACTACGTTGTTTGGCGGAAAGGGTTGGGCACGATCTACACCCAAGCGGATTACAACGTCTGGCGGTCACGCTTCGGCCAGTCGGCCGGCAGCGGTTCTGGCGGAAATACTACGGTGCCCGAGCCGGCCAGTGCCTGGCTGCTGTTAGCGCTGGCTGCGGTCTTTGTTGCACCGGCGAGGAAACGAGTATAGGCCACCAATGGAATCGCCGCTCCAGGAGCCGCTTTATCCGGCATCAGGCTTGCGGTTCTCGCATCAACGCGCGAAAGCCTGCTTGCACAAAATGAAGATCGGCAGTCAGGGCATCGGTAATCCCGCGCTCCTCCATCAGCAAAAAGGAGAGACAATCCGTCAATGACCAATCCTTGTCGGGTCGTTCTTCATATCGGTCCATTGCGCGTTCAAATTGCTCATGCGTCGGTGGAACCACCTCGACGAATGGTTCGGCTTGGAATCCCCGAATGAAGCGGACGGCGCGTTTGCGAGAATCCACCGCGGAGAGTGCATCTGCGAATTCCACCAATACCCACGTCGTTGTGATGAGTCCAGATGCGCGCCCCTGGCTATGACGCACAGCAGTGTCGTGACCGTGGTCTCTCGTGTTTAACAGCGCCAAGAGATAGTAAGTGTCGACGAATTGCACGGTCATTCGACGCGCTTTCCGTGAGCATAATGATCGTGCCGCTCGGCTAGATCCTCTGGTCCCTCTATGGCGCACTGTTCGGCCAGCTCGAGCAGTCGCTTCCAATTGACGGCGTGCGATTCGTGTGTGGGCGCAGGCTCGATGGTGACGCGCAGCGGAATATTCACGGGAATCTCGACCCGCTCAGTCGGCGTAATTACCCTACCGTCGAAATGGCCAGTAAATTGAACCATGCTCCTTCCCATTGCTTCCTGTCCCCCTGGTCACAGTATAGCACCTCGTGCGGCTAAAAGCTGCGCCATACCATGACGTTCGCGAACCGCTCCTCTACTTCCGCGCGACGACGCGGTTAAAGTGCAATTGCACTTCGCCGTCAACCACGCGGCGGACGCCTTCCACCAGGCAGTGCGGCTCGTTGTCTTCCTGACCGCGGCGGATGATTTCGTCGCGCGGCATGCCGGGCGGGACCATGAAGGTTGACTGATAGATGATCTGGCAGCCGGCGTCGAGCTCCGGGACGATGAAGTGGCATGTCGCGCCGTAGGTAAGCATGCGGCTGGCGAACGCCTCATGGTACGGCTGCATGCCGGGGAAGCTCGGCAGCAGGCCGTGGTGCAAGTTGATGATCCGGCCGCCGGCGTACTTCCAGCAGCTTGCGGCCGGCAGGATTCGCATATAGCGGGCCAGCACGATGAAATCAACCTCGTGCTTGTCGCACAGCGCGATCATCCGCTCTTCGTCGGGCGTGCCATCGGATTTGCCGGTGCCCTCGGCGATGTTGAACCACGGGAGATTGAACTGCTCGGCCAGGCCGCGGCAGGCGTCGCGGTTGCCGATCATGAGCCGCGCGTCGGCCTTTATGTGGCCATCGCGGATGGCACGCAGCAGCGCCAGGGCGGGCTCGGCGCGATACGTGACGCAAATCGCCAGCCGCGGCCGCCGGCCGACGATGTCGGGCGACCAGGTGCGAATCGATAGCCTGGTCCGCTTCGCGACGTCGACCATTGCTTGGCGCAGTTCGTCGAACCGCGCAGGGTCCAGCTCGATGCGCGTGAGCATCGAGAAGACGCTTTCCTCATCGTGGTCGTACATCTGGATTTCGGCGATGTTCGCGCCCATGCCGGTGACGGAATGGACGATCGGATCGGCCAACCCGCGGTTATCGGGTCCGACGGCGGTGATGACGACTTGCATGACGTTGGGGGCTGGGGGCTATGGGCTGAGGACGGAGTGCATGGCAGAAGACATATTGGCCATCAGTTTAATCTAACAGCCCGAGCGCGGCACGGCTAAGAGGGCGAACAATGCTTAGAACCGATTTAACCGGACATACCGTATGCCGGCGAGTTTGCCCCCTGGCGGGGGCGACGTAACTTTTGAAAGGTGGGCTCGGCAGCGTCTCTTCAAGCGGCAGCGCCATGCAAAATCCGAGATCAAACGGGGTGGGCGGCCAATCGCCGACCGCCGATCGTACCGACGACAGCCGGTTGGATGCGCTGATGGATCGAATTCATCAGCTCACGGTCGCGCAGACGGCCGCGGCGAAACGGCCGGTGGCCGAAGCGGCGCCGGAGCCGCGATCGCAAGTCACAGCAGCGCCCGATGATTCGAACCAAACGGGCGAATGGTTGCCGATCGAGTCCGACACGCTCGCCGGGGCCGGTTTGACCGACGGCGAAGTGGAAGCGCTGATGCTGAAGACGCTCAACGGGCGTGCTGAGGCGACCGGGCGCTACCTATCCGACCACACCAAGCTGCCGTTTCGGATTATCGATCCGCTGTTGCATTCGCTGAAGCACGATCGGCTGGTGGCCCACAAGGGCGCCGCCCCAATGAACGATTATGTCTACCAGCTCACGGAGCTGGGTCGCGAGCGGGCCAAGAAGTTTTCCGAGCATTGCACCTACTTCGGCTCCGCGCCGGTGCCGCTGACGGCGTACATCGAGAGCGTCAAGCAGCAAACGATGGCGGACCAGCATCCGACCGAAGAGGATTTGCACCGCGCGTTTGAAGACCTGTTGATCGACAAAAAGATGCTGCTGCGGCTGGGGCCGGCGATCAACTCGGGCCGCGGATTGTTCCTGTTCGGAGCGCCGGGCAACGGCAAGACAAGCATCGCCGAGCGAATCACCAAGGCGTTCGGGCAGACGATCTGGATCCCGCGCGCGATCGGCATCGACGGCGAGATCATGCGACTGTTCGACCCTGGCATGCACGAGGAGATGCCGCTGCCGGCGAACGAAGGGCTATTGGACAACCGCAAGCTCGACCACCGCTGGGTCCGCATTCGACGGCCGACGATCGTGGTCGGCGGCGAATTGACGATGGACCACCTGGAGGTGACGCTCAACACGGCCACCAACGTGAGCGAGGCCCCGGTGCAGCTCAAGAGCAATTGCGGCACGCTCGTGATCGACGACTTTGGCCGGCAAAAGATGAGCACCGACCAACTGCTCAACCGCTGGATCGTGCCGCTGGAGAAGCGCTACGATTTCCTGAACCTGGCCAGCGGCAAAAAGATTCAGGTGCCGTTCGACCAGTTGATCGTGTTCTCGACGAATCTGGAGCCGAAAGAGCTGGTCGATGACGCCTTCCTGCGGCGCATCCCGTACAAGATCGAAGTGACAGATCCCGACGAGAGCGCGTTCCGCGATTTGTTGAAGATCATGGCCCCCAAGCTCGGCGTGGAATACGACGAGAGCGCGGTGGAGTATTTAATGGAGAAGCACTACCGGGCGGCGGGCCGCAAGCTGCGCTGCTGCCAGCCACGCGATCTCATCCTGCAAATCCGCAATCTATGCCGCTACGTCAACAAGCCGGCGAAGATGACGCCGGAGAATTTTGACTTCGCGGTGGAGAACTACTTCGCGGTGATGTAAGAGGAGCGAGCGGCGAGGAGCGAGGAGCGAGATTAAGAATTCTGCTTTCCTCGCCGCTCGCCGCTCGCTCCTCGCCGCTCGCTCCTCGCTCCTCGCTCCTCGCTCCTACCCGTGCGAGCGCTCGATGCCGAAGGTTAGCGGCAATTGGGGATCGTGTTTGCGGTGAGCGCAGAGCTCCTCGAACATCAGGCTTGGCTGGATGTCGCGGTTGTGCTGATATTTGCTGGCGTACTCTTCGATCTCGCCGCAGATTTCGTGATACACGATCTGGCAAATGGGCACGCCGGGATAGATCCGCACCTGGTGCACGGCGAACATCTCCAGCGTCCAGTAGCCGCTGAAGCCGACGTCGCCGAAGCCGGCCGTGACGTGCACGAACAGGCCGAGCCGGCCGACGCTTGATCGGCCCTCGATCTGCGGCACAAGGTTGTGCGTTACTGTCCGCTCAGCCGTTCGGGCCAGGTAAAGCTGCAGCGGGCTGAGCACGAGCCCTTCTGCGGGAATCTCGATTCGCCGCACCCGGTTTGCCTTCGCCATGTCGAGCATCAGCTCTTCGTACACCATTAGCTCATTGTGGAGCGTGAGGTTGTAGCTGTTGGGGTTGAGCTGCGATTCCTCGAATGGCTCGATGATAATGTCGCTGCCCAATCGTTCGCGGATGGCTTGGCCGGAGAGGATCATAGGGGTAGGTGGCGCTGGGTTAATTAGCGTCGGCGGCCACGCCGACATTCGGCGTGGCCGCCGACGCTAAGGGTTACTCGATGCCAATCTTGGGGCAGAATGAATTCATCGAGCACTGCGGGCACTTCGGTTTGCGTGCCGTGCAAATCTGGCGGCCGTGGTGGATCATGCGGTGGGCGAAATCGACCCACTCACTCTTGGGCACGGCGTGCATCAAGTCCTGTTCGATCTTCACCGGGTCGGTGTGCTGAGTGAGCCCGAGGCGGCGGCTGACGCGCGTGACATGCGTGTCGACGACGATGCCGGTCTCCATGCCGAAGGCGGTGCCGAGCACGACGTTGGCCGTTTTGCGGCCGACTCCGGGGAGCGCGACCATCGCCTCCATTTCGCGGGGCACTTCGCCGTTGTGCTGCTCCATGATCGCCTGGCTGGCGGCCTTGATGTTCTTGGCTTTGTTGCGGAAGAAGCCCGTGCTTTGGATGACCTTTTCGAGCGACTTGATGGGGGCGCGGGCCATTTCGGCGGCGGTGGGCCAGCGGCGAAACAATTCGGGGGTCACCATGTTGACCCGTTCATCCGTGCATTGGGCCGAGAGAATCGTGGCCACCAGGAGCTCGAAAGGCGTTTCGTTCTCCAGGGCACAGGTGGCGGCCGGATAGTCGGCCTTCAGCCGCCGCACCACGCGCGCCGCCTGGGCTTTTTTCTCGGCGAGATCGGCGGTGCCGGGCCGAGCGCTTGGACGCTTCGCAGGCTTCGACGTCCTTTTCGATGCGACGGCCATGTGGTCATTGTGGCCGCAGCCTGGATGCTGTCAAGCGATTTGGTGCCCTGGCCGCAACCCGCAGCGAAACCGTAGAAACCTTGACCCAACCAGGGGCGAAACCTAGACTTGTTCGGTGGAACATCGTGGGGGACGCACGCCGCGCGTGTGGCGTGCCAGCTCATCGAACAAGTGAGGGAACCGCCGATGAATCCGGCCGAATTTCAAGCGAGCACTCCGTACGGACAATTTGGCTCTCTGGCCATCGATGCGCCAGTCGACGCCCGGCGGACCTTCATCCGCAAGACGTACACCCATCTGATGATGGCGGTTTACGTCTTCGTCGCACTCGAATGGTTGTTCTTCTCCATCGGTTTGCACGAGCCGCTGATGCAGATGTTAGCGGGTCATCCAATGTATTGGTTGATCGTGATGGGGGCCTTCATCCTGGTGAACTTTGTGGCGGACAAATGGGCCCGATCCGCCACATCCATCGGCATGCAATATGCTGGTTTATTCTTGGGTGTCGTCGCTTGGTCGGTTTTGTTTATTCCCCTGTTGGCGATCGCCAAATTACTGACGCTGAACGTGGAAGGCCTGGGCCAAATCGGCGTCATTCCGGCTGCGGGGGTGACCACCTTGGTGATGTTCGGCGGGCTCACCGCGGTCGCATTCGTCACGAAGAAAGACTTCTCGTTTCTCCGCAGCTTGTTGGGTATCTCGATCTTCGCCGCCATGGCACTGATTGTTGTCAGCCTGCTATTCGGGTTTCACCTGGGCATCTGGTTTAGCGCCGCGATGGTGATCGTGGCCTGCGGATACATCCTCTACGACACATCCAACATCATCCATCATTATCGCACGGATCAGTACGTTGCAGCCGCATTGGCGTTATTCGCATCCGTCGCGCTGTTGTTCTGGTACGTTGTGCGGATGTTTATCGCTTTGTCCAATCGCGACTAGACCCTGAGAAATGAGGGGATGGCAGCGTCCGTCCTCGGTTGAGTGTGGCCGATGGACTCCGCCGCGGAAGATATTGAGCATGATCCGCTGTATTTGAAAGGCATCGCGTATTTCAACGCCTGCGAGTTCTTCGAAGCCCACGAAGTGTGGGAGGAGTT
This sequence comes from Pirellulales bacterium, assembly GCA_040902605.1. GTDB lineage: Bacteria > Planctomycetota > Planctomycetia > Pirellulales > Lacipirellulaceae > JABDGM01. Next base: position 7,384 of record JBBDWY010000032.1, on the reverse strand, counting down.
GTGGAAGGAGTACAGCGGGCCGCTGCGGTTGTTTTACAAGGGGTTGATCCAGGCGGCCGTCGCGCTGCATCACTTCGGCAACGGCAACATCCGCGGGGCGCGGAAGGTATATCGCAGCAGTCGTGGTTATTTGGAGCAGTATGGGCCGACGTGCGTCGGCCTCGATTTGGAAAAATTTCTCGCCGACTTCGACGCATGTTTTGCCGAGGTGGCGGCAAGCCAGGAGGAATACCCGCGCATCGAGCTCGATCCGCAGTTGATTCCGGAGATCTGGCTGGAGCCGCCGGTGGAGCTGCCGCCGATCGAAATTGAAAGGTAGCCGACCGATGAAACCTTGGGATGCAACCGAGCTGGAGTTCGACGCCGCGACGTTTTCGGGCGTCGCGCGATTGTTCCCGCTGCCGAATCTCGTGCTGTATCCGCACGTGATGCAGCCCCTGCATGTGTTTGAAGACCGCTATCGCGAGATGGTCGAAGACGCGCTCGCCGGTGACAAATTGATCGCCATCGCACTGCTCGAGCCCGGTTGGGAGGACGATTACGACAGCCGCCCGCCCGTCGCGCAGCACGCGTGTCTCGGCAAGATCGTCGCGCATCACCGGCTTGAGGACGGCCGCTACAACCTGCTGCTGCTGGGCGTGCAGCGGGTGCGGATCGTTCACGAGCTGGAGCCGCGGCGATCATTCCGCCAGGCCAGCGTCGAGTTGATTGAAGACTGCTACGACTTCCACACGGGAACCGATCGCAAGCGCCTGCAAGAGAAATTAATCTCAGCGTTTCGCGAACATCTACCGTGCGCTTGCCAGCTTCCCGAGCAGCTCGAGGAGATGCTGTCCAGCCACCTGCCGCTCGGCCTCTTGACCGATCTGGCGGCGTACGCGCTGCCGCTGGAGACGGCGGTGAAGCAGGAGCTTCTGGCCGAGTGTCGAGTGAGCGCGCGGGCGGAAATCTTGCTGGGTCAGGTGCAGAAGCTGGCCGTCGCGGCGACCGCCAAGCCATCACGCACGTTCCCGCCGTCGTTCAGCGACAATTGACGCGCCAAGCCGGTATTGATGCGTAGGACGGACAATCTTGTCCGTCTTTCGGGAAACGACCGACAGGATTGTCCGTCCTGCAAGCGAACCGCTCGGCGCTTGACCCCGCTATCTGCCGCTCCCTAAGATCGAATAGGGTCAATGACAGGAGCCCGTATTGGTGCCACTGGCTCTGCCAGTGCTTTGAAACCAGGTCACCAATTCGCACTGGCGGAGCCAGTGGCACACTGCTTGGTAGTCTTGCAATAAACTCATGGCAAAGTCAACGAACGTCATTGTCGATCGATCGCGCGACCTCGGCAGCATCTCCGGTGAGCTGGCCGATGAGAACGGTGCGCCCGAACGGGCGCCAGTCGACACGCCGCGCATTGAGCGGGCGGTCCGCGAGATTCTCTTGGCCGTAGGCGAGGACCCGAACCGCGAAGGGTTGCGCGACACGCCTTCGCGCGTGGCCCGCATGTACGCCGAGCTGTTTGCCGGCTTGCACGACGACCCGCGCGTTCACCTCCGCAAGTTCTTCACTGAGAAGTACGATGAGATGGTGCTGGTGCGCGACATCAGCTTCAACAGCATGTGCGAGCACCACTTGATGCCGTTCACCGGCGTGGCCCACGTGGGTTACATCCCGAATGGCAAAGTGGTGGGGCTGAGCAAGCTGGCGCGCGTGGTCGAAAGCATCTCGCGCCGTCCGCAGGTGCAAGAGCGGATGACCGAAGACATCGCCAACCTGTTGATCGATGAGCTGGATGTAAAGGGCGTGGCCGTGGTGATCGAAGCCACGCATTCGTGCATGACAGTCCGCGGCGTGCGCAAGCCGGGGAGCATCTGCGTCACGTCGGCCATGAAGGGCATCTTCCGCTCGAATCTGTCCAGCCGCTCCGAAGTGATGCAGCTCATCTACGGCGACAGAAGGTAGAGGGGGAGAGGGGGAGACGGGGAGAGAGGGAGACACGACCAGAACACGATCAACGGCGTGTCTCCCCCTCTCCCCCCTCTTCTTGTCTATGCACCATGGAGATACTTTCGCAGTTCCTTCTTCGGCTCGCCTTCGGTCTCGCGGTGGGCATGGCGATCACTTCGCCGCGGCAGGTTTCGAGCGGTTATTTTCGTAACCATCTGTATGTCACGCTGGGGCTCGCGACGCTGGCGGCCCTTGCACTTGCGCAACTTTCGACGGCGGCGGCGTGGCTGGCGTCGGTGGCAGCTGGGCTGAGCTTTTTCGGCGCCGCTTGTTGGCTCTACGAAGCGAAGCGGGCCGGCCGGGCGACGCTGTGGCTCGTTGCGCTGTGTTCATTGGCTGCGGCCGTCGTTGGTCAAATTCCAACTGCGACCAGCGGCATTCTCGCAATTTCGCGGCTGATTGCCACGACCACGTCCGGCCTGGTGTTGGGGCTGACGCTCGCCGCCATGCTGCTCGGCCATTGGTACCTCAATTCTCCGGGAATGGAGCTCGCGCCCCTGCGTCGACTGCTTGCGGCGGCCGCCGCTGCCGTCGTCGTTCAAGCCATCGTCAGCGGCGTCGGGCTGGCGATGGAATCGACTGCCACTGCAATATCGATGAATTGGCTGATGCTGGTTGTCTTGCGTTGGTCGTTCGGCTTGTGTGGCGTATTGGCGCTCGTGTGGATGGCGTGGCGGACGCTCGATATTCCCAATACACAGAGCGCCACGGGAATCCTTTACGTGGCCGTGATCGGCGTATTCGTCGGCGAATTGACCGCTGCGCTACTGTCGGCCGAGAGCGCGTTCCCCCTATAATTAACCGCGGTGCATTGCGAGCCGCCGGGTCCGCCGCAGCGGATTCGCCGTGGCGAACTTGTCCCGGCGGGGATAAACCCCGCCGCTCGCAGAGTATTTCATAGAACGTGCGCTTTCATGAACGTCACCTATAACTGTCCTGGCTGCCTGCGAACCGTCCGCTGCCGCGTGACGGCTGATTTGGACCATATTGCCTGCCCCCATTGCCACCAGCAAATCAAGATTCCGGCTGGGGCGATTGGCGGACAACAAATTAATCGCTGCCTGGTTTGTCCCAGCACGGAGCTTTACGCGCGCAAGGATTTTCCGCAGCGGCTGGGCGTCGCACTCGTGGTCGCCGGCTTCGTTGGCAGCAGCATCGCCTGGGCGAATTACCAGGTGTTGTGGTCGTTTGCAATTCTTTTCGGGACGGCACTGGTAGATCTGTTGTTGTACATCGTGATGGGCGAGTCGCTCACGTGCTACCGTTGCCATGCGCAGTATCGCGGCTTTGAGGAAATCGAGCGGCACGGCGGATTCGACCTGGAAACGCACGAACGCTACCGCCAGCTGGCCGCCCGGATGAAGGACAAGTCGGCATTGTCGACTTCCATGTCAGCGAAGTAATTCAACAGAGTCTCACGCCAAGGCGCTAAGACGCAAAGGGAATTAAGAAGAGAGGATGAAAGAGGAAGGATGAGTGATCAATGATACTGTCGCGTCCTCATTCTCATCCCGCATTCTCAGATCCTTACCTTTCTTCCCTTGCGTCTTAGCGCCTTTGCGTGAGAATTCATTCTAGTTTGTGGAAATGGATCCAGATCAGCAGCGAATCGAGGAAGACCTGCGCGGCCTGCTGCAAGGCGAGGTGCGCTGCGACGATGTATTTACCCAGCTCTACGCGACTGACGCGAGCATCTACGAGCTCAGGCCGTTGGGGGTGGTGCGGCCGCGGACGGTGAACGACGTGGTAGCGGCGGTCCGCTACGCGGCCGAGAACCATTTGCCGATCCACGCGCGCGGCGCGGGGACTGGGTTGGCCGGCGAGTCGCTGGGGCGCGGCCTGGTGCTGGACTTTTCGCGCTATTTCCGCCGCATCGTGGCCGATGAGGCGCAGCGCGTGCGCGTCCAGCCCGGCGTCGTGCTGGCATCACTGAATCGCTATTTGGCGCGCAGCGGCCGGTTGTTCGGGCCCGATCCGGCCATGCGGAGCGTCACCACGATGGGCAGCGTCGTGGCGATCGACGCGGGCGGCAGCCATTGGCCCCGCTACGGCTCGGCTCGCCGGCATGTCGAAGAGCTGCAAATCGTGCTGGCCGATGCGACTGTGCTGCGGGTGAGCCAACATGCCGTGAACGGAGCTCAGCACGCCGGCAACGGCGAGATGTCGGATTCCGCACAACACCGCTTGAGTCAGCTAGTCCGGTCGGTTGCCGGATTGATCAAACGTCACGCGAAGACCATCGAGGATCACCGCCCACTGAGCTTAGTCAACCGCAGTGGATACCGGCTGGATGGCGTGCTCGCCGATGGCCGGCTCGATCTGGCCAGGTTGCTCGTCGGCAGCGAGGGAACGCTGGCGCTCGTGACTGAGGCGACGCTCTCAGTCGATCCGCTGCCGGCCTACCGCGGCTGCGTGCTGTTGTTGTTCGACAGTCTGGACAAGGCGGCACATGCCGCTCTGGAAATCGCCCGGCTTCGACCCACGGCGTGCGACCTGATGGACCGGCGGCATTTGAACCTGGCCCGCGAAACGGACATCCGTTACGAGCTGCTGATCCCCGGCGAAACCGAGGCCATGCTGCTCGTGGAGCACCACGCGCTTGCGCCCGACGACTTGCAGCTCAAGCTGGACGAAGTCGTCGAGCTGGCCCAATTCAAAACCGGCCTTGCCGCCGCCGCGCATGTCGCCGAGGACGACGTTGATTTCCAATTATTCTGGGGCCTGGCGCAGCGATTCGTGCCGACGTTGCATCGCATGCAGGGTTCCACCCGGCCGACACCGTGCATCGAAGACATCGCGGTGCCGCTCGAGGCGCTGCCGGTTTTCCTGCGACACTTGCAAGACACGCTCAAGCGGCTGCAAGTGACGGCCTCGGTGTTCGGCCATGCGGCGCAGGGGCAGCTTCATGTCCGTCCCCTGTTGGACATGTCGACTCCTGACGATGTGCGGACGATGGAGACCCTCGCCGCCGAGCTGTACGAAAAAGTATGGCTATTGCGCGGCACGATCAGTGGCGAGCACGCCGACGGCCGGAGCCGCACGCCGTTTCTTGCGCGACAGTACGGGCCGCTGGTGAATGTGTTTCGCGAGTTGAAGCAAATTTTCGATCCGCACGGGCTGTTGAATCCGGGAGTCAAAGTGCCTCTCGCGCCGCGGCGGATGACGCAGAACCTGCGGCCGACCGTTGTTCGCGTGCCGGAATCAGACGCCGCTGCAGCGGAAGCGGAGCAAACCAACGGGCGGCCGCAGCGGCCGTTCGAGCTGCAATTGGGCTGGGGCCCCGAGGAGATGGCGGTCGCGGCCCGCACCTGCAACGGCTGCGGCGCGTGTCGCTCGATTTCGCTCGACGTGCGGATGTGTCCGATCTTTCACATGAGTCCGCGCGAGGAGGCCTCGCCGCGTGCCAAAGCGAATCTGATTCGAGGCGTGCTCACCGGCAATTTGCCCGACGACACGCTGCTGCAAGACGCCTGTAAGGAAGTCGCCGACTTGTGCGTCCATTGTCACAGTTGCCGACTCGAATGTCCGGCCAACGTCGATATTCCGAAAATGATGCTCGAAGCCAAAGCGTCCTACGTTCAAACCAACGGCTTGCCGTTCCACGATTGGCTGTTGACGCGGATCGATTCGCTGGCGTCGCTCGCGGGTCGGCTGCCGGGCATCACAAACTGGGCGCTAGCGAATCCGCAGGCCCGCTGGCTGTTGGAAAAAGCGGCGGGGATCGCCCAGGGCCGCAAGCTGCCGCGGCTCGCGCGGCGCAGCTTTCTGCAGCAGTCGGCACTGCGGCGACTTCATCACCCGCCCCGTACTGGCGGCGAAAAGGTCGTGTATTTCGTCGATACTTACGCCAACCATTTCGACACCCAGCTTGCCGAGGCGCTCGTCGCGGTGCTCAGGCACAACGGCGTGGCGGTGTTCGTTCCCAAAGATCAGTTGCATGCGGCGATGCCGCTGATCGCAGCGGGAGCGATTGACGCGGCGCGGGACGTGGCCGGGCAAAACGTCGAGATGCTCGCCGAGCACGTGCGGCATGGGTACACCGTGGTGGCGACGGAGCCGTCGGCCGCGCTGGCGCTAACGCATGAGTATCCGATCCTGCTGGATAACGACGAGGATGCGATCACGGTCGCTCAGCACACGCAGGAGGCCTGTCATTATTTGTGGCAGCTGCACCAACGCGGCCGGTTGAAGCTTGATTTCCACCCACAGCGGATTTCGGCCGGCTATCACGTGCCGTGCCACCTGCGGGCGCTGGGTGTCGGCGCGCCGGCCGAGAACTTGCTGCGGCTCGTGCCCGGCATGCGCGTGAACCGGATCGAGAAGGGCTGCAGCGGCATGGCGGGCCTGTGGGGCGTCAAGCATGCCAATTACCGCGCCAGCCTGCGGGCCGGTTTGGCACTGATGTCCACGATGCGCCATGGATCGTTCCAGGTCGGCATGACCGAATGCAGCACGTGCAAGATCCAGATGGAGCAAAGCGCGGCGAAGCCCACCATCCACCCGATCAAGTTGCTCGCGCTGGCCTACGGATTGATGCCCGAGGTCGCCGCCCTCGTGCGGTCGCAGGGCAGGAAATTGATGGTAACATGAGAGTTCGCGTGAAGCTGTTTGCGGCCGCGAAGGAACTGGCCGGCTGCGATGAATTGGCGGTCGAGATGCCGTCGGGCGCGACGGTGGCCGAGCTGCGCGAGACCGTCGTGGCGCAGTACCCGCAGCTCAACACCGTGGTATCCCACGCGCTGTGGGCCGTCGATGCCGAGTACGCGAACGACAACATGTTGCTAAACGAACTTTCGAACATCGCTCTGATCCCGCCGGTCAGCGGCGGCTAACTGTCTGAGGATACAGGATGCAGGATGCCGGATGCTGGGCAGGGACAAGACAATCAATCGATCGTCCCAACATCCTGCATCCCGCATCCTGCCCCCTCTTGAATCATGATCCGCCTCACCAACGACCCCATCGACACGGCCGCCTTGATCGACGCCGCTCGCCATCCCGAAGCCGGCGCCGTCGTGCTGTTTCTCGGCACCACGCGCGAGCTGACTGACGGGCGGCAAACTGTCGCGCTCGATTACGAAGCGTACCGCGAAATGGCCGAGCGGCAGCTTGCGGACCTGGAAACCGAGGCCCGCCGCCGCTGGCCCGTGCTAGAATGTAGGATCGTCCATCGTCTGGGCCGCGTTGCCCCGACCGAGGCCAGCGTGGCGATCGCCGTCAGCACACCGCACCGCGCCGACGCCTTCGCCGCCGGTCAGTGGCTCATCGATTCGCTCAAGCAGGGCGTGCCGATCTGGAAGCGCGAACAATGGGCAGACGGGACAACGGAATGGGTACACCCGGGAATGGATAAAGAGGGGGAGACAAGGAGAGGGGGGGGGGGGGGGGG
>JBBDWY010000031.1:0-39204 GCA_040902605.1 Pirellulales bacterium | reverse complement strand
CACGGATGTTTAGCTAGCATCCACGGTTTTCTACAGAGCCGGACGCAGCTCTTTTTTCTCCCGGCCAAAAATCGAATATTGACATCTGTACACTAACCTGCCATGCTAACGGCACGCTGCACCCCCGCGTCCGTTCCTTGAAAACTCGACCTTTGTTGTGCCTTTCTGTCCGGCGGGCTGCGCTGTGGGTGCGCGCCCGGCCGGATTGCGCAAAATTGCGCGCCACTCGCGCTGACAGACACACACCATACTTGTCCCCTTTGTCCCCTTCCGAGAAATTCGCACGGTCTCAATCTGAGATCAGCGGCACTTGCCGCTGCGGACACACCCCATGCCGAAAGAACCTGGGCCGCCAAATACCCCAAACCGCGCGTGCAACCGATTACTGCCCGCCGGCCGCTGGTTCGATTGTGCGGCGCAACGGCCGGCCGGCGAGAACTTCCTGCGGCACACCGTCGGCGATGGCGATTTTGCCATTCACCAGCAGCCAGCGGATGCCGACCGACGGCTCGAAAGGCTTCTCGTAAGTGGCACGGTCCTCGAGTTCTTCGGGGTGGAAGACGACCAGATCCGCAACGAAGTCGTCGCGGACATAGCCCCGGTCCGTCATGCCCAGGATGTCGGCCGGCAGGCCCGACGCGCTGCGAATGGCGGCCGGCAGCGGCAATATTTTTTCCTGGATCGAATAGCGGCCGATTTTGCGTGGAAACGTTCCGTAACTGCGCGGATGCGGCCGCGTGCCGTCGTCGATTTTGCTGCTGCCGTCAGACGCTGTGGCCACCCACGGCAACGTCATGACGAACCGCACATCGGCTTCATCCATGCCGAAGTTCACGCCTTGGGCCTTGCCGTCGAGCAACAGATCGAGCCCGATGTCGACCGGTTCGCGGCCTTCCGCCTTGGCGACGTCGGCAATCATCATGCCAACCCACTCGGGCTTTTTCGAGAAGCTGGCGATCATCAATTGGCCGCGCGCTTCGAGCGCCTCGGCCACCATCGAACGCACTCGGGCCAATTGGTCCGGGTTTTGCAGACGCTCGGCCGTGGCCTCTTCGCCTCCTTCTCGCTCTTCATCCGGCAAGAGCATCGCCATCATCGATGTCGATGACGCGTTATATGGATACTGGTCTGCTGTGATCCGCAGCCCCTTTTGTTGAGCTTCTTCAATAACTCGAGCCGCGAGCCGCACTTTGCCCCAATTGCGGCGATTGCTCGATTTCAAATGCGATATGTGACAATGCAAATTCGCGCGCTGTGCGATTTCGATCACCTCTTCGATCGACTCAAGGAGCTCGTCGCTCTCGTCGCGCATGTGGCTCGCATAAATTCCGCCGTGCTTGCTCACGACGCTGGCAATCACCACCAACTCGTCGGTATCGGCGTAGGCCCCGGGCACGTACTGCAAGCCGGTCGACATGCCCCAGGCGCCCTGTCGCATTCCCGCGTCGGCCAATGTTTTCATTTTCTCGAGTTCGTCGTCGTTGGGCGCTCGGCGAACTTTCCCCATCACCTGATCGCGAATCGAGCCATGTGGAATCAGGTGCGCGATGTTGATCCCCACGCCATCGGCGGCCAGTTCGTCGTAGAACTTCCCGACATCGCCGCGGCCGCCGCCACAGTTACCCGTGACTAGCGTTGTGCAACCTTGAGTCAGATAACAGCGAGCGTCACATACATCCGCTGACGTGATGGAGTGATCGCTGTGGTTGTGAAGGTCGATAAACCCAGGGCAAATCACGAAGCCCTTGCAATCGATCGTTTGTCGAGCGGTCCGATTGTCGATATCCCCAACCGCGACAATCCGCTCGTCGCGCACCGCGACGTCGCCTTCAAACGGCTGGCCGCCCGAGCCGTCGATGATTGTGCCGCCCTTAAACAGGATGTCCACCGTCCGGTCGTCCTCCGCGTGTGCCAGCCGCGCGTGAACGAAGACGATGATCCAGACGATCAGTAGCTTTCGAAATAAGTACATCGGCGTTATGAAATGTTTTGAAAATGAGTTGTTACGATACCAGGCATCAAAGCGGTTTTGACGCTTGGCATACGCTGCCGCTATACTGCAGCTCACCACGCTTCCCATTTCTAATTCCTCGCCGAATTCATGTCCACTCGCACCACTCGACTTGGGCTGGCTTTGTTCGTCTTATACTCGCTGATTTACGGCGGCTTTGTGCTGCTGGCTGCATTTTCGCCGCAGACCATGGAAGCCACGCCGCTCGCCGGGGTGAATCTGGCCATCTGGTGCGGCTTCGGATTGATCGTCGCGGCCATCTTATTGGCGCTGCTTTATGGCTGGGCGTGCCGCTCTGGCGTCCGGCTATCTTCTGATGTAATGGACGCCGACGAGGGCGAACCGTGATCCATTCGCCGTCGACGTTAGCCATCGCGGTGTTCCTAGCGTTCGTCGTGGCGACGCTGGGCCTGAGCACCTATCTCGGCAAAAAGGCCCGCTCGTCGGCCGGCTATTTCGCGGCGCACGGACAGATACCGTGGTTCGTCAACGGCGTTGCGTTTGCCGGCGACTATCTCTCGGCGGCATCCTTTTTAGGCATCTGCGGAATGATCGCCTTCTACGGCTACGACGGGTTTCTGTACTCGATCGGCTACCTGGCCGGGTGGGTCGTCGCGCTGTTCGTCGTCGCGGAGCCGATGAAGCGACTGGGTAAGTTTACGTTTGCCGACGCGCTCAATGCCCGGTTCAATTCGCCCGGCATCAAACTGGCCGCCGGAGTGAGCACGCTGGCGGTGAGCGTGTTCTATCTCATTCCGCAGATGGTTGGCGCCGGGGTGCTCGTGCAGCCGCTGCTCGGTTTGCCACATTGGGCGGGCGTGGTGCTGGTGGGCGCAGTAGTGATTTTCGTTGTCGTGACCGCCGGCATGGTATCGACCACGTGGGTGCAGTTCATCAAGGGATCGCTGCTCGTGGTGTTTAGCGCCGTGCTCACCGTGCTGATTCTTTTCCGCGGCTTTGAAGTGAAGAAGGGTGCGTACGATGCACAGACCGTGGTGAAACGGCCGGACGGCCAGGTGTTGGTGAACGGTCGTCCGCTCGGTGTCGGGACGGGTGAAAATCAGCTCCGCCCAGTCGGCTTCGTCAGCCGCTTGCCGGGCGACGTGTCCAAAACCGGCGCGCTCGGTCCATTGGAGTTCTTCAGCGTTTTGCAGCAAAGCGAAATCGTGCTTACCGCAACCGAGACGACGCGCGAGCCCGATGGATCGATCCTCACGACATACACTCCGAAGCCCACGCCCGGCAGCCAGGTGCTCCGCCCGGGCGAGCACCCGACATTTAGAGGCATCCGCAGCGGCAAGCTGTTCGACAAGCTGAATTTCATCTCGCTGATGTTTGCGCTGTTTTGCGGCACTGCTTCGTTGCCGCACATCCTTATCCGGTACTACACCGTGAAGGACGAAGCTGCGGCCCGCAAGAGCACGATCGTCGGTATCGCATGCATCGGATTCTTCTATGTGCTCACGCTGTACATGGGCTTCGGCGCGATGACCAGCGGAGCCCTCGACCCAACCGACAGCAATATGGCGGCCCCACTGCTGGCGCGGAGCTTCAGCGAGCTCTTGTTCGCCATCATCTCGGCGATCGCCTTCACGACCGTGCTGGGCACCGTGAGCGGTCTCATTCTCGCGTCGGCCGGGGCGGTGACGCATGACTTGCTCGAGAGCTCGGGGGCCGTGCATCTCACGGATCACGAGCGTGTCCGCCTGGCCAAAATCGCGTCCGTGGGCGTCGGCATCGTGGCGATCGCGCTGGGCATCCTGTTCAAGGAACTGAATGTAAGCTACCTGGTCGGCTGGGCATTCAGCGTCGCCGCGAGCGCGAACTTGCCGGCCCTCGTGATGCTGCTCTTCTGGCGGGGCACGACGCGGCAGGGAATTATCTCCGCCATCGTGGTCGGCATGGCCAGTTCACTTGCTTGGATTCTGCTCAGTGGCGAGACTTTTGAAAAAGTGTACGGCCTATCGGCGGAGCGCGCGCTTGTGCCCTTCAGCCAGCCGGGAATCGTAACGATCCCGCTCGGATTTGCAACGTTGATTGGAGTTTCGCTCATGACACAGGGAGGGCGTGGCGAGCACAGCCGGCCTCGGTAGCAACTATTCGATCCGCTTTCGCACCGGTTGTGATATACTCGGTTCCGCTGACGGATTATTCGGCAAGGCGGAGGACAGAGCGATGTATGGGAGCATTTCACGGCGACAAGTATTGAGGGCTAGCGCAGCAACCGGAGCGATGCTAGGGTTGGGCGATCTAGGTTTTCTTGCGCGACTGAGCGCGGTCTCCGCCGCGGAAGCGAAGTTGGAGCCGAATGTCGTTCAGCTGCGGCCGGAAATTGAGCCGCTCGTCCGCGTTCTGGAAGAGACGCCGCGATCACGATTGTTGGAGGAGGTGGCGGACCGGATTCGCCGCGGGCTGAGTTACCGCGAGCTGCTGGCCGCGCTGCTGCTGGCTGGCGTGAAGAACGTCGAGCCGCGGCCTTCGGTGGGACATAAGTTTCATACCGTCCTGGTCGTCAACTCGGCGCACCTGGCGAGCATGGCCTCTCCGCCGGAGCACCGCTGGTTGCCGATCTTCTGGGCGCTCGACTATTACAAAGCCGCCGAGGCCCGCGATGTCGAGGAGCGCGGCGACTGGACCATGAGTGCGGTGGACGAGTCAGCCATGCCGCCGGCACACAAGGCGCGCGATGCGTTCAACGATGCGATGGAGAACTGGGACGAAGCGGCCGCCGACGCAGCCGTAGCCGCGCTGGCCCGTACTGCTGGCGCGAACGAAATCTATGAGCTGTTCTTTCGCTTTGGAATGCGCGACTTTCGTTCGATCGGTCACAAAGCCATCTATGTTGCCAATAGCTGCCGCACGCTCGGGTGCATCGGCTGGCAGCACGCGGAGCCAGTTTTGCGGTCCCTCGCCTACGCGCTCCTCATGCACGAAGGCGACAATCCGGCCAAGCGAGATGACGGGGCCGATCGTCCGTTCCGCCGTAATCAAGAACTCGCCAAACAAATTCGGCCTGACTGGCGCGACGGCAAGCTCGACGGCGCAGCGACGAAGGAGTTGCTTGGCACATTGCGCACCGCTTCGAACGATGAAACCTGCGACCATGTCGTGGAAATGCTGAACCGCGGCGTGGCTCCGCAGTCGATTTGGGACGCACTTCATGTTGGCGCCAGCGAGCTCTTGATGCGCCAGCCCGGCATTGTCGCGATTCACGCCGTCACCAGCACGAACGCGCTTTCGTTTGCTTACCAGGCCAGCGCGAACGACGAAACACGCCGGCTGTTGCTGTTGCAAAATGCGGCGTTTTTGCCGATGTTCCGCGCCGCTATGGGCGACCGCGGACGCATTCGGGATGAGACGGTCGACACAATGATGCCGGCGAAAATCAATGCGGATGCCAGCGCCATCGAACAGATTTTCGCCGACTTGCGGGCCGAGCCGATGACAGCCGCCAGTCAACTGCTGGGGTTTTTGAAAGAGACGTCGGCCAATGGGGGTTCCGCGAAGCATGTGCTAGACGCCGCACGTATGCTCGTGTTCCTGAAAGGCGATGATGCACACGATTACAAGTTCAGCTCGGCAATCCTGGAGGATTACTATCACGTTTCGTCGGATTGGCGCGACCTGTACCTGGCCGCCAATCTGTTCCAACTGCCAAGCTCGGTCGACCGAGACAACAGCTTAGTTGAGCGAACCCGCGCGGCACTGCGCACTTGACTTATTCCAGATCGGCGAGCGTCTTTGCTTTTAGTCTGGCGGGGTATTCGCCCATACGTGGGGGCACGTTGTTCGATTTGGTAGGCAGTGCCTTGATTGTCTCTAGAGCGGGTGATGCCCGCTCGTCGAGGTAGTCCAAGGCGTTCCAAGCAGCGACCGCCAAGTAGTAGTTCGCTTCAGACTTGACATATTGGAGAAGGACATCGAGCGCTCGTTCCGCGTCCCGCGCGCTGCCAAACCGGCCCAGCGCCTCCGCAACTGTGATCCGCACGATCGGCGATTCATCATCCAGCGCGGCGATAAGCTTGTCGTGTCCGGTGCTGACACCTGCTTCTTGGTGTGCCAATAGTCCCACCGCGGCCCAATAACGAATACCGCTGTCCTGGTGATCCAGCAGCTTCACTAGCTTGGGCAGGTCGACCGCCTTGAGGGATGTGGCGACGTTAGCCGCGGAGAAAATTGCGTTGAAGTCGTACCGTTGCGGATTGTGGCCCATCTCATACGGACTCGCTTCCCGAGAGCGAGCGTGCATTTCCCATTCGGAGAGAAACCCGACGTCCTTGATCTGACTCACCCATTCCGCATGTGCTTGACGCATGCGGGCGAGCACTTCGCGGTGTTTCGGCGACCCGGCGAGGTTGTGGATTTCGTCAGGGTCAGACTTCAAATCATAGAGCTCTTCGGCAGGCTTCGCTTCCCAGAACTTGGCCTGGGCATCGTTGAGTTTTCCTTGCTCGTACAGGCGGTGCCAGACTCGGGTAGTTGGCGTGTCGAACATATAGGCCAGGTGCTGCCCGTAGCTGCGATGGGGCATGTAGTTGCGGATGTAGTTGTATCGTTTGTCGCGCACGGAGCGCACGAGATCGTATCGCTCATCCATCCTCCCACGAAAGCCGTAACTGAACGCGGGCTCCTCGGTTTCAAATTCGCCGGCGAACGCTCCGCCGTGCATCCATTCCGGCGGCTTGATGCCCGCCAGGCTCAGGACGCTCGGCGCGAGATCGACGAAACTCACAAGCCGGTCCGAGGTGGCTCCCGGCGCATAATCCTTCGGCGCCAAGTGCTGCCACTTCGGCGGAAAATAAACTATGAGCGGCACGTTGAGGCCCGACATATACAGCCAACGTTTGCTCCGAGGCATGCCCGAACCATGATCGCTGAAATAGAAAATGATCGTGTCATCAGCGAAACCGGCGTCTTTGAGCTCTTGCAGCTTTGCGCCAACCTGCACGTCCATCATCGAGATGCGATCGTAATACTGCGCCCAATCTCGCCGCACCTCGGGCGCGTCCGGGTGATAAGCGGGCAGTCGCACCTTAGCCGGGTCGTGAATGCGGTCAGCATCACTGATCTCATTGCGAATCTGTGACTCGTGCGTAATCGTATGATTGAACACCGCAAAGAATGGCTGTCCAGCGCGCCGATGCTGCCAGTGGGCCTTGCGGCTCGAGTCGTCCCACACTCGTCCCGGCTTTGCCAGGTTATAGTCCTCCTTGCTGTTGTTGGTGCAATAGTAACCGGCCTTGCGCAAAAACTGTGGAAACATCTGAAAGGCCGCGGGCAGATGAACCTGCGACCGCATGTGCTCTGCTCCGGTGGAGGATGGGTAGAGGCCGGAGATGATGGTGGTCCTGGCGGGGGCGCAGACAGGCGCGTTCGAAATCGCATTGGTATAGCGCGTGCCGCGGGCGGCCAGCGCATCGAGATTCGGCGTTACGGCGTAGCCGTCGCCATAACAGCCGAGATGAGGACCGTTGTCTTCGCTGGTGAGCCAGAGAATGTTTGGCAATTCAACCGCTAGTACGCCGGCGGCGATGAAGAGGACATGCAAAGTTAGCACAAGAAGCCGCATGAAAAAACCTCTGGGGACGGGCGGGCGAGGCTATTTTAGGTGAACGAAAACGCCCTGTCGAATCGGGGTCTTTTTCAAATGGACGGTTGCTGCGCGTGGCGCGGCGAATATGATAAGAGCCGTCTGAGCAACTCGTTAATTTGGCAGATTGCCCTCAGGAGTCGATTATGCGAAGCTCTTCGGTCGTTGCGTTCCTGGCGCTCGCTGTGTGGATGTCGGCGTCGCTTGTGGAGGCCGCCGAGCAAAAGCCGAACATTTTGCTGTTTCTCTGCGACGACGTTGGTTGGGGCGAGTATGGCTTCCAGGGCAACAAGGAGATCCCCACGCCACACATTGATTCCATCGCAAAAGGCGGCGTGCGTTTCACCCAGGGTTATGTCTCCGGCCCCTACTGCAGTCCCACGCGGGCCGGGCTCTTGACCGGACGATATCAAACCCGCTTCGGCCACGAATTTAACAGCACAGCCCGTCAGAGCGGCATTTCGCTCCATGAGACAACCATGGCCGAACGCCTTCGGTCGCTCGGCTACGCGACTTGTGCCGTCGGCAAGTGGCACCTGGGCATCCAGCCGCCGTACCAGCCAACGAGCCGCGGGTTCGATGAGTTTTATGGCACGCTGGCCAACACGCCGTTCTTTCGCCCGACGATGTTCGTCGATTCGCGGGTTTCGACGGAGGTGCAAAAAGTGACCGATTCGGACTTCTACACGACTGAAGCGTACGGCGAACGCGCGGTCGATTGGCTCGACCGCGAGAAGGGCCGACCCTGGTTTTTGTACGTGCCGTTCAATGCGCAACATGCTCCGCTCCAGGCGCCGCAAAAATATCTCGACCGCTTCCAAAACATCGCTGAAGAGCGCCGGCGCACATTCGCGGGCATGATGTCCGCGATGGATGATGCGGTCGGGAAAATCCTCGACAAAGTTCGCACGATGGGCCAGGAGGAGAACACTCTGGTTGTTTTTCTCGCCGACAACGGCGGCCCGACAAAACAGACGACTTCCCGCAACGATCCGCTGCGGGGCTTCAAAGCGACCACCTGGGAGGGCGGCGTCCGCGTGCCGTTTTGCATGCAGTGGAAGGGAACGCTGCCGACCGGGCAGACGTACGATGAGCCGATCATCCAGCTCGACCTCTTGCCCACCGCTTTGGCCGCCGCCGGGGCGGAGACAGAGCCGGAATGGAAGCTCGATGGCGTTGACCTGCTCCCCTATCTAAAGGGTGAAAAGAGTGGCAAGCCCCACGACACGCTCTATTGGCGCTTCGGAAAACAGTGGGCCATCCGTCACGGCGACTGGAAGTTGGTGGCGGGCAACGGCGGCGACATGAACGGCGAGCTTTTCAATCTGGCCGAAGACGTTTCCGAATCCAGCAACCTGGCCGCCGAAATGCCCGACAAGGTCCGCGAGCTCAAAGCCAAGTGGGATCAATGGAATGCTGAACAAGCGCCGCCCTCCGCGCCTGCCGAAAAAGCCAAGAAGCGCCCGCAGCGCAAACGCCAACGGGCTAGAGCGCAGGCCGCGGGCGAATGAGAGCCTTTACTGGCATGAGTCGTATTCAGGTGTGCGCTTCCCTTGAGCTTGAGTCCTATCTCGAATCGTTGCGCACACTTCTCGGGCCGCCGCACGAGCGCGTACGCGATCTCTTCGAGGCGGGGACACCAATTTGCATCGCAAGGGCCCCCGGCCGGCTAGACATCATGGGCGGCATCGGCGACTACAGCGGGTCGCTCGTGCTCGAGCTGCCGATTCGCGAGGCCGCTTTCGCCGCTGTTCAGCTAACGCCCGAACCGGGTGCAATCGTGGTGAGCTTCCATGAGGGATCACCTGAGGCCGCCCGACGAATCGAGCAAGATGCCTTGCAATGGAGGAATCTGTTACAGCGTGATTACGGCCAGGCACGCGCCATGCTGCGCAGCGCCCCAGATGCTGCCTGGGCTGCATATGCCGTGGGGCCGGTCCTGGTTTTATGCCGCGAAAAATTGCGGACCTTGAATTGCGGTGTACGCATCTTAATCGATTCGCGGGTTCCGGAAGGAAAAGGCGTAAGCTCCTCCGCCGCGCTAGAGGTGGCCACAATGCAAGCTCTAGCCTCGCTTGCTGGGCTGGAAATGCCGGGCGAAGAAATTGCCCGCCTCTGTCAGATGGCCGAGAACCTGGTCGTCGGTGCCCCGTGCGGGATCATGGATCAAATGACGTCCGCGCTCGGGCGCGAGAACCACTTGCTTGCGCTGCGATGTCAGCCGGCCATCGTGGAAGGCCATCTTCCGATTCCGAGTGAAATCGCGTTTTGGGGCATCGACTCGGGGATTCGCCACGCTGTCAGCGGCTCCGATTATTCATCCGTCCGCACCGGCGCGTTCATGGGTTATCGGATTATCGCAGAAATTGCCGGCCTCAACGCGACTTCCCCAAAAGACTCACCAGGGCGTGTCGACGTAAATGATGATTTGTGGAAGGGTTATTTGGCAAACGTATCGTCGGCCGAATTCCATGAGCGATTCGCGTCGGCGGTGCCGCTCGAGATGTCCGGCCACGAGTTTCTGGGTCGTTACGGCGGCATCACGGATCGTGTGACGCGAGTCGACCCCACGCGGACGTATGCCGTTCGTGGCCCCACGCTGCACCCGATCGAGGAAAACGAGCGTGTGGAGCGATTCCGCGGCCTGCTGCAAGGCCACGTCGACGATCGATCGCTGGCGGATATGGGCGCGTTGATGTACGCCTCACACGACAGCTATTCCGCCTGTGGACTCGGATCCGATGGCACCGATTTGCTGGTAAAATTGGTGCGCGAGGCGGGTGCCAAAAACTTTTTATACGGCGCTAAGATCACCGGCGGCGGCAGCGGTGGCACCGTGGCGGTGCTTGGCCGCGCCGAGGCAGGGCCGGCGGTCGAGACGATTGCCCGGCGATACACCGCAATTTCGGGCAGGCCGGCCTATTTATTTCGGGGTTCTTCCCCGGGAGCTAGTGCGACTGGCGTGCTGCAATTCAAATTAAACGGCCAGTGAGACAAGTGCCAGGGACGCGCAAAACAGTTGCCGGGCTCTGCCGAAATGCGCCGATTCATTCGACCATTATTTCCACAGAATTCCATGCCGGCTAAACCCAGGACCATTGACGAGTACCTCGCGGCATTGAGCAATGATAAGCGGGCCGCGCTCGAAAAACTTCGCAAGACCATCAGCGCTGCAGCGCCGCAGGCTGAAGAGTGCATCAGCTACCAGCTCGCCGCTTTCCGTCAAAACTGAATGCTTGTCGCCTTCGGCGCGACCGCGACCCACTGCGCCTTGTACCTCATGAGTTCTGACAATCATCTGACCGCCTTGGCCGCAGCAAGCGCCCACCCTGAGTTAATTCATGCGCCCTATGCGCCCATTGGCTTTTCAAACGGCGGACAGATGTCGTACGGTTTCAACGCATTGCGGCCCGAGAAAGTGATTGCGTTCATCACCAACAAAGGGTGCTGTTATAACGACCGCCTTCCAAGTGAAGCTGCACTTCAGACTCCCGGCCTCTTGATTGCTGGCGAGTTGGATACCCAAGTTCGGCGAGATAGTATTCGCGGGCTGTTCAACGACAATCGGCCCCGCGGAGCACTTTGGTCTTGGGTGGAAGAGGAAAACACCGGACACGCCCGTAGCGACGATGAAATCGTATTGCTTTTCATGGCAGAGGCCATTCGGCTCCGATATCCCAGTGGCGAGCTACCCACGGCTACCGCCGGAGTTTCTCTCCGCGCGCTCGAAGAGGAGGACGGCTGGCTCGCTGATCAGTCAACTTGGATGAGCGGTTTAGTGAAAATTGCATCCTATGCCGAGTACGTCGGAGACAAGTCAGCAGCTGGCTGGTTGCTGAACGAGAACATGGCGCAGCTTTATCGCGCTTTTGCGACATACGACAAACCCGTTTCGATTCAGTCTCCATCGTCGCCTGTCCTGTTGGGTGAGTCTCTCAGCGCTAACCTACCCCTGTCACTGAACGTGCAAGTCAATACGGCTGCGATA
Source organism: Pirellulales bacterium (assembly GCA_040902605.1). Classification (GTDB taxonomy): domain Bacteria; phylum Planctomycetota; class Planctomycetia; order Pirellulales; family Lacipirellulaceae; genus JABDGM01. Next base: position 27,615 of record JBBDWY010000031.1, on the reverse strand, counting down.
GTAGACTGGACCAAAGTTGAATTGTTTGACTACGCCCGGAAAATCGGCGAGGTGTCGGCCGGAGGGATCCCATCGAGCACTGCAATCGTACCAGCCACGCTGTCGGCGGGCGACGTTCATGCTCTCACGGCCCTGGTCACCCGTGCCGACGGCGTGACGATAAGAACCACCAATATCGTAACGGTTCTCACCGCTCCCTTGCAGGGCGACTTCAACAACGACGGATTCGTCGATGCGGCCGACTATGTCCATTGGCGCAAAAACGACGGCACGCCGGAGGGGTATAACGGCTGGCGTGCTCACTTCGGCCAAACCGGCGGCGCAGGTGGTACTGTTTACTCGTCCAGCAGTTTAGATACTGTTGTGCCAGAGCCAGCAGCCTGGTCAATGGTTCTCATGATATTGCTGGCGATGTATCTTCGCCGACGCCCACTTATGTCGTAATCTCGTACGTTTTGTGGGACGTGCTGTTAAAGGACCCCTTTAGAAACGGCCGACAGGTGACGATCCGACCTGCTCCGGCGCCCGCTACCGTTGCGTCCACCTAATGTCTCTAAACCCGTCGATGCGTTAGCTTCTTGGCACAGCTACGGCGCCCCGGAAACTCAACTCGGCGCTCGGCCTGACACTCGGCGGTGGTTTCCGCCGAAGAAACGCGCCGGCAACCCAACGGTTTTCAAGACACCACAGTAACTTAGCGTCGCGGCCCCAACAGCAGACAGAAACGGACATTTACGCTAATCCAGATCGCTGCTAGAGTTGCGAGCCGTCGCAGTCAAAGAAGACTCATTCGCGAGCAAGGGAGACATGCGTGAGCTGTCGAACTACGCAACCAGTGATGCGGGCATCAGTCATCGAGAGCCCCGCCTGGTCTCACACCTTAGCAAAGTATAAGCGCCCCAACCAGTTTAAGAGCAGTTGGCAGATCATTAATTCGCTGCTGCCGTTCTGCGGTCTGTGGTATCTGATGTACCTGAGTCTTTCATGGTCTTATTGCCTGACACTTATCTTGGCGATCCCAACGGCCGGCTTCCTGGTTCGCATCTTCATCATCCAACACGACTGCGGTCATCGTTCGTTCTTTCGAAGCCGTCGAGCGAATGACCTCCTGGGTGCTTTCTGTGGACTCTTTACCCTGACGCCGTACTACCTGTGGCGACGAAGTCATTCGAGACACCACGCCAGTAGCGGTGACCTCAGCCACCGTGGTCACGGCGACGTTTGGGTAATGACGGTCGACGAATATCGTAATTGCTCCGGTCTTGGCCGGCTACATTATCGGCTATACCGCCATCCCCTTGTCATGTTTGTTCTTGGCCCAAGTCTATTGTTCATTCTTCATCAACGCTTTACGTACCATATTCCGCGTAGCTGGCACCGCGAGCGCAAGAGCGTACACCACACCAACCTCGGAATTTTGGTAATGCTTGGGGTGGCCTGGTTTACGATTGGCGTCCCGACGTTCCTTTTGGTTCATCTCCCGATCGTCATGCTTGGTGCGGCGATTGGTAGCTGGCTTTTTTTTGTTCAGCATCAATACGAAGACGCGTATTGGCAGCCGCACGATAACTGGGAATTCATGCACTCTGCTTTAGAAGGCAGCTCTTACTATCGCTTACCGCGCGTGCTGCAATGGTTCACCGGCAACATTGGTTTTCACCACATCCACCATCTCGAAAGCCGTGTGCCTAATTACAATTTGCCAATCTGCTATGCTCAAGTGCCTGAACTTCGCCAAGCTGTAACACTGGGTCTGTCGGACAGCATTAAGTGCACAAGGTTGAAGCTTTGGGACCAGCGCAGCCAGCGAATGGTGACGTTTGACGAGGTGCATTTTGGACGAACGTGATGTGTTGAACGCATGGCGAAATCTCTTTCGTGGGCAAGAAATCACCAGTGATTCCTTGGCTAAGGCTGAAGCGCTCCTAGACGGCCTCAGCGGAGAAAGCCCACTGCATCTCCGACTGGCGCAGGAACTCACAGAACTTCGTACGATCCGTCAAAAGAAATAAAGCGGATCATCGACCGCAAGTCTGTAATCTTGCTTTGGACGAAGAATTCTCTGTCCGGTCCCTATTTTGCACGGAACAATCGTTGCTCAATCAATTGAGTACACTGGACCGCACGATTTTACAATTCTAAACGAGGCACAATGACATCTATTCCGACCGATGAGGATATCTGCAAGGCGGCAATTACACGGCTCGGTTGCTCGGATGCCACTGTTTTCGAGCATGACGTAAGCGAGAGGGCGGCGCGCGGATCAGACGATGCCGGCGTTTGGTTTTGCCTATCGACCAAGCCCAACGATTGCGAGGATTGGCAAGTGACTGCTCGGCGGCGCTCGAAGGCGGAGCTCCTGAAGTTTTTGGTTCCCTGATTCAGCAAGCAGGACGGAAAGCCTCGGCAGGCAGGACGGCGTCAACGCCGTCTGCAAACGGGGAGTTGCGACTCTTTAGCGACGGCGCGTCATGGACGTCGTTCGAGAGGTGTTTTGTCGGCGCAGAGGCCGATTGATTGCCACAAGTCGATCAGTAGGAGTTGAAGATGCCCGTGCGCTTTGAGGTCATGTCTCGGGACATACTGTAGGCGTGATAGTGCATGGCGATGTGGAACAGATAGAAGTGTGCGAGCCCTGGTCGGCGCCTGACCTTCAGGAATCGCCAGAACCGCTTCTTGTATTCTTGGCGCAGGTGTTTCTCAGGAATCGCGCTGAGAAGACGGAAGTAGAGTCCGATTGTCTGAACGAGGTACCGGCTCTCGAGCTTGAGCTTGCGAAAGAGGTGCTTGCTCCAGTACTTCGACCGCATGCTGCCGATGTCGAAATTCGAGTTCAGGAAGAGGGCCTCGGTACGTTCGAAGTACATATCGGGATCGTATTGCGCAGTGAGTACGCGGAGGTAACCGTCGCGTAGCTCTTCGCAGGTCATGAGCAGTGGGATGACGTTCGTGCCGCATTCTGGCGCGTCGCTCAAGTCGAGTCGGCCCTCCTCGAGTAGGCGGTCATAGAGAGGGGTTTTCTGAATGGCCCACAGCATTCCGCTCATCGAAAAGGAGATTCGCGCTTGTTGGATAAACTCGATCTGGCGGTCGAAGATGCTGGTGTCGTCGTTGTCAAAGCCCATGATCATGCCGCACCAGACCTCCATTCCGTGGTTCTGGATGCGATGAACTTTCTCGAGCAGAGTACCGCCTTGTCTTACGTTTTGATACTTCTTGGTCTCGCGCAGTGAGTCTTCATTAGGACTTTCAATGCCGATGAAGACGGCGATGAAGTTCGCCTCGGTCATGATCTCCATGAGTTCCGCGTCGTCGGCGAGGTCGATGGATGCCTCGGTGAACAGCGCGAAGGGATATCCGCGTTGCTTCTGCCAAACGACCACCTCGCGCAGCACTTCCTTGATCGCTTTCTTGTTACCAATGAGGTTGTCGTCGACGATGAATGCGACGTCGAGACCCGTGGCGCGCAATGCCTCGAGTTCAGCGATCACTTGCTTGGCGCTCTTGATGCGTGGCCTCCGGCCGAAGGTAACGATGATGTCGCAGAACTCGCACTGGAACGGGCATCCACGCGAGAACTGCAGGCTTCCAAATGCATAGCGGCGCATCTTGAGCAAGTCGAACCGAGGTGTGGGCACGGTCGACATGTCGGTCTTTTCAAGCTGCTCGTAGCGATACCGATGAAGCCCCTGCGACCACTCGCGCAAGAATTGTGGCCAGGTGTGCTCGGCCTCTCCGATGAAAATGGCGTCGGCCAAGCCTTCGAAATAGTCTTCGATCACCGTCACGAGCGGGCCGCCGACGACTGTGAAGCAACCGCGATTCTTGAGTTCGGTGAGGATTTCCCGCATGCGAAAGCGCTGGACGCTCATTCCGGTGACACCGACTATGTCGGCGCGGGCGCAGCGTTCCCAGTCGATGGCCTCGACGTTCTCATCAATGAGCGTGACCGTGTGTTCCGGCGGAGTCAGGGCTGCGAGCAGTGGCAGACATGCGACGGGCAAGTTCGCTCGCTTGCCAACGAGCGGCAAGGCGTGTTCCATCCCCCAGAACGAAACCTCGAACCGCGGGTTGATGATAACGATATCAGCCATCGTGAATGTCGCTCCTGCCCGATAGACTTAATTTCGAATAAGAACCACAGCCGGGGTTCCGCCAGCTCGACCCCCAATTCCGCTGTGTCCGTGCCCGCGGCCACGGTGACAATTCTAACCGGAATGCCGGCGATGTTCATTTGCCGAGGCGCTGCCGTGTCATAATCTCGTGCCTTTTGTCGGACGTGTCGTTATTTGACCCCTTTTTGGTTGACACCGACAACGACGAGGGACGAGGATCAATGATTGGCAATTCGGTCAAAGTTGATTTCTCGCCAAAGCGAGGGAAGGTCTTGCTCATGGTTACAGCATTTGCCAAAAATTCCCGGATCTTCGTCACCATTTGGCTAACGTCTCATTCGGTTTGGGCGTCGATCACGACCACGGGCGACGTTGCCCCCGCGCCGCCGGGCGGCGGCGGCAACGTCATCGGGCCGTTCACCGTCGGCAATACGCTCCCCGGCACGATGAGCATCACCGGAGCAACCCCGCTGACGAGCACTCTCAATGCGACGGTTGGATCCGGAGCCGACGCCGTCGGAATTGTGACGATGAACGGGCTCGGCTCCGATTGGACGCTTACTAATGCCAATGGCGATCTGTTTGTAGGCGCGAGCGGCGTCGGCTCAGTCACGTTGTCGAATCTCGCCCGGCTCACGGTCGGCGATGACGTGGCCATCGGCAATGCGCAGACTGGCCAGGGACAAATCAATGTCACGGGCTTGGGAACACTTATGCAGATCGGCGACGACATCAGCCGCGGTAACGTTCAAGTCGGCGCTAATGGACAAGGGATTGTGGAAGTCATCAGCGGCGGACAAGTTACTTCTCTTACGACTGAAGCGGGCGGCGGCGCAACCGGAGAGGGCCAAATCACCGTATCGGGCGAATTCTCGAGGTGGCGGATCGCTGGCGCACTCACGGTAGGCGATGCGGGGCACGGCACGGTACAAGCAGCGTTTGTCTGCGGCCTCGGACGGAGTTTTCAACGGGCTTAGGCGGTCTTGCGGGCCGTGCTGCAGAATCGCTCCTGGCTGTTCGCTTTTCTGGTTGTTTTTTTTGTTGCGAGCCTTCCGGCAGATTACAATCGGGGGGGGCATCATCGGGGCGACGTTGGTCGCCGGCATTGGTTCTGCAACCATTTCCAGGCGCCGCCCGGCACCTGGGACAACCAAGCTGGGTGCCGCCATGGCGCGTCGCAAATCTCTCCGCGCAGTTCGTCGCCGCCAGCGATTGACGGCCCACGGGCGGCGGGCGAATCTCGCGCCACTCCAGCGTCGTCTGCGTTTCGAGCCGCTCGAAGATCGGCGGCTATTGGCGGTGCTCACCGTCAATAGTTCGCTCGACAACCTTTCCGGTGGCGATGGCGTAGTCACGCTGCGTGAGGCCATCATCGCGGCCAACACGGATGCCACGACCGACCTGGGCCACACCGGCAGCGGCGCCGACACGATTACGTTTGACGCGGCGCTTTCCGGTGCGACGATCACGCTGGCCGGCACGGAGCTGGTGCTCACCGCGGCGCTCACGATCGACGCCACGGCGCTAACCGCAAACGTGACGATCGACGCCGATGACTTATCCCGGATTTTCAATATCACGGCCGCGACGGGCGACTTCACCTTCGCCGGGCTCACGCTCACCGGCGGCAACACGACGGCAAACGGCGGCGCGATCCACTCACTCACCACCGGCAACCTGACGCTCGACCAGAGCACTGTCAGCGGCAACAGCACCACGGGAGATTATTCCCGCGGCGGCGGGATTTTTGCCGGCAGCGTAACCCTCTCCGAGAGCACCGTCAGCGAAAACAGCACTGCGGGAGAGTTTGCCTACGGCGGCGGGATTTGTGCCATGGGCAACCTGACGCTCACCGAGAGCATCGTCACCGGCAACAGCACCGGGGGACGTGGCGCTCGCGGCGGCGGGATTTATGTCAGTGGCGACGTAACACTCACCGAGAGCACCGTCAGTGGCAACAGCACTACGGGCATCAACGCCGACAGCGGCGGGATTTTTGCCCAAGGCGGCGTGATGCTCGCTCAGAGCACCGTCAGCGGCAACAGCACTGAGGGACGAGGCGGTCGCGGCGGCGGGATTTTTGCCATTGGCGACGTAACGCTCACCGAGAGCACCGTCGACGACAACAGCACCACGGGAGATTTTGCCCACGGCGGCGGGATTTGGACCAGTGGCGGCGTAACGCTCACCCAGAGCACCGTTAGCGGCAACAGCACCGCGGGAAGAGGCGCCCGCGGCGGCGGAATGCTTGTCTATGGCGCTGCGACGCTCGCCCAAAGCACCGTCACGGACAATCAAGCGACGTACGCCAGTTACCTGGGCGGCGGCGTGTATCAGTCCGATACGAGCAACGATTTCCCGCTGGTGGTCAGCGGTTCCATTCTCGCGGGCAACACGGCGGGGGGCGTGGCGGCCGACCTGGTGCACGATCCGGGGAGCACGCTCACCGCCAACTACAGTCTCATAGGTACTGGAATCACGCCCAACGCCGGTGGCAACAACGTGGTCGCCGACGACCCCCAGCTCGGTCTGCTGGCCGACAACGGCGGCCCGACCAAGACTCACGCCTTGCTGCCCGGTAGCCCGACGTTCAACGCAGGTGATCCGAGCGTCGTCTTCAACGCGGGCGAGTTCGATCAGCGCGGCACTGGGTTCACACGCGTACAGTTCGGCCGCATCGACATCGGCGCGTTTGAGCAGCAATTTCCCGGCGTTCCCGGCCAAGGTCTGATTGTGGACACCACCGAAGACCTGCTCGACGGCGATTTCACCCCCGGCGACCTGAGCCTTCGTGAAGCGGTGTTATTGGCGAACGTCACCGCGGGCGTGGACGTGATCACGTTCGACGCGGGGCTGTCGGGCGCGACGATCACGCTGGGGGGCACGGAGCTAGTGCTCACTGAGGCGGTGACGCTCGACGCCACGGCGTTGGCTGCGAATGTGACGATTGATGCCAATGACCTGTCCCGGGTGTTCCACATCACGGCGGCCACGGGCGACTTTACTCTCGGCGGGCTGACGCTCACCGGCGGCAGGACCACCGCCACTAATGTAGAAGGCCGCGGCGGCGGGATTCGCTCAGTCACCAGTGGGAACTTGATCTTCGACCGGAGCACGGTCAGCGGCAATCGCACGACAGGAAGTGGCGCCCACGGCGGCGGGATTTGGGCCCAAGGGGGTGTCACGCTTACCCAGAGCACCGTCAGCGGCAACAGCATCACGGGAAGCAGCGCCCGCGGCGGCGGGATTTATACGTTGAGCAGCGTCACGCTCACCCAGAGCACCATCAGCGGCAACAGCACCGCGGGAAGCAGCGGCGGAGGCGGCGGGATTCTTGCCATTGGCGCCGCAACGCTCACCCAGAGCACCGTCAGCGGCAACAGCACCGCGGGAAGTAATTCCTACGGCGGCGGGATTCATACCCACGGCGTCGTCACGCTCACCCAGAGCACCGTCAGCGGCAACAGCATCACGGGAAGTGGTTCCCGCGGCGGCGGGATTTTTACGTTGAGCAGCGTCACGCTCATCCAGAGCACCGTCACGGATAATCAGGCGACGCACTTCACTGCCACGGGCGGCGGCGTGAGTCAGTTCTATTCGGGTTCCAACCCACCGCTTTCGATCAGCGGTTCCATCCTCGCCGGCAATACGGCGGGCGGCAGCGGGGCCGACCTGGTTCCCGATCCCGGCAGCACCATCACGGTGAATTACAGCCTGATCGGCACGGGGATCACGCCCACCGCAGGGGGCAACAACGTCGTCGCCGACGATCCCCAGCTCGACGTGCTGGCCGACAACGGCGGACCAACACAAACCCATGCCGTGCTGTTCAGCAGCCTCGCGTTCAACAGGGGTGACCCGACATTCAGTTCGCCGCCCGCATTTGACCAGCGAGGGGTGGGATTTTCCCGGGTGCAAAACGGCCGCATCGACATCGGAGCATTTGAGTCCCTATTTAATATCCCATCAACGCTCGTGGTCTCGACGACCACCGACGTGGTGGACGCGGTGCTCGGTGCTGGCGACCTGAGTCTGCGTGAAGCGGTGGTGTTGGCGAACGCCAACCCCGGGGTGGACGTGATCACGTTTGACGCAGGCCTCTCCGGGGCGACGATCACGCTGGGCGGCACAGAGCTAGTACTCACCGAGGCCGTGACGATCGACGCCACGGTCCTGGCCGCGAATGTGACGATCGACGCCGATGACTTGTCCCGGATTTTCAACATCACGGCCACGACGGGCGATTTTGCGTTGAACGGGCTCACGCTGACGGGTGGAAGGACAACACTGAACTCGGAACGCGGCGGCGGGATTCGCTCAGTCACCAGTGGGAACTTGATCTTCGACCGGAGCACGGTCAGCGGCAATCGCACGACAGGAAGTGGCGCCCACGGCGGCGGGATTTGGGCCCAAGGGGGTGTCACGCTTACCCAGAGCACCGTCAGCGGCAACAGCATCACGGGAAGCAGCGCCCGCGGCGGCGGGATTTATACGTTGAGCAGCGTCACGCTCACCCAGAGCACCATCAGCGGCAACAGCACCGCGGGAAGCAGCGGCGGAGGCGGCGGGATTCTTGCCATTGGCGCCGCAACGCTCACCCAGAGCACCGTCAGCGGCAACAGCACCGCGGGAAGTAATTCCTACGGCGGCGGGATTCATACCCACGGCGTCGTCACGCTCACCCAGAGCACCGTCAGCGGCAACAGCATCACGGGAAGTGGTTCCCGCGGCGGCGGGATTTTTACGTTGAGCAGCGTCACGCTCATCCAGAGCACCGTCACGGATAATCAGGCGACGCACTTCACTGCCACGGGCGGCGGCGTGAGTCAGTTCTATTCGGGTTCCAACCCACCGCTTTCGATCAGCGGTTCCATCCTCGCCGGCAATACGGCGGGCGGCAGCGGGGCCGACCTGGTTCCCGATCCCGGCAGCACCATCACGGTGAATTACAGCCTGATCGGCACGGGGATCACGCCCACCGCAGGGGGCAACAACGTCGTCGCCGACGATCCCCAGCTCGACGTGCTGGCCGACAATGGCGGACCCACGCAGACTCATGCCGTACTGTTCACCAGTCTCGCGTTTAACCACGGTCACCCTGCTATCCTGTTCAATGCGGGCGAATTCGATCAGCGAGGCACGCCCTTCACGCGGGTGTCCGGCGCGCGCATCGACATCGGGGCCTTCGAGGCCCAGATCTCACCGCCAGAGCTCCCCGGCGATTACAATCAAAACGAAGTCGTCGACGCGGCCGACTACGTTGTCTGGCGAAAAACGAGCGGTCAGACAGGCCTCATGCCGTACAGTGGCGCCGATGGCAGTGGCGACGGTGAGATCACCGACATCGATTACGGGGTGTGGCGGCTGAATTTCGGCGCGACCATGGAGCAGGGAGCGGCGAGTGGGGGGCAAGGAGCGAGTGCAGAAGACCCTCACCCCGACCTACTCCCTGCGGGCGGCGATGGAGCAGTCGAGCCAGTGGCGCCTGGCGCCGCCGCCCTTGCCTTCAGGGAGCTGGCGGTCGAACCGGCGCAATTGGAGGCAACGCCGGGGAGTTTCGGGGCCGAAGTGAACTCCACCAAAGGGATTGTCTTGGTCGTATTCTCCGATCGCAACACGCGACACGACTCGGCGCCTCGGCCAAACAAGCGGATCAAGACATTCGGCGCCGCCGAGTCTGCCGGCGATAATCTACTGCTGCTATTGGCGAACGACCGCACCCGACATTCCTCACGGCAAGACTTCTGCGTGTTCGACGACCACGCGACGGACGACGAGCCTTACGAGGACGTGGATAGCCGGGGCCTGGCCGACGAACCGCTGGCCGTGGCCCTGGCGGAATGGCGCTAAGTCGGCATACTACGAGTGTTGTGCAGGTTAACCCTCGTGCTCGCACCACGAAGATGTGCCGGACCAGGTTGCGAGTATCGGGAACTCGTTGACGTGTGCGATGGTTCAACAACAGACCGTTTTCCATCCGCTGAGGCTTGTCAGCCCAACCCCGGAATGAGAAACGTGCGCGTGACGGCGATGACCGGATACTCTCGATGCCGCACGCCGCATGCGTTCGTGGTATACTGACACTCCTCCTCCATGCTAGCGTCGATCGCAGGATTCCTGAAGGGAGGGATGCTCATGCGCTTCCACTATCTTTTTCTGGTATTAGTTCTGCAATGTGCCTTTGGCTCGCTCGCTCAAGCATGTAGTACGCACGGCGCGGTAGCCGCCGCAGATATCAATTATTTTGTGGCCGGCAGCAGCGCCGGTGTCATTCACGGCACGCTGCGAATGGGGGCGTCGCTGGTCGCACCTACGAGTTCGACCGTTTGTGCAGCCGGTGTGGGGTTAGGGACGGTTGACAATCCACTGCCACCCGGAGTGGATGTGACTGGATTGTCCATCGTCGTGGTCCACGCCGACGGCAGCAGTGCGCCGCTGACGGCGTTCTCTTTCGTGCCGAACGCAACAACAACTGGCTCGCTGGCAGCCGGCTCTGGTTCCAGCAGCGTGCCGGGGACCAATCCGCTTTTTGCCGGCTCCACTTGGTTCGGCTTCTCGTCGAACGTCAATCCATTCACGCTGCCGTCACTCGGCCCAGGAGAATTCACCGCCATGGAGTTCACGGTGGAAGTGCCCGGAGCACTAGTGCCGCTGAGCGTTGACGCCCAGTTTGCCGGTGGAGAGGCATTCACCGATGGCACGCCTATCTTCAGCGGCGACCATCCGGTGCAATACTTTACGGCAGCAAATCGCTCAGTCGCATTCGTACCCGAGCCGGCGTCGCTCTTGCTGCTGGTCATGGGGGCGGCAGGATTTATCCACGGCCGACGACGGCGGCAGCAGGTCCCATAAATGTCGATACAGCCTGCTCCGGCGAACTTGGCAGTTACGCGCGACATTGAGTCCTCTCAAACGTCATCGGTGCTTGCTACACTAAGGATTATACACGGCGCCGAGGCGGCCAGTCCGCATCTTGAGTCGAACCGGAGCGTCAAGTGATGTGGCGTAGGATCCTGGCTGTGATGACGTTAGCGGTGCTCGCAGCGTTCACATCGCCCGCCTGCGGTGCGACGACGGTCACGCACCCGTTCATCGGGATCACGCATTACGAGCGCTTCGAAACATCGCCGCGCGAGTTGGCTATTCACGTGATCGAGATCGACCTGAACGCGCCTGGTATCAGTTTCGTGACGACTCCGTCCAACGGCGCCAAGCCGGGCGACACCACTCGGCAGCGGACAAGCGATTTCGTTCAGCAGACTGGGGCGCAAATTGCGATCAATGGGACCTTCTACGCCTCCGCCGGGTCGGGTGTCGGTCCCGGGGACGGCACAGAGTACTACGCGGACTTGACTTATTTCGCGTACTCGGCGGGCGTGGGCGTGTCCACGTGGTCGGGTACAGGCGATCCCGATGAGCGCGGCATCAACGTCGACCAGAACAACAATGCGACCTTCATCCGGCCCTTCGCCATCAACCAGGCGAATTATCAGACGCGTCCCACGGGGGCTTCGCTCTACAACGGCATAGGGACGTATGATGGCATCTTGATTAACGGCGTGATTACGGCGACCGATACCAACCTGCACCCGCGAACGGCCATGGGCCTCACCGATGATAAGTCAAAGCTGTTCCTAATGACGGTAGACGGCCGCCAGCCCGGCTGGTCGATGGGCATGACAACCATTGAAATGGCGCAGATGCTGCAGAACGATTACGGGTGCAGTGATGCGATCAACCTGGACGGTGGCGGTTCGACGACAATGGCTTTCGCTGACCCGACGGTCCGCGTAGTCAACCGCCCTTCCGATGGGTCCGAGCGGCTGCACGGCAATAACTTCGGCGTCCTGGCGTTGCCGACCCCGCCGCCGGACAACGGTGACTACAACAACGATGGCACAATCGACGCCGCCGACTATGTCGTCTGGCGCAAAGGGCTCGGCACGGCGTTCACGCAGACCGATTTTGACGTGTGGCGGGCGAACTTCGGCCAGACCGCCGGCAGCGGCTCCGGCGCCAGCGCGGATACGCCCGTGCCCGAGCCGGCTAGCGCACTGCTGCTGATGCTGGGAGCAGCTTTCGGGATCTGCAGCCGACGCCGAGTCGCTTCGCCGGTGCCATCGGCTCGTTGACGCGTGACTTACGTCATCAAACCACCCATTCTGGGGCGTGAGATTATTCCCAAGTACTCATCAGTTTGATGGGATAGATTTTCCGTTCCGGAAACTCAACTCCGCGGCTGGTCTGACACTCGGCGGCCATTCCGGCCGAAAAATGCTTCGGCAAAGGAACCATTTGCGACAGTTCGAATCCTGTGGCCTCGGTTTTGACAACTTCCGTCAACGATCGTCGCGCGGCGAGAGCAATACTTCGTACCGCAACGTCTCGCGCATCTCGGTCGGTCGCAATTCGACGCGGTTGCCGAGCTTGCTTCGATCTTGGGGATCGGTCGGCTGGCGGAAATCTGGGAATGTCAATTCAAGTTGGCGGTTGCGAGTCTGGATGGCCCAAGCTTGCAGCGCGCGTTGGTTTTGACTGGTTCCGGGCAGCTCACCTAGTCGCAGCGAGAGGCTCCGCGGTTTGATGACCTCATGCACGACGACACGCTCAGTAACCGGCCGTGAGACGGCCACGGCGCCATCCGTGACGATCATTCCGAAGTCGGTCGGCTTCTCACATGAAAAGTAGTCGTACTGGTCGCTGTGCACCAAGTCGGCCGTAGCACCGTCTTTGACGGCCCGGTATTCCAGAAATCCGTTGGGTCCACGCACGAGGAAACCCAGCGGCGGAAGGCGAAAGTCATCGACTATCCAGTCGCTATTGCTGCGGTTGACCCACACACGGGCGCCGTTGGAATATGACACGACGCAGCGATTGATGTCATCTTCGTGAAAATCGATCTGCTCCATGCGACTGAGACCCAGCATCTGGTGAAATGCCTTTGTCATGTAATAGGCCTGCAGCCTTCCACCGACATCCGCCTGCGGAGTAGTTGCGTACATCGAAACTGCTTGCGGACGACCAAACAAAATTGCGAGGTTGACCATATTCACGTCGTACCGATCCACAGGATAGTAGATGCTCATATTCAGCAGCCGCTGTCGGTGAACGAGGTCGATGAAGGGGAAATACTGCCACTTGTCGGCATGGATCCCTAACTCACTGGGTGGGCGATAATCCATAAACCATCCGCCGTCCATCAGGCCCACATAATCTTCGCCGCCTCCTTCGGACCAGATCGGCACGTTGCCGAGATATTGGCGGGCGAAGTCGAACAATGCCTTTTCGCCCTGCATGTGCTGTCGGGCCCCGTGGTGCTGACCCTGCGAGTCGAAGTAATGATGCGGGACCTTGGAGGCGTGCACATCGAGATAAAGCGCGGTGGGACCTACTTCGGCCCGCGTGATTGCCAGGTTGGAATATCGCGTCGCGGCCGTGGGAATAAAACCGGGCTTGCCTTCGTCATCGTTGAATTCGCGACCAAATACGCCCATCACGCGCGTGGTCGCTTCGGCCACGTACAGCTCGGGCAACAGCCACGTCGAACTCCAGTAGCCGCGAACGCGCTTGCCGGTGTGCCGATATTGAACTTTGTCGGGCGCCCAGTCCATCGCCTTGCGCGGTCCCTCGGCGAAATAGTCCAAGTACAAGTCGTAGGTCGCGTACAGTGCACCGTGTGGCGATACCTTTTGCCGATCGCCGGGTGTAGGAAAGTAAGACAGCCAGACAAAATCCCGTGCGCCGCGGCCCACCCACTCTTCCAAAAAGTCCTCGTAACGTTCCGCGATGGGATAGGCCGTCATCACGCCGACGCGGCCCGGCAACTGGGCCAGCGTCGCCGGAGCGGGAGTCTCGATCGTCTGCCGATACTCGGCGATTGCCGCATTGGGCCCCTTGCCGGTGAAAAACATCAAATAATCGATGGGAGACTCGCAGTAGGTAAACAAATCATAGCGACCCAGCACGGGGTCATATCGGAACCCTCGGGCTGGTCCTCCCGTGGCTTGCAGCTCCGTCAGCCCATTGCCCATGGTCCAGCACCAGAAGCGGCACGTGTTGTAGTTGTGTTCGTGTTCAAAGGCTCGCGGCTTGTCCAATACGTACATGCGCCCGAAGAATATTCGCTGGGCTTCCAGCTTCTCACCCGTGTGATCGCCCCAGCCGAGCCGGTCCAAATGCTGCCCCTTTCCTTCGACGGCCACTCGCGCCCGCAGTCCACGATCTCGCGATTCCATCCACAGTTGGGCGCGGAGGGTCGTAGGTTCCGCCAAACTCGGATGCCGCAGGACGTGCGATACTTCGATGCGCCCGTGGCGCAATTTGGCGTCGGTGCTTTCGACGGTGAAACCGTCGGTGAGTTCATTGATGTGTACGTACAACCCACCGACACTGACCGAGCGGTCATTCACTTTGATGCGCAGCGGCGAGTGAAAGAGTCCCCGTTTCTTTGACACGGCAATTTCAATGGATTCATCGCCCTCCCAAGTGAGCCGCAGTTCCTCATTCGTCGTGCTCGCCGTAATGCGCGCTGGCGTTGCGGCCGTCGGCTCAACAGCTGCCCGACCGAATTGAATCGAGACTCCGACAATTAGAATTGCGAGACAAGAAAGGATCGAAAACCAACCGCGTTGTGCCGTCGTGCCGCACATGGTGGACCCCTATAGGCAACTCGGTAGTCAGTTGCCGATTATTGGCGTGAAAGAATTGTAGCCGCAGTATACTCGCCGGAATCGTGCCGAGCCAATCTGCCATCGGTGTAGTCAACGTGGCGATTAAGCCGGTCAGTGCGTACATCGGAATGAGCAAATCGAATCTGCGACTCTGGATGCAAAACCGTCGGAAGCGTGACCCAGGCGGACTACGTCGTGTGGCGGGCTCACTTCGGCGCGATGGCCGGCAGCGTATCGCGCGTGCCAGTGGTAACGCCGCGGTTCCGGAGCCCGAAACACTTGGCCTGCTATTCGTCAAAATCCCCACGATGAGCTCGCGCCGACGCGCGTTCATGTCATAAACTCATTCGCCCGTGAGACACTTCGAAATTGGACCGTTTTGCGATCCGAACGATCCAACAGATCGTGAGGCCACAACAACTCAGCGCGGCTTTTGACTTCGTCGGCGGTCCTTCTTCTGCTGCTTACGTTTCGCTTTGGCGCGACGCTTTTCGTCGTGTTGTTTTCTTCGCTCTCTGGCGAGTCTTCGCAGCTCGGCGGACGTGTCCACAAAGCCAATACGTTCCCCAATTGACGGCCAACCAGCAGAATGGTCCGACGCGATGCCAAGACTCGGCACGCCGAGTTCTCGCCGAATATCTCCCCAGTCGCCGGCCACCGTTGGATCTATGATGTTGGCAGCAAACGCCCGTTCGATCGTCTCGGCTGATTCGACGGCTGCCAACTCAATTAAATCACCGACCAGGAAACCGTTGAGGCTTCCAAGGTCGGTCTGACTACGCGCTAGTTCCGCGGTCAGAATGGCCACGACTTGCTCGCGCGTTTCTGGAAAATGACGGACGATTTCGCGAAGACCGGCGGCCGCTTTGCCGCGTGGAAACTCGCCGTGCGAATTGTCTGAAAGATACGCTGCCAGCGTTTCAAGGGCGGATGGTCCGATCAGGCCGAAGACGTGGTGAAACTCCTCCAAGTACCAGTCGTCATCAAGTTCGTCGAGTTCGTCCTGGACATCGAGCAGCGGCTGGACGGCCTCGACAGCCCGCAGCTGGCCCAATGCGCGCCACGCATGCACCGGTCCGTAGACGGCTTCATTTTCTGGTGGGGCGTCGACCCATTGGGTCGCCAGCGAAATCAGAGCCGGAATGTGCTCCGATGTCAGCGAGTACTCACCGACATAATCCGGATCGCCTTCGGGCCACCGCCCAGTACCGCGTGCGTCGCCTCGATTTTGCAGTGTTTGAATCAGCAATTGCGCAGTCGGCTGCTCTGCCATGGAACGACTCCGTTCGATTGAATGGTCAAGAGTGAGAATATCTTGGCCGCGTTTTACATTTCCTGCAACCCCACGGTCGTCGTGGGCCGCGTATGTACCCGACGGATGGCTCCAGGTCGTTACCGGTGAGATATCTCATCATTCGACCCCTTTAATGACACACGTTGGGAGTTCCGAGAACTCATTCCTTTTCTGGGACTGAGGCGCATCTCCGTCCCGCATCGCTAAGACGGCCCAACAAAGGAACCTTATTGGGATCACACTTGAGTTGACGTGCCGTTCAGTCTTCTAACGTCGGTCCGACAACGGTTGATCGTTAGGCGGCTGTGCCAGTGGGTTGCTATAATCGTGGGCGTTGGCCTCCTTATCCGAGCGCGGCGTCCATGACCGATGTCACGCAGATCTTGTCGCGGATAGAAACGGGCGACCCTAGTGCCGCCGAGCAGCTCCTGCCGTTGGTCTATGACGAGTTAAGGCGACTGGCTGCTCAACGAATGGCTCAAGAGAAGCCGGGGCAGACGTTGCAGGCTACGGCACTAGTACATGAGGCGTACCTTCGACTCGTCGATTCGGAAAAGGCCCAGCACTGGGATAGTCGACGCCATTTCTTTGCCGCGGCGGCCGAATCCATGCGGCGGATTCTCATTGAGGCGGCTCGCCGAAAGCATCGGTCAAAGCGTGGCGGCGACGTGATCCGGCTGGATTTCGAGAAATTGGAAATTGCGTCGCCCGAAAGCCCTGACTTCTTGTTGGAGTTGGATGATGCGCTGGGAAGCCTGGCGATGGCGAATCCCGATGCTGCTGAATTAGTTAAGCTTCGATATTTTGCTGGTTTTACCAATGCTGAAGCCGCAGCTCTTCTCGGAGTCTCGCCCCGCAGAGCGAACCAGATTTGGGCGTATGCACGTGCTTGGCTCCTGGAAGAGATAGGCGGCAGCGGCCAGTGACGGTCTGCTTTTTGCCCGTTGGGAGGATTGGCCGGATATCGGTGCGCAATTTGGGGCGAAACGTCGCATAGTAGATTAGCCGCCCATTCGCCAACGGTTTGGAGCGTGTGGAATGCAAGAACAAACTATCTTTACGGAAGCCGTGGAAAAAGAGGATCCGGCCGAGCGGGCGGCATTTCTTGAGCAGGTCTGCGCCGGCAGTCCGGACCTTCGCCAACGAGTCGAGAGACTCCTTGAGCGGCACGAGCATGCAGGCAGTTTTCTGGAAGTGCCGACGCCTGGTTTCAATGGAGCGCTGACCGGAGCCTCAATCGTCGAGCAGCCGGGAACTGTGATCGGCCCCTACAAGCTGCTGGAGCAGATTGGCGAAGGCGGTTTCGGCGTGGTCTTCATGGCGGAGCAGACGGCACCGGTTCGGCGCAAAGTGGCGCTGAAAATCATCAAGCCGGGCATGGACACGCGGCAGGTGATCGCCCGCTTCGAGGCCGAGCGGCAGGCACTGGCACTCATGGATCACACCAACATCGCCCGCGTCCTGGATGCCGGTGCGACGGCAACCGGCCGGCCGTACTTCGTCATGGAGTTGGTCCGTGGCATCCCTATTACCGACTTCTGCGATCAGAACCACCTGAGCGTCAGCGAGCGGCTGCAGCTTTTCGTCCATATCTGCCAGGCGGTTCAGCACGCGCACCAGAAGGGGATCATCCATCGTGACATTAAGCCGTCGAACGTGCTGGTCACACGGCACGACGGCGCGCCGGTCGTGAAGATAATCGATTTCGGCGTAGCCAAGGCTACAGGTCAGCAGCTAACCGAGAAGACGCTGTTCACGAATTTCGCGCAGATGATCGGCACACCCTTGTACATGAGTCCCGAGCAGGCGGAGCTGAGTAGCCTGGATATTGACACGCGGAGCGACATCTATTCTTTAGGCGTGCTGCTGTATGAGCTCTTGACCGGCACCACGCCGTTCGACCGGGAGCAACTGCAGCAGGCCAGTTACGACGAAATCCGGCGGATCATCCGCGAGGAGGAACCGGCCAGACCCAGCACGCGGATCAGCACGCTCCAGGCAGCTGCAACCACCGTGTCGGTCAACCGCAAGAGCGACCCGAAACGGCTCAGCCAGTTGTTCCGCGGCGAGCTGGACTGGATCGTCATGAAGGCGCTGGAGAAGGACCGCAACCGCCGCTACGACACGGCCAGCGCGTTCGCGGCCGACGTGCTGCGCTACCTCAACGATGAGCCGGTGCAGGCCTGCCCGCCGTCGGCGCTGTACCGAATGCGGAAGTTCGCCCGGCGAAACAAGGCGGCACTCGCAACGGCGAGCGTCATGGCCGTGGGAGTGCTAGTGGCGGTGTTGGCACTGGCGGTAAGCCGCAAGTTGATCGCCGATAAGGCCAAGCAACTCGAAACCAACAACTACGACACGCGCATCGCATTGGCCGAGCGCGAGCTGGCCACGGGCAACGTCGGCCGCGCCGAGGAGCTGCTCGACGGGTGCCCACTCGACCGGCGCGGCTGGGAGTGGGATTTCCTCAAGCGGCAGCGCTACGGCAATCCACCGCCGATGCAGCACAGTAATACGGTCCTCCGAGCGGCGTTCAGTCCGGACGGCCGGCAGCTCGCCACAGCCTCAATCGATGGGACGCTCTCAATTCGCGATTCGCGGACCGGCCAGATCGTGCATGAGTTGGAACAACCGTCCGTCTTCCTTGGGGGAGCCGTCCCACGGGGCATGGCCTACAGCCTGGATAGCCGGTACCTGGCCGCCGCGCGCAACGACGGAAAGATTCGAGTCTGGGATCCGAGCAGTGGGCAACTGCTGCACAGCCTGGAAGCACACAAAGGAGGGCCAGCCTGGGAGGTCGCGTTCAGCCCGGATAGTCGAACCATGGCATCTGGTGGGTCGGATCGCAGTATGCGGCTGTGGGACGTGACCAGCGGACAAGCGCTCCACGTGTTCTCCGCGCATCCGGCCGCGGTCCGGGGTGTGGCGTTCCGTCCCGATGGCCGGTCTATCCTGGCGGCCTGTGACGACGGCACAGTGAAGATTTGGGATCGAGAGAGCGGGCGCGAGACATTTTCGTTCCACTGCGACTTGGCGTATCCATGGGATGCCTCGTTCACATCCGACGCGCGGCGACTGGCCTGGTCGTGTCAGGATGGTTTTGTCAAGGTCTGGGACACGACCACGGGGAAACTCGAGATCAACCAGCAGATCAACACAAACCAGTGTCGAGCCGTGGCGTTCAGCCCGGACGGCAAGCGCATCGCCGCGGCCGGCTTCGATGGCACCTTGCGGATCCTGGATGCCGCAACCGCCCGCGAGATCCTTACGATCTTCGCCCACAACAGTCCGGTCACCGGAGCAACATTTAGTCCGGATGGGTACCGGCTGGCGTCATCCAGCTATGACCATACGGTGCGCTTTTGGGACGCAGCTCCTTTGACGAGCGAGCCACTGCCTCACTGTGTTACGCTTACCGGTCACAAGGACAAGGTTTCCGACGTTGTCTTCAGTCCCGACGGCCGCTGGCTCGCCTCGGCCAGTTGGGACCACACCATTAAGCTCTGGGAAGTTTCCGATGTGGGCCCCGCGAGCCGAGCGGGGCCCGAACCGAAAGTGCCGCTCGGCTCGCGGCACCTACAAGTTCCCGGTGCGATTGCTCTTCGCCACACCCTTCGTGGGCATCGCGGGATCGTCAGGGGGGTGGCCTTTTCCCCCGACAACCGACTTCTCGCTTCCGCCGGCTGGGACAAAACTCTTAAGCTCTGGGACCTGCAGGCTACGTCGAAAGATTCACCGAGTGAAATCTATTCAATTCCGTTTGCTGAGAAATTAAACAGTATCGCATTCAGCCCCGACGGCCAGCTTGTCGCTGTCGGCCAGGAACGGGGGCTCGCCCTCTTCGACGCGGCCACCGGCAAGAGTGTCCATCCCTTCAAGAGGACTCCCGCCGGCGTACCGGGCATGGTCTTCCACCCCGACAGGCCGCTGCTGATATCGACCGGCGCTTCCGATCCCGCGGTCAAGGTCTGGGGCGTGGACGCAGCGGATTTCAGCTTTGAGATCCGACACAATTTCCATCCGCATCCGGGCGTCGCAGTCAGTCCCGACGGCCGGCGCATCGCAGCGCCGGGCCGCGATCAGGTCACCGATGAGAATACGGTAGTGATTTGGAATATGGATTGGGACGCGAAGTCGTACACGGAGTTCCGCACGCTACGGGGCCATCGCGGTTATGCGTGGAAAGTAGCGTACAGCCCCGATGGCCGCTACCTGGCCTCAGCAGGCTGGGACTCGACCATAAAGATTTGGGACCTGGAGGCGCCGGAATCAGCGGAGCCGGTCACGCTCCGCGGCCATGCCGGCTATATCTTTGGCTTGGCCTTCAGCCCCGACGGCCGGCGTCTCGCCTCGGGCAGCGGCTATGTGGGACATGGAGAGATCATGGTCTGGGATTCCGTCCTGTGGGACAGTGCCCGCGGTGAACGTCCGATCGCTTTCAACATGCCACCAAAGTGAGGTGGCCAATGTTTCCATCCAACCTAGCCAATAAGCAGTTTCAAAACCGCCGGGGACTGTCCCAATTATTCCGAGTCCGCGAGGAAAAATGGGACTGTCCCCTTCTCTCAGGCGGTTTTGAAACTGCTTCCAACAGACGAAGCGGAATGACGCTGATCGAATTGCTCGTGGTGATCGCGATCATCGGCCTGTTGGTGGCCATGCTGTTGCCCGCCGTCGCGGCCTCGCGGGAATCGGCCCGCCGCGCTACGTGCCTCAACAATTTGAGGCAGCTCGGCCTCGCTTCGCATCACCATCACGCTGTCAACAAGAAGTTCCCCACCGGCCTGCGTGTTGCAGTCGTCGATGTGAGCGGCCGACCGACCGACGGCACCAACTTATTCGTCGAGCTGCTCCTCTATTTTGAACAAGATGACCTGCACAGAAGATGGGACTACCAAGATAACCGCAACAACGTCGCGGGAGGGCTCAATGCCACCCAGGCGCAGGTCATTGAGATCCTCCTCTGCCCTTCGGACCCGCTTCCGAAACTCGTGGGGGAAATCACGGCAGCGAACACCTTCCCACCCCCTTGGTCGCGGGGCTTCTATGGGATGAGCAGCTATGGCGGCAGCTCCGGCAAGCGCTCGATGCATCCGGGCCCTCCGCCGGACTTTCCCGGAATTACGCGGGACGGCATCTTCTTCCTTGACAGCGCCGTTCGCCTGGCGGACGTCACGGATGGCAGCAGCAACACGCTGCTGTTCGGAGAGCGCTTCCATCACGATCCCGTATACGATCTCCGTCAACCGGAAGTGTTGCCCGGAGTCGCTCCCATCGCCGAGTTGGGAAAGTGGGGTTACGTCGCGGGCCCGGGCGCCATGGCAAACGTTACGCTGCACACCGCGGCGAAGATCAACTACCAGACGCCGCCCGGGGCCAATCGTCCCGCAATGGATGATCGAGTCTGTGCATTCGGCAGCGGCCACCCAGGCGGCGCCAACTTCACCTTCGCCGATGGCTCAGCACGTTTTGTAACTGACGATCTTCCGCTCGAACAATTGCAGGCACTCAGCACCCGCGCCGGCGAGGAGGTCGTTCAAATTCCGTAGCAATTCACAAGAATTCCGACTTAGCTCGAACTAGATCTGAAGTCTTGCGACTTCAGCTACACGTGGAAAAAAGCGGCCGGTGAGGCTTACGGCCAAGCAAGCTCCTCACCGGCCTGGCATCACTCGCGGCGCTCGGTTTGCGCGCACACGGGCGATGACTTTTTGATTGTACCGCAGACCAGAAATGGTAGACACGCTCATGACCAAGTATCGATCCGTTTATCGCACCATCTTGCTGTCGGCGCTGCTGACCGGCCTGATCTGCTCGCCAGCCTGGGCCGCGCCCAATCAGGGTTTCCTAGTCGGCTGGGGCAACAATTCCTACGGGCAGACGAACGTGCCGGCGGGCAACGACTTCGTGGCCATTGCCGGGGGCCTTTACCACAGCCTGGTGATGAAGTCCGACGGTTCGCTGGCCGGCTGGGGCGACAATACCTATGGGCAGGCGAACGTGCCGGCGGGCAATGATTTCGTGGCCTTCGCCGGGGGTGGGTACCACGGCCTGGCGCTGAAGTCCGATGGTTCGCTGGCCGGCTGGGGCGACAATACCTATGAGCAGTCGAACGTGCCGGCGGGCAACGATTTCGTGGCCATCGCCGGGGGTGGGAGCCACAGCCTGGCGCTGAAGTCCGATGGTTCGCTGGCCGGCTGGGGCTACAACGGCTACGGGCAGACGACCGTGCCGGCGGGCAACGGCTTCGTGGCCATCGCCGCGAGTGTGAACCACTACAGCCTGGCGCTGAAGTCCGATGGTTCGCTGGCCGGCTGGGGCTATAACGAGTACGGCCAGACGGACGTGCCGGCGGGCAATGACTACGTGGCCATCGCCGCCGGTGGGAACCACAGCCTGGCGCTGAAGTCCGATGGTTCGCTGGCCGGCTGGGGCGACAACGCCTACGGGCAGTCGAACGTGCCGGCGGGCAACGACTTCGTGGCCATCGCCGCGGGTGTACTCCACAGCCTGGCGCTGAAGTCCGACGGTTCGCTGGCGGGCTGGGGCTGGAATTTCTTCGGGCAGACGACCGTGCCGGCGGGCAACAACTTTGCGGCCATTGCCGCAGGGGGGTACCACAACCTGACGATCCGCCAGGTGCCCGAGCCGGCGAGCCTCGCGATCTTGGCCCTCGGCGTGATTGCGCTCGCGCTTCATCGAAGTCGCCGAAGGACCGGGCGTCTGTCTCTGATTTGCCTCATGTCGGTCACGGCCGCGCTGGCCGTGCTGGGAGATGTTCGATGATGACCATCGTGTTCGGAATGGTTTTGCCGTGGCTGTTGATTGCCGTCGGAACCTGGCTCGCGCACGAGCTCGTGCGCCAGAATGGCCGCATCCTGTTGCGGCTGGAGGCGATCGAGAAACAATTCGGGTCTGGCGCGGGGCCTCGCGCCGGGGCGCAGCGGCGCGAGGCCGACGCTCTGCCGCTCGGCACGGTCGCACCTGACTTTGAGCTTCCGGATCTCACAGGGGTCCGTCGCAAGTTTTCCGAGTTTCGTGAACAGAACGTGTTGCTGATCTTCTTCAACCCGCAATGCGGCTTCTGCACCAAAATGGCCGCCGACCTGGCCGCCCTGCCGGCCGATGGAGGCGACCAGCGGCCCGTACCCGTCGTGGTCACCACCGGCGATGCCGAGGAGAACCGAAAACTGGTCGAGCGTCACGGCATTCGTTGCCCGTTTCTGTTCCAGGAGCAATCGGAAGTCGCCGCGCAGTACCGCGCCCTGGGAACTCCAATGGGATATCGGATCGACAGTGCAGGGCGAATCGCCAGCGAGCTGGCCGTGGGTGCCGAGCCTCTGTTGAGATTGGCAACCGCGCCCGCGCCCGACCCGGTCGAACCGGACGCAGCAGCGAACGGCTCCGCGCCGCATGGCGCGAAAGATGATCCTTCGCTGGGCCGCAGTCGCCTGAACCGTAGCGGGCTGAAGGCCGGCGCGGCGGCGCCAGATTTTCGGTTGCCGCGGATTGATGAAGGCGAGCTGTCGCTGGCGGACTTCCGGGGCGAGCGCGTGCTGCTGGTGTTTTCCGATCCCAACTGTGGACCCTGCGATGAACTGGCGCCCCAGTTGCAAGAGATTCACCTGCGGCGGCCGGAGCTCCAGGTGCTGGTGGTGAGCCGGCGCGATATCGAGGCGAATCGCGCCAAGACGGCCGCGCTCGGGCTGACGTTTCCCATTGTGCTGCAGAAGCAGTGGGAAGTCTCGCTCAAGTACGCGATGTTCGCCACCCCCATCGGCTATCTGATCGACGAGCAGGGAATCCTCGCCAGCGACGTCGCCGTGGGAGTCGGCCCGATTCTGGCCCTGGCTGGCGAAGGCGTGCATGAAACGCTTGACGACGAATCGTCGCCTCTCGCAGCGGAACAAGTTCTGGCGATCTGAACTGATGAATGACCATCCACATTCCTTGAAAAAGAAAGCAGAAAGGTATCGATCATGGAACGTCTCGACGAGTTATCGAAGTTGCTGGCGGCGAGTGTGTCGCGGCGCGAATCGCTGCGGAGCATCGGGGTCGTTTTGGCCGGCGCGGCACTCAGTACTCTGGGGCTGGGGACCGCCTGGGCTGCCAGGCCGGATCGGTGCACAGCCTTCTGCCGGTGGTGTCCCGGCAGGATGCGGCGGAACCAATGTCTGGCGGCCTGCCGGGCCTGCAACGGCAACACCAGCCGCCTCTGTGGAAGCTGCGGAAACTACGTTTGTTGTCCGACGTCGGCGGCCTGTTGCAACGGGACATGCACGGACCTGTATTCGGATCCGTACAACTGCGGCGCCTGCGGATACGTCTGCCCGGCGGGCACCGTATGCGTGAGCGGGTCTTGCGCCGCGTGCATCTTTCCGTTCATCCCCTGTGGCGGAGTTTGCGTGGACCCGACATCCGATCGCTACAACTGCGGGGGCTGCGGCCAACAATGTGCAGATACGGAGGCCTGTATCGGTGGATTCTGCGAGGGCGGCGGTGGCGGGCAGTGCCCACCCGGATTCACGTATTGCGACCCAAGTTGCGTCGACCTTAGTTCGGACTCATTTAACTGCGGCGCGTGCTACAAACAATGCGCGCCGAACGAAGTCTGCGCGGGTGGTGTGTGCCAAGGTTTCGAGTGAGACCGCGGCCAGGATCACCATCCACTGGGCTGTCGTGGGGGTTAGCCATGGCGATCTGAACTGATTAATGACCATCCACAATCCTTGAAGAAGAAAGAGGCGAGGTATCGATCATGGAACGTCTCGATGAGTTATCGAAGTTGCTGGCGGCGAGTGTGTCGCGGCGCGAATCGCTGCGGAGCATCGGGGTCGTTTTGGCCGGCGCGGCACTCAGTACTCTGGGGCTGGGGACCGCCTGGGCTGCCAGGCCGGATCGGTGCACAGCCTTCTGCCGGTGGTGTCCCGGCAGGATGCGGCGGAACCAATGCCTGGAAGCCTGCCGGGCGTGCAACGGCAACACCAGCCGCCTCTGTGGAAGCTGTGGAGCCTATGTCTGTTGCCCGGCGGGGGCGGCCTGTTGCTACGGGACATGCACGGACTTGAATTCCGATCCTGCCAACTGCAGCGCCTGCGGAAACGTCTGCCCGGCGGGCATATGCGCCAACGGGTCTTGCGGCGGGTGCAACTTTCCCTTCATCGCCTGTAACGGAGTTTGCGTGGACCCGACATCCGACCGCAACAACTGCGGCGGGTGCGGAGTTCAATGTGGACCTGATGAGGCCTGTATCAGTGGATCCTGCGCGAGCGGCGGTGGATAAGCCATAGCAACCCGAGTTGATGAATGATCATCCACATTTCTTGAAAAACGAGCGAGGTATCGATCATGGAACGTCTCGATGAGTTATCGAAGTTGCTGGCGGCGAGTGTGTCGCGGCGCGAATCGCTGCGGAGCATCGGGGTCGTTTTGGCCGGCGCGGCACTCAGTACTCTGGGGCTGGGGACCGCCTGGGCTGCCAGGCCGGATCGGTGCACAGCCTTCTGCCGGTGGTGTCCCGGCAGGATGCGACGGAACCAATGCCTGGCGGCCTGCCGGGCCTGCAACGGCAACACCAGCCGACTTTGTGGAAGCTGTGGAGCCTATGTCTGTTGTCCGACCTCGGCGGCCTGCTGCAACGGGATATGCACGGACCTGAATTCGGACGCGAATAACTGCGGCGCGTGCGGATACGTCTGCCCGGCGGACAATGTCTGCCAGACCGGTTCCTGCGTGCTGTGCTCTGGCTATGGCGCCGGGATCTGCAACGGCGTGTGCGTGAGCCTGCTCTCCGATTCCGGCAACTGCGGAAGCTGCGGAAACGAGTGTCAGTCGGACCAACTGTGTAGTTTCGGCGTGTGCACCGGGACTTGCAGTGGCTGTCAGTAGGTGCAGCCGGCGTGAAGCGCGAGCTACCGAAGGTAATGAGTCATTGAGCGGCCGGTGAGGCTTACCGCCAAGTGAAGCTCCTCACCGGCCCGGCATCTCTCGCGGCGCTCGGTTTGCGCGCACGCGGGCGATGACTTTTTGATTGTACCGCAGACCAGAAATGGAAGACACGCACATGACATATTATCGAACAATTGATTGCATCATCGCGCTTTCGGCGCTGGCCCTCTCGGTCACGACCGCAGCGCAGGCCGCTTCGTACACCGTCACCGACCTGGGAACGCTGGGTGGAACAGAGAGTTTTGGGTCGGGTCTCAACGCCGGCGGTCAGGTGGCAGGCGCTTCCTACACGACCGGAGACGCCGCCTTCCACACGTTTCTGTGGACACCAACCACGCCTAACGGCGCGAGCGGCACGAAGACCGACCTGGGAACGCTGGGCGGAACAGAAAGTTTTGGAAACGGTCTCAACGCCAGCGGCCAAGTGACAGGCGAGTCGTCCACGACCGGCGACGCGGCCGATCACGCATTTCTGTGGAAACCTACGACGCCGGGCGGCAGCAGCGGCACGATGTACAACCTCTTAACGCTCGGTGGAACCAACAGCTATGGGTACGGCCTCAACGCCGCCGGTCAGGTAACTGGCGCTTCCGACACGACCGGAGACGCCACCACTCATGCATTTCTGTGGAAACCCACGACGCCGAACGGCACCAGCGGCACGATGCACGACCTGGGAACGCTTGGCGGGACCGAGAGCAATGGGAGCGCCATCAACGCCAGCGGTCAGGTGTCAGGCTCGTCCCTTAAAAATGGAGACTCCGCCTACCGCGCATTTCTGTGGAAACCGACGACGCCGAACGGCACGAGCGGCACAATGTACGACCTGGGAACGCTCGGCGGAACCGAGAGCTTTGGCGGCGCCATCAATGCCAACGGCCAGGTGGCAGGCTTTTCCTACACGACCGGACACGCGGCCTACCACGCCTATCTGTGGACGCCCACGACGCCGAACGGCACCAGCGGCACGATGCAGGACCTGGCAACGCTGGGCGGGCTCAACAGCTACAGCTACCACGTCGGCGCCGGCGGTCAGGTGGTCGGCGCGTCCGAAGTAGTAACAACCTCCGGTTACACCCACGCATTTCTGTACACGAGCGGCAGCGGCATGGTGGATCTCAATACGCTGATCGATCCGCTCTCGGGTTGGGAGTTATCCGACGCAGCCGACATCAACGACGCCGGTCAGATCACCGGACAGGGGCTGATCAATAACGAGTACCACGCGTACTTGCTCACGCCCGCCACGATGCCCGGCGACTTCAACCACAATGGTACCGTCGACGCGGCCGACTACGTCGCGTGGCGGAAAGGCTTGGGCACCACGTACACGCAGAACGACTACAACATATGGCGCGCCAACTTCGGGCGAATGGCCGGCAGCGGCGCGGCGCTACCCTCCGCCGAATTACTGTCGGCCGTGCCCGAGCCAGCGAACGCATTGCTGCTGCTTGTATTTGGAGCCGCTGCAGGGATCCGGCGACGAACCCAAGTCGCGTCGCGAGTCCCATCAACTCGATAACGCGTGAAAAGTGCCAACAATCCACCGTTTGAGAATCTGGAAAACTAATCCGAAGCGTGGGTGTTAAAA
>JBBDWY010000030.1:0-40032 GCA_040902605.1 Pirellulales bacterium | reverse complement strand
TCGAAAAGCCTGACTAAGAGTCAGGCATCCAGTGCCATCAAACGGTGGGTTGTTGGCGTGTCTCACGCGTTATTGAGTTGCTGATCCTTTCTATGCGGCCGAGCGTCGCAGAAGGCAGCAGCCAGCCGCGAGAATTATCAGCAGTAAGGTCGCCGGCTCGGGCACCGCAGAATCGCTGAACGAGCCGGCACCGCTGCCGGCCGTTCTTCCGAAATTGGCCCACCATAGATCATATTGTGTCTGCGTTCGATTCGGATCTTTGCGCCATACGACATAGTCGGCCGCATTGACGTGGCCGTCCTGGTTGTAGTCGCCGGCAAATACCAAGGGAGCCATAAGATCGGGTCGATCGGTCTCGATCGAGTCGACACCCATCGAGATCAGCTGTTGCATGCGCGATGGATCATTGACCGTGTAGACGTCGACAAACAGGCCATTGCGGTGAAAGGCGTTGATCGCCTCTTGCGACAGCGTGCCATCGGCAACCGCCATGCCGTCGATGCCGCTCGCCTTGAGGGCAAGCAAATTGGCATCGCTCAAATCGCCGGGGACGGAGCTCAGCAATTGGATTTCCGCCGATCCGAATCGGCTGTCCGAGGAATAGCTGCTACTGGCAGGCCAGACCCAAATATCATCGAGTGTCGCCCCCGATACGATCAATGACGACACGATCGCATTGCGCAGGGCCAAACTCGGGCTGACTTTCACATCGAGTAGCAATCGACCACGGCCAGCGATAAACTCGAGGGCCTCGCTCAAAGTCGGCACCTGCTCGCCTGCATATTGCGGTCCGAACCAGCTTCCCGCGTCGAGCGCCTTGACCTGAGTCAATGTCAAGTTGGCGATCGGTCCGCTGCCATTAGTTGTGCGATCGACCGTGCTGTCGTGGAACACGACCGCGTGGCCGTCGGAAGTCAAGTGAATGTCGACCTCGAACAGATCCGCGCCGACCTCCAGTCCTTTGGCGATGCCTGCCAGCGTATTTTCCGGCGCCAATGTGCCTCCGCCGCGATGCCCTGTGACTAGTGTCCGCCCAAAGAGTGGCGGCAAGGGCGCCGGCGGCGGCGGAGGAGGATCGGGAATCGTTGGACCGGCAGTCGCGGCGCCAGCTGCAGACACATTGCCCAGCAATCGGACCTGTTCGGCGGACAGCGCGCGGTCAACATAACGGAAGCTGCTCAGATAACCGGGCTGGGTTTCGTTGTCTTCGTCGGTCAGGATGTAGAAAAATGGATCCAGCGCAAATCGGGAATCGGTCGCCGACTGGGTTCCCACGAATGTCCCATTGATGTACTTATTCATAATCCCGGCGCTGTCACGCGTCATCGAAATACGATTCCACGTATTGGGAACGATCGAGCCGTGGTAGACCCCCTGGATGCCAATTCCGCCGCTCGATTGGTTTTGGATGAAGAAGTCGCCATCGTTGACATTCGACGAGTTGGTCTGCAGCAGCGCGCGCCATTGCCCGTCGGCGCTGGGTGGTGACAGATAATCCCAGATCATAGTATAGGCTGAAACTGCGCCGCTTCCCGAGTTGACCCGATATCCTTGGTTTGGCGTCGTGGCAGGAAAGCTCATGACGCTTCCCGCGCCGCCGTCGGGAAACGCCGGCAGGCCGAAGGATCCTGGCGAACCGAATTGGGTATTCTGAGGCCCCCAGCCGGAGCCAAGCGGATCGTAGTAGCTGATCGTCGCCGGCCCGTTGGACGCCAGGAGCGGCGTGGCGCCCCCAAAATCCCAGACGAGATCAATCGCCCGGACTGGGCTGAAAGGCACCCACCAAACGACCGACAACACAACTCCGAACACCGCCGCCGGCCCGCGCGCGAGCTTAGATGTTCGACGGGTTCGACCACAATATGTGGAAGCTGTGCACCGGCCCATGAAGTTTGCTCCAACGCTGTCAATTAGGAGATGACCCTACCCAAGTGCCTCACGCATCGCTGGCCACGATGCTCAAGAGGCCCGTCCGCGTATTCTCCGATTATTCCCGGAAAGCTCGACCATCGCCACTCTGTACTGGCTGAGCTACAGCGCGTGCTGGCCGACGTTAAGCGGATAATGTGGGAAGAATCTTTCGAATGAAAGAAGACATGGTTTGTGAATCGTCGGGAATCGGTCGTTAGTTGGCTTGTGTCAAGCCCAAGGCAACAAGACGGTTTTTTAACAGTAACCTCTCCACGCACATCTGCGAAGGACACTAGAGTGCGCGTCAGGGTGTCGCTGCTGAAGTGACCGAAACTTACAATGAAGCTGCTTCGGTGTGCGCCATCATCGATATTGGCCCATTCTTGCTTCGGTCGTTTTCTCCGAAGCAGGACAAGGCGCCTTTCGAAGTGCAGTCGGCGTTCGCCCGCTGACGAATGACAACAAATGCGGGTACAACTGCGGCAAGCAACGTTCCCGCTAGCTATTTCGGCGACCTGAGGCCCCGTCGTCGGCCAGTGGAACTGTTGAGTTCACAGCCCAAGACTCCGACTCGATCTAGTTGCAAATGCGACAAGCGCCCATCGCCATTGAGAGCAGCAGAGTCGGGTATTATTTAAGACTTGGTCGAATATCCATGGGTGTTCGTATGGCGGATCAGCAACTAGCGATTGTCGAAAACTTGCTGTCCTATATTTGGACCGGCCAAACGACTAATTCCTCGCGACGAACAGAACCAATATTGGGCGCGGAATTGGACGGTGACGAACTGCGGGCCGAACTGGAGAAGCACCATTGCGATAGCTATGGTTGGGCCCTTAGTTGCTGCGGGCGCAATCCAGACGAAGCCGAGAATGTGTTGCAGGCCGCCTATCTTAAGGCGCTCGAGGGCAAAGCGCGCTTCAACGGACGCGCTTCGTTTCGAACTTGGCTGTTTGCCGTAATTCGCAGGACCGCGATTGAAGGACGGCGGCGGCAATGGCTGCGCCGGATTCGAATAGCGAGATACGAGGAAAAAATCGAGCACAAGTCATGTGGGGAGGCTCCGGATGGACCGATCCATTGCTTGGAGATTCGCGAGATGTTTATCCGCGCGCTCGCGGAGTTGCCGCGGCGACAGCGGGAGGTTTTGCAGCTTGTCTTCTATCACGACCTGAGTGTGGCGGAGGCTGGCAAAGCGATGGGTGTTTCGCTCGGTTCGGCGCGCACTCATTATGAGCGGGGAAAACAGCGGATGCGCCAACTGATGAAAGGGGTCGAACTCAGTGATAAAGCGGGAAGATGAGGACATTCGAAGGCTGTTTCAACAATTAAGGGAGGACGACGAGCGGCAGCTTGTGTCATTTGTTAATGTTTGCAACGTCGGCCTATCGCGGAGCGAAGAGCTGCGGCGGCATTGGGCCGCGTGGCAATTGATAGCCGGGGCCGTCGCGGTCAGTCTCGCCGCTGCCATTGTAATGGCGTTCATGCTGATGCTGCCGCCCCCTGCAATGGAAACCGGTCACTTGGTTGACGGCAGCCGTCTGGAGGCACTCCATCTTGAAATGATGTCGAGCCTGTCTGCCGGGAGATTTCGCGATCCATCGGTTGTGTCATGGAGCTATCCGACGGACTATTTGCTGAAACCAGAGTTGAATCCCAAGTTTTCTTTTTTTCGGTTGGAATCCCAACCGTTGCCCAATTGACGAAAGGGAACCGAATAATGATACGAGAAGTACGAATCCTCCTGGTGCTTGTAGCCATCTTAGACGTGTGGAGCGGCAACGGAGCGCTTGCCCAACCGCCAGCCGCACCCACGAGTCCGCCGGAACCTTCCCTGGCGAACCCTATCGAGGAGCACCTGTTCCCCCCTGACCTAATTCAGCAGCAACACAAAAAAATAGAACTTTCGGAGGAGCAGCGGGAAACCATCGCGATGGATGTCAAGACTCTACGGGAGCAGCTGCCCGCTCAAGAAGCTTTGCTGCGAAACGAAGTGTCTACCCTGGGGCGCCTCATTCCGCAGAGTACGACCAATGAGGCGCAGCTACTTGCTCAGTTGGACAAGGTATTAGAGCAGGAACGTCAGATCAAGCGACTCCAACTGGCGACCATGTTTCGAATTCGTAACCGATTGACATCTGAGCAACTGACACGACTGCAGGAAATTAGGAAGAAAATGAGCAAGTCGCAACAGCAGGTGCAACAAAGACTTCAGAGCAAACTGCAGCGCCTGCACGAACTTGTTGAGCAGCGCGTCAAGTCCGGTCAGCCGCCGCACCAAGTCGCCGAACGGATGCAGGCGTTCCCGAAGCTGATGGAGCAAGGCAAGGTCTCCGAAGCCGAGTCGCTATTGGATGACTCGCTCCGGAAGCTGGAGCCGTCCACAAATGAGTGACGCAATGAGAGATGTAACAGATAAGCCAAAGGGAATTGCGATTTTTCTGCACCGACATAGCCGCAGGTCGGCAGCTGACGAACGCGATTATACCACTCGTCTTCCGGGTAGCGCGTTTGGACCGAAAGCCATGGGCATTTCTAAATCGGTGGTTTGCCGGCGATCGTCACGCATGAACAAGTTGATGGCACTTTCCGAACGGTTCGGCGGTGCGTGGAGGCTCCTGCAACAGTTAACGTTAGGAGCAGCAATATACTGGACGGCTCGGGCACAGCGTTTCTGGAAGCTGATCTACCTCCACTACCGGAAGTTTGGCCAAAGTTGGCGCGCCAGATGTTGAAGCCATTTTGAGTGTGTGTGGTGCCGAGTCCCTTGCGCCAAACGACGTAGTCGGCCGCGTCGACTTTGCCGTCAAAGTTGAAGTCGCCGGGCAGGGCAGTGGGCAGGAAAGCTGAGAGGACGATTTGATTGGGGTTGAAGGTGCTGCCGGGGCCGTAGTGCACCAGGAACGAGCCGAGACTATCGAGCGTGGTGAGACGCTGGCCATTGGCGACGTTGGCGAAAGTGCCGAACAGGCCGCTGGTGGCGGTGAGCACCGTGAACGTGTCGCTTCCGCTGGGAAAGAAGCCGTTGAGCAAGGCGAGCTGCATCTGGCCGCTGATGCCGGCGATGCTGGCGATGTTGACGACGTCGTATGTGCTGCCGGGCGTGGTGCCGCCGATTTCGATGGCGAGTTTACCGGCGGCCTGCTGCGCGTAGCTGCCGGTGATTGTAGTAGTGCCGGTGGAGTGTCCGGGCGCAAGCGTACCGCCCAGGTTGACTAGGCTGCCATTATATGTACCGATGTGGAGCGTGCCGGAGGTGAATTGAAACTGTCCGCCGCCTTGAAAACTGATAGTCGCGGTGTCGAGTGTACCGCCTTCGAGCCGCACCAATCCGCCGGCAAAGATGGCGATGTTCTGTGCAACGTTGACCGTACTGCCGGGCTGAATGTTGAGTGTGGCGGTGCCCCCGCTGATCAGATTACCTGCGTCGCCACCCACGCCGAGTCGCCTGCCGATTGTCCATGTCGAGCCAGCGCCACTAACGAGGACGGTGCCAGTCGATCCCGTGTCGGCTGCGAGGCGGGCGTCGAAACTAACGACATTGCCGCCATCGAGAATATTTACTGCGGCCGCGCCGCCGAAACCCACGGTCAGCAGAGCGCCAGCCAGGCTCCAACTCGAGCCTTGTCCCACGACCGTCACCTCGGCGTCAGACATGCTCTGAGCAGCGAGGGTGCCGAACAAGCCGTTGGTGACGACTGCTCCACCGTTGGAAATCGTAAGCGTGCCATCGCCCACTGCGAGAGTGCCGCTCGTGTTCCACGTCGAGCCAGGACCGTCGACAGTGGCTGTGCCATGCGAGTCGGCCACGTTGCCAACAAAACCGGTAGTGCAGATGACCGTGCCACCGGCTTCGACACTCAGCGAGCCCTCGCCATCGCTGCCGTAGCCGACATACACGAAGTTCGTGTTGGTCCACGTCGAGCCGGCGTCAGTGACGGTGACGGCGCCCGTGCCGTCGCCGCCGTTGTTGCTGTTGCGGCCGATATATCCGACGTGATTGGAAACACTGCCGCCGCTGGCGATCGTCAATTCGCCCTGGCCTTCGTCCCCAACAGCCAGATCACCGCTATTGGTCCAAGTCGAGCCGGCGCCGCTGACCAAAGCTGTGCCGATCGAACCGGGGTCGAGGGCGATGTGGCCGTTGATGTTTGAGGCGGCGCCGCCATCAAGGATGTTGAAAGTTCCCGTGCCGTCTTCGCCGACGTACAGATCTCCGACTTCCATGGTCCACGTGGAGCCGGCGCCGGTAATCGTTGCCGATGCCGTGGCGTCGGCAGCATCGGCAAGCACGCCGTCGGAGCTCCTAACCGTACCTCCATTGGAAATGGTAAGTGCGGCATCGCCAGAATCGCCAGCTTCGATCAGGCCTGTTGTGTGCCACCTCGAACCGGGGCCGTCGATCGTCACGGAACTGGTGATGCCGACTAGGCCGCCGATTTCGGCGAACGTGCTGGAGAGCTCGCCGCCGTTGGTGACCGTCAATGTCGCCTGGCCGCTGTTGCCGATTTGCATGCCGGAGCTGCTGTTCAAATCGGAGTCCATGCCATCGACGGTGACGATGCCCACGGAATTCACGTTTTGCGCGATGAACATCGTGCCGTCGACTTGCACGGTCCCTCCGTCGGAAATGGCAAGCGTGCCGTGCCCGCCGAGGCCGATGGTCGCTGTACCGGTACTTCTCCATTGCGACTCGGGATCGGTGACGTTCACCGTGCCGGCCGAGCCGGCTTCGGCGCCGACAATTCCATCGACGTTCTGGGCATAGCCGCCGCCAGTAAGGTTGAGGGTGCCGTCGCCGGCTTGGGCAACGGTCAAGTTTCCCACATTGAGCCACTGGGCGGCGCCCGTGCTCACATTGACTTCGCCGAGGCTGTCGACGCCGGCGGCGATGACCGCATTGGAGTTTTGAACGCGACCGTTTGGAATGATATTGAGCGTGCCGTTGCCAAGGTTGCCCACGGTGAGTGTGCCCGAACTAATCCACTGGGATGCAAAGAAACCGGGGATTTGTTCGCCTACAGTCACGGTGCCCTGGCTGCCGTTATGGAAGCCGACGTAGCCGTTGGTATCATCGACTCGTCCGCCATTAGTAATGCTAAGCTGGCCGACGCCGCCAGAACCGATACCTAGTTCTCCCAAATTGTTCCAGCGTGAATTGAAGTCGGTCACCGTGACGATTCCTGTAACGCTGCCATTGGCCACTGCGCCGCCATTACTCTGAACCACACCGCCGGCGGAGATGGTCATCGTGCCGTTTCCCAAGTGGCCGACACTAACACCGAGCGTATTGATCAATGTCGACCCGGTGCCGGTGATCGTGGCCGTGCCGGTGAATGTCCAGCCGATATTGGTGGAGGTAGCGGAGATGTCGCCGCTGTTCTCGACCGTCAGCGTCCCGGTGCCGTCTGAGCCGACGAGGACATGGGGTGCCAAGCCCATGATTCGGCCGCCCGTGGAGACGATCAAGGTCCCCGAGGCATTGGCCGTCGCGCCGATCTCAATCAGGCGCAGGGGGTTGGTGGCGAAATTCCACGCGCCGTCGATGATCGTCAGCCGCCCAGAGCTGCCCGCAACATTGCCGATCTCGTTGTTCGAGGACGTGGTGTAGGTTCGGCCGTTGAGATCGAATGTGACAAAGTCGTCCTCAATCTGCAGCGCCTGGTTCGTCGGGCTGACGTCGAAGTCGACCGTATAGTTGAGCTGCATGACATCCGGGTTGGTCGTGCGACCGAACTGCGCGACGTCGCCCGAGCCAGGTACGAAGCCGCCTTGCCAATTGGCGGCCGCATTGAATGCGCCGCTGAAGAGACTGTTCCAGCGGCGGTTGTCGGCTTCCGCCCAAGTCGCCGCGCAGAACACCATCGCGAAAGTTAGAAGCCGATATGCCACATTGAGATTGAGGCGACGCGGCGCACGAGAACTGGCCATTGGAACCTCCGCTCAGCGCGAGTTTGTCGGCGTGGTCTATCCGAGCGAAGTCCGTTCGCCTTAGCCGACAGAAAACGTCGGACATTTGGCAGCCCGGATTGTAGGGGAGCAGAATGCCGCATACAAGAAAAAATTCCGACTGCAATTAAATAAGCCGATTCAGCCGCGATTGGGGCGAGAATCGACCACGGCAGTTGCCCGATTGATTGAATGCATCCATTGCGATCATGGCCAGCCTCACGCAGCAAGCTCTGGCGCGTATTGATCAGTCGAGCCGCCGCTGGCAAATTAGCCAAAGTCGGGGTACCTGATTTTGGAGTTGGCGGCGTCCATCTGTTTATTGGCATTACCGTCAGACAAGTGCCTACTCAACGATTAGCTAATTCCTGTCGACCTTCCATTGCCGGGGCATATCAGGGCGGCGTTCGCCCAGGCCAGTCTCAAAAGCTCGCCTCAGACGTTTTCCGGAGCCAATTCCATGTGTCGAAAAACGTGTGTCACGAGGGTCCAATTTCGGCCCGTTTCATTGGTGGATGAGTTTAAGAAACTAGCTCGCGTCGGCCAGAGAACATCGCCAGCATTCCCGCTATGAACATCGCCAGTGTCTCCGGCTCCGGAACATTGCCGCATGTGAGTGAGCCGCTGCCGAGGCTTCGACATTTCCCGGGCGCGGAGATGCTCGAAGGCGTCAGAACGTTTGATGGACTTGGCGCTTCAACTCTCCGCGGGTCGACGTCTCACGAGCATCGACCAACCCAGGGCCAACAGGGCCAACGCGCTCGGTTCGGGGACCGGATTGGCGAACGTGCCTTCCAACTCGTACGCGGCGGCGAAGTTGTACAAATACACTTGGCCGCGCCACGTGCCGGATGTATCGTCCAGCAAAACGAAGTCGTCGATTTGCGAGCGGTCGCTGTTGGTGGGATCCATCGGTTCGCCGAACACGACGTCTGCTTCGTCAAAAAAGAGCGTCACGCTCGTCATGCCGAGTGGCGCGAATATCTCGCCGAGCGGCTCCTCGGTGTCCGGCAGATACCGGTCTTTCTGCCGCTGATACTGCTGCTCGTCGGACAGGTCGTCGGCAGTCAACAATCGGCCGGTGAAAAAACCTTCGCGGCCCACGTGCTGGAAGTAGTTGTTCAACGTATGCGCAATAATGTCTTCTTGTTGCGCCACAGCGTACGACCCGCAGAACAACGTGATCGTCATAATGAGAGGCTGAACGATCTTAGGCAGCGTGTTCACGAATTCATTCCCTGGTGATGCCGAGGCGCCTCTCGTGAGCAGGCCGATCACGAAGTGATAAGTGTCGAACTATTGATCTTCAAAGTAGTCAATTCGGTTCGGGATCGACTGCAACATCGTGTCGGCAAGCGATCGGCCGAGCGACGTTGCCGAGTAAGGATGGCTGAAAGCCTGCCCGTCCCTTTCTTAGGCCCTGAAGCGAGGTGGATGTGGGGGTATAAACTATCGGCCGGCGGCGATCCCTCGCGGTATCAGTCCGTCCCATCAGGAGCCGTTTCACGATGCCCAGCAGCGCCGGCCGAGCCGTGATTATGTCTGGGCACGATGCGTCTGGCAATTACCTTTAGGGCTTTGTAGGGCCGTCGAGGAGCCGCTGGCCGCCGGAATTCGGCCGAATAATCGCACGTCTGCGAAATCGTATGAGATGATGACACAAATGAACATCGTGACCATTCGCACCAGTGAATGACTGCGATCGCCGGGACGTGTGGGTACCAAGTAAAGAGACACTAAACACCAGTTAAGGTGCGATACGGGCCACTCGACCCAACGACGGATGACGCCGCAAAAAAGGATAAGAATTCACCGTTCGCTAGACGCGAGGGCGGCACACCACGCTAAGATATTGGGCATTCCTTGCCTGGAACGTTTTCCAGGCCCGGCCCAACTAAAAAAGTTCGCGTATGAGGTGAAACATGGCTACCGAACAGGATTTCAGCGCTGCGGCACGACAGGCGGGGCGTGAAATGCGTCAGCTACGGTCGAACATGCCGAGTTTTGTGGAATTGGCTGTGTTCCTCGTCCTCTTCGCCATCAGCATAGGACTCGCCATTTACCTGGGACAGACGAGTGTCGGGTGGGGTATTCTCGTCGGCATAACGGGCGCGATTATATCTGCGCTCGTGGCTGCGTCGATTAAAGTCGCCAATCAATGGGAGCGGGGTCTGGTGCTGCGACTCGGCGAGTTCCAGTCGATCCGCGGGCCGGGGTTGTTCTTCGTCGTGCCGATCATTGATCGAGTCCGAATGATTGACACCCGCGTCCTCGCAACAGACATTCCGCGTCAAGAAGCCATCACTAAAGATAATGTGCCTGTGTCCATCAATGGAGCTCTGTTCTTCAAAGTGACCAGCGCCGAAGATGCCGTGATGAAGATTCAGGACTATGTCTTCGGCATTTCCTTGTTGGCCCAAACGGCGTTGCGCGACGTGGTGGGCGGAATGGTGCTTGATGAACTGCTGTCGGAGCGCGAACGGATCGGTAAGCTCGTCGAGCATGCGGTCGCGAACGACTCGAAAGCATGGGGACTGCAAGTCATCGGCATCCGCCTGATGGACATCGACATGCCGGAGGATCTGAAGCGGATTATGTCACGCCAGGCCGGCGCGGAGAGAGAGAAACGGGCGACCATCACGAAGGCAGAAGGAGATCGGCTCGCGGCGGAGAATCTCGCGGCGGCCGCTGCGACGATGCTTGCTAGTCCCGGCGCCATGCAACTGCGCACGCTACAGACCCTTGACGGACTTGGCCCGACGGCCTCGAACACTGTTGTTTTGGCCATTCCTGTCGAGGTTCTGCAGTTGGCCCAGCGGCTCGGCCGGCCCGACGGTAGTTAGGTGTGGCTCGTCAAACAGGCTATCAGGGCAACCCGGTCGCACAAGCCACGTCTGCCCAAAGTGCCGCTTCGGTCAAAGACATGAGTATGAGACGCGCGACGACAGCGGATCAAAATAGGGTCGTTTCTTGACATAGACGAATGTAGCGGCCAAAAGCAGCAGTAATAAGGAAGACGGCTCGGGAACGGCGGGAATCATTGGTTCAATGGAGCCAGTATCACCCCTGCCGCTGCCGAGGGTGGCGCCGAAGTTGGCTTGCCAGATGTTGTAGTCGTCTTGGGTGTACGTCGTGCCGAGGCCCTTGCGCCAGACGACGTAGTCGGCGGCATCGACGGCGCCGTCCTGGTTGAAGTCGCCGGGCAGACCCGAGGAAACAACTCTAACGATCCCGGTGCTGTAAAGCTGCGACATATCCCACGTCAGTGGTGAAGATAGTGCTGGAAGATTCAGTGTAGCGAACATGCCCGAGAGGCTGCCCCAGTCTAAGATATCGAATACGTCGCCCGCTACCGGGCTGAAGAGCCCCGCACCCAGATCGAGGAAACCGACGTTCAGTCTGCCGTCGAGTACGACCGCTCCGTTGACCACAAGCTGATCATAATCAGCGCCCGCAACGGTGCCGCCGATTTCAATTTCGAGAGTTCCATCCGAGGCCTGCAAGTAGTCGCCCACGATCGTTAACACGCCGGGAGAGAATCCAGGTGCGACGGAACCAGCCGAGTTGTTCACCGCCCCACTAATTACTCCGCTGCCGCGGATTGAACCGGACGATAGAACGTTAACTGCTCCGGCCGCTCCCTCACCTATACCAACGTTGACGGTGCCTCCCGTGCTGAGCGCGACAGTTCCGCCTGTGTGGACATGTAGCGTCGAACCGACA
Organism: Pirellulales bacterium; assembly: GCA_040902605.1. Lineage (GTDB taxonomy): Bacteria > Planctomycetota > Planctomycetia > Pirellulales > Lacipirellulaceae > JABDGM01. The sequence continues at coordinate 28,449 of JBBDWY010000030.1, read as the reverse complement.
TTGACGATGCCACCACTTTCAATAATCAGTTCTGCCGTTGCCCCGCTTGCGCCATTAGAGTCACCGGCCAGATGAAGACTCTCATTAACGGTGATTTGAGAACCCATGCCATGAACACGCACCCTCGCATAATCTCCCGAATCGACGCCGGCATAAAGGTTTGTTGCTCCACCAAGCGAGCTTCCGTTGAAGACGAATAGTTTGGCCGACAATGGATCCCCCTGAGGCGCATCGCCGGAGACCACAATCGCAGTTTCCGTCACTGGTAAATTGCTGCCAGCCAATTCGCCCTGTTCGCCAATATAGATGCGCGCCCCGTCGCCCGACATCGTAACCGTCCCGACTCCACTTAATGTTTCATCACCGAGGCTCAAATCAAACATCGAGCTCCACGTCGAGCCAAGTCCAACCACGAACACCTCGCCTACACCGGTTGGGCTGAACCCGACGAAACTGCCGAGGGCCCGAACGGCTCCACCGTCTTCGATATTTAGAGTGCCGTGGCCCTGATTTCCAATTTGCAATATAGGTCCTGCAATCCACTCCGATCCAGCACCGCTGATAGTAGCACCTCCAGTTGAGCCTGCATCGTCGCCGACTACATCGCGGCCGAGCGCGAGGGGGCCAACAAAGCGGCTGTGAACTCGGCCACCATTGGTTACCATCAAGCCGCCGGACCCACCATCGCCGATCTCAAGATCGCCGAAGATGTCGGCAAAGCCGCTATTTACGATGAGTTCTCCCTCCGAGCCTTGCAAGAACGCCAGAAACACATTGTCCGGTTTCCAAGTTGCATTTGACGCAACTGTCGTACTGCCGCTGCTACCCGACTCAATGCCGATCAAAGCGTCAGTGGAAAAAAACGTGCCGTTTTGTAGGGACAACGCTGCAATATCTCCATTAGACGGGGCCACGACTAATGAATCTCTCATACCTGTGGCTTTCGTTAGGTGCATCTCATTGCCCGCGCCTCCAAGGTCAAGTGTCACTGGTATGTCGAAAACAACGAGCTGTTGAATTGTCTTTCCATTTGGAACGTGGACCACTCCAGCACCAAATGTGCCAAACCACGCCGTGTCTCCGCTACCTGGTGCTCTCACAAAATCAGGGTTAAACCAGTTCTGTGGATTGTTGAACTGGCGATCGCCTGAGAAATTCGTCCAGAGAAACGAATCTCCGCGGACGAAGCCAGTCGCGCCCAGGGCAAGTGACACGACCAAGCAGCAGACGGAACTCTGCGCCATTACGCGCTTTTGCATTTTGGTCATTTGTGACACGAGCCTCCTGTACAAAGGGGTTGGACTTGAATTCAATCGCCTGCTTGTGCCAGAACAAATGCTGGCTGCCAACGTGAACTCGCGGCTGAGGTTGCCAAGGCGTGTAGACGTGATCGCGAGAAGGTCGCTCAAGTCCCACCCAAGAGATAAGGCGACAGGTCATCGCCTGGCGCGCGCGGCAAATGCCAAAATCCGGTCACAAAACCCTTTAGTTAGTCGTTATAGGAGTACAGTCTTGCCAGAAGTTGATGGGCAGCACTGCTTGCGTGGGCGTTCTCAGAATCGTTAAAATCAAGGCGTTATCGCGCGCGATGAGAAGCCAAGTCGGGGTGGATTACCGATGTCTGAGCCTGTTGCGGACAATTCCTTGATCGGGGCAGCTATTGCGGGAGAAATCGCTGCACTGGAACAGCTTCTGATTAGCGACTTCCCAGCCCTTGAGAGTTACATTGATCAGCGGATTCCGGCCGATGTTCGACGACATGTGAGCGCAGAAGATGTGTTGCAAGACCTCTTCGTGCAAGCGTTCCGTGATATACGGCAGTGCAATTGCTGCAACCATGTGTCGTTTTTTGCTTGGCTCAAGGCGATCGCCGATCATCGCTTGGCTGACGCCATCAAACGAATCGGCCGAAAGAAGCGAGGCGGGGATCGTCATCAGCTTTCGAGAGCCGACGTGGCCACTCCGAGCACCTCTGTTACCCTGATCGACATCGTTTGTCACGATATCCATTTGCCGGATGACTCAGCCGCCCGACGCGAGATGGAAATGGCGATCCAAGTCGCCTTGGCTTCACTTCCCGAAAATCAACGGGTTGCGGTCCGCGACCATTACCTTCTGAACAAGGATGTTGACGTGATCGCTCGAGAGATGGGATGCACCACAGGAGCAGTGCGTGGACTGATTGACCGGGGTAAGAAAAAGCTGGCCGAGGCAATGGGCCGGTCATCGCAGTGGTTTAGTAGTCGCTAGCATACACGCCTTCGAGGCGAAGTGAGTCAGTCGATGTCGGATGCAGTAAATGCACTTGATGATAGTGATAGATCTACAGCACGGAAGATAGGTCTCCGTGCGGTTTTGGACGACTGTCGGCGTCGTCGCGCCGAAGGCGACGATGTCACCGACGAAGCGATTATAGCCGCCCATCCGGAGTTAATGCCGGAGTTGGGTGAAGAGATGCGGAAGTTGCGGATCATCGCCGCGGCACGGGCACGGGCGGCCGCGCCAAGCGACAGCGACGGGAATCCAACGATCGAACACACGCCGACCCGAAAAGATTCGCGCGGCCTCCGTATCCGTTGCCCTCACTGTAGTAATTTTGTGGAGATCCTCACCGATACGCCCTATGAGGAGATTTGTTGCAGTACCTGTGGCAGCACGTTTAGCCTAATCGATCGCGATGAATCGACTAGAATGGCCGCACCGCTGAAATCCATCGGTCGTTTTGATCTCATCACTCGATTAGGAATCGGAGGGTTCGGAACGGTATGGAAAGCCCACGACCGTGAACTAGACCGTACGGTGGCGATAAAAATTCCGCGTCGAGGCCAGCTCTCTCACACTGAGATCGACCAGTTCTTTCGGGAGGCTCGGGCTGCAGCGCAATTGCGACACCGTAATATCGTTCAGGTCCACGAGGTGGGCCGTGACAGCGATACATTATTTATAGTTAGCGACTTTGTTCGTGGCGTAACTCTCACTGATTGGCTCACTGGCGGTCGGACAAGCTCCAAAGAAGTAGTTGAGCTATGCGTTCCGATTGCGGAAGCATTAAGCCATGCTCATCAACATGGTGTGGTTCACCGCGACTTAAAGCCATCCAATATCTTGATTGATGAGGCTGGCCAGCCGCACCTCACTGACTTCGGTCTGGCTAAGCGCGAGGTGGGCGAGATCACGATGACGATTGATGGTCAGGTTCTGGGAACACCAGCATACATGTCACCTGAACAAGCTCGCGGGCAGGCGCATTGGGTGGACCGACGAACCGATATCTATTCACTGGGTGTCATCCTATTCCAGTTGCTGACCGGCGAGTTGACATTCCGCGGCGACATCGAAATGCAGAGATATCAAAAGCTTACAGCGGACGCCCCTGACCCACGAAAACTGAATCGGCATATTCCACGGGATTTGGCCGCCATTTGTCTGAAATGCTTGGAACGAGAGCCTGGGCGCCGGTACGACTCCGCTGGCGAGCTTGTCGAGGAGTTCAGGCGATTTCTGCGTCGGGAACCAGTTCAAGCCCGACTACCCTCTGCCCCCGGCCGTTTGATTCGTTGGGCTAATAGGAAACCAATGACAGCAGCGAGCGCCGGGCTGGTTCTGTTTTTGGCAGTTGCTGGACCGTCGACGGCAATACATATCGCGCGCCAACGCGCGCAGCTCGAAGTCCGGTTTTCTGAGAGAGGACAGCTAATTGATCGAAGCGCTGAGGAGGCACGGCGCGCCGGGCTGCAGATCGAGGACTTGCGAAAGCAGCTTGACGTGTGGGAGGGCCGGGGCAATCCGTCGGAATTTTGGCCGCCTCGGCGCGACAACCTGCCGCGCACAATGGTCATCGCAAACTTATTCGCTCACTCCAACGCTGAACTTAGGAATCAACTGCGAGCCGGACGTTTCGAACGCGAAAAAACCGCACGGGGATACCTTGGCCTGGCGGCAATGGCAGAGGTGCTCGGAAAAAGTTCGACTGCCCGAGAGTACTTCCAATTGGCGCGCGACCAACTTATCGCACTGCTGCAAGCGAATCCGCAAGATCCCCAGTTCGCGCGTGCGTTGGCGGAATGCTATTCGCGACTTGCGCTTTTGGATGAAAAGAACGATCGCGACCAGGCAGCAATGAACTTTGAGAACGCGAGAGCGATCTATGAGCAGTTGGCAACAAAACACTCGACGCATGCTCAATTTCAGGTCGACTGGCTTGAGTCGGAGGTTAAATCGGCGACGCTTAAGGGGGCTGTTGCTGCAAAAGATCGTTTAGCCGGAATTGAGGAAATCAATAAGGCGCTGGCCAGCACTTGGCCGGGTGACCCGGATGAAGTCTACCGACTTGTCTGTTATTTCACTCAAACGGAACCGATTCTATCGCAAGCCGCGGCTCCGGCGACGCAGTGAGCCGGAAAGAATCAATCGTTATTCTTCCGAATCGTAAATCTCGCGGCCATTGATTGTGGCCATGGCTTGAAAGACCGCGAAATTCATCGTGTCCGAGAGCATTCGAACGCTGCCATCGGCGAAACAGAATTGAGCGCCCCCCGTGTGAAGGCTACCAAAGAAAAGGTCGTTCAACGCCACTACCTTTAGGGCAGGATCGGGGGCACTGGAGTCGCCTACGTAATAACGATTGTCGTTTATCGGATAGCTGACATTGCTCGCAGCATTTGTGCAAATCCTTGTGGGCGGCATGCCCGACCAGTTTGCACCTTCCATCCAATTCCAAACTATGGAATAAACGCGCTCGCCGATCGCCAACGTGTGCGACGTGCCGTCTTCAATCTCGGCGATCCGCGTGCGACTATCCGGATATAACACGCCGTCGGTGAACACGTCACCGCAACTGCTTATTAGATTCATACGATAATTGCCTAGGCCTGCTCCCATGACCCCCGAGTAATGCGACGGCTTGGCGAGCGTGGCCGGCCATGGCACGCTCGGACACAAGTACGTGCTGATCGCAATCGTTTCTCCACCCCAACTAGCTGCGCCGCCGTCCGGTTCTGGATCGGACCGTTCATAGAGCGCGGATTCTTCCATTTGCCGCAAAATTATCACACGCCAACTGATGCTTCGCTGGTTCGGTAAGTCATGCAGTCGTGCCCCCGGCGGGAAACGCTTTTTCACGTTGTGGTATTCGTGTAGCGCGATGCCCAACTGGCGCAAGTTATTGCTGCAGCTGCTGCGGCGGGCCGACTCACGCGCGGCTTGAACAGCAGGTAACAGCATTCCGATCAAGACGCCAATGATCGTAATCACCACGAGCAACTCAATGAGCGTGAACCCGCTGAGCTTAGCATGCGGCCCAGGTGCACTCGGTTTCGTGGCGTTCCAAAGATTCATGGCGTGAGCTTCTAATTACCAACGATCTTACATTACGTCCGCCGACGATGATTGAACGCGACGAGCAGGCAAACTCCGTACAGGAGCGACCCGAACGAGGCCGGTTCGGGAACTGTCCCGTAGTTTTCGATTGCTGCCAGCACTTTCTGAAACATGGCGGCTCCGGAACCGCCGCCGGAGTGCAAACGTACGAAGTCGTCGATGTCGTCGAAGTCCAAGCGGTCGTTGCCGAATTCAGTGGCGCCGGGGTACCAGCCGTCCAAATCCGCTCCGGCGATAGTGTATACCTGATACTCCTCAAAGTAGGCTTCAATGTCGCGCAGTGCCATGGCAAGCGCTTGAATATCGTCGTTGTCATTGACGATGATCCCATCGCAGTCCATGTCGCCAAGATCGCAGACTTCTCCGCTCACGGAGGCACCGCCGCCGCCTGCGCCATCGTCGTAAATCGGCCGGATGTAGAACTCGCCGCTGCCCACCGTGTCAACGTGGTCGAACATGCCCGTGAGAGTATTCGACGTAAGGATTTCGACTGTCGCACCCGATGTACCGGAACCAAGTCCTGATGCATCAAACAACAGCGTGCCGCCGAGTTGCACATCCCCGGTAACATCGACGGTATCGAACTGGCCGCCGACCGTTCCTTCGACATCAACCTCCAAGGTGCCGCTGTCGCCTTGTTGATAATCACCCTCCACGTCGAGATGGCCGACAGCGAAACCGGGACTGACGGTCGCTTGTTCCATCTGGCCTTCCGTTACACCGACCATGAGATTCGCGCCGATGGTGCCGTTGCCGGCCAGTTGGCCGCCGTTTTCCAAGCGGACCGCCGAGCTGACCAACGTCCCGTCATTGAGTTCTACCTTGGCGTTGTTACCGATTGTGAGAGCACCGACGGCCGAGGAAAGCGTACGGCCGTTGATGATGGCAAGCTCGATCGGGGACGACTGGTCCTCGAGCGTGAATTGATGAGTGAATGCGTCGTCATTCTTCACTTCGATCCGCTGGACATCCCCTGTTTGCGAACGGTCCAGGCTAATCACGTCGGAACTCACCGGCACCCGGTTCAGATCCCAGTTCGCCGGTTCGTGCCAGTCCGTTGGATCCACGGCCCCGCCGGAATTGTCCACGAACTGGAGTGCCCCTTTCTCGACGAAGCGTAGCCGTACGTCAGTGTCATTCTTGATCACCTGGAAGCCGATATTCGGATTGGCTTGTTCAAGATTGGGTGAGAGAAGCGCATTAGGTTTGCCTAGGACGTTTGCCGCGGTTATATACGTGATCTCATCGTTGAGCTGAGGCACGAAACCGTTGATGACGGGGAACTCCGTCCTACCCCCGAGCGTTGCCGTGCCGGTGACGATCAGCTGGTCGAACTGAGGATTCATGGGATCGGAGTTGTCTAACCCACCCACCTCGATCTCCAGCACGCCATCGGCATCTTGCGTATAGTCGCCCATGATGTAGATGATCCCGGGCGAGAAGCCGGGGGCCACCCGGCCAGCGTTGATCACGTTGCCAACGATCGTTCCGCTGCCTCGAACCTTGCCTGTCTGACCTATGTTGACGTTATGCGCGGCTTCCACGGTCCCGCCATCGAGTGTGAGAGTACCTTCGCCTCCAATGATCTCGCGATCTCCGACGTAAAGCGAGTCGGAGAGAGACCATCGCGAGCCGGCACCAGAAACTGTCACGCTACCCAATGAGGCGACGTCTCTCGCGATATAACCGTTGGAGCTGGTGACCAAACCACCTCCGGTGATACTCAGTATGCCGCTACTACTGTTAATGTTGCCGACAGTGAGATCACTACTGTTCGTCCACATCGAGCCTGCCCCATCGACTGTGACCACGCCCGTCGCGCCTGGCGCGTTGCCAATGATGCCATCGCGGCTGCTGACCACACCGCCGCTGGTGATATTTAGTGTCCCGCTGCCGTTTTCGCCGACCTGGAGTTGGGAACTGTTCGTCCACGTCGAGCCTGGCCCATCGACCGTGACCACGCCTGTGAAGCCAAAAAAAGTACCGATGAAACCATCGCTGTTGCTGACTTCTCCGCCGCCGGTAATATTCAGTGTGCCGCTGCCAGCACGACCAATGATCAGCTCAGTAGTGTTCGTCCACATCGAGCCGGCCCCATCCACTGTGACCACGCCGTTCGAGCCGATCGCATCGCCAATGGTGCCATCTCGGGTGCTAACGGTTCCGCCGCCGGTGATATTCAGCGTACCACTGCTTCTACGGCCAATCGTGAGCGATGAGTTGTTTGTCCAAATCGAGCCGGTTCCATCCACTGTCACCAAACCCATCGAGTTGGGATCGTCGGAATGACCGGAATAATCGCCGATGATACCTTCGCCGCTGCCAACTGCGCCGCCACCGACGATATCCAATTGGCCGATGCCATCCTTGCCAACCGTGAGAATCGAACTGTTCGTCCAATTCGAGCCGGCTCCATCCACCGTGACGACGCCCGTCGAGCCGGAATCGTTGGCGATGAAACCGTCGCTGCTGCTAACTGCTCCACCGCCCGTGATATTCAGCGTGCCGCTGCCAGATCTGCCGACGGTGAGATCATTACTGTTCGACCACATCGAGCCGGCCCCATCCACTGTGACCACACCGGTCGAATCCGACGCATAGCCGATGAAACCGTCCGTGGACGCGACGACGACTCCATCGGAAATGCTCATCGTGCCGCTCGCACGATATCCTGCACCCATGGAGCCTGTCCCATCGACGTCCAGGTGGACGGTAACGTTCTGACCCGGCAGGCTGTTGAGGTTGAAGGTTCGGTTCAAGCCATTCGTTGCGTCGAAAACCAGATCAACATCACTAACCAAACCATGGGTATTCACCGTACCTGTCCCGGTCAGATCATCAAAGACGGCGAGTAGACCACCAGTCGTCAGTGTCCCATTATCAAACACAATGGTACCAGAAGAACCAAGAACGGAACTCACGAACATGTCTCCTCCAACAATCACCACTCCGCCGCGGGTGATATTCAGCGTGCCGTTGCCGGAGTTGCCGACGGTGAGATCATTACTGTTCGACCACATCGAGCCGGCCCCATCCACTGTGACCACACCGGTCGAATCCGACGCATAGCCGATGAAACCGTCCGTGGACGCGACGACGACTCCATCGGAAATGCTCATCGTGCCGCTCGCACGATATCCTGCACCCATGGAGCCTGTCCCATCGACGTCCAGGTGGACGGTAACGTTCTGACCCGGCAGGCTGTTGAGGTTGAAGGTTCGGTTCAAGCCATTCGTTGCGTCGAAAACCAGATCAACATCACTAACCAAACCATGGGTATTCACCGTACCTGTCCCGGTCAGATCATCAAAGACGGCGAGTAGACCACCAGTCGTCAGTGTCCCATTATCAAACACAATGGTACCAGAAGAACCAAGAACGGAACTCACGAACGTGTCTCCTCCAACAATCACCACTCCGCCGCTGGTGATATTCAGCGTGCCGCTGCCTTCGTGACCGACCTTGAGATAGGAACTGTTCGTCCACATCGTGTCGGCCCCGTCCACCGTGACCACGCCTGTCGCGCTGGAATGATCGCCGATGACGCCATAACCTCCGCTGACCGCTCCACCGCCGGTGATATTTAGAGTGCCACTGCCTTCGTGTCCAACGTTGATAGAGTAGCTGCTCGTCCAAGTCGATCCGGCGCCATCCACCGTGACAACGCCTGCTGAACCCAAATTATCACCGATGTGACCCCGGTCGTTGCTGACTGCTCCGCCGCCGGTGACATTCAGCGTGCCGGAGCCTCCGTTGCCAACCACGAGGAACGAATTGTTTGTCCACGTCGAGTCAGTCCCAGCCACCGTCACCAGCCCTGTCGAGCCGGCTTCGCTGGCGATGAAGCCATCGCTACTGGTCACTGTTCCGCCGTCAGTGATGTTCAGCGTGCCGCTTCCGAAATTGGCGACGGTAAGGGTACGACTGTTGGTCCAAGTCGAGCCAACGCCATTGACTGTGGCTAGCCCCGCCGAGCCGGCTTCATCGGCAATGATGCCACTGCGGCTGCTCACCGCTCCGCCACCGGTGATATTCAACGTGCCGTTGCCGACGTTGCCAACGACGAGAAACAAACTATTTGTCCACATCGAGCCGGCCCCATCCACCATGACCAGCCCCGTCGAGCCCGAATTGGTACCGATAAAGCCACCGTTGCTGCTCACCGCTCCGCCGCTGGTGATACTCAGGGTGCCGTTGCCATCTACGCCCACCTGAAGCTGCTGGCTGTTCGTCCAGGTCGAACCGGCCCCATCCACCGTGGCCATACCTGTCGAACCAGTCTTACTACCGATGAAACCCGATGTGTTGCTGACAGCGCCGCCGCCGGTGATATTCAGTGTGCCGTTACCTCCTTTGCCGACGTCCAGCACGGAACTGTTCGTCCACGTCGAGCCTGTCCCATCTACCGTGACCACGCCTGTCGAGCCGGAAAAGTAGCCGATCCAGCCTGCAGCATTGACGACCGTTCCTCCGCTGGTGATATTCAGCGTGCCGCTGCCTTCGTCGCCAATCCAGATTGACGAACTAGTCATCCACATCGAGCCAGCGCCATCCACCGTGACCAGGCCCGTCGAGCCGGCTTTGTCGCCGATGATGCCTTTGCTGCTGCTCACCGCTCCACCAGCAATGATATCCAGATTGCCGTTACCTCCGCCGCCAATCCAGATTGACGAACTAGTCGTCCAATTCGAGCCGGCTCCATCCACCGTGACCAGCCCCGTCGAGCCGGTCTTGTCTCCGATGTAGCTGCTGGTATTGCTGCTGACGGCACCGCCGCCGGTGATCGCCAGCGTGCCGCTCCCATAGCGGCCCACCTGAAGCTCATTGTTCGTCCACGTCGAGCCTGCGCCATCGACCGTCACGCTGCCTGTCGAGCCGGTAGATACGCCGATGAAGCCGGTGGTATTGCTGACATCCCCACCGCCGGTGATCGTCAGGATGCCACTGCCGAGAACGCCGACCTGAAGCTGCACGGTGTTCGTCCACATCGAACCGGCTCCGTCGACTGTAACATTGCCTGCCGAGCCGGCAGCTTCGGCGACGTAGCCATCGGTATTGCTAACGACCCCGCCGCCAGTGATATTCAGCGTACCACTGCCTCCCCAGCCAACCGTGAGACGTGAACTGTTCGTCCAGGTCGAGCCAGCCCCATCCACCGTGACCGCGCCTGTCGAGCCGGCTAGGTTCGCGATGACGACAGAGCTGTCGTTGCTGGCCGATCCGCCGCCTTGAATATTTAGTGTGCCGCTACCTGCGTATCCGACGCGGAGTGAAGAATTATTCGTCCACGTCGAGCCGACCCCACTGATCGTCACAACTCCCTCTGAGCCCAACCAGGATCCAATAGCACTTTCGCCATTACTGAGGACCACTCCACCGCCTGTGATATTTAGCGTGCCGTTTCCGCTCTCGCCGACGCGGAGGATGCTATCGTTAGTCCAAGTCGAAACAGCGCCGTCCACGGTAACCACACCGGTCGAGCCGGAATCATCGCCGATGATGCCGTCGCGATTGCTGACTATTGCGCCCCGCGTGATATTCAGCTCACCGTCGCCGGAGTTGCCGATGCGGAGGTGATCCATGTTCGTCCACGTCGACCCGGCCCCATCCACCGTAACCGTGCCACTCGAGCCGGAGTCATCGCCGATGTAGCCCCAGCGGTTGATTACCGCTCCACTGCCGCTGACTATCAACGTACCGTTGCCGGTGTTGCCGACGCGAAGGTCCGAACTGTTCAGCCATGCCGAGCCGGTGCCATCGACCGTGACCATGCCTGTTGAACCGGAAAAGTTGCCGACCGTTCCGAGGGTGTTGGCTACGGTTCCACCATTGGTGATATCGAGCGTGCCGCTGCCGAAGTCGCCGACGCGGAGTTCCGTGGCGTTTATCCAAGCCGAGTTGTTCCCGTCCACCACTACACTTGCGCTAACATCAAAGAGATATCCGACAGTTCCCTTTCTGCTTTGAACAAGGCTGCCTCCGTCAACCGTCATCGTGCCGTCGTCAACATATCCGACGTAGAGATCGTTGCTCAGCGTAGTTGTGGCGGGGTCGGGCGTGACATTGCCAGTCGTGATGATGGCCGCGCGGCAACTATCCCCCAGCAGCCACCAAAGTACGGCCAGGACGGCCGCCGCGATAAAATAGCGAACGGAATTCAAGCGGTGGAGATTGCGTTGCCGCGGCGTATTGAGTGGAACAGAGCGCAGGTGCGGCCGGCTCCCGCATGCCCTCGGTTGGCGAGGCAAAAGTCGGCCTCGTTTTCGCGCGAACCAAAACAAACAAACACCGATAAAGAGAATCAGCAAACTCGCGGGTTCCGGTACGCCTGCAGAAGGCGATCCTCCCGCTGCGTCGCCAGAGGTTCTACCAAAATTGGCCCGCCAAGTGTTGAACTCGGCTGGCGTGCCGTTGTTCTTACGCCACACCACGTAATCCGCCGCGTCGACGCTGCCATCGCCGTTGAAGTCGCCGGGAAGTCCAACAGACAGAGATTCGCCAAAGTGTGCCCGCCAGGTGTTGAACTCGGTCTCGGTGCCGTTGTTTTTGCGCCACACTACGTAGTCGGCAGCATCCACCCGGCCGTCGCCGTTGAAGTCGCCGGGGAGATTAACCGACTCGGAACGCAGTTGCGCGGTAATGCTTTGCGGAAGGTAAGTGATCAATTCGAGAAAATATCCTGGGCGCAGTTGTCGATCGAGTGGCGGGATCAATGTGCCTTGAATTCCTCCGACTGCTTCCAGCACGGTGACCGTAGCTGTGGTATTCGACGGCTGCCAGTAACTGTCCAACAAACCGATGGTGCCTCCCGCCACATTGGCTGAGCCTGCAACTCTTAGCGGTTGTGCGGAAGCTATTGCTAACGTTCCATCCAGCATTAAGTTCGACCCCACCCAGCCTTCGCCCGAAATCGCTCCGCCAGGGCTGACAACAGTATCGCTAGCCAGCGAACTGTTGTCGCTGATGTGCAACCGTCCGCTATTTATGGTCGTACTGTTGGCTTGTTGCGAGCCGGTGACGGTTACCACACCGGCATCGACATCGAGATAAGCATTATGCAGCCACGAGGGCGCCCCACCACCGGCGATCTGGTTCCACTGCCCGTCGCCGCCCGACCAGTGGGTATCAATAACCTCCGCTTGCGGCCGTGCATTCAGCACGAAATCGGCAGTCGTGTCGTTAGGAAGGGTTTTTTCGCGATCGGTCGATGCATTGTATTGCGGCTCGGAGTCGGTTCCGAAAACAACTGACGTTTGCGAAGTCGATTCGCCGGCGTAATTCATTCCGTTGGCGCCGATCCTGAGGAAGTATTGCGCCGATCCGGAATCAGTGATCGCACGTGAAGCGACTGATGCTAGCAGCCATGCCGGGCCGTTGGCGGTCATGGCGCAATAAGGGTCGTTATCACAGGTCGTCCCTCCAATGCCTGCATAGGTGATGCCGCCATAGACAAAGGGCACGACACCGCGGATAGAAAAGCCCTGCATACCTCGGATCTGATATGGAGGGAATTGCGATGAGCCGGTCGCTGTCAAACCCTCGCTTGCATCGTAGACAAACTCGAAGCGCTTCTTTCCATCGATCTCCGGGTTATAGACGACGATCGAGCTGTTTACAAAACTGACGACCGCGGGGTCGGCGACTAGATTTAAAGAGAAGTTCTGAAGCCGCTTGCCAGGAGGGGGTTGCGCCCAAATGTGCAGATAACGAACGCTGTCACGGACGCCGTCGATTGCGGGTGCTTCAGGCGCGGGCGAGAAGATATTAGACGTCGAGATCCAGAAATGGGCAGGATCAGCACTGACGCGTAGAGGAGCGGCAAGCGTGATCAACAACAACAGCCCGATCGCGACCACTGAGCCGACAGCGCGTACCTGCCATCGGCGGCAGACGCGCTTGTGGCCTAACGAGTCGATCTCGCCGCGCGGAGAATCCACGATCGAGACCTCCCCCTCCGCCATCCTGCGATGGTCAGAAGTAGCACTGGAAATTCGATACCAAGGCCCAAGTAGGAACTGATAAGCCGGCAGCAGACTAGCGTCTCAGGTTATCCAATTGGGGGGTCAATAGCAAGGAGATTTCCGAAACGTTCACCGTTTGTCTATGTCTGCGTCGCCCAGCTCTCCTACGTTGCTCTCGCACGCCGCGGCATCATCCAAAGGGCAGCGCTTGCAACTACTTGGCTATCTCGGACTTAAAATCTCAAGCACTCACTATGCGCCATTGCCACAGTATAGCGTCGCCAGGGGCTTTGACCTCAGTCGTGCGTGCGGTGGCAACGATGCTCGCGGCCAACCGGGCTGCTGAGAATTGGTGCAACCCAATATCGAATGCGAATACATAGCATCCAGCTACAAGGTTTAGGCGACGTTTGGTGGCGCGGCGCGCGCGATGGTCAGCGATTGTTCTGAGCCAGGCAAAGAAGGAGCCCCCGCCGCGAGGCTGGAAGCCGTCGATGTCGTGAAAGACCTGCGAGATGACAAGCTACAGGATGTCTTCGCTGTCGAAATGGCGCCGGACTCGGTCTGGAATCTCTAGTTCGATGTGCTACGGAAGCGGCGAGTAATGGGCCAACAGTAATTGCTCGATGGCACCAACGTCGCCAGTGAGTGCGGCGTGGACGAGGTTGCGATGCCCGTGACCAGGCCGGAAAGGCGTTTGGGGTGAGTGGCAAGAGCGTAGAGCCGGCGACCTGTTCTACAATAGGTTAGAACCTAACCTTTTCCCCCCTGCCCGGGCGTGGCCGGCCCGGCGCAACGGCAAGCAGACAACAAGCTGCGGGCTACGTGATAACCGAAAGCCCCGCCAGCGAACGCCAGCAGGGCTTCGCAGTTGGTAGTCCTGATTCGCTCACGTTCGCCGCCGATGGAGGTAGCCCAGCAGGCCGAGCCCGCCCAGGCCAATGAGCATAGCGAGAGTGGAGGGCTCGGGAATGACCGACACATCATAGTCTTCTACCTCACCCCAGATTGAGTACCAACCCGAAGAGTAGGGGGAGATCGGATCGTCGTGGAAATCGAGGATGTCCGGGTAGACAACGATGGCCCGCATCCATGTATTGCCCATTAACGCAGATGCGGGAACATTGGCAGTGAGATTGAAGACGTTGTGCCCCATGTTCAATGGCGGGTGGTACAATCGTGCAGCGCGCTCCGAGTCACTCCACACACCGTCCTGATCCCAATCCACCCACACATTAAGCCGCACATCGCTTGCCCAACTGGCCACCTTGTTTATGTCCACTGTTAGGCTGAAACTCGATCCCGGACTAATCGAAGACGACCAGGATACTCCGTCATCGGAGTCGTCAATCCACCCAGGTCCCGGCGTATCATGCGTCCATCTGCTTCCGAGAAAAACTCGGGTGTCCTCGTCGAAACCGGCTTGTCCGTAGCCCGGTGCGTCCCCCCAATCGGTGCCAGACACAGCCCCACCGTGCGTCGCTTGGGCTTCCAAATCGGCGGCATAGTCGCCGAAAGCCACACTCCCGATCGATACCATCAGAGTTGCCAACCCGATTGCCAAGCGTCTCATCGCTCGTCCCCTATTTCGTAGCCGTTCAAGCCTGGGCCCACGCCCGACCGATCGCCTGACGAACATGGCTGAAAACGAAAAGGAGACTGCCGCGGCCGCGATCAAAGCCAAGAATTTTCGTGTCATGGGATCTATCCTCACAAACAATCAAGTTACGGGTGGGTGGGTAGCGCTCGCGCAGGCACACCGCAGACACTCCGTGCAACTGCCTGGCTATCCTGGCCTCAAAATCTCAAGCACTCACCATTCGCCGTTGCCACAGAACCGCGTCGCCAGGGGCATTGACCGCAGTCGTGCGTGCGGTGGCAACGATGCTCGCGGCCAACCGGGCTGCTGGGAATTGCTGCAACCTCATATCGAAGCCGGATGCATAGCATCCAGCCACAAGATTTAGGCGACGTTTGGTGACGCGGCGCGCGCGGTGGTTAGCAATTTTTTGTCAGCCAGGCAACGGCCCTCGCCGCGAGGCTCGAAGCAGGCGATGTCGCGAAAGACCTGCAAGAAGCCATGCTGCAGGATGTCTTCGCTGTCGAAATGGCGGCGGACTCGGTCTGGAATCTCTTGTTCGATGTGGTGCGGGAGCGGCGAGTAATAGGCCAAGAGTAATCGCTCGATGGCACGAACGTCGCCAGCGACGGCGATGTGAATGAGATTGTTTTTGGCGATGAGTTCAGTCATCGCACAACCCTCGCTCAGGCTGCCTCCTGCTCCCTCCTTTCCCTTCCGCTCGGCCGTCACGGCCCGATTGCACGTCCCCAGGTGGGGTCGTTCAGGCGCTTGCTACGCTACCGGCCTCCGGACACCTCGGTTTGCTGAGAGCTTCGAAAAAATGGCGCGCGCGGTCCACCAGTTCGTCGCCTGATTTCTTGGGTAGACGTGGCCCCCTCTGCATCCGCCACCTCACCCCTAATGCGGGAGAGATCTCATGAACTTTCAAACACCCAAGCGGGTGGCAAGTGTTTGTCTCGCTAAACTGTTCGTGGCCGTGGCGATGTTGTATGCCACAACGGAACAAGCTCGAGCAGCAACGATCGAACCCGATGCCTTTGGCCGGATCCGACAACAGATTGCGTCACCGCCGGATTGGAACCCCGGCGAGCACGTTCTCTACGCGTTTACGCCGAACGATTCGTATTATACGACCGGTAATCCCGCGGGCTCTAAAGGACAGTGGCACCTGAACGTCCAGAACTCGGGCGCTGCCTACGACGCAAACGTTACCCCCGCTTGGAACCGCGACGTTACTGGACAGGGCATCATCATTGGCATTGTGGACGACGGACTAGAGCGCTTGCACGCAGATTTGAGTCCAAATTACGTGGCGGCCGATAGCTGGAACTTCGGCAACAACACGCCGGATCCAAGTCCCGTTTATTCCAATTCGACTTCCAGCTCCTACGATGGCGACAATCACGGCACGTCGGTGGCAGGCGTGGCGGCAGCTCGCGGCGGAAATGGCATCGGCGTCACCGGTGCCGCGCCGCTCGCCGGACTGGCCGGTTTGCGGGTTGACTTCCCAAATCAGACCACCCAGATGTTCGTGGATGCAACGCTCTATCACAGCAGCGGGGCCAACACCAATATCAAAGTGAAGAACCACAGCTATGGTATTCGCGCGCCGTACATCCCTACAGTTGCGGAAGTCAACGCCTTGGTGACATCGTCCAATGCGGGCACGATCCACGTGTTCGCGGGCGGCAATGAGCGATGTATTGAGGGCTTTGGCGGCACCTGTTCCTATGCTCTCGACGGTGACTCGAACAAGAAGCACCTGCAGAGCTTGCAGGAAACGATCACCGTCGCGGCCCTGGGAAGCAATGGCAAGTTTGCCAATTATAGCAACTGGGGCGCCAACGTTTGGGTCGCTGCTCCCTCGAGTACTTCTGGCGGGTTCCGCATCACAACCACCGATCGAACAGGTGGAGCAGTCGGCACGGGCGGCTACAACCACTCCACTAACGGCGACATCGATAGCTTCCCGGATCTCGATTACAACTCCATCTTCGGTGGCACCTCCGCGGCAAGCCCTCTGGTCGCCGGGATCATGGCGCTTGGCAAACAGGTGCGGCCGAACATGGAAGTGCGGATGGCAAAACACCTGCTGGCGCGCACGAGCAGGATGATTGACGCCGGCGACGGCGACGTACATTCCAATTGTCTCGTGCTGCCAGCGTGCACTCCTGGCTGGCTCACCAACGCCGCTGGATTCAAGTTCAATCAGAACTATGGATTTGGCTTGATCGATGCCGACGCATTTACGCTCCAGGCGGCGCAGTTCGCTGGAGTTACACCACTTACCACGCAAGTAATCGCTCCAATTGGCGTTAACCAAACCATTCCCGATGCGAACTTGACGGGAATTTCGCAAACCTTTTCGCTAGGCCCCGGGGCACCACTGGAGCAGGTGGAAGTCGATCTCGACGTAATTAACCACGCCTACCGTGGCGACATCGAAGCATTTCTCACGTCGCCCTCAGGAACGGTCAGTCGCCTGATGTACCGTAACTATTTCGACGGGAACGGCGTGAATCCCAACGTCCCAAACTTCATTGATTGGACATTTGTGAGCAACGCGTTCTGGGGCGAAAACCCACTGGGCACCTGGACACTTACGCTCCGCGACGTGTATCCAGCGGGCGTCGGGACTTGGTCCAGTTACAGCGTGCTCGCCAAGATGGGCACACTCATCCCAGTCCCGGAGCCGGCGAGTTTGACGCTGGCAGCTCTCGGCATCATGGCATTCTTGTTCCGCATTTCGAGGCGGCCTGTGCGATTTGCTGGTGAACCTGACTGGCGATTCCACCGCGCGGACCAGTCCGCGCAGATAGTCGTCCCGCGAGATCTCCATTTCGCCCAGGGCCCCGGTATCTTTGGTCCATTGCTGGATATCGAGAAATTTGAACGCTGCCGGTGCAGTGCTTGTATGTCCAGTTTTGATCAGAGGAGCTGGCGTCATACTGGGGCTGGTCCGCAACGTTCTACCGACGCAGGAGCACGCTGAGAAGCCGACATCCCCATCTGTTGAGCGTTTCTTCTCGCCGCTGGCAGCCGCCGCCCTTCTTTTGGCGAATTCCGATTGTCTTGAGGGAGCGCGATACGAACGTGCCGAGCTGAAATGAGGGGCGCTTCTTCGCCGGCCGCTCCAGTGAAGGTGACCGCTTCGAGGTCGAGGGCCGCACTGGCCTGCTCTCGTTGTCGCCTCGTGCGTCGTCCGCATCGCCGCATCGGGCGTGGTACTTTTCAGGCCGCAGTGACGGATCGGCTCATTCTCCAGCCATAGATCTGGCAAACCATGAAGTCGCCGTCGCGCTGGAACCGGCACCGCGAGCTTCTACGCGGTGCGGCTGTCTTCGGCGCTGGAAGGGAAAGCAGGTCGTAGTCCTCGCCGAGCAATCCGCTGACCTAGCCGAATGAATTGCCGAGTGTGCTTTCGAGCCCCACGTGCTGCAACAGGCTCGGATAGTAAACGAGCTCTTTATAGCCGAGCGATTTCAGCGTGGCGATCACGACCGCATCGGACATAGTCTCCTCTCTGGCCGGGCCGCGCACGAATCGCTCCATTCGCAGCAGGCAATCGACGGTAGAACGGTCGAAGACCAGGCCGCAAGCGCTGCGGCCCAATTGGTTCGACTCGCGCGAGCCGGGAACATCTTTTGTTAACGCACGGTTCTCGTCGAGCGTGATGAGGTTCCAATAAACCTTGGTTTGACGACGTACTCCGAGGCCTACAACATCGCCGAAGTCTCAGCCGGAGAAATCCAATGCGTTTTCAACACGATTTTGCAGTGCCATCAAACGGATGAGTAATTGAGAATAACTGGCCAGATCTAAAACGGTCGTTAAGCGGGACAGAACTCAAGTTCATCGGAGTGGACGTCAGTAAGTCGCGCAATCGACATTTCTTACCGTTCATTCCACTTCATGAACGTCATCAAGCACCCCACGTGGAATACAGACGGTCAGCACGGTCAGCTTACCGATGGCCTTGTGCTTTACTCCACGAGGAACGTAGACAACAACTCCTGGATGTAATTCGATTTCGTTCTCATCCAGGAGCATCGCTCCCTGCCCGTCAATGACGTAGTAGAACTCGTCGGTACGCTCATGATAGTGCAACTTTACGTTCTCAATTTCCACATGATGTACCTCGGCGGCGGCTCCGTCGGACTCCTCGATCAGGCATCGAATCGCACCACACGTCTCCGCCCACGGCTCGACTTCTGCCGGATCACGGCGGATGAACTTCGTTTGAGTCGTCATGGTACTGCCTTTCGTTTCTAGTCGAAGTGACCAGCGGAGAAGCCATCGAATCCAACAAGGGTTCGGCTTGCCGGTGACCAAAATGGCTGCATAGCCTCCCCGATTGTCCTTGGTTCACTGCTGCGCTTCAAGCATTTTTGAATTCCCGACTAATTTTGACATACGCCTCGAATGCATGCGACTATGTTTCCGCAGCTGGTCAGCGAAAAAACATCGCGATCGTCCTTGTGATGAGCATCGTTAGCACTAGCGGCTCCGGAAAGGCCGTTCATTAAAAATGCGGCGGTGCGTTTGGTGGTAAAGAGACTTCCCCGCATCATTGGAGAGCGTCGCCTACGTTCCGAGCGCGACCCGCCAGAGGACCTAGTTGGCTGCGCCGACCATGCCTTTGGGCGCTGGCCCGTGGCAACGCTCCGCCCAAACTCCGGGATTCGTGGTTGGCCCGGCAATTTTTCAGCGGATACAATGCGACTTCGACGGCCGTCGCACGGCGCTTTTCATCACCATCACTCCGCCAATTCACAATCGGTTTGCACCGCAGGGACCATCCATGAATGGCACGACCGCACAACGCGCTTGGTTTTTGATACTTGCAAGTCTCGCCATTCCTATTGCCGGAGTCTCGATCCGAATTGCCCGGGCGGCCGTTGAGCCGACGGCCGCAACGCCAGCGCGCATTACGGCGAGCACGACGAATGAGGAACTGCGGCTCACTTGGGAGGGCGATGAATCCATTGAAATTGCCGTGTCAAAGAAACGGGGACTCTTTCACTCGCCGCTGCGCATCAAAGTGAATGACCGCTCGGTCAGTGTCGGTGGGTTGTACGTACACATCAATGAACTCACCGACGGTTTCACCGTCGAAAGCACCGACGCCAAATTGCGCCACGGGCGCATCGAAGTATCGCACGTCCTGCGGCATCCGAGTTTGGCGGAACCTACGACCCTCCGCTCCCAACTGTGGATGGAATCGCGAGATCGTGGATTGCGGGCCCGCGTCGCTGTCGAAGGAAAGGGGCAACATTTGGATCGGCTCGGCTGGGGTGATCACACGGGCGACCAACTCGAAGCCCAGCGAATGTTCTTTGGACGTATGTACGTGTTGGACAAGCCGCGGGCCTTTGAACACGAACACAACTACAACACGTGCCGTTTCTGGTGCTGGACCATGGGTAACGGGCTGACTGAGCTGCAAGCCACCGGCGGACCGGCCCGAGGGTTTCGGTATGACCCCGCGCTGGGGCGCTATGATCTGTTTACCTATTGCGAATCCCCCATCGATTACTTGATGTTTTTCACTGGCAAGGGGCCCAACGCCGCAATCGCTGAGTATCGACAGACAATCGATACCCCCGCTCCAGCGACGCTGGCCCAGTTGCCGGGACGCGTCGGCGTGATGACGGCCTATCCTATCGCGGAACGTTACGAGAACTTTTTGGAAGAGTGGGTGGGCCGCGGCGCGCGGGATTTTGTCTGGCTGTCGTACTTTCCCACACCCGGCGATCGGCAAAAGGTATCACCGCACGGTGCACTGTACGCGACTTACGACTTGTACTTGGACTATTTCGCCGAGGGACCGCGCAAGGCGACGGACTGGGCCCCCGACAAAGTTCAATATCGGCACACCGGCAAGCGCGTTCGCGGCTACTGGAGTTCCACGTGGCTGTTGCCCGAGTTGTACGTAGCCGAAGCGACCACGCGCGTCATGGGCGTATTCGGCCGCGAATTCAACGATGACGAAGGCCAGCCTGGCTTTATCCCTACGGCCGCGACGCGATATTCCAATCTGGCAATCACGCGGGCCGAAGTGGGTCCGACCGCGCTCTATCTCGATGTGCACGCCTCCAAGGTGCCACATCATTACTTCGACTCGCAGGGGCGGCACCATGGGGCCCGTCAACACATGCGGGGCGAAAAGGCCTTGTTCGACTTCGCCAGGAAGTACCTCGGCGACGTGCCGATCTGGTCCGAAGGAGGCGGCGAAGATTATGTGGGGCTGATGGACGGCGGATGGTTTATGGATTATCGCCCGCCCAGCGAGTTGGGCATCCATAGCGCCAAATGGCAGTATTTCCCCTTCATCGATCTGATTCACCGCCAGCGGCTGCTGAACATGAGCATCTACTATCCTGTGGATCGGTACGACGTGAATATGGTCAACCTGGCGATTTTGTTTGGTCGTCCGCAAGCAGTCTCGGTGTACGCGACTACTCCGCAGGCGGATGTCGGTGGAAGGCTGCAGGCCTATTACATGACCAAGGCATTTCACCAGATGCTAGGTCTCAGTCACATGGAGCGGATCGATTTTCAGGAAGATGACATCAATCGCTGCGTCGTGTCATATTCCAACGGCGCCCGTGTGTGGGTCAATCGCAGCGATAGCGACTGGGTGGTTGATGACGTTCGCCTTCCGCCGCTGGGTTTCCTCGTGCGTGGACCAAACGGATTTCTTGAATACCGGGCCATCAAAGACGGCGCCCCGGCCGATATGGTGCACAGCGACCAGTACGATTACTTTTCCTGTGAGAAGCTAACCGACTTCGGACTGATCGCCACGGACGGGGCCGTGGCGGTTACTCGGCCGACCCCCGAGCGCCTCGTCGTGAACGAGGTCATTAAGCCGCGGAGCCTTTCGCTACGGCTCGGCGAGCTGCCCGGCACGAGCCACAACCAACGCGCACTGCAAGCCTGGGCCATACAGACTCGCAACCGCCGACTGGAATTGAAGTTCCCAGATTTCCGCCAGCCGACAGATCCCCAGCACCCGGGAAAGCTTGGCAACCGCATCGAATTGCGACCGACCGAGATGCGCGAAACGATGCGGTACGAAGTATTGCTCTCGCCGCGCGACAATAGTTAATGAAATTTGATGGCTCAGCAGGGAGTCGACTGTCTCCAAAGAGTTCGTTCGATCGCCCGTTTCTGCACCTAGAAACACCGCGGCGTGTCAGTCATAACGCGAGACGAGTTTTCGGAACGCCCCGGCTGTGTCATCAATGGTATGAGAACATGACACTCATTGCCGTGATTAGATCCATCGACGAATTAATATCGCGTTATGCTTCGATACGTCCTCGCAAACCTAAAACGCCGATCAAGGCCATACAGATGAGCGGCCAAATGCCTGGCTCGGGTACCTGGATTGCCAGACTATGCTGCTGCCCCGCGGAGATGGCAATAAAGTTCGTTCCGGCCGGCACGGTCGCTTGCCCAAAGTCATTTCGCCCCCAACCTGCCAACGAACCATCAGCCCTTAGTGCCAGACTATGAGAACCTGCTGCGCCAATGGCGACGAAATTGTTGCCCAATGGGACGTTTGTCTGCCCCCACGAGCTTTCGCCCCAGCCTGACAGCGAACCATCGGCCTTCAGCGCGAAGCTGTGGAATTCGCCAGCGTCAATAGCAACAAAATTGTTGCCCGACGGCACGTTTGTCTGACCGAAGTTATTTAGCCCCCAACTAGTGAGCGAGCCGTCGGCCATCAGCGCTAGGCCATGATAGTGTCCGGCGGCTACGGCCACAAAGTTGTTGCCTGAGGGCACGTTGGTCTGCCCTTCAAAGTTGCGACCCCATCCGACCAGCGATCCGTCGGCCTTTACCGCCAGGCTGTAACCGGCTCCTGCCGCGACGGCGACGAAGTTGTTACCGGAGGGGACGGTCGTCTGACCGTAGAAATTGTCGCCCCACGCGGCCAAGGAACCATCGGACATCAATGCTACGTTGTGAAACAATCCCGCAGCGATAGTGGTGAAGTTGTTGCCCGACGGCACATTCGTCTGTCCACTCCCATTCCACCCCCAACCCGCGAGCGAACCGTCAGTCTTCAGCCCTATGTTGTGGTGTCCTCCCGCCGCGATGGCCTTGAAGTCATTGCCCGCTGGTACGGTTGTCTGCCCCAGAGCATTGTCGCCCCAGGCGACAAGTTCGCCATTGGTCGACGCAGCCGTAGCGGGCATGGAAATCAGACACATCACCAGCGCTGTGAGCAGTGTGTGATATGTGTTCATTAGCGTTCTCCTTTGAGTTGAACAGGAGACAGCATAGGAGTCGGTTAGGTGGACTCGTCCCCCACTATAACAGTTTCTGCCAAGAGTGGAAGATTTTGGAGATCTCGTTGATCACGTATTTGCCGGCAAAGACATCTTGGACGGTGTCAAAATCGGTCGAATGATGGCACGTCCAACAAATCGCACGAGATTATGACGCGGCTGCGCATCGGCAAGTGAACATCGCCAGCATCCCCAGGGTTATCATTGCTAAGGTTGCCGGCTCCGGAACGGTGCCTTCTGCCACCAAGCCACTGCCACCGCCGGCGGTTTGGCCAAAGTTGGCGCGCCAGACGTTGAAGTGACCCTGCGTGTAAATGGTGCCGAGTCCCTTGCGCCAAACGACATAGTCGGCGGCATCGACGGTGCCATCCTGATTGAAGTCAGCCGCCGCCGGACGGGCTTGGGCGTACATCCACTCATATAACTGTGGTTCGCTGAAAGCATCATTGAAGCTGCTGCCGTGCGTTCCAAAGGGAAACTCGGTGTAGCGCGGGTTCCCGCCCGCGCCCCGCAGCGCGTCGATCATGATCTGCGATGCGCTGGCCGGCACAAGTTCGTCGGCAAGGCTGTGATAGATCCAGATCGGGATGTCCTTGATGGTCTCCGCCCAGCCCGGGTCGCCGCCGCCGGCCACGGGCACGGCCGCCGCAAATATGTCAGGGTGGTGGAAAATGAAATCCCACACACCGTAGCCACCCCGCGAAATGCCCGCAAGGTATTCGCGGTTGATGTCGATGCTGTACTGACCTTCGAGCAACGCCATAATATCCAGCACAGCGCTTTGAGCGCTGGCCCCCCAGTGGCTGTCGAAGGCCTCGTGGGTCTGCGGCACGAGCACGAGGCTCGAGTACTCCGGATCCTTGGCGCGGGCGGCCAACCGGTGCGCCACCACGTGGCTGGCCGGCCCAGTGTTGTTCGTCCCGACCTCCCCCGCGCCGTGCAGCCATACGACCAACGGATACTTGCGCTGCGGATCGTAATCGGGCGGAACAAACAGGCGATAGGGCATCACGTTTCCATCCTGGTCCGTGTAATTGAACGGCTGGAAGTCGGCGAGCGAGGCGGTTGCCATCGGCCCGCCCGGAATCGGCCCCGGCACTGCACCGCCGCCGGTAGCTTGCGCTGGCGTGACATCGGCCCAGCTCGTTCCAACACGCAACTCGTCGAAGACGATGCCCTGTGGCGCAGCGCCCTGCGTCGCCTGCCGCAACATGACGGTGGCGATTTGTCCGGACGCAATGTCGTTTCCGGTGGAAGTGCTGAGGATCGTGCCCGATGTTGGAGCGCTGCCGCCGCCGAAGGTCGATGGATGGGGGTTAAGATACAGCGTGACCTGGTCGTCCGTGGTGGATGCGCCGTTGAACGTGTAACTGGTCACCGCGAATTGGATCGGCCCGTCGTCGCCGGCGGTGTAGACAGCGGAGTCCCACACGGTCGTGGATGACGGGTTTTTGCGCAGGCCGATATTGTAATTTGCCGGGTTGTCGGCCGTGTCGGGCGTCGACCGGACCCGCAGCAACCCGGAGTAGACCGTTGGGCTAGCGGTTTGTGGTCCCGGCATGTTGTTAAACGCCGCGACAACGCCGCCAGTCGACGCCAGGCCCGTGATATCGAAAATCCGAAATGCGAACGAGGCGTAAACGGTCCCGCTGTTCAACGAGCCCGTTGCGAGCCGCGCCGAATAACCGTTGCCCCCGTACCACACGGCATTGCCCGCCGGCTCCTGCAGGCCAGCAACCGCCAGGTTCAAATCAACGACCTGGGTGCCGACCAGCGCGTTGAACTCAGTTTGCGTGCTGTATCCGGCGGGAAACCATTGGTTGCCGTTCGGCGCCGTTTTGCCGCCGGCGTTGACTGCAGCACCGTCTATCCCATCGAGCGAATCGCCGACCGGGTAGGCGAAGGGCTCATAAACCACCAATTCGGCCCTGGCTACGGACGTCGCCAATGCAGGACAGGTGAAGATCAACACGCCGAAAAAATATCGCATGTTCGACCCCGATCACTTGCCCAATCGCCAAATTTAAGGCGCTGACCAAGATCCGACTCCGCATACATACGCAACCGATACTGGCAGGAGTGTCACTCGAACGTCGGCCTGATTCTAGACTTTTCCTCGCGCAATCGTCAATCAGTTTGCCCCTCTCACGTTCGCCATTTGTACCTGTCCATTCAATGCGCTAACGGAGACGTATCTCGTCCTACGCGGGTCCTGAGTCCAAATCGGTGGATTCGTGGGGCATCTCACTCAAAAGCCGCGCTGACGGGTAATTGGCACAATCAGTCGAATTCGCCAGCCGCACCCGCGTCACTGTCTGGCAGCAGCGGCGAGTGTTCATGCGTGTGCCTCCGCCGCGTGGCAACACGAGCCGGCGTTTTAAGGAAGCGGCTCGTATTCGTCGTGGCGGCGCATCCAGACGCCGGTCTCGCTGCGCCCGCGTGGCGCGCGGTCGAGCCACTGGTACTGGCCCCAGAGGCCATCCAGTCCGCGCGCATAGGCGGAATAGGTGTGGTAGACGACGCCGTCCTCGAGCACGAACGCGCTCATGCCCGGCCTCTCGCGCGTGTACGTCGCCGCGTCCGTTCCAACCTCCGATGCGAGCTCGATGACAGGCTCCGGGGCCGGCGTCACGTCCATCGCATGGCCGCCGCGCTCGTAGTTGTATTCGACGCCCCCCTTGCGCTGTTGCTCCTCGGTGACGGAGACGTTGAAGTCGAAGTTGAAGTCGCCGTTGAGCGAGGACGCCCAGGGGAACGTCCACCCCATCCGCCGCTTGTACGCCTGCAGCTTCGCGAGCGGAGCCCGCGACACCGCCGCAAGCGTGACGTCGTGGTGGGCCAGGTGAACGACGAAGCCGTCGAACCCGTCCGCGATCGCCGAGCAGTGCGGACACCCCGCCGTGTAGTCGGGCCCGAACATGAAGTGGTAGACGAGGAGCTGCGAGCGCCCTCGGAAGAGGTCTACCAGTGAGGCGCTCCCTTCGTCGGTCTCGAATCGATACTCCTTGTCGATCCGGACCCACGGCAGCTCCTGACGTTGCCGCGCCAGCTCGTCGCTGCGCCGCGTTAGCTCCTTCTCCTCCTTGAGCAGGGCGAGCCGGGCTGCAAGCCATTTCTCTCGACTTACTATTTGGTGTTGCATTGTTCGGTCTCCTTTTTGAAGTAGCTAAAGATGGTCCCTATGCGATCCAGACGTTCCACAATTAGGAAGAGCAATGAGGCGACGCAAAGGAACAGCAGCACCCAGCGCAGGTAGGTTACCGTGGAAAGCGACAGTCCGAGTCCGGTCCAAAGCGTCACGTGCGCTGCCAGGCAAGCAGGACATTTGGGCACCAACACCAGGATGGCACTCGGGAGAACCCATGCAAAAATCTCTCGGACTCTTCGCACCCAGGTCGGCGTTTTCCGGGCGCTGGCGGCACCGCAGCAAGCGCTCATCGTTGTGTCTCCTTCCGATTCTTGCGTTCCGCCAGCTCGCGAATGCGCTCCAGCCAGTGCGCCCAGCCTTGCCCCATTCCGTCGCGATGCTCGGGCAGGATGAGCCCCATCGCAATATGCACAAACGTCAGACGTGTCCTGCCGTCTTCCCCTTTGAGGCGATATTGCACGTAGTTCACAGCAGGATACGACATCGGCATCGGCCCGGTGATTTCCAGGAGAGTGGGAGGCTTGATTACTTGGACGTGGCCCCAAAGATGTCCCGTGTTATTTCCAAGGTCGCGATACCACCGGCCGCCGGGCCAAGGCTCAATCTTCAGCGAAAGCGATTGGCCGTTCGGCATCTGCCCCTCGGGGCCTAGTTCATCGAGCACTGATTGAAAAGCAATCTCAATCGGCGCGCCGATTTCAATTTCCTTGCGAATCTCGAAGGCAGAAATGTCTTGACGTTCCACCGTGTCGGTTGCCATTGTATTCGCCTCTCAGTCTTAGGTTAGTTTGATGAGCCACGTTGATCGCGCGACCGACGCTCCGCACGCTGCTTGATGCGATCGAGCTGATGGCTCCAGTGCTGTTCAAATTTCTTTGCCCAATCATGCACACGTTTCAACTCCTTGGCCTCGAGCTGGTACAAACGTTGCTGGCCTTGTTTGGAGACTGAAACAAGGCCGACCTTGCGCAGCACACCGAGGTGCTTCGAGACGGCGGGCTGCGACATTCCCAGTGTCACGACCAGAGCGCTTACCGCGACCGCCCCACGCCGGGCGAGCACTTCAAGGATTTGACGACGCCGCGGCTCGGCGATGGCATTGAATACGTCGGTCGTTGTTGCTGCACGAGGCATGCCGGAATTATATTCCCATATGGGAATGTGTCAACACGGTCAATTCCCTCCCTTCAGCTGGTGGATAGTGCGATGTCCAAGAAAGTCGGCCGCCCCAGCCTCTAGGGTACGTTCCTATCCTGGTCGATTGGCGGCGACGCGGATCGACAAGCGATTGGACATTTTTTGAACTCTTCCGCAAAACTGCGCCCGCTACCGACAATGGTTGCTTTTGATCAACAGTTAGGCTTCCGCGGCTCGAATCGATTACGTTCGCACGCAGCAAACCCGATTCGGTCACATCGCCCGAGGGCACGAAAAGGATTGGATCGCATCCGAGAAATCGTTGGTTTGCCGGAGCGTTTCAGAGGCGGGGAAGTCCCTCGAGTGTCAGACCGCGTTCCGGAACCCCTCAGGGACGACCATCGACGTGCTATACTGCGCCGAGCGAAAGGTGGGGCTCATGCCGCTACAAGCTGGCGATCAGGTGCGCACGGACGACGGCCATGAAGGGAAGGTAATGCTCTTGAATAAGGATGGCACATCAGTGCTCATCGAAGTCCATCACGAAATGCGCGGGCCGAGTATTGTCCGCTATTATCTCTCTCAGCTGACGCTGATTAAAAGTGGGCCGCCAGATAATCGAAAGCGCTAGCCTAGCCCCAACCTCTCAGGGATTACTCTCACCCGCCCCCCGGGTTCACTCCATTCCAGCGGCATTACCGATCTTGTCGCTTTGCAAAACGACGAGACGGTTTCGCAGTTCGAATTAACGTTCGTTAGACGAGCTGTCTGCGCGGCCCTGAACGGCCACCTGTCTCAGTCCGAGAAAAGGGACGAGTTTTTGGAACGCCAAGCGTGTGTCATCAAAAGGGTCCAAATTCGGCACGTGTCGAGAACTTATGAGTTTAGTAAGCGTCCGGCCAAGACATGCTGTCTCTTAAATTGAAGGGCGCCGGGCCGGGG
>JBBDWY010000029.1:0-41846 GCA_040902605.1 Pirellulales bacterium | reverse complement strand
GACCATAGCTTACCATCCAGTGAAATTTTCCACCCACAATCGAGACGCTCACACGTCGCCGCGTATCGCGCTGGTAAGACTTTGATCGTTGCGGACCCAGCGGCCCTCCCTTCGCTCATGGCCGAATGCACGATAGGGAACTTCGTTCAAGCCACGCTGGAACAGCACCGAGTCGTTCATGCCGAGCGGGCGCAGAACCTCCCTCGCCATGAATTCGTGAAACGGAGTTTTCGAAACGACTTCCACGATCAGCCCCAGAAGCGCATAACCCGAATTCGAGTACTCGAATTTCTCGCCGGGCGCGAATCGCGGTCGCTTTGTATCCATCAGCAAGTGCAGCACGTCCAGGTCGTCGAGCTGGAGCGTCGTTCCCTCAGGAATTAGTTCCTCGTAGGGCGGCACGCCCGATGTATGCGTAAGCAAATGCTTGACCGTAATATCGTTGCCGTACGGCGGGAAGCCGGGGGAAAACTGTCGCAGCCGGTCATCGAGCGCTAGTTGGCCGCGGTCGACCAGCAGCAATACGGCTGTCGCGGTGAACTGCTTGGAGACGCTCGCCATGCGGAAGTTGGTCGTCGGAGTGCATGGCGTGTTTGTCTCAACATCGGCCAATCCGAAGGCATGCTCGAAGACGACGCGCCCGCCATCGATCGTCAGAACGCAGGCTCCAATATGCGGCGGCAGGGCCGATTCTACTTGGCGGGCAAGTTCCGAAGAATCGCTGGACATGGCGACTGGCATCACTGGACCAGCAAGCATGGCGGGCGGCGAAGGGCCTCGATCCCGCAGAAGTTTGCTTAAATGATGCACGCCGGCAGCGCACAGAACCAGCCCGATGGCGCCGACCGCCGCTCCGGTTAACCAGCGTTGCGCGCGCTTAGTCATCGATTACCGATGATAGGGACCGGAAGCGCTAAGCCGCAAGCGGCGGAAGTCATGTCACGGGACGGCGATGCCGAGCCGTTCCTCTTCCTCCTCTTGGATGATGATCCGCGGCGTGACCATCATCATGAGGCTATCGGTTTCGCGGCCGATGGAAACGTTTCGGAACAGCCGATTGATGTACGGCACCTTCGAGAGCAGCGGGACGCCAAATTCATTGCGGCCTTCGGAAAGCCGCTTGATGCCGCCCAAGAGCACCGTTCCGCCGTCCGGTACGCTGACCGTCGTGACCACGGACACGAACGAGAATGACGGCAACTGGACCGTGACGCCGCTGCGGACTTCTTCCTCGCTCTCCTCCTCTTCCTCCTTCTTGCCGTCGTCGTCATCGTCCTTGGAACTGCTCGAATTCGTGGTCGAGGAGGAGCCTTCGAATGTGAACTCGTCCACGTCGCCGATTTGCGTGAAGAACGGCACGATGGTCATTCGCACGTAGCGCCGATCGTCCGACACGACCGCCTGGATTGTCATCATCGTGCCCTCGTTGAGCACGACGATCACGGGCTGCTGTGCGGCGGCGAACTCGCCGACGACCGGGATCACGCCCACGACGAACGGCCGCTGCGTGGCGTCGGCCACGAAGGCTTGCTGGCCGTTAAACAGCGTGACTTTGGGTGCATTGAGCACGTTGGTGCGGGTATCGCCCTGGGCGGCTTCGATGAGGAAGTAGGCCTCGATATCGCTCAAGATTGCAAAGCCGAAATTCAAGCCGCCTTGCACAGGGCCGCCAAAGGGAATGACCGACGTCACATCGAAGCTGTCCTGGCGGAATGGAATGTCGAGGTCCGACGTGAAGTTTGGAAACGGCGCGACGTTGAAAAGACCCACTGTTTGACTCGTGCGACCGGGTGGTTCGAAGGCG
The DNA here is from genome assembly GCA_040902605.1 of Pirellulales bacterium. GTDB lineage: Bacteria > Planctomycetota > Planctomycetia > Pirellulales > Lacipirellulaceae > JABDGM01. Next base: position 40,042 of record JBBDWY010000029.1, on the reverse strand, counting down.
CTTCCGGGAACAAGGTCGCCCGCACCCACTGTGCGGTCTTCGACATTCATTTGGAAGTCGATGCCGATCCGTTCAAAGAAGGTGTCGTTGAGGCGAATGAAGCGGACCTCGATCGTTACCTGCAGATCCTGCAGACGGCGAAGCTGTTCCAAGAGGTCCGCGATTTCCTCGTGGACCGCCTGCGTCTGGCTGACCACCAGGCTGAGGTTGGTAGGAAAGGGTCGGATTTCGGCCTCGCCGCCGCCATTCTCGGCCCAGGTTTCGGTCGAGACGGTGGACACGATCAGGTCGATGAGCGAGTCGAAGTCGGCGTTCGCGCCGCCGCCCATGCCGCCTGGGCCGGCGCCGATCGGCACGGTGCCGGGCGACAAACCGGTAGCCGGAGCGGCATTGAATTGCTGCGCCAGGACTCGATCATTGGCGGCAGCGTTTTTTTGTTCGCCTTGACCGCCGATCAACACGGTCGGTCCCGATGCGCCGAGGCCGTTCTGGCCGTAGCCGGCCGCGGCATGGGCGTCGTTAATCAGCCCTTGCAGCCCGATGCCGCTGCTTGGAACAAAGTTCGGGATGGGGACCACCAGGTCAGCCACATTGTATGTTTTAGTCTCAAGCTCCCCGTCCCGCAGCTGCTCACTAGTGATCTTTAGCACGTCGTCTTTGATCACGTAGCTCAAATGCAGCGGTTCGAGAATCAAGTTTAATGCGCTCGCTAGGGAGATTTCCTTATTGAGGTTGAGCGTGACTGCCGTGTCGCTGTTAACGCCCTCCTGGTTGAGGCCGCGCGGATCGAGATGGATATTCACGCCCGCCAGCTCGGACAACCCGTCCACCACCTCACTGAGCGGCGTATCCTCGTAGCGCAGCATCACGGGCGTCTTAAGGCGGCGCTCGATTTCCAGCTCGCGCTCCGTGCGACTGTGCATGCTGTCGCGCGTGCCTTTGCGGTTCTTGACAAACTGCTCCCAATGCTTCTGGTCGAAGCGCAGCTCGCGGCCGTCGCCCACATTGCTCACGCTCGAGCGTTCGACGTCGTTGAGCGTCTCCCAAATGCCTTCTTCGCGGCTTTGCGCCAGCCCGCGGTTCAGCATTTCGCGGCGGATGAATTTCGCGGTCTGAAGAACCTGCTGCGCCACCGGGTCCTCCGGGGCCAGCTCATGCAGGCGCTTGGCGACGATCTCGGCCTCGGCGTAACGCTGTTCGTCCCGGAGCCGGTTGAATTCCTCGACCTGGTCGGCGATCTTTTGCTGCAGCTTGAGCCTCAGTTCGCGATCGCGATCCCGCTCCTCGAGCACGGTGGCGTTACGCTTGTCGAGCTCGATCTCGGCCGCGTTATCCTTGATGTATTTCTGCGTCTTCTCGAGCGTGATGTCGATCCGGGTCAATAGCTCGCGCTGCGACGATTCGGGCAGCTTTGAGTCTTTCACCAACTGTTGCGCCTCATGCAAGATCGCCAGTGCGCGCTCGGGGTCTTCGCTGCGAAGCCGCTGCGCTTCGGATTGACGCTTGCCGATCTCGGCCGATAGTTGCCGGGCCAGCACCTGCTGGTTTTCATCGGCCGTATCGAGCAAGGAGGACGGCTTGCTGTCCGCCGGCTCGGCGCTCGGCAACGGCAATGCTTCCTCGGTTGGTGGGGCGATAGCTGGTGCTGGCGGCGACGCCGTCGTTGCCGGCGGCGCTGCTGCTGGCGGAGTTACGGTTGCCGCTGGGAATGCCGTTGCATCCGCAACGCGCGTCACCGGCGCCGCACTTACGGAAGGCAATCTGGCAGGAGAGCGCTGAGCGGCGCTGCGACTCTGCTTGGCACGAACGATGTCCCAGGCCAAGAGCGAGGGGCGATCTTCATCAGGCAGAAACTGCGATTCCGGCACGCCCAACGAGGCTGCTGCACGCGATAGTTCCTCGGCCAGCTCAAGGTTCCCGGCATCCAGGGCCTGACGGGCGCCGGCCAAATGCTCTTTTGCTTTGTGCTTGGCCGGCAAGTTATTCGACTCCGAGCCAACATTGGAGGATGGGGCCGCTGCGGGGCGTTGCGGCGGGATTAATCCAAACGGGCTGGCGGCAATCCGTTCATCACTGTCCGCCGACGGCAGCGGCGCCTCCGGAAGCGCCCATGCCGCATCGCTGGCCGGTTCATCGCTCAAAACGGGAGCGGCGCCGGGGCGCGTCGGAGCCAGCGGCGCTGCCCCAGACGTAGTCTGCTGGTCCCAAGCGGTTTGAGCGATCTGGCCGCCGGATTCCGCGGACTCATATCGCGCCGGGGCCACAGCGCCTTGTTGTGCGGCGGCGAACGGATTAGTGACAGGTTCGCCGAGCGACGCGTGCGTCTGCGGCGGCTCACCGGCCGCTTTCAACGCGGCGCCGATATCGAGTTCCGGAATTCTCGACGGTACCGTTTGCGAGTTCGCGGTCGATGAACTCAACGCATTTCCACCAGTCTCGCCGGTCCTCGCTAGAAAAGGATCAGTACCATCGATCGCTCCGTCCTCAGTCGACCCGCGCTGGGAGGCGCCCGGCATGCGGCGGGCGCGATTCAACTCGCGTCGAACCGTGGAGGGAGTAGCTCCGAAGTGGAGCAGCGAATAATGGACGTGAGCGTTTTCCGCGCGAATCAGAATTCGTTCGGCATCATCAAGTCTGCCTTGCTGGATGGCGCTGCGGGCTTCGCGAAGCATCAGATCCACATCGCCGCGCGTCAATGTTCTTTGGTCGGGCGAAGGCAGGCGGCGGGAAGCGGCGGGCGCGGCTGTGCTGGGAGGCGCGGCACTGCACCATGGCATCACGCACAGCGAGCACAAGTTTGCCCACGCCAACAGCAGAATCGTTCGCATTCGTATTGCGCTCAACTCGCTTCTCCTTCCAGCGACATGTGCGTGCGCGGCCGCACAGTGCGCATTGTGCAAGGCGCAATGCCCCGTCGCTCGTTCACGTGTAGTCTCAACTGGGATGGCCCGTGCTGAAACGCATCGAGATGGGATCAGGTGGAACCGAACCGCAATACGATCACAACTCGACTAACCCAAGTCGAAACCGGCAAATCGCCGGCCGCCGCAGTCGGTCCCTGGCAGATGAGGAGCGGGAAATTACTGCTGCGACAGGAAGGGGTCAAGCCCACTTCCTGCGATCGAGGCGGCTCCAGTAGAAAGCCGGCGATGGCATCGGGTGGCCTGCTATCTCGATGATGCAACTCGGCGATACCATCGCCGGCTTTGTGGTCGTCGCTAGCGTTCACGACGGCCGGGGAAGCCCCCGCCTGGACCGCCAGGCATGAACATCATTTCCCCGCGCATCATGCCCTCTTCGCCCTCGCGCCGTTTATCCGGCTTTGCAAAAAGAAGTTGGAGATACTCGACCGACATGCTGTCATCCAGCTCCTTGCGGATGGAAAGCTCCCCACTGGGGTCCATCAACAACACGCGCCCGGGGGCAGTTATGTCTTTGGTCAGCCTCTGGCCGCCAGCGACATCAAGCGCTGTTACGCCGGTTTGGATTTTGTAGGAGTCGTAGGTGTCGATCCAGCGATCTCCGTCGCCGGTGTAGTCCATTTCCTCATTCAAGTTGATGACATAGCCCCGACGGAAGTCTTTTTCCTTGGCGATGTGAATGGCGATGCCTTCGGCGTCGACATCGAACTGTTCGACCATCAGCTTGACCGTCGGCTCGTCGTTAAAGGTTCTGCCGCTGGGCGGTTTTACCTCAACGATCTGGACCATTCCGACCACGGGAATACCGACTGTCGGGCTGGGCTCGCTCCATTCTTCGACCAGCCGGAAGTCCCGCTTCTTATTTGCGCGCAGTCGATCCTGCACCGCCGGCTCCAGCGCATTGTCCGGCAGGCCATAATTCGGATCCGCCAGCACAAGCTTCACGCGATATTTATATTTCTTGCCGGGTTCGACCGTGTAGTCGAAGAACCGCAGCAGCAAGTAGTCGACGCCGCGCGGCAGCGTGACGCGCTGGCCAGACATGGCGGAGAGTCCAGGGCTGTAGCGTTCACCGCGACCCATTTCGCCGCCCATAAAGCGCCCGCCTCCCTCGCCGTAGCCGCGGCTAAAGCCTCGCTCGCCACCTGGAAACGGCATCCTTCCCATTCCCGGTCCGAAACCGCCCGGCCGCGAACCGAGCATCGGCTGCCGGTTGGGATCAGTACGGAAAGCGGCTTCCGGATCATTGGGATCGACCTGTTGTTCGACCGGTTCCTCGACGAGCGGCTCGAATTGCTCTTCCATGGGCGGCGCGTTGATCGCCAGCGGAATGTCCGGATGCGTGGCATCGGCTCCCCATTCGCGTCCCACGAGCGGCGGCAGCGGGAGTGTCAGGACCGGATCGAGGTACCGCGGATCGACCGGCTCCATCGGCTGGCCGGCCCACATCGTGCTCGCGATCTCCATCAACTTGCTCACCGCTGTTTCGCTCACGACGGGCCCGATTGGTTTATTGGCGACGATCGATTGCCGCTGAGCGTCGTAAACAGCCACGGCCTTCCATTCGAGCGGCTTTCCGCGCACCACCTCGCTACGCTGTACCATGTAGCCCTTATAGCGAGGGAAGTCGTTCGCTGGATCGTAGCCGCGTGCGTTCTGAAATGCGTCCTGATACTCGTCGAGTTGCTTGCGGATGGGCACCTTGGCCACGACGGTTGCCCAGTATGCCCGCTCAATGCGCTCGCCTCCCTGCAAAGGGACGCCCATCGCACTCGTCATCCCCTGGAGCAAGCGGCGATTGGGATGATTCGGATCGACTTCAAAGGCGCCCATCTCCATCCCCGCCTGCTCGCGGCCCCGACGAACTTGGCGGCCTTCTTCCATCTGCTGCTGTTGTTCTTGCGCCTGTTTTTCCGCCATTCTAGCCCGCTGCTGCTCTTCGGCAGCGCGTTTCAATTCCTGCGCCTTGCGAATCTCCTCGTCGACGAAAGCGAACAGTCCGGAGCCGCCGATCGCGCGCACATCGACTGCGTTATGCAAGCTCGGGTCCGTGCGAAGCGTCGTGGGCGGAATTACGGGAGTAAAGCCGGCGCCCGAAGTCACGTATGGCTCGGGCTCAACGATTGGATCGGCGCTCTTGGCGATCTCTTTGGCAAAGCGGACGTTTGGAGCCAACTCCGAATCGGGCGACGGCCACTTGGACTGGTCGACGGTTGATTTCGTCTGATTGATCTCCTGCTCCAAGTGGGAGGCTTGGCGACTGTCGTCCAACCGCGGCAGGTTCAGCGATGAATACACGAACCCCAGGGCGAGCAACCCGACCACCGCGATGCCGGCCTTTTCGCCATGCATTAGCAGCAGGCCTTTGATTCCGCCCATTCCTTTCAGGTTGGCCTTCATAGTCGATAGTAACCCGTTGTCCTAATGAGTCGTTCTTAACGCGATGTTCGATACTGGATGCTAGATGCTCGATATCGAGCATCAAGCATCAAGCATCACCAATCACTCACAGTGCCGCCACCGGTGTGGCAGGCTCGCCGGTCGTCTCTAACACGCTCGGATCGGGCTTAGTGAAGATGTAAATGATGCCTTGCACCACAACGTGGACGATATTCGGCTGGGGCGGAAAAATAAGCAGTCCGCTTCGGTCGGGAAACATACTGCCACCCATTCCGCCACCGTCCCGGTAGCCGCCTGGCATGCTGCCACCAAACCCGCCGCTCTCCATACCGCCTCCATCAGCCGGATTAATTCGCAGCTCCTGCACCTCGACTTGCAGCGCCTGGCTTGCGCATTGCGAAATCAGTTGAGGCAGCCAGTGCTGATCCATCTGCAAGACCATTCGCACGGGCAGCCGCTTATATTCCTTGCCGAAGGCGGAAAGATCAACGGGCGGCGCGGCAGCGGATGGATCCGCAACATCACCGCCGGCCGCTGCGCCACCTGCCGGGATCGGTTTTCCATCATCCCCCAGATAGCGGCGCGACATCAGAGATGCGGCTTCTTGTTCGGGCGACATCGGTCCACTTCCCGAGCCGTCCGGGCCAAAGCTCATATCGCGGCCCATTTCGAGTCCAACTTCGCCGCCCTCCATGCCCGGCTCCCCAGGCATCCCCCCACCAAAAGGATCGCCCTCGCCCGCTGGCGCAGCAGCCACCGGCACTTTGTAGATGCGATTGGGCGTGCGGCTTCCTTGGGCTGCCGGCCGGCCCACCTCGAGGGAGTAAATTGTCCGCACGGCGGCGTTTGACATCCGCGTCGCCCCGGCCGCTTCGTTCGTATTGCGGATGACGTCGAGCAGCGTGTGGTAAACCCACAGATTCTCCTGCGTCCACCAAATCCGCAGCGCCGAAGGCCGCTGCGGGAAATTCAGCTCATCGCGAACGTGGCCTTGATCCTGCCACTCGCAGATGTAGTCGTTTTCGTCTTCTTCGAGTTGGTCGGGGGTCATCGGCATGGCACCGCCCTCGCCTCTGTAGGGACCGCGACTCATCATCCCACCGCCGCCATAGGGACTGCTTTCACCTTCGCGGAGCACGCGCGCGCCGATTTTCTCGGGCAGCTTCGGAAAGTGGCGCTCCACATAGTCCTGATAGTTCTGCCGCAAGTGGGGCGGAATGTCGGCGCCAAACTGAAGCTTCTCCACGTGGTCGCGGAAGGCCTGGCTGAGCGCGGCCGGCCATTCCAATACGTGTTCCCGCTGCCGATCGTAGAGCTTTTGCCAAATCGCCGCCACGCTTTCAGCTTGTTTCTTGGTCTCAGCGTCCTGATTTTCGTTGATTATGTCATTGGGATGGAACGGATTGCCGCGCAGTGACGCGAGACTAGTGAACTCGGTCTCGATCTTATTTTTGTTCGCCTCATACTGCGCACTCAAGCTACCCGCCGCGCTCCACCAGGAGCCGAGCGCAATCACGGCCACCAGCGCAGTCAGCACCCAAAAATGCTGCTGCTTCAGCCAAGCGAATATGGTTCGCAATTGATCCATGATGCCTCGTTCCTAGGAGCTGTCTCCGGTTGGCACGACGTCGCCCGCGGCCGCCGTGCCCGGGGCCGCCCCGCCCTGCTTGGCCATTTTTTCCAAGCGCTGTCCGCGCGGCTGAGGTTGCCAGGTGAATTGAATGATGAAATCGTATTGTCGCAGGTCCAAAGTCTTCAGCTCAGGTTCGCCTGGAGCACCCGTAGCCGGGGTTCTGCGGCCCCTTTCCATGAGAGGCGCCATTTGTTGTAGGCTGGCTGCTGCCTCAGGATCGCTTGAATCAGCCAGGTACTTGACTGTCTTGGTCTTCTCCTGGGTCACGACGACCGGCTTGCGGATGCCCAGGTCCGCAATAGGCACTTCGACCAGCTCCCCATTCTCGCCGTCGGGCAGCATGACGGTCCCGCTTTCCAAATTCTTGAAGAACGTATTGATGATGAACTGCTGCGCTTCATCGCCGACTTCGACCTTCTTGTCGGGCAGCGAATTGTGCAAATGGTACCCTCGCAACTGGATGACCCAGCCGCGGCCGCTTTCACCGGTGGCCGGAACGCTTCCGGCGAGTTCACCAGCCGTCCCATCGCCCATGCCCATGTCTACGGATTGGTCGACGGGCGGCTGTGGCTCGACCGGCGTCGTCTCCGTTGGGACCGCTCCTTCAACCGGCGGGGTCTCGCCCGTTTCGGATGTTCCCTCGGTACCGCCCTCAACTTCGCCCTCTGTCGTTGCCGCATCGGCATCGGCGGTTGGCGGTGGCTCCGGCTTTGACGAAAGGTAAAATCTCTGGACACTGGTCCACCACGGAGCCAAGTCGGCGTAGTACTCGCAATCCATCGATTCGATGTGGAGCTCCTCCCGCTGCGCTACGTCTTCCGCGGTTTCCTGCCGCTTTTCGGGTGGCCTTGTGTCCTTTGGCAATGCGGCATCGACCGCCTTCAACAACTCGAGCCACAACAACCGGCCATCGACGTTGGCCTGCAAGTTGTGGCCGATCTGAGTGATCGAGTCGAACTTCGCCGTCAGGGCATCGTGCTTCTGCTTCATTGTGTTTGCGTCACTAACCGCACCTTGCGCAGCGTTGATGGCCCTCTCCATCTGCGGATCCTCGACGTTCGCGCTGAGCACCGAGGAATAATGACCGAAGTAGTTGATGGTCAGGCCTACAAGCAGCAGCGCGGCGGCTGCCACGGCCCACGGTTTTTTGGCCCGCACGAGCCGCGTGGTGACGATCTCTTCCGGCAACAAGTTGGTGCGAAGCTGCGCCCGATCGAGCGCCTGGACGCATAAGCCGTAGGCCACGCCGAACGTAAGCTGGTTCTCTTTGAATTGTGGACCCGCTGTCGCGCTGCCGCCGACGAGGTTGTTGAACTGGTCGATCAGCTTTACGTCCTGATCGAGGTTCTGTGACAGGAACCGCTGCAGCCCAGGCAGCTTCATGGGGTTGCCAAGCGCCACGACATCGCCGAGTTTGGCGTTGCGGTTGTTGCTCGTGAAAAAGCCGATCGATCGCTGGATTTCGGCGACCAGGTCGCTGAAGACTGGCCGCATCGCTTGGAAAATCGCCTTGGGATTCTCCGACTTCATGGCGTTGCGCTTGAGGTGCTCCGCCTTGGCGAACGTAAGCTTAAGTTCTTTGGTGAGTGCCTTGGTGAAGTGGTTACCGCCGATTGGGATGCTGCGCTGCCACACGCGGTAGCCATTGGTGATCACCAGGTCTGTCGTGTCGGTGCCCATCGAGATGATCACGGTCGAGAGCGGCGGATTCGCCGGATCGTAGGGCCCTTCGACCTTGAGCCGATCGAAGCAAATGAAGTTGTAAATCGCCAGCGGCGCGAGCTGAATCGTATCGACCGCGATCCCCGCCTCCTCCATGGGCTTCAAATGCCGGGCCACCTGGTCGCGCTTCATCGCAAACAGGCCGACTTCAGTCTCGATCGCGTAGCCTTCCTCTTCGCTGCCCACAAGCGGCTGATAGTCCCAAACGACGTCTTCCAGCGCGAATGGAATCTGCTGCCGGGCTTCGTACTTGACGATGTCGGGAATTTTTTTCCGCTCGACCGGCGGCAGCTTGATGAACCGAGCCAGGCCGCTCTGACCTGGAACGGCGATCGCTACGCTGTCACCCTCGATGTCGTTTCGCGATACGAACTGCTGCAGCGCCTCGCGAATTAATTCATCGCGGTTGGCCTCGGGCTGCGTGAGAATTTTCGGGTATTCGATGTAGTCGAACGCCTCGACCACCATTCGGTTTTCGTCCTTCTCGTGTGGACGCGCGCGCAGCGCCTTCAGGGCGCACTGGCCAATATCGATCCCCCAGACGGCGTTTGTCTTCGCCATAGCCAAGAACCCCTGTTCCGTTAATCCGTACGGTTACGGGTAACGTGTGACATAGCCTCACTGCGGCGGCATCGGCGTTGTTCCAACGCAACGTGCGCGCGGACGGCGTGCGGTCACCCGCAAGTGCCTCTCTATCGGCTACTGTATGCGCGTTGCGGCGGCAAAGCGTAACTGCTGGCCTCAAATGTCGACAGAACAAGGGCTTGCGCTCGCCCCGCGATAAAGTAGTCCGTCCCGAGTTGCTCCAAACTCCATTCTACTCGTGGTTTTGGCTTTGGGTAGCATGAGGTTGATGGAGCGCTAGGAGTTGGCCGATGCCAAGGCTCGTCGCACGGGGGACGGTTAGTCGGTATGCGCCTTTCGTCTTAACACTTTACCATTTACTATCTTAGGTCTATGACCATCCGCCGCGCCTCTGTGATCCTTCCCTCAACTCGCCTCGACGAACTTCCCACGCACCTGACCGGCCACGAGGCCGCCGATCTGCTTGCCGCCTGGACCGCACTCTGGCATCCCGCGCTTATCGCCGCAACTGGCTCGCATCCGCGATGGCATTCGGCCGATAATCCGCCGGATCCGTCCGAACTGGAAGGCGAACTCATACTGTTGCCGACGGCGAGTCGGCAGCGGCTGGCCAGCGATTGGTGCGACCGCTACCGTACGGCCAGTCCCCCCAATCCGCCACTTGTTGAGGCGCGTCCGTCACGGCAGGTGACACTCGCCGCCGCCCTCGCAGCGGCCTCTCTCGATCCAAATCTGGTCTCCGCCGAGAGTGCGGCCGACTTTCTCGCTCTTGGCCACGCGCATTTGCAGGTCGAGTCGCTTACTGGTGCAATGCGGTACACCTCGGTGCTCGATACCGATCAATTCGAGAGCGCGACAGTTGCTGCCGCCAAGGCCACAGTCGCCGGGAACCAGCCATTAGCGCAGGAGGAGCTCACCCGCGCCTTCGATCTGCTGGCCGACGCACGCAATCACGTTTATGCGGTCGATTTCTATCTGGTCGATGTTACGCTTCTCGCACCATCCACGTTAGGCGAAACACTGCGAACTAAACTGGCTTCCGGTTCCCCCACGAGCGTGTTGCTAACCGGCGAGCTACTCGAGCAAATGGCGAGCGAGCAGCCCGAAAGCGTCAGTGAGTTGCGCCGAGCTATTTCAGCCGGCAGCGCATGCGTCATCGGTGGCAAGTTTCAGGGCGGGCGGTCCGCCTTCGCATCGCCCGAGACATTGCTGGCCGAGCTGGAAAACGGACAGCAAGCGGCGCGGCGTCACCTGGGGCGTGAATTCGAAGTGTTCGCGCAATTTGAGAGCAATTTCTCGCCTCGATTGCCGGAAATTCTGGTGGGCTCGGGCCTCCGTGGTGCGTTGCATGCCGTATTCGATGGCGGACGGTTACCAAAAGCCGATCAATGCAAGACCTGGTGGGGACCGGGCGACGGAGTGGCAATCCAGGCACTGGCCGCCACGCCGCTTGATGTCGCACGTCCCGAAACATGGCTACGCCTGGCCGAGCGGATCGGCGACACATTCGCCCACCATCATGTCGCGACGATCCTGCTGGCCGGCTGGCCGGGCACCGCGTGCGAATATTTCGACGACCTGCGTCGCGCCGCGCGCTACGGCGCGGTATTAGGAAAAATGGTCACGTTAGAAGAGTACTTTGCCATCACCCGCGAACCGGACGAATGGACCAACTTCTATCCGCGCGAGTATCCCAGTTCAGGCGATTACGGCACGAATCCGATCTCTTCGCGCATTGAGTCCTATCGGCGAGACGTTTTTGACGTGTCCGAACGCCTCGGGACGGGGCTTGCGAAAAGTGTTGGGTTGGAAAGGGTCGGCAGCCCGGAGGCCGCAGCCGGCTGTTCCGTTTCGATCAATCCTTGGAACTTCGCACAGCCGCAGTACGTGGGCTGCTACCTATTGGAGCCCTGGGGTGCCACTGGCACTGCCAGTGCCGGCCGAGACCAGCCACTGGCCGAGCCAGTGGCACACGAGCCTTCCGAGTCGCTATTGCTTCCTGAGGTGCCGGGCTGTGGTTATGCAACGTTCGCCGCGGCGGCAACCATGCCGACAGCTCCCCTGGCCGACAATCGCATCCTGCGCAATGAACGATTCGAAGTCACGATCAGCGAGACCACCGGCGGCATCCAATCGCTGCGCATGCATCGCGATCGGAGCACCAGAATATCGCAGCGGCTGGTGTTTCACGATTCAAGAGCTGCGGGAGCATCGCAAATGCTTGCCGAGCGGATCGAGATCAGCCGCAACGACGCCGTGATGGGCGAGATCACATCGCAGGGCCGTCTGCTGAACGCGGCTGGCGAGTTACTAGGTGGATTCAAGCAAACCGTGCGCGTTGCTCGCGCTGCACCTGCCGTCATTGTGGATATCGAGCTTGATCCGCAGCGGCTGCCGTCCGGCGAAATCTGGAGGTCCTACTTTGCCAGCCGAATGGCCTGGAGCGATCAGGCGATCTCTTTTCGCCGCGGAGTTGAATGGATAGCCGGAGAAACAAACCGTGAGCGCATCGAGTCGCCCGAATGGGTGGAAATTGACGACGGCATCGGCACGCTGGCCTGTTTCGGGCTCGGTCTTCCGTTCCATCGGCAAGCCGCGCCGAACTTTCTCGATACACTACTTTTGGTGGACAGTGAATCTCGCCGCCGGTTTCAATTCGCTCTCAACATTGATGATGCGCAGCCGCTTGTCACCGCCCTGGGATTGTTGACCGCCGATCGGATGTGTGTCGCTTCCTTCCCTGCCGCGCCAAATTCACCGACAGGTTGGTTCCTGCACATCAGTGCAAAAAACGTGCTGCTGACGCACATCGAGCCTCTCAGCACTTCTCAATCCGGCGTCCGAATGCGAATCCTCGAGACTCAAGGCAGGGACACGCATGCCACGCTTGCCGCGTTTCGGCCGTTCCGCGCGGCGCGAATCACCGATTTCCGCAGTCAACCGGCTGGAGTATTATCAGTGGCAGATGGCCGCGTGGAAGTGGACATCGGCCCCCACCGTTGGATTCAGCTCGAAGCCGAGTGGTAAATATCGCTTCTGGCGGTTGGATCCCTGTACCCCGCATCCTGCATCCTCAATCCTCAGATGATCGTGACCATCGATGGACCCGCCGGCGCCGGAAAAAGCTGTGCAGCGCGGGGGCTCGCGCGCCGGCTTGGCTTCCGGTTCCTCGATACCGGGGCGATGTACCGGGCGGTGACGCTTGCCGCGCGAGAACGCGGACTCGATCTGGCTGACAGCGAGCAACTTGCAGATCTGGTGGGCGAGCTGGGCGTTGAACTTGCCGACAACCGCGTGTTATTAAATGGCCGCGACGTAACCGACTCGATTCGCAAATTCGAAATCGCCGCGGCAACGCACTATGCAGCCGACAACCCCGCCGTGCGGGCCCAGCTTGTTCAGTGGCAACGGGCGGCCGCGGCTGGCGACGACGTTGTAACGGAAGGTCGCGACCAGGGCACGGTTGTTTTTCCTCGTGCGGAGTGCAAGATCTTTCTCACCGCCGCTGAAGAGGAGCGAGCCCGTCGCCGCCATGCCGATCTCCTGGCCCGGGGCGAAGATATTCCCTTCGAGGACGTGCTTACCAACCAACGACTGCGCGACTATCGCGATGCTACACGATCCGTCGGTGCGCTCCGGAAGGCCGATGATGCCATCGAGGTTTCGACCGACGGCATGTCGCCTGACGAAGTGGTTGATCGTTTGGAAGAAATCGTGCGGTCCAAACAATGACGCGACGATCGCTCCCGGCGCAACTCTGGTACGCACTGCTTTGGTGCGTGTGCTGGTCCGTGAGCCAGGTGTTGTTCCGTTTCCGCTTCACCGGGCGCGATCACGTTCCCAAAACGGGCCCGGTGCTGCTCGCTGCGAACCACCAAAGCCACCTCGACCCAGTGCTGATCGGCATCGCGTGTCCGCGCCCAACGGGCGCGCTCGCCCGCCGCGAACTCTTCTTCTGGCCACTCGGTTGGTTGATCCGTTCGCTCGGCGCCGTGCCGATCGACCGCGGACGGGGCGCCGCCTTAAGCGGCTTCAAAGCAACGCTGAAATCGCTTCGCGAGGGCCAGACGATGCTCGTTTTCCCAGAAGGCACTCGAACGCACGACGGCCAATTGCAGCCATTTCACTCCGGTTTCTGCGCGCTGGCACGCCGCAGTGGCGCGACAATCGTGCCGGTTGCGATCGTGGGCGCTTTCGCCGCGTTGCCCCGCGGCCGCGCCTTTCCCCGCCCGCGGCCAATCACTCTGGCGTTCGCCCCGCCGATTACGCCTGAACAATACGACGGGTACACGGATGCGCAGTTTACCGACCTGGTGGCCTACCGAGTGGCTGAAGGACTTAAGCAATCCCCCTCTCTTCTCGAGAGGGGCTAGGGGGAGGTTCCGCCAATTGAGTCGCCACTTCGCGCCGCGGCAGACCACATTAGCGACGACGCAGCAGGGCGAACAAACTGACCATCGCCAGGCCGCACAGCGCGACTGTCGACGGTTCCGGCACAGTGGTTTTGTGGATGGTAATCGTGCCCTCGTCCGACGCTTGCCCGTCACTTGCCGTGACAGCCCATCGATAGACACCGCGCGGCGAGCCGAGGTTATTCCAGCTGAATTGCTGAGTATTCGTATCGAACGTCGCCGCGTTAGCAGGACCAGAGCCGACTCCCCCGTACGCGGGCACGTAGTCGAGGAACGTGAAGCAGCCCCCGGTCAACGGGCTCGATAGCGAGGGGTCGAGCGGCTGTCAGCAAATAGTCATGCCTCGGCGCGCGGCCGGAGGCGGCAGCTCTCGCGCAATTTCGGCCCCATGGTAGCCGAATCCGGGCCCGCCCAGGCTCGAAAGGTCGATCTGACCATCGACTCGCCGATAGAGGCCCGGATGGATGACTGCTTCGGCGGCCGACGCCTGCGGATAGAACTGCATCGCGTTGGTTTCCACACCCATGATCGTGCCAGCGTGGGCGGCTAGCAATACGTGTGGGATTTGAGCAAGCATCGGATTGGTAAGGTCCTGCACCATGATGTCCATGCCGTGTGCTTTTGCCCAGCACAGCGAAAGCAATGCACCGGTCTGCGTCTTGCACGTCTTCAGCGCGACGCCCGTCCAACCCAACGAGCGGCCGCGACGCACTTGCTGCCAATTGTGCGCGCTTTCGTCCATGAACAGCGGCTTGCGCGCAGCGACGCTGTGCACGTCGATGGGATAGTCATCCAGCTCATACGGAAACGGCTGCTCGACGTACAGCAGTAAACCATTGATTTCAGGCCATTCGGCCGCCAGGCGGTCCAAGATTTCATTCACGTATTCCGGCTCAGTGACCGTGCAGTTGAAGTCGGCGGACAAGTGCCGCACACCGCGCTCCAACGCGATGTTCCCTACCCGCACAATACGCTCGTAATCCCACGCCGGGTCGTTGCCGCGGAGCTTGATCTTCAGGCACTTCAGGCCGTCGCGCTCGATCCAGTCGGCGAGCACCACCGGCAACCCGTCGGCTATGCGCTGGTCGCGCGCCTCGCTGTTATCGAGCGGATCGAGGCCGCCCACGAGGTGCCAGGCTGCCAGCCGCTCCGGCGGCCGCTGGACAAAAAAATCTTGCGGATACCGGCGATGAAAGTCGACCTGGGAGCCCTCATCCGGCTGCAAATAGGAGGACAAGTCATGGTTCATCCATGCGTCATGATAAGTCTCATAGATTGGTACCCCGTGCAATACGCCGTAAGCATCGTGCAATGCGATATCGAATGGCGAAAGACAAACCAACGCGGCCAGCAACGGCAGGCGATTGTTTTCCTCTCGGTCGTCGTTGAATTGTTTGCGGAGCGCCGGCAAGACGATTTGCATGAAATTGTGGCCGATCTCGATCGGATGCCCCCACTCGTCAAATACGACCCAAGCGCCCACCAGCAGCCTGCAGAAGCTGACCATCGATTCGTATCGCTCCGCGGTGCTTAGATCGGCCGGCCAGGCCCATTGCACGCTCAAAGGTGTTTCGCCCCAACCGTAAGCCGCTCGACCGGCCCGGTCGCGTACCTGCACGCGAACCCGTGCACAGGTAACGGAAGTGAGCGTTTCGGCCCCGAATTTGAGCGGCACGCGCGTGCGAACAGGGAGCAGATACAGCTCCGCCCCAGTCACTCGAACATCAGTCTGCTTGTTGATCATGAATTCTGCGGGTCGGTGCTGAACTGGCGGCCTTGATGATAACCAGACCGATTCAATAGTTTACTCCTCGCCACCTTGAAAACCAGCACCGCAGCCGCGATGCTAGAAGTCGGCTGTGGGCTGATTCTAACCGTGCAGGAACTCAAGCATGAACAAGACTTCCACCCAGATCAACCGACGACAGTTCTCCATTTCGGCTGCTGCGGCAGCCGCTACACTGGCTTTTCCTTGGCGGCTAAGTGCCGCTCCGGCTGCGCCTTACAAGTTCTGCGCTTTCATTAAATTCTTGCGGACCTTTGATTACGACGAGCTGGCCGAGCGAATCGCGGAAGCGGGCTTCGACGGCATCGAGGTCACCGCTCGTCGGCAGGAGAGCTACGTCCATCCGGAGCGCGCGGCCGAAGAGTTGCCGCGGCTGAAGGAAGCGCTCGACAAACGGGGGCTCGAAATCACGATTTTGACGACCGAAATCCTGCGCGCCGATGAGCCGCACGCTGAGCCAATGCTGCGTACGGCGGCGGAGCTCGGCATACCGCGCTATCGGCTCGGCTTCTATCGGTATGATTTGAAGCAGCCGGTCCTGCCGCAGCTCGCCGCGCTGCAACCGGTGGTTCGAGACATTGCGGCCATGAACCGCGAACTCGGCATTGCCGCCATGTATCAGAATCACGCCGGCGCCGACATGATGGGTGCGACCGTCTGGGACTTGCACAGCTTGATTAAAGATTACCCTGTCGACGAGATCGGCTGCGTGTTCGACATCCGCCATGCGGTCGCCGAGGCGGGCGAAGCCTGGCCGGTATACTTCAACCTAATGCAGCCGCACCTCTCGGCCGTATCGGTCAAGGATTTTCGCTGGAACGGCCGCAAGTCGCAGCATGTACCGCTGGGCGAGGGGAAAGTCGACCCAAACTTCTTCAAGATGCTGCGCCGGACCGAGTTTGCGGGGCCGATCTCCGTCCACGTCGAGTATCTCACGAAGGGCGACGCCGTGGAGAATATGGCGGCGCTCAAGCGCGACTTCGATACTTTACGCGGCTGGATGCGGACGTGACGCGACTCGATTCAAGAAGGGTACGGCGAGAAGCAGCCAGCGGTGATCCGCTCAAAACGGCATCTGCTTGCCTTCTTCAAAGTCGAGCGGCGCAACATCGCCTGATTCGACATCGAACGTGACCGCCCGTACCTCGGCAATTCGCAATGGCTGATGCACGGCAGCGCCGAACCGCTCGTCGAGCTGCAGCTCCACGAGGCCCTCGAACACGTGGAGCTCGAACGACTTTTCATCCCGAGAGCGTCATTTCATCAGCGATCGCGCTCGACTTCATGCCCCGGCGGTAACGCAGCTCGATCACGTGCTTCGACCGCCCCTTGAGTTGTTCGAGACATTGTTGGAGCGCCTCGCGCACCGGGTCTACATCTTCGGCCAGGAGTTCGTAGTGGATCGCGATTTGCTCGACGATGTCTTCGCCAAACAGGTGCCTGTCGGTCGCCCGTTCGCGCCGATAATATAACACCTCATATTTGGCAAATCCCACCGCCCAGGCGGTAAACGGCCGCGACTGATCGTATTGGTCGAACTTTCGAACCAAGGTGACGGCGACCCGCTGCAACACTTCATCCGCCTGCTGATAATCCGGAATCAACGTGCGGATGAAGGCGGCAATCGTCGGCTGAGCGGCGGTCCACAGCGCGGCAAACTGTTCGGCTTGGTGCGGCTGCATCGTCTCGAATCCTTAAGTCGTCAGCATTCCACGCCACTCGGGCCACCGCCATCGCCTGTACGATCCTGCCGATTCCTACCCAAGTCGCCTCCTGTCCTCGTAGAGCCTTCTGCGCCGGAGGGCCGATTTGTCACGAAATCGCCAGTTCCAAATGGCTAAAACAACAGAGTACGGCATTCGTTGAAGCGATGAGTCAGGCAGCCCATGCCAAGCCGGCGGCTTTGCCGTTCGAGGGGACTCGACCGGCGGTCCGACATCCTTTGGCATTGGCATATTGGGCCGAGCCCAAACATGCCGCCGATCGAGTCGCTGGGAAGAACAATGTTTGTGCCTTCGCTGTTGCGCCACACGACGAAGTCCGCGGAGTCTACAACGCCGCCGGCATGCAATTTTCTACCCCGGGCCGCGTCTTTGTTCGCGTTTGCGACGGCGCATTTCTTTTTCGCGATCTTTCTTGAGTTGGGCGCGTTCTTTGGGGGTGAGACGTTTGCCGGTGCCCTTCTTTTGCTTCGCCAAGCCGTTAGGGTTGGCGAGCATGCCGCTTTGGACTTGCTGCATCATTTTCATCCGTTCGCGCATCCCCTTGCCGGCCATCGACGTCATGATTTGAGACATGACGTCAAACTGCTTCACCAGCTCGTTCACTTCGTGCGGCTCAACGCCGGCGCCGGCGGCGATGCGGCGGCG
The DNA here is from genome assembly GCA_040902605.1 of Pirellulales bacterium. Taxonomy (GTDB): domain Bacteria; phylum Planctomycetota; class Planctomycetia; order Pirellulales; family Lacipirellulaceae; genus JABDGM01. The sequence continues at coordinate 22,214 of JBBDWY010000029.1, read as the reverse complement.
GCGGCTTTGATCGATCGTTTTGGTCGGATTGCGGCGTTCTGCGGGCGTCATCGAGTCGATGATGCCGTACAGACGCTTCAAGTCCTGTTCGGGATCAACGTCGCCCATCATTTCGTTGAGCGCGCCCATGCCGGGGATGAGGCCCATCACTTTTTGCAGCGGGCCGAGGCGGCCGATTTGCGAGAGCTGGTTGCGGAAATCTTCAAGGGTGAATTCGCCCTTGCGAAGCCGCTCTTCCTGCCGCCGCATTTCTTCCTGATCGAATTCCTGCTGGGCCTTTTCGACAAGTGTCAGGAGATCGCCCTGACCGAGGATGCGTCCCGCCATGCGGTCGGGATGGAACTCTTCGAGCGCGTCGAGGTGCTCGCCAGTGCCGATGAACTTGATTGGGACGCCGGTAACTTGCTTCACCGACAGTGCCGCCCCGCCGCGGGCATCGCCGTCGAGCTTCGTCATGATGACGCCGTCGAGCTCGAGCCGCTCATTAAAGACCTTCGCACTGTTGACGGCGTCCTGGCCCGTCATGCTATCGACGACCAGGTACACCTGCTGCGGGGCGACCTGGCGATCGATCCGCTCCAGTTGAGCCATCAGCTCTTCGTCGATGTGCAGCCGGCCGGCGGTGTCGAGGATCACCACGTCGGCGTTGTGCTTTTTGGCTTCCTTTACGGCGGCATTGCAGACCGTGACGGGGTCTTTCTGCGTGCGATCGGAAAACACTGGCAGCTCAAGCTGCTCGCCAAGAACGTGCAACTGGTCGATGGCGGCTGGTCGCTGCAGGTCGGCGGCGACGAGCATCGGCCGGCGGCCGCGCTGCTTGAGCATCCGGCCGAGTTTGCCGCAGGTCGTCGTTTTGCCGGAGCCCTGCAGGCCGCACATCATCAGCACGGTAACGTCGCCGGGGCCTTTGAGGTGCATCGAGTGGTCCACCGGCCCCATCAGGTTGACGAGCTCCTGGTAGACGATGCCCACGACTTGTTGGCTGGGATTGAGCGATTTCAGCACCCGCTCGCCGACCGCCTGCTCGGAGACGCGGCCCATGAATTCGCGGACGACCGGGAAGCTGACGTCGGCCTCGAGCAGCGACTTTTCGACGAGCTTGAGCCCGTCGCGCATGTTCGATTCAGTCAATTTGCCCTGACCGCGGAGCGTTTTCAGCGCGGAAGAAAGGCCGTCTTGGAGGGCTTCGAACATATCAGCAGGCAGCTAGGCGCGGGGAGCAGGGAGTTAAGAGTAGTAGCTGCGAGCCTATGGCTCGCCGGCCGGAAGTACATACGAACCACTCATTTTACGGAGAGCGGCAAGTGGGGTCGAGTGCTGTCGGTCGCAACGAAAACCAGCTAATTCAAAATAACGAGTGCGGCAAGCAACACCGCGATCAGTGCTGTCGCGATTAGCAGATTGCGAAGGCTGAAACGCCAGTTAATCCAAGGCGCGGCTGCAAGTGCTCCGGCCAGTAAAATCGGAAACCAGTACGGCACGTACACATAAAAGCGTCGCGGCAGAGGCACAAAAAATCCTGGTTTAGTCAATTCCCAACGCCACTTTCGACGATCTGGCTTTGTCTCAAATCCAGCCCTCCTCATCGCCTCAGAGATGTCCGCGTGTGTAAGCGATCTGAATAGATAGGGTGGATCGTCTGGATCTCTAACGGTTTCGAATTCCAACTTTCCGTATCTCGAAAAGATTGTGAAGTGCCGATCCGCAAACGGTCGCAACCAGAGGCTGTCCCGCCATGTGTAACTACGCACCCATAGGACAATGAGAAAAAGACAAGCACTGAGACAAAATAGAGTTATTGCAATTCGAGCCGGCGTGGTTTTCGGCACACTGCCCCTTGATCGCGTTTTCTCGGCTAGCTTCTGTGCTAAATCGACCATGCGTGAATGATACCACAATCGTATTCGCTACCGAAACTCGACCCAGTCAACGTGCCGTGTTACGCTGATAGGTTTGGGAATAGACAGTTACCGCTGATAGGAAAACCGCGACCAGCGGTCGCGGCTTTGTGATGACTGATGCCATACAGATTCGCGGGGCGCGGACGCATAATTTGCAGAATGTGGATGTCGATATCCCGCGCAACCGGCTCGTGGTGATTACGGGCGTGAGCGGGTCGGGGAAGAGCTCGTTGGCGTTCGATACGCTGCTGGCCGAGGGGCAGCGGCAATATGTGCAGAGCCTGTCGGTTTACGCGCGGCAGTTCTTTGAGCAGATGGAGCGGCCGGCTGTCGATCGGATCGAGGGGTTGCAGCCGACGATTGCGATCGACCAGCGTGCTGCGGCGCCGAACCCGCGCAGCACCGTGGCGACGATCACCGAAATCTATGATTATCTGCGACTATTAGTGGCCCGGCTCGGCGAGGTGCTCTGCCCGGAGTGTGGGACGCAGATTGCCCAGCAGACACTGGCTGAGATCGAGCAGACGATTCGCATTCTGCCAAATGAGACACGTGTGATGATTCTCGCGCCGATGGTCCGCGGCCGGCGAGGGGCGCATCGCGATGTGCTTGACACCATTCAGAAGGCGGGCTTCGTCCGGGCCCGCATTGATGGCGTTACCTATCCGCTGGATGGTGTGCCGGCGCTCGCGCCGCAGAAGATGCATGATATCGAGGCGGTGGTCGATCGGATCATTATTCGGGAGGGGATCGACACGCGGCTGAGTGAGTCGGTGCGGCTGGCGGCACGGCACGGGGACGGCGTGGTCGTGATCTTGTACCAGACATCCGAGGCCAAAGCGGCCAGTCAGGACCAATGGCAGGAGCGCCTGCTTAACACGCGCTATGCTTGCCCGCGCTGCGGCATGAGCATCGGCGAAATCGAGCCCCGCACCTTCAGCTTTAATAGCCCTTATGGTGCGTGTCCGACGTGTCACGGATTGGGAGTGCTAATTGAAGGAGATGGCGAGCCCGTTAAAGCAAATGGCGAATTGAATCACATTGAGGCAAATGTTTGTCCAGATTGCGGCGGCTCGCGCCTGCGGCCCGAGGCACGCGCCGTGCGATTGGGCGGGCTGGCGATCCATGAGATCACGGCTTTGTCCGTGAAGGAGGCGATTGACTTCTTTCGCGAGCTCGCGTTCCGCGACGATCAGCGCTCGGTGGCCGAACCGATTGTCGCCGAAATTTTGCGGCGGCTGGCGTTTTTGGACCGTGTGGGCACGGAGTACCTCTCGCTCGACCGGCCGGCGGACACGCTAAGCGGCGGGGAGCGTCAGCGCGTGCGCCTTGCCACCGGCATCGGCTCAGGTTTGGTCGGCGTGCTCTATCTATTGGATGAGCCGTCCGTTGGCTTACATCCGCGCGACAACGAGCGGTTGATCGCCGCGCTGCGCGATTTGCAGCAGCAGGGCAACACGGTGGTCGTCGTCGAGCACGATGAAGCTCTCATGCGCGCGAGCGATTACTTGATTGATATGGGTCCCGGCGCTGGGCGCGGTGGCGGGCGCGTTGTCGCCGAGGGCGCGCCGGAAGCGATTTCGCAGCGCGAAACATCACTGACCGGCGCGTTTCTGTCGGGGCGCGAGACGATACCATTGCCGCAGCGACGAAGGATGCAGGATGCAGGATGCAGGGTGCAGGGGAAGAAACCGTCGACCGAACACGGAGCGGAAGAAAATTTCCCTGTCCCCCGCATCCCGCACCCTGCATCCTTCCTGCGGATATTGGGTGCCCGTGCCAACAACCTCAAAGATATCGACGTCGAGATACCGCTTCATGCGCTGGTGTGCGTCACGGGCGTGAGCGGCTCGGGGAAGAGCTCACTTGTGATTGATACGCTGGCCCGAGCGCTGGCGAGGAAGCTCCATGGCGCGGAAGCGCGACCTGGGCCGTACAAAGGCCTGCGCGGCGTCAACCAACTCGATCGATTGGTGGAAGTCGATCAGTCGCCGATTGGCCGCACGCCGCGATCGAACCCGGCGACGTACACCGGCATTTGGGACGACATTCGCCGCGTTTTTGCCGGCACGAAGCAGGCTCGGCAACGCGGCTACGGCGCGGGCCGGTTCAGCTTCAATACGAAGGGCGGCCGCTGCGAGGCATGCGACGGGCAGGGCCTGCGGCGGATCGCGATGAATTTTCTGCCCGATCTCGAAGTAACCTGCCCTGTGTGCCATGGGGCGCGATTCAATCGGCAGACGCTCTCGGTGCAATATCGGGATCGCTCCATTGCCGACGTCCTGGCGATGAGCGTTGATCAGGCTGCCGAGTTCTTCGAGAACCATGAATCGATTCGGCGAGTGCTGTCGACGCTCGCCGATGTGGGCCTCGGCTATCTCACGCTGGGCCAGCCATCGACAACGCTCTCCGGCGGCGAAGCACAGCGAATCAAGCTGGCAACCGAGCTGAGCCGCGGCGGCACCGGACACACGCTCTACATTCTGGATGAACCGACCACGGGGCTACACAGCGCTGATATTCGCCGGCTGCTCGCGGTCCTCAATCGGCTTGTGGATCAGGATAATTCCGTGCTGGTGATCGAGCACAATCTGGACGTCATCAAAACGGCCGACTGGGTGATCGACCTCGGCCCGGAAGGCGGCGCACAGGGCGGGCAGGTCGTGGCGGTGGGCACGCCGGAACAGGTAGTGGCGTGTGAGCAAAGCTATACCGGCCAGTTCTTGCGTCGGTTACTGACCTAGAGCGGTTTTCAATTTGATGTGTCCGCGGTGTGCGACTGCTCGCGGCGGACGAAGGGGCGCTTCTACTCGACTCCGCACTGCTTGCCTCCCACGGACCGCGATTTCTTAACGGCGAGCAGTGCCGAACTACACAAGAACGCAATTCGGCGCGCCGCAAGCAGTGGCACACCAACCTGAAAAACGCCTTAGCCCGCCGCTCTTAATCGAAAGGCGGTCGCGAGCGCTAGAATACCGAGCAGTAACGTCGACCCTGCCGCGGGCGGAGGCCAAGCGTCGGCTGCTCGCGCCAGAGCAAAGAACGTCAGTCGGCAAGATCCACTCAGGCGTCGGGATGCGTGCTCTTGGCAGTTTCAGTCGCCGCCATTTCAGCGGGCTTGGCACCCGTGCCGCGACCCAGCTCGTAGGCCACCAGCGCCGCAATCCCAAGCCAGATGTAGTCCATCGGATTCTGACCCGGTGGCACCGCCTTCGGCCCGGCTGCGCCAGTCGGCGCTCGGTTGATCGGCCGGGGCTGTTCAACGGGTGGTGCGTCGGCATCCGGCGCCGCGGCTTTTTCTGTTCCCTCTTCCGTATCCTGCGTGGCGGCTATCGGGGCGCGCTTCGGCGCCGCTGCGGCCCGCGCCTTGGCCACTTCCGCCACTAGAAACCAACCGCCGACATACGCCGCCAATGCGAGCACTCCCGTCAGCGCGCCGCGGGCGTAGCTTGCGTGGCCCGAAGTAGAGACCATCGTCCGCACGCCCATTCCCGTGATGAGGGCCACGACTACCGCCAGCCAGACGGCATCGATACCGAACAGAACATAAACCCCGATCAAGACGCCAATGCCCAGCGCGGCTCCGATGATCGCGCCAAGGAGTGATTTGCCGAGTTGCATGATGACTGCCTCCAGCCCGTTGATGTCGCGCGACATCCGGCTGCACCACCGCACCTAATGAGGGATGACACCCTCAGACCATCGCGCGATCAGACAAGCAAGTTAAAACACCGCGCTTCGCAATCAGCCGCCGGCTGCGAACCGCGCCGGATACGCCTCGTTCCCTGGCACTTAATGTACGTTGGGGTTCGTGCGGCGTCAATATGTGGCTGGTTTACCGCTTGGTTTTATGATGAACCACCGTTATCCCCTCATACCTATTGCGATCAAGTGCGCTCAAAGATGACCGCGATGCCTTGGCCGACGCCGATGCACATCGTGGCGAGGCCCAGCTTGGCGTCGCGGTCGCGCATCGCGTGGATGAGCGTAGTAGCGATGCGGGCACCGGATGCGCCGAGGGGGTGGCCGATGGCAATCGCGCCGCCACGGACATTGACTTTCGATTCGTCCATGTGAAGCATACGCATGCAGGCGAGGGCCTGGGCGGCGAAGGCTTCGTTGAGCTCGATGAGGTCGATGTCGTCGAGCGTCATGCCGGCGCGCTGGAGCGCTTTTTGAGTCGCCGGGACGGGGCCGGTGCCCATCATGGCTGGATCGACACCGGCGACGGCCGTAGCGCGGATTTTCACCAGCGGCTTCAGGCCGAGCGACTTCGCGCGGTCCTCGCTCATAACAAGCAGTGCGGCGGCGCCGTCGTTGAGCGGCGAGCTGTTGCCGGCCGTCACAGTGCCCATTCCCGGCATGAAGGCCGGCGGGAGGGCGGCGAGCGCTTCCAGGCTTGTGTCGGAGCGGACGCATTGGTCGCGCTCGACGAGGATGCGATTGCCGGCCTCGTTGCGGCCCCACACAGGAACGATCTCGTCGGCGAATACTCCGGACGCGGATCCGTTTGCTCCGTTATAGGCGGCGGTGGCTTTTTGGTGGCTGGCGAGCGCGAAGCGGTCCTGCTCTTCCCGTGAAATCCCTTGTGTCTGGGCGAGGAACTCGGCGGTGATGCCCATCATCAGCGCGCCTTTGCTCGTGCGGGTGAATAGTTTTGGGTTCAGGTCGATCCCGGCATCCATCGGGACGTGATGCATGTGCTCGAGGCCGCCGACGATCTGCACGTTTTCGGCGTCCGCCAGGATTGCGTGCGATGCCTGGGCCAGCGCCTGCAAGCTGCTGCCACACAGGCGATTGACCGTCGCACCGCCTGCGTCGACCGGCAGGCCGGCCATCAGGCCGACTGTGCGCGCGACGTTCATTCCTTGCTCGCGTGTTTGCTGAGTGTTGCCGAGTACCACGTCTTCAATCGCGGCTGGATCGATTCCAGTCCGCTCAACGAGCGCGCGGACTACGGCCACGGCCAGATCGTCGGAGCGGACCTCGCGAAAAATGCCCTTCTCCGCATGGGCCCTGCCAATCGGCGTCCGACAACAATCAATGATGACGGCAGTTTTCTTCATAAGGGGGCAGGATGCAGGGAGCAGGGATGGAATGCGAATGACTTTCCCTGTCCCCTGCATCCCGCATCCTCAATCCTTTAATCATAGAACCGTCCGTTGGAACGGGCGAGGTCGTTGAGCATCGCGGTGGGTTCGTAGCGCTTGCCAAGGGGCGCGTATTGTTTGAGTTTTTCGAGGATTTTCGCGGGGCCAACTTGATCGGCCCAAAAGAACAGGCCGCCGCGGAAAGGCGGAAAGCCGATGCCCAGAATTAGCGCAAGATCGACGTCGCGGACGTCGGGCACAAGGCCATCTTCCAACACCCGAGTGGCTTCGACCAGCATGGGCAGAAAGAGGCGGTCGGTTAATTCTTCAGACGAGGATTTCGGCTTGGCGCCTGACTGACACTGTTCAATTAGTTTTGCGACTTCGTCGCTATCGCTGCCGCGCGGCGGTTTGCCGCCTTTGGCGGGAGCATAATCGAAGAATCCCTTGCCCGCCTTCTGTCCGAGCCGGCCGCGCTGGACAAGCGCCTGGACAAGCGTAGCCGGCACCACGCGCTCTGGAAACGCCTCGGCCATGGTGCGGCCGGCGTGCACGGCCACATCGAGGCCGACCACATCGTAGAGAGTGAACGGCCCCATCGGCATGCCGAACGACTTTGCGGCCCGTTCGATGGCGTGGAGGTCCGCTCCTTCACACAGCAGCAGGGCGGCTTCGTTCATGTAAGGCAGTAGCAGGCGGTTCACCAAAAAGCCGGGCCCGTCGTTCATCACAATCGGCGATTTGCCAAGTGCCTTCGCGTAGGCAACGGCGGTGGCGATCGTGGCGTCGCTCGTCTTGCGGCCGCGAATCACCTCCACTAGCGGCATCTGGCGGACCGGGTTGAAAAAATGCAGACCGCAGAAGCGGTCGGGGCGCTCCAACCCTTCGGCCAATTGTGTGATCGGGATTGTTGATGTGTTCGATGTGAGAATCGCTTCCTCGCGCATCAGCGGTTCAAGACGCGCGAACAAATGCTGCTTGGCGTCCGGGTCTTCGATGATTGCCTCGATGATGATGTCGCTGTGGCAGAGCTCGATGTCGGATAGTGTGCCGTTTACTAGCGGCGCGAGCTCGACTGCCCGCTGCACGTCAGGACCTTTCAACTGCTTGTTGTACGACACTTCATTGAGAACGCCTTTGATTCCGCGGGCGAGTGCTTCCTGGTTGGCGTCCATCAGCGCGACGGGAATGCCGCGCTTGACATTGGCGGCCGCGATGCCCTGACCCATCACGCCTGCGCCCACGACGCCGGCGGACGTGATCTTTTGCGGTTCAATCTGCCGGGGCCGAGGACGGCCCGGCTCGCCGGGGGACTTCTTGTTGCGATCCTGCAGAAAGAAAACGTTGAGCAGTGCCCGATTGATCGGCGAGCCGAAAAGTTTCGCAAATTCCTCCGCCTCCATCTGACAGGCTGTTTCGACATCGACTCCCGACGCGCCCAACATCAGCTCCAGCGCAGCCAGCGGGGCAGGGTAGTGGCCCTTCGTCTGCTGCTGGATGTAAGCGCTCGCCGTCGCGCCGAGGAAGCCAAGCTCCGTTTCACTGATGGTAATCGGAGCAGCCCACCGCTCGCGGTCGCGGCGAAATTCCTGCGATGCCTGTTCGGCCCGAATCATGCGGGTGGCGGCGGCAAGCAAAGAATCGCCATTCTCCGACGTCGCCGCTGCCACGACGTCAGTGGCCAGGTTCATCGCGGCGGCTGCGCGGGCGTCAATCGTCTCGCCACCGGTCACGAGCTCGATGGCGTTCGCCAGGCCGACCATCCGCGGGGTGCGGGCAGTGCCGCCCCAACCGGGAAACAGGCCGAGCTTTACTTCCGGAAAGCCGTAGGCCGTTTTTTCACCGGCCGTAAGAATTCGGCGATCGCACCACAGCGCTAACTCGGCGCCGCCGCCGACACACATGCCATCAATAGCGGCAACGGTTACATAGTCGCCCTGTGCAAGTCGGCCGAACAGTTTCTGTCCGCGTCGGCAATAGCTGCTTACTTCCGCTTTGGGCGCGTCCAGCCAGCTGGCAAATTCCTTCAAATCTGCCCCGGCAATGAACATGCCGGGCTTGGCCGAGCGGAGCACCAATCCGGCCAGATTTTTTCGTTTCTCAAGCTCATCGAGATGCCGCTCCAGCGAGTCGAGCACGTGGCGCGACAGGACATTCGCGCTCGAATCCGGGTCGTCGAGCGTCAACAGGGCAATGTCGGCGTCGTGGACTGAGAGCGAAAGGGTGGTCGCCATGCGGTCAGGATACCGCAGATTTGCCGACCATGTCAGGCCCGCTGACGGAGGGCCGATTTTTCGCTATAAGGTACGAAGTCATTGCGCTTCCCACTTAACTATGAAAACGGCGAAGCCATCGCCGGCTATAGGGTGTCGACTCCGATGGGTAAGTCCGCCTCGCCAGCTTGTTCCACATGCGGCCCGTGGTGGCGGCTGCCGCTGCTATTGGCAATTGTGCTGGCGGCGATCTTGCTAAGCCGCAGCCGCTGGCTACGTGAGACGACGACGGAACCAACTCGCGATAGTGCGCCTAGAACAAGCCCGGCTGAAACGGACGAGCAGGTTACGCTCACGATCGATTTTGGCGATGGACGACGACAGAAATACGAGCCGATTGCCTGGCGTGAAGGCATGACCGTGCACGACTTGACGCGCGAGACGCCGCGAGCCGACGCTCAACTCGCGACGCGGGGCACTGGCGAATCAGCGTTCCTCACGAACCTCGATGGTGTCGCGAATGAAGGCGGTGGCGGACGAAATTGGACGTACACCGTAAACGGCAGGCTCGGAGATCGAAGTTTCGCCGTCTACGAGTTGCGGCCGGAGGATGAAGTCTTGTGGAGTTACGCAGCCCAACAGTAAAATGGGCCGCGCAGCGAACGAAACTTTTTTGGGAGCGAAATACCGTGGTGCAGAATCGCCAGCAACAAGTTCAGGATTTGTTGGTTTTTGCCCTGTTGGTGGCCATCGGCGTGGCCGGCCGGTGGGGACAACCCGAATGGTGCTTCACGCCGACTGCGGCGGCTGCGATTTTTGCCGGGATGTATTTTTCCCGGGCGGCGATTGCCGCGCTTGTCCCCGTAGCGATTCTGGCAATTGGCGACGTGTTTTTGCTGCCGCCCCACGACAGCATTCCCGTGATCATCGCCACGTACGGCGCCATGGCGGTGCCCGTATTGCTGGGCCGCTGGGTGCGGCGCAGCGAATCGCGCCTGTCAGCCGCGTGGCGCTGGGGCGTGTGCGGCTTCCTGCCGGCCACGCTGTTCTTCGTTGTGACGAACTTCGCCGTGTGGGCGTTTCAGAGCGATTACGATAAGTCGCTCGTCGGATTGGGCCAGTGCTACTGGGCCGCAGTGCCGTTTTATCGCTGGATGCTGGCCGGCGACGTCTTCTATTTGGCAGTGCTGCTTGCCTGCTGGTTGCTCGCCGGCGCATCGCTGCAAAAAGTTGAGCACGCGGTCGAACCGGCCAAGTAAGCACGCCAATTTCTATTGATCACTGGCCCGACGCGGCCGCCTCGAACGCTTCCTCGACCTCGATTTCGTCAGCCGGCTTTTCGGCCGGTGCGGCCGCGCGATCAACGGCGGCAGCCATCGTGTGAATCGCCGCGGTGAGTTTCAGCTCGACGGTGTCCTTGTCGGCAGCGGCCGACCGCGCGGGTTCAATGGCTGAGAGAACCTCGTCGATCTTGGGCTTGTTGTCCTCCGGGACGATTTTCTTGAGGGCCTGTAGGCCGGCGCGCAGATCAGTGAGCCGCGCCAGCACGTGACGGCGAGGAAACGTTTCTCGCTCACCTTGCATGCCCGCAGGCATAAAACGTTCGGCGCCACGAGGCCCGAAGCCGCCTCCGGCGACATGTGCGCTCTCAAACTCTTCAGCCCGCTTAGCTTCCGCCTCGCCGACATCACGGGCGAGCTTGAAAAGCTGTTCTACGGCGGCAGCGGCGTCGACCTTTGCACCTTCGTATTTCATTTTGTCCAAAAGGGCGGCCGTGGCGGTGCGATCGTCGAGCGACTTGAAACCGGCGACCAACTTAATCAGGGCGTCGTGGACTTCATTTTTTGGGCCCACGCCGCCAAGCTGAGCCAAGACACCAGCCGCCCGCAATCGCAGCCAATCGAAGGTCTCGCGATCCATTTCCTGAATCGGTCGCTCATGGTTGACAAGCTTCACGAGCGCGCCAGTCAAGACGTCGATTGTTGCCGGCTCAATCGACTCCGGATATTGGGCATGCCGTTCCAGTCCCACCAGAGCGCCCAAAACAAGCACTGGCGGTACCACCTTGTCCTCCGCGGCAGCTGTGACAATTTGCATCAAAACACCACGTGCCGCAGCATGCGGCCGGGGTGGGCGGCGATTCGCCCCAGTCTCGATGGCGTACTGCTCATCGAGCATACCGAGCGTAAGCACAGCGTTGTAGCGAACTGCAGGGTGGTACGGCGGCTTGTTCGCGACGACGATCTGCCGCATGCCCTTAAAGGCCAGGTCGGTCAGATGCCGCTGCAGTTCCTCGTTGTCGGTCGCCCACAGATACCGTTTGAACAGGTTGTAGCGCGCATCGCCAAGCCGGGCGAGTTCATCCGCGCCGGAGCGCGTCATGTCCTTGAAGTAGTAATTAACAAAGTACTCTTCGAACTTGTCCTTGTCTGCGGTGTACCTGGCCGCGTTCTTCACGCTTGAAATCACAGCACCGGAGTTGCGCTTCATCGTCTCATCAGGCTTGTCGACGCGATAATCCTGACCCACGGCGGTCGTCACGAGACTTGCCAGGGCAATCAGCAGCATCAGAGACCGCGAGAAATGGCGGACAGATTTGTTTGGGGGCAGGATAAAATGTCGCTGCGTGAGTATCGTGCGCATTGCTCCGTTCCGCGATGCCGGCCCCTTTTGAACGGGCCGAAACTATGCCCGGCTTACCAGACAAGACCAGCCATTGACTGTACAAGTCGCCACTTTCCACTGTACCAATAGAGGGGTCGTCATTCAAGTTTTCGGCTCATGGGCGCATAGATATTGCCATGCTGTGAATTTGACACTCGCAGCGAATCTGGCATGTTTTGCTAGGTCCACTCCTCGATACAACGCCTCATTGCCATGGCGCTTTTCTATTACGATCCTCGATTCCTCGAGCACGACACGGGCCGCTTCCATCCCGAGCGGCCGGAACGACTCCGCAAGGCGATCGCCCACCTAGAGGAACAACGAATGGTGAATCAGTGCGTGCGGCCGGAATGTCCGCTAGCGCGGCGCGACCGGTTGGAACGCGTCCACGAGCCCGGATACATCGACTCGGTGGCGCGGCTGGCCGAACAAGGGGGCGGACCGCTCGATCCCGACACCGTTATCAGCCGCGCATCTTTCGAAGTGGCTCGACTGGCAGCCGGGGCGGCTTGCGACGCGGTCGACCGAGTTGTGGCTGGTGAAGCCAAAACCGCCTTTTGCTTAGTGCGTCCCCCAGGGCATCATGCACTCGCCGAGCGGGCGATGGGCTTCTGCCTGTTCAACAACATCGCCGTTGCCGCGAAAGTTGCCATAGATGAACACGGGCTCGAGCGCGTGCTCATTGTCGATTGGGACGTTCACCATGGCAACGGCACGCAGGACATCTTCTACGCGGACGGGAGCGTCGGCTACTTTTCGATTCACCGCTGGCCGTTTTATCCGGGCACCGGTGCGGCCGACGAAACAGGCATCGGCGACGGGTTGGGAGCCACGCGCAATTTGCCGGTCCCATATGGCATCAGCCGCGAGCAGTACCGCGATTTGTTCCGACGCGAGCTGGAAGATTTCACAGAGCGCATCCGTCCGCAGCTAGTGCTTATCAGCGCCGGCTTCGACGCGCACCGCGCCGATCCGCTCGGCTCCTTTGTGCTGGAGACGGAAGACTTCGCCGAGTTGACCAACGTGGTGCTCGGGATAGCGGCCGCCCACGCGCAGGGCCGCGTGGTCAGCGTTCTGGAAGGCGGCTACAACCCGCCGGTGCTGGCCGAATGCGTTGAAACGCATTTGCGGCGGCTGCTGGAAGTTTGAGAATTGTTGCCGCCCCTTGGCACGCGTTCAAATGTGCGTCGCAGTTAAACGGCTATTCGTCGCCGAAAACACGGGTGCTTTCTTCGCGGCGGATAGGTTGGGCCAGGTCGTCGGTGTTGACCTCGACCGTCACCCGCTGATCGCCCGCCTGCGCGCCTTGCACGCGAACGCGGTAAACGGTGTCCGCCTTGGGCGCAAGCTGCGCGATTGGTTCGAACACAATCGCGCCGCCCCGGCTTTCATGTTGTGTTTCGCCCTCGGCGGAAACAAGCTGCATGCCGGGCGGCAGGTTAATCGCAACCTGCAAGTTCGTGGCTTCCTTGGTGCCTTGGTTCACGACGCGGATTTCGTAACCCGTTTCACTGCCGACTTCGATGGGATCTTCCAGGTCGCGAACTTCGAACATGATGGCCGCCAAGCCATCGACAACGATCTGTCGCTGCGTTTGATCCGAGAGGCCCTCGCCGGCGCGGCTTTCGACTTCCAATGTTTGAGAACCGGTTTCGATCGGCATCGTGACCAGCTCCACCGTGCCGCGCTCGCCTTCGGGCAGCTCGGCGAGACTCCAATAGACAGCATGCGTAGCGGCGTCGTATTCGCCCATATTATTGGCACGCACGAACTGCATGCCCTTGGGGAGCTTGGTGATAATTTTCACGTCGTGGGCCGGGGCAGTGCCGGGGTTTTCCACCCTGACTTCGTACGTCGCCGGCCGCTCCAGATAGCGGCGTTCGGGTCCGTCTAGGTCCACGGTCAATTCCGGCGCGATGACCTCGAATTCCATCTGCTGTTGCACTTGCAGATTGCCGTCGGCGCGGGCGGTGAGCACGTTGACAGTTTTGCCAGCCTTCTCAGCCAGCAGCACGAGTTCTAGCTCGCGGGTTTCGCCGGCGCGGAGCGTACCGATCTCGAACTCCAAGGCGGGGCCGGCCGCATGACGAACGTTTTGCGGCACGTTTTCAAGCAGCATGACGCCGGTCGCGTCGCCGCTGCCGGGGTTACGGAGTTCGATTTTTACGCGCTGCTCCTGGCCGATCATAACTTTGCCCGGGGCAGTCATGCGAATGGCCAACTGCGGCATTGTGCAGCGGGTTTTCACCGATGCCTGAGCCGAATAAGAAACGGTCGCCACGCTGCCGATTTCGCCTTCGGCCGTCGGCATGATCTGCATCTCCACCTTGCGATCTTCGCCCGGTGAGAGCTTGCCGAGTTCCCACGCGAGTTGGCTGCCGTCGCTTTGGGCCGAGGGCGACGTGCTGATTAGTCGCGTGCCCTGCGGTATCTCGTCGTGGACGGTGACGCCGTCGGCCGGCTGCGAGCCGACGTTGCGGATTTGCACAACAAACTTCGCAGGTTTGCCGACCTGAATCTCGCCGGGGGCAAATTTTTGGATTTCCAGCGCCGGTCTCTGCGGCCCTTCCAGCGCTCGTTCGCCTGGTTTGCCCGTGCCGTCGCCGGCCGGCGACTGTCCGATGACATCGCCCGGCAAATTGCTTGGGCCGGACGCGGCGTCACTAAACTCGGCGTTCAGCGCTTCGTCTCGCTTGCGCGATCCTTGGGCCCTGTATAAGTCGGCAGCCGTCGTGTTCGTGGCTCCGCGGGCCGTGCGATTGCCGCGATCCAACGGCTGAATCTCGCCATTTTGCTGGAGTTCGCGACGCGGTCCGCCGATTTCGTTGGAAAGCGCCGGCAAGGGCTCAATGGTTTCGGGGGCGGACGCGGCTGGTGCACCCGAGGGTGATTTGGAATTAAACGGGTTCACGATTGACGGTTCAGTCGGGGGCGCCGCGGCTGCGCTGTAACGGTCATCGGCGGACTGCGCTGGCTGGTCACGAAACGCGTCGCGTGCTTGGGCTTCCGGTGAATCGATACGTTGCTCTTGATCCGCAGCTTCGATTGGTTGCGGCTCGGCGGGCTGTTGCGGCGTAGACTCTTCTTTGGGCTCTTGTCCGCGAGCCAATGCCGGCGACGGTTCCGCGTCCGCGACCTTCTCGGCGCCATCGTCGGTTGGCCCTTGCTGGACTGGCTCAGCCGGCAAGGATTCCACTTCCTTGGCCGGTGCCGGTTGTGGCACATTGGGCACTGGGTTGACGGCGGCAGCGCTCACGGAAGCGACCGGTTCAGACGCCAAGCCATAGCGATCATTGGTTTGGACGGCGGTCTGCGGGCGGGCCACGGCCACGTCTGCGGTGCGCGCTGTCGCGCTGGAATCCTCGGGCGTCCGATGATGGTGCGCGGGCTCGCCCCAAGCACTGGCGACGGCGTCTAAATCGGCGGCGGTGGAGGTGGTGCCCTTCGATCGCGGATCAGAAGCATCTTTATCAAGTGCAATTATGCCGGCGGGCACGAAACCCTTCATGGTCGGCCAGCCCATCGTGGTGCCGTAGTATGCGCCGGTGCCACCGGCAGCTAGCACGGTTGTTGCAAGAAACAGTTTCGCGGCAAAACGGAGTTTTCCAGCCATATTCGCTTCCCAAATTCAGGACTTGCAGGTCGAAGGCGCGCTCTGCCCAGCGCGCACCACGAGGCGGCGTTTACTAGCAAAATCAATCCGGCCGGCAAAGAGCAGTTCCCAACTGGAATGGCGGCTTTTGAACCGTTCGACTATAGAAGCGGTGCGGCGGAGCGGATTTCGGCACTCGACAAGGATTGTCGCATGCTTATCACGCTAACTGCACTGGCCATTATGTTGCTGTCGGCAACTGCCAGCTCGTTTTCTGGCAGCATGGAAGAGGCGGCGCAGCAAGTGGTCAATTCACCCATCACGCCCCGAGATCCGTCAACGCTGGCGCTTGCCGTCATTGGCGCGGGCACGATCGCCATTTACCTGCTGGCGAAGTGGCGACCGGCGCGGACCGATTTGCTGCTTTGGACTGCTCGATTAGGCGAGCGGTCCAAACAAGGCGATCCGGTTGATGAGGGCGGACAACGACAATCACGTGGGGCCGCATAAGGCGTATTGGCGTATTAACGCTGTCCCGTGCGCATTCTAGGTGCGGCGCGGTACGCATTGCCGGGCTTGTTCGGCGATATTGACGCCGACCAGATCGCTCCACGCGGCGAGCAACTGGCGATGCACCGGGCCGGGCCGTCCGTCACCGATTGGATCGCCGTCGCACTCGACAATTGGCAGCAGGCAGACCGACGTGCTGGTGAGCATCGCTTCATCTGCCGAGCGGAATTCCTCGACGCTTAGTCGGCGCGTGGTGAATGGCAAATCCAGCTTCGCGGCGAGTTCCTGCACCACCCCGAGACTTACGCCGAACAGGATATGCTCCTTCGGCGGCGAAATGAAGCCCTCCCCGGCGCGGTAAGCCAGGATGTTGGCGGTGGTGGCTTCGGCAATGAATCCGTCCTCATCGAGCAAAATTGCCCGCGCGCCCGGATGAGCGGCCGCTGCTCGCCGATCGGCCAGGTAAAAATGCATTCGGCTGCGGCACTTCAGCTCCGGCGGCAGGCACCCAGGCGGAATCTGACGCAGGTCGCTGATGACCACCGGCACCCCCGTGTCGTAGCGCGATGCCCAGATCTGAAATTGCAGCGGGTGTCCATGAACGCACACCGTAGGACGGCCGCTGCCCGCGACGCCCGGCGTGGCAAACGCGAGGATCGACCAATCGTCGTCCGGCGGAAGCTGCGAGCGATTGCGCTCCACGAACTCAAGCACGGCCTGGCCTATCTCTGCGGCGATCCCAACGGGATCCAAGCCGACAATCTCCAGCGAGTGCCGCAGCCTGGCCAGATGCTCATCCAGGCGAAAGACGTGGCCGCCGAAGGTGCGAAGCCGCTCCGTCACCGTCGCGCCGAGCAAAAATCCGACGTCGTCGACCGCAATCGAGAGCTCCGAGTCTCGAATCCAACGACCATTTAGATAGGCCCATGGCGTTTCCATGGGCCCAGTATAAAGACTCGCGAGGCGTTGGTCACTTGATTGGCCGCTAGCCGATCACCAAGTCGTACCCAACTAATTAAACGCAACGGTTTCTGCACTAAGGGCCGCCGCGCCGGTGTATTCCCAAACTTGCGCGGTCGCGCCGGGAGCGCACAGGTATAAGAACAGGTCGTGTTGCGTTCCGGCATAGCGGCTAACATCGCGCATCTGGATTTTGGCTGCATACTCTGGGCCAATGCGAGTTGGGCCGCAAAGCCCGAGCGCCTGCGGGCGCCCGCCGCTCGTAGTGGAAAGATGATAGTACCGCAGCGCCAGATCGCGGCAATTGTTCAAGAGGAACATTCGCTCAACGCGCGTCATCGCCAGGCCGTGGTATTGTCCTTCCCCAAGCCAATGGGCGTGCAATGCCGCCGCGATCAGCACAACATTCACGGGCGCGCGATCTGGGTTCACGCGCTCGGCCAGTTCCATGCCACACCCCAGGCTGCCGCCAGCGAGGATGTGCAGCCCGCCGGTGATGATGCGGGCGCCGAAGCTGAAGCCGATCAGCGAAACGGGCGTTTCGGCCGGCATCTGATCGAGCAGCCAGGCCAGTTGACAACCGGCGGGGCCGGTTCGTTTGGCCTTCACGCGCACGTCGCGCAATAAGCCGCCGATGCGGGACGACGGCCAGGAGAAGATCACAAAGCGGATCGGCCCTTCATTGCAGCCGTAACGCATCAAGCGGCGATACAGCGCGAGCCCTTGGCATTTTGCGTCGGCCGGCGTGATTTGATTGCCGTGAATATAAAAGATTGTCGGCACGGAGGAATCGAACGCCAGAAAGGTCTCGAGATCCGACGCCTCCCAGCGGCGGTGACCGGCTTCGTCGCTGGCGGCGTACCGTTCGACGATCAGCCCCGTCCGCAGCGACTCGGGATTGCAGCTGCCGCAGAGCATGCGCGTGTTGACGACAACGATCTCATCCTGGAGACGCACCCCGTTGCAAAACGCGCAGCCGTCCGGCGAGGGCATTTCAGCGCGCGCGGGGCTGGCACACAATGCCACGCACAACGCCATCGCCACGCCGTTCATCAGCACCCTGAAAGATGCGCTCGGCCGCAAGTTCGGAACAATCGCCGCATATGTGAAAATCGAATTCATCGATAGAAGCCTATTTTGATTATTCGGATTTCGAAGATTATGCCGCCGCGTTGAAACTCTACCACATGGCCTGCAACACGCTGGGAAAAATGAAACTGCTGTGCCGACGGTTCAACATGCCTGCCGGCGGATTGTTGGAAAAAATCAGCGGTTGCGTTTGCACATCGCACAGGGCGATGTAGAGTTGCTCAACCTGCCGACTCGACCGACCGGTACGAGCCCACTCGCCCGAACCCCGCCCATTTAGAGTCTGAATCGGATAATCAGACGGCGCGACCCAAGCAGTAATCCCCGACTGCTTTCTGAGGAGACAGACAATCATGAAGAAGATGCTGACCTTGCTGGCCGTAACGGCAATCCCGGCCATGTTGGGTGGCTGCACGACCTGCTGCCCCACCGGCTTAGGCTCTTGCTGCCCCTGCAACTGGTTCAACCGGCCAGATCCTTGCCCGCCTGCGCCGATGTATGCTGCCCCGCTGGCCACCGCGTGTCCGCCTACTGCTTATCCGCAGGCCGGAATGCCGCAGTACATGTCGCCCATGGCGGCGCCGTTCACCGCAGCCCCGAGCTACGTCCAGCCGCAAATGGCCACTTGCTGCCCGCAGCAGCAGCCCATGTACTACCAGGCGGCGCCCACTCAATATGCCGAGCCAGGCTGCGGCTACGTTGAACAGAGCTGCGGCGCTCCCTATATGGGAATGGGCGGCATGGGAATGGGCATGGTTAGCTACGGACCGGAGATGCCGGTGGAATACGGTCCGTCTGGCAGCGGCTGCTGCGAGCCTGGCATGGTGAGCCCGCCCGCCCCCGAGGCGTTCGTCGAACCCAGGCCGGCCGCCGAATAACGGCCAGCGCAACGTAACGCTCTCGCATGACAAACCAATAGCGCGACGGCGAGTTGAGCCGGCTCCCCGCCCTCCCACTCCGGCTCGCCGCCCGCGCCCTGTGGGTTGAAGTCGTCCGGGACATCGACCCGCACATTGGCCCTGCTCGGCTGCATCATCCTGAAGCAGCCGGGCAGGGCTGTTTTGTGCGCGGTATGCACTTCGCAAACTACAATAGAGGTATGCCCCTCCTACGGCTGCCTTCAAATTCGACAGTGATTTGCGCGTTCCTGCTAATTGTCGCGCTCCATAGTGCGTCGGCCGCGGCTCAAATCCTCGCCGAAGAGCACTCCGCAGTCGGTCCGCGCTACGGCGACGCCGAGACGATTCGCTTCCGCGTCGGCGCCGAAATCACCGCCAGCCGCGGCGCTTGTCGCAACATCGTGGCGATGGTTACCGTGCCCCTCGAGTGTTTGGAGCAAGAGGTGAAGATCGTCGATGAGGATTTTTCGGCCGAGGTGGGCGAAGTGACGTATCGCATTTTGCAAGGCGGTGCCCGGCAGATGCTCATTTCGGTGCCGTTTCTGTCCGATGGCACCACGGCCCGCGCGGTTGTCACCGCCGAGGTCTCCACGCGCACCGTGCTGCCGCCCGAGAAAACCGATGAGCTAAAAATCCCCAAACGCCTTCCCGGCAAGCTGCGGATCTTTGTCAACGGCAGCCCGTACATCGAAGTGAAGCACCAGCGCATCCGCTCGCTCAGCAAGGAGATTCTCAAGGACATCGACGAGGACGCCACCGATTGGGAGAAGATCGAAGCGATCTACGATCACGTGCTGGAGCACATCGCGTACGTCGAGGGGCCCGATAAAGGCGCGCTGGAAACCCTGCGCGACGGCCAGGCCGACTGCCAAGGCCGAGCGGCGCTGTTCATCGCCCTCTGTCGGGCCAATAAAATCCCCGCGCGGATGGTGTGGGTCCACGGCCACGCTTATCCGGAGTTCTACCTCGAGGATGCCAAGGACGAGGGACATTGGTATCCTTGCGAATCGGCCGGCACCCGCGCGTTCGGCGAGATGCCGCTAGCGCGCACTATCCTGCAGAAGGGCGACAACTTCCGCGTCCCAGAACGCAAAGAACGGCTCCGCTACGCCTCCGATTACCTCGTCGGCATGCCCACCCCCGGCGGCGGAAAGCCGAAGGTGAACTACATCAGGGAACAGATGCCGTAGCAGGTCCGGTGGGCCGAGTGCGGCAAATTCCGGACAAGAGGCGAGGGGACAAAGATAAGTCGGAAGGCGACGCTTATTCCAATTTGCGACTCGTTCGATACAGCTCTTCGCGAAGTATAAGGCCGGGTCGCTTGGCTGAATGCCTGCTAGGCCGACTCCACTTGCTACGAATAGCAGTTGGATGTTGAGGGTCGTTTACGACACTTCTTCGCGCAGCGATACTAGCCCCGGCGTTCACGCCTGGGAGACGTGCCCATACGCGCTCATCAACGAGGCCGGTTCACGGGCCTTGTCGCTGCCGTGGCTCGAGCCACCGTGGGATTTGTAAATGACTTTGTGACCACCGCATCTGGCAAACTGTGCTAGCAGCTTCCTGTCCAAATCGTCGCTACCGTGCCCCTTATCCTGTGGTGTACACAAGTATACAATTATTGCAGAGATTTCCAGTGTCTTCTCGTCGCCACCTTGCCACAGCCATGAAACGCGAACTCATCGCCAAACTGCACCGCAAATTCGAAAAGCTGGTCCACAAGGAGGTCCAGACGGGGACCGAGTTCTGGCTGGCCCGCGACCTGCAGCAAGTGCTCGGCTACAAGCGGTGGTCGAACTTTACGCGGGTCATCGAAAAGGCCACGAAGGCCTGCGAATTAGCCGGCTACGAAGCGAGCGATCATTTTCTCGAATTGCAGAAGCTGGTGCCGAGTAAGCCAAGCAAAAGCGGCGACACGGTTCAGGCCGGCGGCGACGGCGCCGCCACGCTGGCCGACGACTACGCCCTGACGCGCTACGCCTGCTACCTCATCGCCCAGAACGCGAACTCCGCCAAGCAAGCAGTCGCCTTCGCGCAGACGTATTTCGCGGTGCAGACCCGGCGTCAAGAGATCGTCGAAAGCCGTCTGGCCGACCACGAGCGGCTCGAGGCACGCCGCAAGCTGAGCCGCTCCGAAAAGGTGCTCTCCGGCCTGATCTACGAGCACGTCGAGGACGAGCGCGGCTTCTCGCGGATCCGCATCAAAGGCGACCAGGCTCTGTTCGGGGGCGTCACCACGCGGCAAATGAAGCGCCGTCTCCACGTGCCCAAAGGCCGCGCACTGGCCGATTTCCTGCCCACCATCACCATCAAGGCCAAGGATTTCGCCAACGAAATCACGAACTTCAGCATCAAGCGCGACTACCTGCACACGGAAGCCCAGATCACCCGCGAGCACATCAAAAACAATCGCGACGTCCGCACGCTCCTGCAAAAGCGCCGCATTGTTCCCGAAGAGCTCCCCGCCGCTGAGGACGTCAAGAAGCTCGAGCGCCGCCTGCTCATGGAACAAAAGAAGCTGCCAAAGCTCGCCCGCACGTCTGACTCGCCTGAGGACGATCGAAAACTCATCTTCGAGAGCGTCGACGTCGTGTCCAATCGAACAAGCCGGAATCGCGATGGACGGGAGTCTTAAGCGGACGGTCCTCCAGTGGCGTTTGTTACCACGCGCAGTCGCTTCCGCTTGACTCTATGGCCGGCCGATCCGACTCGATACACAGGGGCACGGCTCATGCAGACTCGATGTGTACCTGGGCGGCAAAGCCCAGGTCGCGCAGCACGCGCTGGCAGTCGTCCCACGTCAGTCCAAACGCACGGACGTCCGCCACGCCCATGCGAGCCACGGCATCGCGCACCGTCGTGGACTCAAACTCGCCATCCATCACTTGTTGCTCGGCCCAGTCCACAAGCTCTTCCAGAGAAATCTGGTGGCGGAGGTACGCTCCGAGCTTGTCGGCGACGATCTGAGGAGTAATCAGCATCGCTATATTCTACGCTTTCCGATGACCGTGATCGACAGGGAACTTTTCGTGAATTTCAACCATCGTGCCGGTTTCATTATAGATTTCCTGCCAGAACCGGATCGTGTTTTCTCGCGCGTCCACTTCTTTCAAGTAGCGCGCTAGCCAACCATGCTGTCCCGCCACGTCCAGCCAATATAGGCGTCCTCCGCCGGCCAATTCCCGCCACTGACCAAACTTCCGCTCGTTTTGTTCTCGGCTGGCCATGGCGGAATGCTAAGTAGTCGTCCCTGAAAAATTCTTCTCTCGGTAGGAATTAGAGGGTGCATTGCGCTG
>JBBDWY010000028.1:0-6877 GCA_040902605.1 Pirellulales bacterium | reverse complement strand
TTCCGGCATATTGACCGACAGCGGATGAAGTTCGATACGATCGCCACTCATAACGATTTACAAAACGGAGAGCCTTTGCTGCGAGCCGCCATGAAGAATGGTCGTCGCGCGGCTGCCAAAGAGCCCCTCACCAAGAGTCGAGAACGAGTGTGTGCTGAGCTCGCTCGCTTGCCCGAGTCGTTACGCAGCTTGGAGAGAGGTAATCTATATTCCGTTGAAATCGCCGAATCGCTTTATCGGCTTGCGCGAGTGGCGGACGAGGCCGTGACTCGCTGATTCAGCTAGTGCCAGACCTAAATAGAGTACTGCAATTCTCGACGCGTCACATCGATGCGGTCGAGCGCAGCCTGTGGCTCCGAACCTTTGGTTCGACCCGCCAAACCTGGAATTGCAGCGTTGAGAACCTCTTCGATCTGCTCGGCCAGGATGAAATCCATATCACGGCGAACTTCGGCGGGCAATTCTCGTAACTCGCTCGCATTTTCACGGGGTAAAATGACATGTCGTAACCCGCCGCGCCTTGCCGCCAGGACTTTCTCCCGGATGCCGCCAACCGGCAGCACCAATCCACTCAGCGTGATTTCGCCGGTCATCGCCACATCATTGCGAACCGGAAATCCCGAATATAGTGAGGCAAGTGCCGTAATCATTGCGACGCCGGCTGATGGGCCGTCCTTTGGGACCGCACCTGCCGGCACGTGAATATGCACACCGGCATGCCGAATTTTTCGCAGGTCTAATCCCAATTCTTTGGCCTGCGAACGAATGTAGCTCCGCGCGGCACGGGCTGACTCGCGCATTACTTTGCCGAGCTGCCCCGTCATGACCAGTCCGCGTGCCTGCGGCAGGAGGACCGTTTCGACATACAAGACCTCGCCGCCCGCTTCAGTCCACGCTAATCCTGCTGCCACACCCGGTCGTTTGGCTCGAAGGGCTTTCTCACGGAAGAATCGCTCAGGGCCCAGCAGGTCCACCAAGCCGTCTGGCGTGACGATGACTTTAGTCAGCTGAACGGTTTGCCCAGCTTGACCGGATGGAGGCAGTCCAGACTCCCCTTCTTGCCCGGCGAAATGTGTGGCGACCTTTCGCGCAATTCGCCCGATCATTCGTTCTAACTCGCGCACCCCCGCCTCTCGCGTGTAACGCGCAATGATTGCGCCCAAAGCGCTGTCGGTAATTTCGAGCTGCTCCTTGCTCAAGCCGGATTGCGAGAGCTGACGCGGGACCAAATAGCGGCGCGCGATCTGCAGTTTGTCTTCTTCGCTGTATCCGGGGAGTCGCAATACTTCCATGCGATCAAGCAATGGCCTGGGAATTGAATCCAATGTGTTGGCTGTTGTTATGAAGAAGACGCTGCTTAAATCGAATGGCATATCCAAGTAATTGTCGTGGAAGTCGACGTTTTGTGCCGGGTCAAGGATTTCCATCAGCGCGGATGCTGGATCGCCCCGGAAGTCGCTCCCAAGTTTATCCACTTCGTCGAGCATCAAGAGAGGATTACGAACTCCGGCCCGGCGTATAGCCTGGATAATCCGGCCTGGCATCGCACCCACATAGGTACGGCGATGACCGCGGAGTTCTGCTTCGTCGTGCAAGCCACCCAGGCTCATACGTTCAAACTTGCGACCGATGGCCCGCGCGATGGACTGGCCAACCGACGTCTTGCCGACGCCAGGCGGCCCAACAAAGCAGAGGATTGGGGCCTTGGCGCTGGGATTCAACCTCATCACGGCCAAGTGTTCGATAATCCGGTCCTTTACGTCGTCGAGATCGAAATGGTCCTCGTCGAGCACCTCGCGTGCATGCCGCAGATCGAGCACGTCTTCTGTGGTTTTCTTCCACGGCATTTCAAGAACCAAGTCCATATACGTTCGAATAACCTGGTAGTCGGGAGCCGCTGGCGACATCCGTTCCAGCCGAGAAATCTCTTTATCGATTTCCTTGTGCACATTTTCCGGCAGGTCCGCCTCGCTGACACGCCGGCGCAATTCGGTCACTTCGGCCTCTCCAGGTTCCGATTCGCCAAGCTCCTTTTGGATTGCCTGCAATTGCTGCCGCAAAAAGTATTCGCGTTGTTGGCGGCTCATTTCCGTCTGAGCCTGACTGGCGATCTGATAGCGCAGTTCAAGCACTTGCACTTCATGTGTCAGAAAATCGTGCATGATCCGCAGCGCCTCGGCTTGCGTCGCGGCTTCGAGTAATGCCTGCTCCTTCTCGACGCCCAGGCTAAAAATCGATCCGAGCAAGTAAACGTATTGAATCGGCTTGGCGATGTTTCGGGCCATTTCGGACAGCGCCATCCCTGCCTCTGGCTGGAGCAACTGGAACGCCCGATTTGACAGCTTTTTGGTTTCGCCGAATAAGGCCTCCACTTCCGTGCTTGTATCGCTTGGCTCAGGGTGAATTGCGAACTCGCCCTTCAAGTAAGGCTCGCGCGATACTCCTCGCGTCACTTGCACACGAGGACCACCTTGGATAATCGCCTGGATCGTATCGCCGATACGCTGCATCCGCTTAATCACGGCAAGCGTGCCAATACTAAACAGGTCCCCAAAGTCCGGAACCTCCGTGTCGCGGTCACGCTGAGCGAGAACGACCAGTGTCTTCTCCTCGCTTGCTAATGCGGCCTCCATCGCTGCCGTCGATTCGGCCCGACTTGCCGATATCGGCATGATCTGGGATGGAAACAACACACCCACCCGCAACGGCAACACCGGATGGGCAATTGCGGGCGCCGTCGAGTCGGTCATGGCCATTCTCCTTAAAATGCCCCGCCAGTTCCGCCGAATTCTTTGGATCAAGGCCGCGCGTCAGCGAGGTTCTTGTTTGTTCATCGTGATTGCTTGCACGTACAGCATTCCGTCGCGATATTCCACACGAAGCTGTACATTTTCAATTGCCTCCGGAAGTGCCACGAATCGTTCAAACCTGTTGTAGGCAATCTCCATCAAGTGAGTTTCCTGCAGTTCCAATTGCCGAAAATCGCGCCGGCTGCCAGACACCGTGATGCCACGGTTGTCTGCCTCAACCTGGATGTCCTCCTGGCGTACACCCGCTAACTCGAACTTAACAAGCCAGCCGCCGGCGCAACGATATACGTCAGCAGCCGGCTGCCAGGGCAATTGTGGGTACAGCTGGTCACAAGCGGACATTGCCCCATGGCGGGAAACGAAAATGTGAGCCATACCCTTTTTCCACTTCGTGGCGGTAAATAAAAATGCTGTCGAGCAATTGGATACAGAAAGTGCCTGCGCCGGCTGCCAGTGCAGCCCAAATGGCACGACGTTTGAACAAGATGAGCAATGGCGATGCCAAGCTCTGACAGTCGCATATTGACTGCAGAAATTCAGATACTTAAGTGTGGGATCAACGATCCACCGACGGCTAATGTGCGAAAGAGCACACCAAAGGCGACCGCCGACGATAATATCGCGTAAAATCTTTTTGCAAAGACAGCTGTGGGCACGCGGGCGTATGTTGCCTCGTCCGAGTTTGAACCACATTTAACAACGGCTCAATGAAACGGTGAAAGAGGCGGCGATGAGCACCGCAACTGCTCTTGTTCGGGCGGCGAGCGTTGTCGACTTAATGAACAACCCTTCGTCGTACCCTGAGCACCCAAGCTCGGTTCAGCTAATTGAGACTCATATTTCGTGGGTCTTTCTAACTGACCGCAATGCATACAAACTCAAAAAGCCTGTGCGATTCGAGTTTCTTGATTTCTCTACAGCAGAACTACGGCATCGCGCTTGCCAAGAGGAGCTACGTCTCAATCGGCGACTTGCCCCTGATGTCTACATCGATGTGTTGCCGATAACTCAGGATCCAAGTGGATTGCTCGAGTTGAATGGCCGCGGGCAAGAAGTCGATTGGGTGGTGAAAATGCTTCGGCTTCCGGCACATACGGCGCTGGACATTATCCTGAGTGAAAATCGATTGCGGCCGGAAGACTCAGAAGATATCGCGAAGCATCTTATTAACTTCTACGCCGGACTGCTACCGAAACCGCTTAGTTCGGACGACTACCGCCAGGCTCTCGACCGCCACATTCGGGCCAATGGGATGGCACTTCTCGAGTCACTGCCAGCGGAGCGTGCTCGCCTGCGTCGAATCCAGAGTGCCCAACTGCGGTATCTCAACGTCCGAACCGAATTGATCGATAAACGTGTTGCCACCGGCCGCATTGTGGATGGCCATGGCGACCTGCGGCCAGAGCACATTTATCTGGACGGCCACCCGATAGTCATCGATTGCATCGAGTTTTCTGACGAGCTTCGTACCGTCGATATTGCCGACGAACTAAGCTTTCTTTCGATGGAGTGCCGGCGTTTGGGCGATGGCCGAGTCGGAGAAGTGGTGATTTCGCAGTATCAACGGGTATGTAAAGACGAGATCCCCGAAACCTTGCTTGCCTTTTACGCCGGTTATCGGGCTTTGGTGCGGGCCAAAGTTGCGCTGCTTCGCGATCAGCAATTAGCGGCGAAGATTTCTCAGCCATCCGCTGACCTCATTCGTCAATATGTCGATTTGGCGGACAGTTACGCTGAAAAGCTTGGGCCGCCTGTGCTGCTGATCGTCGGCGGCCTGATGGGAACAGGCAAGTCGACTCTCGCGGTAAAACTGGCAGATACTCTGGGCGTCGAATCGATCTCTACCGATCTCGTTCGCCATTCGATGTTAGGGCCCAGCAAAGTGCCAGCCAGTTATGGGGAAGGACATTACCTGCCAGACATGCGCAGCCGCGTTTATGAGGAGCTTCTTCGTCAAGCGAGCGAACATCTGAAGGATCGACAGTCCGTGGTTCTCGATGGAACGTTTCTGACGGATGGTCTTCGAACGCGTGCTTATGACCTGGGCTATCGATACGGTGCCGAAACGCTGCATGTTCAATGCACATGTCCGCGTCAAATCGCCTATGCTCGCATTCAGCAGCGTGTCGACACCGGCCAAAGCGAGTCGGAAGCCCGCACGGAACTACATGATCTCCAGGCGCGAGATTATCAGCCGCTCTTGGCTGACGATCCCTCGATAACGATCGATACAACCCAGCCGATATCGCAGCAAGTGAGTGTGGTTTGTGCCGAACTGGGACGTCGGCTGTTTGATTGAAAACGGTTGCTTGCTGGTTTCAACTTGTTGCCAGTACTCTTGTGATCTTCGTCGGCGTCGGCACCATAAACTGAATCCAATGCGACAACGAAACCACGCTACCGGCGGCGGGACTCTCTAACTACTCGCACCGTAGTCTTCTTCGAATCAGGCGAAACAAGTAGGCGAGTCGGCTGTAGCCCGACCCCTTCAACTTACTTTTTTATCGATCGCGCCGTGGCTGGCCGACGGAGACTCAGAATGCGTCAGCTTCATTGGGTTCGGACCGATGCCCTCACAACACGTATCGATCACGTTGTGGCAGCGCATGCAGCGGGCGATGCAATGCACGGCTATGAGAGGCCCGCCGCAAATCGGGCAACGCTTGCCATCGTCTGCCACGTCTTCGAGAGGATTCCAAACAGGTTGTTCGGTCGAGACGATCATTGGACATAATGCCCGGATCTGACATCAACATCGCGATACCTGACATCTAGCGATTAACAAGCAAAGGGCGCGACCTGTGGTTTCTCAAGCCGCTGGAAGTCGTCGAACCTCATCCGAACGGCTTCGTTATGGGTGTTGCCTTGAAACCAAATCTCTTCGTCATCGGCCAAACTCGAATCGACAATCGTCTTCATGCCGTATTGCGAGCCGAATGGCGGTAGCACGCCGAAGTCGCAGTCGGGGCAATGCTCCGCTATCTCGACTTCCGTGGCGAGCTGAATCTTGCCGCCACGAATCAATTTGGCAGTCCGATCGAAATCGAATTGTTTGGTAGCCGGCACCACCGCCACAACGAATTGATGCCCACCGTTCCGCTTGGCACGCAACAGGACAGTCTTGGCAACTTCACGCCCCGGAACGTGCAGCGCCTGCGCTAAGCGTTGTGCGCTATACGTCGGCGGATGCGGAACGCGCTCGTACCAACATTGCCGCTCATCCAGAAATGCAGGGATGTTCATTCTAATTCTCCGCTCGACTGATTAGATCTTTCCACCGGGACGTGGTAGCTGATCGCCTAACAACGCAAATGATGTACCGCCACTCTTTGCATTCGATCATGCTATCCATGCATTTAATTGCCGACATATCGCGTTCGCCGGCGCATCGACTTTGCACACATGTGCTATCCCGACACATAAGCAAATTCCAGATGTAAAGGCTGGCCAAGAAGCTGCGAAAGGAGGCATGAGGCCCTGATCTACGTTCGCAAATGCGCGATCGAAGAGGTACATGGTTTGCAGTTTTCTGAAGTTGACGAACGTGTGTTCCAATAGAAAGGAGGCCAACCATGGCTGGCACACTAACGACTCGCAGGCCCGACGGCCTGCCTTCCTTGTGGCGACGCGATCCACTTACGGCGCTGCAGGAAGAAATGAACGAGCTTCGCGCCCGGTTTTTGGGCGACGGAGGCGAAGGCTGGTTCACCGGAGCGATGGTTCCCGCGCTTGATATGTCCGAAACCGATACGGCGATCGATGTGCGGATGGATCTGCCCGGCATTACGGCCAAGGACATTGATATTCAAGTCAGTGGCAACGTACTGACGATCAGCGGCCAACGCGAAGAAGAAAAGGAAGAAAAGGGCCGGACGTTCCATCGTCTCGAACGCCGTTACGGCAGTTTCTCTCGCTCTGTTACTCTGCCGTGTGCAGTGACGGACAGCGAAGTAGCAGCCGAGTACCACGACGGTGTTCTAACGATCAAGCTGCCAAAGACAGAAGAGTCTAACAGCCCGTTGAAAAAGTCCTTCTTGAGTGGACTTCCATTCGCGTCCGCCTGGCGC
>JBBDWY010000027.1:0-6909 GCA_040902605.1 Pirellulales bacterium | reverse complement strand
GCGAACTTGAAAAACACGACCACGCCGATGACAAACCATTTTTCAGGGGCGACTACCTAGTGGGACGGGATCCAAATGAGCTAGTCTGGCCGGGATCCTGGTGGCAGCAATCGGCGAAGATGCTACAGATGGATCTTGAAGAAGCCGGGATCGTAGCTATAGACGACGACCGGGTCGTCGACTTTCATGCGCTGCGGACGACGTTTATCACCGGCCTCGCGCGAGCAGGCGTCGCGCCGGCCTTGACACAGAAGTTGGCGCGCCACAGCGACATCAATCTCACCCTCAGCGCTTATACCCGACTTCAAATGAGCGAGCTGGCAGGCGCCGTCGGACGGCTAGCAATAGTGGCCTTACCTCGTACTCAACATGAGCCGCGTGTGATGGCGGCATCTTAATCAAGCATTATTGCCAATGAAGTACTCTATTTCCGCGGAGTATTCTTTCATTCTTTGCCCTCTTCTATAGTTCATCAGCGCAGGCGAATCCAGCGGGTGCAAATCCACGTGATACCCGCCAAGTTAAGTAGGACTAATCCCGACGGCTCGGGAATAGGGGTTAATAGAAACCCATGTTGAAACCCGTCAGGCGTGATGCCCGTGCCCACAACATGTCCGAGATTGTTGATCGCTTGCGCGCCAAGGAGTATCCAGTCGGCTCCGGACCCGTCTAGAAGTTGATTGAGGCCATGCATCCCGGAAACGGCATCCCAGACAAATGCCCGCTCGCTTGTATCGCTGTAGCTCTTGCCGACAACCATACCGGTGTCATTGATCCCCAGCGCGTAACTTGAATGACTTCCGTCGGACAGCACGCCGAGATCAGTCATCGTGCCGTCCTGCCAAACAAACGCATGCCCGATAGGACTACCGGCCGCGCCGCTCTCGCCAACAACCTGCCCCAGGCTATTGATGGCGTATGCCCTGCTGGAGTTATTGCCCCCCGGCAGGTCGCCGAGGTCAATCAACGGGCCTCCATCCCACAAGAACCCACGGTCGCCGTTTGCACCGACGCTCACGCCGGCAATTTGCCCCTGATGGTTGATGCCGTAGCCGTTGCTGTAGTTTCCGCCTCCAGACAGGTCGCCAATGTCGGTTATGTTTCCGTTGGAGTACAAGAACACATGCGTGACCCCATGCTGGTCGGCCGAAAGGCCAGTGATCTGGCCAACCTGGTTGATCGCATTGGCGAAGCCATAGTCACCCCCAAGGCTGCCGAGATTCTGCATCGAACCGTTCGTATAGAGGAAGGGGCGATTGCCCGATTGCCCACCATTAACATCCTCGATGAGTGAGGTGCCGACCACCTGTCTCGCGTTGTTTACGCCGCGTGCTTCGCTGTAGTTGTGAGTGCCTTCAAGCGTTCCTAAGTTCATCATGTTACCGTTGTGCCACAGGAATGCCCTCTGGCCTGCGTCCGAGCTGCTTCGACCAACGACGAATCGCCCGTCCTCACTCAGGCCA
Source organism: Pirellulales bacterium (assembly GCA_040902605.1). Lineage (GTDB taxonomy): Bacteria > Planctomycetota > Planctomycetia > Pirellulales > Lacipirellulaceae > JABDGM01. Next base: position 5,446 of record JBBDWY010000027.1, on the reverse strand, counting down.
AGCGCCACGCTCGAATTATCTCCGCCAGGCAGGTCGCCCAAATCAGTGAGGCGATATCGCGCTGCTGCACTTTGATGGATGGTGCCCAACCAAAGGGCTGCCATGAGGATTAGCTTGAATGAGTTCATTAGCTGTTCTCCCAATCAAATCGAGAATTGTTGCGACCACCATATAGTCCGCATCCTGCTCAAGAACCGGCGTGCTGCGAATACCTATCTGCACTGCCAGGGGCGATTGTAGACAATAGTGGCAATTATATACTTGACTCATCAGAATAAAAGTGGCAAAATGACCGAAACTGTTTTAGAGAATTGGGATAACCCGACAATTCGTGTAGCGCCCGACGGATCGGCTACATCATTATCCGAGTGGATAGATTCCACTGTAAGTGAGCCACCGGCTGGCAGACTGATTTATGAGTGTGAAGCTGGTGGCACTATTTTTCGCTGTGGGAGGTATCCTTCCGCTGGTGACGATGAGTGGGCCAATAACTTTCGGGTAAGCGGAGTTGAAAGGTGGCGTATAATCACGGTGCCGTGGGATCAGCAGACGTTACACGAATGGTGGTCGCAAGTTGGATGTCGTATACGCCCGTAGACACCCACCGTACCTCGGTTCCATCGGCTAGTTGGAGACGTGGTACTCCGACTTCGACCAAAGTTGTAGTACCTGTTGCCAGATCATCGACCTCCCGCATATTGAACCATTTTTCAATCGTATATTCTTTCCCGGCAGCATCCTTGGCTTTGAATGATCCGCGTTTTTGTTGAGTCATTCTAATCACTCCTTTACAAACCGATGACAACCAAACCGCCCGGTTACAAAGCCTTTGCCAATCTTACCAAAATCTTAATCCAAGTTCCTAAAAAGGAACTGGACGCCCAGGTAGGTCGTTACGAAGCTAAGAAACAAAGACGAAAAGCCAAGGCTAAAAAGTCTAAGTAGCATGACCAATCAACTCGGCATACGTCAGCCGTTTGCCAGTTACCGACAGCATGATTTCCAAAAACCGTGTTGCATCCGTCCCTTTCCGCTTGTTGAAACGAAACACTTGTTCGTCGACATAGCGTTGAAGATGAGCAAGATCAACGGCTACATAAGTTCCGCCAATCGACCGCTTAAGAAGACTCCAAAAGTTCTCCAAACCGTTCGTGTGGACCCGGCCCTCGGCATAGCTGATTATGTGATTGATAACGCTGTGGAAGTAGTCGCTATCCAAACCCGCGTAAGTGGTTGATTCGTCCGTAAAGACATCACTCCCACGACGGACATTGGCACGAACAAGCGGTTGAATAGTCCCTTTGGTATGGTTTGGGACGACTGTGCAGCGGATATCCTTGCCGCGTTCTAATATGCCGTGAACCACGGCCTTGCCGGACGTGCCGCCACGCGGCTTGCCCTTACGCTTGCTCTTGTGCATGTTCTTAACTTTTCCGCCGATGAAACTTTCGTCGCTTTCGACTTCACCACAGACTTTGCGGGCGGTCTTAGTTTTCATGGCAAGCCGAACGCGGTGGAGCATGTGCCAAGCCGACTTTTGAGTAACGCCGATCGCTCTAGCCAACTCGCAGCTACTTGCCCCATTTTTACAGTTGCCGATCATCCAGACTGCGACGAACCATTTATCGAGTCCTAGCGGGCTGTCCTCAAAGATCGTCCCCACTTTGCCAGAGAACTGCTTACGGCATTCCTTGGCTTTGCACTGAAACATTCGGCGGCTTTTGATTTCGCCGATATGTTGCCCGCCGCACTTTGGGCAGGTGATTTTGCCGTCGGGCCACTTGCTTTTGACCATAAACGTGTGGCACACGTCTGGATCGGAAAAGTAACGAACGGCTTCCAAAAGGGACTTCGGGTAGTCAGAAATGTTGCTCATACCTTCATTTTATCAAATGAAGGTTGATGAGTCAAGTATATAATTACCACAATAGTCCACAGACACGGAAGCAGCCGCTATCGATACTTTCCCGGCATGCCGGGAAAAAATCGTCGCAACGTGCTGGTGGGAGAAGCTCTTCGCAGATCGCGGAAGGCGGCCGGCATCTCACAGGAAGAGCTGGCGTTCGAAGCTAAAATCGACCGGACGTACGTCTCCCAATTGGAAAACGGCCATAAGTCACCCACCGTGGACGTGCTGTTTCGCATCTGTCCTGTGCTGGGCATGGCGGCTTCGGAACTTATCGCCCAAGCAGAGCGCTCGCTCCAATCGCGCCGGAAGTGACCTGCCTGCGTTCCGGATCATAAGCGCGTGACGCTAAATTGGCACTCAAAGTGTGTCATAACCTATTGAGGGCGCCTTAGGTTTCGGACGATTGTGCCGAGCATCGCATGCACGGCTGCAATCTTCTCAATGTGGCGCGATCACAGCGTTAACGGCGCCTTGGCTTGCTCTCAGCGATCCCAGGAGCTTCTGCACGTGACCGCTTTAGTAATCATCGTTCTCGTAGTTGCGCTGGCCGCAGCAGTGTTCGCACTATGTCGCGAGGTGCGGCTCCGCAAAGCACTCCAAAAACTATTGCAACTTGTACTTTCTCGATGGAGGGCCCATGCTTCCAAGTCAAAGTCTGATAATCGCGATCCCGTGGATCGTGGGTTTGATCCTGATAAGCGGCTGTGACGACCGGGCTACCCGAATCTCGCTCGAAGCCGCAGAGCGCCAGGCCCAGCAAAACGCGGCAATGGCCAAACTCAACCAAGAGGTGGCCAGTGGCGCGCGCCGGCTCGTCGACGCCGATGCCCAGGCTCGCCAGGAAATCGTCCGCGTCCACCGCGACCTGCAGGCCGAGCGGACCCGGCTCGATACGGGTTGGAATGTTCTGGAACAAGAACGGCGGCAAATCGCGGCCCAGCGGCGAACGGAGTCGATGCTCGTCCCTCTGACGAAACTCGTTGGCGGACTTCTACTAGTTGTTGTCCTTCTGGGCTTTTGCTGGTATGCGATCGCGGCGGCCCAACGCAGCGAAGCCACGGACCAGCTCAACGAACTGTTGGTGTGCGAGATCCTGCCCGACGAGCCGCCGCCGCTGTCGACCAGCCGTCAAAGGCCAGCCTTGCTGGGGCAGTCCCCGCCGGACGAGCATGCTTCCGAATGAGCGGCCGCATTTCGCCATTTCTCAAGCATTAAGTTCTCTATTTTCATAAGGATTACATCATGGTCGATCTTGTTTTGCACTGCGGCGCCCGTCACGTCGAGCGCCGCACCGTGGAAGATGCCAACACCCCCGACTGAGGCAACAGCTAAAGAAAAAGGCCTCGAACTATTGCGCGGCGGCAATCTGCTGATCGCGCACTACTTACAAACCACTAACAATCGAAAGGAAACAGGTACATGCGAATTCTCTTTGTGAACAACGACGGAGCCGGCTTCGCGGACTACATCGACGTCCAGCACGGCACCACGGTGCAGGAACTCTTCGAGCGTGAAATGCAAAATGCCAAGGCCGAAAACTACCTCATCCGCGTCAATCGCCAACCGGTCCCGCGCGACCAAGTCCTCACCGAAGGCGACCGGGTGTCGATCACTCCGACGAAGATCGAGGGAGCGTGCTGCTGACATTGCGCGACTGATTCTCCGCAATTCGTCTCGCGACTTGTGGCAGGCTGCCGTCCCATTGGCTCGGCAGCCTGCCTTAACTTTTTTTTGCGATTGCGAGGAAACACCCACATGCCTCCGATCAATAAACCGCTGTTGCGGCTGGCCGTGGCGTTTCGAGCCCAGCTCGCCACCTCGAGCAGCCGGGCGCGGCTCATCGGCCTGCCCGTCAGCTCCTGGCATCGCTGCGTAGAGCTCGTGCGACAGATTCGCCGCGCCGAGCTGCGCGGCTGGCAACTGGCGGCCGCGGAGATCTCGACCGACCTGCGTCACACCATTGCTGCAATTGAATCAGAGCTGGAGTCCGTACTGTGTCAAATGTCTCCCCTAGCCGCAACTCAATCGACCGCCAATACCAGTGATATCTACCGGGACTTGGTCGCACTCGGTGAGGAGTTCGACGAAGTAAGCTTCGACCTGCGGGGCCGCTGGCTGTCGGTGACGACCGAACCACTGGAGCTCGAACGCATTTATCTCGGACCCTTTGAGATCCGGCTCGATTGGGGCTGTGCCACGGAGGGCGACGTTCCAGCCTATCGCGCAATCGCCAGCGATCCTCATCCGGCCGAGTCGCGCGAGAACGTCACGCATCCCCACGTGATGGACGAAATCCTCTGCGAAGGAGAAGGCCGACAGACCATTCGCCAGGCGCTTGCGCAGGGCCGACTGCTGGATTTCTTTACGCTCGTGGCCGGAGTGCTGCGGAACTACAACCCGGAAAGCGCCTTCGTGGAGCTTGCGCTCTGGTACGGCCAAACATGCTCAGACTGCGGCGCGGTGGTGAGCGAGGACGACAGCTATGTGTGCCAGAAATGCGGCGTGACGCTGTGCGAGGGCTGCGAGGTAACGTGCTGCGGCTGCGACGAATTCTGCTGCTCAGGATGCATCCCCGGTTGCTCCGCCTGTGACGACAATTACTGCCGGCGCTGCCTGCGGCGCTGCCAACATTGCCGCAATAGCGTCTGCCCAGGTTGCCTCAACGAATATGAAAGGTGCCCTAAGTGCCATGAAGAAGAAGACAGAGACGATGCAAACGAGGCGCCGCCAGACGGTGCTGCGGTTCAGCCCCACGGCTTGGGCGAAGCTCTCGTTCCTGCGCGATGTGGGTGATACCGAGATCGGCGGCTTTGGGATTGCGGCTGCGCACGACCTGCTGTTTGTTGACGACCTGCGGCTAGTAAAGCAGGACTGCGGCTGGGCGCACGTGGAGTTCGACGACCAGTCGGTGGCGGATTTTTTTGACGATCAGGTGGATGCGGACCGGCGGCCGGAGCAGTTCGCCAGAATCTGGGTCCATACACATCCGGGTAACTCGCCGCAGCCAAGTTCGACCGATGAAGCTACGTTCGCAAGGGTGTTTGGCCGGTCCGATTGGGCCGTGATGTTCATCCTCGCCCGCGGCGGACAGTGCTATGCCCGTCTTTGCTACAACGTTGGCCCAGGCGCCGACATCGAAGTTCCTGTCGACGTCGACTACAGCCGGCCGTTTGCCGGATCCGACGTAGCGCTTTGGCAGCAAGAGTACCTCGCGAATGTCCGCGTGCCGCCGCCGGATCCGCCCAAGAAGGCGGCTGCCGAGATGAAATCCACGTCACACGGCAAGGATGAGTTCGTCGATGATTGGTGGCGCGACGCATGGAGCGATTATCTGGCTTTTGAGCGCTCAGAAGAGGAGGCCGAGTATGGCTACATTCGAGACTACTAGTAATCGCTTTGCCCGCCAAAAGGAACTGGTTCCGGCCGAACGCCTCGCCGACATGCTAATTACCGTAATCGGCGTTGGTGCGATCGGCCGGCAGGTGGCGTTGCAGCTGGCAGCGATCGGCGCCCGCCGGATACAACTGGTGGATTTTG
>JBBDWY010000026.1:0-7008 GCA_040902605.1 Pirellulales bacterium | reverse complement strand
AACTTCCGGGAGAAGGAGCCACCACCTTTTCAACTAAACCAGGGACATCCTCGCGGCGGGCGGCCCGAAGTTTTTTTCACTCGTCAAACCCCATCGCGGCGGCGTCTGTCCCCTTGGAACCGGCGTATTTCCGGATTGCGGAGGCATTCATGCGTTTGACAACGATCTGTGCGGTGCTGCTCGGGCTGGTCGGATGCGGGGCGGCTGGAGAGAAACCGCTGCCGGCAAAATTGTCAAGACCTGCGGCTGACAAGCTACCCTCGGCAGACCACGCGGGGATTGGCGATTCGGTCATGGCCGCGAAATCGGATGCGAGAACGATTCCGGCAGCTAACGCGCCAATACAATATGCCACCCCTAATGTGCCGGCCGTGGCGGACTCAAAGATTGGCGCTCCGGCCATGGCCGCAAAGTTGGGTACGCGGACGATCCCAGCAGCTAATGCCCCAACGCAATATGCGGCTCCAAATGTGCCCGGGGTGGCCGACGCCAGGTTTGCCGCACCAGCCATGGCCGCGAAGTTGGATGCGAGAGCGATTCCGGCGGCTGATGCCCCAACCCCATATGCAGCCAAATTCGTGCCGCCGGTCGCCGACTCAGCGCGAGCGCCGATGGAAGAGCCGGAAGAGGAATAACTGCCTCAACGGCGATGATGTCCGTGCTCCTCACGATAGTTCTAGAGCCGTGCAATTGAACCACCATGCGATTTAGGTGCGCCATGAAGAACGTTTCGCAAGCATTTGTCCGTGTGTGGTCATGCTTTGGTATGCTGTGCTTTCTGGCCCATGCCACGATAGCATTGGCGCAGCCCAATTCGCAGGTTGATCCTGCGGATGAGAAGCAGGTCAAGGCGGTGTGGGAGCGGTTGATCGCGGTCTTAGACGTCGAGCGCCCCGATGGCTTTGACATCTGGCCTCCGGTGCTCGATCCAATCCAGGCGACTGCGGATATTAATGCTTTCGCCGCCTGCCGGAAAACAGAAGATGGGAAAGTCGAGCCATATCTGACAGTCCTGAATGGTTGGATCCAGGAAATAGGACAGCGCGACGCCGACCGGGTGGCGTTCGTGCTGGGTCATGAATTGGGTCATCATGTGCACGGACACACGGTCGCGAAAAACCCGGCGGAGGGAACGATTACGTCACGGGCGTTTACCCGCGAGCAAGAAGAGGAAGCGGATATGTTCGGCGCCCAAATCGCGCTGAAGGCCGGGTTCTCAATGCGAGGAGCGATCGACAGCTGGAGGCGGTTTCTCGAGCTCGATATGGAGTATTCTTCATTCGAGGGCCAGGGAACCAGTCATCCTTCGTGGACCGAACGAATGAAGCGCATCGACCAGATGGACCGCGCCCCCCTGTGGGAATCGATGATCGCGTTTCGCAACGGGGTGTTTCTGCTGCAGGTTGAGCAATACGCCTTGGCCGAACGCTGCTTCCGACAAGTCACAAAAGAGTTTCCGGATTGCTACGAGGCCTGGGCCAATCTCGGGTTCGCGCAGTTGATGCTCTATTGCGACGCCTTAGAGATCGACGACTTGCGCAAGTACAACCTGGGCCAACTCGCCCTGGGTGCGTTCTACCGGCGGCCGCAAACTTTGGAGGCTCGGGTCCGCGGCATCGACGAAGAATTGTGGTGGAACGCCGTCGGCTCGCTTCGTCAAGCTCTAGCCTTGAAGAAGGATCTGGTCATTCCCAAGATCAACTTGGGCCTGGCGTACATGATCAGTCCCAAAGGGCCGCAAGTTGGGCAAGCGGAGCAGTTCTTCGAAGCCGCTTTGCAACAGACGGGCGAAACCGACGTCGTCGATCCGGCAGAGCGCCAAGTAGCGCTGATTAATGCGGCGGTGGCCGATCTCGCCGCGGGGCGCCTCGATCAATCGTCCCAACGGCTTGAAGCCGCCAGCCGCTCGGCCGCCAACGTGCCGACCGGTATTCCCTCTCCCACGCCACACTTCCTGTCCATGGCGATCGACTACAATAAGGCGCTTCTATTGGCAGCCACGAAGGGAGAACAAGGCCGCAAGGACGCCGTCGATCTGCTGCAACGAAACTATTTGACCCAGGCCGATCCCTCTTCGGCATGGTGGACTCTGGCCTACGAACAGTATGAAAAACTTTGCCGCGAGCTCGGCATCCAACCAAAGCCGAAGGAAGAGTTGCAGCGTAGGCGCGGCGCAAAATGGCGGCCGGTTACCTCCGTCACGCTTGCTTCCCGCCAAACGATCGATCTCATTCAAGATCCGCAGGAGGTCGTCGCAGCGCTGGGGACGACGACCCGCATCCCGGTAATTCCGGGAATTCGGCTGGAGCGGATAAGTTATCCCGAACTTGGAGTCGAGTTGTTAGCAACCAGCCAGTTGTTGGCGATCCGCGTGATGGGCGACGACAAAGCATCGATCGAGTTGCGCGGCGCCGGCTTAGGGACAGCGCGCCATGTGCTGCGAATTGGCATGGATAAAGCCGAGCTGGAACGCCTCGTCGAGCGCGAGTTTCCGGCACAAGGACTCAGCATCAAGCACAGCCTGCGACTGGATGGCATCGACGCGATCTATCGCTGGTATCCTGCCCTCGGGCTGGCGGTGCTCATTAAAGATGACAAGGTAGGTGAACTGATTATTGTTCCCACCACTCGTGCTTAATTGAAATATGTCCCCGGCTCACATGACTCGGTCGGCGGCCCACGGGTAGCGGCGGCCGGTCTTGAATTCCTTGTATGGCGCCGCAATCGGGACGTGGATCGACTCCGGATTGAAGGGCGTGTCGAACGACTTCAGCACGGGAATGATCTCGGGATTTGCATAGCCAAGCCCGCGCAATTCGAAGTAGTCGCCGTTTATATCGAACAAGCGAACCCAGTCGGTGGAGACGCGAACCAGCCGTAACATACGCAGCTCATTGCGCGTGCGGCGAAAGAATGCAATGGCCGCATCAAGTCCTCCGTCCGCGAAGTCATGTGTCGCCAGCGGCTCGGTCATATCTGGGCCAACGTGCTGCACGAAAACAAATCCGTTCTTATAGCCGACTCGATGCGAGGTCTGACTGCTTACGAGTTGGACATGTACTGGTTGGCTTTCGCGCCCCGTCGCAGTTCACCGATTATACCTCGTCGAATCATGCGTCAACCAGCGGCGCTCGACACCAGCTTCGGCCTCACCGCGGCCTGCAATTGCCTCGCGCCTTCTCTGCGGACGATATGCGTCTGGCATTCGGCTCGCGTCATGCTCGTGCGACCGGCGGAAAGCGCTGGTTGACAGCGCTACCGTAGTGTTATAATCTACCAATCGTTCCGGCGGGAAACGACTCGTCCGCGTCTCTTTTCGATGGCCAACGCTCGTCGGAGAAACCGCCATGAGCGGCTCATCTCTTCACGTGGCCGGCACCACGATCCGCTGCGACACGCGCGGGCGCCTGTGGCAAGTCGTGCTTCTTGTAACGGCATTGCTCTGCAACGGCTCACTCTTCGCACAGCAGTCCGAAGGGCCAACCAAGCAAGCGTTTGCCGAGGAACGCGAGAAACTGGCGGAACGAAATCGGCTGTGGGACGAGGCCCAGGCGCTGGCTGAGAAAGGCCAGATTAAGCAGGCCCTCGCCGTTGCTCGGCGAATGCTAACCATCGAACGGAAGCACCTCGGTGATGTTAGCCACGAGGTGGCCGCGTCGCTTGAGTGGATCGCCGACCACGAGGAGCAACTGGAAGACTTCGAAGCAGCGGTCGCGACGCGCGAACAAGTGTTGGACGTGCGCGCCAAGCTTCATGGAACAAAGGACTGGCGCGTGACCGATTCGCGAGTGGCGCTCGAGCGTACTCGCCTGCTCGATCGACTTTCCCCGGAAGAACGCTCTCAGCTTACAGAAGCTCAGAAGTTGGATGACCGGCTGTTTGAGCTTTACCAGCGTGGAGAATATCGGCTCGCCATTGAGCCGGCCGAAAAGGCCCTCCAGATTCGCACGAGGATCCTCACTGAAGAACATGTAGATTCGGCTCGAGCGATCAACTATTTGGCGTTGTTGTATTACTCGATCGGTGACAATGTTCGGGCTAAGCCGCTGTTCGATAAAGCGCTGCGTATTCGAAAAAAGCTACTCGGCGAAAGTCACCCTGATACGGCCGGCGTCCTCAACAATCTGGGCTTGTTGTACGACCGGCTAGGGAATTTTGCCGCCGCAGAACAGGCACTTGTCGAAGCCCTGAAAATCAAAAAGGAGGTTCACGGCGACGATCATCCCGACACCGCCACCAGTCTAAATAGCCTCGGCTATCTATACGAACGCATGAGCGACTATGCCCGCGCCGAGCCAATGTACGTGAAAGCGCTGGAGATTCACAAACGAGAATACGGCGCGGAGGACACGCGCACGGCCTTAAGCCTCAATAACTTAGGGGCTCTTTACCGGGCAATGGGGGACTATGAAAGGGCCGAGCCGCTCTGCGTTGCGGCCCTCGAAATGAGACGAAAGCTCCTTGGCGAGGAGCACTCTGACACGGCCATCAGCCGCAATAATCTGGCTCTTCTGTATCAGAACAAGGGGGTTTATGCCCGAGCCGAACCGCTGTTCGTGAAGGCACTCGAGGTCAATAGGCAACTTCATGGCGACGAGCACGAGTACACGGCCCTGAGCCTGCACAATCTGGGGGCGCTTTACCAAATGACGGGTGATTTTGCCCAAGCCGAACCGCTTTGCGCAAAAGCCCTCGAGATACGACAAAGTCTATTGGGCGACGAGCATCCGGATACCGCCGTCAGCCGCAACAATCTGGCCGTCCTCTATCAGAATATGGGCGACTTCGATCGGGCCGAGCCGCTCTACCAGAAGGCGCTGGACATCAATAGGAAAATTCATGGCGAAGATCATCCGCACACAGCATTGTGCCTCAACAATCTGGCACCGCTTTACGAGCTGATGGGGCAGTTCGACCGAGCCGAACTCCTGTCGCGTCAGGCGCTTGAAATCTACCAAAGGCACCTGCAGCGCACGTTCGATGTGCAGTCGGAGCGGCAGCAGCTTGCGTTTTCAAAAACGTTTCGAGTCGATATTGATTTCTACTTGTCCGTGGCGCCGCACGCCGGCGTGGACGCGGCAACCATGTACGAGCCGGTTCTTCTCTGGAAGGGGATGATTTACTCGCGACGGGCGCAGTGGCAGCGTCTGCGGCGCGACGCTCCGAAAAATCTCGCCGGCCTGTTCGACGAATTTCAGAGCTTGGGAGTCCGACTGGCAACGCTCAGTTCCGCCACGCCTGACCCGACAAATCGCGACATCTGGCTGCGGCAGATCGAGGAGCTGACCGTCGCGAGAGAGCGCCTCGAAATCGAACTGGCACGCCAGAGCGTAGCGTTCCGTCAAGAGAGGAAATCAGCTAATTGCACACCCCAGCAGTTGCAACAAGCGCTGCCGGCAAGTGTCGGCCTGATTGATTTCCTGGAATACACGCACTTCAGCCCGGCGAAGGAGCGAAAAGAGGGATTTCGGGCGGAACGTCGGCTACTGGCCTTCATTGTGCGTCAAGACCGGGACGTGGTGCGCGTCGATCTTGGTGCGGTCGATGCGCTCCGTGACGCAGCCGAAGCTTGGCGACGATCGATCCTCGCCGGCGGCGGGAGGAGTGGCAACCAACCTGCCGCCGGAGAATTGCCCCCGCAACAATTCCTGAGGGAGCAAATCTGGCTGCCGCTCGAGGAGCATCTGCAGGGGGCGGAGACCGTCTTGCTCTCGCCAGATGGCCTTGTATCACGCATTCCTCTGGCGGCGCTGCCGGGGAAGATGCCGGGCACTTATCTATTGCACGAGATGTCGCTTGCGGTGATCCCTGTGCCGCAGGAATTGCCGAGACTCTTGGAAAGTCGCCCGGCCACGGCGACCCCTGACGCTCCTTCCATGCTGTTGGTAGGAGATGTGGACTTCGAGGCCGATCCCGGAAGAGTCGCAATTGCCAAAGCCGCGTTCAAACCCCTTCCTGGCACGGGCCGCGAAGTCGAGGTCATCGGCCGGTTGTATCAGGACCGCTTTGCCACCGACAAGCCGCAAGAGTTAAGGGGCCCGGCTGCCACCGAAGCAGCCTTCCGCGCCCAAGCGCCCCGACACCGCTATGTGCATGTGGCCACCCATGGTTTCTTTGCGGACGAAGCCACGCCCACAGCCTTGGATAACGAAGACATCGAGCCGGCACGGCCCAGTATGTTCATTGACGAGGGTCAGGTTCGCGCGCTTCATCCGGGGCTTTTGTCAGGATTAGCGCTGGCCGGCGCCAATCGTAGCCGGTCCATTGTGTCGATAGACGCAAAAGTGGCGGAGGGCGACCAGCCGGAGGATGACGGCATTTTAACGGCGCTCGAAGTGGCCGGTTTAGACTTCAGCGGCGTAGAGCTGGTGGTGCTGTCGGCCTGCGAGACAAGTCTCGGCCGTGTGATCGAAGGCGAAGGGGTATTGGGTCTGCAGCGAGCGTTTCAATCATCCGGAGCGCTGACCTGCGTGACAAGTCTCTGGAAAGTGGAGGACCGGGCCACCCAGGTATTTATGGAGGAGTTTTACCGCCAACTGTGGACCGTAAAGCAAGACAAGCTGACGGCCCTGCGGAAAGCGCAACTGGCGATGCTTGAGAGGTACGACCGCGTGCAAAAGATCATCGTCCCCCGCGGTGCCGACGTCCCACACGACCCCGACGCGTACGCCACCAATTCGCCTTACTTCTGGGCCGCTTTCATCCTTTCGGGCGATTGGAGGTGACCGACTAATAGCGTATCGTTCGCTTAAAGCCCAACCTGTGCCGCCGTTATCCGAATTCGATTCAACACCCGTCATGCGCAGAGCCTCACCTGCTCTGTGCACATCTCGCACGCTCGTGGGGGCGGTCTGACGTTTTGCGGCGCCAGCGTTTCCGAGTAGAATTGCTGGTCCTGGCATCGGATAAAACCAGGTTTTTGGCCGAGTGGCGAAATGGCAGACGCTACGGACTTAAAATCCGTTGGGGGGCAACCCCCGTGCGGGTTCGACTCCCGCCTCGGCCACT
>JBBDWY010000025.1:0-43149 GCA_040902605.1 Pirellulales bacterium | reverse complement strand
GCGAACTTGAAAAACACGACCACGCCGATGACAAACCATTTTTCAGGGGCGACTAGCTACCATGAGCTGGCACTGTCCATTGGCGCCCGCTATGTACGAAAGCTATTGGCGACACCTTTGCTGGGCCGGACACTTCCGCTTGAAATGGACCTCTCGCCGGATCAGGTGGAAAGCGTCGTACAGCATGCATATGAACCGGACACCCCTGCGTCCGTGCTGAGAGAAATCATTTGGACGGCTAACGACGTTACCGATGCAGATTGGCGCGAGGGATTCTACTATTTCGAGCAAATCCGGAATGACCTGCAGCGGGAAGCGGCGCATGCTGCTGAACTTGCTGGCGATCGCAAGCCAGCGCGGATAATGACATCCGTGGACCCGCCGTACGTGAGGCTCGACGGCGGCGAGCCTATTCCCGTTACGCCCGATGAAGCTGCTTGCCTCGACGTAGTACTCGCCGCCATGGGCGACTGGATAGGTGGGCCGAAAATCACCGAGAAGACGCGGGTTGCGCGGCCCGATCGCGTAATAAGACGCCTCGCAAAGAAGCTGGGGCCGGCGAATCCTGTCCAAACCCGGCCCCGCATCGGCCACCGCATTGCGCGGGAGTGGCTGTCTTAAGTGGCGTAATCACGCCACGCAAGGTCCGTGGCTACGCCACCGCAGAGTGTGGCATTCTTAAGTCGTGTTGATCACAACATGGCTCTTTCTTTCCGGCATGCCGCCATGAGCGACATACTTCGCGAACCGAGGATTAGTCTGACAGATTTGGCCAAACGCGAGGGGGTGAACGTTTGCACGGTTTGGAGATGGGTCACCCGCGGTGTGGCGGGTGTGAAACTTGAGTCGTTTGCAATTGGCCATCGACGCTTTACGTCATCCCCAAACGGCGCTTTTGAGCGCTGGGTTGCGGAGGTAACGGCAGCGAAATGCGGCGAGTCGATCGCCTCCCGACTCTCGCGTCGAGGCGAGTCTCACCGGCGAGAGGTTCGCAAAGAGCTCCTCGATTCGGGACTACTAGACGAGTGACCCGATCAACAGACCCCGCGGGTAGCCGATGCTGGATGACCTTAGACCAAATCAAGGAGAAAGAATCACATGGAAACACATTGCGGAGAGACACCACCGCCATCACTCGACACGATTCTCAACGAGTTGGCTGAACAAATCGGATTTCGGCTGCGCTTATCCGCGGCCAAAGAAGTGAGACAAATGCAGTGCGCGCTTGTAGCTCAGATCTGCGCGATACGATCAGAAATTGAGGAGGCGTCATCGTATTCCGACTATACAGATTGGACTGACGATGACGTGGAAGACTTCGTTCTGACAGACGACAGCAACGAGCTGATACCACTATTTCGTTATTGCATCGCAACCAAAACGCGTCGGTTCGGTGTGGCCGACATGTACACTGATGCCGCCGTGCAGCAGTACCTGATTGAGCGCAAACTATACGACAAGGTCTGGGGTGAGTTGATCCCCGATGAGGTCCTTAAGCGCGCCCGCAAGACCCTCAAACGCAATCGGTGGACGTAGGAGAGCAAGAAATGCCCGAAAGACGCCGGTGGAAATCGGAGGATCCTGCTAGCCCTGGGCCGCACCCAGCTGCACGACTGTTCCCCCTCTTTGCCCGGAACGAGCTGCACACATTAGCGACCGATATCCGTACCCACGGCCTGCGCGAGCCGATCGTGCTTTATCAGGGCCACGTGCTCGACGGCCGCAACCGCTTGCAGGCCTGCGAGATGGCTGGCGTGGAGCCAACTTTCGTCACGATCGACGAGGACGAGCAATTCGACCCCGTCGCTTACGTGCTGAGCGCGAACCTGCATCGGCGCCATTTGAATGAGAGCCAGCGGGCGATGGTGGCTGCGAAACTCGCCGACGCTTACGCCGAGCAGGCCCGCCAGCGCTCAAATGCAAATCTGCGGCGAGGTCACAAACGTCCCGACCGCGCAAATTTGCGCAATCGGAGAAGCACGGTCCAAAACGGTAAAACGAGTGCTGTCGCCGGCACCACGCTCGCCGTCGGCAGTCGCAGCATCGAGTACGCACAGACCGTACTACGCCGCGGCAGCCCGGAGCTCGTCGAGCTTGTCGAGCGGGGCGAGCTCAGCGTGTCGCGGGCCGCCAAGATTGCCCGCGAGGTAACGCCGGCCGAGCAACACACCGAGGTCATGCTGAGGCGGACACGTCCCGAACTGCGGGACGCTGTATTACAGGTGATGGCCAACAGCGGCTGGCGGACGCGCGATGAAATCGTCGCAGCAGTGCGCGCAACGGGACTCACGGGCGTGCCCGACAACGAGATCCATTGCGCGATCCTGGCGGCGTCGCGGCGGCATCAGCACCGCCGTCTCCAGACGGACGATCACGGCAATTACCGGCTCATATTTGCATCCCCGGAACAGCGAACCGCCGTGGAGCTCTATCGTGAGCTCGTCAACTCGCTAGATGAGCTGGATCAGATTGCGCGCAGCTTCGCGGCACGGGGACAGTACCCGCAGCTGCAGCCACTTGCGCGACGTATGCGTGAACGGGCACTCGAGGCGATCGAGGCGATCGCGGCCGACGCAGCGCACTCGCATGAAGTGCCGACTTACGTTGCGCAGTCATGCCCGATCGACAGGCCAGAGCGACAGTTAATTAGGCCCGAGAAAATCAAAGAGGGCTGAGGCTCAATGCACCACGCTCAGACGAAGCTGGAATTGCTTCAAGTACCCGCTCGCGCGAATCTAGTATTGAAAATGCGTACCGTGATCTTTCGCGCGAGAACGTTTAGTCATTCGTCAACGATGTAACCCGATACTCATACGTCTTAGCAACTTGTGCAGAATGTGCATCCCGTGTCGGACATGCAGAAAGGAACCACAGCTGTGAACAATTCCTTGATCGACCGAAACGAAGAGTTGATTTCGTTCAGGGATGCAGCCCAATTAGTGCCTCCGCGGGGCGTGGATCCGGCCACGATCAGCCGGTGGGCCAGCATCGGACATCGAGGCGTCGTGTTGGAAGCGGTAAAGATCGGCGGTCGTAGATTCACTTCCCGAAAAGCGCTGGAGCGATTTTTGGATGAGTGCAACCGCCGCGGCACGCTCGGTTATATGAGCTCCGAGATGCGGCAACGAGTTATTGCCGCAACGGGCCAGTTCGAGGGCGATCTGGGCCCGTTTGCCGAGACTGGCAACAAGCGTCAAACCACTCATGACGGCAAGGGCCGCACTGCTCGCGAGAAACGCCAGCCAAAGCATAAGCAAAAGCGACAGGCCCGACGTCGCAGTTAATCCGCAAAGTTAAACGTAAGTAAACATTCACTTTTCGACGACATGGCAAGACTGACCATCAAAAACAAGCCCACTACGGCCGGTTTCAAGCACGATGCCCTTCATCTGGCCTCAATCGGCCGCGAGGCTTTCGCAGCGATCGCCGACGAGCCGATGTTCGCGCACCAGCAGGGCCCGCTCGGGGCAACGGCACTGACTTTTCGCGACGGTGTCGCTTCCCCGCTGCGCGATCGACGGCGGCGGCCGGTATTCGGCGCCGGCCTGATGGACCGTGTTGCGGCGGCGGTCAAAGCGCACGGCATCGATACTCTAGGCCGCGAACAGCCCGCGATGTGGTCATGGGCCGATCAGCAGCCTAGCCAGCTCTGCAGTGAGTTTCTTGTCCGTGCCGAAGGGCGGATGCGATCGCTGGCTATCGTGCCCGACCCCGCCGAGCGGCTTCGCCTGATCGCTAAGCTTGCTGAACTTCAGGAGGCGTCACACATCCTCGTCGTCGCTAAGAACAACCAGGACTCGAAGGCCGTGGGGACTAAGCTGAAGGCCATGACGAAGCGCGAGGTCACGTGGTCACCGAATGCTCGTGCTGGCCATCCATGGTTTCATGTGATCAGTGTCCAAGGTCTCACTGGTTGCTGCACACTCCATTGGGGTTTTGTTATCTTCCTTGACGCCGAGCTGGCCTTATCACATACGAGCATCGATTTTCTCACGTGGGCGCCTGGCAGCATCCGTATCGGCTTTCTTGCTCGCGACGAGCGTCGATTGCGGCAAGCTGAATTTGTCGGTCTCGAGCGGCTCTTCGGACCGGTCATTTATCGGCCCGGCGACGAGCTTCCCCGCACGGAGATTTCGGTGGCCTGGCTGCAGCCGACGTCGAAACCAATCACCGCCACCTGCATGCTGGATCGAAAGCGAACGCAGATTTGGAAGAACGACTCGCGCAACCGCCTTATCGCACGCGCCGCTCGGAGCCTCAGCGACAGCAACGTGGCTGCACTAAATATGATTGGCCTGCGGGGCGTGACAAGCTACCTGACGACCCTCGAGCAGCTGCCTACCGTGGCCATCATCGTCGAGAATGTTGAACATGGCGAGCAGCTGGCCCGCTTGCTGCTTGGTTGGCGCCTGGAAGGAGCAGGCTATACGCCACCATGTGGCAGGTACGTGCTGCACGATCGCGTAATCATGACGCTTAATCGTGCTGCTGAAACCGTGCTGGCAACAGACGTCATCATCTATTCGGCCGCAGGGAATGACGAGTGGCTTAGTCACGCCGGACTCGTCAAGGACGCCTGGGCCAGGAAGAGGACGCTCATCGTTGATGTCGGCGACTGCCACGATGCACGTAGTGCTGCCGATACCCACTGCCGAGCCGCTGGGTACCGAGCCCGCGGATTCGGCGAGATAGCCGACGCAATTACCACCAAGTCGGAAAAGGAGGACCGCATGGAATAAAGGTCTTGGCCTGATAGACCAAAACACCAGGCACTGGGATCTCCGTGCAGGAACACCGATGGTGTTGCTGCACCGAGACCAGTGAGCGACAACGCTCGGAAGATCGGAGACCCTGAGAGAGCGCGCGGACAGTATCTGCCACCGGCGCCACCTCGAGCGGACCTCCCCTACCGGGTGGACGGAGTCAGAAGTGACAAGCCACCAAGCGACGGCTGCACTAGTGGCACGCCGCGGAGATGGCCGCTTATGACCTGTCCGGTCTGTTGCTGTCGCTCCGCAACGCCCATTTTTTTTGAAGCGAGTCCACGATGCAGTGGGAGCGATCTGCTCCCACTGCCGTGGCTCGCATCTTTGCATGTCAACATGGGGACCAGCAATGTCCATGGAAACAGGCTTTGGATTCGTCATCAAACATCGCGGGCCGTACACCGAGTATCGCGAGCGATACGAGATGGCTGCCGCAGACGCATGGGATGGCGGCGACCAAATGTACGATGAGTTTTGTTCGCGGTTGCCAACCATAGTGAGCGATGAGCGGAATCTAGGGATCGCCCTAGATTATCTGCAGACCAATGGCGGCCCCGCGCCTGGACCGGACGGCCAAAGGATTTTAGATATCGATCGCATGACAGGCTGGCCCTTCGTTCGGGACCTCCGTGATCTGCTTCGCAGTGGCACGTATGTGAGAGGACAGTTGCGACGCTGCCTGGTCGAGAAGCGGCCGGGGAGTGCCGAGAAGCGGACTATTTGGGTACAGGATGCTGCCGATCGCGTTGTCTCCCGCGGCGCGGCGCAAATCTTGGTGCCGCTATTGGATCCGGTAATCGACGAGCATGTCTATAGCTGGCGCCGGCGTGGAACACTAGCGGCCTTGGCCTATGCGGTTCAGCAGGTGATGACCGAGGGCCGCACGATTTGGATTACGGAAGACCTCCGCAACGCTTTTGACGAGGTACCACGCGCGCGCCTCCGGCAAATCCTGCGGCACTACGTGCCCAACGATGAGTTTTGCTGCCTGGTCGACCACCTCGCCGCGAGACCGTCGCGACGTGGCATTCTGCAGGGCTCCCCGCTTTCGCCGCCGCTTTTGGATTTATACTTGAGCCACCTGTTACATCGAGGTTGGCGACGAGCATACGCTCATCCGCCGTTGCTAACTTACGTCGATGACTTGTGGATTGGCTGTCGGCCTGTCGACGACTCGGTAGCTCTGTACCGCGAGCTGGTCGCCGCTATTCGCGCGGCGGGCATGCGCCCAAAGCTTGGTGCGGAGTGGGCCATTACCGATATACGGCGGCAGGCCGTGACGTGGCTGGGTTACCGGCTACGAATGCAGGGGAATCGATTAGTTATTCGATCGGCGCATTTTGCTCCCACAAGCCAGGAGCTACAAAGGCACAAGCATCAGCTCCTGGTAGCTAAGTTTGCGCGACTTCACGAGCGGTTCGCCGGCTGGCGTGATGCCAATACAGTGATTCGTGGAATTGTAGGGTACTTAGCGCCAACACTGCCATTCGAGGATCCGCAAAGAATCTACGACTTGATCGCTCAAGCGGCAGCGGAAGCTGGTTTCCGCGAGATCTGGACATTCGACGAGGTGCTTGACTGGTGGCAAGCTGGCCATGAGCGCTGGCTGGACAGAGTGGCCGCGCCGCAGAGTCTGTAACTTTCATAGTGGCGAGGAGCGATTAGCAGATGATTTTTTTCACTGCAGGATGGTTCATTTTTAATGAGTCCCACATGAACAAGAAGACTCCTTCGTACATACAAGTTTCGGCAAACAGCCGCACCTATCGCTTCCGCGTCGGAACGAACAACGCTGGTAGAGAGTACCTTTCGATCAGCGAGTTTCCGGCAGATGGTTCCGCAGATCAATGTAAAAGAATTGTAGTCTTCAGGCCGCGCACCTGCTCGCCTTCCACAAGGCCTACCTGCAGGCCGCCAAGCGGCTAGAACCTAAACTCCGGGCCTATGACGTGGAGAAGATCCGCGGGGTACCGCAACGCGCTCAAGAAATGGACGCCCCAGGATGACGAGCAACTCGTCGCTAGGTCGCGGCACGCACAGGTCCGCTAGCCTGATGGCGGCTAGCTATGACCGATAGACCCTCGGCAAGAACTGCATTTGGCTGCCGTGGCAGTGGGCAATTGGGGGCATCCGACGCCTCATTATGCCGGCTAAGAAGGGCCTGGAGCCCCTGCTGGAGTACGTTCTAAGCCACCGCGGTGACGATCCGGACGGGCTTGGACGGCATTATCACTGGTACGGACTCCCCCTGCGGTGGCCTGAATTCTGGTCCACAGGTAAGCGATTTGGCTAACTAGATCGACCCTTTTGGACCTCTATAAACTATGCCCGTGCTCGTTGCTGGACGCCTCCTGGGCCGAGCTAAGGGGAGAATCAGGCCGGTTAATCTAGGCTCCATGACCACCTCCACCACCCTCCAAGGCCTAGTTGGCCGCCGGATGGAGTGGCTCGTAGCAGATGACTTCTTCGCCTGGCGGGCACTAGATAGGGACCTCGCAGGTACTCGAGAGTGCTACCCATGACCCCACATTTCCGCTGAACCTACGCCACCAGTCCAAGTTCAGCGGTGTATCGAACGGGTGTAACGCGCTGACCAAGTCCTTTTTCAGCGGCAGAGACCCGCGTGCAGCGGCATGCTCGAGGCCACCGATAGCACCATAGAGGCAATCCCTGCCGGCTCTCGTGGCGTGGCCGCGTCCCGTGTAGGGCATGCTGGGAGGCGGGTTACTGGGTGCTGCACTAGGGGGAGGGAGCAGGGTACCTTGCAGGTGGGATTTTCCAGATTCATGGGAAAAGCGGAAATTGCGGAGGACACTCGCCCTCGTTGGCGCGACTGCCGGAATGGCACCTGGCTTGCAGGCATGGCGATGAACAGCGCTACGGGTAAGTCGATTTTCGATGATGCACTCTTCGACGCACCACCTCCAGACGCTTGGCGCCGCACCAAGCTAAACACTGCTCGCGACCAGGCTCCCCAGTTCGCTGAGGCTAACGCATCGCTCAACCTAGAGCTCAATCCACTGCTCAAGAGGGTCGTTTTGCAGACTTATGATTTTGAACTTGTCGCCACGCCGGCGCCTGCAAAGCGGCTGCCGGAGGCGTGCAAACCTAGCTGTCATTTCCCCTTCCGTCTTGGCCATGCATAGCGTCACGCCGCAAGGACTAAAAGAAAGTCTCGGAATCGGCCCTGCTGAAACGATCGCATTAACCCGCGGGTGCGCTGCTTTCTCAACCGCAGGAGTAGGTCACACTGAGCCGAACCGCGGCCGAAGCTCGAAGCCACGGCCATTCCGTCCAGAGGTCCCGGCCGGCTCCGTCGCCATCCACGCTGCCGTGCCCGACAATACAGAGCGGAACGGTCAGGCTGACTCGGCTGAGAGGCCGAATCACCCAGGGAAGTGGGCCGGCCGACGGCACTCACTATCCGGTGGGCCTCTTCCCGGCATATGGCTAGACCGCGACGCACAAGCCGCAGCTACTTCGGCAGCACGGTCATCGTCGCGATGGCAAGGGCCGTCATGGTGCTGCTGCTGGTAACGAGTGCATCCACGGCGGCCGAACAGCTCTTGCCGCTGGTCTATGACGAGTTGCGCAAGCTCGCGGCGCGCAGATTGGCGTAAGAGAAGCCAGGTCAAACGCTCCAGGCCACGGCATTGGTACACGAGGCCTATCTCCGCTTGGTTGACGTCGAACTAGCGCATTGGTGGGATATCCGCGGCCACTTTCTCGCGGCGGCCGCCGAGGGGATGTGACGGATTCTCATCGATCAAGCGAGGGCGGAAGCGAACTCTTCGGAGGGGCCATTCGGCAAAACGCATCGCACTGAGTCAGATTCAGCCAGCCGTGGTCGAGCAAGATAAAGATTTGCTCGCTCTTGATGAGGCACTAAACCGGCTGGAACAACTTGACCCGCGAAAGGCCGAACTGGTGAAGTTGCGGTACTTTGCCGGCCTCTCGATCCCCCAGGCGGTCAATGCGCTCAATATTTCCGTCACAGCCGCTAATCGCTATTGGGCTTACGCCCGGGCGTGGCTCCACGAAGAGCTGCGATCGGACCCGCCAGCTGCTTGCGGGTAAAGATTTTCGTAATTTTTCGCCAAGGAGGGAACGATTTTAGGGCGAATCTCGCATTGTATTTGACGGTGCTTGGCAAAGAGATGTAGTTGTGAACGTCCGCGCTACGAAGAAGACATTTTCATCGCCGCATTGGAGATCGTGTCGGCTGACCAGCGTGTCGGCTATTTGGAAGTTTCCTGCGTGAGAACGCTGAATTGCGGCGTCGAGTCGAAGCCCTGCTCGTCCAGCACCACGAGCCGACGGGAATGCTGGAGGCAGCTACCACTAGGTTTTTGCCGGTTGCGGCACGAGCAATTACAGCGGCCTGTGAGGGGGAATTCGCCAAACCGCGCTGCTCCGCACCGCCGAGGCCAATCTGCCGTCGGCTAGGTCTGTCCGCCGAAAGCACAGCAGTTGAATGTGTGGCAGACCGCCACTGCTCGGTGATCCAACAGTGTTATCGAGAGGACGATATTTAATGCCCGCCCCTCGTTGGCCGCGGTTCCTGTGCTCCTTAGGAGCTGGTGTTTTGGATTGGCAGGGCGACGCTCACAACCGATTGAGCAAGCCCACCTCCCTACGAAACCGAGGGATCGCCACAAATAGTGGACACCGCCCACTGGGGTGGTACAATCAACGCCCGGGCCTATTCTCCACGCGCTTCTCTTCTATCAGAGAGGATACTCTCGTGGCCGCTTCTCGCTCGCAGCGGACGCGTCGTACGTTTGAATTCTGGCGGCCGCGACCGATCGCCGCGATTCTTTCTTCTAACGCCCCGCCGCTTCTTGCACCCCCGCCCGTCGCGGGCCGAGTAGGAACGTCGGCCGACTTCAGCGGCGAAATTGTCACCTGGAGCGGTAATGGTAACCGCCGGACCAACGTGCCAAGCGGCAGTTATATCGATGTCTTGGATGGAGCCGCTGTGCTTTTACTGTTTACTGTATTGCAGACCGCCTTGTGACGCAGGCGATTCGATCATGTTCGACTACTTCCTAGGGCATCGACTTTGTTGGAAAGGACTCTGGGATGGCTCGCTTGGCTTATAGCGATTTTTCAGTAGATGCTATTTTGCATCTCCCTTAGTGCGCGAGGAGCTTGCATGTCGCGGCTTTATCACGACTGGTTCTCGTCCCCGGCTGCCACAATTCGCCGACGGACAAAGCGGCGCCGACGCAGGGAGTTCTATATTCACCGCTGCCGGTTCGAACCACTCGAGGATCGGTTGCTGCTGTCTGGTGAACCGTCCGTCACGAATGGGCTTGTAAGTTGGTGGCCGGCAGAGAGCAATGCCGATGATGAATGGGACGGCAACGACGGCACCTTAGTCGGAGACACCACATTCGCGCCGGGCAAGATTGGCCAGGCATTCAGCCTCGATGGCGCCAACGATCGAGTTGCTGGTACGCTGAACGGTTTCGCGGGTGGCGACTCCGCCGTAACGGTGGCGGCATGGTTCAATCAAAGTGCTTCGGGAGGCCACCCGGGCAAAGGTGTGATCGGGATAGGCAGTATTGGGTCGCAACGTCAATTCTTCGTACGCTTGGCGGCGCGCGGGTCTAATGAGATCTGGGATGGCGGTGATGGCCAGAACCGGCTCTGGATCGGCGCGGAAAATGGTGGTGATGACAAGTGGTGGGCCTCAAATGCAGTCATTACGGCCGGCCAATGGCATCATGCAGCGGTTACCTACTCGCCGGTCACGCGACAAGTGAGTTTGTATGTCAACGGGGCGCCAGATCGAACTATTCCATTGTCCAGCGGGCTAGCTCTTATCAATAACTTTTACATCGGCGGCGACGCGTACAACGACAACTTTTTTAATGGCCTGATTGATGAGCCGATCGTTTTTGATCGAGCTCTCGCTGCCGATGAGATTCGAGCGCTCTACAACCCACCGGCCGTCACCGCAGGCCTGGTCAGTTGGTGGCCGGCCGACGGCGACGGCGGCGATGCCTGGAACGGCAATGACGGCTCGCTTCAGAACGGCGCCAGCTATGCGCCTGGCCTGAGGGGACAAGCGTTCGCGTTCGATGGAGTGGATGATGAGGTCGTTGTCCCCAACTCTGCGAACTTGAACTTTGGGCATCTCAACGATCAACCATTCACGTTTTCGGCATGGGTCAAACGGACATCCACGAGCCAGGGCGGCACACTGATTTCCAAATACAATACATCGGCCGGGCTTGGGCGAGATCAATACATCTTCCGCGTTCTTGACGATGGAGCTGTCGATATCTCGCTGTACGATTCGAATGGTGGTTGGGGCCGCGGAGTTAAGACTGCGGCGCCGACACTCGTGGATCTTGAATGGCATCATGTGGCGGCAACTTATGATCCCGCATTAGGCGTTGCGGGCTTGGACCTGTATGTGGACGGACAGCAACGATCCACATCGATTGTTTACGACAACGCGTCCTATGTTGGCATGCACGCTACGCCCGAGGTCTTTCGTATTGGCAGTATGATCTTCTCAACAGGCGCGCGTGGCACATTCGCCGGTTTGATTGATGAGCCCCTCGTCTACAATCGAGCCTTGACGGCCGCTGAAATCCACGCGCTTGCTTCTAGTGGTTTTTCGGGCCTGATTCGCGGTCAGAAGTATCACGACCTCGACAACGACGGCGTGCATGATCTGAGTGAGCCGGGCCTCGACGGTTGGACGGTAGAGCTGGTCGATCAAGGCTCCGGCTTGGTCGTTGCGACCGCCGTGACAGGCTCGGTGGATTTGAACGACGACATGATGATCGATCCGGAAACCGAGCAAGGTCTGTACTCGTTTACCGGTCTTGCCGCGGGTAACTACGTTGTCCGCGAAGTCTTTGAACCCGAATGGCGACAAACGTTCCCGCAGGGCCTGTCGTTTGACCCGGCCGTGATGGACGCGGGTTCTACGCCATCATCGGTGGCTGCCGGCGACTTCGATAATGACGACGATTTGGATTTGGCGATATCCAATTATTTGACCAGCGAAATCCGCGTTTTGCTGAATCAAGGAAGCGGACTCTTCGCGCCGGCCGTGAGCTACGCGGTCACAAACCATCCGCGGCACGTCGTTGCGGCCGACTTGGATGGCGACGGCGACTTGGACCTCGCCGCGCCGAACAACGACGATACCACTATTTCGGTACTCATGAATCTGGGCACGGGATTGTTTGCACCCGCGATCAACTACAATACGGGCGCACTGTTTCCGACAATTCTGGCTGCAGCAGATCTGAACGGCGATGGCCATGTCGACCTGGCGGTCCCGAGCAGCACGGCCGGAATCGTCACCGTCTTTCTCAACAATGGCAGCGGCGCGTTCCCAAATGTCGCAAGTTTCGGCGTACAAGTTGCCGCGTATGCGGTTACGGCAGCCGATCTTGATGATGACGGAGACTTTGATCTCGCGGTTACGGACAACGGCGGTTTCTCCGTGCTCCTGAACAACGGCGCCGCCTCGTTCGCTCCTGCAGTCCACTACAGCGTTTCCGTCAGGCCGAATTCGATTGCTGCAGCCGATTTTGACGGCGATGGCGACATTGACCTTTCCATGACGAACGAGGAATCCGACACGGTGTCGGTCGTTCTCAATAATGGGCAAGCGGTGTTTGGACCCCCGACGAACAATGCAACGGGGGATGAATCGTTCACCGTCGCGGCCGCAGACATCGACCGAGATGGAGACATCGACCTGGCCGTGGGGAACAATCGGTCTCTCGATGTATCTGTCCTGTTAAACGACGGGACCGGTTCATTTGCCGCAGCGATCAACATCGGGGCTGTCGGAGCCCGTTCGCATTGGGTGACGGTGGCCGACCTCAATGGTGATGGCGCACCGGACCTGGCGCTGAACGATTCTGTGCTCTTCAACACCGGTGGGCTTCACGAAGTCGAGTTGTCGGTAGGCGAAATCGTCGTTGGATTGGACTTCGGAAACGGGTTATTCCTGGCCCCGGACCTTGTGATTACCCCGATATCAAGCCCGCCGGCGGCAGGTTGGGACGAAACGGTCGAAGTCTCGTGGACCGTTACCAACGAGGGAACGGCGGCGGCGGCGGCCGATTGGTTCGATGCGGTCTTCCTCTCCGCCGACGATCAATGGGACGGCACCGATATTCAACTCGTCCAAGAGTCGGCCGCCGACGAAACGCCGCTCGCGGTTTCCGCCAGCTATTCTGTAAGCCGCAACATAATCATTCCTCCCACGCTTACCGGCCCGCACTACCTCCTCTTCGTGACCGATCGCAGCAACGTCGAATCGGAGACGGAGGAGACGAACAATGTGGAGTCGGTGCCGATCGATCTCACCGCGCCAGATCTTGTTGTCGAGTCGATCGACGTGCCGGCCGCCGCACAGTTCGGCCAGTCGATCGACGTGAGTTGGACCGTGCGGAACGACGGCGACGCTGCGGCGCGGCGCAGTTGGAGCGACCGGATCTGGTTGTCAAACGATGCGAGCCTCAGCGGCGACGATGTGTTGCTGCTCGTCCAGTCGGCGAGTGCCAGCCCCCTAGGCGCCGGTGCCGGCTATTCAAAGACGGCCGCCGTGATACTGCCTCTGAGCGCCACGGTGGTTCCTGGCACTTACCATATCCTCGCCGATACAGATGCCCTCGCGGCGCAGCCGGAGACGAATGAAATCAATAACCTTGCGTCGCATACATTCGAACTTACGCTGCCGCCACTTCCTGATCTGATCGTTAGCGATATCGTAGCGCCCATCGAAGCCTTCTCCGGGCAGTCGATTCCCATCTTGTGGACCATTACGAACTCAGGCGACGGCGACGCGGTTGGCACTTGGGTCGACCGAGTCTACCTCTCCACAGACGACACCGTGGGCGGCGACCAGCTTGTTGGCTCGTTTAGCTTCACGGGTGCCGTTGCGGCCGGCCAATCGATCGTGCGCACGCAATCCATCTCGTTGCCAATCGATGCAAGCGGACCGCGGTGGGTCGTGGTGCATACCGATGCCGACAACTCGCTCTTTGAGTACGCGAGCGACGGTAACAATTCCACGGTGGATGATCAGGCGATCGCCGCCCAGCTTTCACCGTTTCCGAACCTTGTGGTGTCAAACGTCACCGCCCCTCAAACTGCCTTTTCCAGCCAACAGACCGTCGTCCAATGGACGGTATCCAATACGGGCACGGGCGCGACTAGTTCGCCCACATGGCGCGATGGCGTCTGGCTCTCGCTCGACTCATCGTTTGACGAACTCGACACGTTCCTCGGCCGCGCCGAGAACGCCAGTTATCTCAATGCGGGCGAGAGTTACACCAACAGCCTCGGCGTTACCCTGCCGCAGGGCATCGACGGCAACTATTACTTCCTCGTTAAAACCGATGAATTCAATGATGTCAATGAGCTTAGCGGCGAGTCGGATAATTTCGGCGCGGGCGGCCCGACGGACGTCGAACTGACGCCGCCGCCCGATTTGCAGGTAACCACGGTGGACGCACCGCTTCAGGCCTTTTCGGGTCAACCGATGAGCGTGAGTTGGACCGTCGCCAACGCAGGCCCCGGCCAGACGCTGGAGACTGCCTGGACCGATCAAATCTATCTTTCGGCAGATCCAATCCTGGATGGCGGCGACCAATTGCTGGGCGTGCGCGCACACGCGGGCGCGTTGAATCCCGGTGCAAGCTACAGCGCGACGCAAAACGTCACGCCCCCAATCGGCCTGAGCGGCGACTTCTATTTCATCGTGCGCACCGATGCCGCGAACGCCGTCTTTGAGCACGCTTTTGAAGCCAACAACGACGGATACGACGCCACTGCGACCACGATCAACCTTACCCCGCCACCGGACTTGGAGGTTGAACTCGTTGACGCGCCAACCGCAGCCCTTGCGGGCCATTCGCTGGTAATCGAGTACCGTGTAACCAACTACGGTTCGACAGTCACCCCCAACTCGTCGTGGACAGATTCCTTCTATCTGTCGCTTGACACGCAGCTCAATACGGCCACGGATTCATTCCTCGGCAATCGAGTCCACTTTGGCGCATTGGATGCCGGCCAATCGTACGACGGCGCCGCCGCGTTCACTCTGCCCGATGGGCTCACCGGCAGCTTCTATGTTTTTGTCGTGACCGACAACGGTGATGCGGTCTTTGAGCTCGATAATACGAACAACACGGGATACGATCCGACTCCTGTTGTTGTCTCCTCGCAGCCGGCCGACCTAGTGGTCACGAGCGCTAGCGCGCCGCCGACGGCCGAGGCGGGAAAGTCGATTCTCGTTAGTTGGACGGTCGCCAATCAGGGCAGCGGCGACACGAGTGTTGCGGCTTGGACGGACCGGGTCGTCGCCTCGGTCGACTCGATCCTCGGTAATGCGGATGACGTCGCGCTTGGTTCGATCGCGCACAATGGCTCGCTTGCGATCGGCGGATCGTATTCAATCAGCCAGTTGGTGACGATTCCAATAACCCTGTCCGGCATGCATTATTTGTTCGTCAGTACCGATGTCGGCAACCAGGTATTCGAAGCGGCCGATGAAGCCAATAACTATTCATTAGCTCTGCCCGTCCTGATCACGCGTCAAACGGCCGATTTGCAGCTCACCCAGGTTACCGCCCCCGCGGCGGCGTTGTCCGGGAACGAAGTGTCCATCGAATGGACCGTAACAAATGACGGCGCCGGTTCGACGAACTCGAATTATTGGTATGACGAAGTCTATCTCTCCGCCGACACGGCGATCGGCAGCGGCGACATTGCGCTGGGCGCCTTCATTCGGTCGAATTCGCTGGGACAGGGCGAGCAGTATGGCCGCATCGCGAGTTTCACGTTGCCGCTCGAGCTGAGCGGTGATTTCTATGTGATTGTCCGCACGGACGCCACGAACCTTGTCTTTGAGGACAATCTGGAGGGCAACAACGACGTCGCCTCCGCGATGCCGATCAGCGTGACACGCAATCCGATTGCCGATCTAGCACCCAACCTGGCCGTGACGAACGTCGACGCGCCGGCGCAGGTCATAAGCGGCCAATCGTTCACGGTTTCGTGGACCGTGGAAAACACAGGCGACCTTACCGCGGCCGGCTCGTGGTACGACGCCGTCTATCTTTCGCCCGACCAGATCTTCGATCGAGCGACGGACTTTTATCTCGGTTTCAAACAGCGGCCCGGCGGGCTCGTGCCTGGCGGTTCGTACAACGCATCGGAAGCCTTCTCGATCCCGCGAGGATTGGCTGGCCCGTTTTACGTCTTTGTCGCCGCCGATAGCGGCGACCAGATCAACGAGCGCGCCAACGGCGAGTTGAATAACGTCGGTTACGACGGGACGTCCATGCTTGTGACGCTCGCGCCGCCGGCCGACCTCGCGGTCGGCACGATCACCGTCCCCACCAACGGCGTCCCCGGCCAGAACGCCACGATCAGCTATACCGTTCAAAATCAGGGCGCCAACGACGCAACCGGCGCCTGGTTCGATTCGATTTACATCTCGGCCGACGACCAGTGGGATTTGGGCGATGCCTTCTTCGGCCGCGTCCATCATCAAGGCGGCGTCCTTGCCGGCGCGAGCTACACCGAAATGCTGACCGCCCCGCTGCCGGGCGTGCTGCCAGGGAATTATCACGTCATCGTTCGCAGCGATATTCGCAACCACATCGCCGAAGCCGACGAAAACAACAACGTTGGCGGGAGCCTCAACCAATTCAGCGTGGATGCCGCCGTCTTGCAGCTTGGTGTCTCCGCAGATGGTACGCTGGGCGAAGATCAATCAGCGTACTATCGATTCGAAGTCGGCGCGGGTGAAACACTCCGCGTGGTGTTCGACAGCGAGTCCACCAACGCGGCCAACGAGCTCTACGTTCGATACGGCGCGATGCCCACTCGTGGGCAGTTCGACGTGGCCTCGCTGCAGCCATTTAGCGCTGACCAAGACGTCATCGTCCCCTTAACTCAAGAAGGCAGCTATTACATCTTGGTCCAGGCGACTTCCGGCGGTACGCCCGGCGAATCAGACGCATTTACGCTCACGGCGCAGACCTTGAATTTTGAGGTCCTAAGTGTGGCGCCCACCGCAATTGGCAATTCCGGCCCAGTAACGTTGGTCGTACGCGGCTCCAAGCTGCACCAGGACACCGTATTCGAGATCGTTACGCCGGCAACGTCGTTCCGGGCCGCGCGAGTCTTTTTTGAGAACTCGTCGCTAGCCTATGTGACGTTTAATCTTTCCGGCGTGAGCTCGGGGACGTATGACTTTCGCGCCAGCCGCACCGGAGCGACGGCGCTTCTAGTGAATGCGGTTGAAGTGGTAGATGGGCAAGCAGGTCGGCTAGAAGGGTTCATCACCGGTCCTTCGGAAGTCCGCCCTGCACGAACGAACCGCATGCAAGTTAGCTTCGGCAACAGTGGACAATCCGACATTACCTCGCCAATCATCGTTGTCTCAACAACAACCGCAACGCCTTTTGGTCAGGCCGGCGGTACGTTCCAGACCGATGCACTTTTGCTCATGGGTCTGTCACCGGATGGTCCAGTCAATGTGCTCGGGCCTGGGCAGGCGGCAAGCTACAGCTTTGACTTTCGATCTGTCACGAATCCAATCGAATACCAACTGGAATTCATCGAAGCGACTGACCCGCGCCGCTTCGATCTGGCAGCCTTTGCCACCGAGTTCCGGCCCATTGGACGGACAGAAGCTGAGTGGGACGAAGTCATCGCACGTCTGGAATCGACAATCAACGGGCGCGACAGCACGGCCGAGGTGACAATTGGCGAATTGGTTCAGGCATTGGGAGAAACAGCGCAGCGGCTGTCGTTTGAAGGACGGAAGATCATTGATGCTCGTCAATTGTTCGCCGAAGAACTCGCCAACACCATCGGCAACAATGGTGGGGTCCTGTCCGGACAATTACTGGACGATACAACGCACGAGCCGCTGGCGGATCAAACTGTTCTTGCAATTCATCGGTTTGCCCAAGGTGAGACTCCGGTCCCGCTGCGCATGGGACGTACAAGTGTTGGCGGCCAGTTCGTAATCAGTAATCTGCCCGCAGGGTCGTACGATTTATCTGTGCCCGGCTTCGTTGTAAATGGTCAATTCGAAATCGTAATAGTCGCAGGTGAGCATGCCGAGAATGTTGTTCTCACAGCGACTGATCGCTGGATTGCAATTGAGGAAGGTGGTTTTGTAGCCAATGAAATGGCAACACCGGTGAATAACGAACATCACAATGCCGATGTTCAACACACTGGTGCTGGCGCCGCAATTGCTTCTGAAATAAATGCACTTGTCGCGGCAGATCTAGCCTATAGGCCCGGAAGTACTCTGCCGCCTGGTTGGGCATTGGCGGCAAGTCCGATTACGGGGCCACTGGGGTTTGGTGCTTCATTTTTCTACGATAACGATCTCAACCTAATCGTCGCCTTTCGTGGTACAGATGGCCTCAACCCACGCGATTGGTGGACAAATCTGAATAACTCGAATCCTCAATGGAATCTCTCACGACAGAACGTATTCAATGTCGTTCACAATATCCTCGCCGGCTCCCAACGAGTAGACAGATTCATAACTGTAACTGGACATAGCCTTGGAGGCGCCTTAGCCCAGTTGTTTTGCTACGATGCGCCACCCGAAATGCGGTCTAAATTCGCGGGGCTTCTTACTTTTAATGCGCCGGGCGCACTGAGCGCAATTAAAGAGCGGGACCAGCAGTATGTGGCTGGCCGTCTGGCCGATCTACAAGTCAAGCATATAGCCACATACAGCGATCTGGTGGTGAAGATCGGCGAAAGGCACCTCGGTTCTGGAAATGATGGGCTGACGCTCCCAATAGTTATTGGCGATACGGCATTGGTCTTTCTTGAAGCTCACAGTATGCAGAATGTGCTGCATGTTTTCCAGAACTTTGGAAGCACGGGGAGACCATTCACCATATCGGAATACTTCAACGTCGCGAAGGCACAGGCGCTCATTACGATTTTTGGGAAGCAGGAGAACTATGATCCGGACGACAGTAACCTTGAAACACTCGGGCGAATTATCGCTAGCCTTTCACAATTAAAGAATATAGATCCAGCAACTCTTTCCTCGTTGATTGTCACATTTATTGACAACTATAGAGATGCCGGAATTACGAGCAACTACGTGAACCTTTATAATGTCAATTGGCCGCAGATTGTCGATCGGATTGCACCAGTGACCAATCCCATTGGTCAAGCGGCTTTGATAGGAGCCATTGTCGCTGACGAGACCTCGGCTGCTGGATCGTTCGTTCAGTATTTGGCAGCCACACTCTTTGAGAGAATTCATCAATTAGAAGAGCAAATTGTCAGCGGTCTAAATAAGGTCAAGGCTGCTGTCGCTGATTTCTTCAACGCAACTCAAGAAAATCTTCCACAAGCATTTCAGGCCGTACTCAATACATTTCAAAATGCCTGGAACGATGCCTTCCAGACGGCGGCGAGCTTCGTGCTTGAAGTTGAAAATATGGCGCTGCAGGCGGGCTTCGAGCTGCGCCAGGAATTGCAAAACTTTGCAAACGGAATGGGCGGTTTTTATGATTCGCTGGTGCAGGCAGCTCGCAATGCGGCGGAAGAACTTCTGGACTGGCTCAAGGGATTCGTCGACAATGACTTGTTTGAAAAAATGTCGTGTCTCTTATTAGGGCTTAACTGCGACCCACCTCCGCCGAGTGATCCTCCTCCGCCTCAAGATCCGCCACCCCCTCCCCCGCCACCCCCGCCACCGGATGTTGGCCCACCGGTGCTCTCCCTGATTATTGCGGCGAACACGATTCTAGAGAGCGGCGGCACCAATGCAGTTGTCGCGCGCACTAATTTTGCTAACCTGTCGGTCCCATTGGTCGTTACATTATCGAGCAGCGACATCGGCGAAGCAGTCGTTCCATCAACGGTAATAATTCCCGCTGGCGCTTATGCGGCCGTCATCAACCTCGACGGCGTCGATGATCAGATCGAGGACGGAATACAAACGGTAGCTATTACCGCCTCGGCCACCGGTTATCCGAGCGCCAGCGACACAGTAGACGTCGCCGATGAAGGTTCTGATATCGCTGTGCTGACTCTATCGGTTCCCGGATCAATGACCGAGGGCGACGTTTCGACAGGTAGCGTCAGGCGCCCCAGTACTGGTGATTTGTCAACCGCGCTCACGGTGAACCTGGGCAGTAGCGATGGCGGCGAGGCTGCCGTACCAGGCAGCGTGATAATTGAGGCGGGCCAGACTTCAGTCACGTTCACTATTCGGGCAATCGACGACGATATACGGGATGGAACACAGGTGGTGTTAATCAATGCCTCCGCGGCTGGTTACGAGCCTGGTGCACGCATTGTGGCGGTTGCCGATGCGGCCCCTCCAAATATGAAGCCGCCGTACAGGCCACCCGTGCGATTTGCCGTCGATCCAAATGACATACTCGGTCCGCTAGGCTTCGGTGCTGAGAAGTGGGTTCCGTTGAATCAGGCGCTTGAGTACACGATTCGCTTTGAGAATCTAGCAACTGCGACTGCGACCGCACAGCAGGTGACGATCACACAAACGCTCGATGCCGATCTCGATCCCCGAACCTTCCGCGTTGGGGATTTTGGTTGGGGTGACTTTTTATTTGAATTGCCGGAGAACCGCGCGTTTTACAACCAGCGGCTCGATCTGACGGCGGAGCTTGGCTTCTTCGTTGATGTTACGGCCGGCATCAATGTGGCGACGGCGGAGGCGTTTTGGACGATTACCGCGATTGATCCGGCCACCGGCGAGCTGCCGGCCGATGCGCTGGCTGGTTTCTTGCCGCCGAACGATGCGACGGGTGCCGGCGAAGGTTTTGTGAGCTACACGGTGCGGCCGCGGAGCTCTGCGGCCACCGGCGAGCGCATCGACGCCCAGGCCCGCATCGTCTTCGACACCGAAGAGCCCATCGATACGCCGCCCATCTTCAACACGATCGATGCCGGAATCCCCACCAGCCAGGTCGAGGCACTGCCGGCACTACAGAGCGACCCCACATTCCTCGTCCGCTGGTCGGGGCAGGATGATGTCAGCGGGTCGGCCATCAGCGGCTATTCGATTCTTGTGTCGGTCAACGGCGGGGCATACACGCCGTGGCTGGCGAATACGACGCTAACCGAGGCCCCATTCGTCGGACAAGTCGGGCATGGGTATCGCTTCTACAGCGTGGCGCACGACAACGCGGGGAATGTCGAGCCGCCGCCGTCCGTACCAGACGCAATCACGAGGATTCTCAACCCATTGCCGGGCGATTACAACGTCGACGGCCAGGTAAGCGCCGCCGACTACATCCTCTGGCGAAAAACGCTGGGGTCCACCGTCAACCCGCTCGCCGATGGCGACATCAACGGGACCGTCGATCAACCGGACTACTCGGTTTGGACGGCGAACTTCGGCAATGCATTAGGCGAAGGAGGCGGCGCTGGTGCGGCCGAAGGGACGGCTGCCGTCGCCGACAATAGCCGATATCCCGAAGTCAACGCCATCACCGAAAGCATCGTCCAGTCTTCCGGCGACGAAGCATTCTTCGACGTGAGCTCCCCCGCGTTGACACAGGCCGATGTTCGCCTCATTGACACCGACGAAAGTGCCGCGATGCGCGTAGCGCGGCCACGATCCCTTGGAGGTAATTTGCTTGGTTTCTTGACAAACAGCTCCACGCTCAAGCTCAATACAGAGTCGCGCTTGACCCCGCCGCCCCGGCTTCAAGGTGCTGCGGCGCTTTCCCAGGCTGCTTCAAGAGATGAATTGCTAACGAGTATGATTTTTGGACGCTCGTACGAGCGTGGCCGACGTAATTGGCATGACATTGAGAGTATGGCCTATGGCGCCTTGTTCGACGGAAACGACTACTTAGAGGCCATCAATGAACAAGTATTTGATGAATTAGGCCGCGATATCGACGTTAACTGGATGTCGCTAGCTCGCTCTTGATATTTTTCTCAAGCTGTAGCTCCTGCTGGGTAACATCAAGCCATTGGCATGTTCCGCTGTGAGACAAACCAATTAACCACCGTATAGACACGGGCTCGCAGTGGTCGCAATGGCTGAAACGCACACGCCACTGTGATGGTCATCCGGCGCAAGTTTGACGCGTCGGCCCAACTTTTTTCGGACCGGCCATTGTCAACCATTTCTTTGCCTTTAAAATTGATTTTGCTGGGGCCAATCTCTACTTTCTCCCGAGTGCGGCCCACGGGCTACCCCGGCAATCTCGTGGAGCCGCCGAGCGGCAACGCCGCTCAACTTCTTTGAAGGCTGCAAGCATAGCGGCGGCATTGGCAGCCCTGCTTCCATCTTGCCAAGCAGCTTTGCCGAAGGAACGTAGCGTAGAGCTGCTACATGTTCACCATGGATGGCCAACATTCTCGTTGGCTATCCATGCCATTACAGGAGGGAGATTCATGGGTACATTCTTTGTCCATGCCGATCAAATCGATGCTGCTCCCGTGACTTGGTTGTGGCCCGGTCGCATTCCGCGAGGCGCGTTGACTTTGGTGGAAGGTGACCCGGCGAGCGGCAAAAGCACCTTACTAACCGACGTCGCCGCTCGTGAGACGCAGGGACTGATGATGCCGGGTTCTGACATACCCGGCACGGGCGGCGGCGTAATCTGGATCAGTGATGAGGACGCACCAGCCACGCTACTGCGCAATCTGCAGGTAAGCGGTGCCGCACTGAACAAAATCCTGATCTACGACAAGCGTGCCGCAGGCCGGTTCATTTTGCCCGCTGGCGTCGAGCTGCTTGAGCAAACAATCGTAGACAATTCTTGTACCCTTGCAATCGTCGATCCCATTACGAGCTTTCTGGACGGTTCAACAAATGCCGAAAATGTTGTCCGAGCCGCAGTTAGTCCGCTCACGGCAGTAGCTGAACGAACGGGCGCAGCTGTGGTGCTGAACCGCCACTTGCGCAAGGGTGGCAGCGGCTCGGTATTATATCGCGGGATCGGCAGCATCGGCTTAGTTGCTGCAGCAAGGTCGGCACTTCTCGTCGGAAAGGAACCTGGTGCCGATGCCGAACTTGCCAAGAACCCTCTGCGGGTCGTCGCGCATTTTAAGTCCAGTCTAGGGCTCCTCTCAGAATCATTGGCATTTCGGATTATTCCCGAAGGTCAAGGTGTACGCGTCGAATGGGTAGGCACGTCGCGCTTCACGGCCGAACAGTTGCTCACAGCGACCGGGACGGGCGAGGCTTCAGCGTTGGCGGAAGCATGCCACGTTCTGTACTCCCTGCTCGGCGAAGGCCCGCTGTGGGCGAACGAAGTAAAGCAGTTGGCTGGCCGTAGCGGAGTAGCAGCGAAAACGCTACAGCGGGCGAAGCTGTTGTTGGGTGTACCATCTTTGCGCCACGGCTTCGGTAAAGGGGCACGATACTATTGGGCTTTGCCAGACGAAAGTGAACTGATCGCGCGTCTCAAGGAAAAGGACTTGAGCGATCTTGCCGATGCACTTGTAAACGGCCGGCCCGAACGGCCCGCTGATCCACCGCCAGATGGCCGCACAAATAGGCGGACTCCGTGGGGTTCCGGAGATCTCTACGATGATGAAGATGACGATCCTTCCGATTGGTGGAAGCGTGGCTGACAACACACAGTCAAAAATGTCTGCCACACAATCCGCAGCACTGCAATTCGCTTCCGGTTGGGCACAATCGTTCCAAGACTGGATCTGGGGTGTCATTGCCTTCGAAATGCTGAGACGTGCAGCTGTTTTGCGAGGCTACAAGCTGCGCGGTATGTTAAGCGTCCATGGGGGAAGTCACCCGCATTCTGGCGGGGATAGAGCAAGGCAATCCGGCGGCGGCCGAGCAGCTCCTGCCGCTGGTCTATGACGAGCTGCGCAAGCTGGCTGCTCAACGTTTGAAGCACGAACGGCCGGGTCAAACTCTCCAAGCCACCGCGCTGGTGCCATCGCAACTCATCGAGTGGCCGACCGCCCCGATCGCTTCAAACCTCGCGTGAAAAAAACGGTGACCCAATCACTACGGCTGGCTGACGAAGCCACGCGCCGAGGTCAAACGCAGAATGGTGAAAGGCGTTATCCAAGTGCCATTCGTCGCATCGACCGACGCCATTTATTTCGGTGCCTCGCCGTGAAGCGGACAGTATAGCCGACCGCCGTCAGTCTCGACTAGCTTGGACACTTTGCGACGAAATTTCCTCCGGAGTCAGGGCTCGGCCGTATAGCCGCAGATCGCTCATACTGCCCTGAAAGAAATCGTGACCGCCGAATCCGATTAACAAGGGCTTGTCATTCGCTAAATCGAAAGCAGAGCCCTCTATCGGCATTGACTCCGCAACTTGGTCTCCGTCGACGAAAAGCTGGAGACGATCGCCTTTCCGGACGGCCGCCAAATTCCGCCAGCCCGGTTTTAATTCCTCGTCATGTGTAACGCTACAGCCGGCCGCCAGCGCATGCACATGTCCGGACGGCAGCGTGCCGCAAAAGAGCCGACCTTGGAATACGGCCATCGACCAGGCACGGCGATATCGAACGTCCGGCGTGTGGTCCAGCCGACCGGTGTTAGTCCACCCCTGTTCATCATCGAAACGAAAAACTTGTGCCAACGGCAAAGTCCCTGCATACAACTTTCCATTGTGCACCGCCATACCCATGACTTCTTGCTCCTCGTCCAAGCGCCCTGTGCTTGCCCAGCTAAGTCCATCGTTCGTACGGTACACGCGACCGTTGCGCCAGGTTCCGGTGTACAGTCCGCCGGCGTGCACTTCCAAAGAATAGGTCTGCCCGTTTGACTCGAGATTGACTGCGTCCGACCATTTCTGGCCGTCGATTCGATAGATGTCGCAGCCGCCCCAGCTCGCAGCGTATAGGAAACCGTTGTAGGGACTCAACGCGGTGATGAGACGGCCGTTCGCTGGAAGCGGACCGGGCAGCCACTGCTTGTCACCGGCGTAGCGAAAAAAGGCCGGATAATTGTACATCGAAGTGGCAAACAACTGCCCACGGAATACGCCCAAGCCGCCGACCGCATCGATTTTTTCGACCTGACCGCAATCGATCCATTGGCCGTCGCCTTCGTATCGCAGCACCTTGCCGCCGGGGTTTGTATTTAAGGAATCGACGAGAGCAGATCCGCGAAGTCGATACCGTCCTGTGCCGGCATAGAGCTTGCCGTCATGAACGGCGAGCGCAGTTACCGCATTGCTTTCATCGGGGCTGCCACAATCGATCCAGTTGGTTCTGCCGCCATAGCGGTAAACGTGCCCCGTGTCGTTCTGGCCGCCTTCGCACGTGCCCACGAACAAATTGCCATCATGAACGGCCATCGCCATGATGTAGACCGCGTTGCCGGGCCGGCCGCAATCCGTCCACTTGGGTTCCGTTTCGGCATCAATGCCAAAATGGACGTTACGATAATTGGCCTGGCTGCCGGTCATGCCATGGCCATTCTTGATGCACCAATTCAGGCCTCGGCGCGCCGCTGGGTCGAACTTGCTAACGAGGTCTCCTATGACGTCGTCGAGGGCGTGGTCCGTATGAGCCCAGACTGTAAGCGTAAAATCGTTCGTGGCGAGTTGAAGCGTCTTGTTCGAAGGCACTTCGATGTAAGCGTTCCGTCCGTTGAAACGCGCCGCACTGTTTGGTTTGCGGTCGGGGCCGGCTATCCCGAAGATAACGTCATGGTTCTTGCCATGGTTTTCGTTACCCGATGAGTCATTGGCGTTGCTGGACAGCTTCCAGTGGCCCAACAGCGCCTGTTCGCCTGCATGGGCAGAATAGGGCCCGAACAAGAAAATCAGCAGGTAATAATGAACGAACGAGCGAGCAGAGCGCAGGTTCTTTGACAGTGACATCATCGTATATCTTATTTCGGTTCAATTAGCCCCGGCTGCGTGCCGCCATATAGCCGAGGAGACTCCGTGACCGGGCCGCCGGCAGCCGTAAGAAACGCAATTAAATGTGCCATTTCCTCCTTAAAGATTTTCACCTCCAAGCCTTCGGGCATTAACGACATGCCAGTACTGACGAACTGGTCAATGTTCGTTCGCAGAATCGTATCGTGGAGACCCTGACCGCTGTTCAATGTAACGCTGGTGGCCGTTTGAGCAACAACCTTGCCCGTGAACGTTCGCCCTGACGCATCGATGATGATGTATTGGATGTAAGCCGGGTCAACGTATCGATTAGGATCCAGGATATTGATCAGAAGCGATTCAGGATCGCGCGACGGTGAGGATGCGAGGTCGGGACCAACGTCATGCCCATCGTTGCCCACCCGATGGCATTGAGCGCATTCCCGCTTGAAAACGTCTTTCCCGCGAGAAACATCCCCGGGTTTTGTTAATATCGAGCGATAATCGGCAACCACCGCCGCTCGTGGTGATTGGGAAAAAAGTTTGTTGGCATCCCTGCGTATGGAGTCATTGGGATGCTCAAGCAACTGAGCTCGACCGGCGGCGCCAATTTCAGCGACGGTGGCGTCCCCCCTATCAACGGCGGCCAAATACGTTTCGGTCCACTCGTCTCGGGACAAAAGCACCTGGATGGCTCGAGTTCGAACAGCGGGCACATACCGGGACCACTCTTCGATGACTAACGACCCTACGTGTGCATTTGAGTAATCCGCGACCGCATCCAAAGCGGCCAATTGCAATTCTTCCGGCTGTGAGGGATCAAGAAGTTTCGAGAAGGCCGATTGTGACTTTGCGAATTGGATGCATCCCAAGAATTCAATGGCGTCACATCGCTTGCGAAGTGCCGCACTCGAATCTGTCGCCGTTTGTTCAGCACTTGAAGTCAGTGCGGAAAGAAATTGTGCTGCTGCGGCAGGCAGGGTTGTCGGATCGGGAAGAACACCACCCGATCGCTTTATCCCCGTACCTAATGCAACGGTGGCCGCGTGTTGAAAGCCGCTGCTGCTGGAGACACCGCCATGCTTTGCTATGGCTGCTAATACCCGTGCGATATCGTCCGACTGCCGTTGCGCACCAACAAGTTGAGCTAACTGGGCAAGAAATTCCGCGCCGTAACGCATGCTAACGAAGTTCTCCCCGGCGACTAGTTCGATGAAAAGCTCATCCGCCGTTTCCGCCGCCGAGCTGAGGACCGCACTGCGAATCCATGGGTCAACCGCATGTTTGCGGGCGATTCGCGCCAAGAGTGATACTGCCCGCTCGTCTTTTATTTCGCCAATTGTGAACGCAAGCTGAAAAATGACGCGCGCGTCCGGGTCGTCAACTTGAGCGAGCACTTTTTCAAGGAGTCTCGGCGAGGAACCAAGACGCGGCTCCGATAGTTGAATTGCATGTTCGCGCACCTGCGGTGCCGAATCCGATAGGGCCTGACTAATGTCGTCGTCAGAAAGAGAGCTTAGACCCTCCAGAGATCTTAATGCCAAAAGCCGTGCCTGTGGCGCCTCGCTTTCGGCGAACATCGATCGCAATCTCGCGACAACGGACCGGTCCTGCCGTTCGAAGATCAGCCGGTGGGCCGTATCCCGCCACCAACCATTTGGGTTTTCAAGCGTGTCGACCAATTGGGCTGTTGTGGCTTTGCCCAGTTGCGGTGGTGGCGTCGCTCTGAATCGCGGAGGGGCGAGGCGGTAAATGCGCCCCTGATCGCGGCCATTTTTCAGATCAAGATGCTTGACGACGTCCGAGGGAATGTGAATGGATTCGATGATTTCGCGGCTCATGTCGAGAACGAATAGCGTACCGTCGGGAGCGTTAATGAAATTGACGGGCCGAAACCAGTTATCCGAAGAGCGAACGAATTCTGTGTGTTCATCCGCTCGTCGCGATGTAAAACTGGGGCCGTCGGGTGTAAGAATCCGGCGATGGACGAGATTGTTCTGGGCGTCCGCCACAAACACGTTGCCATAATAGGACGGCGGATAAGCGGCGCCGCGATAAATGGTAACGCCAGCCGCAGCATCGACGACATGGTGACTCACGCCGTCAGCCGTCGACGCGCGGACGTTGTACGCTATCAGCCTGTTGGAGCGAATCTGCCGCCAACGTTCGGTTGGGCTAATGCGGAAGATGGGAACGGGCGCCGGCGCCAGATTCTTGATCGCTTGCGGGACCGAAAGATGCGGGTTGCGAGCTAAATAATGCTGTGGAAGCACGACGTGCAATAATGGCTGCGCTTGGCTGCAAACAAAGCGGTTTCCCAAATCATCGAAGGCGTTTCCAAACTGAACCGTGCCGGTAATGGTTTCGAACTGCAGAGTTCGTGGATTAAATCGGAAATCACGGCCGGCAACGGAAATCGCTTTACCGTTTTCGTCACCTCCCGGACGGATTGTTCCTCCATTCGGTCCGGTCGAGCCGTAGATTTTGTGGTCGGGACCGTATTTGAGGTTGTTCAGCATCGCTTGCTGATTCTGCGTGCCAAACCCGGTAAACACTTTGGTTCGCACATCCGCTCGGAAATCCCCGTCAACGTCCTTGAGGTACCAGATATCGGGCGCGGCCGCCACATACACGCCGCCCTTCCACGGCACGACACCGGTGGGCCATAACAGCCCATCGGCAAAAACATGGGACTCCTCAAAGGTGCCGTCTTCGTTTGTATCGCGAAGCAGGCGAACGGTGCCAAGCGGCCGATTTCCCGCCTTGGGACGATACGGATAATCGCGCATCTCACAGACATAAAGCTGGCCGTTTTCATCGAACTCGGCCGCAACAGGATCGCAAACAAGCGGCTCGTGGGCAACCAGCTCCATACGAAAGCCATCGACGGTTTCAAACGTCTTGATCGCTTCATCGGGCGACTTCGGCGGAATTGGCTGCAAGAACTCGGCAAGTACTTCTTCGGAATGAACGGCTGCGCCAGGGCTCTCAAGCGAGGACTGGGGCTGCGCCGTGATCTGAAGAGGACCGCCATCGGCTGGTGTGCCACCGTTGGCGCGGATCGTCATGAGGATATCCCGGGATCGCTCAAAATAAGCTAGGACCTCGGCCTTATGTTCCTTTCTTTCAAAATCCCGCGATTTATGAAATGAGATTTGGCGGTCGATACAAGCGACCAAGTGGTCCAATGATGCGTGTTGGTAGGGGGCCTTGCCGTTTAGATAAACAAACACGGGATTCGTATGAGATTCGGAATCGGGAGCGCCACTAGGCGCCGCCCCGAACGCCCGCGCGGCAAGCCACGCGGATTCACTTAACTCGACGTTCCGCTCTAACGTCACCCAGCTCTTGGTAGTTTGTCCAACGGGCACGGCCATTGCCTCGATTAACTCACCGTTAACAACGAGTTGCACGTCTGTCACGCGCGAAACTTCACTGCGCACGCGGATTCGAGCGGTAACACGATGCGGACCTTTGCCGCTCCTGTCAATGCGCGCACCTGGTTTCTGGCCATCGACTTCCAATAGAAGCATCGGTCCTGTGGTGAAAAAGCTCCGACCTTCGGCCGCGCCTTGGAGCCAATTCGCAAAAGCCGGCTCGCCTTCAATCTGAACGTAGGTCTTACTGTCGCCTAACATGCGGCTCCAGGGATAGTCGCAAGCTCCGGTGGCCGGAAAGCGATAGCCAATGTTGAGAATGTGGTACCAGTCCTCTAATCCGAGGCCGTAGTAAGTTGCGAACTGCAGCAACTCGACTCCATTGACATGGCCTTGCACGAAATCCGCGTAGATGGATTGCGCGAATCCTCCGTGAGCGTGGAAGACGTAACCGCCTATCTTTTGAACTTCTTCGCCGATGCGCCCGTATGGAGGCCAATCATCCGCGTTGATTGCCTGATCGGGCAGTACCATGCCATCGCGTAAGAACAGATTAAGGTGGCCGTAGGTAGTACTTCGATACTCCTGACCTGAAAGAATGTGGTACTCCCCGCGCGAGCGAATTGACGATGTGCCCAGGCCGCGAAGTTGCGGGGCCGCCTGATGACGCATTGTTGCAGTATAGGGACCGGGCGGATCGTTATACGACAAAATCGCGCCGAAGCGAATGTCCTCGGCCTCCATCAAA
The DNA here is from genome assembly GCA_040902605.1 of Pirellulales bacterium. Classification (GTDB taxonomy): domain Bacteria; phylum Planctomycetota; class Planctomycetia; order Pirellulales; family Lacipirellulaceae; genus JABDGM01. The sequence continues at coordinate 13,427 of JBBDWY010000025.1, read as the reverse complement.
TCCAGGATGAGCTCATCGTCTTCTGGCGTCTGCCGGCGAAAGTGCAAGTGCGGGTCCCCGGAATAATACCCCTGCTTGGCCATTGGCAGGGTGCGCATTAGCGTCAATTCGGCTGTTTGTTCCTGTCCGGCCTCGACGCGGGTACCGAGCGTTGCTGGCTCATATTCAAACCCCTTCCAGACTTCGATGCGCACCGGTCCGGCCGGGACGGCCACGGTAGATTCTCCGAGGCTGTAAAAGTAGCGACCAAAGTAGCGAATCGGCCCGACTGGGATGTTCCCGCGAGGTAACTTGCCTGGATAATGCTGATAGCCTCGATGATCTGTGGTCAATCCGAACGGCGTCAGCCTATTCTCCGCGGACTGATAGTAGTTTCCGTCCGCGCCCACGACGTTGATGCGGCAACACACGAGCTTCCCAGTTGCGCCGTCTCGGACGACGATCTTTATCCGCCCGGTGTCGCCGCCAGAAGCGCGAATCGCGATGCCGGACTTTGAAAAGCCAGCCGGCGTGAAGACATACGCTTGGTCCGCCGCCGTGAATACGTATTCATTGACGTACTTACGTGCGGCTCCATCGCGGATCGCTTCTCTCGATGGATTACATGTCGCCTGGCGAACCGCAACCAAAACACCGAGTGTTGCACCAAGAGCCACGATGCGTCGAATACATGTTAAGGCATTTGCGGAGAGCACAATAAGCGACCAGTTGTTGCGGGCTCTATCTAATTCGGAATCATTGAGCTTCACGTCACGACGTTGTAAGAAGGGCTCGCGCCGAACTGAACGTATCAGAGTTTCGACACGTCGCGAGACGGACTTTTCGCGACTTCCAGAGGAACGACGACGATGCCATACATCGCTTGCTCTTTACTTTGTCGCCTTCCAAGTACGAGGGAGCCGGGCTGTCCGACGTCACGCTTCCAAATGGAGAACACGTAATCGACGCTTTCGCCCGGACCAACCCCTAGTCGTGCATCCGAGAAACCTCTGGAATCCTCGTCCATACCAATTTGCATGCCTGTGCGCTCAAAGGAGCGAGTTAGCCAGGCTGGGGGGGTTTTTTGCTTCTCGATGTCTAGATTGCTGTAAAGCACATAAATTGTCGCAGGACGCGTCAGAGTGATCGTAATCTCATGGCTGTGTTTTCTTCTGTCGTCGTTGAACGTCATGACGTAGTCTGCGCCGCGTAAGACGTTCGGGATTCCCGATTCATCGATCCCATTCCATTGGTAATTCCTATCGACGTAGGCGGGCGCATCCTCAACGAATCCGCGGGTGACGATGCGGTAAAACTTAGGACTTGTCTCTTCGTCGCGTAAGTTGTCGCTAATGGCGGAAATCAACGGCGGCTCCGCAGCGGCCTGCTGAGGATGGGTTAACCGAGGGAAGTGATCATCCGTGACCGTGGCGAGACGCCGGGACTGTCCTTGCCGGTCGATGTGCAGGGCTTCGCCCGCGGACAGCCTCCGCCAGCGCGTAGCAGGCGAAGCTGGGACCGGCTCAGACTGGGAACTCTTCCGGTCCGGCGCAAATCCAACTTCCACAAGTCCATCGAAGACTGCTAGGTCGGTGTCGCCCGAACGCGCGACGGCTACACCAAACCTCGTCCCAAGATCTACGACTTCCGCAGCAGGCGTGTGAATCCGGAAGCTTGTTTTGGTGCCATCAACCTGGGCGGTCATCGATCCCAACTTGAGTCTCGCTTCGACAGGGGAAATCGCTTGAAATTCGCTTGGTGCTTTCAATGCGACCATGACACCGGACGAAAAGCGAACGACGGCTTGGCCTCGTCTTAGTTCCACCGGCCCGGACGGCAACCAACCCTCGGCATCGGGAACCGACTCTCCGCCCCACAACGCGTCTATGGAACTAGCCACGGACGCAACTTGAGGCGCCGGCTGCGGATTGGACACGGGGGCCACTGACGTTGTCAGGACGTAGTATATCGGAATCGCTGCGATGACCAGCGCCATGGCAGCCAATGCGCCGGCCAACCACAGCATACGACTCGACGAATCGATTTTCATCCACGGCTCCCACTTTTCGCGCGACGTTCGCCGCCCAAGCCGACCGGCTGCGGTTGCGGTGGTTTCATGGCCCTCGCCCTCCAACTCAACTGCCCAATTCATGAGGGCGATGGAATGGACTACGTAGTCGGTGTAGTGACGCGCGGCCTCGGGGTCCGCGCGCAGTAATTCGTCCAGCCGACTGATCTCGTCGCGCGAAGCTTCGCCGCGCAGGCAAAGTTCGGCCAGCGAATAGATGGCCTCTCGGCTGGTTTCTGAGGAATTGTGATTCGCCATTAGAGGCCCTCCCGCCTCAACACGCGTGAAACGCAATCCGCGAGGGCAAGCCTTGTGCGTAACACCGAGTGCCGAACGGCGTCGAACGATCGACCCGTTTGCGTCGCGATTTCGCGAAGCGTTTCGCCGGTGGAGTAGTATCGCAACAATACTTGTCGTTTGGATTCATTCAAACGACCGAGGCATTCCTGCAGTGCCCACTGCCAGTCGTCGATCTGCTCGTCGGCACCCATTCTGGCGGCAATGGCCTCCAATGCCTCGTCACTGAGTTGAATGCGGTCCACGTGGCTTTTTCGGTATGCCAGGATCAAGTAGTGCGCAATGGTCCGCGCCCAGGCGCCAAAATCTTTTTCGACGTCATACTCGTCGAATTGCTCCCATAGCCGTAGCCGCGTTTTCTGCGCTAGCTCCTCTGCGTCAGCATAGTTGGATACCAGGGCTAGGATATACCCGAACAGCCGCCGATCGTGCGCTCCCAAAAGCGCGACGAACCGCCGCGTTTTTTCGTCCTGATTGGCGTCGCGATGCGTCATAAATCTGCCACTGAAAGTCCATCCTCCGCGCCGACTTTCGATCCCGGATGGCCGTGGTCCCCGCGGGACGTGACACGCAAGACTCGCGCCGACTAGGCAAAGCACTGCTTCTCCAACGATAATTAAGGTCTATCCTGGCGAAATGCGCCAAAAACTTTGGCAAACCACCAAATTTGCGAAACCTGTCTGCCCATTACTACGGCCACATCGCTTGGGTTTTGCCCACCCGCGTCTCGCTTTTACTGCGGCCGAAATCAGATCGAACTCATTCCGTTCCCGGTAAACTATACTGCGTGGACCCGAATCCATTGGGCGCGTCACCATTTAACGCCTACTATGACTGCAAACGCCGCAAGGCATGCTTTCAAAGGTAATTTGCCAATGGCTCTTCACCGTAGGGGATTTCTCCGAGCAGCGGCAGGCATCGCAGCAAGTACAGCCATCGTGCATCGGAGCATGGCGTCAACCGATACGAAAGATATTCGCGTGGCACAGATCGGATTCCGTGCACAGGGGCTTGAGCATATTCGCGCCATTCGTCAAAACATCGTTGCCCTTTGCGACGTGGACGAGCGAGTATTGCATGATCAGCGTGCGTTGTTGAGGGATACCTACCGTCAACCCGTTGACACTTACACCGACTTCCGCCGGCTTCTTGAACGCCACGACATTGATGCCGTGTCGATTGCCACCCCCAATCACACACATGCATTGATCGCCATTGAAGCGGCCCGAGCGGGCAAGGATGTCTATGTCGAGAAGCCAGTATCCCACAATATTTGGGAGGGCCGGCAACTTGTGGCAGCCGCCCGCCGTTTCAATCGAGTTATCCAAAGTGGGACACAGTCGCGATCAAGCACGGCCGTCCGGGAAGCCATCAGATTCGTTCATAGCGGATCGTTGGGCGAAATTCGGCTTGTCACCGGCACTTGCTACAAGCCGCGGATGTCAATCGGCAAGCTCGAAAAGCCGCTGGCGATTCCGTCCACGATTGACTATGAGCTGTGGTGCGGGCCCGCAGCGAAAGTTGAGCTGTACCGGCCACAACTACACTACGATTGGCACTGGGATTTCAACACCGGCAACGGTGACCTGGGCAACCAAGGCATCCATCAAATGGATGTCGCTCGCTGGTTCCTCGGCGAATCAACTATGGCTCCGAGTGTTTTCTCGGTGGGCGGCCGCCTCGGTTATGACGATGCCGGCAATACGCCGAATACTCAGATCGTTTATCACGGCTACAAGAAAGCACCGCTTATCTTCGAAGTTCGCGGGCTGCCGCGGGCACGTCGTTTTCAGGACAAGGGTTGGAGCACGAACATGGACTCATATCGCCGCTCACGCGTCGGGCTCGTTGTCCAGTGCGAGCGTGGTTTCGTCGTTGTAGCAAACTACTTGGCAGCCACTGCTTACGATGAGCGGGGGAACACCATTAAGCGATGGAAAGCCGACGCGACCGATCATCATGGGGGTTGGCTCCAGGCCGTGGCAGCTCGCGACCCGAAGTTGCTGACCGCGGAAATCTACGAAGGCCACGTTTCGAGTGCACTTTGTCATGCCGGCAACATTTCCCTTCGACTTGGTAAAGGTGCGCCTGCCGCCGAGATTGCCGATCAGGTTGCGGCAATTGACCCTTTGGCGAACTCGGTCGACCGGATGATGGGGCACCTGCGTGCCAACGAAATCGACATAGACGGACGCAACGTTCTTACGATGGGTCAATGGCTCGATGTTGATCCGTCCGATGAGGCCTTCGCCGGAAACGACCGGGCGAATGAGTTTCGCACTCGCGATTATCGCAAGCCGTTTGTTGTTCCCAGCCTTGAGCAGGATTTGAAGGGACACTCCATCTCGGCGCTCTGAAAGATAAAGCCCTTCTCTTCACGCAGAGCGGCTGCCGTCAGCGCTGGAGGCTCAGACAATAGTCTGGCCTCGAGTATTCGACACGAAATTCTTGCTCCAAGTTTTGCAAAGTTTTTTGGCGCATAGCGGGAGTTTCGGCCTTACTTATGGTTGGAGCAACTTGACTCCAGTCGGGGGAAGTGTGTACCGAGAGCGGTCCAGCGACCGGCCGGCCAGGGCCCCTACGGCTACGATCATGATGACTCTTCCGCCTCAACGTTTTTCGGATCGCTTTAGGATGGTACCGCAACTGGGCGTCGTACAGATTCAAGCAAGTTCAATATTCACGGACTGTTTCCGCTTTTCTTCAAACTCTTTCCATTCCACTAGTGCTGGGGCCAACACCAAGGAGTGAGCCAATGAGATTGCAATCACATTTCATATTGACCACGTTAAGTTTGTTCGTCCTTTCAGGCATGCCGGGCGCGCCGGTTTGGGCGGCGACCGTTACTCTAAACACGATCAAAGACAATTCCGTTTCTGCATTTGATGGCAATCTTGTGGATAACAGTACCGAATTGGACGCCACGACCAGCGATATGTCGTACATTATGTTCGACATCAACGCGATCGCTGTCGCCGAGAGTGTGCCCGCGAACCAGGTCGTGCTGAATTCCGTCGCGTTTCATATTATTGATTGGCGCACCAATAGGAGTGGGACCAATATTCTGTACATGGCAGACGTTAGCGGTGGCTGGGACGAAGCTACGTTTAACTGGAACGAAGCTGTTGCGAACTATGGCGCGGTCGGGGGGATCGGCACAGCTGATATCGATGCCAGCAAGAGGCTGTGGGAAGGTCGCCTGGATTTTACAGCTCTCAATGTAATTGTCGACGTAACGGCGACATCCTTCGCGCCGCATACCGATGCTAGTTTATTAAGCGCGATCCAAGCCGACGTAAGCAGTGGCGATGGTCAAGTTGTCTTCGTCATGCGTGGACAATCCGGCACGAATCACTATGCAGCACATCGAGAGAACGATGAGGGCCAGCCGCCGGCGCGGCTCGTGATTGAATACAGCGTCATTCCTGAGCCCTCAACGCTCATGCTTCTCGGCATTGGTGCTCTGGGTGTTCGTCGGCGTCGCAGGCGTTAGACGTACAATCCCACGCCTTGGGCGGGGCCGCTTGATGAATAGACAATACACCAACAACTTTCAGCAGGTTGCAGTCGGCCTGCCGGAAGTTCTTATTGTCACCAGGATGACTGCTGGAAAGCAGCAGAAAGAAAACCCTGTGCGGTTATCTCGAATTCACCTTTCTTAAATAACAACCTTGAATCAAGGTTCGAAGGAGAGCGATTATGAGGCGGCGTTTGATGCACAGGTTTCTGGCTCCATGGTTGGTCTTATCGTGTCTTATGCTGGTTGCACAGGCGTGGGCGATAAACGTAACCATCAACACGTTCAAGGACAGTTCTGTTTTCTCGTTTGATCCATTTACTCCTGATCCATTCAATATCGAACTCGATGCAAGCACGAGTGACATGTCCTACATTGCCTTCGATGTTGGTTCGATCGCCGTGGATGAAGGCGTGCCTCCCAGCCAGATCCAGCTCAACAGCGTCACGTTCCACATTGTTGACTGGCGAACCAATCGTAACGGCACCAACATCCTTTATCTGGCTGATGTGCCAGCAGATTGGGACGAGGCAAACATCACTTGGATTGACGCGGTGAATGGCTATGGCGCAACCGGAGGTCCGGGCGCGGCCGACTTGGATTCAAGCAAAGAGCTTTGGGAAGGTCGCCTCAATTTTGGCTCGACAACTGTCGTGGAAGTCGCGGCCACATCGGAGCCTCCCTACACGGACGCCGACATGGTCAGTGCGATTCAGACGGACCTGACCAATGGCGATGGCAAAGCCGTATTCGTCATGCGTGGTACGCTTGGCTCAAATCTTTATGCGGCGGCGAAAGAGAATGACGAAAGTCTGACGCCGCCCCGACTCATGATCGATTACACGGTTATCGGTGCAGGACTGGCTGGAGATTTCAACAGCGACAGCGCCGTTAACGCCGCCGATTACGTTCTCTGGCGAAAGAACGATGGGACAAACAATATATTGGAAAACGACGGTGGCCTAGGAACTCCTATCGATGAACGGCACTACAACTTATGGAAAACTAATTTTGGAATGCCCGGTCCCGGCAGTGGCGGTAACGTAGTTAATTCTGCAATCCCGGAACCCACGGTCTGTTCGATGTTGGCGTTTGCCGTCGGAAGCCTCGTTTGTTCGAGGGGCCGGCGGGCGGCGCGGCACCCGGCACAACATCTCTGATCGTTTTAGCCCTTACAGGCACACTGCGAGCTAAATGTTCCAATGGACGGCTTGAGGAGACAACGACCCGGCATGCAACTCGTGAGCCGATCTAAAATGGCGTCGCTGAGCGGCAGCGGTTTTACGCTGGTTGAATTGCTTGTCGTAATCGCGATCGTTGGTGTGCTAATTGCTCTGCTACTTCCGGCTGTGCAAGCTGCTCGTGAGTCGGCGCGGCGTTCGCACTGCGTAAACAACCTGAGGCAAATCGGAATTGCCACTCACAACTTACACGATACTTTCAAGGTCCTACCCCCGGTAGCTCCCACGAGCGGCGCGGACCGAATCAAAGTTAAAGGTCCTTATCAAGGCGCCCAAGGGTTTAATCCGTTTCACTGGTTGCTCATGTTTATTGAAGAGATGGACGTCTTTGACAAGTCCGACCGTAGTATCTACGCGATTATCGACTTTGCCGGAAAACGGCAACTCTATTCGACAACCATCCAGACCTACCGTTGCCCTTCTGAGCCGAGCCCATCTGGGAGTACTGGATTTGGCGCATCGACTTTTGGCGGCGCTGACAAATGGGCGATAGGGAACTACGCCGTCAACTATTTGGTCTTTGGCGCGCCGACTGCACCAACCATCGAGGAACGAGATGAAGGGGCAACTCGTTTTCGTATGGTCACGGATGGCTTAGCGAACACGATCTTTTATACCGAGCGCTATGGAACGTGTGGACGCGTTGCTGAAGTTCAAACCAATACGGTTTGCGCCAACCTGTGGTCCGACACCTGGATCTATTACAGGCCGTCGTTTTGCCTGAACAATGTGACGAAGGAGGCCCTTGAGCCGGGCTTTCTTCCTTGCTGGAAATTCCAGGTGACACCCGCTTGGGATCAGGATTGTGACACGCGGGTCGCCCAATCGCCGCATCCCGGCGGGATTCATACCTGCATGGGTGATGGCAGCGTGCAATTCCTATCGGAGAACATCGAGGATCTAACCTGGGAACGTCTGTGCGACCGCCGCGACGGAGAAGTTCTTGATGGCAGTCCGTGATCGATTTGCATCGGAGCTCTGACCGCAGCTTCGAGTCCCCTTCGAGCGAGTGTGTCGAATAATTACATGTTCCCCAATAAGCGCCCGCTGGACTTGGTCGAATGGCTGTTACCGCGCCTAATTTTGGCGGCGGCCACCTTCGCGAGTCATGCTGGCTGTAGCACTTCGCATGTTGCTGACTTACCGAAAACCTATGCAGTCGAAGGAAAGGTCGTTGACAAAGAAGGTCAACCCATTACCCAAGGAATTGTGGAATTCGTTTCTGTAAAAAATGAAAAAACGCAAGCAATCGGCAAACTCTCGCAGGATGGCACGTTCTCATTGACGACGATGTTGGGCGCCGAATCCTTGCCCGGAGCTGTTGAGGGAGAGCACAAAGTTTCCCTGCTGCCGATCGATCGTGGACAACGGCCCATTTATTTTAGGAAGCGCTGTAACGTGAAAGCCGGCGAAAACTACTTTGAACTGAAGAATTAGCCGCTTTAACTTGCAATGCTTCGCGATTGGACTAGCGCAACAGCATGGCTCGGATTCGCCCCGGACCAGTTCGCCACAGTGCGGATGAGCAAGATTAGAGGCGCAATGCGAAAACGACTTCTTGGCACCACAATCGTATTGGTGTTGGCTATTGTCGCCGTGGCAGAAACGCGCGCGGACAAACCGGTATCGACATCCGGCCTGATCGCTTATTGGCCGCTAGCCGAGAACGCCCTCGACGTGGTTGGCGAGCTGCATGGAGAACCGACGAATGTGCGGTTTGCATCGAACGCTGCCTTCTTCAATGGCCGCGATAGTGTTATTCAAGTGCGCGATGCGGAAGCGCTTCGCCTGGGAAAGCGAGATTTCTCGGTCGGGCTTTGGATCAAATGCGAAACGCCCATGCGCAGCACGATGGGCGATTTGATCAACAAGTTCGATCCGGTCACGCGTCGCGGGCTGAACCTCCATTTGGCGGGAAGCTCGCCTGGCTATAGCGCCATGTCCGATACTCGACACGTCCATTTCGGCATCGACGATGGGCATTTCGACAAATGGAAAGATTGTGGAAAGCCATGTGCAAGCAACACTCTGATTACTTGCCTCATTGCATTCAACGGCGAACTCTATTGCGGCATAGCCGATGCGGATCATTCGGATGATAAAGCCCATGTTTTCCGTTACGCCGGCGGCCGGGAATGGGTAGATTGCGGTCGATTGGGCAGCAATCCCGACCATTATTCCGTGCAGTCAATGATCGTTCATCGAGGCAAGCTCTATGCGGGCACTGGCATGTGGGACTGGGAGCAAGCCTCTGGCGGTTTGCCAGGCAAACCTGCGGCGGCGCCCACGCATGTATTCGGGTACGAGGGTGGCATGACCTGGCGTGACCTCGGTCAAGTTGGCGACGGGACTCGCGTCCTCTCGCTATGTAGTTTTAACGGCGAACTGTTTGCAGGACTGGATTCGGCTCCGACGGGCAGAGGGGGAGGCCGCGTCTATCGATACGATGGGCATAAGTGGATCGATTGCGGCGCACCGGACGGCCGTAATCTCGAGTGCTTTTTGCCATTGCGCGACAAATTGTACGCTGCGACTCACCGTAACGTCTTCCAGTACGACGGCGATGGAAAGTGGACGAGTATCGGCAACGGCTCTCCGTTTGGAATCACGCAAATCCATTCCATGGAAGCCGTGCAAGGGAAAATCGTTATAGGCACTTGGCCACAAGGCTACGTGCTTCGCTACGACGGCGACGGTCATTGGTCCAAGATCGGTCAACTTGGGCTGCCGAATGGGCAACCACCGATTAACGAGATCAACGACCTAACAGTCTACAATGGCAAGCTGTATGCCGGGGCCATTCCTAAAGCTGAGGTTTACCGATACGACGGCGATGACAACTGGACTCGTGTCGGCAACCTCGCGCACCGATCGGACTGGGACGCAGAGAAACTCGATACCTGGCTGCGGGTGACCTGCATGGCCTCATTTCGAGGAAAACTGTTCGCGGGCACCGGCTCGTGTCAGGGCCGGGCGGACGTGGGAGAAGATTCCTCATTGGGCTGTGTCTATGCCACCCAGGCCGGTCAAGTCGTCAGCTACGAACGTGATATCGGTGGAGAATGGACGCATTTGTCTGCAATCCGCTGCGGCCCTGTTCTGTCGTTGTATGTGAACGGAGAGCTTGCTCAAACGAGTCGATCGCCCGACGATGCGAAATTCGATATCACGAACCAAATGCCTCTTTGGATGGGCTTCGGGCAACAGTCCCACTTTCATGGTTGGATTCGGGAAGTTCGCATCTACAACCGGGCCATCGACGGTGAAGAAATTGCACGGCTGTTCCGGGACGGCGATTATGTAAGCGCCTCCAGCCGGCTGCGCACGGTGCACGCAAATTGACAATCTTCCGGATATTCATGCAATTGCGTTCCCAAAACTGCGCATCACGCCGGTCGGGACTGGCATGAGTGTCCGGGCCGTTGCCATGGCCGACTGCGAGGACACATCGGCGGCTCCAAGCAGTGAACTTCAATCGCGGTTCGTGCGATTCCGGCGAATAAAATGAGGCCTCCTGCTATGGTCCGCATTCGGCGGCCCGAGACCGACCTTTGACTTGATGTCGACGTTTTCGCAAAAGCTGATCCGGTGTTTATGCGGTCAGCCTGAACTCCATCGCACACGTGGAAACATGAAACCTGAGAGCATGAAATGTTCCATTTTATGGACCGCCGCTCAGGCTGCAGCGCTTATGTCGGTACTGCTCGGCAGCGCGCGAGCGCAAAACGATAACAATCCGCCGTCCGGGTTCAAAGCGCTTTTTAACGGCCGGGATCTTACCAGTTGGACCGGCGCCACAACGCGCGATCCGCGGCAAATCATTGCGCTACCGCCGGCCGAGCGCGCGTCTCACGACGCGACAATGAAGAAAGCAGTTGCGCAGCACTGGCGCATTGAAGAGGACGTCCTTATTAGCGACGGCTACGAGCCTTATCTCGCGACCACCAGCGATTACGGCGACTTCGAATTATGGGTGGATTGGCAGCTCGGCCCTGGCGGCGATAGCGGCATCTACCTACGCGGTAATCCCCAAGTGCAGATTTGGGATCCCACGAACAAGGCAAAATTCGACCGAGGGGCCGACAAGGGATCGGGCGGTTTGTGGAACAATGAGCGACATGAACGCTTTCCGACGAAATTGGCTGACGCCACCATCGGCCAATGGAATCGCATGTTCATTCGGATGGTCGGGCCGTACGTAACTGTGATCCTGAATGGTCATACTGTCGTGCGCAACGTAGTGATGGAGAACTATTACGACCGCGACAGGCCCGTTTTTGAACGGGGCGCGATTTACCTTCAAACGCATGGCTCCGAAACCCGCTTCCGAAATATTTTCGTGCGAGAGTTAACGCCACCCGAATCGCAACGCCTGCTTGGTGAAATTGATGCCGTCGGTTAAGGACTTAGACATCGAATCCAGTCGCTGATTGACGAGTACAAAGCTGGCGACTACAAATGGCATCGGCTCGAATTGCTTGCGTTTGTGCGGCAGTACGAAGGGGCATCTCAGGACGATTGCGTAGAACATGAAACTTATTGGTGCATCTTTCCTCATTTCACTATTAATCGCACCGCAACTAGTGGCGATCGATGTGGTGCCAGGGACTGTTGTTGCACACTCGCCGGCAAAGTCGGATGTGTACATCGGATCCCCTGGCATCGCTCGCCTTAGTGACGGGACCTATTTGGCGAAGCACGATGAATTTGGCCCAAAGTCGACCGAGCATGAGTCGGCGGTTACGCGCGTGTACCGTTCGACAAATTGCGGACGGAGCTGGAAAGCGATTTCCAAAGTCGATGGGCTATTCTGGTCAAACATCTTCGAGCACGGCCGCGCCGTGTACATGATTGGGACGCATCATCATCACGGTGCTCTGGTGGTCGTAAAATCGACCAATGGCGGCGAAATGTGGTCGACGCCGAAGGACAGTAGGTCAGGGTTAATCCGCGGAGGCAAATACCACACGGCTCCCGTCCCCATGTTGGTCGAAAACGGTCGGCTTTGGCGGGCGGTGGAAGATTGTGACGGACCGGCCGGCTGGGGACAGATGTATCGACCTCGCGTCATCTCGATTCCAAGCGATGGCGATTTGCTCGATTCCGATCAATGGACGATCACGAACCCAATCAAGCGAGACGGGCGTTGGCTTGGAGGCACGTTCTGGTGTGTACTTGAAGGTAATGTGGTTGTGGACCGAGGTGGGGTTATACGCAACATCTTGCGGAGTAATCACGATGAGATAGCCGCTGTCACTACGGTTTCTGCCGACGCCAAGACGCAAACGGTCGATCCGGAATTCGATCGAATCTCGTTGCCGGGATCGAGCAAGAAAATGCTTATTCGCTGGGACGAGCCGTCGCAACTCTATTGGGCGCTTTCTAACCCGCCGGCGCCGGGCTCGCGTGAAAAAGGCACGTCCGAAACGCGCAATACCTTGGGCTTATATAATTCGTCCGATCTCAGAAAGTGGACGCTGCGGTGCATTTTGCTTCATCATCCTGATCGCGAAACGCATGGCTTTCAATATCCCGACTGGGTGACCGATGGCGATGACCTCCTCGTCGCGTCGCGTACGGCGTTCGATGACAGTCTCGGCGGCGCCATTCGTGCTCACGATGCTAATTATCTTACGTTTCATCGCTTCAAGAACTTCCGACGGCTCACAATGGCCGACGGAGTTCAAGTCAAGTGAATTCGTGCGCGGCCATTATTCGACGCCGCGGTGCGATCCTATTGTTATCACATGCGCCAGCTTGAGCTAGCCTAGCCTGCCCGAAGGACAAGTGATTACGCCCCGTCGTACCAATCTTGATCAGTCGCCGTGCGATTCTGTCAAAATGCTAGGTAGTACAGCATCATGCGACAGCTAAAAAAAGCAGAACCAAATCAGTGGCTATGAGGTAGTCACCGCCCACGCCGTCCGCAAGCGTGACAGCGTAGGCGATGAACTAGATCCTAAAGTGATCCGTTGCCAGAGAATAATCACCGCTGGCTCAGCGCTCCGTTCGCCGACGGCTTGATCGCATCGATCAGCTGGCTGGCTTGGTCGAGCGTCAGTTCCTCTGGCCGCTCGACGGCGAACCGCGCACGCAGCTCTCCGGCCAAGTCCAAGTTCTGTCTATTGGCGATCGCATGGATGGCGCGAATCTGGTTCGCCGTCGCTGGCCGGATTCTGGGTTCTCGTTCCGAGCCAGCAGCCTCTGAGCTGCACGATTGCTCCGGCGCCCGGCATCCAAGCTCGTAATCAATCGAATCCTTGGCCAGCCGGCAAGGGTTCCAGGTGCAATTGCACTGGCGCTGTCGCAGGTTCTTCTGTACGAA
>JBBDWY010000024.1:0-7349 GCA_040902605.1 Pirellulales bacterium | reverse complement strand
CGCTCGCGCTGGCTGCTTAAACACACCAAAAACCGAGTTCTTCAACAGGCTGCTAAGGCACACAAAATCAAGGTGAAGAGTTAGCTTGGCTGCGGCAAGCGCGTGCGGCGGGAAGGGGCGGCGCGGCCAAATGGGAGACGGAGCCGGCCGCCCCGTTCGCGTTCTGTCTTGGTGTCGGACCAACTACTCGTCAGTACCGCAATGTGGCCCATAACGGGCCGGCAGTGTGCAGTTCGTCAGGGGTTACTCCGTATACGTTTCCCTTATGGAGAATTGCCTGCGCTGTCGCCAGTTCAACGAGATCCATGGTAGGATCCTCCTCGCTGATGAACTCAATGCGGTTTCTCTCGGTATTGAAGCGGCCGAATTTTTCAGCCCGGTAATTAACGAGCAGCGTATCGACTCGGCCTTGACATGCTGCCGGCACGACTTTTTCGACATCGTCCACAGCTAGGTTCGTATCTGCCAGCGACCGGTACTTCGCGATCGCTTGGCGCCGCTGCTTGTCATAGAGTTTTTGCGCTAGCGGCACGGCCTGTGTGTACAGCGTCTTATCTTCGACGTAATCGAAGTTGCCACTCAGCATTTCCTCAGCGATGTGGCTATCGTCGGATACTTCGCGGAAAATCGCCATCTCATACTCCACGCCGGCCAAGATCAATGGCCACGAGTTTTCGCGCAGCACCGGACGCAATGATTCATTGATGATACGGAAATATTGGACCAGTTCCTCCTTCTGTGTGTCGCGGTGACCTCCCTGGCCGTGGAAGACGCCTGCTTCCTTGCCCAAGTCGCCGAGCATTCCCGAATGCACTTGTTCGCCTCGGTCGGCGCCCTGCAGGTTTAGCGCTTCCTTGATATTTACGGGAAGGCCTTTTGGGTGAAGCATCTCCATGCCTTGCCAACTCAGTTTCAAGAGGCGAATACGGTTGCGACTGACGGCAAGAACGTAGAATTGCGGGCTTGCATTTATCGCCGGCACCAGCCTTTTGATATGAAACCTCTTATCGACCGCAATGAACTCATCGAACGGAGTAGCCAGCCAATAATGGGCAAAGGCCTTCTCTGAGCAGAAGACTGCCAGCCCCTGCTGTCGTTTTCTCCACGACGCTGGGTCGTGCGGCAATTTGAGAATCGCTTTGAGAAACCCACTTGCCTGCTGGCGGCGCATGCCGCGCGCATGCAGCTGCTGCTCCGCGGTGGTTACCAGGTTTCTTAACCTGATCGGATCCTGCTGGCCGTCCCGGCCGGCCGGATGGGTTGGCATGTAAATGGATACGCACCACATGCTCTCCGCCGAGACTAATTTATGCAGGTCAGAGGGCGTCACGACGTCCATCGATCACTCCGAGGCTCTTCCGCGGGAATGCATTCGCCGCTTGGCATACATCCAGGCCTGAATGAAGCGAAGGTGCAAAAGGCGCGCCACGCCACGGGGCAACTCTTGTTGCAAGATCAAGTTATTTTTGCTCGCTTAGTTGTACAGTCTGTGTGCGTCTTCGCACACTGCTGCGTCATGAAGCCCTGCAATTCTGTTCTGAAAATTGGTGTAGCAGGCCCTCGTCACCTGGCACGTCACCTGCATTGGGTTTTTCTGCGGGGCTGGCAGGGGCAAATGGCAGTCTAGGAATCGAGAAGAATACTCGGACTTCCCCAACAACGCCATGTACGAGATTTTTCCCCACACAGCGGACGTCGGACTTCGAGTGAAATCCCCAGACTTGAACTCGCTGTTTGCAGAGTCCGCGAAAGGATTCTTCTCCTTGATCATCTCAAACCTGCATGATGTCGCGCCTCGTACAAGTGTAGAGTTTCACATAAAAGGCCACGACCTGGCTTACTTGCTCGCCGATTGGCTGAGCGAACTGCTCTTTACGTTCGAATCGCGGCGTCTGCTACTTTCGCAGTTTGACGTTGCTGTCGGGCCAGATGGCCTCGATGCGAGGGCACAAGGCGAAACCGCAGACGAAACCCGTCACGTGTTGGATCACGAGATTAAGGCAGTTACCTATCACCGCCTACGGGTCGAGCAAGTGAACAGCGATTGGCTGGCAGAAGTGATTATGGACATTTAGTCGGTGTTACATTGATTCCCGTAGACCTGGGAGTGTCTCCAGGATCTCTCTCTCGCGAGGACTAAGTCATGGTTGCCGAGCGTTACGAAGGTCCGCTGGAACAGGTGACGCCCTATTGCTGGCGGATACCCAAAAGTTACAAGCCCGGCATGCTCGTTGATGGACTGATCTTCGCCAACGAAAAATTGATGGAGCTAATTCGCCAGGATCCTGCACCCGAACAGGTCGCGAACGTCGCCTTCCTGCCGGGCATTCAGTATGCCAGCCTGGCGATGCCCGATATTCACTGGGGCTACGGTTTTCCAATAGGCGGCGTATGCGCGACCGACCCCACCGAAGGCGGCGTCATTTCTCCAGGCGGCGTGGGATACGACATCAACTGCGGCGTTCGCTTGATGCGCTCCAACTTATTCTTCAAAGACGTTCAGCCACACCTCGAGTCACTGGTACACGAACTATTCCGTAATATTCCGACCGGCGTGGGTCGAGGCGGTAAATACCATTTCTCGCACGGGGATCTTCAAAACTTGATGGAGTGCGGTCCGCAGGCGCTTAAGGAACGTGGGCTGGCAGATGAGCGTGATATCCGCTTCACCGAGGCCCATGGCCGGCTGGACGGAGCCAAGCCGGATTACGTCAGCAGCCGGGCGCTGGACCGGGGATACGACCAGTGCGGCAGCCTGGGGGCCGGCAATCACTTCATGGAGGTGCAAGTCGTCGAACGAATTTGCGACGACGAATCAGCCCGCGTAATGGGGCTTCAACAAAACATGGTCTGCGTGATGATTCACTCGGGTTCGCGTGGCTTGGGTTATCAAGTCTGCGATGATGCGCTACGCGCTCTCCGTAATGTGCCGCAGCAATATGGGATTGAGCTACCGGATCGGCAGTTGGTTTGTGCACCAGTCAATAGCCCGGCTGGTGAAAGTTATCTCGGTGCGATGCGGGCAGCCGCAAATTTTGCCTGGTGCAATCGGCAATTGCTGATGTGGCAGGCCCGTGAGGTTTTCGAAAAGGTATTCGGTCGTTCATGGCATGAGCTGGGGCTGGAACTTGTTTATGATGTGGCTCACAACATCGCCAAATTCGAAGAACACGTCATTGATGGAAAAAAGAAGCACGTGTGGGTACATCGCAAGGGCGCCACGCGAGCCTTTCCACCGCATCATCCTGAGATTCCCAGCGAGTACAGTGAGATTGGGCAGCCGGTGCTGATACCGGGCGACATGGGGCGCGCCAGTTGGGTGCTTGTAGGACAAACAGCGAGCATGGAGCAAACGTTCGGCAGCGCCTGCCACGGAGCCGGCCGTGTGCTGAGTCGACACGCTGCCGTCCGCAAAGCGCAGGGGCGCCGAATCGATCAAGAGCTGCGCGCGCAAGGTATTGTCGCATGTGGCCGCAGCTGGAAAGGTCTCGCCGAGGAGCAGCCCGACGCTTACAAGGACGTGGACATAATCGTCGACGTCGTCGACAAGGCGGGACTTGCCAAAAAAATCGCCCGGATGCGGCCTATTGGCGTCATCAAAGGCTGAGCAAACCGCCGTGCAATCTCGCCCACCACATTTCGCGTCTCGAGCGACCGA
Source organism: Pirellulales bacterium (assembly GCA_040902605.1). GTDB lineage: Bacteria > Planctomycetota > Planctomycetia > Pirellulales > Lacipirellulaceae > JABDGM01. The sequence continues at coordinate 3,691 of JBBDWY010000024.1, read as the reverse complement.
CTTTTGACTTATTTGCATTGCCTGCCTCAGCTCGTTTGGCATCGCGCTTGCAGCTACAGCTTTGCGGGCGTACCTCAGTGCACGTTACATAATCACCATGGACATCAAACGCATACTATTTCCAACGGATTTTTCAGAGTGCAGCAGCGCGGCACTTGATTGCGCTTCTTACCTGGCGAGCGCCACGGGTGCCCGACTCTACATTCTCTACGTCGACGAATTGAAGGATGTCAGCGTTCCGGCGATTCCTCCAGTTGAGGGCGGTTATTTCTATGCAGCAGGATGGGACGACGAACGCCGCGAGGAGCTGCAGGAGATGCTTTCGAAGACTGTTCCGACGGTGGCCAATATTGCTTACGAGCATCGCTTATTGACGGGGCCACCGACCATGCAGATCCTACAATTCGCTGAGCAAGAGTCGGTGGATCTCATCGTTATGGGTTCCCATGGGCGGACTGGGTTCTCCAGATTAGTAATGGGAAGCGTCGCTCAAGGCGTGATGCGAGGTGCGAAATGTCCCGTCCTAATCGTCAAGCCACCAACGGCCGTCAGTGACGATGTCGGCACGACGGTTACAGGTAGTACGCTGCGTTGAGCGAGAATCTGGTTCTTTTTGCCATTACAACTCGAAGCGCCAAAAAGCAGGCCCGCGCTTCGATCTGTCACACGTTGATGTGCGAGCTAGGCACACATTTCGGCATTCTTATCGACTCTCATCCCGTTTGCCGGCGACAGTAAGTAGCAATTAGGCGCTTCTGCGCAACAAATGTGAGAATCTGACCGCAATGCTAAAAACCACTGCCGAATGGCACGTGCTTTGTTGCAAAGAATACATGACAGCGGCAGCGAGCGGCGGATTGCTTGCCCGTGTGATCTAACCGACGCGAGCCGCATGAGCGGTCAAAATTTAAGAAGGGGTATCAATCATGAAGAGTCTTATACCATGGAGACGTAAAAGGACAGAATTGGGACGGCGCGGCGAACAGTTGTTCCCGTTGTTTCCATTCGATGAATTCGCATTCCCCCTGAGCCGAATGCGAGAACAGTTCGACCAGTACTTCGACCGCATGGCCCGCAATTTCTCTGCCTTTACCAGAATCAACGGCGAAGGCTGGAATTGGGGCCTGGAAGTTGAGGAGGAGGATGAAAGCGTAGTCGTCCGGGCAGAGGCGCCGGGCTTCGAGGCGGACGATTTCGACGTTCGCGTGGAGGATAATCGCTTGGTGCTGCGTGCGTCGAAGAAAGTTGAAACGAAAGACGAGAAAGGCAAATTGCGCGAGTACCGGGAGCAAGAATGCTATGACTCGGTATCGCTGCCCGCGGGCATCGACAAGGAAAAGGTCGACGCCAAATTCCACAACGGCGTGCTGACGGTAACCTTGCCGAAGACCGCAGATAGTAAGGCCAAGCGGATCCCCGTCGCGGCTAGTTGAGGTAATGTGAACTGACTTTGCTGCAGTTGCAGATCAAAGTGTGCAACCGCAGGAAGTCCCCGAGTTGTTGTAAGTATAAGGAGCAAGGCAATGAAATCTGACGTGCAGCTACAGCAGGACGTATTGGATGAGCTCGACTGGGAGCCGAGCGTGAATGGCGCCCACATCGGTGTTGCGGTCACTGATGGAATTGTGACGCTTACTGGTCACGTGCCGTTCTATGCTGAGAAGTATGCCGCCGAACGAGCGGCGAAGCGTGTGTACGGTGTAAAGGCCGTGGTTGACGAGTTGGAGGTGAAACTGCCTGGCAGCGCGGAGCGGACCGACGAGGACATCGCCGCAGCGTGTCTTAATGCTCTCAAGGTTGATTACTCCGTGCCGAACGAGAAGATTAAGGTTGTCGTCAGCAAAGGTTGGGTCTCGCTGGAAGGTGAGGTTGGCTGGCAGTATCAGAAGGACGCTGCTGGCAGGAATGTCCGTTACTTGACTGGCGTGATAGGCGTGTCCAACAACATCACAGTCAAGCCGCGCGTTTCGGCTGCCGACGTTGCGACAAAGATCGAGTCGGCGCTGAAGCGGAGCGCCGAGGTAGATGCCCGCCGCATCACGGTAGAGACAACCAATGGTACCGTGACGCTGCGCGGCGGAGTCCGATCCTTAGCGGAAAAGGAGGAGGCCGCGTGGGCTGCTTGGGCGGCTCCGGGCGTCTCACGTGTCGAGAACCTGATTACTGTGACGCCTTGAGTTAGGCGTACTGCACACAGGACCTAGCGTGGCGCTGGCGGCATTGTCAGCCCCACTCAGCAACAGAGCAGCTTGCCTGTTGTAGAGAACCGCTTGCTGGCGTGGAGGATTATCTATGTCTAACACGACAAGACTCTCGGAGACCCAACAGTCCGTCGAACTAGCTGTGGGCAATCGGAAGCTAAATGGGATTTTGAACGTACCTCACGACGCAAGAGGTGTCGTGCTATTTGCGCATGGTAGTGGAAGCAGTCGGTTCAGTACAAGAAATCAGTTTGTCGCACGTGTGCTGCAGAAAGGTGGAATTGGGACGCTGCTGTTCGACCTTCTTGATGAGCAAGAAGCGGAGGACCGCGCCAAAGTGTTCGACATCCACCTTCTGGCACAACGGTTGGAACAAGCCACGATGTGGACGCAGGAATACGAACATACGCGCGGTCTGCGCTTGGGCTATTTCGGCGCTAGCACCGGGGCCGCAGCTGCTCTAGTTGCGGCCGCACGTCAGGGAAAGTCGGTTGGGGCCGTGGTCTCGCGTGGAGGACGACCGGACCTCGCTGAGGCCGCCCTGCAGCAGGTTCAAGCCCCGACGCTACTGATCGTCGGTGGGGACGACGAGCCCGTCGTCGAATTAAATCGTCGCGCGTTGGCTCGTTTGCGCTGTGAAAAGAAACTGCAGATCATTCCCGGTGCGACTCATTTGTTTCCCGAGCCTGGTGCATTGGAGCAGGTCGCTAACCTGGCATCACAATGGTTCCAGTTGCATTTGGCGGTTCGAGGCTCGGCCAACGTTTCTGGAGAGTAAATCGACCGCATTAACACGGCGACAAGGCGAAGGAGGCTTACAATGTTAGCTCAGTTTACAGTGCACCCTTTGGACGAAACTCACTTGAGCAAGGATGTCGCTCAAATGCTGGAAATCCTCGATAAGGAAGATGTGAAGTATTGCCTTGCCCCGATGGCTACGGCTGTGGAAGGAAGTTGGGAACACGTAATGTCGGCGATCCGCTCTTGTCACGATGCAATGAGACGGAAGCACGAGCGCGTCATTACCACGATCACCATTGACGACCGCAAAGGGCAGTCCCACCATCTCGATGAGATAGTGCCGATCGTCGAGAAATGTTTGGGACATAAGGCCAAACAAGACGGAGCACGCAATCCTGTCAGCGACCTGCAATAGGCTCGGGCAAGGAAACGACGTTGTTGGCGAACCGCGAAATTGGCGCATCGGCGAGGCGACCATGAATATCAAGCGAATTCTATTTGCTACGGATTTCTCCGAGTGTAGCAACGCGGCACTTGATGTCGCTTCACACTTGGCCAAAGAAACGGGCGATCGGTTGTTCATCGTTCATGTCAATGGAATCATCGATGTCAGCGTCCCAGCAATTCCTCCAGTGGAGCCCGGGTATTACTACGATGCGCCGTGGGGTCACGAGCGACACGAAATACGGGAAAGTTGTTGACGGCGGTTCAAAACAGCGGCGCGGGGCGGCCGAAATGAGCAGCGCTGG
>JBBDWY010000023.1:373908-445885 GCA_040902605.1 Pirellulales bacterium | reverse complement strand
CGCAACTCACCAACGAATCATGCCCATCTCTGCTCGCCAGAGTGTGAACGGTTACTGTCAGACGCGTAACTGATGAGGTGCAGGAGCACTTACGGAATATCCTAGCCGACTTCGAGAATCTTGTTGACGCCAGGAGAGATCGATCAATGGCCGATCCATGGGTTATTGCCCATGCTTTAGCGGAGGGCGCAACGCTTGTCACCAAAGAGATTGCGGCACCTGTAGGATCAAAGAGAATAAAGATACCGGATGTATGCCACAAATACTCCGTGCGATGCATCAACGACTTTGAGTTTATAAAAGAGACCGGTATCCGTTTTACGGCACGAAAATCTTGATAGGCCGCCGATTCAGTCGTACGGCGCCGACTGAAAAACGAGCGAGCCGCTGTCGCTGCGCCGGGCCGTCTGCTACGCTGGCGGCATGCAGCTTACCGCCGCGGATATTCTTGGCCCGGATGGCCGCATTGCGGCGCGGTTGGCGAATTACGAGCATCGGCCGCAGCAGTTGGAGATGGCCGAGGCCGTGGCGCGGGCGATTGCGAGCAAGCGCCATTTAGTGGCCGAGGCAGGGACCGGTGTTGGCAAGAGCTTTGCTTATCTTGTGCCGGCGATACTGGCGGCGACTGAGGCAGAGGCCGTAGCAGCAGGCGGCCCGCCTGCTGGCGCGCCGACAGGCGATCCGCCTGTCGCTACGCCGAAGATTGTCGTCTCGACGCATACGATCAGCCTGCAGGAGCAGCTTATTGGTAAGGACCTTCCGCTGCTCAACGCGGTGATCCCGCGCGAATTCTCGGCCGTGCTCGTCAAGGGCCGGCGGAATTACATCAGCCTGCGGCGGCTCAACCTGGCCCTTGCCCGCAGCCAAAGCCTGTTTGACCAGGATGAGCAGCTCGCGCAGCTTCGCAAAATTCGCCAGTGGAGCAAATCGACGACCGACGGCTCGCTCAGCGATCTCACGTTTCAACCGTTCGGCCAGGTGTGGGACGAAGTCGCCAGCGATAGCGGCAATTGCATGGGCCGACGCTGCCCGACCTACAACCAATGCTTCTACTACAAGGACCGCCGCCGGATGCAGCACGCGCAGATCCTCGTCGTTAACCATGCGCTATTGTTCAGCGACATCGCGCTGCGGCGGGCCGGCGTCAGCATCTTGCCCGATTACAACGTGGTGATTCTCGACGAAGCCCACACGGTCGAGGCGGTGGCCGGCGACCATCTTGGCATCAACGTCACCAGCGGCCAGATCGAATACACGCTTAACAAACTTTACAACGACCGCACCAATAAAGGATTGCTCGTCTATCACAACTTGGCCAAGGAGCAGCAGCAGGTTGACCGCTGCCGGCATTTGGCCGACATGTTCTTCGCCGACTTGTTCGACTGGCGCAGCAAGCACGCGCCGCCGAACGGGCGCGTGAGCGAGCCCGGCATCGTGGCAAACCACCTCAGCCCCGAACTCGAACTGTTGGCCCGGCAAGTCAAGCTGGCAGGCAAGAAACTCACTGAAGAGTCTGAACAGCAGGATTTCAACGCGGCGCACGATCGACTGACGGTCCTCGCCGGCGAATTGGAAACCTGGCGCGCGCAAGCGCAGAGCGGCACCGTGTACTGGATCGAATCGTACCAGGGCCGCCGTGGGATGCCCCGCCTTACGCTGGCCGCGGCGCCCATCGACATCGGCCCCGCGATGCGCGAACAACTTTTCGATAAGGTGCCAACCGTGATACTTACCAGCGCCACGCTCGCAGTTGGTGGCACTGGCTCAGCCAGTGGCACCCATCGAAAGAGCAATTTCGACTTTTTTAAGTCACGCGTCGGCTTGACGCAATGCGACGAGCTGAAGGTCGGCAGTCCGTTCAATTACCGGGAGCAGGTCGAGCTGGTCACGCTCCGCGATATGCCCGACCCGGCCACCGATGAGCGCGGCAGCTATGAAAGACGGTGCGTCGAAGCCATCCAGCAGTACGCCGGCCGCACCGACGGTCGCACTTTTGTGCTGTTCACGAGCTACGACATGCTGCGCCGCGTCGCCGCTGGTCTGCAGCGCTGGCTCGCCTCGCGCAACTTGCGACTACTAAGCCAGGCCGACGGTACGCCGCGAACCCAACTGCTCGAACAATTCAAAGCCGATCCGCGTGCAGTCCTGTTTGGCACCGACAGCTTCTGGCAAGGCGTCGACGTGCCGGGCGACGCGCTGCAAACCGTGATCATCGCCAAGCTGCCGTTCGCCGTGCCCGATCATCCACTACTGGAAGCCCGCCTCGAAGCCATCCGAGAGGCCGGCGGCAACCCGTTCCGCGATTACCAACTCCCTGAGGCGGTGATCAAATTCAAACAAGGCTTCGGCCGGCTCATCCGCACCCGCACCGACCACGGCACCGTCGTCTGCCTCGACCCGCGCATCGTCACCAAACAATACGGCCGGCTATTTATCGAGTCACTGCCCGACTGTCGCCGCATGGAAGCCGTGACCTAGCGTCAGAGTAGCTCTTCCCATCGGCGGGCGCCGTGAAGCACGCGCACGATGTCGATTTCGTCGTCGCTTATTTTATAGAAGATCAAATACGGCGCGACCACCGCGATACGAAAGTCGCCCTTCGGATGCTGGTATTTTTGGTTCGCTTCTGGAAATTGCGCTGCTCGCTCGAACGCCGCCGTGAAGCGATCAATCATCCGGTCCGCAGCGGCGATATTATCCTGGGCAATGTACTCCCAGACGGCCAGCATGTCGGCTTCGGCAACGCTGGAAAGAAAATAGCGGCCCATCACTTTTGAGCCTTACGTGCAGCAAGACGCCGACGTCCTTCTTGTTTAATTCGCTCTGGATCCCACGGCACGCGTTCGCCTGCCTCAAGCGCGGCTATGCCCTTGGTTAACTCGTCGCGGATATACTCATCGTCCAGCGGCACACCTTGAGGATGTTCCACTAGCACGTAGAGTTTATGCGTATCCGGATCTTCCACGTGGACGGGCAAACCACCGCTATCGGCGATCGCCTGCCGTTGTTCCGGAGTTAGCTGCGGGTATGACGTTTCCATCCATTACAGTCTAAAACGTCTTGAAGATCGCGTCAAAGAGCCGATAGTTGACCGGTCATCGCCGCAAACCTAAATTGAATGGTTTAAGGCATTTTCCTACGGCTCTTCCTGCTCGCGTCATGTTGGCCAAGCGTGTGATTCCCTGTTTGGATGTGGACCGCGGGCGCGTGGTAAAGGGCACGAATTTTGTGAACCTCCGCGATGCCGGCGACCCGGTCGAGGTTGCGGCGCGGTACGAGAAGGAAGGGGCCGACGAGCTGGTGTTCCTCGACATCACGGCCAGCCACGAACAGCGGGACATCATGCTCGATGTGGTTCGCCGCACGGCCGAGCAGGTGTTCATGCCGCTTACCGTAGGTGGCGGCATCCGCACGCTCGAGGACATCCGCCAATTGCTGCTGGCCGGCAGCGACAAGGTGTCGATCAATTCGGCGGCGGTAAGAAATCCACAGTTTGTTTACGAAGCCGCCCGCCGGTTCGGCAGTCAATGCATTGTCGTGAACATCGATCCCAAGCGTGTCCAGCGCAATGGCCGCGAGGTATGGGAGGTTCACATCAACGGCGGCCGCGTGCCGACCGGGCTCGAAGCCGTGCCTTGGGCCCGCGAGGTCGAGCGGCTGGGGGCCGGTGAGATCGTGCTTACGAGCATGGATGCCGACGGCACCAAGGACGGCTACGACCTGGAAATCACCGCCGCGGTCAGCGAGGCGGTGACCATCCCGATCGTCGCCAGCGGCGGTGCGGGTAAACCCGAGCACCTCGCCGACGCAATTACAATTGGAAAGGCGGACGCCGCGCTGGCCGCCAGCATTTTCCACTTCGGCGAGTATACGATAGAAGAAACGAAACGGGTCATGGCAGAACGTGGTATCCCGGTCAGGGAAGCTATTAGCTATTAGCTATTAGCTATTAGCTATTAGCTATTAGCTATTAGCTATTAGCTGTTAGCTATTAGCTGTTAGCTGTTAGCTGTTAGCTGTTAGCCAAAAGAGAACCAAGTGCAAGACTTCCGGAATTTGAAAGTTTGGCAGAAGGCCCACGCACTTACGCTGGATGTTTATCGCAGTACGCGCGGCTTTCCGGCCGACGAGCGATTTGGTTTGACCTCGCAGTTGCGGCGCTCATCTGCTTCAATTCCAGCGAATCTCGCAGAAGGCTGCGCGCGTGGTGGCGATATCGATTTCGCTCGCTTCGTTAACGTAGCCGCCGGCTCTGCCTCCGAAACGGACTATCACTTATTGTTAGCGCGCGATCTAGAATACTTTGGTGACAATGCATACCAACCGCTCTTCGAGCAGGTTACGGAAGTAAAGCGAATGCTCAATTCATTCGATCGCACCTTGAGAGGCCTCTCCTAACTCTTCTGGCTAATAGCTAATAGCTAACAGCTAATAGCTAAGCCAAAGGCTTATCCCATGGCTAAAGATGATGCCTTCAAAAGCAGTTTCATCCATCGCAAGCAAGATCTGGAGATCGACAGGCTGTTCCGCGCATGCGTGAAGCACAAGGCGAGCGACTTGCACTTGAAGGTCGACAAGCCGCCGATGCTCCGCGTCGACGGCACGCTGCGGCCGATGGAGCGCGAGCCGATCAGCGACGAAGAAATGGTGCGGCTCACATTCCCGCTGATGAACGAGCGGAACCGCAAAATCTTCGAGCGCGACGGCGGCGCCGACTTCGCCCACACGCTCGACGTGGAAGGCACCATGTGGCGGTTCCGCGTGAACCTGATGCAGCAGTTGGGACATGTCGGCCTGGTGGCCCGTCGCGTCAATAGTTGGATTCCGAATTTTGAGGGCCTAAACTTGCCGCTATCGATTGAGCGGCTCTGCACGTACGACCAAGGCATGATTTTGCTGGCCGGCGTCACGGGCTCCGGTAAGAGCACGACCATCGCGTCCATGCTCAACTGGATCAACCAGCGGTACCGGAAGCACATTCTCACCTTGGAGGACCCGGTCGAATTCGTGTTCACTGAGGACAAATGCCTCATCAACCAGCGCGAAATCGGCCTGGATGTTCTCGACTTCGGCATCGGGATGAAGCATGCCGTGCGCGAGGACCCCGACGTGATGCTCGTCGGCGAAATGCGCGACCCGGAAACGTTCATGACGGCCATCCATGCGGCGGAAACAGGGCACCTCGTGTTCGGCACGATTCACGCCTCCAGCGCCGCCACCACGATCGGACGCATCCTCGACTTGTTTCCCAGGGAAACCCACTCGCAGCTCCGCAGCGCGATCGCCTTCAACATGCGCGGGATCATCGCCCAAAAGCTGCTCAAAAGCATCAAACCCGGCGTTGGCCGCGTGCCGACTGTCGAGATCATGATCTTCAACGCCAATGTGAAGAAAGCAATCCTGGAGGAAAACGACGAAAAGTTGCCTGACATCATCCGCATCGGCAAACACGACGGCATGCAGGACTTCACGATGAGCCTCAAGCAGCTGGTGGATGAGGAGCTGATCGACCGCGAAGTGGCCATGGAAGTCGCGCCCAATCGCGAAGCCTTGAAGATGGCGCTCAAGGGCATCGAAGTGAAGGATCCCGGGATCATCTGATGCGCGAGCGGCTGGTAATCTGGATTTTGCTGCCGTGCCTCACCTTGGCGTGGCCATCGCTGCCGCTGACGCATGCGCAGGAGCCGCCGCCTGGCGCAGCCGCCGCGGAGAAAGCCGCCGTGGACGAAGCTCCAGCGGCCGAAGTGGGCGAAGAGGCCGCGGCTCCGGCCCCTGCCGCCATCGAAATTGACAAGTGGAACGATGCGCACTCGGTGCTGCGCTTCAAGCGGCCCTTCATCTATTGGCCGAAGCTGCTCGCGCTGTGGGCGCTGTTTGTCGTCTGGGTGCGGTCGGCCGACTGGGTTAATCGCGATACCCAAATCTTCAATCTCGGCTACGGGAAGTGGAATCTAATCCTATTCTTTCCGTTCGTACTGTTGCTTTTGTTCCTCGTATTCATCATCGGGCACTTTTGGATTGCGCTGGGCGCCCTGGCGGTTTGCTATCTGGCCACGTTTGTGCCGTTCGTAGTCACGCGCAACAAAGTCGTCGAGCTGCACGAGAAGGTGTTCACGCCGGATTGGTTGCGCTACGAATTCGCCCAACTGGCCGGCAAGGTCGGCCTGAAGATCGAGGCTGAGCGGAAGCCCGAGTATGCGAAAGGTGCACCGGTCGATTTGATGGCCATCGGCGCGCCCGATGAGCGCGACAACCAGGCCAACTTGATCTCCGCTCGCCAGTCGCCCGGCTACCTGCTCGTGAAGGAGCTGATCGCCGACATGGTCGACAAGCGCAGCGACCGCGTGATTCTCGACTATACCCAGCAATCGGTCGTGGCCAGGCAGCACGTCGACGGTGTGTGGCACAACAGCGAGGCCCGCGACCGTGAGTCGGGCGACGTCATGCTGGCGGTGATGAAGACGCTCGGAAACCTGAACGCCACCGAGCGTCGTAAAAAGCAGGAAGGAAAGTTCGCCGCCAAGTACGACGATCATTCCTACGTCTGCCCGCTCGTCAGCCAAGGCGTGCCGACCGGTGAGCGCGTGATGCTGCAATTGCTCGGCGGGTTCCAACATGGCTTCCGGCATTACGACGACTTGGGCATGCGTCCCAAGCTGGCCGAACAGTGGGCCGGTCTCATGGCCCAGGACAAAGGCTTCTTGGTGATGGCTGGCGTGCCCGAAGGCGGCGTCACCACGCTTACCGATGTCTCGCTCTTGGAAACCGACCGGCTGCTGCGGGATTTCGTCTCCATTGAGGAAGAGCACCGTCGCGAGCGAGAGATCGAGAACATCGAGGTTACGACCTATGACGCCGACAAGGGGCAAACGGCGGCGTCGATCCTGCCCAGCCTGATCCGAAAATATCCCAACGTTTACGTGATGCGCGAATTCAGCGATATCGATGCCGCCAAGCTGCTGTTGAATGAAGTGCGCGACGACGATCGGCTGGTGATCACGAATGTCCATGCCAAGGACGCCCCGGAAGCCCTCTTGCGGATGCTGCAGTTGAAAGTGCCGCAGCGCGATTTTGCCGCGGTCGTCTCAGCCGTGCTCTGCACTCGCTTGATCCGCAAGCTCTGCGACGCCTGCAAAGTGGCCTACGCGCCGTCGCCCGACTTGCTCAAGAAGCTTGGCATTCCGCAGGGCAAGGTCGAAGCGCTCTATCGCGTGCCAAAGCCGGAAGAGGTCGACAAGCCGTGCCGCGAGTGCGGCGGCCTGGGCTTCAAAGGTCGCACCGGCTTGTTTGAGCTGCTGATGGTCGACGACCGAATTCGAGAGTTGCTGGTGAAGCAGCCGAAGCTGGACTTGCTCCGCAAAGCGGCGCGCCTCGCCGGCATGCGGCCATTCCAAGAGGAAGGATTATTGCTCGTCGCCAAAGGCGTGACGTCGCTAGCCGAATTGCAACGAGTGCTGAAAGAATAAAGATCCCTGACCCCCGACCCCTGACCCGCTGACCACACCTATGTTCTGGGCAATCTATGGCCTCGTGATCTTTGCCGGCCTCGCCATGACTGTGCGCGAAGGGCTGTGGAGCAACACCATAACGGTGATGAATATCATCTTCAGCGGCCTCGTATCGTTCGGCTTCTATTCGCCGCTGGTGATTTACCTGGATGAGCTCAGTGGCGGGCAGCACACCTATTGGCTCGATTTTGCCGTGATCTGGGCACTGTTCGGCGCCGCCATGGTGATTTGCCGAACGGCGGCCGCCGCGGCGTCCAATACACGCATGCGGTTCAAATACCCCATCGATTCGGTTGGCGGGCCGCTCGCGGGCCTCATCGCCGCCTGGGTCATGGCGGCCTTCACGTTGGCAACCCTGCACACCGCGCCGATGCCGAAAGACGCGTTCAGCGGCAAACTGGTTCATGATGACGTAACCACCGCGTCCGCGGCGTGGTCGCCCGACGCGGCCTGGCTGCGATTCGTGGAGAAAATGTCGGGCCCCACCGCGCTCGGCTCCGCAAGCACCACGCGCTTCGGTGCTAAAGGATTTGTTGAGATTTATGAGAAGCGGCGGAGTGCGTTTGAGAAAGTAGAAAGCCTGGTCGTGAGTCGTGGATAAGCAGCGGGCGCTCCGCACCGGAAAAGATCATGCAAACAGTCACTCAAATACCTGCAACCGAACCGGCGTTTCATGCCGACGACGCGGAGCAGGTCGCCGGCTATCGCACCGTTAGCGCGCTGGCGATTATTAGTCTCGTGTTCGGTCTCGCCTCGCCGCTATGCTTTGCATGGCCATTAATGATGGCGATTCCGATTTTCGGCACCGCCATTTCAATCGTCGCTCTGCTGCGTATTGCCGCCAGCGACGGCGCTTTGGCCGGCCGCTGGGCAGCCACTGCCGGCCTGGCGCTCTGCCTTATCTGCGGCGCGGCGGCGGTCAGCCGAAACGCCGTCAGTCGTTTCATCCGCACTCGCCAAGCCGAAGAGGTCGGACGGAATTGGATCGGGCTGCTCCTTGCCGACGATGCCGAGCAAGCATTTCACTTCACGGTTACGGGTAATCGCCGGGAGCCGCCGCCCGAGCCTGGCATGCCGGCCCCGACCGAAACGCCGTACGAGCAATTTGCTCTCAGCCCGATCGTCCCGACGTTAGCGGCAGCAGGGCGCGACGCCGACATTCGATATGTTGAAACCTTGAGCTATGAGCCGCAAGCTCGTCGTCAGTTCCTGATTCAACAGAAGTTTGTGGTAACGCCAAAGGCAGCCGCCGAGGGGACGCCGCGAGATCCGGTGGAAGTGCACCTGACGCTCCAACGATCGCAACTAATGGGAGAACCTCAATCGCGCTGGCTCGTGGCGAACTTCGAAGTGCCGCAAGCCGCCGCCGAAGCGGACCACGTTCATTAATCTCGGAAACTCCGATGGATACCGAATCGGACACAAAGGCGGAAGCTCGCTCAGCGCCGCGGTGGCAACCGCTCGAGGCCATTGCGCGCCGCGTGTTGGGCGTGCTGATCGAAAAGGCGAAGACCACGGCCGAAAATTATCCGCTCTCACTCAACGCGCTCCGTGCCGGCTCGAATCAAAAGAGCAACCGTGCGCCGCTGATGCAGCTAGAGGAGCCGCAGATTGAGGAAGCGCTCGAGCAGCTGCGACAGCTCGGCGCCGTGGCGTTGGTGCAGGGCGGGGGGCGGGTCGACCGATATCGTCACCTGGCGTACGAGTGGCTGGGAGTTGAGAAGCTCGAGCTCGCGGTCATGGCGGAGCTTCTCTTGCGCGGCACGCAAACCGTCGGAGAATTGCGTGGCCGGGCCGCGCGGATGGAACCAATCAAGGATATCGGCGAGCTAACGCCGACCCTGGAGTCCTTGCAGTCCAAAGGCTTGATCGTTTACCTGACGCCGCCCGGCCGCGGCAGCATCGTTACCCACGCGCTCTACCTCGAGCGCGAAATGGAGAAGGTGCGCCGTGAGTTAGGACACTCGGCCGCCCCCGCCCCATCCATGCAAACCGAGACCTTCAGTACATCGGCCACGCAAGCGGCCCCGCCGGTGGTCACTTCGGATTCCGCCGCACTTCGTGAGCAACTCAACTCGTTGCGCCACGAACTAACCACTGCCAAACGCGAGTTAGAAGCGGCTCGCAGCGAATTCGCGACCACGGCCGAGGAGCTGCGCCGCGACCTCGAAGAACTGAAACGCCAGCTTGGCAACTGAAGTGAAATGTATGTAGCTGGCCTCTGTGAGGCCCGTTTTTCGCGACTAGCCGGTGTCACAGACCCCAGCTACAGGTATTGAAACCGGTTCCAACTCACCCACATTCGATTCCCACCGTGGCTGGCGACCAGAAAACGCGCAGCGGCGAACGATTGGCCCAGATCGCACGGCGCCACTTTTTCTGGCTCTTGCTCTCCTGCTACGCGCTGGCCGCTTTATGGCCCGAGCCTGGCGTCGCGATGCGTCGCTGGGAATGGACGGCCATCGATTTTGGAAACGTTCCGTTTTCATTGCCGCTCTTGCTGTTGGCCGTGATGCTATTCTCCGCGGCACTTGTCACGGACCTGTCGCAGATCCGCGTCGTCTCAAGGCATCCGCTTGTATTGGCCATCGCGCTGGTGCTGGTATGGCTTGGACCGGCGCTATTGGTTTTAGCCGCTGGATGGCTCGTCCCATTGGCCGTGGATGGTCAGGCGACCGCCGGCTTGCTCGTCGGCCTGGCCTTGGTGGCCACCATGCCGGTCGCCAACTCATCCGTCGGCTGGACTCAAAACGCGAGCGGCAACGTCGGCCTCGGCTTGGCGCTGGTTGTATTGAGCATCCTGCTCAGCCCGTGGGTAACACCGAGCCTGCTCAGCTTGCTGGGAATGTCGCTATCCGAGCGCGAGCAGGCTTACTGCGAGATGCTTGTTTCCGAGTTCTCTGGCGTTTTCTTCATCATCTGGGTGATTCTGCCGACGGCTGCGGGCCTGGCTTGCCGCTATCTGATTACGCCGCAGCGCGCCGAGGCGGTAGAAAACTGGTTCGTGCTCGCCAGTGGCGCCGCGCTCTTGCTGCTCAATTACATCAATTCCGCGCTGGCTCTTCCCAAAATTCATGAGTCGCCGGCACCGCTGCTGCTGGCTACTATGGCGCTAGCGATTGCCTTGAGCGCTGTCGGCGTCGTCCTGGGATGGGCGCTGGCATCACTCCTGCGACTCAAGCAGCCGACAAGTTCTGCGTTGATGTTCGGGCTCAGCATGAAGCATACCGGGCTGGCACTGATCCTCGCCGGCGCGGTGCTCGCCAACCAGCCGCTGGCGATCCTCATGATTGTGCTGGCCACGCTCGTGCAACACGTGCTCGCCGGCATCGCACAATGGTGGCTGCAGCATGGAACGTGCGCGACCGACGCGGCGTAGGACGGACAATCTTGTCCGTCAAATAATGATGACGGACAGGATTGTCCGTCCTACCGTGAGACCGGTTCTTGGACCAATACGAGCCAACGCATATCGCGGGGCGGTTCCTCAGGTCGCCGGTCGATCACCGGCTTCAGTGCGCCCCAATAGAGCTTGCCGTCGGTGAGTGCATCATCCCGATAATCGGCCAGAACCGCGCGGTCACCGGGATCGCCGCTCTCCAGCAGCTTATCGATCCGGGTAAGCAGCTCGCTGCCGATCCACGGCGGCGGCTGCCCCTCGCGGTAGCTGGTCTCGGCCTGATGGTGCAGGATCAAGCCCCGACGTTTCTCGCCGTCGATCACCGACTCCCGCAAGTCGATCAGCACGACTTCGTGCCCCGTCGGCAGTTCCTTCTTCAGTACGTCGAACTCGCCCAAGTCCACCGCCATCGCCAGCACGCCTACCACTTCGCGTTTGCCGCCTCTCGGTCGGTGTTCGATGGGCACTGAAAACGCCACCTTCAAATGCCCAGTCGAAGTGCTGCGATAGACGGCCGACAGATGCGGGGCGTCGATGGGCTTCAAATCGGGCGTGCCTTCCGCCAAATCGGCCCCTTGGCCGTGAAAGTAATCGCGATGCGAATAATTCTCGCCACGACTGGCCTCGCTTCTCGGACTGCGCGCAACCTGAACGCCGCGCAGGTCGTTGATGAACCAGCTATCGGCCGGCGCGTCGCGATCATGATCCGCCCTCCGCGCCCCCAGCCAGTCCTCCAAGGAATTCCACAGCGACTCATTTCCCGGCATGCCGTTGATTTGACTCATTCGTTGGCGCAGCGTGTTGTCCGCCGCGAGCCGTCGCAAGATGTCGAATCGCAGGTTGATTTCCTTGAGGATTTCACGATTGGCGGCCAACGCGGCCACTTGCAATGCATTTTGACGCGCTTGGATTGCTTCCTGTGCCGACTCACGCCGCCCGGTTGCCTGAATGGCCAGCCAGCCGATCGCGGCCACCGCCGCCAGCGTCGCGGCCGCCATCGTGGCCCGCCAAATCTTCCGCCGTGATTCCGGCGGGAAAGTTTTCGGCATGCTCCAAACCGCCGGCGTACGGCCGACGCGCGTGTCCGACTCCGCCGACTTCGCGACGAGCGTGTCGGTCTTCGTGAAGCCTTGCGTTTGCGCGCGCCCAGAAGTTCCCGCGACCTTCGCCACCAAATCCGCCAGGTGATGTCCCTCCGCGAACGGCGCGAGCGCGGCGGCCACTTCGGCAGGACTCGCGAATCGATCGTTCGGATTCTTGGCAGTCATCCGCCGCAGCACGTCCCACAGCGGTCGGGGAACTGCTTGCTCAGCTTCGATGGGCGGCAGCTTCTCCCGCTCGTGGGCTTTTTCCGGCTTGAGGTCCGATTCCCAAAACGGCGGCTTGCCCGCCAGCAAGTGATACAGCGTGCAGCCCAGGCTGTAGATGTCTGCGCGAATATCGACGCTCGTGGTCTTCCACTGCTCGGGCGACATGTACATTGCCGTGCCCATCGCGCGGTGGTCGAACAGCGTCAGCCGCTGCTGGTCGTCGCCCACCAGCAGCGCCAGCCCAAGATCGAGAATCTTCACTACCGCCTGCGGATCTTCACTCGCCGCTTGCGGCTTAGCGCTGCCGCCCAGCTCGTTCGTGTGCACCAGCGTCACCATCAGATTCGACGGCTTGATATCGCGATGGACCATGCCATGCTGATCGATGTACGCCAAGCCCCGCGCGGCTTGCCGTGCGATCTCACACGCTTCCGGCACCGGCAGCGGTCCGTGCCGCACCACCAGCTCATCCGTCCCCACCCCCTCGATGTATTCCATCACCAGATAGTGCACCGAGTCGGTCGGCGCCGACGAGTCGATCGCCACCACGATGTTCGGGTGTTCCAGCGCACCGACCGCTTTGATCTCTTGATAGAACCGGCGAATGACTTCGTGGTGGCCGGTATCGACGAAGTGTTGCTTGATGACCTTCACGGCGCGAACGCGACCGAATTGCGTATGCCGCGCCTTGTATACGTCGCCCATCCCGCCAGTGCCCAGCCGCTGTTCCAGCTCGTAGTTGCCCAACCGCCACGGCACGACGTCTGTCGTCGATCGGCCGACTGTTTTGTGGCCGGCCTCTGAGAGGCCGGCCACAGACTTACCCCGTCCCGCGCCAAACTGCGTCAAACCCATTGTCGGCGGCAACACCGTCCACTGCCGCGACAGGCTCTCACGTGGCTCGGCACGCATTGGGTGCGGCCCCTCGCGATCGTAAACCAACTCGAAAATCTCTACTCGCCCGATGCCCTTCAACTCCCGCGACTCATGCCGGTGAAACGACACATCATCCATCCCAGCGTCTTCCAGCACGGCCACCACGCTGCGCGACGCCAGAATTTGTCCGCTTGTGGCGTAATCGCTGAGCCGCGCGGCATAGTCCACCGGCTTGCCGACGAAGTTATCTGGGTCGTGTGGATCGATTTGAGGCATGCCCAGATGCATGCTGATCCGCACCGCGACTGCTGGGCCCTGCGGCGTCACGATCGGCTCATCGCGATGCGATCGCTGGATGCCAATGGCCCACCTGGCCGCGGAGATCGTGTCCGAAAACACCAGGAAATGGCCGTCGCCGGCCGTGGAAACGACTCGCCCGCCCAGTCGGGCCAAATCCCGCTCAATCCGCGCCCGATGCGGTGAGAGCACCAGCTCGATAAACGCCTGGTCCCGCTCCGTGTCGCTGTGGCCGGGCATCTCGCGCTTGAGGTCGACAGAGCCGACGATATCGGTGAATAAGAACGTCTTAAGTTCGGCCATAAAGAGAGAAGCGCGAGGAGACGCAATCCAATCCTTACACCAATCATCCGCCATTCCCCGCCCTGGTCAATGAAGGCTCTGTAGGTACAAACAGCAGCCGGTTCCGCCGCAACGCGGCGACAGGTTGTTGTAGGTCAAATGAAGATTCAAGCCCCGGCGGGGCGACAGTACGGTTCGACGCGCTGCCGCCCCGTTGGGGCTTCACGCTGCATGTAACCGTCGACCCAGGGGCTAGCGTCCCTGGCTATTAACTGCCGGCCCGTTGGGCTGGAGCCGACAAAAAAAGCCCGCCCCGCCACTACCGGCAGGACGGGCTAACTGTCTTCGATCATTGTATTCATCCGGGGTTAAAGGAAACGACCTGCGCGGCCGATTGCCGATGGACCCTGCGGTTGTTAGGCGGTGTCTTGCCCAGTGCCCTCTTGGGCGGCAGCCGTCGACGTCCGCCCGTCACGTAGCCGAGTCTCGCCGAGACTCGCAATCGCATCGCGCAACGATGCGACAACATACGTAGGCGGATCGAACAGGCTGATCGTCGGTACGCAAGCACAGTCCACCCGCGACCGCGTCGCACTCAGCACACGCCCGCGCCCTCCGAACGCAAAACAAAGGACGCGAACCCACCCAATACGATTCGTTGGCAACCTCCTTTCCAAAACCTTGCCACGTTTCATCTCGACGCGCCATCGCTAGCCACCACGCCGGCGCCGACCGTAGATTGGTGGACACGCGCGCGTCGGCCACTAGCACAACACTCCCTGCTTAGCAAACCGTCGCTTTGCGAGTCAAACGTATTTGTTGCCAATTGCGTCGCGTCGCAAAAAATTTTCGCCGCACCGTTCGCGTTATAACGATGCGGAAAACATTACACGCGCCAATCCCACCATGCCGCCGCACTAGCTCTGGCGGCATACCAAAATCGCCGTCCGCGCCGACAGCTTCCCCGCTTGCCGTTCGGCCCCGAGCTCCCTTCGGTCTGAGCTCAGGGTCGACGACACGGCCGAGGGGCGGCTTAGCGGCAAACCGCCGTCCCGCTTATTTCCGGACCCCAGCCTCCAGACCCGAGTCCCCAGCCCCTGGATTTTCCTTGCAGCTTCCCCCGCCCTTGATACACTGGAGGTATCGTGGCGGGATTGTCGGTGGCCGCCCCCGAGGTCAAAAACCAAGTCGTTCTTGCACCGCGGGCACCACAAGCTCCCAGCAAATCCCGCCGCACAAACCAGCACCGGAACAGCATTTTAACGACCCTCGCCGCGAGGACCCGTCCCAGCCCATTCCCAGGCTTTCGGCGGCGCTTCGCATACTGCTCGCGCCAGCGGACAGCAAACGGCAACGGAGAACTTCGGCATGCTCAAGGCCACGTCCTTAGTGCGCATAGGAAGCGGCGTCTTGGGCTGCGTACTGGCCACGCTGGTTTCGTCGCCCGCGCGGGCGCAAACCATCGACGTTAGTCTCAACGTCCATTTCAGTGATCCGGAAGATCTCGACTCCGGCGGCACGTGGGAAGTCGTCGCCAAGAGCAGTCACTTCGGCATCGGCGCTCTCAGTTTGCGCCTTGCGAGCATCGACCCGGTTGTAGAATTCGATGCGCCCAGCGGCCTGTTGAACGATACAACCGGCGCCGGCTTCACGATCCAAGTTAACACTTCGATGACGGGCGGACGTAACGTCATTCTTGGCCAAACGACTTTGCCACCCGGCCAACAGCAAGGCATATTCTACGGCGTCGGCACGATCGTGAACGGAGAGCCCGGCGATGTCGGTCCGTCGTTTCCACCCGGCTCGTTGACGAACCTCGAGAACGTGCCGTGGGCACCAGAACCACCTGGCGATTTTCTCGGCGACGCCGCATGGGACATCGCGGCCACTTTCGCCAGCGGCACGTTTGACGAGGGCTTCACGCTTGCGTTCCTCTCGGGCACCTCGGGACAAGTCTTCACGACCTCCGGCACGGCCACGACGTACGGCACCCTAGTTCCCGCAACGATCAGCACGATCATACGCACAGACGCATTGGCCGAAGCGTTTCCCGACTACAACGATAACGGCGTTGTGGACGCCGCCGACTTTGTGTTGTGGCGCAAGGGCGTGTTTCCCGAAGCCGACGGCAACAACAACGGCATGATCGATTCGGGCGACTACGACCTGTGGCGCGAACACTTTGGCGAGATAGTTCCGGGAGCCGGCTCCGGTGCCAATATCGGCCTGTCCAGTGGAGCCGTTCCCGAACCAGCGAGCGCCGCGCTGCTGGCCTTCGGCGCGACGGACTTGCTAGCTCGCCGCAATCGTCGAACAAGGACATTGAGCATCGCGCATCCGGCACCCCGGCCACGCGATAATTTTTTGCGCGAACACGATGGATTCGAGCACATGGCAAGGCGGCCGAAACCCTGGTTATTGCTGGAATTTCCGGCTTTTTTCGTCAGCCAACAAATTCACAAGAAAAATCAAATATAAGATGTGGAAACTGCTTGACAGCCCCGAAAACCCCGAGCATAATGCCCGATGGTGGTCGAGCGAAGCCGCATCGCCGATGCGCTCTGGCGTTCGCTATTCGGGTAACTCGGCCGCCTGGAAGAGAGGTTTGTCGAAACTCTCAGCGGGGTCTGGGCGGGGCAGAACAACGGCGCAGAGAAGTCGGCTGTCGGATTCGCCCGCTATCGCTTGCTTGAGGTTTCGTATTCAATCGTTCCTGGTGTAAGTGAAAACGCGCGTCACGCGCACGGGAGTTTCGATCGCTGTGGAAGCGGGGTCAGTCGTCAGAGTCAGACGCTTGCGTCAACCCTGAAATCCTGAACCCTTTCGCTGCGAGGCTTAGCTCAGCAACTCTGAATCTGGTCTTTTTCTATGATGTGGAGAGCACTAATGTCCTGGAAGAGCTTAGTATCCGCGGGATTGTTGTGTGTCCTGGCCTCGCCGGCCTTCGCCCAGCCAACGCTGCGGGTCGTCAACGGCCCTGCGCTTAACGCGCAAGGAGACTGGGTGTGGACCGTGAGTATTGAACCAAGCTTTGCCGCTACGCCGGTGGCCGCAGAGCTCGGCTTCGACGCCAATCGAGCGGTCGTGGGTACGCCCACGGACGGCGCGCTCTTCGACGGCGCGGAAACTGAAAACCCCGGCACCGACATTTTCAACGCGGCCGTTGACGATGATTGGGAGAATTGGGGCACAAGCGGCTTTCCTGAAGGCGTACAGGTTGGGGGAACTAACAACGAACAAGTCTATTCCGCCCTCGGAAGCGAAGACGTTCTCCCCGACTCCCCGGCGCAGTCGACCTATTTGACCATCGTCACGACCGGCCCGCAGGCAGGGACCCTGACCGGCAGCCTGCAGGTGCTCGGTGCCTACGGTACCGGTGGCGACGAAGGCCGAATTGCTGAGCTCACTGGCGCGACGACCTCGGCAAATTACAGGGGCTATGTGGGCACCGCCACGCGGACAGTGAAGCAGGGCGACATTAACTTGAACAATTTCGCCGACGACTCCGACTTTGGTATCTTCCTCGGTAACTATGAACCCGGCGTCGGCAGCAAGACCGGCAACTGGTCCATTGGCGACTTCAACCGGGATGGCTTTGTGGATGACTCCGACTTCGGTATCTTCCTCGGTGGGTATGAGCCCGGCGTGATGGGCGGCAGCACCTCGAACTTAACCGTCACGGGCGTGCTCGATCCACCCCCTGGCGGTGGCTCCGGCGGCGTGAGCGCAGTGCCCGAGCCGGCCTCGATGGCTCTGGCTGGCTTGGCTCTGCTCGGCGGCTTAGGTTTCTTCCGCCGCAGAGGTTAGAGGTTCGGGAAATTTTAAAAAAAGTACTTGACAAAGTAAGCCTGAGACGGTTGGATTAGGTTCGACTACAACTTTGATGTCAATCTCACTGACAAGGACAATGTTCATGCTTCGAAAAACTTTCGTTGCTGTGTTGACTGTGCTGGCTGCTGCCGCGTCGTCCCAAGCTGCGGTCATGCTTCAGCAGTCGGCGGGGACCTCCGTCGGCCAGGGTTTGACCAGTTACAACCTGATGGCATCCAGCGATGACGGCACCGTCCTCAACGGTGTCAATAATCCGGTCATCGTGCCCAATTTGGGCGGGATGGGTCTCCACCAAGTGTGGACGCCGGTCACCAGTTCCCCGACGCCCACGCGCCAGGAGCAGGTAGCCGCTGGCATCTTGTGGAGCGACACGTGGCTTGCTTTTGACAGCTATTTCTTGTTCGCGGCTACGAATTCGCTGGGTGTCGGCGGGGCGTTTACTGAAACCAACGGTGCTGTTGGCGGTGCGGCGCTTGCATCTGCGGGATTCGGCGCGCCGAGCACGGGTTTCGGGTCGTATAACTTCACGACCGTTTCAGCTTCCAAGGGTTACACGCTCGCCAGCGGTGAACAAGGCACGACAATCGATTTGGCGCAGCTTGTGCTGAAAGACAACGAGTCGGTGTTAGTGAGCCTTGGCGTGATCGACAACCAAGGCGGCGTTAGTCGGATCCAGAATCAATGCGTCGGTGCGTGCGGCCCGTTATTTGACGTTGGCGACCTGTTCCTTGGCGGTAGACTGCCCGGACAAATCGTATCCGGCGGACCGCTTCCGACCAACGACAGCGACGATCCGGACCAATTGCAATGGCTCCTCGAGAGCCTCGTCGGCCCCGACGGCGCAGAGGCCGGTGCCTCCGTCGATCCGCTCACGGGCGTGTTCACCTGGGATACCGATCCGACCGACTCGAGGGGTGCCTACACCGCCACAATTCGTGGCACAAACGATAATGCCCCGGAAGGCACGGACATCGGTTTGATGACGTTCAACCTGGTTCCCGAGCCCGGGACTATTGCATTGATGAGCCTCGGTATGGTAGCATTTGGGTTGGGTCGCCGTCGCGGCCGCTAGCTTGCTTGAAAGAGTTTATCCACAGCATTAGCTGACTGAGTAAGAACTAACGAAGAGCTCGAAACTTGAAGGGTCTTGAGATTTCCCCAACGGGAATCTTCAAGGCCCTTTTTGTTTCGAGCTCTTTTTTTGCAACCGCAAACAATCCATAAGCCGTTTTCACTTGGGCGCTGTCCGCAGCTCCTACGAGAAGAAACACTGAGGTGTGGCCTAATGTAGATGCGACACTCGTTGCATTCGATGGGTGCGACGCGAATCACCTCGCCGCCGATCGATTGTTCGACGAATGATGCGCCTCGGCCGCCCGTTGCCAGGTGACCAGGAAGTGATGAATAGCGGGCAAACAAGTTCAGCTTACAAGTTCGACCACAATTTTCAATTTCATGTTCATCTAGAGGAAAACTTTCATGCTTCGAAAAACTTTCTTTGCTGTGTTGACTGTGCTGGCTGCTGCCGCGTCGTCCCAAGCTGCGGTCATGCTTCAGCAGTCGGCGGGGACCTCCGTCGGCCAGGGTTTGACCAGTTACAACCTGATGGCATCCAGCGATGACGGCACCGTCCTCAACGGTGTCAATAATCCGGTCATCGTGCCCAATTTGGGCGGGATGGGTCTCCACCAAGTGTGGACGCCGGTCACCAGTTCCCCGACGCCCACGCGCCAGGAGCAGGTAGCCGCTGGCATCTTGTGGAGCGACACGTGGCTTGCTTTTGACAGCTATTTCTTGTTCGCGGCTACGAATTCGCTGGGTGTCGGCGGGGCGTTTACTGAAACCAACGGTGCTGTTGGCGGTGCGGCGCTTGCATCTGCGGGATTCGGCGCGCCGAGCACGGGTTTCGGGTCGTATAACTTCACGACCGTTTCAGCTTCCAAGGGTTACACGCTCGCCAGCGGTGAACAAGGCACGACAATCGATTTGGCGCAGCTTGTGCTGAAAGACAACGAGTCGGTGTTAGTGAGCCTTGGCGTGATCGACAACCAAGGCGGCATTAGCCGGATCGAGAGCCTATGCATCGGCGCTGCGTCCGCCTGTGGGCCGCCACCGGACGAGTTCATGGTTGACGATCTGTTCCTTGGTGGTGCTCTGCCGGGTGCCTTGATCACCGGCGGTCCGCTTGGGACTAACGACAGCGACGATCCGGATAGCGTGGCTTGGTCCCTGGTGAGCTTGATCGGCCCCGACGGCGCAGAGGCCGGTGCCTCCGTCGATCCGCTCACGGGCGTGTTTACCTGGCAAAGCGCTCCCACGGACTCGTTTGGTGGCTACACGGCCACGATTCAAGGCGTCAACAGCACGGGGACTCCGACAGGTACCGACACCGGTCTGATGACGTTCAACCTGGTTCCCGAGCCGGCGAGCCTCACGCTCCTCGGCCTGGCCATGTTCGGCGCCATCGGCTTCATCCGCCGTCGCTAAGCCCATCGCGGCTAATGACATCTTGAATCGCACAAGGGCCCTGGGATCTTCCCAGGGCCCTTTTTTGTTTGCCACCGCGTGGCGCGACGAGTTACTACTGTACGTTTAGTAGGAACAAACCAAGCTCTCGGCATGATGCACCGCATACAAGCCATTGTCGCGCGACGTGACAATTTGACGCGCGAAAGCACCGTGGAATTTCCGCAGCGCACTTTTCTATCTTTCGCTTCCTGCCTGCTTCGCCAATTGACGGCAAATTGATTGACGCGTTGCCGATTTGCGGTAACTTAGTGGGATGTCTCGCCTGGACTCCAGCCACCGGAACGCTGGAGTCCTGTTTCGGCCGTCGGCGGTTCTAATGAGTTTTCAAAAAGGCGAATTGCTTACAGCGCTTTGATGTAGGGTGTGACTACTGAATCTATATCCCCATTTAGCGATCGACAGAGGAGCCCATATGGCCTATCGACTACGTACAAAATGGACTGTTTTGGCAAGCCTATCCATGTTGCTAGATCTGAACATCGATAAGGCTTTTGCAGTTGGATACTGGGAATCCGACAACGCGATTGTTGAAACTTCCCCCTTACACGAACCAGCAGATCTGGTCCATCCAAATCGCAGTGCGACCGTGAGAGTCACAAGTACAGGTGTCGGAATTGGCTCTGGGGTATTAATCGCTCCGAATTGGATTATGTCTAATGCGCACGTTCTCGATGATCTTGGCTTTCAGGCGGGTTTTAGAATTAATGGCGTTGCGTACATAGTCGATTCGAACGGAAACGAGCCAATGATCTTTGTGCATCCTGATTGGCCGAGCGGGCAGGGAGCGGCCGACGTGGCGCTTGCTCGCATCGTCAAAATGGATGGCACGGACGCTAATTTGTCGAATTGGGTTCCCATTATAGATGCGCCGCCAATTGCTACTTTGACGTGGGGTGGTTATGGCCAGCATTGGGAATTTGATGAGCAAACGGGCGCGGCAACTCTAAAGGGATCAAATGAGCTCTTCTGGGGACGCAATGTGTTTAGCCTTTCAAATGACTTTTTTTTGGCGAGACGTGATCATCCAAATGACGACGACTACATCAAATACGAAGCAAGCGCACATCCGGGTGATTCTGGCAGCGGAAACTTTACGCGCAACGGTTGGGAATGGGGGCTTCCCGCACTAATTTCGAGTTCGGGAGACGCTGTGGGGCCATATCTCAGCAATCCGGATACGCTCGAGTGGATACAAACCACACTTGGCAATGAATACCCCGATACGCCCTTACCTACGTCCAAACCGCCCGCGACTATCCATTGGATTGGAATTTCATTCGGCCAATGGAACCAGTTGAGCAATTGGGACACGGATTTGAGTGGGTCGGTCCTAAACGGCGTGCCCCGTTTCGATCCGGAACGGTCTGATATCGTCCATCTTAGCAACAGTAATTCGGTGCAGGTTTCCGGCGATGCGAATGCGCAAGACATCTACTTAACGGGCGCACGAAACGGCGGCGCTCTTTATATTAATGTTGGCGCTAACGTGCAGGCCGACTCGATCTTCCTCGGGCCAGAATCTGGCGAAATCGGAATTGTATTAATGACTGGCGGTCAAATTGCTGCGGAGAAGGAATACGTTGGATTTCGCGGTACTGGAAGTTTTGTGCATGTTGGCGGCGAGAACAAGGTAACTTCGCTTTTCGTCGGCAAGGAAAATGAAGTAGGGATCGACACTACCGAATACATTTTGTCGGCCGTTACGAATCCTCAGGATGCGCCGTCGTTGCAAGCCGTGCTAATCAGTATCGGCGAGGGGGCCGGCAGCGAAGGCGTCTTCAAAATCTCGCCATACAATAACGGTACAAACGCATTAGCCGCGTCAAAGTTTACGATTGTCGGCGATTCAGGAAGTGGATCATTCGTGCAAGAATCCGGGCTACACCAGATCGAGAAGGATTTAATTGTCGGGCGTAGTGTTGCGGGACAGGGTGTCTATGATTTGAGTGGTACAGGTGAAGTCGAATCGTCGAGAACTATAGTCGGCGACGAGGGCATTGGCTTATTCACGCACTCAAGTGGAAGCCTTGTATCAAGCGAGTTAATAATCAACGAGATATCTAGCTATGCACTCTCTGGAGGCGTGCTAGATGCAGCGAAGATTGTCGCAAACGGTACGTTCGAAGTTTCGGACGGACTTGTCGACGCCGAAGTCATCGAAGGAACTATAGATGTCGATAACGCCAATTTTGATTTTCGCGGGATCGTGAATACGGCGAGCGCAACATTCGTCAATACGCAGAACGCGGTAGTCACCGTGAACCCGACAGGGCTATTGATCGTGAACGAGGATACGTACAACGATATTCAATTGGGAAATCTGGATGTGGAAACCGCTGGCCAGCCGGTCCACGTCAGCGGAGATGTATTAGGCATTACCCAGCACACAGTCGAAGCCGATGACGTCGTGGTAATCGAGGATCCGGTCATCGTCACGCTCAATGGCGTTCTCCAAAAAACCGGCGAAGGAAATATAACCCTTGATAATGGATTGACCTGGGATAGCGGTGGAGAAGTGATCGTAGACGTTCTCAACGTCCGCACGGGGCGACAATCCGGAAGCGCCTCTTTCGTTGCGCCAACGGATGGGACATGGCACATCCCGGAGATTCAAGTAAAGGCACAAGGCAAGATTGTGCTTAATGGAGAACCGGCAAACCAGGATGACACTGCAAACATCCTAAACCGAGGAGTCGTAGAAATAGGACCGGGGGTGGCCAGTTTGACCGTCTCCCATTACTTAACTACTGGGCCCGAAAATCCCCAGGACCCGACTGCGCAATTGAACATAGACATTGCGGATGGAAGCAGTGACCATCTGACAGCCGATACAGTATTGCTTGATCGCAAGCTGCAGCTCAATCTTGTGGATGATCCGGCGGAGTTCAGCCTTGGGGACGAGTTCGAAATCATCACGTTCTCGGCTCAAACCGTGGAGGCGACGTTCGATGAAATCGACTTTGGAGAGGCCGACTCTCAATTCAGCTCCCTGCTCGATGAGGAGATCTTGTTGGCCGTTTTATATTCCGGCGACCACATCGCGAGCAGCAACGTTACCGTCGGCAATGAAGTTCTAGTGCGGGTATCTCGCCCGGGAGATATTAATTTAGATAACGTAGTCGATGAGAGCGACTTCGCCATCTTCGGCGGGACTTATGAACCCGGGGTAAGCGGCAAGACTTGGGCTGACGGCGACTTCAACGGCGACGGTATCGTTGATGAAAGCGACTTTGCGATCTTTGGCAGCTTTTATACTGGCGGGTCGGGTTCTGGAGGCGGCGCTGGAGTTCCCGAGCCGGCAAGCATAACGCTCCTCGTCCTGGCTATGTTCGGCGCGGTCGGCATCAGCCGCCGTCGCTAAGAGCCTATCCCAGAACCGTCGAGGACTGGGTGCCTCCCCCTTTCTCCACGAGTGCCGCCCATCGATTCAAATTCCGCTTGCCGTTCGGCCCCGAGGCTTAGCGTCACCCTTTGCAATTAGCCACCCGCCATGATACTATACACCCGTATACATACCGAAACCCATGTCACCATCGGCCAATTCACTCCGCTGTCGGGCGCTTGGCGTCCGCCCGCAACGGACGCAGCCATGCTGCGCAAACTCGATAGTCGGCCCTGCGCACAGGGTATGTGGGTGAATCTGTCCCCTTTGTCCCCTTCCGAAGAATATCAATGTTCTCGAAATGAGAGTGTCCCCTTGAGAGCCTATCCCAGCATGGATGGGGCACGGATGTTGTTTGAGTTATCCGCCTTATCGGTGGTGAAAGAAGACGATGTGAAGACGGCAGCGGACAATCGAATCTTTGCAATCCGCGTGACAAACGCGCTCACAGCCGGCCCCTAGCAATACGCGGCACGGTGCCGTTAAGCCGGCTTGCCCGGGTCTTGCTCGTGAGCCTCGTTTGGTTACAAGAACGCACAAAGTGCAAGGGGTTCATCTCATGTTAAAGTATCTGGCCCAAATTCTGCTAGCTGCTGCCGCCGTTTGTAGTTTTGGCCCTGCGGCCTGGGGCGCGATCATCCTGCACCAGACATCGCTTGCTCTGCCGTACGGCGGGTTGGTGCAGTACACGATTAACGCGATCGGCACCGCGGGCGAGGTTATCAATGTATTCAGCGCCCCATCATTGACCCCAGCCCGCGAGACCGACTTAGGCGTTCATAACGTTGCCGCGTATGGTTTTGGCGAACCGGTGATGACGCCCACGAGGCAGCAGCACCTCAACTCAGCCACGCCGTTCAACGACGACTGGGCAGCCTACGATACCTATTTCCTCTACCCTCAGTCGCAGCTGCTGGAGCTCGGCCCTCCCTTTGCCGAGACCAACGACGGATCCACGATCGGCACCCTGGGCTTGAGCACCGCTTACGGCGCCGAGGCAACGAGCGGTTTTGGCACCTATAGCTCCCACGCCTGGAGCGCCAAAGGCGTCCTGCGCAACTATGCCAGCTCGAATATCCCCTTCATGCAAGTCGTGATGCGCGAAGGCGACCTGGCTCATTTGAACATCAATGTGATTTCGAATACCGGGTTGAAGCGCACGTTTACCGACTACGTGATCGGCGCGCCCGATCCGCCGTACGTGCCGGAGCCCGAGCCAGTCGTTCCACCCCCGATTGAGCCCGAGCCGCAACCAATCATTCCGCCGCCCGTCATCGAGCCGGCCCCTCCCGAGTGTTCGCACGTGCCACCTCAAATTGAAGAGCCGGCGCCGCCCGATGACCCGCCAGCGCCAGACGACCCGCCCGAGCCCCACGACCCACCAGTGGAAATTCAGCCTTTCCCGTACCCTGGCGGCACCATCGACTACGTTTGGCGAGTGCCGGGTGAATGGATCGTTAATTCCTGGCTCGATTTCACCCAGCCGGTTTCGCCCGAATTTATTGATTGGCCTATCGACGCCGATGGGTCGATCGTTGCCATTGATGTAGGAGCGGTCATCGACAGCGGATTTGGAATCACGGTAGGGGTGGCGGGGGCTCCATCGGAAAGCGAGCTCGCGTGGCAATCGCTGCCGCATTCCTGGGCGGTCCGTAACAGCCTGTTAGGTTTCGGCGACTTCTTAGATGCGCAAGGATATTGGGTCGATGGACAGTTGGGGGCCGCTCAACTAGTTAGTGCTCCCGAGCCTTCTAGCGTCGTGCTGGCGAGTCTGCTGCTCATCACAATGGCCGCCTTCCGCCGCCGAGCCAACTGACACCGGCGGCCGATAGTCGCCCTCTGTGAAACCTTGCGGCCTGTGCCGCTTCTGCCGATTCTGCGCCGCACGCTGGGCGTGCCGGCGAATCTCGAAAGGCCGGATTTGTCGGTCGTGCGTGCTCGATAACCAAAGACGTGTCGACACGCACCCCTCGAGACGCACGCGTGGCAATGCGCAAGGCGATCAACACGATCGGCCGCACAGCGGTCCAATACGCCTTGGCGGCCGCTGTGATCGTCGTCGCGTGCCGAATGGTGCAGCTCGGCCGTGCGTCAACGGATCCTGCCCCGAGCTCTCCCTGCAAGGCAGATGAACCGTCGACCTACGACGCCGAGCTCGCTCGACTGTATGCCGCTTGCCCCATGGCAGGTGTGATTGATCTCGAGCAGGCCGCCGCGTCGCCGGACCAGGTAGACGCTCTACTTCCGCCTTATCGCCTGACAGCCGATCGCGTGCCCGACCCGCCTGTTGAGCCGGCCGTGCCGCGAATACGCTACCCGATCCGACTTGCCGCGAAGCCTCCCCAGGCGGCGAGCCGGATTGCGTCAAACGACGATTGGCTCATCGATCCCCAGGAGTGGTACACGTCAGAAGAGCAAGAACCGCCGGAGAGCGTTTCTGGCCCTGAGTTCGACGAACCCTCCAACTCGCCGTCGGAGTCGCAGGCGCCTCCCACAAATCCTGTCGAACCGCCTCCGCCGCCGGCGCCACGCACTGAAACGTTTGCTGCGCCACCGGGCCGCGATTCGGAGGAGTCGTTGCCTACACCAGTCGCAGCCCCAGCGACCGAAGCCGCGCCGCCGGAGTCGCCAACCCAGCAGCCGACACAGCATGGCGTCGATCCGCACCTGGAGCTATTTACCAAAAACGCGTACCCCTCAGCGCGAGAATGTGCTCAATGTCACGAGGACATCTACCATGAGTGGAGCGCCAGTGCCCACGCGTACGCGGCCGTCTCGCCAATGTTCCACAAGTTCGAGCAGAAGCTCAACGATCTGTCGCAGGGCACGGTCGGCTACTTCTGCCTGCGGTGCCACTCCCCGGTCGCGAACGCGCTCTGCGCGTCGCGCGATGAGCCGCTGTGGAACCTGCCCGAAGTGGCCCGCGAAGGTGTTACCTGCATCGCCTGCCACCGCGTGCAGTATGTGTACGGCAAATCGAACGGCGAGCGGCGGATCGAGCCGGGCAACGTGTTCGCCCCGGTGTTCGGCGGCATCGGCGGCGACGGCGTCGCGGAAACAATCCATCGCAAAGACCACTTCAAAGTAAAAACCTCGCCCGACGAGCCCGGCCCCGGGCAGAACATCCACGTACAGGGCATCTATTTCGACCCGCTCACTCGCAGCGAGTTCTGCACTCCGTGTCACCAGGTGGCCGTGCACCCGGGAATCAAGCTGGAAGTCGTGTGGGAGCAATATCGCGCGTCGCCGGCGTGCAAGAAGGGCATTCAATGCCAGGATTGCCACATGGGCCGCGTTCCCGGCCTGCCGCTGGGCTACAACGTTGGGCCGGTCGCGAAGATGGCCGACAAAACGGTCAACGATTGCCGCAAGCGGTCGAACCACATCTTCTACGGTCCTAACTACTCGATCGCCCATCCCGGCGTGTTCCCGTTCCATCTCCAGGCAAACCGCTGGCGGATGGACGAGTGGCTCGCGTTCGATTGGCGTGCCGGCTGGGGGACCGAGGCGTTTGAAGACCGCGTGGCCGATGGCGAGATCCACGTCGAGTTCCCGCCCGTGTGGGCCGAAGTCGACGACCGCTACGACGCCCGCGAGATCATCGAGGAGAACCTCAAGAAGCTCCACCAAAAGCGCGATCTCCGCATCGAAGTGATGGAGAACGGCTCGCACGTCGCCGGTCCGTTCTTCGAAACATCCATCTGCCGCGGGCAGGAGCTACGCTTCCATTACGTCATTACGAACACCAACGAGGGGCATAATCTGCTCACCGCCTCGCTCGGCGCCCAGCCGCAGTTCTGGGCCAACGTCGTGCTGATCGGTCCCGATGGTCGGCGCCTGTGGGAGACCGGTTACACCGACTCCTATGGCGACCTGGCCAATATCCATTCCGTCGACGTCCGTCACAAGCGGATCCCGTACGATGCGCAATTGTTCAACTTGCAGACGATGTTCCTCATCACCGGCGCGAAGGGAACGGACCGCGAATTCTTCGTGCCGGTGAACGTCGATATCGATCAACTGCCGTTCATCCGGCCCGGCGTGCAGCCGATCTCCGTGATCAACCACCCGCCGTTCATCCGCATGGAGAGCCAATCCCTCGCCCCGCTTGGCTCCCGCCGCGCGCCGTACTGCATCCCGGGTCACTTGATCCAGCAGCCGGGCACGTATCGCCTGGCATTCCGCATGCGCAGCCGGTCGGAGCCCATGTACCTGATGCGGTTCTGCGGCGCGACGACAGAAATGCAGCGATCGATGAACGAATGGATGGTTGACGTACACCCCCTGACCGTCGAATTCACCGTGCGCTGAAAAAGAACCCTCAATAGCCGGCGTGCGTAGCACTCCGGCTATTTTCGAGCCCGTGCAATGCCGTTTCCCGACCGACACCCGAAGCCGCAACGAATCGCAACGCTGCTTGCGCTCATCGCCGCTGCGCTTGCGCTGCTCGTCACGCCGTCGGTCCGCGCCGAATATCGGGCCGAGGAGTTTACCCCCTATCCGTCAGAGCCCTGGTCGCCACCAGTCGCAGACACCGCCTTATTCGGACCGCCGCTGGATGACGGATTCCATGACGGTATCTGCATCGACCCGCAGGTCCAGCTCGCCCCGTATAGCGGCGACTATTTCACAGCCGACGTATTCCACGACCACCTGCCTTACGATGCGTGCGCCGAGCAGGGCGTGTACGGCGGCAAATACCTCAACCCCGTGCAGCGGCCGCTGATCGAATGGGGCATGCCGTTCTACGACACCGGCCCGGTGCCGCCGCCCTCGACCGACTGCGGCCCGACGAATCCCTCCCTACCGAGGTTCTACCTCTACGGCGATTACCGCGCTGCCGCTGCGTACAACGCGCAAAACGGCGGCGACAAAGGCGTTCTCGCGCACCGTATCAATCTTGAATGGGACCTCTGGCTCACGGCGACCGAACGCTTCCACATGTCCACCGGACCGTTCCAGGAAGACAACAACTTCATGCGGTTTGAGCTCGACGATGGTCGCCCCGAATTTTTCAACGAGCTCGACTTCTTCGATCCCGACACCGACGCGC
Organism: Pirellulales bacterium; assembly: GCA_040902605.1. GTDB lineage: Bacteria > Planctomycetota > Planctomycetia > Pirellulales > Lacipirellulaceae > JABDGM01. Next base: position 417,417 of record JBBDWY010000023.1, on the reverse strand, counting down.
TGTTTTTCGAAGGCGATCTGGGTTACATGATCGGCGGCTGGACCGGCCAATACGCCCGATTCGATCTGCCCGTCGCCGTCGGCCTGCTCCCGCTGTTGTTCCAGAACGGAGTGTGGATGGAAGACGCGCTGCTGGGCATCGCCGCCACGATCCCCGCTCGCAACAGCCCCGCGCTCGATTGGTCGAACTACGAGGTGACCTTCTTCGCCGGCTTCGACCAGATCACGAGCCCGGCGTTCGAGGACAGCAACGCGGCGGCCAATCTGTTTGGCGTGACCACGTTCATCGAGGCAACGGGTGGCTACATCGAAGCCGGTTATGCATTTCTCGACGACACAACCGAGCTGGACCGCAGCTACCACAACATCGGCCTGTCCTACACGCGCCGCTATCTCAACCTCGTCTCCAACTCCATGCGCGTGATTGTCAACGCCGGCCAGGCTGGCCCGGAAAGCGCGCGGACCGCCGACGGCGTCCTGCTGTTGGCGGAAAATTCCTTTCTCACGCGCTGGCCCTACAACGTGATTCCCTACGTGAATCTGTTTGCCGGGTTCGATGACCCGCAATCGGTTGCCCGCGCCGGAGCAGCCGGCGGCGTATTGCGCAACACCGGCATCCTGTTCGAATCCGACAACCTTACCGGCTACCCGACGCTCGACGCCACCGGCAACGAAACCTACGGTGCGGCGATCGGCATCGATCTGTTGGCACCCGAATTCACCCACCAGTTGATCGTCGAAGCCGCGGTTTTGCAGGCCTTTGGCGTCCCCGCATCCCGCAACGCCCCCGGTGATCAATACGGCATCGGCGCCCGTTATCAGGTGCCCCTCAGCCACGCGCATCTATTGCGATTCGACGTGATGCACGGCTGGCTCGAAAACACCGACGATGTGACCGGCGCACGCGCCGAGTTCCGCTGGAAGTTCTAGGTTCGAGTACGAATACTGCCGTGTGCCACTGCTCGCGGCGGAGGGATGGTCAGTACGACCTAGTACGGCACTGCTTGCCACCTAAGGCACCCAAGCATTTAGCAGCGAGCAGTGATGAATGGCGATGTCGCGAATAATCGACCTGCCGCAAGCAGTGGCACACCAATTTGCAAAATAGGCTCTAGCGTAGCCGCCAGCTCTCAATCGCGTCCACATGATAGTTGTGGCACTTCTGGCAACTCTCGCCCGCGGCCTTTGCCGTGTGGCATTCAACACAGGATTGTTTTGACAGCGGCGCGAACTCGCTGACAAATTCGTGCGGGTTCCAATGCGTATAAGACTCCGCCGTATCGGCAGAGTCTTTAATGCTGTGGCAATTCGTGCAGTCCGCCAACTGCGGCAGCACGAGGTGCGGCCCGTGCGAAAACTTCGTCAGTCCGCGCGGCTCTGCCGTGCGGTCGTATGCAAGCCAATGAATCTTTAGCTGCCCCGACGCTCCTCGATCGACGCTATGGCACGATACACACTGCCCTGGCGCCGAGGGTTTCGATAACTCCTTGAACATGGCGAGCGCGAGCGGCCGCTCTGAGAGATCGGGCGTTGCCGCCAATATCTCAAGCCAACCGGCCAGCACCGGGTCGGCATGGGCCAGTGGCCTGTAGCGGAGCGAAAAAGTCGCATCATCGCGCTGCCAGGCGCCGGCCGGATCGAAGTCGTGCGGGCCTTGGCGGGCGCTTGAAGACGCGCCTCGCGCCACGGTCAACCAATCGCCGTCGCCTTTGCCGGTTTGCGACAGCCAGTTTTTCGCGGCGCCGCGCATTGCATCCGCCGGCAACCCGGCGAACAGCAAATTCACGTGTGCCTCCGATACGTCACGGCCGAGAACCGTCGACAGGCGTTCCCGCACCGCGTTTCGGCCGGATTGACTAATGTCGACAAACAAACGTTTGATCGCCGCGGCCAAGGCCGCGGCCGCTTCAAGCTGCAGTCCGTCATCGGGCTCCACATCGATAAAATCAAAATCGGGCCCCAAGGTCGCGATCGCTCGCGCCGCCGCAGGATCGCCCGCCAATAGCAGCTTCATCATCGGCGGCAATCGACCGTCGAAATCGCCGCTCGCTTCTTCCGGCCACGGGCCAGGTTCACGGCCCGCCGCCTTCAGCGCATCGATGTCCAGCGTCGGCAACACGATGATCGGGACGCCATTGGCCACGCTCGTTGCGATCTTTTCATCGTGGCACGCTGCACAGGCCGCATCGTAGCTGGCCAGCAATTGCACCTCTTTAGTCGCGTCGTCGAGATGGCAGGATCGGCAATCGAAAGCCTGCTTTCTCTCAGCGAAGTGCTTCGCACTATGCGTGGCATGGTTGAACGCGATCTGCGTCCGCCGTTTGTATGGCCAACTGCCAAAATCGGGATGGTCGGTCGCAAAGCTTTCGTAACGCTGCCGATGGCACGACTGGCAGGCATCGTCGTTCATCGCGGTGAGATCGAATTCAGCCCCCCGATGCTCCCGGTGACACGTTGCGCAAGCCACTTCTTCGACTATTCCAGTGGCGCTTGGCGAGCCGGCGGGTTTATCCCGCCGGGGCAAGCCCGGCGGCTCGCCATCATCGTTTTCGAAATGTCTTTGAGTGATCTGCCGCAACTTCTCCAGCGGCTGGCTGTGGGCCGCTATCGCAAACTCCGTCGCAATCGTCTCGTCGTGGCATTCCATGCAGCGCTGCGACTGGTCGGGCCGGCCGCTATGACCGGCCGCGAACGACGCCGCCCAGCCGGCCGCGTTGTGTTCCGCCGCCGCATGACAGGCTGCACAATCTGTCTCCATTGGATTCGATTCCAGAAGCTGCGCGTGTTGTCGGGCGAGTGGGCCGGGCGAAATCACGTTATCCCGCCAATCCGCGCTCAGTAGAATCAATAATCCGGCGGTCGCCAACAGCGTGCACGCCGTCACAAATCGGCCGCGAATCGCCCGCAGGCTCCGCGTCGGCTGGCAGCGGTTTATCCGACCACAACCGCCTTCCGGTGTGGGGCCCTCCGCGCACTCGCCACCCCGCAGCGCCGAGCGGTTGCACTTCCAACGATCTCCGTCGCGCGCCGGCACACACTCGGCCAGGGCCGGGCACTCGCCGCGCGCGGTCGGCCCGGCCGGGCATGCCTGCCCTGCGCTCGAGAGCCCGCAAACCCACGCCTGGTTCGGCCGCTCATAATGGCGACTGGAGTAGTCCGGCGCCGGCTCTCTCACGCCGCACCTCCGTGAAACGCGTGTGCCAACAGGCCGTGCAAAAACCCCAAGAGCACCAGCGCGTACGTCAGGCCGATATGGACGAACAGCCAGGTTTTGAGCAGCTTTTGGCGTGCATCATGGAAATCAAGGTCGTCTTTCCTGCGCACCAGCGCAAACAGCCGCTCCATCGCCGTTTGTTCTGCCTCGCTCAGATACCGTCGCAAATCCTGCATCTCGCGCATCAGCGAACGGCGCCGTGCCGTGGTCGGTCGCACTAGATAAAGCCATTCCCGAGAGCGACCGAAAAAGTCGTATAACCGCGCGATGTAAAAATCAGCGAGCGTCGTCGCGCCCGACGTCGCGACGGACTCCAGCACGACCTCGCCCGCTCGCCGCTGGACCTGCCGCCGAAAGGCGGGGATTTGCTCGTAGATGATCTCTTTGCCGACGCGGGCCAATTGCGCCGGAATCGCCCGCGTCAGATACAGACCAAGAATTCCACTCGCCACGGTGAGCAAGTAAAGGGCAGCCAACAGCGTATCGAGCACCCCTCGCGGCCACGTTGGTCCGAGGTGCAGTGCAAAGATGCCAACCGTTCCCATCCCCACGTACAGATGCCACTGCAACCAGGCGGCCGAGCTCCCCAATGGCAGGAACGGCAACTTCTTCCGCACGTTGTACAGCGCGAGAAATAATACCGCGGCGAGCAACAAGTACCCCGTCGTAAACGCCGAAGAATTCAAAGTCCGCCCCTGCGCGCGCACCCACAACGCAATGCCCGCAATAACGAGCAATAGCAGAATCGAATTCCGAATTCGCCGAAAGTATCGTGTTCGCATTTTGTCGGCCACGAAAAACACAAAGACTCACAAAAATATGTCTTCGTGCCTTTTCGTGTTTTTTGTGGCGATGAGCGTTATCTAATTTCAATGAGGATTGCTCATCGCCCAATCCATTTCGCGAGGCCATCGAGATTGCTCATATCGATTCGCACGAGCGCATCGTGCGGGCACGCATTCTGGCATGCCGGTCCGGTAAGCTGTCCGGCACAAAAGTCGCATTTGGTCGCCTTGAGAATCGGCTGCTGCGTCGCTTCGTCCACCAGAAAGGCGCCGCCCGGCTCGCGAATTTCGACCATTCGGATGGCGTCGTACGGGCAGCTATTGGCACACGTGGCACAACCGATGCACGTCCGGTCGTTGATTCGCACGGTGCCGCTATCCTCATCGCGCCCGATCGCACCCGTCGGGCACCCGATCATGCATACCGGATCCTCGCAGTGCATACACGCATGGGCCACCATCAGCTGATCATGCTTCGGCCCCTGCCGGATGAATCGCGGGTTGTTGTCGTGCGTTGCCGCGCAGGCACGAACGCAATCGTCGCAGCGCGTACAGCGATCCAGGTTAATCACCATCGTCTGCGTGCCGTTGAGAAACCGATGATCGCTCAGAAAATCCAGCAATCCTGCATCGACGCGGCTATCAATTTCGGATTGCTGATTTCGGATTGCGGGTGGACTCGCACCATGGGCAATTTGCAATTTGCAATTCGGAAAGATGGTCTCGAACACTACCTCTCGCGGAATCCGCAGCACGTCCACATATCCCACCGCCCGCAACGAGTTCCGCCACGACACCGCCTCGCCGGTTTCATGCCACTCCACCAGCTCCGCTACACCAAACATCTGGCCCTTGCCGAGATACGCCAGCGTACGATGCCCACTCCCATGCCGCTGGCTGACGCGTGCAAAGCCAGAGCGGACCAATAGCAATCCGGTGGGCGGGTCGCCCTCCGCCGCGATGAGCGGCTCGCTCGCAAGCTGCTCGTTCGGATCGGAACGTCGGAGTGGCCCAAAGTCCGTGTACCAATCAAAATTGCCGTAGGACTCGAAAACCGTCGCGGCCGCCACTGTTTCCATCGCGTCCGCCGGCAATTCTTTCAGCAACGGGGTTTCCCGAAGGTGAACTCGCAGACTGTTTTCGCGATAAAGCCGCTCGACGTGTTCGCGGATCGCGGGAGCCCGTCGCATCAAGTCGCGCAGTCCCTGCCAACGAATTTCCAACAGCGTGGCATGGCCCTCGGCAAACACCGTGGCCGTTCGCGGACTTCGCGTGAGGGCGGCCAGCTCGCCAAATATCTCGCCTGCACCGAGCTGCACGGTGCCCGTTTCTTCCAACAGCCGCGGCACGTCCTGAAGGAACACGCGCGCGCTGCCGCTCACTTCCCTGGTGCCAACGTTGGCGTTGCCCAACTCGGGCCCAACGATCCGCCGCACTTCCGGCAGCCGCGCATTAGTCCAAAGTTGGGCGATGGCCTGCCGCCAACTCCGCCGCGGCGAGTCAGCACGCCCCAACAGCTTCGCATCAAGCCGCTCCAGCACGACGCGGACCGTCCCCGCGAGCACCAGAAACGCGCTGTGCCCATAGTCACCCTCCCGGACAATCAAGTCGCCGGCCTGGTACCGCCCGATTCGCGCGTCGCCGAGCAGAATGCCACGCAGTGGCAGCGACGGTGGAAACGCCCGCTCATCGATGCTGCGAAATGGCTCAATCCGCGACAGCGCGTCCACGTCCCGCTCGGTCATCTCCCCGAACGGCTCATCCCAGCGCCGCGGCCGCGGCATGGCAATTTCAAATTCAGACATGTCGGTGAGGATTCAGGAGACGGGATGCAGGGGGCAAGGACACTGATGTCTCGACCCCGCATCCGGCATCCTGCATCCCGCATCCTCTGATCAGTTTTTGTATTGATTTGGCGGCGGCAACAGCGCGTCGACTGGCGCAAGACTATTGCCGTCTGCTCGCTCGGCAAACTGGTGCGCCGCTTTGCCGACGGCATTGGCGGCCGCAATGATTTCTGCTGTGTTGCCTAGCCGCAGCTCGACCGTCGCCACCGCCTTGAGCGCCGGTTCAAGCAGCGGCTCGTCGATGAGCTGTTGAATCTCATGCAGCCGCCGCTTCATTCGCGCGGCCCGCTTCGCGCTGACAACGCCGAAGCTTGCCTTTTCGGTTGCCGCAGCCACAGCCCGCAGGCTGTACTCGAGATCCGTCATCACTCCGACGACGTACATCACCCGCAATTCGGCCGGCGTAGGCATTCCGTTCGTCGTGCCGCCCGTGCGCAGAAAATTATGCCGCACGATGCCTTGCGACCACGCCACGAGCTCGAATTCCTCGCTGCCGGCCACATGCCCGCCCGAGTTCACCAGCCGTTCATTGGGTACCGTGTGGCAGTCGAAACATTGCCGGGCGATCAGGTAGATGTTATGCGGATTATTCATCCCGCGGGCGACGCTCTCCTCGAGCCGCTTCGCCCGGTGCTCGGCCGATTCCGTCTCCTTCGTGGCCGTCGCGCCGCCGTAGTCGGCATGAATCGCCAGCCAATCCGCCGCTCCGCCGTGGCACGATTCGCAGGACACGCCTGCCACCACGCGCAGTCGCCCGTCCTGGTTTTGCTGCGTGTAATGGCACTCGGTGCACGTGCCGCTGCGCTTGATCGAACGATCGCCCAGCCGCTCGGCAATTTCCTTGGCCCGCGGCATGCGATGCAAGGTGTCGAACGTCGCGAAATGGGGTGTCCGCATCCACTGCTGTACTTCTGGCTGATGGCACTTCGCGCATTGATCAGAACCAACAATCTTTGCCGGATCTGGCACCGCCGGCCCGACGTTTGACTCCTCTGCATTAGCACTATGGAGAAGGACGCCGAACGAAACGAACAGGCTGATCAGTCCAAGAAATATCTCACGCAAAGGCGCAAAGGCGCAAAGATTGCCACGGGTTTTATTCTCAAGGAACCGCTTTGGCGCCCAAGAATACATCCTCTTTAATTCCCTTTGCGCCTTGGCGCCTTTGCGTGAGACAAATGAAACGATCAAGCGTCCAGAACCAGCGCACCGGTCGGCACGCTGATGCACGTCAGACACTTGCCCGCCGGCACGGGAAACCCGGGTTGTTTCAGCGTGGCAACGGACCCGCTGCGAACCGGCGACATGCACTCGCCGCAACTGCCTGCCCGACAGCCCGATGGCATCGCGACACCGGCCGCTTCGCCAAACTCCAGCAACGAGGCGAACGATCCGTCCCACATCACGGCGCGATTACTCAGCGCGAATCGCACTTCGCATGGTTCCGTCGCTCCGACATTTGCGGTGCCTGACTTAGCGCTCTTCACGCTCGCCGGTCCGAACGCCTCGAAATGAACGTGCGACTCGGGCACGCCCCAGTCCCACAGAGCTGGCACGAGCGACTCCATGAGCGCGCCGGGACCGCAAACGTAAAAATGAAAATTGTTCGACGGCAGCACCGCCCGTACCCGCTCAAACGTCATCCGGCCGCGGTCGTTGTAATCCCTGTACAGCACGTCCTCCGGCCGCGGCGCCGAATAGCTCACGTGAAGGTGAAGCTGCGGATGAGTTTCCGCTATTTGCGTCAGGCGCTCGCGAAAAGGATGCTCGCCGCTATTGCGGAAGCCGAAAAACCCGTAAACTTCGCGCCGCCGCCCGGCATGCGCAATCGACTCCAGCATGCTCACCAGCGGCGTGATGCCAATGCCGGCGCCAATTAGCACAATCGGATCGGCGTCCGCCGGATCGACCAGAAACGTGCCGGCGGGCGCGCGGACGTCGAGCACCTGGCCGACTTGCACGCAGTCGTGAAAGAAACTGCTGCCTCGCCCCGGCGGCAGCTCGTGCCGCCCCCCAATGCGCTTGATCGTCGCGCGATAGTAATCCTGCCGAGGCCGGTCGGATAGAGAGTAACACCGCACCAGCGGCGCGTCGCTGCCAGGAATTGGCAAACGGAACGTCAGGTACTGGCCCGGTGCAAAGCGCGAGAGAGGGCGCCCATCGACCGGCGCAAAGTAAAACGACTTCACATCGCAAGCTTCATCGACAATCGTAACCACGCGAAACGGCCGCCAGCCGCTCCAATCGGCAATGGCCATCGACGCCCGCGCCGCTCGAGCCGTCGCCTCCATTCGCCGGCAAAATTCAGCGCGCTCGGCCGCGTACTCGCGTTGCCATCGCGTCCGCCGTTGTTGCGCCCGCCATGCGAACGACACACCTTGCAAGCTGACCCAACCGACCAGCAGCCAACCAATGCCGAGGCCAATAATTTGCGTGAAATCAATCATGCTGGCATCGGAGGATCGATAGCCGAAGTTCGGACACTGCCGGGGGCCGCGGATTATTCAGAAATCGCTAGTTGCTGTCCAGAACACTGCTGCTAGCAAGCGGGGGCCCTTCGCGGCACGGTTATGCCGGTCAGGATGGTCCGCGGGGCAGGCCGGGCACACTCCAATGCCCTTGTTCGACCAGTCAAAGGCCCTCGCCGGCCCGCCGCAGCAAACGGCGTAACCTATTCTCTTGAATAGAGATAGCGCTAACTTCTGCGTCCCGCACCGGTCCGCTCCAATGCAGGATCTCGCCTTCCACAACTCCATCCGCAGCCAGCAGCGCGAAGTGACGCTGCTCTTCGCCGACCTGCGCGGCTTCACCGAACTCGCCGCGTCGCTCGAAATGATCCCGTTGGTCTGCGAGCTGGCGGGCCACGTGATGGACTGCCTCACCGACGCCGTCAGCCGTCACGATGGCTGCGTTGTCGATTACTTCGGCGATGGTTTGCTCGCCATGTGGAACGCTCCCTCGGACCAGACGGACCATGCCGAACTCGCATGCGACGCAGCGCTCGAGATGCTGGAAACATTGCCCGCCGTCACCGCCGACTGGATGGGCGTCATTCAAACGAACCTTCGGCTCGGCATCGGCGTGCATACTGGGATAGTTCAAGTCGGCAACGCGGGCAGCACGCGACAGAAGAAGTACGGCCCGCGCGGACCGAACGCTCACCTGGCCAAACGTGTCGAGTCGGCCACGAAGGAACTGGGACTGCCGCTGATCACCACGAAAACGACCGTGAAGAAGCTTCCTACCCGATTTGCGACCAACCGGGTCTGCCGTGCCCGAATGCCGGGCCTGCGCGAGCCGCTCGATCTTTACGCGGTCGGTTTATCCATCGGCGACTCGCACCTCACCGCCCCCTGGCAGCTATACGATGAGGCACTACTGCATTTTGAACACGGCCGATTCGAAGATTCCGCCGACATTTTGGCGAGGATCGATCCAGCGGTGAAGGAAATCCCGTCTCGCTTCCTTGCAGACAAGGTGCAGCGCGAACTCGGCTCCCAACAACGCCGTCGCAGCACCGATAAGCCAATTGCCCAAGGCGGCGGCGTGATTGCGCTCACCGCGAAGTAACATAAAGCCGCGACCGCCGGTCGCGGTTTGCGGCATCCAGCAGATTTCCGCGACCATCGGTCGCGGCTTTGTGGTTACTTCTTCCGTGCCATCTCGAGAAACAGCTCGTACCGCGCCTTCATCTCCGGCAGGCTGTCGCCGCCGAATTTATCGATCAGCGCGCAGGCCACTTCGAACGCCACCACGTTCTCGACAATCACGCTGGCGGCCGGCACCGCGCAAATGTCGCTTCGTTCGTAGCTGGCTTCCTGCTTCTGCTTGGTGTCGAGATTGATTGATTCCAGGGGCCGGGCCAGCGTGCTGATCGGCTTTTTTGCCGCCCGGATCACCAGCGGTTGGCCGTTCGTCATTCCGCCTTCCAGCCCGCCGGCATTGTTCGTCGGCCGCACGAAGCCGAGATTCGCTCGGTCGCGCTGCGACTCGTCGTACTGAATCGGATCGTGGACTTGCGAGCCGCGCCGCCGCGCCGCCTCGAACCCCAAACCGATCTCGACGCCCTTGATCGCCTGCACCGCCATAACGGCCTGCGCCAGTCGCCCGTCCAGCTTGCGATCCCACTGTGCATGGGTGCCGAGGCCAAAGGGAAGCCCTTCGACGCGCACCTCGACCACGCCGCCGAGCGTGTCGCCGTCCCTTCCCGCCGCGTCGATATGCTGCTTGATTGTCTCGTCGCGGTCGAGATTCAACCCATAGACGGCGCTCTGGTCGCGGATTTCGCGCAGCTTTTCCAGCGGCGCATCGACCGGCTCGATTCGCTCGCCGCCCAGCTCCACCACGTAGCCAAACGCCGTGATTCCGAACTCGTCCAGCAATTGCTTGGCGAGCGCCCCGGCCGCAACGCGGACGGCCGTTTCCCGCGCGCTGGCCCGCTCCAGGACGCCACGGATCGAGCCCAGAAACTTCATGGCGCCGGTGAGATCGGCGTGCCCGGGCCGCGGACGTGGCAGATCGTCCATCCGCTCCAGCTTGGAATCGCGGTTCGGCACTTCGAGCGCGATCGGGCTGCCGAGCGTGACGCCCTTCCACACGCCGCTGAGAATATTGACGGCGTCGATCTCAATCCGTTGCCGCCCGCCGCGCCCGTAACCTCCCTGCCGCCGCCGCAGCTCGACATTGATCGGCTCGACGTCGACCGTCACGCCGGCCGGGAACCCGTCCACCAGCGCAATGAGCGTCTTGCCGTGCGATTCGCCAGCAGTCCAGTAACGCATAGGAGGATGCAGGAATGAGGATGCCGGATGCAGGGGAGTATCAGTATCTATAGTCTAGCAGCGGTGGTGCAACGATGTGCGGCTGGACATCGAATTCCCTGCTCCCCGCATCCTGCATCCTGCACCCTTCGATCACTTCCACGGAAATTCCTCGCCCGTGATCCGCTCGTACGCTTCGATATATTTTTCGCGGGTCTTCGCCACGATCGCCGGCGGGAGCTCCGGCGGCGGGCTGTTTTTGTCCCAGCCGCTTTGCGTGAGCCAGTCGCGCACGAACTGTTTGTCGAACGATGGCTGGCTATGCCCGGGCTCGTAAGCGTCTAATGGCCAGAACCGTGAACTGTCGGGCGTCAGCAGCTCATCGATCAAAATCAGCTCGTCGGCCGCCATGCCGAACTCGAATTTCGTGTCGGCAATGATAATCCCACGGCCGATCGCATACTCCGAGCCGCGCGTGTACAAGTCGATGCTCCGCTGCGACAGTTGTTTGGCAAGCTCCCGCCCGACTCGCGCGACCAGCTCATCATACGTGATGTTTTCGTCGTGCTGACCTTGCTCGGCTTTCGTTGCCGGCGTGAAGATGGGCCCGGGCAACTTATCGTTTTCCTGGAGCCCGGTGGGCAGCTCGATTCCGCAGACCGCGCCGGTTTGCTGGTACTCCGTCCAAGCCGAGCCGGCCAGGTAACCGCGAATGACGCATTCGATCGGCACGACGCTTGCCTTGCGCACCAGCATCGATCGGCCGACCAGCGGTTCCCGATCCACCCCCGGCGGGAGGTCAAAGTCGTCCACCTCGCACGAAATGAGATGGTTCGGCACGTCCATGAAGTACTCGAACCAGAACCGGCTCAGTTGCGTCAACACGCGCCCCTTGTCGGGAATCCCCGTAGGCAAGACCCAGTCGAATGCGCTAATTCGGTCGGTGCTCACGAGGAGCAGGGCATCGCCCAAGTCGTAAATGTCGCGCACTTTGCCGCGACGCACTGGCAAATCATCGAGCGAGGTCTTCGTAACCGTTGTTGGCATGGCGATTCCACTCCTTGAAAGTGTTCGTAGCTATGGCTCGGACCGTGAATTGTTCACGTACCGCGAGTATACCGCGTCCGGGGGCGGCATCGGTAGTGCTACAGATCAAACCAAGCGGCCATCGCTCGTTAACCTTGGGGAGTCAGATACGCTATTGCGCAGCACGAAGTCTTAAGCGTCTTGGTATGGTTGTTGCCACAACCACAGGCGGGTAAAATTAGCGGTTGCCACGGAACTGGCCGTTCTCGTCCCGCGCCGCCCGGAGCCACCGCTCAATTCCCCAGATCGTTCTTTCGTCCGCTGCCTCGAGGTTCGCCGCGCCATGGGCCTGATGCGTTTTGTGGTTCACAATCGGGAGCGCATTCCGCCCGACGGGCTCGACCATATCCATATCTGTGGTCCCGACGATCTGCCCTGGTTCGCCCGCGTCTACTTTAGCGGCGACCATTTGGTCATCGAACGCAACGAGAGCGAATCGGGCCGCGTGTTCGTCCCCTGGCGAATTGGCCAAGGCGGCCCGGTTCTGGTCGGCACCTCCACGCTCATGGAGCGCGACGAGCCCTATCTCTTGGAAGTCGAATTGGCACGCGGCATGATCAACTGCTTACGTACCCAGCTGGCAATGTGGGAGATGATGGGATTAGTCGTGCCCAAAGGCCTGGCCTCCTCCGTGCTCGAGGGTACCGTCGAGTTTGCCCGCGCCGCAACGACTCAAGACGATCAGGCCACGGCCGCCGACTGGGCGCAGCGCTCGCTGGCCACCACGTCGACCGCCATGATGCGCCTCGCCGGCGAGTATGCCCGCCAGGCGCTCAGTATGCGCCGCAAGCAGCCGCGGCCGCTCAATTCCTGGTTCGGCGTCCACTTAGGCAGCGATTTGCCAGAGGTGAATGTCGCGCGGCAGCTCGTCAGCACGTTCAACATGGTCTCGATCCCAATGACGTGGCGCTCGATCGAAGCCGTCGAAGGCCGTCGCGATTGGACGCAAGTCGACGCGCAAGCCGAATGGGCGCAGTCATCCGGCCTGCGGATCTGCGCCGGTCCGCTTCTGGAGCTCGACGACCGCGGAGTGCCCGATTGGACGTATCTCTGGGAAGGCGAGTTCGACAGCCTGCTCGGCTTCATGCTCGAACACGTCCGCACAGTGGTCGAGCGTTATCGCGGTAAAGTTCATCTCTGGCAAGTGGCGGCCCGCATGACCCACGGCCACGCCTTGGGCCTGAGCGAAGAGGCCCGTCTGCAAGTCGCGGCTAAGGCCGTCACGACTGTTCGGCAGCTCGATCCAACCACGCCGATCGTCGTGACGTTCGACCAGCCTTGGGCGGAGTACCTCGCCTCGGAGCACCTCGACCTGGCCCCGCTGCACTTTGCCGACGCACTCGTGCGCGCCGATCTGGGCTTATCCGGCATTGGTCTGGAAATCAACATCGGCTACCACCCCGGCGGCTCGCTGCACCGTGGACCCCTCGCAATCAGCCGGCTGATCGATAACTGGAGTCTCCTGGAGCTGCCGCTGCTCGTGGCCTTCACGCTGCCCAGCTCGGCGACCGAGGATCCCCAATCGAACGGCAAGGTCCGCGTGCTCAGCAGTCAGCCGGATGAGGTCTCGCTCGAATCGCAGCGCGAATGGATCGAGCGGCATGTGCCGCTCGTATTGGCCAAAAGCGCCGTGCAAGTGGTCCTATGGAACCAGCTTTCCGATGCCGCGCCGCACCACTATCCTCACGGCGGGTTGTTCGACCCGGCCAACAAACCGAAGCCCGCACTCGAGGCGCTACGGAAGATCCGCGAGAAATATCTCGACGGCGGAAAATAGCGGTGTGCCACTGCTTGCGGCGGATCAAATCCGCCCGAGAAATTGATTCCGCACTGCTCGCTCCGAGCCGATGTTGGGCCGCATGTGGCAAGCAGTGCCGTTTCAATCGGCGCCGCCTGATCCTCAGCCGCGAGCAGTGGCACACCCAAAAAAGCTACTGCGTCGTCGACGCGCATTCGTTGCTGCCCATCACCGCTTCGGTGCGCGTCGCGTGATTCGGCAGCGCGCTATCCAAGTGGCAACTGTGCAGCGTCTCCTCACACTCCGGCGAGAGGCCGCAAATCCGCAGCGCCCCGCCGCACTGCGCCAGCCGCTCCTGCAGCAGCACCAGTTGACCCATCAAGCCGCTGCGCAGCTCGTCCAGCTCTTCCAACTCCAGCACCAGTCGGTAGATAAAATGCCGCGAAGAGATCGACCACAATTTCTCCGCAATCTGCGGCACTTCCACGAGCGGATGCTTCTTCGCTCGCAACTTCACAAACAGCCAATTCGGCCCGCGATCAACATTCAACTCCAGGCCATCCACAACATGAACCGCCACGGTAACGCTCCATCCACGTGAGGTGCCAGAACGGCACGTTCCTCAAGAGTAGTCACGCGAGCGAAGCATTCTGGATCCCGCGCAATGCTTCGCTCGCCCGCCTGATTCGTTCCATCTTAGGTCGACTCGATTGAGCGCCGCAATGCAACTTTGTTAAATCTTCAAGTGCTAGCGAAATGACCTCGCGCAGATCAATGAGCCGGCATCGATGAGGCCAATCTTCGGATGGTCGTTAAGAATCCAGGCCGCTCGTGCACGAATCTCCTTGCTAACGCCGTCGCGTCATCGCACAGGCAGCTGTCTCAGCCGGCGACCATCTCGCGAATCGTGTCTTTGGCAATCTGGAGAGCTTCGGGCAACTTGGCGGGATTCTTGCCGCCCGCCTGAGCCATGTCCGGCCGACCGCCCCCACCGCCGCCGACCGCCGCCGCCACTGGCCGAATCCAATCTCCCGCACTGAGCTTGCGCGCCTGCAATTCCTTGCTGATGCCCGCGACGAGCGTCACTTTGTCCTCCCCTTGCCGGCTGGCCAGCAGCACCGCCGACGGCGCCGCCTTTCCGCGCACCTGATCAATGAGCTGCCTCATCAGGTTGGCTTCCACGCCAGGCACTTCGGCGACCACCACCGTCACGCCGGCCACCTGCTCGGCCAATTCGAGCAATCGTTCGCCGGAAAGCGGTCCGGCCGCCGCGCGCTGGGCAAGCTGCTTTTCCAGCGCCGCGACGTCGGCCTGCAGCGCTGCCACTCGCTGAGGCACCTCCAGCGGCGCGACGGAAAGCTGCCGCCCCGTCTCCAGCAGCGCCTGTTTCATTTCGCCATAAGTTGGTTTTGCGCTCTCCCGTTTTTTCTGGTGCTGCCCCATCGCTTGCCGTTCGGCCCCGAGCTCACGGCCGAGGGGCGGTTTAGCTCCGCCCGTCCCACCACCCGCCAATTGCTTCCGCAGTTCGCGCACCCTCGCCGCCAGCGCCCCGGCCGCATCCACCATCTCCACTGGCGAAACGCCAAGCAGTTTCGCCGCGTCGCCTGCCGCGGCCTCAATCTGCCTCACGTGCTCGGCCGCCTTGCGCCCGGTGAGCGCCGTGATCCGCCGCGTGCCGGCCGACACGCCTTCCTCACTCAGGATTTCAAACCGCTGCACCTGTGCCGTGCTATCAAGATGCGTGCCGCCGCACAGCTCTTTGCTGAACGCGCCCATCGAGACCATCCGCACCGGGTCGGGATATTTTTCGCCGAACAGCATCATCGCGCCCTCTCGACGGGCCTCGGCTAGCGGCAAAATCTCCCACCGCACCGGCTCCGCCGCTGTGACGCGCTGCGACACGTCCGCACCGATCGCCGCAAGTTGCTCCGCGCTCACCGGGCTGAGGTTTGTAAAGTCGAAGCGCAGCCAGTCGTCGTCGACCTTCGAGCCCTGCTGCTGCGCGTGTGAGCCGAGGTTCTTTTGCAGCGCGTAGTGCAAAATGTGCGTCGCCGAGTGGGCGCGGCGGATGCCGGCGCGGCGTTCAGCGTCCACCACCGCTCGCACCTTGGTCCCCTCGCGCATCGTGCCGCGAACCAGATGCCCTTCATGGATCACGAGCCCGCCATCCTTCTGCGTATCGGTGACAGCAAACTCGAACCCATCGCCAATGAGCTTGCCCGTGTCGCCGACTTGCCCGCCGCTTTCGCCGTAAAACGGCGTCCGGTCCAGCACCACGCGCACGGGATTCTTGTGTCCCACTTCTTCCATCTTGTCGCACAGGTGATCGTGGGGCGGTGTGCCCGCGATGATGCCCTTGATCGTCGCCACGGCCTCGATTGTTTCGTACCCTAGAAACTCCGTCGCATGCAGCGCCCGCTTGAGCGAATCGATCGGCCCGCGCGCGCCCATCACCGCATGCTGCACCTTTCCCGACGCCTCGCCATGCTCCTCCATCGCCTGATGGTAACCCTGCCAATCGAACGCCAGGTTGTGCTCGGCGGCGAGCGACTCGAACAACTCCGGCGGCACGCCATACGTCTGATACAATTCGGCCGCAACCGCGCCATCGACCGTGACGCGATTCTCCCGTCGCAACTCGTCGAACACCCGCTCAATGCGATTGAGCCCGGCGTCGATCGTGCCGAAAAAGTTCGCCTCCTCCTTTTCAATGACGCCGCTCACGCGCCGCACCGTCTCCTGCAGCTCCGGATACGGCCGCTTCATCATCTCGGCCACGACAGGCACCAGCCTGTGCAAAAACGGCTCGCGCAGGCCCATCTGGTGCCCGTCGAGCACCGCCCGCCGCAGCAGCCGCTTGACGACGTACTTCTCCTTGTTCGCGCCGGGATACACGTTCTCGTGCACTGCGAACGTGCAAGCCCGAATATGGTCGGTGATCCGCCGCAGCCGCCGGCCGTTGTCCGATTCATATTCGTACTTCACGCCGCACACCTCGGCCGCCGCCAGCACGATCGGCATCAGTATGTCGATGTGAAAGTTCGTCGGCACACCCTGCAGCACCGCCGCGGTGCGCTCCAACCCCATCCCCGTGTCGATGTTCTTCGATGGCAGCGGCCGCAGATTATTCGGCGGCTCGCCCACCCGGTTGAACTGCGTAAACACCAGGTTCCAGATCTCGACCGGATTGCCCTGGTCCGGATGGAAGTAAATTTCGCTGCACGGCCCGCACACGCCGTCCGGCCCCTGGCTCGGCGCGTTGGCCGGCCAGAAGTTTTCGTCCTCGCCGCAGCGCTCGATCCGATCCGGCGCGAGGCCGATGTCCCGCGCCCAAATCTTGGCCGCCTCATCGTCGTCCGTGTACACCGTCGCGCTCAATTGCGCCGGATCGATGCCCAGCCACTTTTTGTCCGTGAGAAATTCCCACGCCCAATTGATCGCCTCGCGCTTGAAGTAATCGCCGAAGCTGAAGTTCCCCAGCATCTCGAAAAACGTGTGGTGATATGCCGTGCGGCCCACGTTATCGATGTCGCCGGTCCGCAGACACTTTTGGCAGCTCGTCGCCCGCGTGAACTCCAGCTTCACCTTGCCCAGAAAGTGGTCCTTGAACTGGTTCATCCCCGCCGGCGTGAACAGCACGGAGGGGTCCCACGTGGGCACGAGCACATCGCTGGCAGCGCGTTTGTGGCCCTTCGATTCAAAAAACGCGAGATACTTTTCGCGAAGCTCGTCGGTCTTCATCGTTGGATATTTCTGGCAATTCGGTCCATCTTGCCGGGGACTTGGGCTGGCCCCTTACGGTTTGGCTAACCCCTCTTCCCACGGTAATGAAATATACCGCCGCCCAGGCCTTGGCGGCAGGGCAACCGCGTTCAGCCGCCGCTGCAATAAACCATGCCCGGCCGGCATTTATCGTCGCTTTTCCTTGCGACTTGCTCGTCGATATATACAATAAAGAGAGCGGCGACAAATCGCAGTTTCCGCGAGCTCCTCCGCATCAGTCTCGACCAGCCTAATGCATCAACATGCTTCGCTCGCTTTCGATGCGAGCCCTCAGTAGCGGCCAACGGCAGCTACTGTAGCGGTCGAGTTTCCTGTTACGTCTCTGGAGTTACTTCCTTGCGCCGATTGCTATTTCATTGGTCATTGAACGTCGCCTTGTTGCTGTTGGCGATATCGCTCGACTCTCAGCCTGCGGTGGCGTTCGTGGCCAGCGGCGGCAAATGGCCTCAGCCGGGTGGACAGGGCACCCCCGTAACGATTACCTACAGCTACCAAAACATGTTCGACGGCGCCCTCAAGATGCCCAACGGCCAGCCGCTTCCCGCCACGCTCATCCGGGAATCGATTGAAGAAGCATTCGGCGTTTGGGCGAGCTACGCACCGCTGACGTTTGTCGAGGCGCCCGACGACGGCCTCGCCTACTCCCAGGGCTCCACGCAATTCGGGCAGATCCGCTTCCGCCACGTCTTCATCAATGGCCCCGATCCGCCGCCGCCCGCGCCGCCTGTCGCCAAGGCCCGGGCATACTTTCCATTCGCCGGCGGCAGCATCGCCGGCGACGTTGAATTCGATCACGGCGACCCCTGGCAGCAGGCCGGCACGCTCCCCGTGCCCGACATCCTCGGCGCCACCATCCACGAGCTCGGCCACTCACTCGGCCTTGGGCACACCAGCATCCCCCAGGCCAACATGTATCGGATCTTCACCCGCTACAGCGGCCTCGGCACCGGCGCGCTCCATCAGGACGACATCAACGGCATCCAATTCGTCTACGGCGCGGGACAGGGCGGCGTGATCCCGCTCGCCACTGTCCCCGAGCCCGCGACACTAGCGTTACTTCTCTTCACCACGATCTGTTGGTTCCTCCAACGCGCAAGCCGTGCGAGCCGGGCCGTCCTCGGCCCCGGCCCCTCCCGTCCCTAACCACTCCAGAAACTCCGCCACCAACCGCGGATCTGCAAGCGCCTTCGCCAGATCGCCCGCCAACTGCTCAAATATCTGCCGATACGTCGCTTCCAATTCCTCGCGCGACGTCGGCGACGCCGCCCCCACCAGCGGCAGCCGCTGCCGCCACACGAGCGATTGCACTAATCGGCCGCGCAGAAAATCGTACACATCCATCGCCGAGCGCGACATCACGCCCACCGCGAGCGAAATCGCCGCCTCGGGGTCTGTCCCCTTCTCTTGCTCGTGCGACAGACCTTTCGCCTCCGCCCTGTGCCAGTAACCGCACGGGATATACAGCAAGTCCCCGGCCCGCAGCAGCACGCGCATCAGCGGCATCTGCTCGCGCTCATAACGCATGTCTTCCGGCAGCGTTTCCTCGAGCGGCCAGGGGTTCACGGTGTTCTTCCGCAGCGAATACTCCTTCTCGCCCGCCGTCTGGATGATGAACACGTCCTCCGCATCGTAATGCCATGAGAATCCCGGCGCCCCAGCCGCCGTCGCGAATACGTGAACATTCACGGCGCCCAAAAACGTCCGCTCAAACGCCGCGGCCAACTCCGCAACGAGCGCATGATGCCGCTCGGCATGCCGAATAAAGATCGTATACCCCTCGTCGTTCAACGCCCGCGCCGCCGCGACGTTTCGCGGCGCATCACCCTCATACCACTCCCCGCCGCGCACGGCGAACGCGTCCTCCCCCGCCTCCGCCAGCATCGCCCCGACCGCGTCCCACGTGCCCAACTCGCACACGCCACGCGCACTGCCAGCCAACGCAAACGGCAACCGGTGCAAATACTCCTCCACAAACTTCGCCACCGGCACATCGCCAAATAACGATTTCACGTCCATGGGCAACTCTATCTCAATCAATTGGTGTTTGAATCAAACGCTCATCTCCGTAACCGCGAAGCGGTTAAACACCAAAGCCCAGGGTCGGTCGCCGCGGCGACCGACCCTGGCTATGGAGTTAAACGCCTTCGGCGTAAGAGAATCGTGCCAGATTTGCCGCAGATCCGATCGGCCAGCCGTCACTCCTCCAGCGGCATCACCAGCGCCAGGATGATGTACACCAGAATCCCCGGAAACGCCGCCGACACGACCGACAACAGCACATACAGAATCCGCACCGCCGTCGAGCTCCAACCCAACCATTGCGCAAGCCCCCCGCACACCCCGGCAATCATCCGGTCGTTCCGGCTACGAACCAACTGACCTGTCGCCATGACCCACTCTCCATAAAGCCGCGACGCTCCACCGCGCCGCAGGCGTGGTCGTGTCGCGGACAATTCGATATCTCGTCTTCTATTCGCCCCACACACCACGATATTGTTCGCTGTCCAATCGAAACTGAAAAGCCCCGTCTCCCACCCTCCGCAGCGCCCACAAGACGATTCCCGACCCGGCCACTCCGGAAATGCTATAATCATTTCTTTCTCATCGCAGCCCTCACGAGGCGTTCATGCTCACGCAGATGGACTGCTTTGGTTTAACCGACGTCGGCCGCAAGCGGCCGAACAACCAAGATCATTTCCTCATCGCCGACCTCAACAAGTCGCTCCGCGTTCACGGCACGAGCCTGAATCTCGACGACGAGATACGCATTTACGGCGGCTCGCAGGGCAAGCTGCTGATCGTCGCCGACGGCATGGGCGGCGAAGCCGAGGGCGAGCGGGCCAGCACCATCGCCGTCGACCAGGTCACCACGTACGTGCTCAACAGCCTCGCCTGGTGCTTCCGACTCGAAGAAGAGTCCGAGCACGATTTCGAGGACCATCTCAAAGAAGCGCTCGCCTCGTGCCAGAAAAGCATCCACGCCGTCGCCGACACGCACCCCGACATGAAGAGCATGGGCACCACGATGACGATGGTCTACATCGTTTGGCCCCGGGCGTTCGTCGTGCACGTCGGCGACAGCCGCTGTTACTTGTTCCGCGACCGCAAGCTCGAGCAGGTCACGACCGACCACACCATGGGCCACGTGCTCGCCGAAGTCGGCCACATCCGCCGCGACGAGGCCCGCCGCTCCACGATGGGCCACGCGCTGTGGAACGTCCTCGGCGGCCGCTCCGATGAGCTCTCCGTCGATGTCTACAAGCTCACGCTCGAGCGCGACGACACGATGCTGCTCTGCACCGACGGCCTGTACGACATGGTCCCCCACGACATGCTCGAAGCCGCGCTCATCGCGAGCACGAGCGCCGAGACGACCTGCCGCAAGCTCGTCGACTTAGCCAACACCGCCGGCGGCAGCGACAACATCACGCTCATCCTCTCCCATTTCCTCGCCCCGCAGCTCGACGAGCCCCGCGCATTCGTCGAAGCCGAAGTCCCGCTCGAAGCCTTGACGTCCCCCGCCGACGACACGACCAAAACCACGGTCAACTTCCGCGCTCCATAAAGCCGCGACCGCTGGTCGCGAAAGATCGTAGGATGGGTTCGCCGCGCAGCGGGAACCCATCAATAAGCTGAGCTTCATCGGCCGCAAGAATCCATCAACCATACCGATACCCAGGATCCGATGGGTTTCCGCTCCGCGGCAAACCCACCCTACGCACTTCGAAGGCTCCTACCTGCGACGGAGCGCCACAGACGAGTCCGTTCATCTGGCTGAGAGCTGACAGCTAAACAATCATCCCGCCCGGCAACGAACCCTCCGCCACCATCGCCCGCCCGGCCCACCTCGACCCTGCTACAATGCCGGCCTGATCCCAAACGCGTCCTTCGGCCTCCCGCGGGGTCTGTCCCCTTTTTCAGCTTTGGGAAAAAGGGGACGGGCACCATCCGCGGCGGATGGTCCCCCTCGCCCCTTCGGAGCATCTCATGAAGATCGTCGTCATCGGTGGCAGCGGCCTCATCGGGGAAAAGCTCGTCAAAATCCTGCGCCACGATGGCCACGAAGTGCTGCCCGCCTCGCGTGCCTCGGGCGTCAACACGCTCACCGGCGAAGGCCTTGCGGGCGCACTTGCCGGCGCGGCCGTTGTCGTCGACGTCGCCAACTCACCTTCGTTCGATGATCGCGCAGTTTTGGAATTCTTCGCGGGCGGCGGCCGAAACATTCTCGCCGCCGAAGCGGCCGCCGGCATCGGCCATCACGTCGCCCTCTCCGTCGTCGGCACCGACCGCCTCCTTGCGAGCGGCTACTTCCGCGCGAAGCTGGCCCAGGAAAACCTCATCAAGGCCTCCAAGATTCCCTACACGATCGTCCGCGCCACCCAGTTCTTCGAGTTCGTCGGCAGCATCGCTCAATCGGCCACCGAAGGCGAAACCGTTCGGCTGCCCCCAGCCCTCATGCAGCCCATCGCCGCCGACGATGTGGCTGCGATCCTCGCCGAGATCGCCGTCGGCGAACCGCTCAACACAACGATCGAAATCGCCGGCCCAGAACCAATCCGCATGGACGACCTGGCCCGCCAATACCTGGCCGCCATGTCTCGCTCCTCGCCCCTCGATCCTCGCCCCTCCGTAACCACCGACCCCAACGCCGGCTACTTCGGCACGCCCGTCACCGACGAAAGCCTGACCCCCGGCCCGATCCCCCGCCTCGGCCCAACCCGTTTTGCGGAATGGTTGACCCGCGCGGTACTTTAGTGTTAGCGACCGACTTCCGCTCTGGCCTTCGACTCTAAGCTCCTGACTCTTCCCGCACCGGCTCCGAAGTGAGCATCATCGAAGCGCGCGAACCTGACTTACGTCCGTAGCCGTCCTAGTCATTCCAAACATACACAGATCCAACCCATAGAACGCGCCAAGCAACAGGTTCGCGCACGGAACCTTCGAATCAATCTGAGAGTGCCGTATAATGCCGCGGCGGGCGAGTTTCCAT
Organism: Pirellulales bacterium; assembly: GCA_040902605.1. Lineage (GTDB taxonomy): Bacteria > Planctomycetota > Planctomycetia > Pirellulales > Lacipirellulaceae > JABDGM01. Next base: position 395,215 of record JBBDWY010000023.1, on the reverse strand, counting down.
AGTTGGAGGTGCTATTGTGGGATGGCGAGAAACACTTGCAACCCTAAAGCCTCAATTCGAGGCTCAGGCAGCACGCTCACTTGGTCTTCACCACATGATGGTAGAGGTCGCCGATGACGAGCGAGATAAAATGACTGGGCCGGACTGGTTCGTTCGCGAAGCGGATCTTTTCGGCAGTCATATCACCTCAGTCCATCCGGCAGGTCCATGGCAGGTCGCGCAATTCTCCGGATTGCCATGGTTGGGTCCGCACTTCCGTGGTGTGCAACCCGAGGAATCGTTGGAAGGAATTCTACCGGAGCGCATTATTCGCGACAAATCTGGCACACCGCGCGCCGTTTTCGTGCCCATACGGCTACGTTCAAGCTATTTATGCGGCGACTCAAATGCGTCCGCGGCCTTTCTTGCGCTTGCGGAAGCTGCAAGCCGGTCACTTACTGGCGTCGCGGAATTCGACGGATGCTCGTTTGCTGATGAACTGTCTGAGCTATTTCGAAGGCCGCGCGGAGGGATTCGTCAAGTCTTTGGCGAGATTACAGACCCACCAAAGCAATTTATTGCTAGTGGTTGGGATTCCGGAATGTTGCTTTATCCTTCGGGCGTCTTGATTGATACGCCCCTGGCAGAGCAGCTGCCTGATTCTGCGCATTGGCTTCTATTCCTTCACCAGCTCGCATGGCGCCGATTGTCCGGAAGCCCGCTCCAGTCTCAGCGTCTATCATGGCACGAGAACATGACTGTGCCATATGAATGGGTTATTAATCGCGAAGCAGATTTGAGTCTGCCGATCATGCTTCGGGAGAAGCTCGCGCAGGTGTCAACTACCTCATATTATTCCGTGCTTGGAACACGCGAGCACCCACTGGATGTGAACTTGGCGTCAGCATTTGCGATCGATCTTTTACTTTTGCAGGAAGCAACCGCCAAGCAAAGAGAACCCCAACGCTTAGCACCTGTCGACTATTCCAATGAGTCTTGGTTTAAATTGCCGATGCCGCAAATCGCAGAGGCTAACGAGACTGCTCCGGCACTTCGGAAACGGGTGAAACCTAAGGTTGTTCTGCTAACGGCCACGCCAGTGGAGCGCGACACAGTGCTTAAGCATTTTGAGCCACTTGAAGACTCAAGTGGAGTAATACGCCTTCATCACGGCAAGAATACATACTTTGTCGGCCGACTAGGGAAATTGCCAATAATCTTATGCATGTGCTCGGCTGGTGCCGCTGGCCGTGACTCGGCTCAAATCGTGACTGGAGAAGCGCTAAGGCTTTGGAAGCCGTCAGCCGTAATAATGGTCGGCATTGCATTCGGTCGCACCAAAGACCGTCAAAAAATCGGCGATGTCCTCGTCGCAGAACGGATCATCGCGTATGAACCTGAACGAGTTGGAGCAGAAGTTAGCATTGCTCGCGGGCATCATTTCCATTCCGGGCCTAAGCTTTTCAGCGCTTTCCGAAATGCAGACGTTGATTGGCGTTTTGACAACCCACAAGGGTTACCGTGCACTCCGCACTTCGGCTCTGTACTTTCAGGCGAAAAACTGATCGATAATCCTGAATTCAAGTCCGAGTTGTTTGTAAAGCATCCCAACGCCATTGGGGGTGAAATGGAGGGCGTAGGCGTTGCCGCGTGTGCGGAACGCGAGGACTACGAGTGGATTCTTGTAAAGGGGATCTGCGACTGGGCCGATGGGACAAAGTCAGACAACCATCAAGCCTTTGCCGCCGCAGCAGCGGTAAAGTTCGTTCAGCACGTGCTCAATCAAGCCGGAGCAATTTGAGATGACCTCATGAACATGGATTTTGAATCAATCGGCGGAGTCCGCGTGTTTCGACCGAGCGTCGAAATAGAACTAGCGGTTCGCAATGAAGCGGAGGAAGCACTGCGAAGAAAGTATTCCGCGGGCGAATATCGGGCGGACGATGAAATTAATGCAATTCTGCACGAATACTTCTCCTTTTACGATCGCATGTTAAAGGAGCACATTCCGCGGGTCGCGTCGCGACATTTCATGGAATTTGTACTTGCTCAATACGATCTCTCGTCCGAAATCGATAACAAGCTGAAGGGTCAACAACTCGATGGTCGCGATAGCGAGCGTTGGAAAAAACTTGGCCCAGTCTTTCGACGTGCCATTAAGTATCTCTCTGAGTGCATATGCCTATTGGCTCCAGATGAGGCCCCTGTAGCCAAGGGAGATGAAATATTTGAAGCGACAGAACGATGCTGGATTTGCGCCGAACAAATGGTTGAGCTGTCAATGCTTAGCACGCAGACGTTTGCGCTATTTCCGAATGATACGAGATTGGAGCTTCGGCCAGAGGGGGAATTAGAGTGGTTTATACTCGAGATTAACGACCCACAGAGATTTGAGGCGTTCAATCAAAGAATTCGACAGGACACGAACACGCGGAAGAATTACGTCAATGAAACTGAGTTAATCTACAACAAGAAGCGTGTTGCCGAACATCTCGACTCGGCACTCCTTGCCAGCTGCGGTTTTAGAATGACCGATGCACTTGCCTTTGCCTTTGGAATAAATCGAAACGCGATTCAGCCTGGAATTGGGTTCGATGTTCCATTTGTCAGCGAGCAGCAAATCATCCAATCTCTTACTGAGGTACATGGACTTACAGACGAAGAATCGCGCCGCTTGCTGGACGGTCTCTGCCTGCGAAAAGCGAAAATGGCTGCCGAGGGTCGCGTAATTTGGAAGCCAAAGCAGGAATACAGAGCGTATACGAGGCCATTCTTCGAGTTCCCTCATCAAACGGGAAGCCATTTTGTCTGGTCACGTAAGATGGCTGAAGAGTGCCTCATAACGGCTTACATGTCTTTTGCCCAGAAGCAACTTCCACTTGAATGGCAGAGTGGACCTGTAAACCAAGCAATAGAGAATTATGTCACGTCGATCACCACCGCATTTGAGGCGATCGTTAACAGCTCTCTCGGCACCGTAGGAATTGTCGCGCGCCGATTCAAATCATCTATCGGTCGCGGCACAAGCGCAATCAAAATTCCTGATGATATTGGTGAACTCGATACACTTGCATATTGGGAGGACCAAAAACTATTAATTGTTGGCGAAGATAAATTCGTCAAACCAACGTATGAGCCTGCCACATTTCGCGACGATCTCGACAAATTTGTTGGCAAGAAGAAGAACTACGTCGCGCAGCTAAAACGTAAAACTCAGTGGGTCCTTGAAAACGCGGACAAAATCGTTGCCGCACTTTCCGGCTTCGAAGGCTTGCCCAATCATATTCACATCAATCAAGTGGCACCGGCCTTGATCACGTACTATCCGGCCTTTGCATCATGTTTCATTTCAGAACTACCATGCGTTTCGCTCACTGAATTAATGATTGCGCTCAAACAGAACCAATCGTGGCCCTTTAAACCAGTGCATGACGTAAGATAACTTGTGCAATTGCGCGCCCGATGCCGCTGTCGAACAACCGCAAGGCCTAACCCTGCCTAACCCTGCCTAACCACTGGCCGACCTATTGGCACCCTGCAAGAAGCACTCGCCGCGACGCCCAAGGATGTCCTCGCTAACGCCGCCCGCTTGAGTACCTACTGCGCGCCGCCTTCTACTCGTTTGCCATTCGCCAGCAGCTTGACCTGGATGTTGCCGCGCATAGCTTTCGAGTAGGCGCAGATCGTGTGCGCCTTGGCCACCAGCGCCTCGGCCATGCGGTGCAGGTCGTTTAACCGGCCCAGTCGGAATGAGCTAAGCTTTCAATGGATGTTAGTTTCCCGCAGACCCGTTGAGGAGGCATGTCATGCGATTCCGAATTGGGGTGTGTTTGGCAGTCTGTATGCTAATGGGGGCAGGCGCGCCGCAAGACGGCGCGACACCCAATAGCGACGCGTTTCATGGAGTCTGGCAGTTGAGCGGCGGAGAAAGCGCGGGCAAAGCGCTGTCGGCCGCGCAGCTCGAGGGAGGGACGTTGGTCATTGAAGACGGCCGCTACACGGTCACGCTGGCCGACGTCGGGACCGTCACGGGGACCCAGAAACTAGGCGAAGCGGACGGGCTCAAGACGATCGACATCACCGACGACAGCGGTCCCCGCGCCGGCCAGACTTGCCTGGGCATCTACGAGTTCGACGGCGACGAGTTCCGCGTGATCTTCGCATCGCCCGGGGAGCATCGACCGACGAAATTCGAAACCATGCCGGACAGCGGCCAATGGATGCAGGTTTGGAAGCGCGCACAGTATTAACCGGCCTCGCCGTACACCCAAACCGAGGCAATCGAGGCGCCGCTATAAACCTCTCGCGGCGCTTTTTCTTTGCGAAAAACTCGTCGCGGCCGCCGGCTCGCTCTCGCAAGATCAGCTCCATCAGCCGCTGGGCACCGGGCAGGGCACCGTCTGGCGGTCGCTCGTGCACATGTATGCGGCCGAGTACGTGTGGCTGGAAACGTTGTTGGGCGATCTCGAGGCGCTGTGCCCGGGCGACGCCCCCGCACCCCGCCCGAGTTCCCCAATCCCAAATCCCTCATCACCAATAACTGCATCCACCCCGCAACGCAGCACACAAGTGGCCCGCGTGCCGTAGCCGCATCGCTTCGGATACAGCGAACATTACACGTGCGAAATGCTCTTTCCCAGGGGACTTACAGGTTCGCAGCCAGAATCGTCACGTCGACCTGAAAGTACGCGGCCAACTTGCGGATCATCTGCCGGCTGAATGGCTTCTTGCCGGCGAGGACTTCGGAGATTGTCGATTTCGGGATGCCGGTCGCGCGATGCAGCTCCGCCTGGTTGACGCCCTTGGCCGCCAACAGGTGCTTGAGCATGTCGGCGTCCGAAGCCGGCTTGATGGCGTGGTGCTCATCTTCGTAGGCTGCTGTGAGATCGCTCAGTGCATCTAGATAGAGCGTCTCGCCGTCGTCCAATTCTCCCTTGGCCAGCAGCCCATCCATGACGACCTGCGCCGCACGAAGGTGAGCGTCCGAGCGAATCGACGACAGCGGGAACGACTGGATTAGCTCCAAATAGGAATCCTTTTGCGCCCGCTTGAGACGAAACTTGGTCTTGGTTGCCATCGACTAGGCTCCTTTGGTTTTTCTCGGCCGTCTCTCAACCGCACGCCTCTTTGCGGCTTTCGGCGGAGGTGCAAAGCATCCGCAATCTGCCTGCCACTTGTTCTGATCGTACTCGGCGTGGGTCATCACCTTTAGGACGAACACTTTTTGGCTGGGATACAAGACGCGGGTCACCAAACGGTGCTTGTTGCCTCCGATGTTGAACACGACGCATGTGGCAACCAGGCTAGCCGTTGCAACGGATGCCTTTAAATCGGCCCATGAATGCCAAGTCACGCTCTTGCTCTTAACGTGCGTGTACCACGCCCGCAACGGACCTTCAGCGTCGCCGCGCCCGGGCAATTTCCAAAACTGTTTCAGTCGCGACTGGGAAATCACCCGCATCCGCGGCCACTCCTGCTATCGGCATCCTACGGCATTATAGTTCGTAAAATACGAACTGGCAAGCCAAAAAGTTCGCAAACTACGAACATCCGGCAGAAAGCGCCGCGACACAGCCCGCGCAGCCTCCGGCATCGCACCTCGCAAGGACCTCCTCAAACAACTCCTCCACCGCAACCTCGACGTCGCCGCCCGCATCGACCGCGGCGAAGCGCGTCACCGCCCCCGGCATCCCGCACGACTTCCCCAATCCCAAATCTCTCATCACCGACGACTGCATCCGCCCCGCCTGACCAATAACTGATGACAAAAACTCCGCTAAACCAACGGCCAATGGCCAACACATTAACACCATCCGGAGAATCAGGTAGAATTACAAATGTCGCCACGGCCTTGACCAAAGCGGTCGTTTATCTGAGGTATCGATGGACGCCATTCGTATCAACACGACGCTCAATTCCGATACGCTGTACTTGCCACAGGTTCGGCCTCTGATTGGCAAAGCGGTCGAAATCATCGTGCGCGAGGACGCCCACGCCCGCGAACCAATGCAAAACGGTCGGAGTCAGCAGCGCGATGCTTGGAAAACTGCGCTGGCGGGGCTCAGCGGCCTCGACATCGATTGGGACGCCTATAAGCGCCAACGCGAATTCGACGTTCACAGCGCCCGCGACCTCGCCGAATGATCCTGCTCGATTCCAGCGTCGTGATCGATCTGTTTCGGGCGCAGGATGATCGCAGGCAAGCTCCACGTGCCGTCGTACCCGGAGAAGAAGTTGACTTCGCACCGGTAAGTCGCTATCTTACCTATATGACCACCAAAGTTTCTTCCAAAGGTCAGATCGTCCTTCCCGCTGAAGTGAGGGAGCTGGATCGTATTCGTCCCGGTCACCAGTTTTCGATTGAACGACTAAGTGCTGGCGAATATCTGCTTAAAAAAATACCTGTGTCGGCGAAGGCGGGCCTGACCGACTGGCTGCTCGCTTGTCCGGAAAAGGGGTGGTTTCAGGCGATCGGCTCTGAATCGACGGATACGTTGTGACTTTTTTAGTGGATGCCGACGTTCTCAGCGAGGCAACTAAGCCGCGACCGGCCACGAAGGTCGTCAACTGGCTGAGCCGAAACGACAGCGACCTGGTCGTCAATCCGATTGTCCTCGGCGAACTCGAATTTGGCATTCTGTTGCTCCCAGCCGGCCGCAAGCGAAAGAAGCTAATCGATTGGTTCGAGGCTGGAATCCAGCAATTGAACGTCGTCGAGATTGATGCCGCAACCGCCGCGATTTGGGCAAGGCTCATCGCGGACCTGCGCCGCAAAGGCCGCGCGATGCCGATCAAAGACAGCCTCATCGCCGCCAGCGCCAAGCAGCACGGCCTGACCATCGCCACAGGCAACACGGCTCACTTTCGCCACGCCGGCGTCCGGGTCGTCAATCCATTCAAAGCCGCTTAGTCGTGTTCGCAGTGAGCATGCCGACGTGACGAGGCGCTGTCAGTCCGCCAATAGCGGACTTACAATGAACGGCTCGCAGTGGAACCTAGGGCGGCCCGGCGGCCGTACCGCGGGGACTGGCTCATTTTGCGCTCTTCCGCGCAGCAAAATGCGCCTGTCCCCTTTGCTTTCGACGGACACCCGACACCTCATCCCGAGGAGCGGATAATGGCCAAGTGGTTCTACGTCGTCGACGGCCACGAGTCCGGCCCCGTCGAACCTGCCGACCTCAAACGCCTAGCCGCCTCCGGCCAACTCAAACCCACCGACAAAGTCCGCCGCGAGGACATGGCAGAATGGTTCCATGCGAAACAGGTGAAAGATCTATTCGCCGCCGCCGCACGGTTGCCAGCCGGTGGTGTATGTCGTACGACAATTGCCGCTGCGCCGCCTCCGACAGCGGGTCTATCGCGCCAGAAGGCGACCACCAACGGCACGAATTCAGGAAGGCAGCAGGTTTCGCACCCATCAGGGGCCAATAAATCAGAACAACTTGGCTCTAGACCGGTGGTGGTGAGCAGTAACGAGGCGTTCGGTTCCTGGTACCGAGGCCGTCTCGGCCAACATCCACTCGTATTGCAAATTATCTGCTGGCTGTTCTATGGATATTTCTGGATACCGATTTGGTGGTTAGTGACGCGACATGGACCTCCCTCCATGTCAAATCGCGTTTTGACCTATGCAGTGGTTACTGTTTTGGCGATGGCTTTCTTGAGCACAATTACTTTGTCAATAACTTCAACAACCGAATCGAGTAGTCGAATATCCGGCTCCGATCAACGCAACTGTGACTTGCTCATTGCGGGCATCGCAGTATTAGGCGGCAACAAGGCCGTGGAAACCGTATCGGTGAATGGAAACTCGGCAACGATAACTGTGACGATCGGCTGGCATTATTCTCCCTACCAGGTGCGGTTGCAGGCCGCTCAGAATATCTGGAGGCTTTGGTCGAATATTGCACCCACGAATAATCCGGACGAAGCGCGCATATCGTTCGTTGATTACAACGGGAACGAAGTCGGGAGTTCGCGTGTTTGGGGCGGCTCGCTGATCTGGGTCCAAGAAGAATAAGGTAAACTTCGAGCGCGCCGCACGACAATGAATGCACTGACGGCGACTTAATTCACGTCGGGTCATACACGCACGCATCAAGAATTCCCAGCACCTCATCGAGCAGCATCTGAGGGGCTTTCTCCACGAACTTCACTCGACGACTCGCGTAATCGACGCTCTTGATCTGCTCGACCATGATATAGCCGGTCAATTTCAATCCCTTTATCACTGCCTTTATCACTGAAATCCTTCACTACGGATGACTGCATCCGCCCGTCCAAATGAAAGACGGCGCGGTTGTGCGCGAACTCTTTCCGCTAACCGTCCGATGAGCTAAAATGAATTGACGGCATCTCAATGGTAACGAACGCATTCAGTTTCAAACATGACTAGCCTTCCCATCCAACAAGTCCAGGCGCAACTGCCGGAGCTGATTCATCAGCTTGCGCCGGGCGATGAAGTGGTGATTACGGAAAACGACCAGCCGATCGCGCGGATTCTGCCGCCATTGCCGTCGCAGCCAACGCGAAAGCTCGGCTCCCTTCGCGGCACCGTGCTCCACATGGCTCCCGATTTCGACGCGCCACTGGACGAGTTCAAGGAATACACGGAGTGAGATTGCTCCTGGATGCACACGCGCTGATTTGGGCGGTTGACGATCCAAGTAAGTTGGGTACGAAAGCCGCGACGGAGTTGATCGACCCTTCCAACGAACTGCTTCTCAGCGCAGGCACTGTTTGGGAAAGCTCCATTAAAGTAGGTTTGGGCAAACTCTCTCTTTCTTTGCCGTTCGGCGAATGGATGAACAAGGCCATCGCCGATCTTGGGGCCACCGTTCTCCCAATTCAGATCGATCACGCCGACGCGCAAACTCAAATGCCAGGCCGCGGAGATCCGTTCGATCGTCTGCTCGCCGCCCAGGCCAATGTCGAGGAGTTGTCGGTCGTTAGTAATGACACGCAGCTTGACCTGTATGGCGTCGCACGATTGTGGTGATTCTCCTATCCAACTCGCTTCGGCGCCGCTGTCCCCGCGCTTATGGCCTCTCCCTGTGCGAGCACCTCATCAACACTCTCAAGCCGAATCGTAAATACAGGCGTCGAGAATACCCAGCACTTCATCGAGCATCGCCCGCGGCGCTTTCGCGACAAACTTCGCCTTCCGGCTCGCGTAATCGATGCTCTTGATTTGCTCGACCATGATGTAGCCGGTCAGCTTCGAACCGGCCGGCACGGCGACATGAAATGGGAAGTTGCGAAATGTATTCGCGATGGGGCAGAGCATGGCCAGCCCGGTGTGCTGGTTGAAAAGAGTCTTGCTGATTACTAGGGCGGGCCGGCGCCCCTGCTGCTCGTGACCCGATTGCGGATCGAACGTCACGACCACGAAATCGCCTTGCTTGGGTACGTAGCGAGCCATTACCAGGCTTCCTTACCGGTCGGCGCCCCCCATTCCACTTCCTTGGCTTTCTGCCCCTTACGGATCCTGGCCACCAAATCCTTCAGCTTGTACCGTCCCCGCACCTTCGTCATGGGTTCCACCACAATTCGTCCGCTGCGCACCGTAACCGACACATCGTCCCCGACGTTGATTTGTGCCTCCTTCAGCACTTCCTTCGTGAAGCGTAGCCCCTGGCTATTCCCCCACTTCTGAACCTTCGTCACCATGGCGCGCTCCCTTTCGTAGTATATCCGAAGTATAGCCCAAAAACCACCTGCCGCAAAGGCCGCTTAGCACGCTGTGCTTTTCGCGCGGAACTTCGCTGGTTGTGTTCCGCATCGACCGCGGCGAAGCGCGTCACCGCCCCCCGGCATCCCGCCCGACTTCCCCAATCCCAGATCCCTCAACACCGACGATTGCATCCGCCTGTCGCCTTGACAACCCATAAATATGGGTTTATGGTTGTCCTATGAAGACCACCGTCGAAATCCCTGATTCGCTCTATCGACAGATTAAGGCGAGAGCCGCCCTCAAGGGCCAAACTATCAAGGATTTTCTGGTTGAGGCAGTGCGCGCCAAACTTGCGAGCGACAAGACTAAACCCAATGGTAAGACCGGCTGGAGGGCCGCGTTCGGCGCTGCTGACCCAAACGACGTCGCAGAAGTTCAGCGGATCATCGACGAGGAGTTTTCAAAGATCAACCCGGACGATTGGAAGTGATCCTCGACACAAACGCTGTCTCCGCGATTCTGGCCGGTGATGCCGTTATTCAGGCCCGGTTGTCGCCAGGGGAGCGGCATCACTTGCCTGTCGTCGTCATTGGCGAGTATCAATTCGGAATGCTCGGTTCGAAACGACGCAAGAAAATGGATCTGGCGTTTGAACTTCTGGAGTCACAATCCATCGTCGTGCCCTGCGATCGAGAAACGGCAGACATGTACGCCGCGATCCGTCACGGCCTTAGGCTGCGTGGTCGGCCAATTCCCGAAAACGACCTCTGGATCGCCGCCTTAGCCCGCCAGCATTCCTTGGAGATCGTGAGCCAAGACCCGCATTTCGATCAGGTTGAAGGCGTCCAGCGGATTAGCTGGTAGCGGTACAAGACATTCTCGTCACCGCTAATCGTTATCAGTGTCGATTAGTGATAATTAGTGTTCCGCCAAACGAACTCTTCAGCACGGCGGCCCCGCGCAGAACTCGTGTCAAGCGCCATTCTTGGCCACCATTCTTTCCGCCAAGTGGCCAAAAATCGTTGCTGAAATTGGCCGCGCAATCTGTTAGGGTCAGTGTAGTCAACATGCTGCGCGTTTATGCAACCATCATCATATCTCCGACCCTGACCCCTGACCCTCACTGCTATGCTCCTTGCTTCCAGCTCCACTCCGCAGCCCCCAGCCACTAGCCCCTATCCCATGACGCGCCGGGCCGGCCGCCCGCGCGCCCTCGACGATGTCAAACGCCGCGAAATCTGCGCGCTCGTCTCGGCCGGCTGTGGCGTCGATGGAGCGGCCAAATACGTCGGCTGCGTAGCCAGCACGATCCGCCGCGAAGCCAAACGAAACCCGCAATTCTGCGACGACCTCCGTCGCGCCAGCCTCAACGCCGAGCTCAGCCCGCTGCAGTATCTGCGCGAGGCCGCCAAAAAGTATTGGCGCGCCGCCGCCTGGCTTCTCGAGCACACCAACCCCCAGCGCTACGGCAAGCAAAATGTCCGATTGCTGAAGCCCGAGGAATTCGGCCAGTACGTCGGCATGATGGCCGACATCGTCTCGGAGGAAGCCCGCGACCCGGACACGATCCGCCGCATCGTCGGCCGGCTTCACGAGCTGCAAAAGGTTGTCGAGCGCGAGTCCTGGGCGAAGCTCAGCCCAATTCCGAAAAAGAGTTCCCGCGGTCGAAAGCGTTCCCGCGCTGCCCCAGCGCCGCCGCCGACTATTGCACGCGAACCAGAAAACCATGCACCCAACGCATAACAATCAACGTAAATTCGAGCCTTTTTGCGCGCTGCTGCAGCCATGGACCGACGGTTTTTCCAGCCTGCACAATCGCGCACCGCGCGCAAAACGAATGAATTTTGCACGCAATGTGTGGGACCCCCGGGAAGCGTGCAAAACGCAGCCGGCCAGAACACGAGGAGCAGCCACGACTTGCGCAAGTTATCGTACTGTGTGCGCCAACAATGGCCGCGCAAAATTCAATTTTCCCCGAGCGCCACAGCATTTTGCATTGCGAGGGTCATTATTAACGTGCAATTCAAATTCAATCTGCACCTTGAAATTGAGCCATGTGCTGGTCAACAATACAGGATTCAATTCAACGCATGTTTTACGTTCGCGAGACCGCCACAATGGATGAAAAGCTCGCCGACAAATTCATCGCCACCGGCCTGACGTTCGACGATGTGCTGATCGTCCCGCGGTACAGCACCGTAGTGCCCTCCGAGGTCGACGTCGAGACGCGCCTCACCGCCCGCATCGCGATGAACGTCCCGATCCTCAGCTCGCCGATGGACACCGTCACCGAAAGCGCGATGGCCATCGCCCTCGCGCAAGAAGGTGGGCTCGGCGTCATTCACAAGAATATGTCGATCGAGCGCCAGACCGACGAAGTCAACAAAGTGAAGCGCTCGGCCCACGGCATCATCGTCGACCCCGTGACGCTGCCGCCGGAAGCTAGCGTCGCTACCGCGCACGAGACGATGCTGCGATCCAATGTCAGCGGCATCCCGATCGTGAAGAACGACCGGCTGGTCGGCATCATCACCCGCCGCGACCTGCGATTTCTCGAGCACCACGACGTGCCAATCTCCGAAGTAATGACCAGCGAAAACCTCGTGACAGCACGCGGGACCGTAACGCTTGAGCAAGCTGAGAAGATCTTGATGGCAAAAAAGGTCGAGAAGCTTTTGCTGGTTGACGAAAATATGAGACTGACGGGCCTCATCACGATCAAAGACATCGACATGATGCGCCGCTTCCCACAGGCAGCCAAGGACCGGCACGGTCGGCTGCGAGTCGGGGCGGCCGTCGGCGTGTTTGATTACGAGCGGGCCGGCAGCCTGATCGGCAAGGACGTCGATTTCCTCGTCGTCGATAGCGCCCACGGCCACTCGGCCAACGTGATCGAAACGGTCCGCGAGATGAAGCGGCGGTGGGACATCGACGTCGTGGCCGGCAACGTGGCCACGCGCGACGCCGCGCGCGACCTCGTCGAAGCCGGGGCCGACGCGGTGAAAGTCGGCATCGGGCCGGGATCGATCTGCACCACGCGGGTCATCTCCGGCGTCGGCGTGCCGCAGGTCACCGCGATTTACGAGGCCGCGCAGGCAACGAAGGATACACAAGTCAGGCTCATCGCCGACGGAGGCATTCGCTACTCAGGAGACATCACCAAAGCCATCGCGGCCGGCGCCAACGCCGTCATGATCGGCGGCCTCATGGCCGGCCTCGACGAAAGCCCCGGCGAGCGCGTGCTGTTCCAGGGCCGAACGTACAAGGCCTACCGCGGCATGGGCTCGCTCGGCGCGATGGTCCACGGCTCGAGCGAACGCTATCGGCAGGAGAAGTCAGAAGGAAAACGCGACGGAAAACTGGTGCCCGAGGGGGTCGAGGGCCGCGTGCCGTACAAGGGGCCGCTCAGCCCGTTTTTGTATCAGCTCGTCGGCGGCCTGCGGGCCGGCATGGGATACTGCGGCGCCAAAACAATCGATGAACTTCGCACGGAAGCACGTTTCATCCAAATCACCGCGGCCAGTGTGCGGGAGAACCATCCTCATGACATCGCCATTACGCAGGAAGCGCCTAACTACACGGCCGAGTTCTCGGCGGAGGAATAGCCGGGAGCGAGGAACGAGGAGCGAGGGGCGAGAGGCGGAATCGGCATTTTGCAATTTGCAATTTGCATTTTGCAATTTGCAATGTCTTCTACGCCTTGCTCTTCTGGCCAGCGCAACATTAGCCGCGGCGCTGCCAGTTTCCGCGACGGCCGGCGAGCTCAAGTGGCGAAGTGGTCGCGCGGTGTTGAAGGCGTTGCATTCGACAAGCACGCGGCAGCCCGGTGCTGATCAAGCCATTGAGCATCGCGCTGATGAAGCAGTCGCCCCGACAACCTTCGAGGCAGATGGCGGCCTGCAGCCGGCTAGCGGTGCGGAAGACGTCGCTCCGCTGCGCAGCGTCATCATCAATCAGGACGAAGCGTCCGACGCCGTTCGGTCGGCGCAGCTTCCATTCGGCGACGATCAGGCGCAGCCTGAAGCGGACCAGCCCGCGTCTTCCGAGCCGATGCCGAATGAACTTCCGCCGATGGAAACGACCCAGCCGGAAAGCTTGGAACTCGAGACGCCGGCGCCGCCAGGGGACGACACCCTTCAGCTCGACCAGAATCAGCGCCAGCCGATTGACCAGCAACTCCCGCCGCCAACTGACATTCAGCCGGCGCCGCTCGATACGACCATGCCGCCCGGACCATTGCCTGCCGAGTCGCCGACCCCAAACGTCGGCGCCATGCAAGCGGAGCGCGAAAAAGCGGAGCAAGCGTGCACGCAGGGACTTGCGGACCTGCAAGCCAAGACGATCGACACGTTGGAGATGTCCATCGCCGTGACGGGCGCCGAAGGATCCGATTATCCGTTCGAGTGCTCGCTCGATGAAGCGGGGCACGAAGGCCGGTGCTGGGAACAGACGACGTACCTGTGGAAGGCCTCAGCGCTATGCCACAAGCCGCTGTATTTCGAAGACGAGCACCTCGAACGGTATGGCCATTCCTGGCCACCCTGCTGCCAGCCGCTCGTGTCGGGCGCTCACTTCTTCACGCGGCTGCCGATCCTGCCGTACTGCATGGGCATCGAGCCGCCCAACGAGTGCATCTACGCCCTCGGCCATTACCGCCCGGGCAGCTGCGCGCCGTACATGTGCAATCCGATCCCGTTTAGCTGGCGCGGCGCGCTGTTCCAAGCCGGCGCAGTCGTGGGTGCCGCAGCGGTGTTGCCGTAGCTTTACTCTCCCTCCCTGCGAAAACAGCTAGAAAGAGTGGCCAGACCGGAAAGCATCCCTGCGCCGATTTTTCTTGCAATTGGCCGCGCACGCCGTCAAAATGCGGTAATCTGTTTCACCTCTCCGTTTCATCCTTGGGAAGTAAGGATGCCGCAAAGACCACGGCGAAATCGAGAAGCAGCGGTTTCCAAACCGCGCTCGGCAACGGGATCCTTTCCATATCGCCGCCGGCTGCGGTTCGAGCCGCTGGAAGATCGGCGGCTGCTGGCCAATGTCACGGTCAGTAACTTGAATGACGTTGTCAACGGCACGACGACGTCAATTGCGGCGCTAATCGCCACCCCCGGCGCCGACGGCATCTCGCTGCGCGAAGCGATTTTGGCGGCCAATGCCGACGCGGCGGCCGACACCGTTGATTTTGGTCCCACAGTCACCGGCACCATTCAGCTCACGGACGTCGGCCATGTCGGGCAGATCGCGATCACCAATAACCTGACGATCAACGGCCCCGGCTCCAATTTGCTGACGATCAACGCGTTCGATCCGACGCCCGTGACCAAGAACGGCGATGGCAGCCGGGTGTTCAACATCGACGACAGCAACCTGGCGACCTTCAAGGACGTTCTCATCAGCGGCCTGACGCTCACCGGCGGCGACATCGGTGGCGAGGGCGGTGCGATCTTCACCCGAGAAAACTTGTCCGTAACCGCCAGCACGATCAGCGGCAACTCGGCCCTGGTCGGCGGCGGCATTTTCAGCCTGGGCGGCGATGTGACCGTCACCGACAGCACGATCAGCGACAACTCGGCGACAATCGGTAGCGGTGGTGGTATTTGGAAGGCTTATGGTCACCTGGCAGTGACCGACAGCACGATCAGCGGCAACTCGGCCGAATCCGACGGCGGCGGCATATACAACGCAAACGGCGAACTGACGGTCATCGGCAGTACGATCAGCGGCAACTCAGCCCTGATCAACAATGGCGGCGGCATTTATAGCCTGGGTGGCAACGTGACGGTGACCTCTAGCACGATCAGCGGCAACTCGGCGACGGGAGACCGGTTTTCCAAGGGCGGCGGCATCGACAGCCGCGCTGGATCCCTGACGGACACCCTGACGGTGACCGACAGCACGATCAGCGACAACTCGGCCGGCGGCAATGGCGGCGGCCTTTATCACCGCGGCGGTGGTGGGACAGTAGTGACCTCAAGCACGATCAGCGGCAACTCGGCCGGTCGCAGCGGCGGCGGAATTTTCAGCTATGGCGGCGATGTGACCGTCACCGACAGCACGATCAGCGGCAACTCGGCGTTGGGAGGACAGCAGTACGACGGCGGCGGCATCCATATGAGTGGTATCGGCGAACTTACGGTGACCAATACTACGATCAGCGGTAACTCGACTAATGGCCGCGGCGGCGGTATCTTGGGTTCCTCCAATGTGACGGTCACGAACAGCACGATCAGCGGCAACTCGGCCGGCACCCACGGCGGCGGCATCTACGGCGACGGCTCCGTGACTGATAGCACGATCAGCGGCAACTCGGCCGGCGGCAGTGGCGGCGGCATCTTCGGCGGCGTCATCACGGTCACGAACAGCACGATCAGCGGCAATACGGCCTTCGCCGATGGCGGCGGCATCTCGAGCACCGTCTTAACGGTGAGTAATAGCACGATCAGCGGCAACTCCAGCGGCGGCTCCGGCGGCGGCATTTCCAAGAACTTTTCTGGCGGCAGTCACACGGTAACCAATAGCACGATCAGCGGCAACTCCGCCGCCGTCGACGGCGGTGGAATCGCGGCGACCGACGTAATCCCCACGCTGCGCCACACGATCGTGGCCGGCAACACGCGCGGCGCCGCCGCCACATCAAACGACGTCACCGGCAGTGTGGCGCTGGCATTCAGTTTGTTGGGTGTGGACACAGGCGCGACGATCACGGACGACGGAGGGAATCTCATCGGTACGGCGGCGGCGCCGATCGATCCGCTCTTGGGTCCGCTGGCCGACAACGGCGGGCCGACCTTCACCCACGCGCTGTTGCCCGGCAGTCCGGCGATTGACGCCGGCGATCCGGCTGCGGTATCCGGAATGGGCAACGTGCCGCTATACGACCAGCGCGGCGCCCCGTTCAGTCGCGTTGCCGACGGCGATGGCATGGCTGGCGTTCGGATCGACATTGGCGCGTTTGAAGTGCAGCCGGTGGGGCCGGCGCTGCCTGGCGATTACAACCAGAATAGTGTTGTCGATGCGGCGGACTTCGTCCTCTGGCGCAAGACGCTTGGCACCGGCGGACTGCCAGCATATGCCGGCGCCGACGGCAATGGGAATGGTACAGTTGGCCCGGAGGATTACGGCGTGTGGACGGCGCATTTTGGCGAGACGCTGCCGGGAGCGGGAATCGATGGGCTAGTGGCGAGTGTGGAATGGGGAGTCGGGAGTGTGGTTGCGAGTGGGGAAGGCGGAAGGGGGAAGGCGGAAGGTGAATTGGGAATTGACTTCGGCGAACTCAGTCGAGTCGCGGACTTCGGAGTGCCGGGTAGTGAGGGTCGAGGGACAAGCGTTAAGAGCCGAGAGTCAAGAGTCGAGGGTCAAGAGTCAGAAGGCTGGCGGGAGGATGCGCTCGTCGCGTGGGTGGCGTTGCGCGCGGGTGGCGGAGAGTCGCAGGGAGATGCGGTGATGAATGACTCAGACGGCAGCGACTCGAACGACGATTCGCACGAGTTCACACTCGATGCCGTGGATTCGGTGTTCGCCGAATTGTCGCTCAGCGCCGTGAGACTGTAACGCCTTCGGCGTAAAAGAGGATTCTCTTCATCGTGTACCCAGGGTGCGCCCTTCGGCAAGCTCAGGGCGACCCTGGGCTTTGGGGTTTAACCGCGTTGCGTTTGGGAAAGAGGCGGCTGCTGCGGCTCAGGGCGGGATCTGCGACGCTGCTGCGGCTCACGGAGTGAGCCTGCTACTCAGGCGATGATGTCGTGGACGACTCGGCCGTGGACGTCGGTGAGGCGGAAGTCGCGGCCGCTGTAGCGGTAGGTGAGGCGGGTGTGGTCGAGGCCCATCTGGTGCAGGATCGTGGCGTGCAGGTCGTGGACATGGACGCGGTTCTCAACGGCGACGAAGCCGAGGTCGTCGGTGGCGCCGTAGGCGAGGCCGCCGCGGATGCCGCCGCCGGCGAGCCACATCGTGAAGCCGAGCGCGTGGTGGTCACGGCCTTTGGCGCCTTCGGATTGCGGCGTGCGGCCGA
This sequence comes from Pirellulales bacterium, assembly GCA_040902605.1. Taxonomy (GTDB): domain Bacteria; phylum Planctomycetota; class Planctomycetia; order Pirellulales; family Lacipirellulaceae; genus JABDGM01. The sequence continues at coordinate 377,555 of JBBDWY010000023.1, read as the reverse complement.
ATTCGCCGCCCCAGAGCACCAGCGTCTCATCCAACAGGCCGCGTGATTTCAGGTCGGCCAGCAGCGCGGCGATTGCGCGGTCGCTTTTCTTGGCATGATCGGCATGGAGCGTGATGTCCTGGTGGTCGTCCCAGGGTTGCTTGTCGCCGTAGTAAAGCTGCACGACGCGAACGCCGCGTTCCACGAGCCGGCGAGCCAGCAGGCAGGCATTGGCGAACTCGCCGTCGCCGTAGCGGCGGCGGGTATGTTCGGGTTCTTGCTCCAGGTCAAATGCTTCCTGGGCGGCGCCTTGCATGCGGTAGGCCATCTCGAGCGAGGCGATCCGCGAATCGAGCTGATCGTCGTCCCCGCGCTCGGCGGCGTGCTCGCGGTTCATCTGCTGCAGCAAATCGAGCTGCCGGCGCTGCTCGCCGGCGGACAGGTAACGATTGCGAACGTTGGGAATGATCTTTTTCGGATCGATCGAGGAATTGTCGATGTGCGTGCCTTGGTAGATGCCCGGCAGGAAGCTGTTGCTCCACAATTGCGGGCCGACCACCGGCTTGCCCGGGCAGAGGACGATGAAACCGGGCAGGTCCTGATTCTCCGAGCCGAGCGCGTAGGTGAGCCAGGAGCCAATACTGGGGCGGATGGGTTGCATGTTGCCGCTGTTCATGAACAACAGGCCGGGCTCGTGGCTGGAGGTATCGGTGTGCATCGAGCGGATGACGCAGATGTCGTCGATCATGCCGGCCGTTTCGGGGAAGAGGTCGGTGACCTCGATGCCGGCCTGGCCGTATTTGCGGTGCTTGAAGGGCGAGGGGAGGATTTTTCCGTCGCGGCGGGTGAGGCGCTTGGCTTTCACGAAGTCTGGGACTCCCTGGCCGGCGTATTCGTGCAGGGCCGGCTTGGGATCGAAGGTATCGACGTGCGACGGCCCGCCGTTCATGAAGAGGAAAATCAGGTGCTTGGCGCGGGGCGTGAATTGAGGCGGCTTGGGAGTGAGTTGATTGCGATCGTCAGCCAATCCTGGAGCAGCGGCGAGCAATCCGGCGTCGCTCAACACGGCGGCAAGTCCCACCGCGCCGATTCCGCCGCCGATTCGCGTGAGGACGTCGCGGCGAGAAACTAAACATGATTCACACATTGCGGGCCTCGTCTGAGCGAAATCATAAATAAGTCGAATGATTGTCTCACGCAAAGGCGCCAAGGCGCAAAGACGTAATAATGACTTTGCGCCATTGCGCCTTTGCGTGAGATCTTAATACCATCGTCATCAATCCACGAACATAAACTCATTCGTGCTCAGCAGCACTTGGGCATATTGGTCCCAGCGGGACAGGGCGTTGTTTTCGTTCGCATTTTCGGTTGGTTGGTTCAGGAAATCGAGTCCCTGTTGGACTTCATGAGGTGTGGCCGGGCGGCCGAAGGCGAGCTCGAAGGCGTGACGAATTCGGGCACGATCTTCCTCTGCGGCGCGCTGGGACCGAGCCGCCAGGGACTTTGCGCCGCGAATCATGAACCGGCTATTTAGCACAAAGAGCTGTTGCAATGGAACCGTGGTGGCCGATCGTCCGTCGCTCGTGATATTGGGATCGGGAAAATCAAACAGCCGCAACAGGGGATTCAGGCTGTGTCGGCTTACCTGGGCGTAAAAGGTGCGGCGGTTGTTGTCGGCGTCTGCCAGGTCGAGCGACGGCCCGCCGAGCGTCGGATCGAGCGTGCCGGAGACTGCGAGCATCGCGTCGCGCCACGCCTCGACCTCGAGCCGCCGCCGATTCATCCGCCATAACAGCCGATTGTCCGGGTCGATCAGCGAGCGATATTCGTCGGCATCGCTTGCCTGCTGATAGGCGGCCGAGAGCATGATGTCGCGGTGCAATGCTTTGAGCGACCAGCCGCCCGCGATGAACTTGGTGGCTAAATGGTCGAGGAGCTCCGGGTGAGTCGGCGGCTCGCCCGTGCGTCCGAAATTGCTCGGCGTGTGAACCAGGCCTTGGCCGAAGTGGTGCTTCCAGACGCGGTTGACGATCACGCGGGCAGTGAGCGGATTTTCGGCGCTGGCAATGACGTTGGCGAGCTCGAGTCGACCGCTGCCCTGGCTGAAGGGATGCGGCTCATCCGAGGATAGAATTGAGAGGAAGCGATGGGGCACTTCGTCGCCAAGCGTCTCTGGATTGCCGCGGATGTGCACGCGCAGGTTGCGCGGCTCGGCATCGCGGATGGCATGAATGTGGGGATAAGGCGGCGGTGCGTTCTTCTTCTTTTTCTCCTTTGCCTCCTTGCGGCGGCGCGCTTCGGCTTTCTCGGCCACTTTCATTTCGTCCGGCGAAACCAGCGGCACGACCGCATATTCGGTGCTGGCGACAACGCCGGCCAGGGCATAGTAGTCGGCCGAGGAAATCGGATCGAACTTATGATCGTGGCAACGGGCACAAGCCACGGTCAGGCCGAGCAGGCCGCGGGTCATTGTGTCGATGCGATCGTCCATTTGGTCGAGTTTCAGGCGGTCGCCATAATACACGGGCCCGGTGGCAAAGAACCCGAGCGCAGGCAGGTCCTTGTTCGCTGGATCGCTTCCCTCCAGCAGATCGGCGGCCAGTTGGGCGCGCACGAACTCGTCGAACGGCATGTCGTCGTTCAGCGCCTGCACGACCCAGTCGCGGTAGCGAAAGCCTTGCGTGTAAAGCCGTGCTTCGTGTGTATGGGCCTGATCTTCGCCATAGCGGGCGAGGTCGAGCCAATGTCGGCCCCAACGTTCGCCGTAGTGCGGCGAGCCCAGCAGCCGATCGACCACGCGGGCGAACGCATCAGGCGATTCATCGGCAAGAAAAGCGTCGATTTCCTCAGGCGTGGGCGGGAGGCCGGTGAGATCGAACGTGGCGCGGCGGATCAGGGTTCGTTTGTCAGCAGGACGCGAGGGCGCCAGTCCCGCCTCCTCCAGGCGCGACAACACGAATGCGTCGATGGATGTTTGCGGCCAGGCGGAATCGTTCGTGGCGGGGACGGCGGGATCAGTGATCGGTTGAAACGACCAGAAGGCGCGGTCCTCAGCAGTGATTTCAAAATGGCTGTGGGAGGTGCTGCGCGGATCAATGGGCGCATTGGGCCAAGGTGCACCGCGCTGGATCCAATCAATCAATATTTCGATGTCTTGCGGGCGCAGCTTGCCGTCGGGCGGCATCTGCGGCTCGTCGGCGTAATGAATTGCGGTGACGAGCAGGCTCTCGGCCGATTTGCCGGGCACAATGGCGGGCCCGCTGTCGCCGCCGCGGACCATCGCATCGCGGGAATCGAGGCGCAGGCCGGCTTCTGCAGTTTCGTCGGAATGACATTCCCAGCAACGCGCCGCCAGCAGCGGACGGATCGAGCGTTCGAAGAAGATGGCATCGTCTTCCGAAATGGCCGAGGACAAGGCCGGATCGGCTTCGTCGTCGGCTTTGGACGACTGCGAATGGGAGACTAGGAGAGCAGAGGCGAATGCCGCCGCGCGGAGCGGGACGAACTGCCAACGGATTGTTGGTTGGCTCTGCATTGGGGCCGCCCACTTTCAAGCACCCAGCCAAGACGCCTTAGAAAGTTTAACCGGCGGCTGGGGCCCACGCAACAGTCAGGCTGGGACTCCACGATAACGCGCAAAAAAACGGCCGGGGGGCGGGCTACCGGCG
>JBBDWY010000023.1:0-373898 GCA_040902605.1 Pirellulales bacterium | reverse complement strand
CGCGCTATTGCGCGGCCGGCCGGCGTTACAAAGATGCGTCAGTGAAACGCTTCCGCGCTCCGCTGGCGCATCGCGGCTAAACGGCTACGGCTTGTTGGGGCACTCGCAGCCGTCTTCGCAATTCTTGCAGCAGTCGCATTCGCAGCTGCAGTCGGGGCAATCCTTGCAGCAATCCTCGGAGCAGCAGGCTGACGCCTTGGTGCCACAAGTCGGCTCGCTCTTGGCGTCCGACGTGCCGTAGACGCCGGCGCCGATCAGACCCGCGGCGATTGCCAGACCGCCGAATAACTTCGTTAACATTCGAAACTCACTTTCTGATTGATGATGATATTAACGCCACGCCACGCTGCGCAGCGCGGACGTTTACTAGAAAATACAAAACGCGGCAAGTCAGGTTAGAGAGCCTGACCAGGGCGCATCAGATGATCCACGAGCAGTGGAGAATGCAGTGCGGCACGGGAGGCGGCCGGTCGGCCAGCATCGATCTTGCGTTACGAATAGCGCCGTCTGAAAAAACTGCTGGCACGGCAGTCACGGAAGAAACCGCGTCGACGAACTGGGTCGGCGGGACCACTTTTTCCGTGGTCGGTAGAGTCCGCTGGGCCGGGGTCGCCTTACATGCACAACCTGGGTAAGCATGTTGCACCGACTGGGCTGCCTCGTTGGCGAATGCGGTCTGCGGAGTGGCCCGTGCTTGGCAGCAAGGCCGAGGCGTTCGACTGGCCTGCTCGGCTTTGGCGGCGTTGCAGTGCGGACAATCGCCCGCTCCCATCGAACAGGCCGCGCAGCGGGCCGGCAGCGGCAACAGCATCGCCAGGGCCGTCACCAGCACTGCCGTCGATCGGGCGCTTGAGAGCAGATTTTGAAGGAGGCTGCCCATATCCCAATCGTGGCAGAACAGGGTGCCTGGCGTCAAGTAAAGAGTTGGCCAGGGCCTTAGGCTCGATAATCCGGCCGTAGTACCATACGCGACGGAGGGGAGTACGGTTCGGCACGAGCGCCGGCGAAGCGTTGCATCGCGGCTAAAGGGAGTTCGGCGGGTCCCGCGACCAGCGGTCGCGGCTTTATGACTACCGGCCGCCGTCCATGCCGAGGCGCATTTTGAGGGCCTCGAATTCCTCGACGTATCGCTCGCACGTGGAGTGGACGTGCTCGGCCTCGGTGATGAATCGCATGTCTTCGCGGCAAGGCACGCGGCTTTCAAGAAGGGCTTTTTCGTACGGCTTCAGATCCTTGCCGTAAACGATCAAGAGCTTGTGCTCGTCGAGCTGCACCTCTTGCGGAATGCTGGGGTTGAGCACCGCAATGCCTGTGCAGCCGTCGTTGGTGAGCAGATCTTCGAAGTCCCACAGCGTGCTCTGCAGGATCGGCATGTCGATGTATTCGCGGTAGAGATCGGTGTGTCCGTGCGATTGGTTGCCGTGGCTGGTTTCCAGGACCACGTCGACAATATCACCCAGCTTCTCGATCAGTGCCATGAACGATTCCATGAGCCGCACTTTGGTGACCGCGGCCATCAGGACGGGCACGTTGGCGCGATTCTCTTCGTCCCGATAGACGTCGTGACGGAAGCCGGCGGTGGGCACGACTTCGAGGGTGTACGAAGGCCGGACGGCGTCGCTGAGCTCGAACTCGCCGTAGCGAGCCACGCCGAGGTGGGCCTCCAACTCCTCATCGGAAAGTTGCCCAAACTTGCCCACAGGGCGAGTGGCGATCTCGTCGGAATAGACGTTGGTGAAGAAGCTTTTCAGGAACCCCATCGCAGGCTCTCAAATGAATGTCTGAAGTGTTGTTAGTTGAAGGTCGCGGTGGGGATGTGGAGGTGTTGTCAGGGGACCTTGTTTCGCAGCCGGCCGCTCCGGTTGTATGCTAAAAGGTAGGTCACCGGGGGGGAACTTCGGCCGGCGCCAATACGCGGCGGCGTGTGAACCGGCCTACGGCCAAACGCATAGCCGATATCACCGAACCAGTCGATCAAGCGGGCAGAATAGGCCTGGAAAAAGATGCCGGAATACGGGCCGAGTGGCCGCCACGCGACGGATTGCCGGAGCTGCCTCAATCACCTGTTGCATCCGGGCAACACGTGGCGAAAACCACGCCACGAAATGGCGTTGATAGCGAGAAAAATCCCCGCACAACCGGCTCAGCGGGAACTCAGCTTTTCCGCGCCTGGCTTCTGGCAGCGGACCAGCGTCATGACGGCCATCGCCGTGCCGTATTGCTGGTGGTAGTTGTAAAACGGATAGTCCCACCAGCTGCCGTCGCGCTCCTGGAGCGGCAGCAGGATGTGTGCCAGGTGGTCCTGAAAATAGGGACGCTCGCTTTCCGGAAGCTGCTCGATGCACTGGGCGGCGTACCAATGGCCGTAGTAGTAAAAGTAGCCGGCCACGTAGAAAAACGACTCGTGCGGGATCGGCCGCTTGCGGCCGACGCTCAGCCAGCCGTTGCGGGCAAACAACCGATCGAGCCACGTTTTCAGCACCTCGTTGGATATCCGCTCGTCGCCGTGCAGCCGCAGCGCGAGGTTGCACGCTTGCGATCGGCCGAGGCTCCCCCCAGGCCGGTTGATCAGATGCATTGGCATCATCCGCAGATACTCGCCGTACGCGTAGCTGAAATCGGGCTTCTGTTGGCGGAGGATCGATGCGATCGCCTTTTTCGTCAGCCGCTCGGAAAATTCCACGCCGATTGATTCGGCCTGCTTGAGCGCGATCAGGGCCGTGGCCGTACAAAAGCTGAACGCGGAATCGCCGGGCGTTTGCGTCCCGGCCACAAAATCGTAATACGACCAGCCGCCGCCGACGAAGCTGTAGCGTTCCAGCATTTTGGCTTGGCCCTGGGCGAGCTCTTTCAATTTTGCTTGGCGCTCGGAATCGCCGGCGGCGCGCTCGTGCAATTTCACGAGCGCTTGAATTGCATAGGCATGGCCCCAGACGTTGTAGAGCGCGTCTGGCGTCGCTCGTCGCAGACGACCAACCCGTTCATCGAGCCAGGCTGCACCGCGGTCGATGGCCTTGGCGACCGTTGGTTGCTCATCCGCGGCTCGAGAAGGCTGGGCTTCGATGAGCGCCATAATAGCCAGCGCGGTGACGGCGGTGCGGAAGGCGTCGTGAGCGCCTGGCGGCGGCGCGTAGATGTTGAGGCCCTTGGTTTTTTCGGGGCTGCCCCAGGAACCATCGGGACGCTGATCGGCCAGCAAAAACTTGACGCCGCGTTCAATCGCCGCGTCGATTGCGGCCGGCTCCGGCGGCGTGATGGGCGCGGGCTTGGGACCGGTCACGGCAAGACGCGACAGCTTCACGGCCGAAGACGCCGCAGCGACGCCTGTGGCGGTCTTTGTCGTATCGGCGTCGCCGGCGGCGACCAAGGGCGCCGCCATCAGTGAAACGATCATGAGGACCGCGAGAAAAAGCGAAGTCAAATGCGTACGTGGATGCGCCATTTGTTTCCATCGAGAATCCATAGTTGCGTCAGTCCCTTACCGCGACCGATCACCCTGCGGGAGGTGCCCATCGCGGCTTTATGATTCCTTCTTTTCCTTTTTGCTTTCGTCGTCGAGCGAGACGACGTCGCCCTTTTTCAAGCCCTTGATAACTTCGACTTCATCGCCTTTGCGCTTGCCGAGCTTCACGTTGCGCCGCTCGGGCTTCGCCTCTTCGTCCTCGGGATCGACGAGCCAGACGTACTTTTGATCTTCATTATCTTCGTCGTCGTGGATCGCCGCCTTGGGCAGGACGAGGGCGTTCTTTTTGTTGTAGGTCGTGATCTGCACCTTGCAGCTCATGCCCGGGACAGTCCAGTCAGGAATCTGGTCCTGCTCGACTTCGAAATTGATTTCAAATTTGCCGGGGCTGACAGGAATCGGCGAAATGGATGTCACCTCGCCGCCGACGCGGTCGCTGTCCTCGGCCGGCAGGGCGATTTTCGCCTTCTGGCCGTCCTTGACGTCCGGTCGCTTGGCCTCTTCAAGCGTGGAAGTGACGGAAACCGGCCGCGTCTCGACAATCGTCATGACAATCGAGCTGGGCGACACGTTGCCGTGCGGCTTGTATTTGTTGATCAGCGTTTGCGTGTCGGACCAGCGGCCGTTCACGTTTTCGCCGTAGAACACGATGCCGTCGGCCGGCGACTTGATTTCCATCAGGCCGCGATCTTCGAGCAGCTTGCTGTGCCGATCGAGTGACTTGGTGCGGGCCTTTTTGCGTTGTTCCTGCTCGTAACGGGCACGATTCATGTCGAGCGACAGGGCTGTCTGCGCCCGGGCCCGCCCCAGCGCCGTGCGCTCCAGCGCTTCTCGGATGCGAATGTCGCTACGCGGCAGACGAACATTCAGGGTCTGATCGCGGCTGATTTTTGCGTTCTCCAGGCTGAACTCGGCGAACTCTACCGAGCTGCGCTGCCGCTTGAGGACGATCTCTTCGGTCTCTTCCGTCAAGTCGTCGGCCTCGTACATCTTCTCGAGCTGGTCGAGCTCATCCTGCTCATAGTCGAGCATGAAATTGTAAAACTTCACCATGAACTCGGCCGTTTTGACCGCCATGGGGCGCTCGATTTCCTTGTAGCGCTCGAAGTCCTCTTTAGCCTGCTGGTTGGCTCGCTCGGCGTCTTCGAAATCGAGCTTGAGCGTCTTTTCCATCCGTGGGAGTTCCTCGTCCGCCTTCAGAATGGCCAGCTCGTTGAGCCGCTGCTCCAGCTCCAAATCGGCGATCGCTTCGTCGAGCTTCTCGGAATCGAACTTGATAAGCGTCTCACCCTTGCGAACCTTGGCGCCGTGCTCAATGACTTCTTCGATCTCGTACGTGGTCCACGTCTCCGGCCGGAGCGGAACCTCTTCCATCGTCCGGGCGACGAAGGTGCCGTCGAGCGTGATGTCGATCTTCAGCCGCTTTGGCTCGACGGTGTGCGTTTTGCGTTTTTTGGCCTCTGGCTTGGCATCCTTTTTTTCGTCCGATTTTGCCTCCGACTTATCTTTGTCGTCTTCGTCGGCCTTCGTCTCTTTCTCCTTGTCAGCTACGTCCGCTTCAGACTTCTCCTCCTCTTTGGCGGGAGTTTTTTCAGCCGCGGCCTTGTCTTTGCTCTCGTCGACTTCCTCAGGTTCCTTCTCATCCTCAGACTTCTTTTCGTCCGCGTCTGAATCGGCCGCCTCGTCTTTTTCTTCCTGGGCGACTGCGTCGCGGACCGGTGAGGAAACAGCAAGCAGAAAACTTGCGGCGAAAACAAGGGCAGCGAAGGACAGAAGAACGGCAAATCGCTTCATTGGGGCACTCCTCGGGTGATTATCTGTCATTTTCCCCTGGACTGCGTTAAATTGCAACCGAAGGGTGGCACGCCTCAGAGGCTTTGCGATGGGCGTGGTATTCGAGTGCCATCAGATCCACGCCCTTCGTTCCTCAGGGCGTGCCACCCCTCGTCGGTCGCAGAATCGTGGACTTACTTCAATGGCTAAGATCTATACACGCACGGGCGACACCGGCGAAACTTCGCTGCTTGGCGGGCGACGCGTGCGCAAAGACGATCTTCGCATCGAGGCAATTGGCAGCGTCGATGAAGTGAACGCGGCGATTGGCCTGGCGCGCGTGGAACTGACGCGCAGCGGCGTCGCCCCGGCCGGGCTCGACGAGCTGCTGGCTCAAATCCAGCATCGGCTGTTTGATCTGGGGGCGGAGCTAGCAGCGCTTCCAGGCGCCGCCGGTGGCGCCGGCGCATTGAGCGACGCCGATGCGACCGCACTCGAGACGGCCATTGACTCCTACGATGCGGAACTGGCACCCTTGCGGGCGTTCATTCTGCCGGGCGGCGCGCCGGCGGCCGCCCAACTTCATCTTGCGCGCTGCGTTTGCCGCAGGGCCGAGCGGCGGCTGGTCGAACTTGCCCGGGCCGAAATCCTCCGCGGCGAAACAATCCGCTACTTGAATCGGCTGAGCGATTTGCTGTTCGTCCTGGCGCGGGCAGTGAATCAGGCCAACCGCGTGCCGGATGTGACTTGGGAGCAGGGGGCAGGGAGCAGGGAGCAGGGAGGACGGGGCAAACACACGGTTTGATAACGATGGTGAATTATCGGTCCTATTTACCCTCTCGTCGCCACGACGTAACTTAACCGACGGCTGACAGACCTCCGACCCTTTCGCAGGGAGCCACGGCATGAAGAAAATCGAAGCGGTCATTCGACATTTCAAGCTGGAGGACGTGAAAAACGCCCTCACGGAAAAGGGCATCAATGGCATGACGATCACCGAAGTTCGCGGCTTCGGACGGCAGAAAGGCCATACGGAAATGTATCGCGGCACCGAGTACCGGGTCGACTTCGTGCCCAAGGTGAAAGTGGAAGTCGTGGTCGACGACGGCAAGCTGCAAATGGCCCTCGATATCGTCGTGAAAGCGGCTCGCACCGGGCAGATCGGCGACGGCAAGATATTTGTCTCCGATCTGGCCGACGTCGTGCGAATCCGCACCGGCGAGACTGGTGCCGAGGCGCTATAATTTGCTAGGGCTATTAAGCTAAGCCGCAAGCGGTGGGCGGGCCGGTTTGCGGGCCAGCGGCTGAACTCTCGACTGCTCATGCTTACCGGCGATCGCTTACGTCCGATTGTGCGCGAAGTCCGTCAGGAATTGGCGGATGGGCGCCGACAATTGCGCGACCAGCACAACCTCGGCTTGGAGGGCACGCGGGTCTGTGCCCGCTACACTTCGCTCGTCGATACGGCAATCGGCCGACTGTACCATGCGTACCTCAATGAGCTGACCGAGGCGGATGCGGCGCCAATCCGCGCGCGGGTCGCGTTGGTAGCGCACGGCGGATACGGACGACGCCAGCAAGCGCCCTTTTCCGACGTCGATCTCATGATTCTGTACGAGGGGAAGCGAGATGCTCTGATCGCCCAGCTGGCGGCCCGCCTGACGCAGGATATCTGCGACGTCTACCAGCATTTGGGGCACAGCCTGCGGACGCCCGCCGAGGCCCTGCAGCTAGCGCGGACCGACGCGCAGATCGGCACGTCGCTGCTCGAATCACGGCTGCTCTTGGGAAGCGCGGACGTCCAGTCGCGATTCTCTGAGATGATGCAGACGATGATTGAGCGGCGCGGTCCGGCGCTGGCGAAGGCGTTCGTGGCGGAGCGGCGCATCGAGCGGCTCGATTACGGCGAAACGGTGTACTTGCTCGAGCCGAACGTGAAGCGGTCGCGCGGCGGTTTGCGCGACGTGCATCTCCTGCGCTGGCTGTGGTACCTTAAGGCCGGGGTGGCCGATCCCGATCGGCTGCACGACATGGGGGTGCTGTCGAAATTCGATCATCGCCGGCTCATGTCGGCGCAGAACTTCCTGCTTCGCGTGCGCAACGAGATGCACTTCCACGCCAATGAAGCAGCCGACGCGCTTAGCCGCGCCGAGCAGCTGCGGCTGGCCGAGTTCTTCCAATACCAGGGTCGCCAAGGCATGCGGCCGGTCGAACAGCTTATGCGCGACTATTTTCATCACACGGCCCACGTTTGGCGGATGGCCCATCGGCTCTCGGAGCTCATGCAGCCGGCGTCGAGGGTGAGCCGCGTGTTGGGGCCGGTGCTGGGTCGGAGGATGCAGGATGACTACCAGATAGGCCGGCACGAAATCAGCGCCACGCCGCGGGCTACGGCCAGGCTCGCGCAACATCTCGACGAGGTGTTGCGGCTGGTGGACCTGGCTCGCCATGAGGGCAAGCGGATCTCGCAAGACACGTGGCACTTCATCTATCGCACGGCGCCGCAGTATTCAAGCGAGCCAAAGCGGGCGGTCGTCGAGCGATTTCAGAACATGCTCACCAATCCGTTGCGGCTCGGCGAGGCGCTGCGGCGGCTGCACGAATTAGGCGTGCTGGAGAAGATTCTCCCCGCCTTTTCACACGCTCGGGGCCGAGTGCAGTTCAATCAGTACCATAAATACACGGTCGACGAACATTGCATTCGCGCCGTCGAGGAAGCCACGCACTTTGCCGAGCGGCAGGACTTGCCGGGCGAGCTTTACCGACAGCTCGATGACAAGACCACGCTTCACCTCGCACTGTTGCTGCACGATTTGGGCAAGGGCCATGAGGAAGACCACAGCGAGGTGGGGCGGCGAATCGCCCAGGACACGGCGCAAAGGCTCGCGCTGCCGCCCGACAAGGCCGAGACGCTTGAATTCCTGGTGCATCGTCATTTGCGAATGTCGCACCTGGCTCAAAAATACGACACCACCCAGCCGCAGCTCGTATCGCGGTTTGTGGACGAAGTCGGATCGCAGTCGCGCTTGGACTTGCTCTACCTCGTGACCTGTGCCGACCTGGCGGCCGTCGGACCCGATGTGCTTAATAGCTGGAAAGTGGAAGTGCTTTCGGAGCTGTACTGGGGCGCATCACGGCGGTTGTCCGAGGCGGGGCCCGTGGCGGCCGGCACCACTCAGGATGCCGAGCGGCGTGCGGTTTGGGAGCAGCTTACATCGGTTGAGCAAGGCGATCCCTGGTTCCAGCGGCAATTGTCAGCCCTGCCGGAAAGCTTCATGGCCAAGCGGCCAGCGGCCACGCTCGCCGATATGCTGCGCAGGCTGCGAACGTTGGCCCCCGGCGCGGGAGTCGCGTGGGCCAATTACCTCAAAGGCAAGGATGCTGTGGAGTTCATCGCGGGAGTGGATCAGGGGGGTGGTCGGGCGATTTTCTCCAGCATGGCCGGCGCCCTGACGAGCAAGAACATGCAAATCCTCGAAGCCGAGACAAACTTGCTCGCCGACGGTCTGTTGCTGATGCGCTACGTCGCCTCCGAACCAGAATCACCCGGCGAACCGACGGCCGAGCGACTCGCCGAAGTCTGCCGCACAATGGTGGCGTCGATCGATTCGGAGCAGCCGCCGAAATTTCCAAAGATTTTGGGCCGCGAGCAGAAAGAAGCGGCCGCCGCGCTCGCCGACTTGCCGAACAAGGTCCGCATCGACAACGAAATGTCCGAAACGTGTTCGGTCGTCGAAGTGTTTACGATCGATCGCCGCGGATTGCTGTATCGCCTGGCCCGCGCGCTGCACGACGCCGGAACGGTCATCCGCTTCGCCAAGATCGCCACGCACCTCGATCAGGTGGTCGACGTTTTTTACGTTACCGAGCGCGACGGGGCAAAGCCGCAAGCCGAGGAGCGGCTCGCCGAAATTCGCACCGCCCTCACCGGGGTCATCGCACCGGCGACCAACACTTGACTTCGCCGACAACCGCCGGCCTGCGTGTGCGGTTTAGCTGCTTGCAGCGCTTCGGGTCGGAATTCTTGGCCGCTGCCAATCGCAAGAGCCGATACCAGAAGAGGGGTTTTAGGCGATGCAAGAAATTTGACCCCGTTTCTAATGCTGAGGTAAAATTGAGAGGGTCGTGCTGAGCGGCCGCTGCCTGGCCGATCACGGCCGACCCGCGAATGACAGCCTGTACGCGGTGGGTCGCTCTTGTTGAGTCGTCCCGTCGCCGAAGCCCCAAGCGGCGACTCGTGGCATTGGTTCTTCCCTGGCGCGTCGCCCGCGAGGAGGGACCTGGTCTATGCACTCAGAGTATCGCGCGTCGGCCATCCGACGCTTTTTCACAGGACTCACGGAGTACGCGTTCCACTCGCGACTCGGCGTGGCCGATCCGCCGCTGGTCGACTACATCGCGGAGCTGCTGGTGCGCTTCGTGCGTTCCGACGCCCTGTATGCGGTACGTTCAGTCCGTGGTCAGCGGCTGGTGCGTGTGGCCGACATGCTGGCCGAAGCCCAACATCGCGAAGGCCCGGCTCGGCAGCAGGTTCATCGCCACATCGGCGACTTCACGCTCTTCTGGACGGGTGTGTACCCGGAGGTCGTCGACCACCTGCGCCGCGGTAGCAAGGATGCGCTGATCGACTATCAACAGCAGGGCAAGCGCGCTTACTGGATCGCGAGCACAATTCCGGTCGAACAAGAATCGGCGCCGGCCGACGTGCTGAAGCGGCTGAGCGAGCAGTTCGATCTGTGCGTCTACGGCCTGGGCGAAGTCCGCCGCCAATGGGAACAACAAAGCGGCGACCCGGATGCGCCGCTGCTGTTAGGATAATGTAACTGTTCTGGTGGACGGGCTTGGGGTAGACTGGGTGTGCTTAACCGAGTAAGCAACCACCCGGCCGAAACGATCTATGCCAACCGTATTGCGGGTCGGTCCCTATCGGTTTCACTTTTACTCGGATGAGCGAGGCGAGCCTGCACATATCCATGTTCGCACATCCGAAGGTGAATGCAAATTTTGGCTCGATCCAATAACACTCGCGAAGAATCGCGGATTGGCACCGCACGTGGTGAGAGATACTGAGCGGTTGGTATACGAGCACCAAGAATTCCTAAGGGAGAAATACGATGAGTACCATCGCTCGTGAATCAGTTATGGACGCTGAACCTATTGCTGTTCAGGTGTGGGTGGAAAAGCGAATGGTCTATCTCGAACTGATCGATGGTCGCATCTTCGGCTTTCCTGCCGATCGGTTCAAAATTCTCAGTGCCGCCAGCGACAACGAATTGCAGGAAGTGCGGCTTGAATTGAATGGTTATGCACTTCGCTGGGAGAAGTTAGACGAAGACATCACAGTACCGGGGGTAGTAGCCGGGCACTTTCAGCTCCCACGTCCACTGGATCGATGAAATCATACAATTTGAAACTGGTTCCGGCGGGCACTTCCGGGACTGCTCGATCTTCGACGGGCGTAGCTGACGATGGCATCGACCGCTGACCCGGACTATAATTACACTGCGTCGTCGCGAATCAACATTGGTGTGTCCCATGACTGAACTTATCCTGCCAGAGACAGTGGCGACTCAACTCCAAGGCCTTTCCCACCCCGTCCACCTTTGCGATGCATCTGGCAAGAGGCTCGGCAGCTTCGTTCCCGCGTGGGATCCATCGGAGTACGAAATCCTTGGGCCCGAGCCAAGCGAGGAAGAATTGCGGGAAATTGAGCAATCGACCGAGTGGTACTCCACGGAGGAGGTTCTGCAACATTTGGAGAAACTCCAGTGAGCTATTCAGTCCGCTGGAGTCGGCGGGCGCTCGACGCGTGGCGGAGATCTGGCTGGCGAATCCTGGCCAACGGGCCGAAATTACTCAAGCCGCTGCAAGCATCGATCGATTGCTCCGCGTCGAACCCGACGAGCACGGCGAATCCCGCGACAACGACCGTCGTATCCTATTCATGCCCCCGTTGGTCGTCATCTTCAGGGTAGATGATGCGAACCGAGCCGTTCGCATCCTCAGGATTCGCCATCTCCGGCGCCGCGGGACAGGCTGATCAGCCGTTCCGAGTCGTTTCTAGGCGTCCCGCCCCACGCTTCCCAGTCTACGGACGAAAGTGCCAAAAACTTGCATTGGGCCTTGGGGCGCTGTACGTTGATTGGGTTCGCGTACTTCTCTGTGAAGCCGATCCGCTTCCACAACCGCTCGCGGGAGTGCGGCCATGCCGATCAGCGTCCAATGCCCCGGCTGCGGCAAGAATCTCAAAGGTAAGGACTCTCTTCGTGGTCAGCGTGTTAAATGCCCTGCCTGCGGCCACTCCTTCGACCTTAGTCTTTCCGCTACACAGTCTCCACAATCAAAATTATTGAAAGTTCGAGGCACGAGCGATGGAGTGCTTTCGAAAAGCAGTCACACTCTAGTCACGTCACCAGCCCCTTGGTGACCATCATAAAGACGTCTTCGAGCGTCGGTTCTTTTTCGGCGAAGGAGACCAGGCCGACGTCGGCGCTCGCGAGTTGGCGCAGGAGGCGCTGGACGTCGGCTTCTTCGCCGTCCATTTCGACCGTGCAGCTTCGCGTATTCAAGTGAACTTCACGGACTTTCGGTTCGCTGCGGATGAGGCTGACGCCGCGATCCGGATTGCCGGCGAAACGGATTTCGATGTGGCGGTTGCGCTGAATCCGGCGGTAGACGGTTTCGATGGGCCCGTGCAGCAGAAGCTGGCCGCGCTCGATGATGCCGATGCTCGTGCAGCAGTCGGCCAGCTCGGTGAGGATATGACTGGAGATGAGGATGGTCTTGCCCATCGCGCGGAGCTCTTTCAGCAGCGCTTTCACTTCGAGGCGGGCGCGCGGGTCGAGGCCGCTGGCCGGCTCGTCGAGGATCAAGACGGGCGGGTCGTGAACGAGCGTTTTCGCCAGGCAGAGCCGCTGCTTCATGCCGCGCGACAGGCCATTGACGAAATCGTCGCGCTTATGCGTGAGATCCAATAGCTCGAGCACGTCCCCGATCACCGCCTTGCGCCGGCTGCGCGGAATCTGGTAGGCGACGGCGAAGAAATCCAGAAACTCCCACACCTTCATGCCGTCGTAAACACCGAAGTTATCCGGCATGTAACCAACGCTCTTACGCACGCCGATCGGGTCGCGCGTGACGCTGTGGCCATTAACAATGCCTTCTCCTGCAGTGGCTCGAAGCAACGTGGCCAGAAAACGGATGGTGGTGCTCTTTCCCGCGCCGTTGGGGCCGATGAAGCCGAACATCTCCCCCGCGCCGATCTTGAGGCTCAAGTTCGACACGGCGACGAATTCGCCGTAAACCTTCGTAAAGTTGCGCAGTTCAATCATCGGGTCAGAAAGGTGGCGCTGGTATGGCCGCTGCGACCGGGCATACCATGCCCGGCTTTATGTTCGTTGGGGTCGGTCTAGTTTAGGTTCAACGCGTCGTCTGCCGATTCCTCGACTTCCGCTTTCACATCCTGTCTGGTATTGGAATCGGGCCGCGGCGCCGGAGGTTTGGCATATTCGAGGTGGACGACGACCAGCGTCGCGCCTCGGAGCTGGGAAGCGGAAGGCTTGATTGTCTGGCCCGGCAGCACGTCGTCGACCCGGGCAACCAATCGAATCTCGCCCTCCTCCATGTACTTTGGTTCAAGCGCCATTCTGAACATCGGTTCCAAGTTAAGCCGCTCGCTTTGCTGGAGGCGTTGTTCTTCGGCACGGTGTTCGGCAAACGGGGCCTTAGCTGGGTCCAGACTGGGCATGGACAAGGGCGCAGATTGGCCAGGCAGCATCTCGCCAATCCAGCGACCCTCGAATCCAGCCTCGCTTGTCGGCCGATGCACCACGCAAGCACTACGCAGGGTCAATTGGGAGCGGTTTTCGATTTGACGGCTGCGGAGTGCCGCCGACTCACCAATTTGAATCGCTCCGTCGAGCGTTACCATCTGTTCGCTATGAATCATACCGGTGGAGTTGGAAGTAATGGGCAAGCCGACCAATCGCACATTGTCGTAGCGTTGGAACCCGATATTTTGAAATCCCTGGCCACGGAGCATTCGGAAATCCGTGCGCGT
This sequence comes from Pirellulales bacterium, assembly GCA_040902605.1. Classification (GTDB taxonomy): domain Bacteria; phylum Planctomycetota; class Planctomycetia; order Pirellulales; family Lacipirellulaceae; genus JABDGM01. The sequence continues at coordinate 360,603 of JBBDWY010000023.1, read as the reverse complement.
CGGAAATGGCGCGGCCAACGTGGTGAGGTTTCCGAACTCGAGATCGTAGGTGGTGGAGAGCGAAGTGTAGAGGGCGGTGTAGCGTGAAAGGTGCGCGCGCGGGTGATCGGGCTGCTGCTCCAGTAGAGCGATCTCCGTTTGCGCCCGCACGAAACCAATATCGAGCCGTGCTCGCTCGACGATCACCAACGTACCGATAACGGCGATGACCGGCGCGGCGACCCACGCCCATTCGATTCGCCCCAGCGTGTGAAAGATAAGCCAATTGATGGGCACCAGCACGACCAGGTAAGTTGCCAGGCAAAGGATGACAAAGCCGGCGTCCGGCACCTCGACGCCGGCCGCCTCGCGCAGGGCGTTGCGGGCCGCGTTTGCCGTGGCGTTAAAGTCGTTCCATGCGCCGATGCCGCCGGCCGCCGCAGGCGGGCGATACGCGTAGATCGTTTGCGGCGTCCCGCCCTGGCCGAACGCGCCAAATTGCCCCATGTCTTCTTGCAGTTCCTGGTAGCGGTAGGCCGTCACGACGCCCAAGTCGCGAGCGATGTAGCGCAGCTTAGTAGTCAAGCGCGCGTCGAGCCGGCGGTCTTTATATTGAGGGTCCTTCCAGGCGAGCGTGACATCGCCGAAATAACCGGGACGATATTCGCGCGGCGGGCGGCGCAACAGGACCGCGTTGAATAAGCTGTCGAAGCCCGAACGCCAGTTTACCAGATCGCGTTCCGCCAGTTGCATCGCGGAGACGACGATTCGCCCCCGGCCAACTTGCCGCTCGGCGAACAGCTCGCCCGTGTTGGCAACCGGCTGGGCGTCTTTGCGAATCTCAAGCTTGATTGCCGACCAGGGCGCGGTCGGCCTGAGCGGCTCGCGAGGGACGATCAATTTCCAGATCATCCAATAGTCGTTCAGCTCCGCCAGCGCGGGGTCATCGGCCGCGATAGTGCGCGGTCCGGCATTGGTAGCGGGCAAGTATGCGTCGAGGAATGAGCCTTTGAGCAAATCGAGCGAGTCCGGCCCGCTGACGATGAGCTGACCACCCCAGTGAAGCCAATCGACCAGTGCCCGCTGCTGCTCGGCCGTAAAGAGCTGCGGATCGACCTCGTCCCATAGAACGTAGGCGATGCTGGTCCACGTAAGCGGATTATCCGACAGCGGAATCGACGGACTGATCTCCAGCGGCACGACGCGGTAGTGAAGTGAGTCTTCTGTATCGTCGAAATCCGATTCGCCGTCGAACGGCACGTTGACCGAATCGAGCGTTTTCACGTAACCGTATCGGGATGCCTCTTTCGCCAGCACCACGAAGTAGTATTGGTAGGAGGGCATCGCGATAAGCCGGCTCGCCAAAGGCGCGGTCCGCAGGCCCAAACCACGTTCTTCAAGTCGCGTGAAGAGCCGCATGGCTTGATCGGTCTGGGGAACGAAAAAAGTGCTTTCGGTCGCTTTGGGCCGGCCCTTGGTCAACAGCACCGGCCGACGCCCGGCGAGCACAAAAGGTGTTTGCGACACGGAGTAAGGATTGTTCTGCGTATTGACGACGCTGACGTGCAAATCGCCGACGAAGTCGCGGTAGTTGGCTTGCATCTGTTGGCTGGCTGCCGACCAATGCCCCGGCTTCACGTACTGAGCCGGCGATTCCCCATCGCCTGGCTGCACAGCCGGCGGCATCACTTCAACATCCTCCTTCTTCGTTTCCGCCTCCTTTTTCTTCTGTTCCGCTTCGCGCTTGGCGGCTTCTTGTGGATCCACGTACAAGCAACCGCGCAACATGCCCACCGCAATGACGCTGAACATCAGCAGCAACAGCACCGCCGCGGCGAGCGCCCAGGGCGACCATTTCGCGTGTTCGGCCGTTTCTGGTTCAGTTGACATGCTGCCCGGGCTTATCGGAAAGGTCTGGCCGCCTTCATTTTAAAGCAGGCGCTAGCGGCCGCCTACGTTCTTCGCTTCAACAATGTCGCAGCTATAGCGGTCAGCGCGGCAATGCCGGCCACCATCACCAGGCTAATTGCCGCGACGCGATCATCGACCCCGTAATGCAATAGCTGAAAGATACGAACCGAGATGGCGGTCGATCGCTGCGGCGGAATGACCAGCACCGTGGCTGCCAGCTCGCCGACTGCGATGGCAAGCGCGACGAGCCAGGCAGCGGCTACGGCCGGCCAGCGCTGGGGCAGGGCGATCCGCATCAAGCGGCTCACGGGACCGCTGCCTTCGGTTGCGGCCGTATCCAGCATCGCTTGTGGCACGCTGGCGAGCGCCGGCCAGAGGATCAGCGTCGCCAGCGGCAAGGCTCGTATCGTTTGCGCGAGCCAGGGGGCAAAATTCGTATCGTACAGCCACGCGAGGACCGCAAGTGACGATTCAGGCGGGCGATTCAGAATGCGAATCAGTCCGACGCCGAGCAGCGGACCGGGGACTGTGAGGCACAGCGCCAGAATCGTGAGCCGCAACCATGGTACACCGCGAACAGACCGCATGCTCCAGCCAAGCGGAATGGCGATCGCTAGCGCCGCCGTGGCGGCGGCGGCACCAACGCGAAAGGTTAACCACAGATCGCCGCGGAATTCGGCCGGCGCTGCGGCCATCCGCAGTGCCACTTTCGCCGGCGACCAGCTGCGAGTGACTCCCGAGTCGGCCAGCTCCGCACTCAGCCCGGCTTTGTAAATCAGATTTCCCAGCGGCAGGCCGGCCACCAGGAGCATGATCGACCACAACACGACGGCAGCGGGCCAGCGCCAGCGCCCAATGCGGCCAAACCACGGCGGTCGGAGGGCCGCATCGGTAAAGTTTGTGAACAATCGGCCGGCAGCCACAATTGCGGCGACGGCGAGCGCCGCGGATAACAATAGCCCAATCCATAAACCGCTCGCCGATAAAGCCTCGTCTCCGCCAAAGTCGAACGCGCCGAGGGCCGCCTGCGTGTACACTTCTTCGGCAAACGTGCGAACCTGAAAGAAATCAGTGACGGAGATTTCTGCGGTTGCGACGACGGCGACCCACAGCCCGGCTACGAAGAACGCTGCCGCGGCGCGCGGCAGGGAAACGTGCAACAGAACTTGAGCCGGTGTGGCGCACGTTGTCGCATCCTCTTCGATTTCTGCTTCGATCGCCCGAAGCCCCGCACCGACGATGAGCACCACCCAAGGCACCGCGGCCAGAGCGTGTACCCAAATCGCGGCCCGCCAACCGCGAAGCCATGGTTCGTAACCGGACGCGGTTTTGGCGGCCAACGTGTGCCAGCCTTGAAGTCCAAAGCCTGCGTCCCAAGCGCCGGCTATCAAATAGAGAGGCACAAACAGCATGCCGACCAGCAGCAAGCCAGCCACGCTTCGGCCGGGCGTATCGGTTTTAAAGACAAGGACCGCCAAGGCGCCGCCAACCGGAAGCGCGATCAGGCACGCTGCTGCTGCTAGCCAGGCCGTATTGAGCCATAGTGCACCAGCCCGCGGCTCAAGCCGCCAAAGTGTCAGGACGCCCAATAGCCCGGCGGCGATCAGCAAAATGAGCCATAGCCCACGAAAATTAGATACCTGCATACTTACGAGTGTAAAGTGGACAGTTGGCGGGCATCAGGGGTCGGTGCCGGCAGGCTCCGCTTCACGCAGAGTTGCCTACCGACTTTGGTTGCTATGGAACCCGTGTTGTGGTAGGCTGAGAGCGTAGACAAGGCGATGACCGCCACATTGTTATCGGGCGCGTCTCGCACGGCGGATATTCAGAGACTGAGGCAAGCGATATAGCAGGGAGCATGGAGCCAGGAGCACGGAGTTGTCGATCTCCTTGTTCCTTGCGTCTTGCTCCAGGCTTCCTTTTCTAAGTCCTCAGCGGTTCGGGAGGCCAACCGAACATGGGAATTCGCGTCGAATGTCCCCACGGGCACGTCTTTAAGGTCAAAGACAAATACGCCGGCAAGAAGGGCCTTTGCCCGCATTGCGAAGGCCAGGTGATCGTTCTCGTGCCCGACGCCTTGACCGCTAACGAGGCCAGTGACGTGTTGCAACGAGAGGCGATCCAGCGCCGGCAAGCGGCACAGCGTCATTCGTCGGGATCGGGATCACACGTGTTCGACGACCCCAACGAAGGCGTAGCCGCAGCCGGCAGCGGCACGAGCGGCAGCCTGCTCGGCTCCAGCGTGATTCGCCACAACATCAAGTGCAAGTGCGGCGAGCACGTCCCCATGTGGTACGCGCGTTGCCCGGCATGCGGCCAATATCTGGAGCACTAGTGGGAAGGATTCAGGATGCGGGGGGCAGGGTGACGCGTAGATATCTTGTCCCTGCTCCCTGCATCCCGCATCCTCAATCCCCAACTTTTACGCGGTCGGCACGGCCAGTATCTCGATGTACTTAGCCAGCTCATCGCGGAGCGTTTCGAACGGCACCGGCTTGGTGAGGAACCGCTTCGCTCCCAGGCCATACATCTTTCGCTCCAACGACTTGTCGCGGACGCCCGTGATGACGATCACGGGGATATTCCTGGTCACTGGGTTGTCGCTCAGCCGGCCGAGGATGTAGTCGCCCTGGCCGTCGGGCATGTTATAGTCGAGCAAGATTGCGCTGGCGGGATGGGCGAATGCCAGCCGATAGCCTTCCATTCCACTGAACGCGCGAACGACAGCGACACCGCATGTCTCCAGGCGGCACTTGAGGGCGTCTGAATAATCGGCATCGTCGTCGATCGACAGCACCCAGGGCGGATCGTCGTCGACTGGCGGCGTGGGGGGCGAACCCACTTCGGTTGAATCAGGCTGCGGCCCATCGCCGTCATCGGATCCGAGCATGGTGAAAACGGCATCTAACAAGGCATTGCTCGCCGATTCCGGCGGCAACTTCGGGCGATAGGTGGTGGTATCAAGGCTCGGCGAGCCGGCGGGTTTATCCCGCCGGGGTAAACCCGGCGGCTCGCCAGGGGTGTCGAAACCGCATAGAGCCGATTTCGGTGTGGTCGGTGAATCGAGCAATTCCGCGAACAGCGGGCCGACGCGCGACCAGACGTCCGCATTCTTTTCGACGTAATAGGTCATCATGTCGTGGCAGCGGCGGATCGTCCGCTCGCTCGGAGTGCCGGTAAGGACGACGACCGGGATCGTCCGCAATCGCTCGTCGCTGGCCATCATTTCGCAGACACTCAATCCGTTTCCCGCCGGCATGTTGACGTCGACGCAGACGAGGTCGGGCACGACGCGATGGATCACATTGATTGCGTCCAAGGCGTTATCGACGCCGATCACCGAGTATCCTTGTCTCGCGCAGCGTCCGGTGAGCAAATCAACGAGGTCGGCATCATCATCAGCCAGCACGATGGTCTTAGCGCTCACGCCAGGCTCCTTTCACTCAAGGAAGACTCAATCGCCGACAAAATGGCGTCCGCTTCATACGGTTTTGAAACGAAATAATTAGCGCCGGCCTCGAGCGCCCGGTGCTGGTCGCGGATATTTGCTGAAAGCACGACGACCGGCGTCCGCTGAACGACTTCGTTCGACCGCATTTCCCGCAGCATCGTAAGCCCGTCTTTCTTCGGCATGCGCAGGTCCAGAACCACCGCGTCAGGGTGCTGTTCGATCGCAGTCGCCAGGCCTTGCTCGCCGTCGAACGCCGACAGCACCTCGTAACCTGCGGCTTCAAGACGCACCCCCAAACACGAATTCACTTCCCGATCGTCGTCCACGACCAGCACCTTGCCGCCCGCCGGCCGTTTAACGACCCGGTTCTCCAGTAGGTGGCCGAATTGATCGCGCAGCTGGCTCAATCCGGCGGCCAGGGGCAATGTGCCGCGGTGTTCCAAGTTCAATTCGGGAAACTCACCGCGCGGGCAGTTGCGCGCGTATGCCGCCCAGCCCTGGTTTAATCGGTCGATCAAACACGGTATTTCTCTTTCCTGGCACGATGTCACGATAACCCATGTTTGCTTGCTCGACTGGATGACCAGGTCCTGCACACGGACAGATCGCTGCAGGTATTCGTCCACGACTGGCGCCACGTTATCAATCGAGTCGGAATGAATCGACACGGTAAGAAACGAGAACGTGCATTGTGAATCCGTTAGCGCGCTAACGCGGCGGACATACTGCTCGAACACGACCATCGAATCATTGCAGGGCAGCGTGAACGAAAACGTGCTTCCCTTGCCAACTGCGCTTTCAACTTGCATTTGGCCCAAATTGAGGCTCACCAATTCCTTGGCGATATTGAGCCCCAAACCGAAGCCCTTGGTGCTCGCCCTCAAGTTGGTTTCCAATTGTTGGAATCGCTCGAAAATGATTTCCAGGTTCTGCGGCGAGATGCCAGAGCCGGAATCGCTGACGCCAATCACGATCTCTGAGCCGTTCTCTGCCGGCCGGACCCAGATGTCCACGCGTCCGCCTTCCGGCGTAAATTTAATGGCGTTGACCGCCAGATTCATGAGCACGCGTTGCGCCTTTTCCTCGTCGCAGAACACCAGCGGCAAATCGTGTGCTAACTGAGTCGAGAGCCAGATCTTCTTTGACTCTGCCCGCTTTCGCAGCAAGCCTGTGACGGTGGCAACCAAATCGGTGACCCGGCACGCTCGCCGCCACACGCCCAGCAGTCCCGCTTCGAGCTTGCTGATGTCGAGCATGTCGTCGACCATCAGCGCCAGGTCGTCGGTGCGGTGGAGCACCTTGTCGAGATGCTCGATTTGCTTCGGCGTGACCGGTCCGTCGCAGCCGTCTCGCACGATCGACGTAAACTCGCGAATGACGGTCAGCGGCGTGCGGAACTCATGCGACACGTTATCGACGAACTGTTGCGCGGTGTCGTACAGCTCGGATAGCCGCTGGTTTTTTTCCTGCAGCAGTTCATTGGCCGTTTTCAATTGGGCCATGATCTGCTGCCGCTGCACCGCGTGGCGGATCGAGCGCGACAGGAAGTCGATATCGCTTTTGACAACATAATCCTGTGCGCCGTTGTCGAGCGCTTCCAGAGCGGCCTGTTCGTCGTCGAGTCCCGTCAGCACGATCAGCGGCGGCGGTTCCGGACAAGACGATCGGAATTGTCCCACTGCGCCGATGCCCCCCGATTCCGATAACCCAAGGTCCAGCAGCACGACGTCATAGGACGTCGTTTTCAGACACTCGGCGGCTTCGTCCAACGACGCCACCGAGTCGACATGACAGGCCGGGTTTCCTCCCGTCGTCAGCGCGTGCTGAATTAGCTTGGCATCGAAGTCACTATCTTCGATTAAAAGTACGCGAAGTTGATCGCTTGTCACTGTTCTGCCCCCACGGGGTTCGCTACGGTCATTACAATTAAAATTCATCTTCATGTTGGGGGCACACGTGCATTGAGTCTTTGCGCGGATGACGAAGGCATTGCAAATGTGCTTTGGAATCGGCTCGTATACGTTCACTCGCTCATGGCTTCAACGTCCGCCATCCATTCTTCGGCCCGTTTTCGCAGCGCAATATGCTGCTCGATTACCGGCCGGAGTTGGTCGAACCGCACAGGTTTCATGAGAAAAGCCTGGACATCGAGCTGGCGCACCTTTTGAACAACGTCCGAACTACGTTGTCCGGTCAATACGATGACCGGAATTTGGCGCGTGTCGGAGTTGCTGCGAAGCGCCTCCACTACGTAATCGCCCTGGCCTTGCGGCATCCGCATGTCGGTAATGATCAGGTCCGGCCGTTCCGTCATCGCTAGCCAAAAGCCGTGCATCCCGTGATACGCGCTTAACACGTCCACTTGATAGTCGCGCAGCCGGAGCCGGATCCCCTCGGAGATTTGGGGGTCGTCGTCGATGCATAAGAGCGTCGGCCACTTGGAAGCGGCGAGCTCATCAGCGGCATTCATCGGCACATTCCTCGTGAACCGAGGTCCGGATCCGGGGAAGCTGCGCCATGCGCGCCGGCAAATGCGGCCAAAAATCGCTAGCCGGCCCGCGCATCGAAGAAGCTGCCCCAAAACACTGCGCGGAATTCGAGCCACACAACCATAGGTCATGGAACTGAGCCTGGCGGCAGGGAGCCGGATCACAACGATTTTGCCGGACCTCCCGTGTGCCTTCACTGCTCGCAATGTCCGCTGCCCACTCGCGATGCAGCCAGCAAGTTGCGGGGTAGCAATTCCGAAAGCTTCCCCTCTTGATTCCGCCGTAGGCGCTGTATTCGTCTCCGCCGCCGGTTACGTTGTTCGGGCTAACTCCTACGCGCGGCGGTATACTGAAGCTTGTCTGCCGGCTTGCCGGAATCAGCATTGAGGCGAAGTATTTGCAAGAAAATCGGCGGAGCGTCCGGAATAGAGTTGCAATCTGCCCCCCCCCTTTGTAGTAGGCTATTTGTTGCGGAACTTGGAAGGAGCGTCTCATGCGCGCGATTGCTTGTCTGAGCGGCGTGGTTCTGGTCCTCGGTCTTTGCGCATTTCCGTCGTCAGCCGCGGCGGACGTCTTCGGCAGCGGGGCGAACTCGTTTGAAATTGAGTTTGTGAAGATCGGCAGTCCGGGGAATCCGCCGGATGCCAATCCCAACCCGGCCGGGGCGGTCCCTTACCGGTATCGGATCGGCAAGTACGAAATCTCGGAGCAGATGATCGACAAGGCAAACGCCTTGGGCGGACTCGGCATCACGAAAGACACCCGCGGACCCGACAAGCCGGCAACGAGCGTGACATGGTACGAGGCGGCGCAGTTTGTGAACTGGCTCAACACGAGCAACGGATTCACACCGGCTTACAAGTTTGTTGGCGGCAACTTCCAATTGTGGCAACCGGGCGATCCCGGATTCAACCCGAACAATCTCTACCGCAACCGGCGGGCAAGATATTTTCTGCCCAGCATCAACGAATGGCACAAGGCTGCCTACTACGATCCAGTGGCCGGCGTCTACTACGACTATCCAACCGGCAGCGATGGGATCCCGGACGGCATTGATTTTGTTGGAGATTCAGATTTCGACGCCGTTTTTGACGACGGGGGAATGAACCCAGAGCCCAATAATATCGCGAATGTCGGGCTGCTGAGCCCGTACGGCACGGCTGGTCAAGGCGGAAATGTTTTCGAATGGGAAGAAAGCGCGTTTGACCGGCTGAACAGCGAGGCAGATGAACATCGGTCGATAATCGGCGGCTCCTGGGCCACGCTTGCAAATGTCTTGAAAGCGGAGTACACCGGCGGCGGCATCACGCCAACGTTTGATGGCAACTTTGTCGGTTTTCGGGTAACTAGCATCATCCCCGAGCCAAGTACGTTGGTTTTGATTGGCATACCTCTCTTTAGCTTGCTTGCAAGGCCGGGTCAGAAAAGGGGTCAGAAAAGGGGTCAGAACTATTTTTCGAGAACCACAAATAGACAGAAAAAGGGTCAGAACTATTTTTGAGAACCAAAAATAGTTCTGACCCCTTTTCCTCTTCCTTTTCCTCTTCCGGCGGCAACAACCGGCTCGGCAATGCGACGACTGGTTTCACTCATAACGTGAACGGCGACTACATCGGCACACCGGATTACGTCGTTACCAGTATTGCCGACACGTATGACGGCAGCAGCGACCCAGTGAACATGTCGATCCGCGACGCCATTCACCGGGCCAACATCACCGCGGGAACACAGGAGATTTGGTTGCCGGCCTGGAATTTCGTGCTTACTCGGCAGCGGACGACCGCGCCAAACTTAATTGAAATGAATGTGTCCGAAGGGGACCTCGAAATAGACCAGTCGCTCATCATCCGCGGCATCGACGGTTCCACTAGTGTTGCGTGGGCGCCCGAGGCGGCGGTCGACAAGGTTTTCGAACTCCTCGGCGACTACAACTCAGACGGTAGCGTGGATGCTGCCGATTATGTGATCTGGCAAACCGGCAACCTGGCCGCCGACGGCGACGACGATGGCGATGTGGATGGGGCAGACCTTGCCGTGCGGAATGCCAATTTCGGCAACACGCTCACGCTGACTGGCATTTTAGTTTCATAGCTGCAAGCAGCTAGCGTTATTGTGCGGATTGGTCGCGCGCGTGCAGCACTGCGATTTCCTACTTTACACGTCGTTGCCTTGGCCGCTCGGCCGGCCTCCGCCGAGTTGTTCCGCCATAGGCGCTTGCGGGCTTGGTTTGCTACAGTTCGCGGCTCGTTCCGACCGATCGGCCCGTGTGCCACTGCTCGCGGAGGGGCCAGTCGCTGGAAAATGTAAAGAGCACTGCTTGCCGCTAATCGATGCGCTAGTTGGGTCGCGAGCAGTGCTGTGCAGAGTTGCAGCGCGACTTAGCTGGCCGCAAGCAGTGGCACGCAAACCGGAAAACGCTTTACGCCGCCGATTCATGAAGCAATCCCATGCCGCCACCTATGGCCCCTTCGCACTGTGGATCGTGGCGATTGCCGGTTGTCAATCGATGCCGTGGCCGCAGGTGTGGCCGTTTCCCGAGCGGGAACTGACGACCTATCACACGCCGGCGATGCGGGTCGACGCGATCCAGCAATTTGCGATGCGTTCCAAAAAGGTGGATTCGCCGGAGCAACGGGAAATCACGGATCAGCTCGCGCGGCAGATGCAGGTGGAGCCCGACCCGTTGGTGAGGCAGGCGGTGGCGAACGCCATCGCTGAGTTCCGCACGCCAATGGCCCAGCAGGTCCTCGAGGCGGGCTTGGCCGATGAAAACGAGGCCGTGCGAGTGGCCGGTTGCCAGGCGTTAGGACGCCGCGCCGAAGCTGCGTCGGTCGCCAGCCTGGCCAACGTGCTTCGCACGGAGAAGGACATCGATGTCCGACTGGCCGCCGCAGAAGCGCTGGGCAAGATCAAATCGCCCGAGGCCATTCAGGCGCTGGTCGTCGCGCTCGACGATCGCGATCCGGCCTTGCAGTATGTGGGCGTGCAATCGATGAAATCGATCACGGGCGAAGACTACGGACCCAACGTGCAGGCCTGGCGCACTGTAGCCACGGGTGGTTCACCACCTACGCCCCAAACCCCCTCGGTGGCCGAGCGGTTGCGGGGGATGTCGCCGTTCTAGCGCTGTCTTCTTTAGCCGGGTGTTGGACCCCGGTCGAGCATGACCAACCGGCCTCACAGAGGCCGGCTACAATGGGATCACGCTAGCAGGCGGCATCTTTGGCAAAAATCTCCTTGCCCTCAAGGCTTCACTAGCTCCTCTGGACTTTGCAGCGATTGGCAAACGCCTTTCTGTGCGCTGAATTTCGAGCCGCAGCGGCCCGATATCAACTTAGCAGGCATCGTTGAGCTTTGCGTCGGCCATGAAGCGGCAGGACTGTCCCCGCGCAGAACGACATCCGCCGCCAAGTCTACGCCGCGATGCCGGCTCATCGCTGTCCGCGCACAGGCGCCCCGGCAGCTCGTCTCGTCAAAGCCCGACCGCCACTCCCAGACAAGCCGCACGTATGCCCACGCGCGATTGCCCCATTTCTAGCGGAGCTCGAACGATTGCCAGGCGGCGATTGGCGCGATTGATCGTCGTTGGGGCGCTGTTCGCGTGCGTCGTTCTAATAGGGTGGAACGACACCCAACACGCTGTTGTCGCCGGCTCCGCAGCAGTGCAGGTCCGTGCAGGATCAGAAGTTCGAAGCACAGCTGAGGTTGACGCCGGTTGGGCTGTGGCGACTGCGTCGACAATTGCGACAGGTTCCGCCGATCCGCACCAGCAGCAGATGATTCTTCACCACTTGCTGGAGCAGACACGCACGCCCCTATTGTGCCACCCCGCTCCCACACAACCTGCGCAGTCCAAGAGTCAAACGGTCAGCACGTTGCGATGGGCGGTGCGGCCGGATGGCATCGAAGGATGGCGCCCGCCGGGCCCGATTCTCGCGCCGCTGGGCCCACCGTGGCACGCGGAGATCATCGCCCCGAAAGCTGAGGAAGCTCCGACGCCAACCGCGGAAGACGCACCGAATTCGAGCGAGCGAGTGAACAATGAAAACGAAGCGACCGAATCCGAGCCACCGATTCAGAATGGACAGTTTGAACCGTTAGACACATTGCCTGGCGAAGCGGATGCCGACGCGCCAGCAAAGCCAGCCGTCGATCCGCCATTGCCAGCCGAGTCCGCCAAGACCGTTAAAGCGGCGACCGAGCCAGCGGCGCAAAATTCAGCGGCGCCGCCGCTACCTTCGATAAAGCCCCCACGGCCGCTAACGCAGCAACTCGTGAATCTGCGGACCAGAGTGCGCAGCGTGCTGAAGGGTTACTATCGCAGAACGCTGAACAGCCGGGAGCATGATCCGTGGGAAGTAATGCACGGCATGCTTGCGTATGGCGTCCATAGCCGGGTTCGACAGGGCGGGCCGCGCGGGGAGCCGATCACCAGCGTCGGCTGGCTGTGTTACAACAAGCCGTGCAAAGATCTAACGATGCTGTACGTGACTCCCCAGGGCGAGCTCCGCGCCAAATATGGGGTCGGCTTGCAAGGGCACCTGGGACAACTGCTGGCCATGTTGGCTCAATGCCGTGTCTCGGCCGAGTACCCGATCCACGTCGGCAAAAGCGAATTCACCATCCGCGACTTGATCGAAGCCGAGAAGAAGACCTGCTATCCGAAATCTGAATTGACCTTCAAGCTGCTCGCCTTGCAGTACTACCTCGATTTGAACGACCGCTGGGTGAACGATCAGGGGGTGGAGTGGGATTTTCCGCGGCTGATCCGTGAGGAGCTGGCGCAGCCCATACGAGGGGCAGCATGCGGCGGCACACACCGCTTATCGAGTTTAAGCCTTACCGTGAAAGCCCGCGTCCGCCGCGGCGAGCCGCTCGATGGCGAATACGCCCGGGCCGCCGAGTTCGTCAAGAAATACCACCAGTACGCGTTTCGATTGCAGAATCGCGACGGCAGTTTGAGCACCGCCTGGTTCCAAGGCCGGGGCGATGAATCGGATGTCCAGCGTCGCATCAAGACGACCGGTCATATCCTCGAATGGCTGTGCTACTCGCTGAGCGACGAGGAGCTGCGCGATCAGCGGACCGTTCGGGCCGTCAGCTATCTGGCCAACCTGATGTACTCGAAGTACGACACCGAGTGGGAAGTCGGCCCGATGTGCCACGCGATCCACGCCCTGCTGTTGTACGATGAGCGGGTGTTCCAGCCGTTCGACGGCGAGGACTACAACGTGGCATACAAGCCCAAGCGGAGCACGGCCGGGCGCAGCCCGCCGACTCCGCCTCGCCGGTAAAGCTCGACTGGCTTCATGCAGGGTGGGCATCGCCTGCCATTGATTTGCGCCGTATTCTTGTTAGTGGGCGAAGTAGATCCCAGCGCGTTTTCTGCATTGAAATACGCCGCGCTGCCGATTACATTGCCTCCGTCGCCTGCGCAGTCTTTGCCCAGAAAACGGCGTCCTTCGGCTATGGCCATTCCGCGCAAGTTTACCGACCAACTGCAGGCATTTTGTGAACTGGCCGACCGATTGGCCAATGTTCATGAGGCCGATGCGATTCTGTTTTTAATGGAACGCCCGACCGACTGGACTCGCCTGCGACAATCGACCGGCGCGCACTCTCTAATCCTCGCCGGCGATACGGAAGAGACCTTGGAAGGCGCCGCCGAGGAGGATTTCGACACGATTCTGTTAAACATGTCTTCTGAGACGCCGGTCTACGAGCGGCTCACGCAGGCATTGTTGGAAGCCGTCGCCGACGAGCTGCTGCCGCCGGGCGCGACGGTGGTCTCGGTGTACAGCGGCTTTGAGCCGACCGTTATTGATTCGCTTAGCGTCATTCGTTTGGGCGAGCACTTGGGCCAGTTGACGGTCCGCGACTTGCGGCAGCTCAAGACCCGCATCCCGCTGGAAACGCTCAAAACGGTGGTCGATCTGGCGGTCGACATCGGCCGCGAGGGTCGCGAGGGCAAGCCCGTGGGCACGCTGTTTGTCGTGGGCGATCACCGCAAAGTGCTGAGCTATTGCCGGCCGATGGGCTTCGACCCGCTGCGTGGCTACAGTCGCGCCGAGCGAAATCTGGCCGATGGGAAGGTCCGCGAGGGGGTGAAGGAAATCGCTCAGCTCGACGGAGCATTCATCGTGTCGTCCGACGGTCACGTGGTGGCCGGCGCGCAGCAAATCAATGCGCCGCGCTCGACCGACCTCTCGCTGCCGAAGGGCTTCGGCGCCCGCCACTGGGCCGCCGCCGAGATCAGCCGCGCGACCGGCGCCGTCGCCATCACCGTGAGCGAATCGACCGGCACCGTACGGCTGTTTCAGAACGGCGAAGTCATGCTCCGCATCGAGCCGTTCCGCCGTGCGATGAAGTGGATCGATTTCGACGTTGAACCACCGCCGGTGGTCCCGGAGAAGAAGGAATGACGAATCACGAATGTCGAATGAAAAGCCGTCCTTTCGTCATTCGTCATTCGTCATTGCCGCGAGCAAGTCCGCCGCATAATCGCCGACCTCGCCTATTACCTTCGCGCGCGGCTGCCGTGCGGCTGCTTCGATCCGCCGCACAATGGCCGAGCCGACGATCAGCCCGTCGGCCACAGGGGCAAGCAGCTTCACGTGTTCCGGGCGGCTGATCCCAAAGCCAATGCAGATCGGCAAATCGGTCTGGGAACGCAGCCAGCCGACGTTGTCCACCAGTTCCGGCGGCAACTGGGTTCGCTCGCCAGTGATGCCGGCGACCGACACATAGTAAAGAAAGCCGGTGGATGTTTCCGCGATCCTCACGGCCCGCTCGCGCGGCGTGGTGGGCGTCACGAGTTGAATGAGACTGACATCGCGTCGTCGGCAGATGCCGGCCAATTGAGCCGATTCCTCCACCGGCAGGTCCGGCACGATTAATCCGGCCACTCCGCTTTGGCAAACCTCATCAACGTACTTCTGCAATCCGTGTCGATAGACGATCGCGTAGCTCACCATCGTGACCAGCGGCGCGGCCAGGGTCGGCGCGACTTCGCCAAGCGTCGTCAAAATCTCGGCCAGCTTGATTTTGTGTTGTAGCGCGCGTGTGTAGGATGCCTGGATCACCGGCCCATCCGCGATCGGATCGCTGTATGGAACGCCGACTTCGCACAATTGGCACCCGCGACTGACGAGCTCCTTCAGCACGTCGGCCGTGAACCGCAAATCCGGATCGCCCGCCGTCACGAAGGGCATCAGCGCCTTGCGCTTCTCGCGGCGAAGATTCGTGAATAGTTCGTCAATCGCGGACATACTTAAACCCGCCAAGATTTGGCCGCGTCGCTGGTGACGCGCGGTCACTTTCTGGTGGAGGCGGCGCCCTTCAGCCGTCCGATCTCCGCCGCGTCTTTGTCGCCGCGGCCGGATAGGCAAACGACAATCGTGTGGTGTTTGGGTTTGCCGCGGGCCAGCTCCATCGCTTTGGCAATGGCGTGCGAGCTTTCGAGCGCGGCAAGGATCCCTTCGTTGCGCGCCAGGGCGTCGAATGCGGCGAGGGCGTCGGCATCGAGGCAATCGGTGTACGTGACCCGGCCGGTTTCTTTCCAGTAGCTGTGCTCCGGACCGACGCCGGGATAGTCGAGCCCGGCCGACATGGAGTGGACATCGCACGTCTGACCGTCATCATCCTGCATCACGTAGCTGTAGCTGCCATGCAGCACGCCGGGCCGGCCGTGGCTGAGCGGGGCCGCATGGTCGCCTGGCTTTGCGCTGCGGCCGCCCGCTTCGACGCCAATCAGCGCTACCTTCTCATGTTCAATAAATGGGTAAAACATGCCCGCCGCGTTGCTGCCGCCGCCGACGCAGGCGACCACCGTATCCGGCAGCCGGCCCATTTGCTCGCGGCATTGCTCGATCGTCTCGCGGCCGATCACCGATTGGAAATCCCGCACAATTCGAGGGAACGGGTGCGGGCCGACGACGGAACCGAGGATGTAGTGCGTCGTCTCGACGCTCGCCATCCAGTCGCGCATGGCTTCGTTGATCGCATCGCGAAGCGTTCGCGAGCCGCTGGAAACCGGCCGCACCTCGGCCCCCAGCAGCTTCATGCTGAATACATTTGGCGCCTGGCGGCGGATGTCTTCCTCGCCCATGTACACGACGCAATCCAAGCCGAAATGCGCGCAGGCCGTTGCGGTCGCCACGCCGTGCTGCCCGGCGCCCGTCTCGGCGATCACGCGCCGTTTGCCCATTCGCAGCGTGAGCAGTCCTTGGCCGATCGTATTATTGATCTTGTGCGCGCCGGTGTGGTTAAGATCCTCGCGCTTGAGCCAGATCTGCGCGCCGCCGCACGCCTCGCTGAGCCGCCGGGCATGATACAGCGGCGACGGCCGGCCCACGTAATGCGCGAGCAGCCCCGCCAGTTCCGTCTGAAACGCGGCGTCCTGGCACGCCTTGTCGTACTCGACTGCCAACTCATCGAGCGCGCGGACGAGCGTCTCGGGCACATACCGCCCGCCAAACGCGCCAAACCGCCCGGCCGCGTCGGGAACTTGTGTTGTGGCTGTCGTTCTCGTCATTCAGAAATGCTCCTGCGTTGATTCTCAACTGCAACCACGAGAGAATCAAGTGCGTACGATTTTGCCACAGAGAACACAGAGGACACAGAGAAGGGGAACGGTAATTGAAGCGCGAAGCGTCACTAATAAGCGCTAATTACGTCATATTGAAATATGAACTTCAATCTTTGCAGTCGTTAGCGTTTACTACCAGATGTTAACGGTTTACTCTGTGTTCTCTGTGTCCTCTGTGGCGAAACTAATATGCCCGAATTGCCCGAAGTCGAAACGATGCGCCGCGGGATCCTTGGGATCATCGGCTCGCGGATTGAGGATGTCGAGCGCGTGGCGTGCCGCCGCCGGCCAATCGCCATTGCGCCGCGGATCGATCGCTTCCGCCGTCGTGCGGTTGGTTGTGTGATTCGTGACGTCGATCGCGTCGGCAAGCGTGTCGTCGTGCGATTGGATTCCGCCGACGCGATCGTGCTCGAGCCGCGGATGACCGGGCTGGTGCTCGTCGCCGAGCCGCCCAGCCGCGAGCACTTGCGGTTCCGCTGCACGCTTCGCGGCAACGGCGCCCGCGAGCTTTTGTATTGGGACCGCCGCGGCTTGGGAAGTGTTCGCCTGTTTTCGCCGAAAGAGTTCGAGGCGGCCTTTGGTCCCGCGAAACTCGGCCCCGACGCCCTTACCATCGCCGCCGAATCACTCCGCGCCCAACTCAGCCTAAGCAAACGGGCCGTGAAAGTCGCGCTGCTGGATCAGCGGGCCGTCGCCGGGATCGGTAACCTCTATGCCTCCGAAATCTTGCACGCGGCCGGCATCCATCCGGCCCGCCGCTGCGACAAGATCACCCGCGCCCAATGGCAGCGGATCGCCGATGCCACCCATGCTGTGCTCGAAGCCGCCATCCGCTGCGAAGGCTCGACGCTGGGCGACGGCACCTACCGCAATGCGCTCAACCAAGAAGGCGGATACCAGAACCACCACCGCGTTTACGACCGCGCCGGCAAACCGTGCTCTGGATGTAACGCACCAGTCATCCGCGTCGTTCAAGCCCAGCGTTCCACCTTCTTCTGCCCCGCCTGTCAGCCGAAGCGATAGAAAACCGCCTTCCACGCGGAACTTTGCAATCGCTCCGTGGTTTTGCTCTAATGGGCGAGGGTCGGCCCGGCTTAGTTCAATTTTCCCGGTGGGGTGAAGGAGCAGTCATGGAACCGCGCAATCTGCACCACGGCGCAACGCAATCCCAATCGACCAAACCCGTCTGCGAGTGCTGCCAGGATCTGGAGCACGGCACACGGCGCATCCAGCGGAGGGAGTTTTTGACGACCAGCGCCGGCGTGGTCCTCGGCGCCACTGCGCTCGGCAGCGTGTTGCCGGCCGGCCGCGTTTGGGCACAGGCGAAAACGGCCGAGGCCGCCGCTGCCAGCGCATCCTCACCGGAGTCGCTTGTGACGGTGCTGTATGAAGCGCTTTCGCCCAAGCAGCGTGAGGCGATTTGCTTCCCCTGGAACTACAAAGACCCCGAACGCGGCTTGCTGCGGACTCGCGTTGCGAACAATTGGGACATCACCGATTACTACATCAACGACAACGATTTTTACACCAAGGACCAGCAAGCCGTCATCCGCGGCATTTTCGAGGGGATTATCAACCCTGAATGGCACAAGCGGATCGACAAGCAGCTCGACGACGATGCGGGCGGCTACGGCGAGCAGAACAGCATCGCCATCTTCGGCACACCCGGCAGTGAGAAGTTTGAATTCGTCATGACCGGCCGGCACATGACCATCCGCGCCGACGGCAACACGGCCAAGCACGTGGCCTTCGGCGGGCCAATTTTTTACGGCCACGCCGCCGAAGGATTCAACGAAGGGCCCAGCCATCCCGGCAATGTCTTCTGGCCCCAAGCCGAGGCCGCCAACAAGCTTTACCAGATGCTCGATGGCAAGCAGCAGAAGCAGGCCCTATTGAGCGAGGGCTTGCCGCCCGAAGAGCGTGTCGCCTTCCGCGGCAAGGATGGCGACTTCCAAGGCCTGAGCGTCGCCGAGCTTTCCGGCGACCAGAAAGAACACTTGCAAAAAGTGATGGCATTGCTTATCGAGCCCTATCGCCAAATCGACCGCGACGAAGCCAAGCAATGTCTCGACGCCCAAGGCGGCCTCGACGCCTGCCACCTCGCCTACTATGCCCAGCAGGATATCGGCAAGGACGGCGTCTGGGACATCTGGCGCCTCGAAGGCCCGTCGTTCGTCTGGCACTACCGCGGCGCCCCCCACGTTCATGTCTGGGTCAACGTCGCCGACGACGCGAGCGTGAAGCTCAACGCGTAGTCGATTGACTGGTTTATGGCTGCGAGCGATAATCTTTGGCTTCAAGTATCTGAATTCGCAACGACAAGGAGTACGAACGCAATGTGTTATGACCGCAACGATGCGTATGATGACTTCTATCTAGATGGATCGAACTACGGAATCGATGATCTCGACCACGCGCGCGTCCAATTTTTTGGCGGTAGCCTCGACGGTAATGTGACGAATGTCGGGATGGAGAGTATTCCTGAAGAGATTACAGCTCGCGTAGGATGCTGGGCCGGGGGCGATACAGAAGTTGAGAGGTACGTGCTCACATCAGCAAGTCCAGATGACGTGGAATATGAGGCGTATTACCGCTATGAACACACATGCCATTGATTGAGTTGCTGGACCGGTTAATGGTTCGACATGCGCATTGTCTCCTATGAAAGTAGGCGCTATGAGGATCTATCTCACCGGAAAAGTTGGTGGAAGCAAATGGCAGCTTGTCACACCATTCAAGCACCTTTGCGACTTCTATTCGTCGGATGGTGGCGATGCGAGCCGTGGACCTCATGGATGGAAAGGCGGATTCATTGTAGGACCAGAATGCTGGCAACAATGCAATGATGGCAAGCTGTTTTTCGAAAAGATGGTGCTGGATTAGATTCGGGAATGCGATGCGCTGATCGCGCATTTGTGCAGCAATGATTCATACGGATCCATCGCAGAAATCGCCTTTGCGAGCAGTATCGGCAAAAAATGCTACATGCTTATCGAAGAGCATCAAACAGATGAGGACAAGCGATGGGATCACTGTCCTCTTTACGACGCATACTGGTTCGTCGGCAGCTTTCCTAACGTTCAGGTGCATCTTGCTCGTGACGAGCAAGAATCAGCAGCCTGCCTGGACGATATTCTAAAATGCCTTGGTGTTCTGACCAGTTCCTACGTCTATTTCATTGAGGCGATTGGTAGAAACGAGATCAAGATTGGCACTTCATCGGAGCCAGAGAAACGGCTGCTTGAACTCCAAACTGGCAATGGGTCGCAGCTAGAATTGTTAGGAATGATGGGCGGTAATAGGACCGTGGAATGCGAGATTCACGACAGGTTTCAGCAATACCGAGTACGACAGGCCGGCGAATGGTTTTATGGGGCTGATGAAGTCCGCGAGTTCATTGCGAGAAATACCGAATCGCAGCTGCAAGTAAGTTCGATTTAGAAGAAACCTATTTCGTTTACCGTGGAATTTCCTGCATCAGTCGCAGGCCGAGTTCTCCAAGCAAACGGTCTACAGCTTCGGCGGGTAATTCGGCCTCGCCGGCTTGAAAATCGGAGAGAACTCGCCAGTCCACTCCAATCGCAGTGGCCAGATCAGGGATCGAAGGGCGGGATAGCATTATGGCGCGTCGGATGTCGCCAAAGAAGCCGGGTTGTTCAGCGGCGGATTTGATCTTACGGCAGCGTGCAATGTTCGCCTCCTTGCCGGCCATCTCTCTCGCGACCGCTTGCCGGTATTCTTTCTTTTGGTCCGGCGTGAATTCCATGTAAACCTGGCGCTCGCTCCGCGCTTTAGCTTGCCGTAACTGCTCTTTTTGCTCGGAAGTCAGTTGCATTGCCTTCCAGCCTTACGCATGAACGTCAACAAGCTCGAGTTCCAGCCCCAATGC
This sequence comes from Pirellulales bacterium, assembly GCA_040902605.1. Classification (GTDB taxonomy): domain Bacteria; phylum Planctomycetota; class Planctomycetia; order Pirellulales; family Lacipirellulaceae; genus JABDGM01. Next base: position 340,294 of record JBBDWY010000023.1, on the reverse strand, counting down.
GGCGGCAACAGCTTGCACGTTCGATAGTTTCACGTCCTTGCCCTGCTCGATGTCGCGGATGGTCGCTTGATTAGGGATTCCGGCCTGTTTCGCCAAAGCATACCAAGTTAGCCCTTGCGCCTCCCGAGCTTGTCGGATTCGTGCTGGAATGCCGGGCGGCGAAGGTTTGCGGCCCGTTCCGGGCTTTGGCGGGACATCTTTCATTGCCGCTTCACGAATCCGCGCATGCCGAGCACGCTCCTCATCACTTAAGCGCCGGTTGATGTGTTTCAGTTTCTTCTTGGCCATAACAATCTTCTTGGTCATGGTTCCGGTACTTCATAGGCAGTAACCGGGATCACCGTGTCATTGTCCTCTTCATAGATAACGATGATGTACCGTCCGTCTGGAGTGTATCCGAAGACACACGGATAGCCACTGCTGTCGCTGGAGCTTGTTGATTTATAGTTTTCCAAGACGTAGTCCACATCATCGGTCGTCAAATCATGCTCTTCAACATGTTCCACGTTGCCGCCAGGCAGAGGGTCCCAGTGAATATGCAGCCACTTCATGAGCTTCACCATACCCAGTTTGGTCCCATTATAGCATTCTAATGCAGCACTGCAACACATTGTAGCAGCCTGCCGCAATACGCTTATAGACGGCTGGCTGAGAGCACCTCATCAATCAGCCGCGGCGGCACGCCGATGTCGCAGACGTGGACGGTGCCGGTGAATTGATTTCTGGCCGGCTGTGCGAAGCCGATTTTCATCGCGGCGAATGTGCACGTGTGATCGGCGCGGACGGTGTGCCTGGCCGGTAGGCCCGTGTCGCAGTCGAGGCCGCTGGGGACGTCGACGGCTAGCGCTTGTGTCTTCGCGTTCCGTGCGTTGATCCAGTCGATCGCTGCGTCGAACGGCGGGCGTGGTTCGCCTTGCGCGCCGGTGCCGAGGAGGGCGTCGATGAGCCACGCAGCATTGTGGCTATGGCCGTTGAGGTGCTCGCGAAGTTCAGCCGGGGGCGAGGACGCCCCGGCTCGCTGGGACTGGAGCTCGATAATCGGCACGTTCGTCTTTCGCAGGATCGCGTAATTCGTTGCCGCATCGCCGCGCAGCTCTTCGGGCGGACTCAGTAGCAGCACGCGACATTTGTGGCCGCGGATTTCGAGGTGCCGTGCGATCACGAACCCGTCGCCCGCGTTATTGCCTTTGCCGCACAGGATAGCCGCCAGGCCGTCGATGCCGAGCCGCTCCAGCACATCGACGCATCCGCGCCCCGCGTTCTCCATCAGCACGAGGCCCGCGATCCCATACTCCTCGGTCGCCCGGCGATCGAGCTCACGGCTTTGGTCCCGGCTAAGAGCAATCGGCATCATGCCGCCATCCTGGCAGGCGCGATCCTCGGTGGCAAGCGTTCGCCGAATAGGAGTGTAGTCCTCTCGCTCCGCGAGAGGGAATTTCGTCCCGCGGAGCGGGACGACTACACTTTCACCACTCGTACGTTTCGCCGCCGAGATTGATTAACACCGGCTCATCCAACGCGAGATATTGGGCCACATGCTTGCCGTGCCGCTCGATGAGATCGAAATACTCGCGGCTGTAGCGCTCAATCTTGCGGGCCGACTTCTCTTGCTCCTCGGTGACGGTGGAATCGACGAGCCGCTCGCCGCGTTGGAAGAACGTCTTGCGGCCGATCTGGCGGACGTTCGTGGCGGCGACCTCTTTGTCACCCAGCGCGTCGTAGTAACGCACATTGCCGCCGAAGTAACCGCCGCCCGCGACGCGCAATGCCGGCGCCGCCTCGCCACTATAGCCGTCGATGGGTGCCGACGCCGGCGCCCGGGCCGCAAGCTGCAAGCTTTGCTTCTCGCGCCGCTGTGAGAATCCAAATCGGCCAGAGGTCTCGGCGAGCTGTTTTACTTCGCTGAGCGTTCGCGCTTGATTACCCGCCAGGTCGCGGACCTCGCTCGTTTCGTCGGCCAGGAACGATGTGTAGGGGGTCAGGATCCCATGCTCAGTCGCCAGTGCCACGAGCTCCTTCACGAGCTCTTCATTGCGGCCCTTGAGGTCAAGCTCGTCGATGATCTCGCCCACTCGTCGCGTGGCCCACAGCTTCGCTACGAACGAGTTGGTGTCGTCGTCGCTCTTCTCGACAAGCTTGGCAGGGAAATCGAACGACTTTTCCTCGTCGCCGATTTTACCCGTCAGCTTCACCTTGGCGTCGCCGCTTTTTCGGTAGCGGCCAACGAGAACGACCTGGTCGCCCGCAAACAGGTCGAACTCGCCCTTCGGGTAAACGCGATTCACAGGCCGCACGCTATCGAGACCAGCGCCCTCCACGTCGACTTCCACCGTGACGTTGGTCATCACGGGCGCGCCGATCTTGCGATACAGCGCGCTCACCGAGGCTTCGATGTCTTCTTTCGGCCGCACGTACTGGCTCAAGCCGAAATTGGCCCGGGCAAGCTTATCGAGCAGCCGGCTGTTGACGTCGTAGCCGACGCCGAAGGCAAATACGCGGGCGCGAACTTTGTTCGCCTCTTCGCTGTGCTTGACGATCGCCGATTCGCCCGTCTCGCCGGCGGTGGGCAGGCCGTCGGTGAGAAACAGCACGTATGTCGGCCGGTCGCCATCGGCGACCATGCCGAGGGCCCGCTTCAGGGCACCGTCGATATCGGTGCCGCCGCCGGCGTACAGGCCTTCCACGAAACCAACCGCGGCGGCACGAGTTTTATCGTTGAATTTCTCGAGCTCTGGCCGAAAGGTTTCCACCTCACTTTCGTAGGCGACGATGTTAAACAGGTCGCCTTCGCGTAGATTATTCAGCACGAACTTCGCGGCGCCCTTGGCCTGCTCGATCTTCTCACCGCTCATGCTGCCGGAGCGATCGACGACGAACACGACGGTTTTCGCGATCTGCTCATCATCGTCCGCTTTGACTTCGGGGCTGGCGAGCAACAGAAAGTATCCGTCCTCGTCGCTCTTTGGCCGATAGCTCACCGCGCTGGCACCGACTTTTCCTTCACCGCTGTCGTAAAACACGCGGAAGTCGTCGCCCGGAACAATGTCTTTGGCGTCATACTCGACAACGGCGTGCGTTTTATCGGGCCGTTCGATTTTCACATCGTGCGTGGCCGAGTACACGTTTTTGATCGGCTGGCTGCTCTCAATCGCGAGGCGAATGCTCAGCTTCTCGAGCGGCTCGCACGTGTACTTGGCGGTGCTCAGCGGAAAGATGAAATCCGTCAGCCCGTAGTTTTTGCGGCAGAGTTGCGAGTAGCGAAGCGTCACGGTCCGTTTCGCACCAGGTGGGATCGGGAAGACGCTCGTCTGAAACATCCCGGTGCCGACCCATTCCAACAGTGCCGGGTCGCGATTCTTGCGCACGATCTCCTCGTAGCGGCGCCGTGCCTCCTCTTTCGAAAGCAGCTTCGCCTCGTATTCCTTGCCGTCGACCAGCAGCGTCAATTGATCGATTGCACCGTCGTACGGAAGCGGAAACATGAAGCAGGCCTCGAGCTGCACGCTCCCTGTGTTTTCGAAGACTTGCGACACTTGCACCCGCGCCACCTGGTCGGCGAGCTTGGCGTTCACTTCGATCGATTCGATCTTGTAGCTGGCCGGCGGCTGGGGATCGGGCCGCGGGATCGGCCAGGGAATCGGACGGGGCAGCCGAATCGGGTGGTCCACGCGTACGTCGACCAACACGCCTTGTGCCGAGACGGCCGACACCAATGCGAAGAACGTCAACACACATGCGGCGGACAAGGCGCGAGGAGACATGTTTCTGCTCCAGTGGGAAGAGGGTCCTTCTTTGTGTCGGACCGATGACGGCGACTCGACGCAGATCGCCTGCCTAGTGTTTAGACGTATCGAGGGCCAAAAGAGTTTCAGGCAGCTATAAGTCGTCCCAATCCGCGTAGTTATCCCAGATGCACTAGAAGTCCGGCTTGCGACCGATGGCACAATTCAGGATGATCCCGCTCCCGCCCGGCGGAAGGCCAGCCGCGGCATCCCTGCCGCGTCTGCCTCTTCCCGGGCGAACGCCAACTTCGCGAGCCGTGCGAAGTTGCAGCTTGCGGCGATGCCGCAACGCTGTGGGCCGCATGGCGTCCGCCCGCCGTTGAAGAGATCGCTCATTTTGGCTGGTATGCGGGGCCGCCTGATGACAATTACCAAATTGATTCGATGATGCGCTGGCAAATTATTCTGACGCTGTCGATTTTTTCGACGACATGCCAACCCCTTCGGGGGCAATATTTTGCGCCGGCTGGTGAGCCGATGGCCCCGCCGAATGCGACGACGGCGGTTCCGCAGCCGCTATTTGTGCCGGAGCTAGATTGTTCGCAGCCCGGGCCGGTCTTCGTTCAACCCGCGCCTCAATGGGTGCCAGTGTACCCGCCGCATTCGACGGTTGTGCCGCTGCCGAGCCACGCGCCCGGCTCGGTATTTGGTCCACCGCTAACGCAACCACTGCCGGGTGCCTGGGGCAACGCCCCAGTTCCTATGCCTGGCCCTGCAGCATTGCCGCAGCCGCCCGTTGCAGCCACTATTCCTGGGGCGTTGCCCCAGCCACCCGTCGTTGCGGTCGCGCCTGGCTTGGCGAATCCGATTGCCGTGCCGGTCGTCGATGAAGAGCTGGCTTGGGATCAAATCGTCGACGTGGCGAGCGACTACTTCACCGTCGCGCGCGAGCAGCGGGCACGCCGCGGCGGCGAAGTGTGGAGCGAGGGCCGCATCGAGACCGCACCGCAAGACGGCGCCACCTGGCTGGAGCCGCATCGAGGCGATTCGGTCGGCGCTTTCAACCGCTGGGAGAGCACTTTCCAAACAATCCGGCGGCGGGCCGTCGTGCGTGTGATTCCAGATGCCACTGGCTACCTCGTGGAGGTCATCGTCGAGAAAGAGCTGGAAGACCTGCCGACCCCCGAAAAGGCGACCGCCGGCGCGGCCACATTCCGCAACGACGGCTCGCTGCCCAGCCATCGCCTTGAAGAAGTGAGCCGTACCAGCTCTTCGCCGCGCTGGATCCACTTAGGCCGCGATCCCGCATTAGAGCAACGCATGCTTGCTGATATCCAGGCGCGATTGACCGGCGTAACGGTAAGCCAGACGTCAGCCTTCGTGCCGTAGGGCGGATACTTGGCATGTCGATTTGAAACTCTTTTGTAACCAAGTATCAAAAGCGGCCGATTCAAGCGGTCCGTTCGATTCACTATTGCCGCGAAACATGCGCTTCGATAGTTTTCCAGCCACCTCTGGCACAAAACGCATCATTTCCGACACACGAAAAACCTCGACTGCGTTTGGTCACGTACGTTTCAGCGAAGAAAGAAAATGACTACTTCATTGCAATCGCCTGTGCGCAGTGCATCGCATCAGCTTGCCCGCGAACGCTTCGGCCGCCAAACGATGGCCGCCAGGTATCCGTCGGAATACAGCAACCGGCGGCGCGATCGTCGTGAGAAGGCTTGCATACTAGAGTGTCTCAACGCGATTCCCGCGGGGGCCCGCGTCTTGGATCTTCCCTGTGGCACGGGCCGGATGACGCGATTGCTCGTGGAACGTGGTTACCGCGTGACGAGCGCCGATGTTTCCGAGGCAATGCTTTCTGCAGCGCGAGAGAATTATCGCGCGTGTCAGGAGCAGATCGGCGCAACAGCTCCGACAGTTCGGTTTGAGTTGCGTGATGTCCTGGCAACCGGCTTCGCCGCCGACGAGTTCGATGGCGTCTCTTGCATTCGATTGTTTCACCACTTTGCCGAGGCCGATACCCGCCGGCGAGCGTTGAGCGAATTGCGCCGCATTTGCCGCGGGCCGATTGTCGTGACATTCCTCAATTCGTTTGCCTTGGACCGTGTCAGCTATTGGCTACAGGCTCGCCTTCGTGGCCGGAAGCGCCTTCATCAGTTGCCGATTCCGATGAAGACATTTGCCGCCGACATTGCGGCTGCCGGCTTGCAAATCGACAATAAGCTCGCGGCCCATTGGGGGATTTCGTCACGGTGGTTTTTGGTGTTGAGCCGCCGCGCCGCGTAGCAAAAGACCCGTTCGCATCGTTCCCTGGGAACCTGTCGTGACCCGCCACGCTCGTTTTGCGTCCGATGACGTTCGCTGGCTGCTTGCCGCGAATGGGCTTTGTGATCTCGACTCAGCCTTCCGCCGAGGCGTGCCATTGGACGACCTGCACGAAGCCCGAGCCAATCGACACACATACAAACGAGTCGTCAAGCTCGACTTGAAGGGACCGGCTGGTGTCGAGGGCGTATATATTAAGCGTCAATGGCGAAGGTCGCGATGGATACCGCGTCTGACCGATATTCGACATCGCACGCAACTTCAGTGTGCGCCGATCCATGAGTGGCGTGGCTTACGGATTTTGCAAAACGCCGGCTTTCACGTGTCGGAGCCGCTCGCGCTCTTTTGGAAGGGGTGGGGATTCTCGCGCGGCGCGGTGGTAACACGGGCGGTGCCACCCCCATATTCGTTGGCCGACCTGCTTGCGCGCGGCGAGCTGCAAGCGATGTCTGCCGAGCGTCGAGATTCGCTGACCATGGCGGCTGCCAAACTGATCGCCCGGATGCACCGCGCACGCATCTCCTGGCGCTCGATGAAACCGAAGCATTTTTACCCGGAAGAAGTCGCCCAAGGTGAATGGCGCATCTGGCTGATCGATTGCGAGGGGGTCTATCGCTGGGCCACTCGTCGCGACCGTCGGCGCGAATGGCGCCAGTTTCTCCGCTACGTTGTGGAACGTGCGCCACGCGTGCAGGAGTCACTGATCGGCGCGTACGACGCGGCGCTCAGCGTGTGAGACGGCATCTTCTTTATAAAGACGATCGCGAGGCCATGATGGCACTACTCGAAGAATTCCAAAGGCAAGGCACGTGGCTGTTTCGCTGGCGAAGCTATCTGCCGCTCATGCTCGTGGCGCTTATCGGCGTGGCTTTCAAGCAATCGGAGGCACTATTTCAGACTTATTTCCACGAGTGCTGGGAGATTATTTGCCTTGGTATTTCATTCTTCGGTCTTGCGATCCGGGTGATCACCGTCGGCCATGCACCGGCAGGCACCTCCGGCCGCAACGCACGGCGGCAGGTTGCGGACCGCTTAAACAGCACCGGGACGTATTCGATAGTGCGTCATCCGCTCTACTTAGGGAACTTTTTCATTGGGTTGGGGATTTCTTTTATCTTGTTGGTATGGTGGCTGCCGGTGATTTACGCGCTTTTGTTCTGCGTGTACTACGAACGAATCATGTTCACCGAAGAAATATTCTTGCATAGCAAATTTGGCTCGGCCTTCGACGAGTGGGCCGAGGCGACGCCGACGTTTTGGCCAAGGTTTTCCCGCTGGAGGCGACCCGATCTCCCTTTTTCTATCCGCAATGTGCTCCGCCGGGAGTACACCGGCTTGGCCGTCGTCATACTGGGTCATTCTGGTATGGAATTCGCCGAACACGAATTCGTCAAACACTACCCGTGGCAGACTTTTTGGTCGGTGTTGGCCTCCGTAGGCATCATTACCTATTTGGTCCTTCGGTTACTCAAGCGCCGGACGACGCTTTTAGACGTGCCGGGCAGGTGAGCCGCTCTGCGCAGCGCAGCATATTAGCGCGTCGATGTGGCGTCGCTTGTCGGAACACCCAGCTTTGGGATCGGCAAGGTGGAAGATGGCGGCGTTTCGGACCTTGCCGTGGGCAGCTTGAGTATGAATGCGGTGCCGATGCCGACGGTGCTTTCGACGCGAATTTTGCCTTGGTGTGCTTCGAGGATCTCTCGGCAGGTGGCCAGGCCCACGCCGGTGCCGCCTTTGCCGGTGGCATCTGGACCTTGCTTCGTGCTGAAATAGCGGTCGAAAATCCGCGGCAGGATATCGGCCGGGATGCCGCTGCCCGTATCGCGGACTGTCAGATCTACGGTTCCCGCCGCCTCGTCGGGAGCGATTCGGATAAGGATTCGACCCCCGCGCGGCATCGCCTGCCTGGCATTCGTCAAGAGGTTCAGCAGCACTTGCTGGATCTCGTTGCCGCATACCAGCGCCGGGGGAGCAGGCTCGGCTTGCACCTCGACCTGGATGCGATATTTCAGCATCTCGCGCTCGAGCAGCACGAGCGACGAATCGATCAGCTTGGCGAGGTCCGTGGGGACGCGCTCCTGGCCGCGGCCCCGGGCCAGGCCGAGGATGCTGTTGGCAATCTTTTCGGCACGCGTCGCGGCGGCGAGAATTTTGGTGAGTGCTTTATCCCGCGATGCCTCGTCCTTGTGGCGGAGGCCGAGCTTCGCATAGTTGATGATGGTCGTCAGAACGTTGTTGAACTCGTGCGTCGTCGTGCTGGCCAGCTCACCGAGCGCGGCCATCCGCCGCGCGTGGCGCAACTCGTCTTCGAGCAGCTGAAGCTTCCGTTCGAGAGATACTTCCCGGTCCGGCATGGCTTGATAATGCGCTCGTTGTTGGCTGCCAGCAGCGCGAGCATCAGGCAAGATGAGACGGAACAAAGTCCCGGCCTCTTCCAACCCGTGCACTTTCGCCCCTCGCCGCAGTGACGCCCTTTTGCCGAGATGAATCTTCTTAACTCGTTGCGACCGCCCCGTTTGCGCTGTAGACGTTGTATCGTCGAATTACCCTGGTCGACTGCAACTGCGAACGCTAGAATCCCCGCCCTCGCGTACCAAGCAACACGCTTTGGTTGTCAGCGATCGTACGTAGCCGGCCGGCAACCGATAGCTGATAGCCTTTTTTGGAGGTGCAAGGATGCACACCGTCGAATTGCTGCAGGAAGCGCTGGAAGCCGCGCGCCAGCTAGGTTATGAGGTGCGTCAAGACTGGCTCGGCGGCAATGGCGGCGGGCATTGCCTGGTCCGCGGCCGCAAATGGCTGCTGCTCGACCTGGCCCAATCGGCCGACGAGCAACTCGACGTGCTCGCCGAGGCCCTCCGGGGCGAGATCGGGGCGGCACGCGTCGTAAAGTCGCGGGAACTAGCCGAGCGGCTCAATGTTCGCAGCGTGGCGTGAAGGCCAGACAGGGAGACGAGGAGAGGGGGAGACAAGGAGACTGGCCCGATTCGGGAGTTCTCCTTGTCTCCCCCTCTCCTTGTCTTTTTGCCACTTTGCCCGTTACGCTATCGGCAAACGCGGGATGATGCCGATGACGCGACTGCTCTTCTTCCTCTACGGCCTTGTGGCGTATCTGCTGTTCTTTGCCGCCATCCTGTATGGGATCGGCTTCGTCGGCAATCTGGTTGTGCCCAAGGGCATCGACGACGGCGTCGCCGGACCACTTTCGACCGCGATCGTCGTCAATGTATCGCTTCTGTTGCTGTTTGCCGTGCAGCACAACGTGATGGCGCGGCCGTGGTTCAAGGATTGGTGGACTCGGTTCGTGCCGCGGCCGATTGAACGAAGCACTTACGTGGCCGCGGCCAGCTTGATTTTGTTGCTGCTTTACTGGCAATGGCGGCCGATGCCGGAGTGGGTGTGGAACGTCGACAACGCGGTGGGCCGTGGGATATTGTGGGCCCTGTATTTTGTGGGGTGGACGATCGTCTTTTACAGTAGCTTTGTCATCGATCACTTTGAGCTGTTCGGCGTAAAGCAGGTATGGCTGTATCTGATTGGTCGCGAACCGGCGACCGCTCCGTTCAGCGAGCGCTCGTTGTATCGCTGGGTTCGCCACCCATTGTTGCTTGGTTTCATCATCGCGTTCTGGTCGGCGCCGACCATGTCGCAAGGGCGGCTGCTGTTTGCCGTGGTCGCTACTGTCTGGATTCTGATCGCGATTCAGATCGAGGAGCGCGACCTGGCCGATATCATCGGTGATCCCTACCGCAATTATCGAAAGCGCACTCCGATGCTTATGCCGTTCCCGCGGAGAAAGGGACCGCAGTAGTCGGTAGCGTTCGCTCAACAATTCAAGCAGACGTGCGATTCCTAATCCGTTGCCAAAGCAAGTGACAAGCGGCCATAGCGCCGCCCAGGACGACGGACCATGTAATGGTTGCAATCAAGTAAATATTGCCCAGGTGTGAACTTCCATAAAAAGCAAACCAAAAATCGTCGTATGAGCGCGCGCCAGAGAGTCCCCAGTACATACTACGCAGGATATTGACGTCGATCATCGGATGACTTGTGTTGCAGGTAAGAATTAGACCGATCGTACATGCGGCTGCGTAACAGATGCAGAACACCCGAACGCTCTTCCGCAAATAGAAAGCCCTTAAGGTCGCGATGCAGATTGTAATTATCGTGGTCACAAACAATAGAAGAAATGATGCAGGCGAACCTTGTCGAAACGCAAATAGTATCACCGCGATGATCGCCGTAATAGCGAACATGTTCCTTAGGCCAAACTGAAATGTTCTCATGCGATCTGGCATGTCGGTCATGAAAGTTGGCAACTGTACATATCATGTTCACCAATATAGGCAGCCACTGCTGGTGGGACGAGATTGGCGATCGATTGACCGGCGGCAATGCGACGGCGGATTTCGCTGCTGCTGATATCAACTAGCGGCATCTCGACAATTCGCGGCCCGGTTTCGTCAGTGCAAAGCGGCGTGAGCGCGGCGAGATCGGGCTCCGGCTGGCCGGCGCGGTGGACTATGAGCGGCACGGCAAGGCGGAAGATCTCGGCTGGTTCGCGCCACTGTGGCACGTCGCGAAGCGCGTCGGCGCCCAGCAAGAAAAAGAGCTCGGCCTCGGGCAGCTCGACATGGATTTGGCGGAGCGTGTCGACCGTGTAGCTGAGGCCTCCACGATCGATCTCGAGAGTGCAGACGCGCCAGGACAGCCGGGGCACGACCATCCGCGACGGATGGTGCCCACGGCCCGGCTCGCTGACTTCGTTTTCGATTGCCAAGTTCAGCATTTCGACGCGCTGAACATCGGTGGCATGCGGCCCGCGGTGCTTGAGGGGCTGAATGGCTGTCGGCGTGAACCAGACTTCATCGAGCGCGGCCGCAAGCTGGCACGCACGGGCGAGTGCCAAGTGGCCCTTGTGCACTGGATCAAAGCTGCCGCCGAAAATGCCGAGGCGCATGCGTGGGGGCCGGGGGCTCGGGGCTGGGGGCTAGGGGCCGACGCGCTTATCACGTTACGATACATTCTCAAACGCCTAGCCCCTAGTCCCCAGTCCCCAGTCCCATGGCCCCGCAGCAGCAAACGCTTTTCGATTCTCAACCGGTGCCGTGGGAGCTGGATGATGCGGCCCAGCGGCTGGTGGCAACGGTGGTGATTCCTGGTGGACCGGCCGGGGAGTTCGACTACGTCGTTCCGGCCGGCCTCGTGTCGGGCGAGCGGCCGGAACGCCAAATTGAGCCTGGCCGACGAGTGCGCGTGCCTCTGGGACGCGGCAATCGCAGTGTGGTTGGGTATTGCGTGGAGCTAGGGAGCAAACCAGACAATGGGCGAAGCCTCAAACCGGTCAGTGCGGTGCTCGATCGCCAGCCACTGCTCTCGCCGGCGATGCTGCGGCTGACCCGCTGGATGGCCGACTATTACTTGTGTCCTTGGGGCCAGGTGCTGGAGGCGGTGGTGCCGGCTGGGGTGCGGGAGCAGGCCGGAACACGCAATGTGACCCTTCTCACGGTGCCGCCGGACGCGGCCGCGCGGATCACGAAGCTTAAGCTGCCGGTCAAGCAGGCCGAGGCATTGAAGCTACTGGCCGGAAGTGGCAAGCCTCTCACGGCCCGGCAGCTTGCCGCGCAGGCTGGCTGCACGATGGCACCCATCAACGAACTGCGCAAGAAGGGGCTCGTGGCAGAAAGCGTCGAGAGGATCAATGTCAATGGACTTGATCAAACTCCGCACGTCCGCGAGTCGCCTCACGAATTGAATGCCGACCAGGCTGCCGCATTGGCCGCGATCTCGGGCGCGCTCGACGCCGCGGAGCATCGCACCATTCTCATCCACGGCGTCACCGGCAGCGGCAAGACCGAGGTGTACATCCACGCGATTCAACAAGTGGTCCGCTTCGGCCGGCAGGCAATTCTCCTGGTGCCGGAAATCAGCCTCACGCCGCAAACCGTGGCCCGCTTTCGCGCGCGATTCGATCGCGTCGCGGTCCTGCACAGCCATCTGAGCGACGTCGAGCGGAACGCACACTGGCAGCGGATCGCGCGAGGCGAGGTCGACGTGGTGGTCGGCGCTCGTAGCGCGGTCTTCGCGCCCACGCCGCACTTGGGCCTCATCGTCCTGGACGAAGAGCATGAATCGACGTTCAAGCAGGAAACGGCGCCGCGCTACCACGCCCGCGACGTGGCGCTGCGCCGCGCCGTCGACCAGAACGTGCCGTTGGTGCTCGCCAGCGCCACGCCGTCGCTGGAGAGTTGGTGCCGCGCGCAGCAGGGGGAATACCGGCTTGTCGAAATGCCACGGCGGGTGCTCGGGCGGCCGTTGCCCGCTGTGTGCACCATCGACCTCCGCCAGGAAGTCCACAGTAAAGTTTCGCGCGGCGCGATTAGCCGGCCAATGCACTGCGCGATGGACGAGGCGCTCCGCGACGGGGGTCAGGTGATCCTCTTGCTCAATCGCCGTGGACATTCGACGCACATTCAATGCCCGGCCTGCGGTCATGGCGTGCGATGTCCCCATTGCGACCTCGCGATGACCTTTCACCGGCACGACTCGTCGGCCGTGTGCCACTACTGCGATTACCACGCGCCTGCACCGACGAGCTGTCCCGGGTGCAATTTCGCGGGGATCCGGTTCAGCGGCTTGGGAACGCAGAAGCTGGAAGCCGAAGTGCGGGCGCGGTTTCCCGATTATCCATGCGTGCGAATGGATACCGACAGCATGCGCGCTCGCGGCAGCCACGAACGAGCGCTCGCGTCGTTTCGAGAGGGCAGGACGCGAATTCTTTTGGGCACGCAGATGATCGCCAAGGGGCTGGACTTTCCGAACGTGACGCTGGTGGGCGTGATCAATGCCGACACCGCGTTGCACCTGCCCGACTTCCGCGCAGCCGAGCGCACGTTTCAACTGGTGACGCAAGTGGCGGGGCGCACCGGCCGCGGGCCTCAAGGCGGCCGCGTGTTAGTGCAGACATTCAGCCCCGACGCGCCGGCGATCGTCGCGGCCGTTCATCACGATTTGCCGGCATTCGCCGCCAAGGAATTGCCGCACCGCGAGGCGCTGGGATATCCACCGTTTTCCGCGATGATCCGCATGGTGATTCGAGGCTCTCGCGACACCGCGACTCATGCGATGGCCGAGCAAATTGCTGGCCGGCTCCATGAGCGGGCTGACGGCGCGACCCCCGCGGTGCGAATTCTGGGTCCCGCCCCAGCGCCCATGGGCAAGCTCCGCGGCAACTTTCGGTATCAGATCCAACTGAACTCGGAGGACCGCACTTTGCTTCGCGAGTTGGTCCGCGCCGCGACGGCCGACTTAAAGCAGCCGGACGGCGTGGCCTGGATCATCGACGTCGATCCGCTCGACATGATGTAAGCTAAACCGCAATCGAGCGACCTTGTGGCATAAGGAGTTGCGCTGTGCGGCCGACGAGGAGCGCAACTTATCTTTCGAGTCACAGCAATAAAACGGGCCGCGAGAATCTTTACATCCATAGAGACGCCTCGCGGTGGCGGACGTGGGAGGCCCCAATTTGGCAAGGCCAAACGAGGATCGAGCTGCGCGTTTTCTCCGGCATTTGGAGCCGCTGCAGCCTGCGCTGGAAGCGTACTGCCGGCGGAGTGTCCATGACCCGAACGCCGTCGAAGACGTGCTGCAAGAGGCGGTCGGCAAGGCCTTTCGAGATTTTCATTTATACGCGGAGGGAACTAATTTCCGGGCGTGGATTTTTCGCTACCTGAACCTGGAGATCTATGCCGGCAATCGCTCATTCCATCGCGAGCGGCGCGAGGCGATCAGGGACGAGCCGACGATCGAGGACGTTTGGGACCACGCGATCGACGAGCCGCTCATTGAACGACTCCTGGATGAACCGGAACGCATCTTGCGCCATTGCGACGACGCTTTGGCAAAGGCGATTGACGAACTCGGCCCGCTGGAACGGTCGGTCCTGCTCTTGCGAGCCATCGGCGAGTTCAAGCATCGCGAGATGGCCGACATTATGGAAGTCCCGATGGGAACGATCATGAGCGCACTCTCACGGGCGCGGGCCAGATTGCGATTGAGCTTGGCTGAGTACGCGCGCGAGCACGGGCTGCTCGGGCCCGGCCCGTTACAAAACCCGAAGTAACATGTAGAAGTCGTCCGCGACACGACCATGAGCGGCTTGAGGTGAGCTATGAACTGTGATGAAGTTCGGCAGCATTGGGAGTTGTATTACGACTCCGAGGGAGATTCGGAACTCTACCTGCAGATCAACGAGCACCTGGCTGCGTGCCAAGGCTGCGCGAAATGGTTTTTTCAACAGGCACGGTTCGAGGACGCAGTGACTGCCAAGTTGGCCGCCGCTGAACAAACCGTCGAGTTGTGGCAGCGTGTACTGTCCGAGACTGGCGTGGCCCGTCCCGTAGCGGCGCGTGGATGGATGTTTTTTAGCCCGTTTATGGCGATAGCGGCTTCGTTGTTGCTCATTATCGGAGGCTGGTGGATGACCTCGGGCCAGGAGCCTGAGCACCTTGCCGCGTTGACTGCGGTCGTCCATCGAGAATTTGCGGAGCGTAACAAGCCGATTGATTTTAGCAGTCCGTCGGATCAAGAAGTTGAGCAGTATCTGAAAACCCGCGTTTCCTTTCCTGTCCGCTGCCCGCCGCGTCAGGACGCTGGTTTCGCGGTTCGAGGCGGGGGTGTCTGCACCATCGCTGGTGATTCAGCAGCGTATGTAGTCGGTCAGGTCGAAAGCCAGAACGTGTCGATCTTCGTCCTCCCTGTGGAGCGGCTTGCTCAGTTTGCACACGAACGTGACGTGCTGAGCCGTGCAACCGTGCATCATTGTAAAGAGGGAGGTTATGACATGGTTCTTGCCAAGATCGACCGCAGCATTGTCGTGGTCATTGGTCATGGCCGGCCTGAGCAATTGGAAAAGGTGGTGCGGGCCTATGGAACCTATCCAGAAGGCCCAGCCGCAAACGGGGCGCGGTCCGCGACAAGGCCGCTCAGACCGCTGCCCGCGTGATGCAAATTGAATTATGGCCTCGAAGAAAAGGAGAAATCAGGATGCGCGCATTTGTCGTTGGACTACTGACCCTTGGACTTCTGACTGTGATTCACATGCCGACTGCCGGCGCTGACGAACAGGCAAAGGCGAGCGGTAAACCGCAAATCGTCGCGGTGAAATTCCACGCGGACTGGTGCGGCTCGTGTCGGCGAATGGGGAGCGTGTTTGAAGATCTGGCAATCGTATCCGAGGATGAACCTGTGCTGTTCGCTCGACTCGACCTCACGGACCGCCGGTCGCGAAAACAGGCCGCTTACCTGATGACCATGTTGGGACTTCAGGAGGCGTGGGAGGGTGCGGGCGCAGGCCAGAAGACCGGCTTCATCCTGCTGATCGATCCGGCCACGAAGCAACCAGTCGGCCAACTTACCGCCGATCAGGACGTTAAGCAGATGAAGGCCGCCTTACTCGATGTCCTGAGCAAGAATCGCGGATAAGGCAGGCTTCCAACACGCTGAGTTACTACTGTTTTCGAGCCAAGGCAGTCTGAATGGAAAGTACTTCGCCAACACACCACGACGAGCAGCACGCCGGCGCGCCGCACGGCGAGGAAATCCAGGGAAGCTGGCTGGTGCGCGTGTCGATCGCCAATCCCTACCTGGTGGTCGTCGTTTGTTTGATGATCGTTGTCTTGGGCTACGTCACGCTGACGCGGATTCCGGTCGACATCCTGCCGTCCTTCAGGACGCCGGCCGTGCAGGTGCTCACGCTCTACCCCGGCATGCCGACGGAGATCATGGAGCGCGACATCACCAACCGCATCGAGCGCTGGACGAGCCAGTCCGAAGGGATCGCCCGCCAAGAATCGCGGAGTATGATGGGCGTGTCGATCGTCAAGGACTACTTCCGCGACGACATCGACCCGAACACGGCGTTCTCGCAGGTCACCAGCTACGCAATGAGCGACCTGTACTACCTGCCGCCGGGCACGGTGCCGCCGATGGTCATGCTGTTCGATCCCAGCGCGCCGATGCCCACGGCGCTGTTGGCGGCCTCCAGCGACGTGCTCGACGAGAGGGAAAGCTACGACCTGGCCTACTTCAACGTTCGCAACATGCTCTCCGGCTCGCCGGGCGTGATCGCTCCTGCCGTGTTCGGCGGCAAGCTGCGGCGGATTTACGCTTATGTCCACCCCGCCAAGCTCCAGTCGTATGGCCTCTCGCTGATGGACGTACAGCAGGCGATCAAGAAGAACAACCTGATGATCCCCACTGGCAACGCCAAAATCGGCGGCACCGACTACATGGTCGATATGCAGAACATGGTCGATCATCCGGACGAGCTCAACGACATTGTCGTGAAAGTCGTGGACGGCAGGCCGGTTTACGTGCGGGACGTCGGTGAAGTCGAGGACACGGCCGCCATCCAAACGAACGTCGTCCGCATCAGCCGCGCGCCCGGGTGGGAGAGCAAACGTCAGGTCTACATCCCCATCTTCCGCCGACCAGGCTCGAACACCATCGAGGTGGTCAGCGGCGTCAAGGAGCGCATTCCGCAGTTTCTCAATCGACTCCCCCCCAAGGAGGGCTACACCGATCCGGAAACCGGCAAACCGGCCTCGGGGCTCAACCT
Source organism: Pirellulales bacterium (assembly GCA_040902605.1). Classification (GTDB taxonomy): domain Bacteria; phylum Planctomycetota; class Planctomycetia; order Pirellulales; family Lacipirellulaceae; genus JABDGM01. Next base: position 323,620 of record JBBDWY010000023.1, on the reverse strand, counting down.
GGACGTCGTGGCGGACCAGTCGGTGTTCGTTCGCAACGCGATCAACAGCCTGACGTGGGAAATGGTGCTCGGCGCCGTGTTGGCGTCGCTGATGGTCCTGATCTTCATCGGCAGCTTTCGCTCGACGGTGGTCATTGCGTTGACGATTCCCCTGTCGGCGTTGGTTGCCGTCATTGGTCTTTACTTCACCGGCAATACGCTCAATGCCATGACGCTGGGGGGATTGGCGCTGGTGATGGGGCGGCTGGTGGATGACCCGATCGTGGTGATTGAGAACACGTTCCGGCACCTCGACATGGGCAAGTCGCCGAAGCGGGCCGCGCTGGACAGCGGCATCGAGATCGCCATGCCCGTGCTGGTGGCGACCATCACCACCGCAGTGGTATTCTTCCCGGTGATCTTCTTGTTCGGCATGGGCAAGTACCTGTTCACGCCAATGGCGCTGAGCGTGACGATCGCGATCTTTGCCTCGTGGTTCCTCTCACGGACGCTGGCGTCTGCCTTCTGCGCCTATTTTCTCAAGGCCCATCAGCCGGACGAAAAGCGCTTCGTGCTGTTTCGCGCAACCGATTTAGGCTTCAACCGGCTGCGTGACCGGTACACGGCTCTGCTGCGGAAGGCGGTTCGCTGGAAATGGGTGACCGTCGCGGGCTCGCTGGCGCTGGTGGCTGCATCCCTGCCCATCTACCGCTGGATCGGACAAGAACTGTTTCCCGCGACCGATGCCGGACAGATCGTGATCAACCTGCGAGCGCCCTCCGGCACGCGAATCGAACTGACCGAGGAATTGACGCAACAGATCGAGAAGGCGATCCAGGATGTGGTCCCGGCCGCGGATCGCCAGATGATCGTCACGGACATCGGCGTGCTCTACGACTGGCCGGCCGGTTACACGGCGAACTCCGGTCCAATGGACGCGACGATGCTCGTCCAGCTCACCGAAGCGCACGAGCGGCACACATCGCCCCAGGAGTATGCCCGTCGGCTTCGTGAGCGCCTGAACGACCGCTTCCCGGAAGTTTCGTTTGCGTTCAACACTGGCGGGATGGTATCGGCGGCGCTGAACTTCGGCCTCCCCTCGCCGATCAATATTCAGGTGGAAGGCCGCGACATGCAGGAGCAGTACCGCATCGCCTTGGAGATACGCGATCTGATTGAACGAGAAGTGCCGGGCGTGGTCGATGCCCGCGTGCAAGAGGCGATCGACTACCCGACGCTCAAGATCAAGCCCGACCGCACCAAGATGGCCTATAACGGCATTTCGCAAGAGGATGCCACGAAGAACCTGATGAGCATGCTCAACAGTTCCACCACGTTTGATCCGGCCTTCTGGCTCGATCACAAGAGTGGCAATCATTACTTCGTGGGGGTCACGTACAAGGAGCAGAACATCAACTCGCTGGAATCGCTTCGCGCCGTGCCTGTTTCGGGTGCACTCACTTCGGCGCCGGTGCAGTTGCAAAATCTGGTCAAGGAGCCGACCGTCGAGAAGTCGGCGGTCGAAGTCAATCACGTGGCCTTGGCCCGTGTCCTGAATGTCTATGCCAATGTGGACGGCCGGGACATCGGCTCGGTGGCCCGGGACATCGAGCGCGTCCTGTCGGAGTGGGGAACGCGCAACGCCCCGTCGGCCGGTTCGTCCGCCGTGGTCTCGTGGACGCCGCCCGACCCGCGCTCCGCGGGTCAGGGGCTCGCCGGCTACACGGTTCGCATGCGCGGTGAAGTGTCCAGCATGAGGGAGTCGTTCGGCAGCCTGGGCTTCGGCATGATACTGGCGGGCATCCTGATCTATCTGATCATGGTCGCCCAGTTCCGCTCGTTCATTGATCCGTTCATCATCATGTTCGCCGTTCCGCTAGGGATCATTGGCGTGCTTTTGATCCTCTGGGGCACGGGGACGACACTCAACGTTCAGTCGTTCATGGGCGTCATCTTTATGATCGGCATCGCGGTAGCGAACTCGGTCCTGCTGGTCGAGTTCGCGAATCGCTTACGCAATGAGCGGGGTTTGAGCGCGGCCGATGCCGCCATCGAGTCCGGCAGCATTCGGCTTCGCCCCATCCTCATGACGGCCCTCGCCGCGGTGATGGGGCTTATTCCGTTGGCTCTGCACGAAGGCGAAGCCATGATGCCGCTGGCGCGGGCCGTCATCGGCGGGCTCACCGCGTCGACGGTATTAACCATTTTCGTTGTGCCGTGCCTGTACGTCGTCATCAAGGGTCGCGGCCGCACGGCCGCGGTTTGACCGTTGCCCAGTCGTTTCAAAATATGGGAGAGATTCACCATGTCAAAACTTGCCATTGGTTCGACCGCCGGCGCGATCGCCGTGGGCGTTGCCGCAGTTGCTTTTCTTGGAACGGGTGCCGTCAGTTCTAAGGATTCCGCTCAAGCGGACGGTCCGTTGCCCGGCGAGCGGCCGGCTGTGCGCGAATCCGACGGCAATTCGGTCGACCGTGTCACGGTCGTGCGGCCGTCGGTCGAGAGTTTTCATCGTTCCACGACACAGCCTGCGCAAGTTGAGCCGTACGAGCGTACCGACGTGTACGCCAAGGCGTCGGGCTTTTTGGATCAAGTGCTTGTGGACATCGGCGACGGCGTCACCAGGGGGCAGGTTCTTGCTCGGCTATCGATTCCGGAAATGGATCAGGAGCGTCTGCAAAAGGCGTCCCTGGTCGAGGAGGCCCGGGCTGCCGTGGAACAAGCCAGGTCGAGCGTTGCGTCGGCTGATGCCGTCGTTGTGGCCGCGGAGGCGAAGCTGGCCGTGGCCCGTGCTGTCATCGCCCAGCACGATGCGGAAGTGGCCTTCCGCCGGGGTGAACACGAGAGGATTGCTCAGTTGGTTCATCGCCAGTCGATGACCGCAGCCGTGGAGGACGAAAAGCTCAACCAGCTTCGTGCCGCCGAATCGGCCCTGGCGGTGGCCCATGCCAACGTTCAGTCGACGGAAGCGAACGTGATGGTGGAGCGCGCGCGAGCACTCGAGGCCCAAGCCAATCTGGTGCATGCCGAAGCCCGGTTGAAAGTGGCCCAGGCAAATCTCGCGCAGACAGAGATTCTCATAGAATACGCGCAAATCCGCGCGCCGTATGATGGGATCATTACTCGACGATGGGTCGACTCGGGAGATTTCGTGACTTCCGCGGCGAACTCGAAGTCCGAACCTTTATTCACCGTGGACCGAGCGGACAAACCGCTGCGGATCGTCTTCGACGTGCCGGAGAACGAATCGTCTCTGATCCAGCTTGGCCAACTCGCTGTGCTTGAAGTCGATGCGCTGAAAGGGCGGTCCTTCGATGGTCGGATCAAACGAACGACCGGCGTCCTCGACCCCAGGACGAGAACGCTTCGAGCGGAGGTCGAACTTGACGGCGCTGAATCCGGCCTCCGGCCCGGTTTGTACGGCATGATCACAGTAACGCTCGCCGAGCGCCCGCAGGCAGTGATGGTAACCACTCGATGCCTGCGGTATGAAAACGGCCAGCCGTTCGTTTTCTGCGCTGGAAAGGGCGTCGTTGAAAAGCGAGCCGTGTCGGTGGGTTATTCAGACGGAATTCGCACCGAGATCGTCGACGGGATCGACGCGCGTGATCTCATTGTTGTCGAGTCGCGTTCTCCGATCCATCCCGGGGATACGGTACGGGTCGCGATGTCAGAATAGAAACTGCCGTCAAAGCTGGCGCGTAACGAGCGACGTTCGATCGACTGCTGAATTACACAGCCATCGGCAAACGGAATTGCCGATCAAATCGTTAGCGAACGAAGCAATGTCCCAGGGAGGGGGCGATGGAAAGAAGTCGTCAATCACGGTTGCGGCCGGCGCGGCTGCTGGCATTGCAGCTTGCAACGCTACTCGTTGTGATTGCTTTCGCTGCAACAACCGGGGCGCTAGCAGCCGAAAACGCAAGCGGTGAGCCGCAAGACGCGAAGAGGGGCGCACCGGCTGCTGTTACGCCGTCGGCCGAAGCAGCGCCATTACTGCGCTTGCTGCCGCCCACCGCCGGCACGTATCCCGTGACGCCGGCGCAGTATTCGGAACCATTGCTTACGGAGCCATCGGATGTCGTCAGCGAATTACCCGATCTACTAAGGATGCCGGAAACAGCCGAGGAATTGCCACCGGGGACCGTTCGTAGCGAGGAAATCTATCCGATCGATCTGCCGTCGGCCCTTCAACTGGCCGGCGCGAACAATCTCCAAATTGCTTTGGCGCGCGAGCGGGTTAATCAGGCAGCCGCGCGGGCCGCGGCGGCGAATGCCCTGTGGATTCCCTCGATTAGCGCCGGTGTGGTTTACAACAATCACGCTGGCCGCATTCAGGGCACCGAAGGTGAGATTCTGGAAGCCAGCCGGAACTCGCTCTTCGTGGGCGGTGGCGCAGTGTTCGGCAATTCGCCGGCAAACGGCGGCGCTTCCGGCCCGGCCCGTATGTTCCTGGACTTGTCATTGGCAGACACAATCTTTGAGCCACTTGCCGCTCGGCAACTTGTGCAGGCCGCTGCCGCAGACCGGACGGCGACATTCAATGACACGCTGCTGCAAGTGGCTGCGACCTACCTGGCCTTGGTCCGGGCGCAGGCCAAAGCGAGGATTACCGAGGAAGCGGTGGCAAACGCGGAGGAGCTGGCGCGAATCACGGGTGAGTTTGCCAAGAGTGGTCACGGGCTGCAGGCCGATGCCGACCGCGCTATTGTCGAGGCTGCAAGTCGACGGCGAGACGTGTTGCTGGCGCAGGAAGACGTGGCGGTTTTTTCCGCTGATTTGGCGCGACTGCTGCGCCTCGATCCCGCAGTTCGATTGCAGGCGGTCGACGAGACGCCGGTGCCGCTGGAGTTTGTCGACCAGTCGATGCCGCTGTCAACGCTGGTTGATCAGGCGATCGCGGTCCGGCCCGAAATCACCAGTGCGGCCGCACAGCGAGATGCCGCCTGGTATCGCCGCCGTCAGGAACAACTTCGGCCGTGGATGCCGCGCCTCTACGCCGGAGCCAGCGGCGGCGGCTTCGGCGGCGGCGAAGGCTCCGACGTGACCAACTTCAGCGACCGCGCCGACTTCGACGTGGCGGCCATTTGGGAGCTGGAGAATTTCGGACTTGGCAATGCTGCTCGCCAAGGCGAGCAGCAGAGTCTGCACCGCCAGGCGAATCTAGCGCAGCAACAGGTCCGAGATCTCATCGCGGCCGATGTCACCCAAGCGTATCGACGCGTCCACCTTCGCCAGCGTCAAATCGCCGTGACTGGCCCCCAAATTGAGTCAGCTCAGCAGGCGGTGCGTCTCAACTTGGAGGGCATTCGCGGCGGCGTGCTGCGGCCAATCGAAATCCAACAGGCCATCGGCGCATTGGCGACGGCGCGCATCCAGCATCTCGACGCCCTGGTCGACTACAATGTAGCTCAGCTCCAATTGCTCCGCGCCATCGGTCGGCAGCCCGATATGGTGGCATACGCCAACGAGCAATAAGCGTGTTTGCTGGTCGCTCCTAGCACATTGCACTTGGACCCGCCGCGCAACGTGCCCTACAATCAAGGTGGATGTCGTATCGAACTTTCAAACGTGTGCTGGGCGAAACGAGCCTGGAGCGAAAGTGCCGCTGGTGGTTCGGCCTGTCGCTCTTTGTGTTGTTGTCGCTCAGCTTCACCTGGTACGGCCGACGAACAGATCAAATCGTCAAGGACCTGAATCCTACTTTTATTGGGCCCGAGCTCGTCCGCGCCGGCTGGCTCGAAGTCCACTTCTCTCATCTCGTCGCCGGTGGGAGAACGGATCTCAATCGGAGTGAGCAGCGAGACAGCAGTCGGCCGGCAGGTCTATGGGATGAATTGGAAGCGGAGTTTTACGGGGACCTCGTTGAAAGCAGCCGCGACCTGGGGCGCCAGTTTCGATGGGACGCGATCCTGCCTCAATCTAGCTTCGAAGCGCCGCTAGCGGAAAAATATCGTCCCGAAGATCGCTCAGTTGAGCAACGATGGCTGGCTGAGTGGTCGGTGCCGCTTCGGCCGGTCGAGCACGCGCCAGGAGCGACTCCCTCCGAGCAGCCGGCGACAAACCAGTTTCTTTCTCGCGAGCGTGGTTACCACGAGCGATATATCGAAGAAGCTGATGGCCGCCAGTCTTACTTATATTACCAGCCGATGTACGCAGACAAATCGTGTGTCAACTGTCACATGCATATGGGCGCTGGCGGGCGCCGCACGGGCGCACTTCAGCCGGGCGACCTGATGGGCGTGGTGCGAGTGACGACCGATTACGGGCCGACCGCGACCGAAGTCGCAAAAAACCGGTCGTATCTAATCACGGCAGCCGTCGTCGTGGGTTTTGTCTCCATGTTTTCATTGTGGGCCGTGGTGCGCTACGTGATCGTCAAACCGGTCACCCACCTGCGGGACGTGGCGAACGCGGTCCGCGAGGGCGATGTCGAACAGCGTGCGGCGATCCGCACCGGCGATGAGTTCGAAGAGCTTGGCGCCGCGTTCAATCGCATGTTGCGGCAACTGCTAAGTCAACAAAGCGAGCTGCGGCACGTCAACGACGAGCTTGATAACCGGCTCGACGAGTTGGCCCAGGCCAACATGCGGCTCTATGAAATGAACCGGCTCAAAAGTGACTTTCTGGCCACCGTGAGCCACGAGCTGCGCACGCCGCTCAATAGTATTTTGGGCTTTAGCGAAGTTTTGAGCGGCATCAATGCGTTGGACGAGAAGCAACTTCGCTACGTTTCCAACATTCAGCGATCGGGACGGATGTTGTTGGAAATGATCAACGACATCCTTGATCTGGCCAAGGTGGAAAGCGGCAGGATGGAGGTCCGGCCGAGCGAGTTCAAAATCAACGCGCTCGTGGCAGCACAGTGCGACATGGCCCGGCCGCTGGCGGAAAAGAAAAACATCGATCTCGACTGCGACGCCGCGGCAAATCTGCCGCCGCTCCATCAGGATCAGGCGAAAGTGCAGCAAATTCTCAACAATCTGCTCTCCAATGCGATCAAGTTCACACCCGAAGGCGGGCGGATTCTCGTATCGGCCCAGTGCGACGAGCTCGGCGACCTTCGGCTCAAGGTCACCGATACCGGCATCGGCATCAGCCCGGACGACCAGCAGCTCGTCTTCGAAAAATTCCGCCAGGCCTCCGGCGCGCTGCCCGACGGCGACGCGATGACGCGGGAGTATTCCGGCACGGGCCTGGGACTGTCGATCGTCCGCGAGCTATGCCGGCTTTTGGGCGGCGAGGTTTCGCTGGAAAGCGAGCTCGGCAAAGGCAGCACGTTCACGGTGCGGGTGCCGTGGCGACTCGAGGAATCGCCGCGGCTCGATGGGCCGCTGCGCGAAGATCTCGAAGTTTTCACGCGCTCGCCGCGGCTGGTCGATGCGTCGTCGGCGTCGATTCCCGCGCTCGAGGGTCAAGGTTCCGGCGTCTGATCGGACCAGTTGCGGAAATGTCTGGACTATCGCTCTCGTGGTTGACGAATCTCTACCCACTGTCGAGCTCTTCACCGACGGCGCCTGCAGCGGCAATCCGGGCCCCGGCGGCTGGGCGTTCATTCTGCGTCATCCCGCGTCGGGAAAAACCATGGAGCGCGCGGGTGCCGAGCGGCAAACAACCAACAATCGCATGGAGCTCTCAGCGGTCGTCCACGGACTCGAAGCGCTCAAACGCCCCAGCCAGGTGGAGCTGTTTACCGACAGCGTGTACGTCGGCAAAGGCATCAGCGAATGGCTGCCCAAGTGGAAGGCCAACGGCTGGCGACGCAAGGAGCGCAACAAGCTCGTGCCGATCGCCAACGAGCCGCTGTGGCGGAAGCTCGACGCGCTTTTGGCGAAGCACCGGGTAAAGTACACGCGCGTCGCCGGTCACAGCGGCCATGTCGAAAACGACCGCGTCGATGAGCTGGCCGTCGCCGCCTATCAGAAGTATTTGTAGAGGTTCATAAAGCCGGCGATGGCATCGGTCGCCGCGGCGACGCATACCATGCCCGGCTTTATGGGAAAGTGATCTCTTGGGCCGTACAATGGCGGCATGAGCGGCACTTCGCAGGATCTCGATCAGCAATTGTCAGCGCGCAGGCAGCCGACGCCCGCCGAAGTCCTGGCTACACCGGTCGAATTTGTGCGTGGCGTCGGTCCGCAACGGGCGGAACTGTTGGCGCGGCTCGATGTGCGTACAGCCGGGGATCTGATCTTCTTGTTCCCGCGAGATTACCAGGATCTCTCCGATCGCCGCGATATTGGCGATTTGGAAGAAGACCGCGTTCAAACTGTCCGGGGTGAGGTGGTCGAGATTGACGCTCGCAGCAGCGGCTTCGGAAAAAGCGTCGTCGGCGTGCTGATTCGGCAGGGCCACGATCACCTGCGGGCGCTCTGGTTCAATCAGCCATTCATGCGCGAGAAATTCCATGAAGGCCAGCATGTGTTGGTTTCAGCTAAGCCGCGCTTTCGCGGCGGACGTTGGGAGATGCCGCACCCGCGCGTCACCTGGCTCGACGGCGCCGAGGATCAGCCGGAGATGCGGCTGCTGCCGCTCTATCCACTGACGGAGGGACTCACACAGTATCAGATGCGTCGGATCGTGGCGAACGCCCTTGCGACGTTTGGGCACGTTCTCGAGGAGGTTTTTCCCGAGCCCCTTTTACAGCAGTATGACCTGATGCCGCTGGCCGAAGCGCTGCCAGCCATTCACTCGCCCCAGGACATGGAGCAGCTCGATCGCGCCAGGCGTCGATTTGTTTTTCAGGAATTGTTCATATTGCAATTGGCCGTGACGGCTCGACGCTGGCAGCACCAGGTTGGCTTTCGCGCGCCGCCGCTCGTCGCCGTTGCCGATATTGACGCTCGAATCCAGCGATTGTTTGCGTTTGAGTGGACGGCAGGCCAGCGGGCGGCGATCCAGGAAGTAGCGGCCGACATGGCCCGCGACACGCCAATGAACCGGCTGTTGCAAGGCGACGTCGGCAGCGGCAAGACGGTCGTCGCCGTTTATGCGATGCTGCTCTGCGTCGCCCGCGGCTACCAGGCTGCCCTCATGGCGCCTACCGAAATCCTAGCCAGGCAACACGCCGAAACGCTGGCCGATTTGCTCGGCGCGAGCCGCGTGCGCTATCTGCTGCTGGTCGGCGGACTCTCAGCCAAACAGCGCGAGGCCGCGCTCGCCGACATTGCGGCTGGCGATGTGGATCTCGTCATCGGCACGCATGCCATTGTGCAGGAGGACGTGCGATTCGCGAAGCTGGGCTTGGTGGTAATCGACGAGCAACACAAGTTCGGCGTGCGCCAGCGAGCGGCACTGCGGCAAGGACAACAGTCGCCGCATTACTTCGTAATGACGGCCACGCCGATCCCGCGCACGATCAGCATGACGCTCTTTGGCGACCTCGACGTGACAACGCTGCGGGATATGCCGCCAGGTCGCCAGGAGGTGCGCACGTACGTCGTCGAGCCAGCCGAGCAGGCCCGCTGGTGGCAATTCGTGCGCGACAAGTTGCGTGCCGGGCGCCAGGCGTACGTCGTCGCGCCGCTGGTGGACGAATCGCAGAACGTTGCGGCTGCGAGTGTGGCAGAAGCATTTGAGCGGCTGACCAACGGCGAGCTGGCCGCGTTTCGCGTGGGCATCATCCACGGCCGCATGACGTCTACCGAAAAGGAACATGCAATGGCACACTTTCGCTCCGGGCAGACCGACGTGCTGGTCTCGACGAGCGTCATCGAAGTGGGCCTCGACGTGCCGAATGCGTGTGTGATGGTGATCGATTCGCCGGAGCGGTTTGGGCTCGCACAACTGCATCAATTGCGCGGCCGCGTTGGACGGGGAACATTTGCGGGCTTTTGTGCTGTACTGATGAGCGAGGCGATGTCGGAGCAATCGCGGGAGCGAATCAGTGCATTCGCGACAACATCGGATGGATTTGAACTCGCGGAGATGGACTTCCAACTGCGCGGACCGGGCGACCTCTTTGGCACTCAACAGCATGGCCTGCCACCGTTAAGAATTGCCGACTTGCGGCGCGATCAAGCCCTCTTGGACGAGGCCCGCCAGCACGCCCAGCAACTGTTTGCGGCCGACCCGGGGCTCAGTCAGCCGGAGCACGTTCGGCTCCGGCGGCAGATGCTAAGTCGCTACGGGCGGGCTCTGGAACTGGGGGACGTGGGTTAGAAGTCCTTGATCCACAACGACTTGGAGGGATGAAGCGAGCGAGGCTTTATCGGGCGATTCCCTGTGCCAAACTAGGTGGTTTGAATGCTTTGAGGCCACCGGCAGAAACTTTTCCAGAAATCCTTGCAATTTGTCAAAAATCGCTTAGGCTACGAGGTGCCAGAACTAGATGGCTGGAGGAGGTCGTGTCCAGCCTTGCGGGCCTCACGCGCGGTGTTGCGAAAACGCTTCATGCGTTTACGAGCGGCGCGATGTAGGCAATGATGGTGGAATATCAAGTTAAGCTGTGGACGGTGGGCACACAGCAGAGGCGCCGCCGGCGCAACTGTAAGGGAGATGCTAATGTTGAGGACAACCGGATTCGTCGGTGCAGTGAGCTGCTGCTTCGTTTTGTTGAATAATTCTTCTAGCTACGCAGGCCTTTTGACAACTACAGCAGGCGCCCTGACGCAAGGTACCGTAGCTTTCGACAACGGTAACTTGCAGGGCAACCTTGATTACGCCGTATTCCCTGCGGCCGCTTTTACTGCGGCTTTCGGAAACGACGACTACACGCCGGGCGACACGTACGTTTACACGTATCAAATTATTAATTCCAGCGACCCGGGTACGGACTCCATTTCAGCCGACGTGACGGCGCCCGTCGCTCCCGCCAATACGATCGGGACTTTCGAGGTTGATCCGGGGATGGGTGAAATAGACGCATCGACCGCGGTGTTCGTCGGCCCGACGGCCAATTGGGTATTCAACCCCGAAATCCCCCTTGGGGAGAACAGTTATGGTTTGGCGTACTCGTCGCCGAATCTGCCGACCGCGGGAGCAGCGTTGATCGTCGATGGAGGCAACTCAGTGTTGTTGGAAATTCCGGTGCCGGGCATACCAGAGCCGGCGTCGGTGGCATTATTGGGAATCGGAGGTTCGGTGATGTTGCTGCTTCGGCGGCGAAATAGCCGATAAAAAATTTGTAATTAAACGCAGAAAGATATTTCAATAGGACCGACGATCTGCTATCAAGACGGATGCGGCGATGTGGCGCATTTACATCTTTGAACGGACAATGCCAGTGGTAGAGCTCGCAGGGGTATCAGCCGAAGGGAGTTTGGGATAATGAGAATCTCGACTGCAGCGGCGAAATGGCCGTTGGTGATGGTCGGCGTGATTGGGATTCTGATCTGCTCTGTTTCGGTCGCGGTCGCCGGCCCGATGGCGACAACTAATCTCGCTCTGTTCGATGGCTTCGGTCCCGATGCCGGCCGCTGGCGTGGCAGCGCCGCGATCGATGTAGGCCCGATTTTTGGAAGTGACTTGGACACCGTGGTCGACTGGGCGGCTTTTGCACCCGTCGACGGCGGAGCAGGAACTCACAAATTCCAGCAATACCTCAATGCAAATCACCCCGGCGCGACGATTCCGGCCGGCAGTGAAGACGAAGTGATTTATGCCTACGAAGTCGTCACAATAACGTCGGCAGTTCCTGGTATTTCGACGATAACTGTGGGAGTTGATGCGGCAGACGCTCGCGGCGACGTAGGCCCCACCTTTGTACCACTCACCGGTGGGCAGGCTCCATCCGGCAGCAGCGATCAGCTTACATCCATGCTGTGGACTTATCTGCCTCCGCCTGCGAACCTGTTGACTGCGGGAGAAAAGAGTCCAATCCTGGTGTTTTCCAGCCCCTTCGCTCCGCAACTCGACACGATGCAAGTGAATTCGGGAATCGCAAGCCCGAACCCGTCGCCGCTGGTGGCCAGCATCAGCGACCGTATCTTCGAGAATGAAATACCGGAACCGGCGTCGCTGGCGCTGGTGCTGTTCTGTGGAGCAATCTTTGCCGCTCGTAGATTTCGGCGCTAAGGCAAACTCTGTCGCCTCAGGTACAGCCTCTCGGTAGCTGCTTCTACGCGCCGGCAGTGATCGCCGCCCCGGTTTGCCACCGGTTTCCTTCCCGATCCACGTGGCGATACAGCGTATCTCGCTCGACCGGCTCCCGACCGGCCTCGACTATCAGCCGGCGAATCTCCTCGACGCTAAGCATTTCAGGCGTCGTCGCTCCGGCATCATGGTAGATCAGCTCATGCCGCACGGTGCCGTCGATGTCGTCGGCGCCATACGACAGCGCGACTTGCGCCGTGCCGATGCCAAGCATGATCCAATACGCCTTCACGTGCGGCACGTTATCGAGCATTAGCCGGCTGACGGCCATCACCCGCAGGTCCATCAGGCTGGAGGGCTTTTTGATGTGCTTAAGCCCCGTGTTATCCGGATGGAATGCTAATGGAATGAACGTCTGGAACCCGGCGGTTTCGTCCTGCAATTCGCGCAGGCGAATAAGATGGTCGATGCGATGGTATGGCTGCTCGATGTGGCCGTAGAGCATCGTGCAATTGGACCTCAGACCGACCTGGTGCGCGGTGCGGTGAACTTCGAACCAGCGCCGGGCATCGGCCTTGTGCTCGCAAATCTGATTGCGAACCTCGGGGTGAAAGATCTCCGCCCCGCCGCCGGGCAGGCTGCCCAGACCGGCGCCGATCATGTCCGCGAGCACTTCTCGCACGCTCCTCGTCGCCAGCCGGCAAAACCAGTCGATCTCGACCGGCGTCCACGCCTTGAGATGCAGTTCCGGGTAGGCCTCATGCAGGATGCGGATAATGTTGACGTACCAGTCGTACTTCTTCTGATGGTGCAGGCCGCCGACGATGTGCATCTCGGTGCAGCCGTGCTCGACCGCCTCGGCCCCGCGCTCCAGGATTTGCTCGTCGCTCATCACGTAACCCTTCGGGTCGCGGAGGTCGGAGCGGAACGCGCAGAACACGCAGCGATAGACGCAGACGTTCGTTGGGTTGAGATGCGTGTTGATGTTGTAGTAGGCGAAGTTGCCGTTTTGCCGCTCGCGCACGAGGTTCGCCAATTCACCGAGCTCCGGCAGCGGCACATCGGGCCGCTCCAGCACGAGGCCATCCTCCAGCGACAAGCGTTCGCCGGCTTCGACCTTGTCGCGGATGGGTTTCAGGATGGCGCTGGAAGTGCGGAGCATGGGGATGCTGGATGCAGGATGCAGGATGCTGGATGCTGGATGCAGGATGCTGGATGCAGGATGCTGGATGCTGGATGCTGGATGCTGGATGCAGGGCCGTCCTCGGCCCCGTTTAGTATCACCGACCGACCATCAACAGGTCTATACTTCCCACGGCAAACAGCCCCAGGCTGATAATCGCGTTCACGTTAAAAAACGCCGCATTTACACGAGACAGATCGTCCGGCCGGACGAGCACATGCTCATACGCGAGCAGCACGGCGATGGCCGCCACGCCTGTCCAGTAAACCCAGCCGAATAACGGATACACCAGCGGCAGGCAGGCCAGCAGGATGATCGTCGCCAAATGGCAGACTGCCGACAGACGCAGCGCACGGGGAATGCCGTGGCGGACCGGGACGCTGTAAAGCTCGGCCTTTCGATCCGCATCGTAATCCTGGCACGCGTAGATGATGTCGAAGCCAGCCACCCACGTGAGCACAGCGCCGCCAAGCACCAGCGGCGGCAGCAGATCGGCTGGATCGGCGAGTACCACCTCGCCGCGAATCGCAATCCAGGCCGCCACCGGCGACAGCGCCAAGGCAGTGCCCAGCCAAAAATGGGCCAGCGACGTAAATCGCTTCGCATAGCTATAGCCTGCAAGCAGCACCAGAACGGGCAGGGAGAAAACCAGCGGCAATCGGTTCGGTAGAAATAAAAGTGTGCTGAGAATAAAACCAGCAGCCGACACCGCAGCGAAGGCGGCTACTTGCCCGCTGCTGAGAATTCCAGCCGGTAAATGCCGCCCGGCCGTGCGCGGGTTTTCTGCGTCCAGCCGCCGATCTGCCAGGCGATTGAACGACATCGCAAAGCTGCGCGCGGTTGCCATACACAGCACAATGCCGGCAAGGTCCTGCCAGCGGAAAGCCGTCAGCCGCCAAGCCATCAGGGCCGCCAACAGCGCGAACGGCAGCGCGAACAGCGTGTGGCTGAAGCGGATCAGTTCAAGCAAGTTGCGCGCCGTTTTGATCATCCGGAAGATCTCACGCAAAGGCGCTAAGGCGCAAAGCGAAATTGGTGTTGAACATTGCTTTGCGCCTTAGCGCCTTTGCGTGAGACTAACCTGCCCCCCAGCGTTCTGTGAGCGACTGTTCGATGCCGAGCTGGTCGCAGACGCGTGCGACCACAAAATTAACCAGGTCTTCGATCGAGTCGACTTTGTGATACCAGCCTGGCGAGGCGGGCAGCACGATGGCGCCCGCTTCGGTGACACGCCGCATGTTCTCGATATGGGCGAGCGACAACGGCGCCTCGCGCGTCACCAGCACGAGCTTGCGGCGTTCCTTGAGGTGTACCTCGGCGGCACGCTGAATGAGGTTCGTTGCCGCGCCGTTGGCCACGGCGCTGAGCGTCGAGCCGCTGCAAGGGCAGATTACCATGCCGGCTGAGAGGAATGAGCCGCTGGCCATCGGGGACATGAAATCCTGGTGGTGATAATAGTGCAGTCCACCGGATCGGCTCCCATCGCCACCGGCGATGCGGGCACCGCCCGTAGGGTGGTCGCCGGCTTTATGGAGGATGCCGTCGCGCGGAAGCAGGCTCGTGGCGTCGAATTTCTCCAAGTCGATATTCAGCTTCAATTCCTGCCGCAAGACGTCGCGGCCGGAAGGACTGATCGACAAGTGCACGTCACGCCCCGCGGCGCGCAGCACTTCGAGCAGCCGCACGGCATACACCGCGCCGCTGGCCCCTGTGATGCCGACGACAATGGGCGTGTTCATTGGCCAGTTTTGGTCCCTACATAGAGTGTAGCGATGCCGAATGTCAGCGGATAGCGGCGAAGGTCGGTGAGCCCCGCGACGCCCATGCGCGCGCTGAGCGCCTCGCCCTGTGGAAATTCCCCGACGCTCGTGGGCAGGTATTCGTACGCGGCGCTCGAATTACGTGAAAACAATTGCCCGATCCGCGGCAGGACATGGCGAAAGTACCAACCGTACATTGACTTGAATGGTTGCTTCGCCGGCGTGGAGAACTCCAGCACGGCGACCCGGCCGCCGGACGCGCAGACGCGCGTCATTTCAGCCAGACCGAGGTCGGTCTCGGCCACGTTCCGCAAACCGAACGCGACGCATACAATCTGAAACGCCTCGCTGGGCAAAGGGAGCGATTGGGCATCCGCCTCGATGAACGTAATCCGGGAACCGGCGCCGGCACGGCGCGCCTTTTCGCGACCAATCGCCAGCATTTCGTGGCAGAAGTCGGCCGCGACGATCGGCGTGCGGCCACCTGCGGCGCGATCATACGCGAGCGCCAAATCACCCGTCCCCGTGCAGACGTCCAGAATCGGCAGCCGGCCATTGGGTGGAACGAGGCGTACCGTCCGCCGGCGCCAGTAAAGATCGATCCCCAGCGACAAGAGGTGGTTCAAAAAATCATAGCGGCCGGCAATCTGGCCGAACATCCGGCGGACGCGATCTGGCGATTTATCGACGGGCATGGCGCTGTGTCCCGTTACGGACATTCGACAATAGCCCAGCAATTCATTGCTGGTGGCTTGGCTTGCGCGAAACGAACCGACTACCCCAATAGACTTGTTTAGTTCACAATTGCAACCGCCACGCATGGGGTGCGACTTGCCCGATCGTCAAATAAACGTACACAGTTTGCCGCAGAAGATTGCCGAGCAAGACCTGGCCGGCAGCACGGTTGTGGTGATTGACGTGCTCCGTGCGTCGACGATGATCTGCCAGGCGCTGGCGTCGGGTGCGCGGGAAGTGGTCCCTTTGATTGAAGTTGACGACGCCGTAGCCGCCGCAGCCAAGGCGAATCGCAAGGAAGTCATACTCGGTGGCGAACGCGGCGGCCGACGGATTGACGGATTTGATCTGGGCAATTCGCCGTCTGAATACACGCCGGCCACCGTGCGCGACCGCCGCGTGTTGATCACCACGACCAACGGCACGCGGGCGCTGCAGCACGCCCGCCTCGCCCGACGCGTGCTGATTGGGGCATTTGTGAACCTATCGGCAGTAGCCGCGTCTGTGAAGGATGAGCCGCGCGTGGATATCCTGTGTGCCGGCACTGATGGCCGCGAGACGCGAGAAGACGTCCTGGCGGCGGGGGCGATCGTTACGCGGCTTCGAGAATCGGGGGCGTGTTCACTGCAATTGAATCATGCAGCGGAGCAATCCCGGCGCGAATGGGGCCATGTATTGGAGAAAGCCGACGTTGCCGGCCGCTCCCTCAGCGAGCAGCTGGCCAGCGAATTTCGCGACTCCCCGGGTGGACGCAATCTCATTGAAATCGGCCTGGACGACGACCTGATCGATTGCGCGCAAATTGATCGTCTCAATGTGGTCCCAGAATTGGTCGTGCGCGCGTGGCGGATTACCCTGGCGCCGGCCGAAAAACCGCTGCGCTAGACGCTGGCCGACAAACGGCGGTAAAATGATCGCCTTCCCAATTAATTGAACGAGCCAAGGCAAATTTCTGCCACAGAGAACACAGTTCATACAGACAAGAGCAGCAATGTAGGATGTGTGATGTTAGATAGCAGATGTCAGAAAACTGTCGTCCACACATCGACAATCTCACATCTTACATCTCACATTTATACTTTGTCTCTGTGATCTCTGTGACCTCTGTGGCGAATTGCCTTGTCCAATAACTTGAGCGATTCACCATGGACATGGACAAGCTAGTAGCGCTCTGTCGCCGGCGGGGGTTTTTGTTTCAGTCGAGCGAAATCTACGGCGGGCTCAACGGCTTCTGGGACTACGGCCCGCTCGGCGTCGAGCTCAAGCGGAACATCAAAGAAGCCTGGTGGCGCGACATGATCACCAGCCACAACGAGCTGGTGAAGCTGCCCGGAGCGCCATCGACCTACGAGATGGTCGGCCTCGATTCGTCGATCATCATGCACCCGCAGGTCTGGAAATGCTCCGGCCATTACGACCTGTTCCACGACTTAATGGTCGACTGCCGGCAGACAAAGCGACGGTACCGTTACGATCAGGTACGCGGTCGTTGGGCCGAATTTCAAGGACAGCGGGTGTTCGTGACGACCGCCGCGGACAACGAGGCGGCCGATATCGAGCAGCGGGCTCAAAAACTCTTCAAGCTGCGAGCCAAGGACGCGGATCAGGTCAAATGGCACGGGGAAATCATTTCCCTCGCCAAAATCGACATCAGCGATTTGAGCCAGGCGCTCGCCCCGGACGCCACCGAGCCCGGCACGCTCACGGAGCCGCGCGAGTTCAACTTGATGTTCAAGACGATCGTGGGCGCGATGGGCGGGGAGGAAGACGCGGCCTTTCTGCGTCCGGAAACGGCCCAGGGCATCTTCGTCAATTTCAAGAACGTGATGGATAGTACGCGCGTAAAAATTCCTTTCGGCATTGCGCAAGTCGGCAAGAGCTTCCGCAATGAGATCACGCCGCGCAATTTCACGTTTCGCTCGCGCGAGTTCGAGCAGATGGAAATTGAATTCTTCTGCCACCCCAATACCTCGCGAAAATGGTACGAATACTGGCGCGACCGCCGGATGTCGTGGTACACCAGTCTGGGGCTGGCAAGCGACCGCTTGCGTCTTCGCGAGCACGGCAAAGATGAATTGAGCCACTACTCGGTTGGCACCGCCGATATTGAGTACGCATTTCCATTCCTGACCGAGGGCGAGTTCGGCGAGCTGGAAGGAATCGCCCACCGCGGCGATTTCGACCTCCGCAGCCACATGGAGGGCAAGCTCGTGAAGAACGCCGAAGGCTGCCTCGAGCTCGAAACCGACGCATCCGGCAAGCCAAAATACAAAGGCAGCGGCCGAGACCTGACGTATCGCGACGACCTGTCGGGCGAGCGGTTCACGCCGCACGTGATCGAGCCCTCAGCCGGCGCCGATCGGGCGACGCTGGCGTTTCTGTGCGAAGCGTACCACGAGGACCAGGCCCCCGACGACAAGGGCGACATGCAGACCCGCACCGTGATGCGGTTCCATCCCCGCGTTGCGCCGGTGAAGGCGGCTGTGTTTCCGCTGGTGAAAAAGGATGGCATGCCCGAGGCGGCCAAGGAAATTTACACGGCGCTCAAGCGCCGCTTCGTCGTGTTCTACGACGAGAAAGGCGCGGTTGGCCGCCGCTACCGCCGCCAGGACGAGGCCGGCACGCCGTTTTGCATCACGGTAGACGGCCAAACGCTGCAAGACGCCACGGTGACCATCCGCGACCGCGACACGCTCGAGCAGTGGCGCATCAACAGCGCCGACGTGGTGGACGAGGTCGCCAAGCGCGTCGAGGGATGATCGATAGCGCAGCGCTTACCAGCCGCTGCCGACTCGCGTGGCAAGCTGGTCGAGCTGGCCTTTGAGATTCGCCAGCAGCACTTGCGGGCTGGCGCCGCGGGCCAACTCGGCGTAGAACGCCGGCGCACCACCAGACCGCATTGAAGTCAACACGTCGGCCGTCTGCTGCAATTGGCCGAGGCGCAGGTGGACGTCCTGCAATTTATTGGCCGCGTGGCGGCTGCTGCGCCACAGTCGCGAGACGACCAGGACCAAGCCCAGGATGAGCGTCCCTTGGCCGCCGAGCGTGAGCCCCAGCGCTGAGTTCCAGTACATCATCTGCTTGGCGGCCAGCGACCACCCGATTAGCCCAATTCCAGCGGCCAAGGAAAATGCACCGACGACCACAACGAGCCACGCGACGATCTGGCTGGCTTCCGCACGGCGCGACCGTAGTAGTGCTGTCGCTGTTGGCTGCGCTGAAATTCCTGCCACGCTTGGCGTGGTGATCTGCTGGAGTTGCTCGACAAGATTTTGCGGTGGGTCGAATCGACGCCGGCCGTGGGGGACTCGGATTGTCGGCGGCGCCGCGGCGACAGTCGGCCGTCGCAGTTCGCGGCCGAGGTGGCGCTGTCGAGCAGACCAGTCGTCACCGCGCAACGGCGGCGCGGCGACTGCCAAGGCGGCGGCCGTTTCATCGAGCGCGATGCCTTCGTCGCAAATCCTCGCGGCGTGAACTGTGCTCTTGGTCTGCAACGGCCGCTGGCAACGCGAGCATACGATTCGCTCGCTCGTCGCATGCGCGACGCCTGGAACGTCTTGCTGGCAAGTACTACACCACATCGTTGTCGTCTTTTTCTTATTGTGGCCCGCTGCCGGCTGATAGCTTTGCCATCGTCCAACTCCAGCCTTTGCGCGCACCCATGGCGTATCTGAAATCGGTTCCTCGTGGAGTAAATCTGTAGCGATTTGGCAAAGTCGAACGACAAAGCGGCCTGCAAGAGAACGCCAGATTAGCGGCGATCCTGCACTCAGTCGACTGGCGCGTTTGCCGTCGGCTCGTACCATTCGCCGCGAAGCCACGAGACGAGCAGTGCCAGCTCCTCGGCACTGAGCCGGTTAGCGGCGGGGTTATCAACATGGGGCGCAAACGCCGGCATGCGGTCGTTGATTTCGGGATAGAATCGCTCGTGCTCGGGGTTGGCAATGAACGCCGTGAGCCAGTCGCGCGATGCATAGCCGGTGAGATCCGGCGCGAGCCCGAATTCGCCATCGTCATGGAACTTGTGACAATCGATGCAGGCGAACTCTTTGACGATTGCATCGCGCCCGGCGGCAATGCGCTCCGCAGAATCGGCCGCCATGCCCGGGTTGTGACCCGCTTCCGCCGCCAAAGCGAAGATTACGTTCTCGATCTTTCGGCGAAACTCGGCCAGCTCATCGCCTGTCAAATCAGCGAGTTGCGAGGCGATCGTGTCGTTCACCCACGTGACCATATCGCCCTCTTTGTGGGTCGTGTTGCCAAAGTACTGTGGACCGGCGACTTTTTCCGGATCGAGGATGCCTTTGACCCAATCATCGGTGCCGACGCCCCATAGATTCGGCGCGGTCGAATTCTCGGTCTCGATGTGCTGAGGTGAATCGTCGTCGGGATCCGCCGGATCGAAGTGGCTGTGGCAGGCAGCGCAATGTTGGCGGAAGAGCTTCGGCCCCTGCGTCTTCGGATCGCTCCGCAGGAGAGTCAGCGCTCCGCCGGGCGGAATTCCGGTTGGCGAGTTCGCCAGTTCAACCGCCCGTTCGGCGTCGCGGCCGGCATTTGCGACAGCCGCCAGGTAATGCTGCGACGCGGGGGTCTGGCCGTTGCGGTCTGCATGCCAGGCAATGGCGGTCAGAACGCCAGCTCCCAGAAGGAGTGCACAAGTCCACACAACATTAAACCGGTGTCCCAGATCCCAGCGGCCAATAAACGGCATCAGGAACAGCGACAGCAGCACGATCCCAGGCACGATCACCGCCCCGACAACCGGCGGGAACGCTTCCAAATATTTCAGCATCTGGAACAGAAACAGGAAGTAGCTTTCCGGTCGGGCGGCGGCATAACTTTCGGCCGGGTTGGCCGGAGCCCCCAACTCGGCGCCCAACCGGCCGGCAATGGGTTCGCCCGGCTCGATGCTTGGATAGTGTTGCAGTACGAGCACAAGCACGACAACGATGACGCCCAGGCAAGCCACCGCGTCGCGGAGAAACTGGTCCGGCCAGAAGGTTGTGTCCGGGCATCGATACGGTTTGCAGGCCATCAAGCCATGGCGGCGGAATAATGCCAGGTGCACGGCGAGCAAGACCATCAATAGTGCCGGCAACACACCGGCGTGCAGCGCGAAAAAGCGCGTCAGCGTATGATGTCCGTATTCGCTGCCGCCGACCATCAGCCGCTGCAACGGCTCGCCCACCAGCGGCACGAGCGCGAGCATGTTCGTGGCGACCTTGGTGGCCCAGTAGCCTTTCTGGTCCCACGGTAGTAAATAACCTGTTAGCGCCAGGGCCAACACGATCTGCATCAGGATAAGCCCGATCCAGAAATTGATCTCGCGCGGCGCACGGTAAGCGCCGTCGACGACGACCTGGACAAAGTGAATCGCCAACAGCACCACCATCGTGTGGGCAGTGAAATGGTGCACGCCGCGCAACAGCCAGCCGACCGTCATCTGATGCTGGATGTAATAGACGCTTTCCCAAGCGGTTTGGGCGCTGGGGCTATATGCGCCCCAAAGAATGAGGCCGGTAACGACTTGCACAAAGAAACAGAACGATAGCGTACTGCCCCACACGTAACGCCAGCGTGCCCCGCCGGGAATGTGCTCATAAAGCGCGCCGTGAACGAGCGCTCGATACCCAGTGCGGTGGTCCAGCCAATCGAAGAAGCGATTCATCCAACCGGAATCCTTTCCGCCACCCCAGAGCGAAAGCGCTGGAACTCCACCCAAATCTCCTGGGTGCCATTGTCATTGACGAGCTTAACTTCCAACGGGTCGAGACCGCGGAGGCTGGGGCCGAACAGCTTTTGGCCATCCTTGGCGAACGCGCTTTCATGGCACGGACATTCGAACCGGTCCTCAGCGGTGTCGAACTCGACCGCGCAGCCCAAGTGCGGGCACGTCGCCGTGAACGCGCTCACCTGCGGCTTGCCATTGGCATCGGTCCGCACCAAAAAGAGCGACCCAATCCGCTGGCCGGATGAGCGGGTCCAGGCGTCGGCCACATCCGCGGCAACGACAAATTCGTGCGGCAGTCCGTCGGTGGGTAGCGAATCGAGCGGACAAATCCGCGCGAAGCCCGCCGTGTCGAGGGCTTCATCGTTTTGGGCCGGGGTCTTGCGACGGCGCAGCGGATCCGCCAACACGCCCCAGCCAGCCGCGAAGGGAAACACCATGAGAATGCCCGCGACGATCGACGCGCTCAAGCGCGTGAGAAACGAGCGGCGATCGGTCGCATAGGGTGCAAGGAGGATCGGGTCGTCGTGATTCATGGCATTATCGTAGCTGGGTGACGCGCGACCGCAAATGGATTACCGCTGTCGTTCCATCACCGCGCGGACGGCTGCGAGCACGGCCGGCTCGGCTTCGCTAAGCGGGCCAGGGTAGCGAATGCCGGCCGCCGCGCGATGGCCGCCGCCGCCGAACCCCTCCGCAATCTCGCGCACGTCGATCGGCGAGCGGCTCCGCAAGCTGACCTTCGTCTCCTGCGGTCCAAGCTCGAGGAACAATATGGCCACTTCGACACCTGCCACGCCAAGCAAGCGATTGATGACATCTTCCGTATCGGTCGGCTCGGCCCCGACTGCCTCTAAATCGGCTTGCGTGATGGCGGTCGAAAGCAGCCGGCCGCCAAGGTGAGACTTCACATTCGACAGAATCCGGCCTTGCAGCAGCAGGCGGGCCAGGGTGTTCTGTTCATATAATGCGGCAAACACGACATGCGGCTGGGCCCCGGCCGCGGCTAATTCCGCCGCCGCTTCGAACGTTGCTGCCGTCATCGATGCGAAGCGGAACCAACCTGTGTCCGTGGCAATTGCGGCGAATAGCGGCGTGGCCATCGCGGCCGTGACCTCAATGCCAAGTGCGTCGATCGCCTCGAGCACCAGCCGGCCCGTGGACTCGGCGGCTGGATCCTTGAACATCATCGCGCCCAGATCGTCCGCGCTCAGATGATGATCGATCACGATTTTTTCCGCTCGCGAGCGGCGCACAACGTCGGCCATCGGCCCGAGTTGGATCCACGCGCTTGTATCGAGCACTGCCAGGACGTCGCATGCCAGATCGGTTTCGACGACGTCGCGGCCAAGCACTCGCACGTCGTGGTTCGGATCGATGAAAGCGATGTGCGGCGGCACCTGGTCGCCATTGACGATCCGCACCGTTTTTCCGCGCAAGCGAAGCGCCAACGCCAGCCCAATTTCGCTGCCCAGCGCATCGCAATCGGGCCGCATGTGGCTCGTGAGGACGAACGACTGTGCGTCGCTCACGAGCTTCGTCAACGGGCGCCAGTCGATGGACATTGGGCTACGGCCTACAGACCAGAGTTCTTAGCGAGCCGGGGCGTCCCCGCCCCCGGCCACCTGCTTCGCAACAATGCGATTTACTTCTTCCACGTCACGAGACAATTGTCGCGCCAGCGCCTCAGGCGAGTCAAACGGCCGAATGTCTCTCAGGCGGGCCAGGAAGTCAACCTCCAGCGGCTGGCCGTAAAGCGGCTCGTCCAGGCCGATCAGATGCACCTCGACCCGTACATTTTTGTCGCCGAACGTAGGGCTGGGCCCCAGGTTGATCGCTGCCGGCCAGCTCGCCTCGCCGACCAGCGCCCGGCCGGCATACACGCCTTGCGCAGGCAGCAGCGTGTCGATTGCCTCCAGATTGGCCGTGGGAAAACCGATTTTCGCCCCGCGGCCAGCACCGTGGGTCACCATGCCGCGGATCCGATAGGGGGCCGCAAGAAGCTTCTTGGCCAATTCCACATTGCCGGCCTGAATTAGTTCTCGTACTCGCGAACTGGAAACGATCTCGCCGTCAACGATGACTGGCGGGACGACGTCGAGCGAGATATTGCTCGCGGCGGCCAGCTGGTGGAGTCGGTCGATCGTGCCCTCGCGGTTGTGCCCGAAGAAAAAGTTCGGCCCTTCCACTAAGGCACGCGCGGCCAAAGCGCGGCGTACGATGCGGTCGAAAAATTCCGCTGCCGATAGCTGCAACAGCGCTTCATCCGTCGGATAGGCGACAATCCAATCGACGCCCTGCGCGGCCAGCAGCTCGGCTTTGCGCTCCGTCCACGTCAGCGGCGGCGGGCATTGGTCCGGTCGCAGAATCCGCACCGGGTGGGGGTCGAACGTAAACACGATGGCCGGACCACCCACCGCGTTTGCCCGCTCCAGCAGCCGCCGCACAATGGCAACATGACCGCGGTGCACGCCGTCGAAATTGCCGATCGACACTGCGCCGCCGCGGGCCGCCGCCGGCAAGGCATCAAGATGTCGAATAATGTGCATGGTCAGCAGCGGTACGGAGCAGGGAGCACGGAGTAATCGCAATCCGCTTGCCGTTCGGCCCCGAGCTCACGGCCGAGGGGCGGTGTAGCTCAATGATTGGAACGCCCGCGGCAAATACTCGAGCAAATCACTCGCAATCATCGAAACTTGTCCAAGTTCCTCCGCGGCCAGGTCGCCCGCCCGCCCGTGAATGTGAACTCCCAGCCGCGCCGCGTCAAACGGCGACAGGCCCTGACACAACAGTCCTGTGATGACTCCCGTAAGCACGTCGCCCGTTCCGCCCGTGGCCATGCCTGGGTTGCCGGTTTGATTCACGCTCATGCGTGAGCCGTCGGTAACAACCGTGCGATGGCCTTTGAGCACGACGACCGTGTTCTTCGTTGCGTCGCGCTGCGCCAATTTCGCCGCGGCCTCCGCACGCTTTGCTGCGTCGTAGGGCTCTCCCGTAAGGCGCGTGAATTCGCCGGGATGCGGCGTAATCACGCGTGGCCCCCGCGGCGTGGCAATAGCCGCCTCTTTCTCGGCGAGCGCAAACAGACCGTCGGCATCGACGACCATCGGCTTGTCCACTTCTCCGTAAAGCCGAACCACAAACTTCGTGAGCGAGGGGGAACGACCGAGACCGGGTCCCAGCGCCAGCGTCGTTGCATGTTGCGACAATGCAATGAGTTCGTCGGCAGCCGACGCGCTGATTCGCCCCTCCGCGTCCGCCAGACCGCGGGTCATATAGGCGGGTTCGAACGCGGCGACCACGTCTTGCACGGAGCGCGGCACGGCGAGCGTCACCAGCCCCGCGCCGCTGCGCAGCGTCGCCTTGCCAGCCATCGCAATCGCGCCGCTCAGTCCGAGCGATCCCCCGATCACCAGCGCGCGCCCGTAGTCTCCCTTGTGGCTGTCCGGTTGCCGCGGCCGCAGTTGCGGCAGGGGAGCGCCGGTGAGATCGTCGAGCTTCATCATGCTTCCAAAAATAGCGGCCACCCGGGCACCGCCCGAAGGGTGATCGGGTCGCCGGCTTCCTGCGAGCTGTTAGCTCGCGGCTAGTTTATTGATCGCAGTGTTTCGCTCGCGTGGCAATCAAGCCCGCGAGGTATCCTCCTTTGAAGCCCGCGTCGATATTCACGACGCCGACGTTCGCCGCGCAACTGTTGAGCATCGAGAGCAGGGCGGAGACGCCGCCGAAATTTGCCCCGTAACCGACGCTCGTCGGCACGGCGATGACTGGGCAGGCGACGTAGCCTCCCACGACGCTCGGCAGAGCCCCTTCCATGCCCGCAACCACCACAATGGCGTCGGCGTGCTGGAAATCTGCCAGACGCGCGGCGAGCCGCTGCGGGCCGGCAACCCCGACGTCATGGATCATCGTTACCCGCACGCCCATCCAATCGAGCGTCTCGCGGGCTTCTTCCGCTACTGCGAGGTCGCCCGTGCCAGCCGAGATGACCGCCACCTGCGGTGCTTTTCCCCTTCCTGGCGGGGACGGGCCAGGTGCTGGTTTGAGATCCAGACGGAACGTCCGCGCCACTTCGTTGAAGCGACCTTTCGGAAATTCCGTCAATAGTCCGGCCCCCTGTTCCGAACTAACCCGCGTTGCCAACACCGATTGGTCGCTCTGAATCAACCGCTCGACAATCTCCCGCAACTGGTCGAGCGATTTACCAGGCCCGAACACGACCTCGGGAAATCCACAGCGACGGCGGCGATCGAGGTCCAACGTGACGGCTCGTGACTTTTCCCCTTCCTCGTTGGGAGGGGTAAGAGGCGGGTTCATCCCCTCAGTGTACCCCGAGCGAGACCTGCCAGACAGGCGCCCATCACCAGCAGCAGCCAGCCGCCCGGCTCGGGAACGGCATTTGTGCCGAACGAACCACTGCCCGACATCGCGCCGAAATTGGTCCGCCAGGTGTTGTACTGATTCGCGCCAATCGTTCCACCATGCGGATCGTTGGGCAGCATGTTGGCGGTGCCTTCGTTTTTGCGCCAGACAACATAGTCTGCGGCGTCGACTGTGCCGTCGTCATTGAAATCGCCAGCCAACCCTGGCGCGAGCACTTCGAAGCTGATTGGAATGTTGACCAGCCCATTTTGAACCGCCTGACTTGTGCTGGAAACGGCGATCATGCCGCTCTTCATGCCAGGCGTCGACGTGTCAAACGTAACAAAGTGCACATTTCCAGCACCGAGGGCCATGTCGACCTCATTCAAATAAGAACCAGACAGAGCGCCGGAAGTTGTGAGCGAGTAATCCAATTCATCGGCCCCGATTGCCACCAGCACGTTCGCAATGTTGCTCACCGTCACATCAAGCTGAAAGCCCTGGCCCACGTTGAGCGTCGGCGGCACTATCCCCGCGACGGCCTGCATCACGGCGGGAAGCTGCCAGTCGGCGACCACGGGGATGTGATCGGACGCCGACCAAAGCGCGTCGAGAATTTGAGTCTTGGTATAGGAGGTGACGCCGGGGAACGTCACGGTATTGCTGCCGGCATTTATGTGTCCGTTATAAGTGCTCCCGTTGTTGCCAAACGCATGATACGAATGCATGAGCCCGGACATCCCGGGCACCGTGGGGCCGATATAGCTTAGTCCCTCCCCATCGAGAAACTCGCTCGTTACGAGCTGAAAGTCGAAGCGGTCATCCATGCCCCCAGTTGTGAATCCGCTCGGGCAGGTTGACAGGCAGGGCGCTTGCGAATGTATGTCGGCGAAACTCGAATTGTTGTGCCAGGAACCGATTCGATTGATCGGATCCAGCGCCTGGCCGTTACCCGCTGAAGTGAGTCGTTCGAAGCCGTCATCCGTGCTGCGATAAAAGTTAAGGTCGCCGGCATAGATGATGTGAGCATCCATTGCGAGCGCATCGGCATTGCTGCGAATGGCGTTGGCTTCCACGAGCCGCTGGGCCTCCGCGGCGGGAACGTCATCAGCCTTGTAGTGGCTGTTGTAGACGTAGAATTGTGCCGAGCTGCCGTAGCCAACGGGCTGAAGAAGATAACGCAGGGCCTGTCGCGGTTGGCTGGGCGTCGTTCCCGCCGTTGACTCGCCCATGAGCTGGATTGTTTGGCTGTTATAAACGATCGTCTGGCGGTCATCGGAATCCGTTGAGCCGCCGACGAGATTCCCATGGGCGTACGTCCCAGCGCCGTAGATGCCGTTCAGGATATCGACGATATCTTGCGTGTCGCCGAACGGACCATTCTGCTCCTGCAGGAGCAGAACATCGATCGGCCTGGCGATTGCGTTGCGCGATTCTTCCCCGATGGCTTGTAAAACGGTGCCTAGGCCGGCATGCGGCCCATTTTTGGTTGTGTTGTAGCTGACGATCCGCAGTTGCCCCGGAGCTACTCCGGCGCAGAGCAACGGCAAGATCACTGCGCCAACGAGCTTTTCGAAGACAGCCCGACGCGGCCCGAAAAGGCACGTCCCATTGGTGCCGCGGTTACTCATCAGATGCCTTCTCTCCCGCATTGTCCCGAAACCGTATTTTACCAGTCCGCGCAGAATTGGTCAGAAAATACGGCGATATAGCGAGCGAGCTACGAAGCTCGATGAAAAATGCCCGAAATTTAGGCCAATTCCACCAAGATTTCATTGACCAACAGTACAGACCGGATAAGATCGAAGTTGGACCATCGTTGGAACAGAAGTGCCCCTAATGGGGGGCATTCGGTTACGCGCGGATTCGTCGGGGCGGCCGCCGTGACGCTCGTGGGTGTTCTTTGAATCTCCGCAGGTGAACCGAAAGGAAAGAGTCGTAATGAACCTGGAGCAACTTGCAACAAGGATTCGGGCTGCCAAAATACTGGCCGCAATGGCGGCTGGCCTGGCAATTACTTGGGCTTCCGCCGTGTCGCTCGCCGCGACGAAGACTGTCACCTTTGGCTGGGAGGACGGCACCTCGACGAGCACGTTTGAGATCGACGGCGACAATGATTTCAACGATTTGCCGCCCTTGGCGTTCATGCCGGACGTTGGCATGATCGCGCTCGCCAACGTTGCGGGCGGCACGATGACTGACTTTGGTCCAAGCGGCGATCCGTTTCCCGAGCCGATCAATCACCCGGTAACGCCACAGGAAGGCAGCCGCATGCTCGAAGTGACATTGTCTCAATTGACGAATAACGGCGGCACCGACGCTGTGGTGTACATGGGCTTCTTGTCGGGTCTCGATCCTGGCGACACGTATTCCATGAAGTTTTACGCCTTTGATCCAACCGATGGCCGGTCGCCATCCATCCCGCCGAATGCTACATACTCGACCGAGGCGATGCCCACCGGTTTCAATGGGTTTGCCGTTCCGTTGCAACAGTTTCTCACTGGCTCGGGGTGGCTGGAGTCAAACCTAGACGCGGATGGCAATGCCAATACAGGTGTTAATCCCATAATCACGTATAGTCCGTCGGCAGGAGCTGATGCCGTACGCGTCGAGGCCGATTTTTTCTATCAAAGTCTCGCAGCGGATAACCTCGTCTCAGAAAAGTTTTACATCGATAATCTCACCATCAGCGTCACCAGCAACAATCCCGACGCCCGGATTTGTTTGGTCGATGGCACGTGCGTTCTGGTCAATGAGCCGGTCGGCGTGGACGGCGACTACAACGACGACGGCAAAGTGGATGCGGCCGACTATGTTGTCTTTCGCAAACACGAAGGCACGGCGACCACGCTGCCGAACGATCCGCACGGCGGGACCATCGACTCCGACCAGTACAACACCTGGCGAGCGAACTTCGGCGAGATGGCCGGCAGCGGTAGTGGCTTGGCTAGCGGGGCGGTGCCGGAACCGGCCGGTTTGCTGCTAATGGCGATTGGCCTGGTCGGGCTCGGTATCGGTCGTAGCCGAAAGCGCTAATTCAGTCGCATTTTGCAAAAGCGCGGGCGAATTTGCCCGTGCTTTCCTTTGCGCGATGGCTAAGGGGCATCACTTCACTCGAGAAAGAGGTTTGCCATGCTCGGTTATATCGCAGCCCAGAGGGGACCTCTGCCCTGGGTGTTTGCTGCGGGGGCGCTACTGCTCTGCTGCGCGCTGCCTGCCTTTGCTCAGATCGAAATAACCGAGATCATGTTCGACACCTCGGCCGATGAAAATGTCTGGGAGTGGGCGGAGATCCGCAATACGACTGCCTCCCCGGTCAACCTCGATGGTTGGGTCTTCGACGACGATGACGACAATTCCTTCTTCGGTTCCAACATAAGTTCGGGAACGGGCAACACGATTGTGCCGGCCGGCGGCGCGGCTGTGCTGTATAACGGGACGGCGCTCGGGTTCGATCCGTCGCGTTTCACGGATGCGTGGGGAAGCGGCATCACGCTGGTTGGCGTGAGCAATTTTCCGGCGATGGCAAATACCGGAGTTCGCGATGCGATCGGGTTGTGGAGCAGTCTCGCGAATTACCAGGCCGACGACCTCATGACGATGACCAGTCCCCGCCGCTCATTCACGAATGCGGTAACGAGCATCAATTTTGACACGGCCAATGGTTATCCCAGCACGAGCAACGGGCGGTCGATCGCGTGGAGTGGTACGGGCAGCCCTGCTACGCCAGGGAATTGGGGTTCCAGCGTCAGCGGCACATTGGGCGCGGTCACCAGCGTGGAGACGATCATCAACGGCGGACAGATCAACAGCCTTGCCGATGCGGGAACGCCTGGCATCCTGGCCGGCGGCGGCACGGCCCCGATTGCCCTGCTGGTCACCGAGATCATGTATAACCCTCGCAGCACATTTTCCGGCGGCAACGAAGCACCCTTCGAGTGGATCGAAGTCTACAACAATACCGGAAGCACGATCGATTTTGGCGCCACGCCCTATGTGCTGGACGATGACGATAATCCGCTGTTGACCGCGGCGAATATCAACTCCGGCAGCGTTCCGAATGCCGGTATTGCCGTGCTGTTCAATTCCAACACATTGAGCGTCGCAGACATGGAAACGGCATGGGAAGAGAACGCTGGCCTGGACATCAATTTTATCCCGGTTTCGGACTGGTCCGCTCTGGGAAACAGCGGCGATTTGGTGGCCATTTGGGATAGCCTGGCAGATTACCAAGCCGATAAGGCGCTCGGCGCGGGATCGACCACTCTGGCCGCGGACGCCGTCCTGTTCGATAGTTTTGAAAACGATTGGCCCGCGGATGACGGGAACGGCTCGATTTATCTGGCCGACCTCGGCGCCGATCCGAATGCCGGCCTGAGTTGGATTCTTACCGGCGGCGGCAACGACTTTTTTGGCGCAATCAATCCGGATCCGATTATCGCCGAAGTGGTCGACCATCCAGGAGGCGATGTCGGCAGTCCCGGGTTTGTGCCTTCAGGCGCCGCACTCGTCGGCGACTACAACGGCGACGGCAAGGTGGACGCCGCCGACTACGTCGTGTGGCGCAAGAACCCCGGGGCCTTCGGCGGCGCACAGGGCTACACCGACTGGCGCGCCAATTTCGGCGCCATGGCCGGCAGCGGTAGCGGCTCGGGCGCCGGCGCAGTGCCGGAGCCGGGTAGCATCGTGCTGCTCCTGATTGGCCTCGTCGCGCTGCGCCAGGCTCGCCGACCCGCGTAAGGCCAACGCCATCAATCCGACTTCCATTCAAGCCCGAGGCGTTTCCTAGGAAATGCCCGGGCTTTTTCTTTTGACTCTGCCAAGCGAGCGGGGCATAATGCCGGGGCTTTTCTGGCAATCGATCGGTCTGGCCGTTAGGCGTCTTGTGGAAGGAGGCAATCAATGCAGCCGCTATGGCGAGGAAGCTGTTTTTGGACGGTAGCGATTGCCGCTGTTTGCACCGCCAATCTCGCTCGAGGCCAACTGGTCATTACCGAAATCATGCACAGCCCCGGCGGCGTCGACGCGCTTTGGGAATGGATCGAAATCTTGAACGTCACCGGCGCGCCGGTCGACCTCGACGGCTGGGTATTCGACGACGACGACGAGTCCTCGGCTTCGCTCGCCAACATCAGTTCAGCTGGCGGGATGCGCGCCACCATTGTTCCGGCAGGCGGCGTTGCTGTGTTGTACGCCGGCGATGAGCTGGAGTTCATGGCCGAGCGGTTCAACGACGCGTGGGGCGGCGGGATAGCATTGATTGGCGTGGATGGCTTCACCGCGTTGGCGACCAGCGATGCGATCGGGTTGTGGTCAAGCCACGCCAGCTACCTGGGTGACGCGATTCCCGGCGCCACGAGCAGCCCGCGGCGGACGTTTGCCAATGCCGTTGCGGCGATCGACTATTCCAACGGATTCCCCGCATCCGAAAACGGCGGCTCCATCGCCTGGAACGGCAACGGCAGCGTCACGAGCGGCGCGAACTGGGGTGCCAGCCAGGACGGCGCCCTCGGCGCCTTTACCAGCGTCGAAACGACCATCGAAGGCGCGCAGATCAACAGCACCGATGATCGCGGGAATCCGGGTGTTTTGCCGCCCAGCTCAGCCGCCGCCGGTTTGTTGATCACCGAGATCATGTTTGCCCCCAATAGCCCGCTCGCGACCGTCGGATTCGCGGAGAACGACTTCGAATGGGTCGAGGTTTTAAACAATACCGGCGAACCAATCGATTTCGCCGACAGGCCGTCTGTCTTCGATGACGACGACGGCAGCCAGCTGACCGCGGCGAACATTCATTCCGGTGCGTTGGCCGAGGGAGAGATCGGCATTCTGTTTAACAGCGCTCGCATCACGATTGCCGACATGCAGGCGATGTGGGGCGAGGCGCACAACTACATTCCAGTCAGTCAGTGGCCATCGCTTAATAACACTGGCGGCGACACGATCGCGATGTGGGAGAATTTCGCTGCCTACAACACGGAGCCGGCCGGCGGCAGCGGCCACGATCAGGCCGCCGCCGCTGTGACGTACAACACGGTCGCCAGCCAAGGGCACTGGCGGAGGATTGTGTTGCTGGCTATCCGGCCGCTTGAACGCTGATTGCGCGCCTGTATTATCGGGGCATGGACGCATATCAGCAACTCCGCCAGCGCGCCAAGCAGAGGCGGGATGAAGCTATCAGGGAAGCGCGCTCCCTCTACGATCAAGCCCTGAAGCGTATCGAGCTATTGGAGCGCAGCCTTGGGCGTGAGATGCCCAAGCAGACGATTGTGCCCGAACCGGACGCGCGGCGGATCATGGACCTGATGGTTGAAAATATGCCGATGGATCGGCCCTTCCTTGCTCAAGAGCTTGTCGAATTGTTGCGCGACCTGTACCCGGAGCGCGACGTCGCACCAAAGACCGTGCGCGCCTATTTGCATCGGCTGATAGTTCGCGGCGAGATACGGCGCGTCAGCAGGCCAAAGGGTAAGGAAGTTCTCTATGCTGCGAAGACATGCACGGCTGATGGTCCGCCCGATGCGGCAGCGGCGCTGATAAACGTAGCCGAGACAGTGCTTCGCGAAGTCGGCCCGATGACCATGCTCCAACTGACTTTGGCGATTCAGGATCGTGGCACCCGTCCGGAACTAAAGCCCCATTCGCTCATGCAATCGCTAGGGCGGGCATTGCGGGACAACCAGGGGCGGTTTGTGAAGGGGAAGGAGGGGCGGTGGTCGGCTTGCGGCGGATCAAGCTAAACACTGATCGTTAAGAATCTCGAAACGCCCGATTTCCATGAACTTTGATTCTGCCGAACTCGTTTGCATCTTCGCCAAGAGCAACGGGCTGGCTGGATCGTTCCGCAATCGAAACCTGCCGTTTGTTAACCGCGACTCAAAAGCATACAGCGAGCATACGCAAGCGCCAGCGTAGCAAACGCACGTTGGGTGCTCGACGAAAGGATGCTCGCCGGCCTCCAACACGCATGCGGGGTCGTTAAATTGGCTTGGCCGCTTCGTTACGTCGTAAGTCGTTAAATTGACCGATAGAATCTGCGACGTATCATTGGCGGGGTCGGAGATCACGAACCAAGGGTGCCGAAAACTATCTATATCGGCATCGAAACTGGTGCCTGAAAAAATTGAACATTTGGCCACGGTGGTGGTCCTCCAGTGTTGACACAGCGCCACCACAGCCCTAAAATCCACCGTTGTCAACCGGATGCACTTAAGGGTGCAATGGAATCAAGTTTTGTGGGCTCCGGGTGTTTGCAGCACCCGGAGCCCCAGAACCTCTCAAGCCGACCTCGCAGCAACTATGCTGCATAACAGTCTATTCCTGGTCGGGCGTTCACGATCTAGCTCAGATTGTAAGTTTTTTGTTCTCCCCTAGCAAGGGTATTTGCTAGCTATGCGCGGTCAGTCTCGGAAATTCAGATTCGATGTCGAGCGCACGTGCCAAGCCGTGGCATGTTTGCTGCGCCCGCTCCCTGGACATCGAATGAATTACATGAGATTGCTGAAGTTACTTTATCTTGCTGAGCGAAAAAGTCTACAAGAATCTGGCGGCCCACTGACGGGCAGTCCTGCCGTAGCAATGGAGCGAGGCCCAGTTCTAGAAGATGTATTTTCATTAATTCGGCAGAAACATCCTGATACGCCCGTCTGGAGCAATTTCTTTCGCCCAGATAGATATGAATTGGTGATGATTTCCGACCCAGGGAATCGCCGCCTTACTCCATTTATTGTGGATGTTCTAAACGCCGTATCGGCGCTCCATGAGGAACACGATGAGCATGATATGGTGGATATTACTCACACACTTCCGGAGTGGCTCAAAAACAATCCCGGAAAGTCGTGCCGCCCAATTCCACTTGAGGATATTCTAGAAGCAGTGGGAAGGGCCGACGACATCGACGAAATCATTGCATTTGCGCAGCAGTGCGAAGCAACGATTTTACCAATCCAAGAAATTCCGCGAACCGACACCGGAGAGCCGGCGTCATTCTAAACTTCGCTCCGCAGAAGCGGGCCGTATCCAATCTCTCAGGAGAGCGGCCCGCGTCTTGGTGGCGCAGCAGCCTTATAAGCTGCCGGAGGGCCGGCATGCGCCGTTGGGTTCGATTCCCCCTCTCTCCGCTAGCGCTTTTTGCGCTTCAGCAAGCCCCGTATAGCTTCAGTCACAGCCTTAGACCGATTCCAGCCCTCCGCCCCGGCTAGATCGTCCAGGCCCGCCACGAGGCTTTCGGGGACACTTGCCGTTACCACGACGCTTGGCCCCTCCGGACTAGGTTTGCGGCCGGCACCTACCCGCTTTCCCCCATGCTGCTTTTTCTTGGCCATAACTCACTTTGAAAAATTGTAATAAATCATGTTGACTAACGCCACTGAATGATTATAATAAATCAAGACGCCAAAGCAAGGGCAATAAAAAACCCCAGTCAGTGCTGAAACACCGACCGGGGCCATAACTACAACCGGCTTTCGCCAATCGCAGCCTACACCTCGATTGTAAGCGAAGGCCACAGAATGAAAAGTGGCTTCCGATGATCGTCATAAGCTGCCAGCATGAGAACACGAAGAAACACGGCCTGGACCGCAAGGGGCAGCAGCGGTATCGCTGCCTCGATTGTGGCAAGACCTGGATTGAAAAGGTCACCCGCCCGCTTGGCAACATGCGAATCGAGCTGCGGCAAGCAGCTACCGTTCTCGGAATGTTGCTTGAGGGAATGAGCATTCGCGCCACCATGAGATTGACCGGCATGGATCGCAACACGATTTGCGACATGATCCTTGTCGTCGGTGAGAATTGCCAGCGGTTATTGGACACGATTCGCGATGTGCCCGTTGACGACGTTCAGCTAGACGAAATCTGGTCTTTCGTCGCGATGAAAGAAAAGACC
This sequence comes from Pirellulales bacterium, assembly GCA_040902605.1. Taxonomy (GTDB): domain Bacteria; phylum Planctomycetota; class Planctomycetia; order Pirellulales; family Lacipirellulaceae; genus JABDGM01. The sequence continues at coordinate 288,956 of JBBDWY010000023.1, read as the reverse complement.
CGCATCAAGCGCGGCTATTCGCTTGAGGTCGGGGATAGCTGGACGTTCGTAGGGATCGAACGTAAAACAAAATTGATCCTTGCCCATCACGTCGGACAGCGCGATGGTGAGACTTGCCAAGTATTTCTGCGGAAGCTGAACCGCGCCACGACTGGCCGATTTCAGTTGTCCACCGATGGGCTGAACGCCTACACGCTGAATGTACCGTTCACCTTCGGCAACCGGGTAGACTTTGCGCAGTTGGTCAAAACGTATTCAAGCACTCAGGAGGTCACCCGCTACTCGCCGGCCACGATAATAAGCGCTGAGAAGCGCCCGGTATTCGGCGACCCCGATCCGGACTTGATTTGCACGTCGCATATCGAGCGCATGAATTTGTCGATCCGGATGCACCTACGCCGGTTCACGCGGTTGACCAATGCCCACTCGAAAAGTCCCAAGCATCATGCCGCGATGCAGGCCCTATTCTTCGCGTGGTACAACTGGTGCCGTAAGCATGAAACGCTGAAGGGACAGACGCCAGCGATGGCTAGCGGGCTGGTGGATAAAGTGTGGACGTTGCGGGAATTGCTTGGGCAAGCGGCTGAGTGTTGCAATTCCTGAGAAAATGGTATACTCACGCTTGGACCAATACGCGCTCAGCAAGGAGGCCTGCATGGCCGGTTCGCTTTTTCATTTTGACGATACCCAACCCAGCTTTGAAACGATGGGCGTGCAAAACGGCGCGACGCATTGGGACGAAGATTTGCTCCGCGACGCACTTGGTTATCATGGCGACGATTCCTTTCGCAAGGTCATTGGGAGGGCTATTCAGGCCTGCATATCTCTGGGAATTGAACAGGCTGAGAACTTCATCCACCGCGACGGCAAGTATTTCTTAACTCGTTTTGCATGTTATCTAGTGGCGATGAACGGCAACCCTGCAAAGCGCGAGGTTGCTGAAGCGCAGGCGTATTTTGCCAGTCTGGCTGAGACGTTTCAGACCGCCTTGGAGCACGTCAATAATTTGGACCGCGTGAAAATCCGCGACGAGCTTTCGGAAGGACAGAAATCATTGTCTCGCACCGCAAAAGCACACGGCGTCGAGTCGCAGGGTTTTGGCCTATTTATGGATGCTGGCTATCGCGGGATGTACAACATGAATCTCAGTCGATTGAAGGAATTTAAGGGCGTCGGTTTGAAAGAGCAGTTATATGACCGAATTGGCAAAAATGAATTGGCAGCAAATTTATTCCGCGTAACGCAAACTGATGCAAAGATCAGGAACGAGGATATTCAAGGGCAGAGAGAATGTGAGAGTGCGGCCTACATTGTCGGCAGTAAAGTGCGAAAAACAATGAAGGAACTCAGCGGCTCCACCCCAGAGCACTTGCCGCTTACGGAGCCAATTAAAGACGTAAAAAAGCAACTTAAAAATACACGCAAGGCGCTCGACAAGATCGACGACCATTAGGTTTGTGTCAAACTCAGCCCGCCCCTCAGGCGGGCTTTTTCATGCGCGGCGCGGTAGCATTTTTAGAGCATCGGACTACGAGTCCGAAGGTTAGGAAATTCTTCCCAGCAACACGATGTTCCGCCAGTGCCCAGCCAAGATTGGCCGACGGTCAACAATCAAAGTTCGATCTGGTTGAACAACTTGAGCGGCGATCCGAACCTCGGGACATATTGGACGCGTGCGGGAGCGGCGGGCGACACGCTGAGCGGGCAAGCGTCGCCGATTTATCAAAACGCGGTCGATCATCCAGGCGGCGACATTGGCAGCCCCGGTTATACGCCGGGTGTGCCGCCAGCGAATCTGACGGGCGATTACAACAACGACGGCAAAGTGGATGCGGCCGATTATGTGGTATGGCGAAAGACGGGCGTCAACGGCCAGCAGGGGTACAACGACTGGCGGGCGAACTTTGGCGCAATGATGGGCACCGGCAGCAGCTTCGGCGACGGTGAGGCTGTGCCAGAACCCGCGAGTCTTGCCCTGCTGCTGATTGGCTGCAGCGTGCTGTGCAGGCATCGTCAGTCCGCGTAACGCGATCGTTGACGACGCTATTCCGCCACAATGGCCACCAGTTCTTCGCTCACCGCCTCGATCTGCTCGGCCGTAAGCCGCGGAAGTCGGTCGGCGAAGCCTACCAGCAGCGCGAGATCGCCCAGGCGGTTGATCTGCCGTGCCGTGCCGTGGCCCAGGTAATGCAGCGCTTCGAGAGCGTCGGCCGTAAAGATTTCACGCGCAGCACCGGCCGCCTGCAACCGGTGGCGCACGTAATGGGCCGTTTCCTCAGCGGTGAACGAGCGGACGAGCGTCTTCACGGCGACCCGCTCCTCCAAGCTCGACAATCGTCCCACCGCCGAAACGAGACTCATTTGTCCGACCAACAGCAATGTTAGCGTCGGCTGGCCGGCCAACTCGAAATTCAGCAATAGCCGCAGCGTTTCCAGCGCCCCGCAATCTTCGAGCAGATGCGCCTCGTCGATTACCACGACGGCGTGCCGCCCCTGCCGTGCATTCTGCTGCAGCAGAAATTCGAGCCGGCGGACGCTCTCCTCGATCGTGTGTCTTGGCGGATCGGCCGGCGGTGCCCCAAGCTGTTCCGCCAGATATACCAACAGATCGCGGCTCGACATCTGCGGGAATACCAGGTGGACCTGCGGCCGAAACGTTTCGCCCAGCTCGCCCTGCAGCAGTTGCACGAGCATCGTCTTGCCAACGCCAGCGGGCCCAACCACTACCGCCGCCCCGCGGCGATTCTCCACGGCGTAGCGAAGTTTCAACAGGGCCGCCTCGTGTGATTCGCATGGGTAAAAGCCGGCGAGCTGCGTCACAGCCTCGAATGGTTTCGTCGCGAGTTGCCAGTAATCGATGTACATCGTTGAGAGTTGAGAGTTGATGGTTAAGGGTACCGGCGCCAGGTCGCTTACGGCTTAGCGACGCGATTTTCGATCATGCCCAGCAGCTCACAACCGTTGCGACCAATCTGAGCAGCCACAATGTCCAGATCGCGCGCATCGGCTGGCTGCGGCCCCGTAACTACCAGCACACCGTCGATGCCCATGTTGCGCACGAGTTCCACGATGATCGGTTGCGAGGCGGAATCAAAAAACGCGCCCATATCGAACAACACGACGTCGTAGGCATGTCGCAGCACGCCGGCGGTGACGATTGCCTGCAGGCCGCCGACCAAACGCTCGGCGTTTTCCGTTTTGCGGTCCACGAGCGCGAGCAAATCCAGGCGGTCGTTCTTAGCCCGGATGACGGCGTCGGCCAGCGGAGTGCCCTGCTTCAGCACTTCCTGCCAACCGGCCGTCGGGACCACTTCCAGCCACGATGCCAGCCGGGGGCGGCAAAAATTCGCGTCTACCAGCATGACCCGGCGACCGCGTCCGGCCAGTCGCGCCGCCAGGCACAAGGTCGTCGTGGTCGTGCCGCGGACCGGGAACAATCCAAGCATACCGATGAGCGAGCGACCAGCCGTCGCTTCCACCGTGATCAAGTCGGCAACGCGATCGAGTTGTTCGCCACATTGTTGCGTGAGCGCGCGGCAGACTGGCGGCCATTGGAACGAGGCGATTGTCGTACCAGGCCGGAGGAATTCGGCGTCTGCCGATTGCGCAGCGGGCGGCGCGTTGAGTGGGCGAGCGATGAACGACGATAGCGGTTGTTTTTCTTGCCCTGCGCGAACAGGGCGCTGCGGCGACATGGCGCCGGCTGCGCTCAACGGCCGCGGGCCATAGAGCGCGGACCGCTCGCCGCTTGCGGCTGAAGCGGATTCCTGCACACTGGCGGTGGCTGCTCGCTCGGCGTCAGCCATCGCGGGGCTGGCCGGCGCGCCTTGTGCCGCATCGTGGCGGTACGCCTTAATGAAGGCTTGGTTCGTGTTCGTCATGATGGGCCTGTCGCGTCGGGGCCTCCAGGATGTAACCGGACAAACGAGCCAAGGCCGGGGGACTAGCTGATCCGCCGGCAGTCACGTCGCTCTGCTGATTTTCACTTCGCGGCGAAGAACCGACTTTTGCATTGGCCGTTCGCGACGTCGAAGGCCGGTCGTCGATGGCCGATTGCGGATTTCCGCTGGCGGATGGATTCGCCTTGGTGCGCAATCCGGTCCTTGGCGTTTTGCTGCCAAGCGGTCCGGCAGCGGTCGGTGTCGCGGCGGGCGGCTCAATCCCATTCGTCGGAGTCTGGAGCGTTTGCGATTCCAGCGAGTGCTGGGCCGCCGCGGTAGCCGGTTCCACCGAGTCGTTCGGCGGCTTCTGCCACGGACCCCTTGTCAAGATCGTGGTCCCGACGACGGTGAACAGCGCAAACAACAATAAAAAACGCGCCACCGGCGCAAGCCGATCCGCCATGCTAGTGCGAGGAATCGCGAATGGATTGGTGCCCGGGAGTATTGGTGATTTGCCGCGCGGCGCTTGCGCATGTCCGCGTTGAAGGATGTGTGGTCGCGCTGGCCGTGACGGCGATTGGTGGCTCGTGGACTCGGTCCTGTTCTGAACCGCAGAATCGGCTTTCCGCACTCGGCCCTCCGCATGCTCTGGCGGATCGAACCGATAATTGACGAAGCCCGCCGCTGCTCTGCTCGATCGCTGTGCTGCTTCACTCAATTGGTGGGAAACATCGGGCAACTGTGCCAGCAGCGGCCACCGGCTCCCACCGCGGCGCTGGGCCGAATCAGAGGTCGCTGACGATTTTTTCAACGCCGCCGCCTGGTCTTAAGGACTTTAGCTGGAAGGTGCCTGTGTGTGCGCAGCATCCCACCGTGCGGGACGCTACCACTCCCAATGAGTCTATCGGGACGCGATTGTGCGGCCCTTGAGGATTGGCGCAATCGCGAAGAGAAGTCAAATACCGCTAGCAGTGCTGCAATGTAGCAGGCACACTCCGTGTGCCGTGGCCCGAACGGCGTAGAGATGTACTAAGTATCTGCTGTCGCCCGCTTCCATGCAGGCTACGGCACACGGAGTGTGCCTGCTACTTTCGGGGCCGTGCGGAGCGGTTCATTGTTCCGCCAATCCTTGGCCAGCCAGATAATTGCCGTGCCGTCGCGGCTTGCGGTAAGCACGTTGCGGCCCTCCGGCGAGAAGCTCACCGAAGTGATTTCTTGCGTGTGTCCGGGCAGCGAAAGAATCTCCTTGCCTGTTTCGGCATCCCACAGCTTGGCCGTGTAATCCTGACTGCCTGTTAAAGCGCGGACACCATCGGGCGAAATGGCAACCGATGTGACGGCTGCCGTGTGGCCTTGCAAAGCACGCAGCTCCTTGCCCGTCGTGGCGTCCCAAATTTTCGCCGTTTCGTCTTGGCTGCCCGTGATGACGCGCTTCCCATCAGGAGAGAACTGGCCCGACAGCACGGCCCAGCGATGTCCGCTGAGCGTGTGCAGCACTTTGCCGCTAGTTCGGTCCCAGATTCGCGCTGTCTTATCGCCGCTGACGGTTAGAACTCGCATTCCGTCCGGCGAATAAGTCGCCGCCAGAACGCGCGCCGTGTGGCCGCGCAGCACGATGCCGCTGGGCTTACCAGATTCAACGTCCCACAACCGCGCCGTGCCGTCGTCACTTGCGGTCAACAGCTCGCGGCCATCTTGAGAAAACTCCACCGAGTTGATGTACCCGGCATGTCCGCCATCCAGCTTGCGGATCGCGCGGCCCGTTGCGGCGTCCCAAATCTTTGCCGAATGGTCCCAGCTTCCCGTGGCCACGAGTCGCCCGTCCGGCGACACGGCCGCGGAGGCCACGGCGCCGTGGGGACTATAGCGCACTACGGGTCGGCGCGATTCAAGATTCCACAATTGCGCGTCATTGCCCCCGATCGTCAGCACATGCCGCCCATCAGGTGCAAACTTCGCCGCCCAAACCTCGCCGCCGGTGGCGTTGAAGTCTAAAAATGGTTCGCCAAGTTGTTCCGACGTTGTTGTATTGTTCGCGGCGAGTGCCGTCGACAAATCCCACAGCCGCACGCGTTTGTCCTCAGCCGAGGTGAGCACGGCGGTAGTGCTATCCGGTGAGAAGCCGACCGAATTGAACGGTTTACCGGGCGACTGCACGGCCGCGAGTTGCGTGGCATCGGCCAGCTGCCAGAGCCGCGCGACGCCGTCATCGCAGGTGGTGAGCGCCATCGTGCCGTCGGCGGAAATGTCGAGCGATGTGACCCATTCGGGATGCTTTAAGACGAGCTGCCGCAGTTCTTCGCCGCTGGCCACGTCCCACTGGCCGCAAGTGCGGTCGCCGCTAGCCGTGATGAGCCGCCGGCCGTCGGGCGTGAAGCGCAGTCCGGTAATCGAGCCGCTGTGCCCTTCCAATTCGTGCTCGAAGGTCCAGGCCGAAGTACCGCCCCGATCCGCGTGTCGCCACAACCGCACGCGGCCGCGGTTGCCGCCGCTGGCCAACGATTCGCCCGTGGGCGAAAACGCCAGTGCCGAAATCTCGGCGGTGTGGCCGCTTAGTGTCGCGGCCAGTTCGCCCGTGCGAGCATTCCAAATCTTGATCTCTGTTCCCGTGCTGCCGGTGGCAACCCAGTTTCCGTCCGGCGAGACGGCAAGGGTGCCAATCCGGCCGGTCGGGCTGAGCAGCACTTCCTCCGTGCCGGCCGTTAGATTCCAGATCCGCACCGAGTTGTCACCAGCGCCGGTCGCCAGGTGCAGGCCATCGAGAAAGAACGCGGCGCCGGAGACCAGAAACTCATGGCCCTCTTCAAACCGCCGCAGTGGCTTACCGGTTGCCGCGTCCCACAGGCTGGCCGTGCGATCGCGGCTGGCCGTGACGATGTGGCGGCCATCGCGCGAAAACCGCGCGGCCAGCACCGCATCCTCATGGCCTGAAAACACGGTGGCGTGCAACACCCGCACCTCCTGGTAACCTTGCATGTTCCACAGCCGCGCGCGCTGGTCGTCGCCGCCGGAGAGCACCCACTCGCCATCCGGCGAGAACGCGCAGGCGCGTACGCCGCTGCCGTGCCCCCGCAAAGTTTTCACCGCTTTTCCCGCCGCGACGTCCCAGATGCGGATCGTGTTGTCTTCGCTGCCGGTGAGCACCAACTGCCCGTTCGGCGAAAATGCCACCGAGCGGACCGGCCCGTCGTGTGCTGAAAGTATCTGATAATTGGGCTTTGGATCAGGCTGACGATCCAGCCGCCGGCCGATGTCGACCGGCTGAACTTCGTCCGGACTCCAAATCATGAGCCGCTTGTCGTAGCCGCCGGTGGCGACAAGCTTGCCGTCGGGCGAGAACTTTGCCGAGTACACCGCGCCGTCGTGCCCCGTGAATTCGGTGAGTCGCGAGTAACCTTGTGTATTTTCCGCTCCCTGCTCCCCGCTCCCCGCTCCCTGCTTCTGCCACACAATCGCCTTCCCATCCTGCCCCGCGGTGACGATCCTTCGCGCATCTGGCGAGAATTCCGCCGACCACACCCACCATGTGTGTCCCTTCAGCTCTTGTAGCATCCGGCGGGACGCGAGATCCCACAGCCGGGCCGTATTGTCGTACGATCCGCTCAGTAGCTGGCGACCATCGGGAGAATAGCGCACTGTGAGGACACCGTCCGCGTGGCCTGGCAGCGTCATGATTTCCTTTCCACTGGCGGCGTCGAGAATCTTGATCGTTTTGTCGCTGCTGCCGCTGGCGATTTGCCGGCCGTCCGGCGAATAGGCGACCGAGAGCACGTACTGCCCGTGCGGAACCTGGAACCGCACCTTGCCGGTCCGCGCGTCGCGCACCGTCACTTGTCCGGCGAAATCGCCCGTCACAAACGACTGGCCATCCGGCGAATAGGCCACGGCGTCGACCGGCCCGCCCAATTCATGGGAGCCGGCGCCGAGTTGCGACAAATGCACCAGCCGGCCCCACTCCCAATTGCGCAGCTCCGGCTTGCTCGCGTCGAGCAAATCCAAGGCGAAATCGTAGGCATTGTCGTTGATCTTGGCGGCCGCCAGGCCGATTTGCGCGACGTACGCTTCGTACTCTTCGCGTTGCTTGGCCTCTTCGGCCGCTTTGCGCTGTTTTTCTTCCTCCTGGCGTGCCAGGGCCTCGTTTTTCTGAGCGAGCTCTGCGGCGGTGCGGCGTTCGTCCGCCAACTTCCGCGCTTTTTCCTCTTCCGCTTTGGCCAAAGTGGCCGCATCGCGATCGCGTTCGGCCTGTTGGCGCGCGGTGGCCTCGCCTTTTTGCGCAACGACGGCCACGTCCTTCTGGTGCACCGCTTCATCCCGTGCGGCGCTGACTTGGAAATACGCCACAGTGATCGTGACCACCACGATCGCCACGAGCGCGGCAACCGCCCGTTTGGCGAGCCGCAGCCGACGCTGCCGGGCGTCGCGCTCGGCCCGGCCGGCCTCGACTTGCTTCAAGAGCGCCTGATGTTCGCCATCAGTGGGGTCGAGCAGCGATGCCGCCAGATCGAAGTCGCCTTTGTCGAGCGCGCATTTCGCGTAGTCGCGCTTCGTCTCGGTCAACAGCGCGCGAGCCCGCCCGTTGCCGTCCCACAGCGTCAGCGACTCCTGGAAGCCGTACAGCGCACGGGCAAAAAGCTGGTAATCGTTCGACGCGCGGGCCTTGTGCAGGTTCTGGTTCGCGTGCGCAGTCAGCACGAGGCTTTCCGAATGCGATTGGTAAGTGCGAACCGCCTCCTGAAACTCTTTGACCGTCTGGTAGCGGTCCTCTTGCCGCGTCGCCATCGCCTTGAGCGCAAGGTCTTTCAGCTCGCCGTCGTAGCGGATCGGGTCGATGCGGTTCTGCGTCGCGGCCATCAGGCATTGCATCACGTCGCGCCCCGAGTGCGGCGGCTGGCCGCCGATGATCTCATACAAGATTGCGCCCAGCAGGTAGATGTCGCTCGTCTTGTCGATGTTCTCGACCGGCCCGCGGGCCATCTCCGGCGCCATGTAAGCCGGCGTGCCGCCCAGGCTGTCGGGCTGAAACACCGCGTCGGCATGGGCGAACTCGGGTGTGATCCGCGCCAGTCCCCAGTCCATCACCAGCACTTCGCCGTAATCGCCCAGCATGACGTTTTCCGGCTTCAAATCGCGATGGATGACGCCGCCCGCGTGCGCGAACGCCACCGCGTCGGCCACGCGCAGCAATATGCTCAGGTTCTCGTCGAGCTGCTTCTGCTGAATGACTTTGTCCCAGGGCGTGCCGCGGACCCGCTTCATCGAATAGAATAGCGCGCCCTCGTCGTTCGCCCCCAGGTCGTAAATCGGCACGATGTTCGGATGGTCCAGCTCGCCCGTGACGACCGCTTCCGAGATGAACTTGTCGCGCTGGTCTTCGCGGATCTTGGCCGACGGCTTGAGCATCTTCACGGCCACCGTGCGGGCGATCGACGACTGGTGGGCCGCGTAGACCACCCCCATGCCGCCTTCGCCGATGATGTCCAGGAGCTCATAATCGGGCACTTCGGCCAGCGTCTTGGGCGGCGGGCCGCCGGCTTTCCGCCTTTCGCGAATGTACCGCGACTTCACGGGCAGCGACGACCGAAAGCCCGTCACCGTTTCCCGCTGCCGAATGGTCTGGCCTTGTCGGGCCTCGCTGTCGAATGTGCCGCGCCACTGCGAATCGAGATGCCGCGCATCGGCCGGCGACACTTCAAGGTCGATCGTCCGGTCGCTCTCCAGAGTATGGGTCGAGCGACGCGTGGCTTTTTTCTGCGGATCGTCCCCAGACTCGCTGACCACTTGGTCGAACATGACGGTCAAGTCGGAACGGTCGGGCACGGTCGGCGATTTCCGCTCCGGATCGCTGGCTTTCGCGGGCGATGAAGTGGGATCCTGCGCGTTGCCGTTTTCATCGGCCGTGTCCGACTGGCTCATCTGAATTGTTGGACCGGCCGGACCGGGGAGTTCGAGCTCAATCGATTCTTCCGCGCCCAGATCATCCGACGCAGGCTCATCCTTTTTCCCGCCGTTTTCCGGACCACGCAGCGACAGCTTGTCCTCGATGGTACGCTGCGCGAGCTTACGCAGCACGGCGCCGCAATGAGGGCACTTCCCGGCCGCCGCGGCGGCTTGATCGATGTCGCCCTGACAAGCGTGACACTTTCGCATACCTACCTCGGTTCGTGCGCGGAGGCGCAAGCAAGCTCAATGAGACCTATTGTACTCGCGTGTAATTCGATTCGCTTATCTTAGTTTGGCTGCTGGTATGGCTGGTGCGTCGCCGCAATCGGCCGGCCCGGCGCAGCCGCTGCCAGGCTCGGTCGTCAGCCTGCCGCAGCGCTGCCTCCAGCCGTTGCGACCAATTCCCGCCGGCCGCCAAAGCCAGCCCGGCTAGCGGCGCCGCCCATCGCAGCGAGCGCGGGCTCACAAGCGTGGGATGTTGATTGGGCGCTTCGCCGCCCTCCGCCATTTCACCGCTCACTGCCTGGGGCTCGCCCTGCATCTGGAGGTTTTTCGACATCGGCTCGAGGAACGGGTTCTGGTCCAGCGGCAGCGCCTCGATCTCGAGCGGTGCTTCGCTGGTGGGCGGCCGGTCGCGCGTGCCCTCTGAGTCGTCCGACGGATCGATCACGCGGCCACGCCGCACATAGACCTCGATCACGAGCCGACGCGAGTTGTTGTCGGTTCGGACGAGGACAATCTGGTAGCGGCCGTCCGGAAGGGTGGCAAAGAGTTTGTTGAGATCCAACAGCGCTTCGTCCTTGAGCCGGTGTGTTTGAAGTTCCGTGCCGTCCAGCGAAAGCACGACCAGCTCGAGGTGAAACTCCGAGGTAATCGCCGCGTCCCCGCTCGCCACGCGGGTATCCTGGGATTGCAACGTTTGAATCGACGACGATGCCTGATCCAATAGCACCTGGAGCGGCGCCGGCGGCGTGAAGTCGAGCCGCGGCACTTGCGGCGTCGTGTCGATCGCCACATTCGTCGTCTCGATACCCGGGTTGCTGATGGCGACCGACTCCAAATTGCTGATGCCGGGCTGAACCACGTTCGCAGTTAGTGCATCGTCGTCGAAAATCTTCACCGTGATGACGATGTCGGCCGAGGCGTTGAGCGGGTCCGGCGGGCCGGTGTAGAAGTGCTCGAGCGTGAAGCTCACCGGTGATCCCGGTGGCACCGGTCCTGCGTGCACCGTTTCGACCACAAACCGCTGGTCCGGGGGCAAGTTCAGCTGGTCGCCCCAATCGACAAGCACCTGGAACGAATCGGCCCCTGGATCGGAAAACGTGAGGTTCAGCGTCGTGCGCCCCGTCGGCTCCACGTCGGTCGCCGTGATCGGCTGAAGCGTCGGGTTCACATTGAGCACCTCGACCACGATCTGTTTCTCGACGTAATCGACGCCATTGACGCCCGCGGCGAAGTTCGCCGACATGTCGTCGTCCGCCAGACGAACGGTAATCGTGTATTTGTTGTCGACGATGTTATCGGCCGCGTTGGGAGTGTCGTTATCGGCATAAAAGTGGCCGTCGGAGAGCATGCCGATGGTCGGGATGATGACCTCCGGCGTGAGCATGTCCGGATGCATTCCATTCACGACGCTGCTCGGCAGTTTGCCGGTTTCAATCGTCCCGTCGCCCCAGCGGATCCAGTAGGTAAACGTTTCGCTGCTCGGCGGGTTGTTGCCTGCGTCCGTGAATCCGGGGTCAGTGAACGTGCCCAGGTCGGCAATCGTCATCGTCGAGGCTTCATTGACGCTGAAGAAATCGCTCGTCAGCGTCAAAGTTGGCGCCACATTGTTCACTTGGATTTCGATTTGCTGTGGCGTGATCTGGCCGCCGTTGTCGTCGGTGAGCGTGATCGTAACCAGATACGTGCCGTTGTCCGCATACACGTGCGGCTTGTGTTGCAGCAGCGCGGTGGTGGGCCCATCAATGAGATCGCTCACGCGATTCGCGTCCATCAAGGCATCACTCGCCGTGCCGTCGCCCCAATCGATCGTGACGCCAATAAACGTTTCCTGAGTCGCGCCGCTCGGATTGAGCGGATTGTCGAAGCCCGGATCGGTGATGCCAAGACCCAAGTTGAATGTGCTGCCGCCCAAATCGGACAGCACGAACGGCAAGCCCTCATCGACCTGTAGGCCGCCTAAATTGCCCGTGAGCGACGGCGGCACATTGTTGACGGTGACAAAGAACTCGTTGATGCCGACGCCGCCGTTGTCGTCGTGCACCGTGATCTTGACCTGGTAAACGCCGTCATCCGCGTAGATATGCGTCCCCGGGATTGTGCCGCTGGAGTCGAGGCCCACCATTCCATTCATATCGTCAATGCTCATCCCCACAACCGGATTGCGACCATCACCCCAATCAATGTCGTACGTGAACTTTTCATTCAGCGGGTCGGCAATCAACGGCAGCACGGGCCCGTTCGGATTCAATGGGTTATCGAACCCCGGATCGGTGAAGGTCGCCAGATCGCTGAACGAAATCGTCTCACCTTCGAAGACGGTCAAAGACTGGCCGTGCGGAAGGAGGACGGTGGGGTCTTCGTTCTCGACGTGGACAATGAATTGGCGCTCGACGAAGTGCGTGCCGGCGACGCCGGTCTCGAACAGTCCCGACATCGAAAACGCGCCCATGTCGTCGTCCGCCACACGCACCCTCACCAGGTAGTCACCGTCGTCGGCAAACGTGTGCGCGCCGTTGAATGACGCCAGCGTGGAATCCATTGGCCCGCCCACGTGATCGATCGTGGCGCTGCCTGTGACCGGTGCTAATGGATCCAATAATAGATCGCGGTCGCCCCAATCGATCCAAAAGCGGAACGTCTCATCGGTCCCGAGCGCTAAATCCCGGAACCCCTGGTCCATAATCATGCCCAGGTCGGTGATCGACAGCTCCGTCCCTTCATTCACCATCTGATCACTGATCTCGGCCAGCTTGGGCACCACATTATTCACGGCGACCATCACGCTGTTGCCGGCGGGGAACGTGCCGTCTTCGTCCGTGGCCATGGCCGTGATCGTGAAATTCGCATTGCCGTCGGCGTAGATGTGCGTAACGCTCGCCGGATTTCCCGCGACGACATCCACGCTGTCGCCCCAATTGATCGTCCACTGCGTAATGGTGTCCGTTCCGGGATCGAATGACGCCAAATTAAGTGTGTAATTGCTGCCCTCATCGACGTCCGGCGCGCCGCTGAGCGTGAGCGTCGGCGCCACGTTGTTGACGATGACCTTGAACATTTCTTCGTCAAAACCACCATCGTCGTCCGTCACTCGGACCGTCACGGTGTACGTGCCATTGTCGGCGTAGGTGTGCATGCCACCAAGCGCGCCGGAACCCATACCTTGAAACACCATAGCAGGGTCAATCGTGCCGTCATCCCAGTCGATCGTTGCCGTGTGCGTGTCGAGTATTCCGTCGTCAACGAACAATCCTAGAGGCGGCCCTGTAACTCCGCTTAGATCAAGCAACTGCCCTTCATTAACGATAACGGGAATGAAGTCCGTATCCGGCACGGTCAGCACTGGCTGGACATTGACCACTCCGACATCAGTCATGTAGTCTTTGAAGCCACCATCTTTATCGATGATCCTTGCTCGGACGGTCTGAATGTCGGGTCCCTCAACGAAGTAACTGGCCGGCACTGCCTGGCTGTCGTTCGTCACCGAGCCGGCATACGTGCCATCGCCCACTTCGAACGTGCCGTCGTTGTTGAAGTCGTAGGCATAGCGAAAACCAGCCGCCGTGTCGGCGGTGCTGGGATCGAACTGGTCCATAAAAAACACGGTCGCGCCGGAGCCTTCGTCGACTGGCCCGTTGTTGGCAAGCGTTGCCGTCGGCGCCACGTTGTTGACGATGACGTTGAACATTTCTTCGTCAAAACCACCATCGTCGTCCGTCACTCGGACCGTCACGGTGTACGTGCCATTGTCGGCGTAGGTGTGCATGCCACCAAGCGCGCCGGAACCCATACCTTGAAACACCATAGCAGGGTCAATCGTGCCGTCATCCCAGTCGATCGTTGCCGTGTGCGTGTCGAGTATTCCGTCGTCAACGAACAATCCTAGAGGCGGCCCTGTAACTCCGCTTAGATCAAGCAACTGCCCTTCATTAACGATAACGGGAATGAAGTCCGTATCCGGCACGGTCAGCACTGGCTGGACATTGACCACTCCGACATCAGTCATGTAGTCTTTGAAGCCACCATCTTTATCGATGATCCTTGCTCGGACGGTCTGAATGTCGGGTCCCTCAACGAAGTAACTGGCCGGCACTGCCTGGCTGTCGTTCGTCACCGAGCCGGCATACGTGCCATCGCCCACTTCGAACGTGCCGTCGTTGTTGAAGTCGTAGGCATAGCGAAAACCAGCCGCCGTGTCGGCGGTGCTGGGATCGAACTGGTCCATAAAAAACACGGTCGCGCCGGAGCCTTCGTCGACTGGCCCGTTGTTGGCAAGCGTTGCCGTCGGCGCCACGTTGTTCACCATGACGTCAAAGGTCTTCGTGTCGCTGCCGCCGTTGTTGTCCGACACGGTGACCGTCACGGTGTACGGGCCATCATCCGCGTACGTGTGCATGCCCCCCAGCGCGCCCGCGCCGGGTCCCGCAAAGATGGTGGCCATTTCGGTCGGCGTGACATCTCCCCAGTCCACGGTCGCCATGTGCATGTCCGCCAGATCAGGGTCGACATACAGTCCCAGCGGCGGCGCGGACCCCGTGCCGCTCAAGTCCAGCGGCTGGCCCTCATTCACGGTTTGATCCACAGCCACCACGAGCACCGGCTCGATATTGGCAACCATGTTCGCCATGACGACGGCCGACGCACCAGCGCCGGCCCCCGCTTGGACTGCGAGCGCGTATGGATTCTCAGTTTGGAGCGCGTCATTCGCCGACACGTCGACCGGCCCGGTCGGCTGATTCGCGTCCACGTACCCGCTCTGCCCACCGCCATTGCCGGCTCCAACTCCGGACCAATCGAATTGCAGGGCTTCCTGGCCGGTGTCCGTAGGGGCCGGCTCCGGGCTATCGACCACCATCGTTGGGCTGACCACCAGACTGGACAGGGCCGCATCCAGCACCCGGCGGCGCTCGAGCCGGCGGACCCGCAGCGGCTCGACGGCAAAACGGCGGCGTGCTGCGCGGCGTCGTCGCGGCCGTGACCCGGAAAACCAAGACAGTCGCATGGTCCGTTCCTGAGGAGAAGAAAACCTTGGCTTCCCGACCGCTAATGACGGCCCAGGCGGTGGGATTCTCGGAGACGTCGCAAAAGACGCCAACCGCTTATTATCACGACAAATGGGGCTGATTGTCAAACATTCTGCGTGACGTATCTCATGGATCGCTCTAGCTTTGCGAGGATTCTTCAGCGACGAATTGGCTGATTACTCCCATCTCGCAGACGCGCCGACCCCCGCTAAAACAAGCCGATTATATCGGTTGTGCTCAAGGCCCCCGCGGCGGCTGCCGAAACGAGAGAAGCCGGATATTGCCTTCTCGTCTTACCCGCTAGCGAGCCGCCGCCATGTGCGAATTGTTTTCCGTCCCGCTGGTCACCAATGCCTGCCCGCGCGCAGCCCGATTTGGCTTCGCCCTGCTGGCGGGCCTCTTTCTCGCGTTCGCGTCCGCAAAACTGGCGACGGCAGAATCCACCGCCACAGAGCTGGTGCTTCTACCGGCCATGAGCGACGGTTACGATCCGTTCGAATCCGACCTGCCCGAGACCCGCACACCCGCGCGCAAAGCGTTCGATGAACCGTGGCTCATCGCGCCGATCGACGAGCGCTCGTATTTGATTCGCCCGCTGCAAGTGATTCCACAGCAAGCGAGCTTCCAGACGCAGCCTGCAGAAACTTCTGGCGACGCGTCTCAAGTGGATCTCTCGAAAGATCCATGCGCCGGCATGGCGGGAAAGCCGTTGGGCGAGCTGGGGATCAGCATCGCGTTGCCCACCGGTCAGTTGCCGAACGATCCGGCAACTGCATGTTGGAGCCAGCTCAATCAATCGGCCGGCGCGCTCGCCGGTCGCCGCGGCGACCGCTGCTGGGCCACGTACGTGTACAACTGGGAAGCCACGTGCCTCTGCCACCGCCCGCTCTACTTCGAGCAGATCAACCTCGAACGCCACGGCTACGGCTGCCCCGACTGCCTGCAGGCCGGTGTCTCCGCCGCGCACTTCTTCGCCACCGTGCCGGCGCTGCCGTATTGCATGGCAGTCGAGTGCCCTTGCGAATGCGTCTACACGCTCGGCCACTACCGCCCCGGCAGCTGCCCACCCTGGCGCCACCACTGGCCGCCCTGTAGCCCACTCGCCGCCGCCGCCGGAGGCGGCGTCTGGACCGGCATGGTGTTCTTAATTCCATGACGCGGACGGGCTTGTTCCTTTAGCGCCATTGTCAATAGTTTGCTGCAAACCACTTGCGTCTTCGCGCGAATACATCGCCGTGCGCGCCTCCAGCCGCTTGCGGTTTAGCTTCATCAGCCGAGACAAAGCCCGAACAACCGCTTCACATCGGCAGGCGGAACGTTTGCATAAAGTAGCGCAGGATGCGGCGGGCCAGCGTGATCCGTTCGGCGGCGACTTTCGCCTCGCCGCGGCCGCCGATCACCAGCGATTTTTGTGGCACCGAATCGAACCGCACGCGCGCCTGATAGAGCGAGCCGGTTTTCCCCGGCGGCACGACTCCATTGAAGAGCGACGCCAGGTCAGCACGGCCGGCCGGTTCACTGTCGACGTCGCGCACATCGTGCCGCGCCACGTCGACGACTTCGCCCTCGATCACCTGGCCGGGCAGTTGTTCGATACGCAACAGAGCTCGTTGGCCGGGCTCGAGGCGTTTCACGTCTGTATCATCTACCAGCAGCACGGCATTGAGCCGCGACGGATCGCCTATGAGACATACGAGCGTGCCGGGCTCGACGTGAGCGCCTCGATTGGTCGGCTCAAGCAGTGAGCCCGACCACGTCGCCAGCCGAATGGCCCCTCGAGGGGGATCTTCCGTTCGCGGCGCTGAAATGATCATGCCGTCAGCCGGTGCCGTGAGCGTCAGCCGCTCCGTCTCGCGGCGCAGCTCTGCCAGCCGGCGCTCGCTGTCCGTGAGGGCTGCTCGAGCCGTCGGCAGCTCGTCATTCGCTTGGCGGTCCAGACCGCGCAACCGCTCAAGATGCTCGACGCGCATTTGCCGCAGCCGCTGCTCGCCTTCCAGCCGCGCGAGTTCCAATCCCGTTTCGATGTTCTCGAGCTTGCCGATGATCTCGCCACGCTTCACATTCGCTCCAGCCGGCCGCGCTTCGACAAGCGTGCCTTCGATCGTTGCGTACACGCGCAACGCATCCTCAGGCAACAACACCACGGGCGCTTTCACATAGTAATTCACGGGCAGCGATAGCACGGCCACCGCCGAGGCAAGACCGAGCGCCGTGATCAGCGCCAGCCGGCCGGTGCGCAATTCACCGCGACGCAGCGGATTGCGCGCCAGTCGAACCGCATTGGTGACCGGTCCCACAAGCGCACTGCCCAGCACCGTAAGGCCCACGGCATACGCCAGGTTTTGCAGATGATACGGGTAAAGAAATTGCACGAGCCCCCACACGATCGTCACGAAAACCAACGTGAGATACAGCTTGGATGCCATCGCATAAAGCGCCAACCAGGGCCGTTGCCGCGCGGGAACGAGCGGGTCGTCGCCGGGGCCCGACCACCGCGATGCGGCGGTGCCCGCGGCCCGGCTCGCAAAAAGCCAGTGTGTTGTCCATCGCCGCAGCACGTCGCGGGATCGCTGCCACAGATTGGGCGTCTCTGCAAGGTCGGAGAGGATGTAGTAACCGTCGTAGCGCAACAGCGGATTGCCGTTTACGAGCAGTGTGTTCACCGTGCAAATGATCATCACGTCGAGCGCAACAAGTTTGAGGATGCCCGGCTCGGCATGCCACCACACGATCGTGGCGACTGCGGCCAGAGTGAGCTCGACCAAAACGCCGGCGGCCGAAACGGCGATCCGCCGCCATTTGCTCGTCAGGCGCCAGGCGTCGCTGACATCGCAGTACAGGCACGGCGCGAACACCAGCAGCATGAATCCCAGTTCACGCACCTCGCCGCCGAAGTGTTTGCAGGCGAGGGCGTGGCCCAGTTCGTGCAGCACTTTCACGCCGCCGATCGCCAATAGCAGCCACGTCAGGTTCCGTGCATCGACAAGCGCCGCCAATTCGGGCAAGCGGCTGCGGAATTCGTCGAAGTGCCCGACCACCAGCCACAGTGCATACAGAACCACCGCGGTCGCGACGGCAAGGGCTGGTTTGGAAAACAGCCACCGGCATCGCTCGTGCGTAGCGGTGAGGAAAGCGTCAGGGTCGACGCCGCGGAAGCGGATCGCCAGCAACCGAGTCCACGACATCGCCCAATTCCGGGTCCGCTCGCGCCGCATCCGAGCGGAGAGCTCCTGGCCCTGCCCTGGTGCATCGCTGATCACGAGCCCCGCTTCGTGGAGCCGGCTCAAGAACTCCCAGACGGCTTGCGGCGTGATCGTTCGCGGCGCAAACTCGCGCTCAAACCAGCGCTGCAGCTCGGCGATGCTCACCGGCCTGCGCAGTCGATCCATCAGCGCGTATTCGGCCGCCGAGAATTGGAAATGCTCGAGCGTCACCGGATCTTTGACGATCCACGTCGTCGCACCGGACATTTCCACCGGCAATGGCTGCAAATCCGGCCGCAGCCGCAGCGCGAGCGGTCGATCGATGGAGGCGAGCGGTTTTGACATTGTTGCTATTGCCGAATTGCAAAGTGTGGCACGCCCTGAGGCTCCGCGAAGGGCGTGGTAGCTTTCCGGTGCTTGCCTTAACACGCCCTTTCAGGGCGTGCCACCCGTCTTACTCAATCACCATCCTCGCCGGCTGGCCTGGGCGCAGCCGGCCGTCACGGTTATCGATCTCCGACCACATGCGGACCTGGCCCGTGATGGGATCGACCTCGGGGCTGACGAAAACGATGGTGCCCGCGATGGGATCCGTCTCGCCGCTGGGTCCCATAGTAAGCCTGACCGGTTTTCCAGCCATGCTCGCCGTGGCCTGAGCGGCGGGGATAAACCCTTCAGCCTTGAGTCGATCGACGTTGACAATTCGCAGCGCCTGCTGGCCGGGCTCGACCCATTCGCCCTTGCGTACATACACCTGCACGATCACGCCGTCGAACGGGGCGACGATCCGCCGCCGCGCGACTTCCGCCTGGGCGGCCGTGAACTCGTTTTGCTTGCCGTTCAATTCCAATCTCGCGATCTGCTGCTCGTGCTCCGCCTGCTCCGCTTCAAGCCGGTTGCGCTGGACCGTGAGTTCTTCCACATCAAGCTGCGACTGCGACACGCTTTTGGCGAACCGTTCAATCGACTCTGTCGAGCGCCGCAGCTCCGCTTCCGATACCTCGAGCGCTTTTTTCGCAAATCGAATTCGCACATCGTTCGTGGCCTTGGCGCGGGCGATCTCGAATTCTGCCTTTGCCGCGTCGGCTGCCAGTCGGGCGACCTGGTCGTCGATCTGTGTCAACAACTCACCCTGTTTGACTCGTTGGCCCTCCCGGACCGCTACGGCCGTCACAACGCCCGCCTCTTGTGCCGGCACTTCGGCTTCTTCCAACAGCCGCAGGACCACCGATTCGACTTCCACCGCCTGCGAACGAGCCACGGTCGGCGCAAGCGCGACTATGCCCATGATCGTAGTGAATCGGTACCCAATGTGAAGTTGTTGTCGAAGCATGATTCATCCGTTTCAAAACCGCAGCCACTCGATGGCCGCGTCCCAGATATCGTGCAACCAGACGTAGCCGACCGGCCGTCGGCCACACGCGATTTGCGCCCGCGCCGAAACGCCCGGCCGCAGCTCGCGCCGTGCGGCGTCGCCCAGCTCGGCCGAGTTCAACGCGACTTTCACCAACACGGTCGGCGAAGCCGCGGTGGCTTCATCGGTCGCCACGTCCGCCGTCTGACAAATTTCGGCAACGTAGCCCCGATGTTGCTCGCGGTCGTCAGAACTCAACCGAAAGCGGACTGGCAAATTGCGCTGCAGTTCCTGCTGAGCTGCCAGCACGTGGCCGATGCGATCGTCCGGGACGTCAAGCTCAAGCTGCCAATCAGCGGACAGATCCGCTACAGTGACAAGCACCTCACCACGCTCCACCAGCCTGGCCGCCAGCCGATTGGCCACGTCCCAAGTCAGCACACGTCCGGCAATCGGGCTGGTAACAACAAGCTGCTGGCGTTCGTGGTTCAAGAGATCCAGCTCGCGTCGCAGATTTTCAAGCCGCTGCTGAATCTCGCGTTCTTCGGCGGAAAGCCGGTAAGCGTCGGTCGGATTGGCATCGCGAATGGCGCGGTTGGTTCTCGTGGCCCGCACTGCGTCGAGCTGCCGCTGGGCCGTTTCCAGCTCGCCGTCGACGCGCTTAAGCTCCAATTCCAGCGAGGCGTCTCGCATCCGCACCAGCGGTTGCCCGGCGGCAACGTCGGCCCCGTGCGCGATAAGCACTTCATCGACCAGCCCGCTGCGCGGCGCAAACACGTCGCGACGCACGACAGGCTGTAGCGTGCCGGGCGCTTCGATATTGAAATCGGCCGGAACCAGGACAAGCGACGCCACAGCGGCGCTAACGACACCAAGCACCAGCAAACTGCGCGGCAGATGTGCGGTTATCGCTTGTTTAACGCTGCCAACCGGCCGCAACAGCCAACCAAGCGGCAGGCGGTCGTATTCGAGCGCGTTGTACAGCGCTGTCCCACAAATGGCCGCCACTTCCACTAGTCGATCGCGATGCAGTTCGCCTTCGCCTGCGTCAAATCGCTCCGCTACCATGACGAACAGCGGAGGGTCGTGCCGCTTGCCGTGGCTTTGAGGCGATGTCAATTGCGATTCAGCGTCCACGTGGTCGATTGGACGACGGATCGGAACTGCCGCAACGTGCCGGGCATGAGACTCCTCGGCATGCTGCTCCAACGCCTCGGCAACGGGCGGAAGTGCATCGCTTTGGCCGTCAGTGTAAATAGCCGGCTCATCCGTGTGGCGGACCAACTCTGCAACTTGCTCGAGCCCCCGTGTCGCGCCGCTGCGGCGTTCGGCTCGGCTTACGCCGCTGGTGGCAAGCAGCCGGCAACGGCGTCCACGCGCGACCAGCACGCTCAGCCGATCGCAACCCACGACGCGGCGACCTTCGTTCGCCACAATGTAGGCCGTTTCGGAAAGATTGAACTGGCGATGTACGTCGTGGCTCAGCGCGAGCAATTGCCCGCGATAGGTTTCGCCCTGCCGAAGCTGGCGCAGCTCATCAAAAGCATGGAAGTCGGCCGCCAAATCGCAAACAGCGGTCAGGAATTCCTGGTAGCCGCGATAGTTCGCCGGGCTCGCCCCGACGCGCACCATGAGCTCAATCATGGCGGGCGTCGAAGTTGTGCCCCCACTTGCCGATTCGCCCGGTCGATTTGGCGCCGTCTGGTCGGTTGCTCCATGGTCTGGAAGATTCACCGGCGCAATCAGCAAGACATGATCGGTTGGATTGCCGATGTCGCCCGGATCGCCCGAATGCGGCGAAACCGTAACGACATGTCCGCTCGCTGCAGCTTCGACGAGCAGCGACTCATGCGCGCGGCGCGCTGGTTCATCCTGGGCAAATGCGTGTCGAGGCCAGTCAACCTGCACGATGGGCTGAAATAGCCCGCCAGTGCTGCGCAACCATACCGCGCCGCCGAGCGCGGAAAGAGCGCGGATGCTTTCGTCAAGCACGGTGCGATAGAATTCGTGCGGTGCGATGGCGGAGCGAGCCAGTTGGCCTAACCGGGCAAATACGTCTTCCAACTCGTGCCAGGCATGCGACTCCGACGACGCACCCGCCGCCGAAAGAGGAGTGGACATATGCCCTCAGTATAGCCATGCCGGCTTTGCATACACGCCGTTAAGCGCTCGCTAGCCAAGCTAGCGCCTCAATAACCGTTGCCGCCTGCATCAGTGGTCGGGGTTACACGACCCACGCGACTCAAAACGAAGTCTGCCGCCAGCTTCAACTGCCCCAAAATGCCCGCAATGCACCACGATCCGATTGGTTGTCAGTCTAGGAAGCATGCGAAATCTGTTTCAATTATAGCGAAAATCATCATGGTGACGATTTTGAGTGCCGAAAAAAAGACCGACGACCTGACCGTCCAGGGCGCCGCTGGCGTGCGCGCCAGCATGCAGCCCGACTTCCGTCCGCGAACTTATCTCCAAGGCACAAAGGCCGGGCTTACACGGCATGCACCGCGGTCACAAATACTTGACGCTGCTACTGGCTGCCACGACCGCTGTCCCAAGCGGATGCCTGTGGCAAGGCAGTCGTTCATTCGAGAACTGCGCGCCGCCAGGCGCCTACGAACGCGTGGCTTCGGAGATCGAGTATCCGGTGGAATCGAGCTGCACGGCGATGAACGCCGACCCGTCCTTAGCTTCTCCGCATCCTTGGACGATCGACACTCAGGGGACGCCCGAATATTGGGACGTTTCGCTGGAAGAAGTGATCCAGCTCGCGCTGGCCAATTCAAAGGTCATGCGCGACCTGGGCGGCGCGGTCGTGCGGGCGCCGTCAACGATTCGCACCACGCTCGACCCGGCGCTGGCTGAAACCGATCCGCGATTCGGCATCGAAGCTGCGCTAAGTGAATTCGACGCCCAATTCCTGACGAGCACCTATTGGGAGAAAAACGACCGCGCATTCAACAACGAGTTCTTTGGCGGCGGCTCAACAATCGTGCAACAGGATCTCGGAGTATTTCAGGCCGCGATCACCAAGCGTGCTGTCACCGGCTCTCGGTTTACGATCCGCCACAACGTCGACTACGACGCAAACAACCAGGCAGGCAATCTCTTTCCCAGCGCGTGGAACTCCAACGTCGAGATGGAGATTCGGCATCCGTTTTTGCAGGGCAGCGGCACGCAGTACAACCGCATCGCCGGACTGGATTCGACGCCCGGCGTTTATACCGGCGTGTTGCTCGCGCGGCTGAATGCCGACGTGGCATTAAATGACTTCGAGATCGCGGTCCGCGACCTGGTCAGCAACGTCGAGAACGCGTACTGGGACCTGTACTTTGGTTACCGGGTGTTGGACGCGCGCGTAAGGGCGCGCGACGCGTCTCTCGATACATGGCGGAAAATTTACGCACTGTACGAAGTGGGTCGCCGCGGCGGCGAGGCGGAAAAGGAAGCCCAGTCGCGCGAGCAATACTTCCGCTTCCAACAGGATGTGCAAAACGCCCTCAGTGGCGAACCTTATGAATCGTCGCGCAATTGGAACGGTTTGCCCAGCGGCGCTTTTCGCACAACCGGCGGCGTGCTCATGGCCGAACGACGACTGCGGCTCTTAATGGGCTTGCCGCCCAGCGACTGCAAACTGCTGAGGCCGACCGACGAGCCGGTGCTGGCGAAGATCGAGTTCGACTGGTGCCAGGTCACCGACGAGGCGACGACGCGGCGCGCGGAATTGCGGCGACAAAAGTGGCTAGTCCGCCGCCGCGAGCTCGAACTGGTGGCGAGCAAGAATCATCTTCTGCCACGCCTCGATGGCGTCGCACGTTACCGCTGGCGCGGCTTCGGCGATGATCTGTTCCCATTGGGCGATCCGCCACCGCCACCTGACACGAGGTTCGACGGCGCGTATAGCAACCTTACGTCGGGCGACTTCCAGGAATGGCAGCTTGGTTTTGAGCTTTCGATGCCGATCGGCTTTCGCCAGGCCCACGTCGGAGTGCGAAATGCAGAATTGTACCTCGTGCGCGAGCGCGCCATCCTGCAAGATCAGCAGCGCGAAGTGGTCCATGAAGCGGCCGACGCGATCGCCGAAATGGACCGCTCGTACGGTGTGCTTCAGACGAGCTACAACCGTCTCGTGGCCAGCCGCGACCAGCTTGGCGCCATCCAGACGGCGTATGAGACCGACAAAGCGCCGCTGGATTTGTTTCTCGATGCGCAGCGACGCCAGACGGAAGCCGAGATCGAGTACTATTTGAATCGGGCCCGTTATTCGCTCGCCAGCAAGAATGTGCACTTCGTGAAGGGGACGTTGCTGGAATACGACGGCGTTTATTTGGCGGAAGGGCCATGGCCGGGCGAGGCCTACCACGACACGGCCAAACGCGAGGCGTCGCGAAGCAGGCCGGTCCCGCTGAACTATGCCTCGGGCCAAGCTCCGAGAGTGAGTCGTGGACCTTATGCTCAGCATGATGAGCAGTCGTTACCGATTGGTGAAGCGCCAGGTGAGCCGATGGAGGAAGAGCTGCCGCTGAAGCCGTCGGAGAGCTCACCGCCGGTGGATGGCCCGTCGTTGCCGCGCCGAGAAGAGGCGCTGCCAACGCCGGTCGGCGAGGGGCCGGCAGCGCGATCGGGTAAGGGCCCCGAAGTACGAAAGAGTGTCACGTCTGGCATCCCTAATACTCCGTCCGGAAAATCGGCTGAAAAATCGACGGTCGTCGTGCTGACCGGCGCCACCACGGAACCGTCGGCCAGCGCCGTGCCTGCAATTGGCTTTGGCACCGATCCTGAGTCAAAAACGCCAAAACGGCCGGCGGCTCCGCTTCGTCTACCGCCTGCCACGCAGCCGTGACGCCGGCTTCGTCTCGACTCCTCGGCCGCGGCTGTGAATGATAGTTGGAAGGGCCCACGTTCCGACCAACGCCGTCGCGGAGGATCGCTGCAAGCATCCCCATGTTTTCGTCTCGACTTTTCTGGAAGCTGATGCTGACCTGCGCCGGCTTGAATTTGGCGGCGGCGGTCGTGTTCGGCGTCATTCTCTCTGACTGGCAGCAAAAACGAATCTTGGAGCAAGTGGACCGCCGGCTGCGCGATGCCGCGCGTGTCGTAGGCGCAGAGCTGGCCGATCAGATCGAGTCGGGCCGCAGCGAAGCGCTTCAAGAGCGCGTCCGGCGACTCGGTCGTGAAGCGGAAACGCGGTTTACGCTCGTCGCGCTCGATGGAAGCGTGCTGGCGGACTCGCAGCGCACGACGCTTGCTGACGTGGAAGCCATGGACAACCATCGCGATCGGCCGGAAATTGTGCAAGCACGGACGCGCGGGGAAGGGAGGTCGCTGCGGCCTAGCGCAACGCTGGCCGCCACCCAACGCTATTTTGCGCTGCGAGTCGAGGCGGCGAACGGAAAGCCCATCGGATTTGTCCGCGCAGCGTTGCCTGTGGATTCGATTGAAGTCCAAACGGCGGCCGTGCGCCGGCTGATCTGGAGCCTCGTGGCCATCGTTGGTCTGTGTGTGCTCGGGCTTTCTTATTGGATCGTCGGCCACATCATTCGACCGGTTGGATCGTTGACTGAAGCGGCCGAGGCCATCGCGTCGGGCGATTATCGGCACCGCGTGTACGTCGACAATCGGGACGAGCTGGGGACGCTCGCCCGGACGTTTAACCAGATGAGCCAGCAGCTCGATGCGCGGATGAAGCACCTCGGTCAGACGGGCGATCGGCAATTGACGGTGCTGGGCGGCATGATTGAAGGCGTGATTGCCGTCGATGCTCGGCGGCGGATCGTGCTTGCCAATCGCGCGGCCGGCGAGTTGTTCGAGTTCAAGCCCACCGCCGCCGAGGGCCGCCCGCTGTTGGAAGTCGTCCGCAATCATGCGTTGCACGAAGCGGTCACAACGGCCCTTTCGACGGGCCAATCCCAGCGGCTCGAAGCCAAATCCAGCATGCCGCATCCGGCAGCCACCATCCAATATGTCGACATTCACGTGCAACCGCTGCCGGGCGCGCCATGTCCGGGCGTCGTGCTGGTGATGCAGGACACCACCGAATTGCGACGGCTGGAATCGCTGCGCCGCGACTTCATCGCCAACGTTTCGCACGAGCTGAAAACCCCCCTCAGCTCGATCAAGGCGTATGCGGAAACGCTCCGCAACGGTGCGCTCCACGACCCGGAGGCGAGCCAGAAATTCCTGGCCCGCATCGAAGAACAAGCCGATCGCCTGCACCACTTGATCATGGATATGTTGATGCTTGCTCGCATCGAGTCGGATCAGCAGGTCTTCGATATCGTTCCGGTGTGTGTGGCAGAAATTGTGGCTCGCTGCCTGGAGGACCACCGGTCGGCCGCCGAGGCGAAGCGGATCAGCCTGGCCGTCGATATGGATGGTGCGCCGTCCGACGCATGGTCGCAGTGCAGCGTGCGGGCCGATCGAGAAGGGCTGCGCGATATCCTCGACAATTTGATCGACAACGCCATTAAGTACACGCCCGAGGAGGGGCGGGTTACTGTTGGCTGGCGGTGCGGCCAATTGAGGAGCGAGGAACGAGGAGCGAGGAGCGAGGCGGAAGGAGCGAGGAGCGAGGAACGCGGAGCGAGGAGCGAGGAACCTGCAGCCCACATTCAGCATCCAGTGGCCCAAATTTTCGTGCGCGATACGGGCATTGGTATCAAGCCGGAAGATCAGCGTCGGGTGTTCGAGCGATTCTACCGCGTCGACAAAGCCCGCTCGCGCGAGCTCGGCGGCACCGGCCTGGGTCTGTCGATCGTCAAGCACCTGGTCCAAGCATTCGGGGGCAAGGTGGGCGTCGTGAGTGAACCGGGCAAAGGCAGCACGTTTACCGTGGAGCTGCCGCTGTGCGAAGCAGCCGCCAAGTTGTAGCTGGCGATGTGAACCAGGCTCCGACTGGGAGCACTTCCGAACACCGACCTGGCGGGCGCGGGCCGAACCGATGAATCGGCGGTCGAAGCTTCGATTGGCGGTCATTGTCCCGTTTTGGCGAACACGATTTTTTGGGACAAAACTCGCTGTTTATGTCCCGCCGGGACCGCGCCGAACGCCACTAATCCAGGGGTGCACGCCGCCAAGCTCGGACATACGCCGGGTGCAACCCTTCAGGGTACGAAACCAATGTTTTGACGACCGACCCAGGGTAGCTCGCCGAGCCGAGCAACCCTGGGCTGAATGATTGAATCCCGTTGGGATTCGGTCGAATCCGGACTGGCTGTTTTCTTGCGCTCCTTCGAGCTACGCGCGAGGTGAACGAGCGTTGCTCCCGGTACGACAGCCCTGTCTATTTGCTTGCGCTGCTTCGGAGTTCCTTCATCGGATGTAGTGTGGATTAAATGCCACAGAGTTTGTGAGCAATTAACTGCTAGACGTTTCATGGAAATTAATTGCCAGTAGCGACGTAGATGATCGCGAAATTTTTTCTTCGTTCTGTTGCTTGACAGAAACGACCGTGAGTCATTAGGTTGTCGCCACCAACGCTACTTTTCTGTTTTCATTTTTCATCGCGCGCTTTGGTGGCCGCATTGATTCAAGCCGTCAGGCGTAGAAGGGTGCATGGATGCCGACTGAGTCACGCAAATCTTGGCTGCATTGGGTTCTTCGCACATGCAGCGGCGCGGCGATCGTGCTGATCGCTGTGTACCTGATTGTTTGCCGGTGGTTCGGGACGTCCGAAGCCGCTTGGGCGCTGCTGCGCGGGGAAGACGTAGTCGTCATTCCATCGACTGTTCATTTGGGCGATTGCCTGCCCGGTGATGTCAAGGAGATCAAGTTCCGAGTCGTAAACATGTCATCAGCTCCAGTGACGCTGACGGGCCTCTACACTTCGTGCTCTTGTATTCTTGCGAGCTCGCTGCCAGTGACTCTTGAAGCCAACGGTGCCTGCAAACTTCGCATAACCGTTCATTCGTCAGGAGATCGGGGCAATTTCACGCGGCGTGCGGTCTTGTACACCGATTCTCCGCGTTCTCGCCATTTACCGATGGTGGTGACCGGCACGATGCTCGAACACGACGAGGACGTTGATCTTGAGCCGATCCCGATTGAGGCGAGCGCTTACCGTTCGTCTTCAGCAGCAATACAGTAACGGCCGCAGCACGATCCGCAGGTTGTTGAGAAGTTCGGCATGATTGCATTACCTCGATACAAGTTGAACGTCGGCGATCAGCTAACGTATCGCACCACATGCGCCTCCGACGGCGAGAGGCAGTCGAACGGAAGCGGTCGATCTTCGCCGTTCGCCGTCGAGTGGAATTTTTATGTCATCGCTCGAGATGCAAATGGCGCTTGGCGGATTGTGTTTTCTGAGAGTCGCGCGCCGGAGGATGAATTTGCGTTGGGTGAGGGGGCAGCGCACAGAATCGATTGCGACGGGTTCTTCGATATGGATGACGATGGCCGCATGATTGAGAACTGGACAATTACGCCGTTGGCAAATCCGACCGTAGTTTTTCCGCGGCTTCCTGCAGATCACTCGGAAATCGCCTCGGGCTGGCATTCGACGTTGGAGTTCGACCTCACCAATTGCCGCTATGCGGCGACAAGCGCCGATGCGGCGACGGAGCAGTCCATTTGGCAATTTGCCTCGGAATGCCATACGCAATTCGATCCGGTTTATCAAGTTTTGCGTCAACGTGACTATGTGTTCGACCTGAAACGTGGCCTGGTGACTCGTATCGGGACCGCCTTTCAACGTGGTGCGCCCGCATCGACCGACGATGCCGCTGGCCGAGACTTCGTCCATTTGGTGGACGTGACAACGCGGGCCGGATTTGATTCGACTTTGGCTCGTCAGGAAGCGGACCGCTACTTTGAGCGGTGCGGTGAATATCAACGGCTTGTCGACCTCGCCTTTTGGGATTTGCCACAAGCGTCTCACTGGTTCGCGAAAGCGGCCGACGTATTGGCAGGGTTTGAACGGGTGGTGAGCGTGGACTTTATTGGTGAATTCGTGCGACGCAAGTTGGCACTTCACAAGCGTGAGTGCGCAGGAATGCTGTCGGACGCTGATAAGCTGGCTCCGCTGATCGGTGCGCGGGCACCCGAGTGGCATGCGGTCGATCTGGAGGGCAACACGCATACTACGCAAGGCCACGGGGGCAAAGTGCTCGTACTGTGCTTTTGGAATCGCGGCTGCACGTGGTCGCTTCGCGCTTTGTTGGCAGTCAACGCTTTGGCTAATGAAATGAGAGGACGTCCGATTACGTTTTTAAGCGTCAGCGCGGATCGGAATATCGATGAGGCGGCATACGCGTGTCAGGCGCTGAAAATCGGCCTTCCCACGATTATGGACGTAAGCAGTGCACGTGCTTTGTCCGCCGTTTACGGCGTCGACAGTTATCCGACAACGATTGTCATCGATCAAAACGGCATCATTCAGCGCGTCAGGGCTGGGTACTCGCACCGCTTGTCGTCGACGCTGGCTCTTGAGCTAAGACGCTTAGTTCATGAAGAGTCATGCGTGAGCTGTGACTAGCGAGATCCAACACGGCGGGTAAAACACATGCGATCACCGAACAAGGGCGTTATGTTTTGGCGATCACATGGGGTCCTGGCAGTTGTGGCTGTAGCGATGTGGCCCACCATCGGGAGTGCCGTCGAAGCAGTCTCTGTCGGAGAGCAAATGTTAGACCGGCTTCGCTCGGAAGGCGTTGCTGGGTGGCGGGCGATGGAACGGAAGCTAAGTCATAGCTCATTCGACTATGTCCTCGTTGAAACTGACCGCAGCGGCAGCAGCTCTCGGGAGCGAAGCAAGCAAGTAACGGGGCAGTTCGCCGGCAAGACGTTTCTCTTCACCGAGACCGTCATTCCTACGGAAGAGGTTTCCGTGTACGGTCGCAATGATCGATATGAATTTGCCTTGTCGCGGAGCGGCGAGTCGCCATGGACGGTTTCCTGGCAAAGCAGCCGCCGCGACGACGACACGCCCGTCGGATCCGCGTTCGCGTATTTGGGCGGAATGCTGCAATTGCCCTGGAGCATATCGGCGACGCCGCTGGCAAAGCTCGTCAACGATCCTCGATTTTCGATCCGACAAGTGAAGCCTCGCGACCAGGGCGCCGTACAAATCGATTTCAAGGTGGCACCGTCGCGCGGGCGTTTAGACGACTTGCAAGGCGTTTCCAGCGGCTTCGTGGTGCTCGATCCGACTCGCCAGTGGGCCGTCACGCAGTATCGCGCGCAGTACGGGAACAAGATATCGAGCTCGGTGCAACTTGCGTATGGCTCGGCCGGGCCGCCCGAACTAAGCCAGGTGCAGTTCGAGTTATTGACGAAGTCCGGAAATTCGAGCCGGTTTGTAATCGACATCCAAAAGTACGATTGGACGCCGGCACGAAATCCCGATTTTACGCTTTCCGCTTTTGGCCTTCCCGATTATCAAGCAACCGTTGGTCGACGACGCTGGCTCGTTCTAGTGAACGTTGGGATTATCCTACTCCTCACTGGTGTGGTGTTCTGGCGTCGCAGGCAAGCGATATTGGATAGGACTTGATGCAATGATCCGACCTTGGAGTCGGACGAGTTTTTTCTTCTTGGGAGGTAATGAACATGAAACGTACTTGTGCCGCTTGGTTGGCAGTTTGGTTGACGAGTTTAGGCCTCAGCTTGATCGTGCTGGGCGTGCTGGCGATTCCGCGCGTCAGCTATGGTGATGATGGTGACACCGGTCCTTATTGCAATGAGGGTGCCGATCCCTCGCTGCCCGAGGGCTGCTTTGGATGGTGCTACTCGCCCAAGATCTGCAACATTCATCCGATTCAATTGGTCTGCAAATGCCGATAGCTGTTTGCCTACAAGCGGCCGACGCTGCCCTTGCGGACATAGGGCGGCGATATATGCGAGCAATGGCTAACGATCGACCTGATTCGTCAGGCCGCCAGGGACTGTCGCTGGTCGAGCTGCTGCTGGTGATCGCGATCATCTCGTTGTTGCTCCAATTATCGTTGCCCGGGATCCAATCATCGCGCGAGTCGAGCCGGCAGGTTGGCTGTTTGAACAACTTGCGGCAAATGGCGTTGGCGGCTCAGCTTCATCTGGAGACGCACGGCCACTTCCCGACGGGCGGTTGGACGAGCGTTTATACAGGCGACCCCAACCGCGGATTCGGTAAGGATCAGCCCGCAGGCTGGTGCTACAACCTGCTGCCATATCTGGAGCAGGAATCGCTGCACGATCTGGGTAAAGGAACGTCGGAATCGCAACGGCTGGCCGAAGCGGCCAAGGTGTTCGCCGTGCCGGTTTCGGTGTTCGTCTGTCCTTCCCGTCGGCCGGTGGTTGCCTGGCCGTTCGCTCGAGTCTTGTTCAATGCCGATCACGTGGACGCGGCAGGGCGGGGCGATTATGCGGCAAACATGGGCAACTTCATGCCGTCGGACCAGCGAGGGCCCGGTCCGAAGACTTATGACCAGGCCGATGATTGGTTGGAGGGTACCGATCGGCTTGCGCATTGGGTGGCGACGCACCATAACGGAATCGTATTTCAGCGAAGCGTGGTTCGGGCGAACATGGTTACCGACGGTCTTAGCAAGTCATATCTGTTCGGCGAGAAGTTTTTGTCTCCCGCGCATTATGAGGACGGCGAATCGCATGGTGACGATCAGAGCCTCTACATTGGCTTTGACCGCGACACGGCGCGATCCACTAACGAGCTGCATCCCCCGATCCGCGATGCATTGTTGGAAAGCGTCTGGTTACCGGAGGGCGACACTGTACTCGTCTTGGACTGGAATTTTGGCAGCGCCCATCCGAATGGTCTTCACATGGCGTCGTGCGACGGGTCGGTGGGGCGCATTGCGTACGACATCGATCCGGCGGTTTTCATCGAAAAAGGAAGCCGCGACAGCAGCGAAGCTGCGGTGAAGTAGGTGCTGAGCTGTGAGCCCGATGCGCAGGTTGCTTTTCAGAATTGACCGCCGTTGGTTGAAAGCGGTTTGGGCCGGCGTGTTCGCGACCGCGCTTGGTGCGATGATCTTTGCGCGGATGCCAGTGAGTCGGAACGGGACCGACTCATCCTTGTGCAACGCCGATTTCCCCAACACGTACATCCGCTCGATTCATATCGACCTTACCGGCCCCGACCATTGGGTTCGTCTCGCCTGGTCGGGGCCCAAAGCGATCGAGCAAGAAACGGGTCCCTTTCACAGCTCACCCGGCGCCGGGTTAGGCGACAACGACTGTGACGACGTTGTGGAAAGCAACCGCGATGGATCGAACTGCACGCCTAAGGGACGGATGTTGGTGGAGGGATTTAGCGACCATATCCCGTCCTATCCGAGCTGCAAATTCGTCACGTGGTTTCAGCGGTTGAGGACCATCGGGTTTCATTCGCACTGGGAAATTCCGGCGTACCCGGCGTCTCACGGCTGCGTTCGGCTGAGCGAGCATGCCGCGCAATTGATCCACAACAACGCAATCATCGGTAAAACGGAAGTCATCGTCGACGGCACGTGGACACGTCCACCAACAGCCGGGGGCGAGTTCACGCTCTAATTGCGCCTCCCGAGCCTCGGATCGTCACATTGGCGATGGGATTGGATTTTTCCTAGTCATCCCAGAGGTCCGAGTTTCTAATTCGGAACGGGATCTTATCACCTGTTCTTCACACAATCTTCACAGTCGCCGCGTAGGGTGGCGTGCGGCGGGACTGGCACTATTCTCAATGACTGACAAACTGCATTCGGAGGGGTCTACCTATATGTCGCGATGCCGAATTGCCGGACTGTGTGGGGCGGTTGGGTTGCTGCTCATCGGGGGGTGCGCTCGGCCGGCGGTAAAGGTGGATGGGTCGAGCACTGTGTATCCGATCACCGAGGCGGTGGCGGAAGAGTTTCGCGCCGAGCATCCGGACGTGAATGTGATCGGCGGCCGGTCGGGAACCGGCGGCGGGTTCAAGAAGTTCAGTAATGGCGAGATCGATATCTGCGGCGCATCGCGGCCGATCAAGGACACCGAGCAAGACGCCTGCCGCGCGGCCGGCGTCGTGTACATTGAGCTGGAGATCGCCTTTGATGGGCTGGCTGTCGTGGTGAATCCGAAGAACGATTGGGTCGACTGCATGACGGTCGAGCAGCTCAAAGCCATCTGGCAGCCGGAAAGCGCGGTCGCAAAGTGGAGCGATGTGGACCCGAAGTGGCCGGCCGAGGAGATTGAACTCTATGGGCCGGGAACCGACTCGGGCACGTTCGATTACTTCACGGAGGTCATCGTGGGCGAGACAGGAAAGAGCCGCGACGACTACACGCAGAGTGAAGACGACAACGTGCTGGTGACGGGAGTGGCCGGCGATCGCTATTCGCTGGGTTATTTTGGTCTGGCATATTACGAGGAGAACCGCGACAAGCTCAAGCTGTTGGGGATCGACGCGAGGGACGGCAACTGTGTCAAACCGACGTCGGAAACGGTCCGCGACAACTCGTATCGTCCGCTCTCGCGGCCGCTGTTCATCTATGTTCGCAAGTCGTCCCTGGAGCGGCCGGAGGTCAGGTTGTTCGTGCAGTTCTATTTGGACCGGGTAGGCAGCTTGGTACCGGCGGTTGGTTACGTCCCGGTACCCGATGAGGTGGCGACGAAGAATAAGCAATTGCTCGAGGAAGCGTTGAACTCGAGTGGGCCGGCGACGTGACGGTTATTCGATAGCCACAAAAAACGCAAAAAGCCACAAAAAACTGATGAGGCGAGCGCGTCAACTGCCATCTATCACATTGGCCGCCTTTTGTCGCTTTTCGTGCTTTTTGTGGCCATTGCTTTTCTGCCCTTCTGTTCAGAGTAAAAAAACGTGAGTTCTGCCGAAGCGCTGCCGCAGGGGCGGTTGACGATCGAGGGAAAAGCCGTTCGGCCGCGGAAATGGCTCGAACAGGCGATCGGCATTGCGTTGTTCGGCTGTGCGCTAGTTTCGATTCTAACGACGGTCGGCATTGTGGTGGTGCTGGTGGTCGAAGCGGCGCAGTTCTTTCAGGAAGTGTCCGTGATTGAGTTTCTCACGGGCACGAAGTGGTCGCCCAAGCTGGGCAACCAATTCGGCATCCTGCCGTTGCTGTGCGGCACGCTGTTGGTGACGGGCGGCGCAGCGGTGATCGCGCTGCCGATCGGGCTGTTGAGCGCGATCTACTTGAGCGAGTATGCGTCGCACTCGGTGCGGGAGGTGCTGAAGCCGATTCTCGAGGTGCTGGCGGGTATTCCTTCGGTCGTGTTCGGCTACCTGGCCATTGTCACGGTGTCGCCGATGATTCGGTCGGTATTTCCGTCGGCGGGCGTTTTCAACGCGGCCAGCGCGAGCGTCGTGGTCGGCTTCATGGTGCTGCCGATGGTCATTTCGCTGAGCGAGGACGTGCTGCGATCGGTGCCGCGATCGCTGCGCGAAGCGGCCTATGCGCTGGGCGCCACCAAGCTGGACGTGACCGTGAAAGTGGTCGTTCCGGCGGCGATCTCCGGCATCGTCGCCGCGTTTTTGCTGGCGCTTTCACGGGCAATCGGCGAGACGATGGCCGTCGCGCTGGCGGCCGGTAATACGCCGAAAATCACGCTGAATCCGTTGGAGAGCGTGCAGACGATGACCGCCTACATCGTGCAGGTCAGCCAGGGCGACACGCCGGCCGGCACGCTGGAATATCGCACAATCTTCGCGGTCGGTCTGGCGCTGTTTGTGACGACGATGATTCTCAACATATTGGCGCAATGGTTTGTTTCGCGCGTGCGGGAGAAATACGAATGAGCCACGCCGAATCGACCAAGTATCATCGCCGCCGCGCGCTGCTGTCGCAGGTGTTTGCCGTGGTCTGCCTGGCGGCGACCGCGCTCTGCGTGCTGGTGCTGGTCATCTTGATTTGGGAAATCCTCTGGAATGGTATTCCCTGGCTGAACGCCAAGTTCCTCACGAGTTTTCCGTCCCGCTTCCCGGAGAAGGCCGGCATCGCGCCGGCGCTGGCGAGTAGCGTTTGGCTGATCGTGCTCACGGCGCTAATTTCAGTTCCGATCGGCGTGGGTGCTGCCGTGTATCTGGAGGAATATGCGCCCGCGAGCCGCTGGCGGAACATCGTGCAATTGAACATTGCCAATCTGGCCGGAGTGCCGTCAATCGTGTACGGCATCCTCGGCTTGGGGTTGTTTGTGCGGGCCTTGGCGCTGGAACGAAGCATCCTGGCCGGCGCGCTGACGTTGACGCTCGTGGTGCTGCCGATTGTGATCCTGGCGGCGCAGGAGTCGTTGCGGGCGGTGCCGGATTCGATCCGCGGCGCCTCGTATGCCTTGGGGGCGACGCGGTGGCAAACCGTGTGGTATCAGGTTCTGCCGGCGGCGACACCGGGGATCATGACGGGCGTCATTCTGGCGATTAGCCGAGCACTGGGTGAAGCGGCACCGCTGGTGGCGATGGGCGCGGCCGCGTTCATTAGCTTTGTGCCAGTATCGCCGACCGATCAATTTAGCGCGCTACCGGTGGCGATTTACGACTGGGCCAGCCGGCCGCAGCCGGAGTTCCACCATGTTGCGGCGGCGGCCATCGTGGTATTGTTAACGGTGTTGATCTTGCTCAACGTCACGGCGGTCTACGTGCGTTACCGGTATGGACAGCGAATTCGGTTGTAAAGAGCAGGGAGCAGGGAGAAAGAAGAATTGATGCAGCCATCGACAGGGAGTGAAAAGCTGTTTCGATTTGAGGACTTGGAGCTCTGGCAGCGAGCGGCCGATGTGAGCTTCGCACTCGATGAGTTGGCTGATCGGTTTGAGGAGCAGCGTCGATACCGTCACGCAGAACAGCTTCGTTGCGCTGGCTTGTCAATATCGAATAACATCGCCGAAGGGTCAGGCAGCAAGTCTTCCAATGAGTTTCGCAATTTTCTCAATATCGCGCATCGATCGGCGTTTGAGTGCGCTAGTATGCTGTTGGTTTTCAAACGAAAACAAATGATGTCGGCTGACGTTGTGTCGCCACTGCTGGTCGAATTGAATGAGGTTTGCCGGATGTTGACTGGGCTGTCCCGGTCATTGAATTAGCAGTTTTCTTACTCCCTGCTCCCTGCTCCCTGCTCCTTGCTTTTCCGGCAAAGGAGTGCCAAGTTATGCAAGACACCATCATCGAACGACCATTTATGCCTGTTCGGCCATCCATCCACCGCGAGCGACCGATGCGCACGGCCGACGACATGGCGGGTCGCACGGCGAAGATTACGGTCGAGCATCTCAACTTCTATTACGGCGAAAAACAGGCGCTCTCCGATGTGACGCTGTCGATACCGCAGAATTGCGTGACGGCGCTCATTGGCCCTTCAGGGTGCGGAAAGAGCACCTTTCTCCGGTGCCTCAATCGCATGAACGACATGATCGAAGACACCCGCGTCGAGGGCGAGATTTTGCTGGATGGCCGCAGCATCTTGGGGCCGAGGGTCGATGTCGTCGAGCTGCGCAAGCGGGTCGGCATGGTGTTTCAGAAATCGAACCCGTTTCCAAAAACGGTTTTCGAAAACGTCGCGTATGGGCCACGGGTGGCGGGCGTTCGCGGCAAGCCGGTATTGTATGAGATCGTCGAGAATTCGCTCATGCGGGCGGCGCTGTGGGAGGAAGTCAAAGACCGCCTCGACGACTCGGCGCTGCAGCTCTCCGGCGGACAGCAACAGCGGCTGTGCATCGCGCGGGCGCTGGCCACCAACCCGGACGTGCTGTTGATGGACGAGCCAGCTTCCGCGCTCGACCCGGCGTCGACTTCCCGGATTGAGGACCTGATTTTCGAGCTGCGCGATCGATACACGATCGTGATTGTGACGCACAATATGCAACAGGCGGCCCGCGTTTCCGATCAGACGGCGTTCTTCTATCAAGGAGAGCTGGTCGAAGTCGGGTCCACGAATGAGCTGTTTACCAACCCGGCCAGGAAACAGACTGAAGATTACATTACTGGCCGGTTTGGGTAGGAGGCACGAGCAAGGAGCACGGAGCAGGGAGCAGGGAGTGATGCGGCTTACTCCCTGCCCCCTGCTCCCTGCTCCCTGCTAAACACACATGTCGAAGCATTTAGAGCGGGATTTAGAAGCGCTGGAGCAGGAGATACTGGACCAGTCTTCGCGCGTCGAGGAGATGATCGCGAAGGCCTGCCAGGCGCTGGTCGAGCGGCGACCCGATATCGCGAACGAAGTCATCGCCAGCGAGCTCGAAATCAACTTCCGCGAAGTGAAAATCGAAGAGGAATGCCTGAAAATCCTCGCGCTGCACCAGCCGGTGGCCGTGGATTTGCGTCGCACGGCCACGGTGCTCAAGATCAACACGGAGCTGGAGCGGATTGCCGACCTGGCGGTGAACATCGCGGAGCGGACCATTTCGTTGGCCGAGCATCCGGAGTTCGAGATCCCGGCGAAGCTGGAGCGGATGTTCGTGCGGGCCTCGGACATGGTCCACGAAGCGCTCGATGCGTTTGTCGACCAGGACGTCGACGCGGCGCGGGAGGTTTGTCGCCGCGATGATGAAGTCGATGAATATAACCGCCGAGTGATCGACGATCTGCTGGAGATCATGCGCACGCGATCGGATTTGGTGGAAGCGGCACTGCACTTCTTTTCGGTGTGCCGGCATGTGGAACGTATCGGCGATTGTGCGACCAACATCGCCGAAGATGTCATATACCTCGTGGAAGGCGAGATTGCGCGTCACCACTTCGACAACCTGTACCCGGCCGTTTGACGCGGGGGGATTGGTCATGGGCAAGGCTCAAATCCTCATCGTCGAAGACGATCGCTCGCTGGCCGAAGTGCTGGAATACAACTTGCGCCAGGATGGTTATGAAACGCTTGTTGCCAACAATGGCCAGGAGGGCCTGCGGCAAGCCAGGCTCCGTTCGCCGGACCTGGTGTTGCTCGATCTGATGTTGCCGTTGGTCGACGGTCTGGAAATCTGCCGCCGCCTGCGGGCCGATCCGCTGACACGCAAAATCCTGGTGCTCATGCTGACCGCGAAAACCGAGGAGACCGACGAGGTGGTCGGCTTCTCGGTCGGAACCGACGACTACGTTGCCAAGCCGTTCAGCGTCAAGGTGTTGCTCGAGCGGATTCGCGCGCTGTTGCGCCGGCGAAACGGCAACGACACGAACGGCAGCGTGCTGGTGAGCCAGGGCGTGATGGTCGACCGCGAGCGGCATCGGGTGACGATCGAAGAAAAGCCGCTCGACCTCACGCCGAGCGAATTCGGGCTATTGGAGGCGCTGGTTCGGCAGCCGGGGCGGGTTTTTTCTCGTTCGGAGCTTATCGACGCGGCGCTCGGCGGCGATTCGCTCGTGCTGGAGCGGACGATCGATGTGCATGTTCGCTCGCTCCGCAAGAA
Organism: Pirellulales bacterium; assembly: GCA_040902605.1. GTDB lineage: Bacteria > Planctomycetota > Planctomycetia > Pirellulales > Lacipirellulaceae > JABDGM01. Next base: position 251,032 of record JBBDWY010000023.1, on the reverse strand, counting down.
GCTGGGGCCACACGCCGTGCTCGTGGAAACAGTGCGCGGCATCGGCTATCGCTTTCGGGACCCGTCGGGCGTGAAGTAGCCCGCTCGATGAATTGTCGAAAGCAGCACAATTTGGACATCCGCACGAATGGACGAAAACGTTGAAACCGCACCGGCTGAGGAAGCCAATGCCATTGGTGACGCGTCGGAGCGCCCTGTTCTTACCGTCCTGCTGGCGGTCGTGGTGGGCGTGGCCTATGTCGTGGTCCAGGCCGCTGTCGTGCTTGGACTTTTAGTTCTGGAGCTTGCGCGAGATCCTGGGCTGGATGTCGATGCCTGGGCGGATCAAGCCGAATCCAATGGAACTGTCCTGGCGGTCGCCACTTGCCTGGCGTCCCTGGTAACTGTTCCGCTGATAATCGGGCTCGTGGCCCTTCTGGTCCGCAGGCAGCAGCGGCCAGCCCCCATTCGAGAGTTTCTTTGGCTGCACTGGCCTGGCGCGAAGAGCCTGGCGTTATGGATCGCGGCCGTGATCGGCTACGTGTTCGCGGCAGACTGGTTCACGGCACTATTGGGCCATGAGATGACGTCGGACTACCTGATCGAGGCCTATCTTTCGGCCGGTTCGGTATCCCTATTGTGGGCGGCGCTGGTGATTGCCGCACCGCTGAGCGAGGAATTGCTGTTTCGCGGTTTCCTGTTTCGCGGTCTCATGTCGACACGATTGGGTCGGGTGGGCGCCGCGATTATCACGTCGCTCGCCTGGGCTCTCATTCATATTCCATACGACTGGCACGTGATCGCGGTGATCTTCGTGGGAGGACTGCTGCTGGCCGCCGCCCGTCAGTCGACCCAATCGGTGGTCACCTGCATTCTGATGCACTCGGCCTGGAACTTCCTGGCCATGATTCAGACGGTGCTGTTAGTGGGGCGTGACGTTAATTGAGTCCAGATCCACCTTCGAGCCGTTTGCTATCGGAACCTGACTCGAAGTTTGGATGTGTTCCGGTGATGCGATCAAAGGAAATAACCGGCGTCGAGCTTGAAATGTTGGCTGAGGATACGGATATGAGTCTTGCTGACTTCGCGTCGGCCGAGCATGATCTGGCTCGCCAGGCCGCTGTTGCCGAGCAGGCGGCCCAGCTCGGCAGTGCTTGTGCCGGATTCTTCCATCAGCGCCTTGAGCCGATCGAGCGGCGTGCCCTCATCCGGCCCGGGATAGTGGGCGTCGTCGTATGCCTCGACGAGGTTGGTGAGCACGTCGAGATAATCTAACTCGTCCTCGTTGAGATCATCCTCGCCACGAATAGCGAGCTTCTCCATCATCTTCGTAGCGGCAGCGTAGTCGCGTTTGGTACGAATAGGACGCAAGGCAAACCGACGAACGAGTTCCAGGTAGCGCACTGTATCACGGCGCCGGCCTCTGTTGGAGCGAATCCTAGCAGTGCTCATAGTTGCTCCTTCCATTTCCCTCGGCTGTAGTCGGCATGTGTCATCACACGAAGCGTATAAACAATCTGCCGATTATAGTGAATGGCCGTCACGAGACGGTACTTGTTCCCGGCCACGTTAAAAATGGTTGCCGGTTTTCCGCTGGCGACTATCACGACGTCCGCATGCGAAAAATCAATCCGCACGTCTGCCAAACTCACCCAATGGGCACGGCGGGCAATGCGGTACCAGCGGGCTAACGGCCCCACAGCATCGGCGTATTTCTGGCCAAACGCGGCGAGCATCGATCGCTTGATGATTCGCATATGCCATACATTATGTATGGTATCGGCCGATCCGGCAAGAGGGGATGCGAAAAAACCGCTGGGGAACACGGAAGGTATTATCGTGCCAAGCGGAACTGCTGTTATCTGCGGCCATTCGTTTGTCCATTTTCGGTCTTATCTCGACACCGGAGGCCTAGTGGAGGTGTTTAATCAGCGTGGAGTCGCGGGGGGGGCTTCTCGGCAAGTGCTGGGCACCCTGTTAGTTCGTAGTTTTTCGATCTGAAGTTGTTTTGCGCAGAAAGGACGATGACATGGCACGGTTTTCAAAGAGAACGTGGCTGACTGTAGCCGCGATGGTACTGGCGTTGGGACAGGAGGCAGGGGCACAGCGCGGTGAGGGCCGTAGCGGCCGAGGCGGACGCGGTTTTGGCGTCTCGCCGGTTCGGTTGGTCGCTGAGTCGGAGGAGGTGCAAGCGGCGTTGAATATCACGCCGGAGCAAAAGGAGAAGGCGATCGAGATCAGCGACCAACTTCGCGAGGATACGCGAGGTGTATTTCAGCAGCAACGCGGGAACTTCCGCGAGATGCGGACCGAGATGGAGAAACTAGCTCGTGATGCTTCGGCCAAATTAGCCGAAGTTTTGGACGCTCAGCAGCAAAAGCGGTTGATGGGAATTTCGGTCCAGGTTAACGGTGCGGCCGCGCTAGGCGATCCAGGCATGGCCAAGGAGCTGAGTATTACGGAGGAACAAAAGGCTAAATTGGCCGAGGTGCGTGAGGAAGTCATGCGTTCGATGCGCGATGCATTCCAGGAGATGCGCGACCAGGATCTTTCTCGGGAAGAGATGCGGGCCAAGCTCAACGAGCTGCGCGCTGACACGGACAAAAAACTTCTGGCGGTTTTGACCACTGAACAACAACAGCGGTTCGAAGCGCTTAAAGGCGAGCCGGTCGAGATTGACCTGTCGCAATTCCGGGGCGGGTTTGAAGGCCGCGGGCGGCGCGGCGAAGAGGAACGCGGCGAGCGTGGCCGAGATCGCGACGAGCAGCAGGGCAAGAGTGAAAGCTCTCGCTGAGAGCGGTTGATAGCTGCCTGAACGGACGCCGACAAAGGGCTCGTGTTTCCGGCCATTCTTCAAGTTTGAACTTTCTTGTGCCGAACAATGCACAAGTAAATCGTTCGCGGGTGAACGGCTTGCGCGCGGCCAAAGCGGCCGCCGCTGCCCAATCGCCGGGCGACTTGTCTAATTTCTCCTCGTGCGCCGAGAGGCCAAGGACGGCTAGCGGTGACAGCACCGGATCGCATCGGCGAGTTCGAGGCCGGGCCGTTTTCGGCGGCAAGCGCCGTCGTCGTCCGGCACATTGACCAGACCAGCCAGACGGTTATCGACGGTCGCCGGGCGGCGCGAGCGCTGGCCGAGTGGGCACGGCGTTTCCAATTAGGCGAGGCGGAGTTTCAACTGCTGTGGTGTCTGCGATCCGTTTCGGACGTGGGGCTGGATCAAACGACGCTTGCCACGAATCTTGCGTTTTCACCGGCTCAAGTAAGCGCCATTGTGGAACGGGTGCGGGTGCGGGACTGGATCTGTCAGCCCAGCGCGGCGAGCGATCGGCGTCGGCGTCTGTGGCGACTTTCTTCGAGCGGGCGAAACCTGCTTGAGCAAATGGTGAGCGCGGCGGCACTGTTGCGCTACGATGCGTCGGCGGCGAACGAAGGCGCGCCGGGGGAGGCCGCCGCATGAAAGCAGATCGTCTGATGTCGCCCCTACGGGGCTTTGGATTCTATAGAGTGCGCGTTCCATGGGCTGGCGCTGCTGGCTACATGACTTGGCCCCTCCGGGGCCGGAGAGCTCACCGGACAATCGCGCAATGGTTGTTACTGCTGTGGCTCGTCGTATCTGCGTTGGGGTGTACACGGGCGCACTATCGGCTTCAGGCCGATAAGGAAGTGAACTGCATCATCGACCATAAGGCAGTTGAGGTTGGCAGCACGCCGGGAGCGTTTAGCATCGAGGTCGATCCGCGTTCGCGGATGTACGATTCGAGCAATCCCGATTGCCCGCCGATGCCGCCCGACGATCCGGTTTCGCACCAGTTGATGCACTGCGTCGACTGCAAGCCCGGCTCGCCGTGCTGGCAGCACATGGGCACGACACCGTACACCGACAATCCCACGTGGCAGGACTATCTGCCGCGCGACGACGATGGGAATGTCGTACTCGACCTGACCGGGGCGGTGCAATTGGCGCTACTCGAATCGCCTAGCTACCAGCAACAATTGGAGACGCTGTATCTCTCTGGCCTGGACGTTACGTTCGAGCGCTTTCGCTTCGACGCCCAATACTTCGGCAATTCCTCGATCTTCTTTACGAACGAAGGCCGGGTGCGGGCTAACACTCCCGTAGGGTCGAGTCTGCTGGAGGTGCAACCGCTGAACCTGCAAGTGCAAAAGCTGACGGCCACCGGCGGCGAGCTGGTCGTGGGGTTCGCGAATTCGCTGATGTGGCAATTTGCGGGGCAGGACAATTACACAAGCAGCACGCTCATTGATTTCAACCTGGTGCAGCCGTTGTTACGCATGGGCGGACGCATCTTTGTGATGGAACGTCTCACGATTGCCGAGCGGGCGCTATTGGCGAATGTTCGCCAAATGGAACACTATCGAAGAGGCTTTTACTTGAATGTGGTGACCGGCCGTGAACCGGGAGAGGGGCCAAACCGCCGCGGCGGGTTCTTTGGCGGCAGCGGCTTGGAAGGGTTCGCTGGTGTGGGCGGAGGCGGCTTCGGCCGGGTGGGCGGATTCGGCGGCGGCTTTGGCGGACAGGGCTTTGGGTTCACAGGCGGCGCCGGCGCCCAGCAAGCGGGCGGATATGTCGGCCTGCTGCAAACCGCTCAAGTGATCCAGAACCAGTACGCGAACATCGCCGCGCTCGGCGACAGCCTGGAGCAGCTCCAAGCCGCCTACGAGGCCGGACGGATCGATCGCTTCCAAGTCGATCTGGCTCGCCAAGCGCTTTACAACGCGCAAAGCCAATTGCTCAACTCCGATGCGACTTATGAATCCGCACTCGACAACTTCAAGTTTCAGCACGGCCTGCCGCCAGATTTGCCCGTCAAGGTCGCCGATCCGATGCTGGACCATTTCAATCTGCTCGATTCGGACTTGGCCGGACTGCAGATTCGCGTCACGGACGTGCTCACGGTCTTGCGCGAGGGCACTCAGGCGGCCGAAACGGAAGGCGCTCAGGACGAACCTCTCGCGCTGCCCACAGCTCCACCGCCGGACGCGGAGATGGAGATCGAAGCGACCGATTTCGCTTCACTAGTCCGGCGAAGTGCCGAGCTAACGAGTGCGTCGCGCCAGCGGTTCGAGGCGGCACAACAAGATGTGCTCCGTCTCGACCAGGCGCTCCCCGCACGGCGTGCCGCGCTCCGGCGGCTGGCCGAGCGCGAAGAAGCCAAGCAGGCGGAGCTCGATCCGGATCTGTTAAGCGTCGAGCGGCTCGACCAGCGGGTAGAGGCGCTCAAACGGGAGCTCGAATTGCTTGGCCAGCGACTAACAGCAGCCTGGGCACGCCTGGACGGGCTCACCGGCGACGTTGCATTGCCGCCGGTCGAGCATCGCGCCCAGCTTACGGGCGCGCTCACAGAACTATCGGGCGCGCTGATGGAGCTATCGCTGTTGCAAGCCCGTGCGCGGCTCGATGCGATCACGTTTGAGCCGGTCGATCTGACCGCCGAAGAGGGTTTCTGCATTGCCAGCCGGCACCGGCGCGATTGGATGAACGCCCGCGCGGCCTTGGTCGATTCGTGGCGGCTGATTCATTTCAACGCCAATGATCTGGAAAGCAATTTGGATCTTGTCTTCAGCGGCGATATCGCCAACGCGAGCGACAACCCGTTCGATCTGCGGGCCTCCAACGGCCGGCTGCGCGTTGGCCTGGAGTTCGACGCGCCGCTCACGCGGCTGGCCGAACGGAATGTATACCGGCAGTCGCTGATCGAGTACCAACAGGCCCGCCGCAACTACTATCAATTCCGCGATCGGGTTCAGCGCAACGTGCGCAGTACGCTGCGGCAGTTGCGTTTGGACGACTTGAACTTCGAGCTGCGCCGAGCGGCCGTCCATGTGGGAATCACCCAGGTCGACTTGGCTCGGCTGAGGCTGTCCGAACCCGCTCGGCCTGTTGCTCCAGGGTTGCCGGGCCAGCCGTCTCAACCGGGCGGGGCGTCGCAATTTGGCGCGACTGTGGCGCGAGACCTGGTCAACGCCCTCATTGATTTACTAAATGTTCAGAACGATTTCCTGAGCGTGTGGGTCGACCACGAAGTGCAGCAGCTCAATCTCGACTTTGAATTGGGCATCATGGAGCTCGACACTCAGGGAATTCGCATCCCGCACGATCAGCCGTTAAGAACCTACCTGGCCGAGCTGCCGTGCACGGTCCCGTGCGAGCTGCCCGACGCGTGTACGAATCGGACGTCTGGGCCGGAGGAGGACGAAGGGATTGAGCTTCTGCCGGAACCGCAGGCCGGCGCTGCCGCCACAAAGACGGGACAGCAGGAGCCCAGAGAATCGCCGCCGCATGCTTCGGATAGTCGGCCGTTGTCGCCCTCCAATCTGCAAGGACCGAAATTCTCGCCAGCCGCTTCCAAGCGCAAATTACCGACGACCGATGTCGAAATGGCTGCCGCCGCAGGTTAGGTGCGTGGCTGACATTTCGCCGCGGCAGGCCTATAATTATCAACTTACGGCCGGCTTTTGGTCGCGGCGTTTGCAATCGACACTTTGCTGGCGTATCAGGGTTAATATAAGGGGAGGCTGCGCGCTTAGAAATCGCGAGGCCTCCTCTTCTGGAGTTTGAAGATGCGACTGCACAGGCGGCCACAAAGCAAATTGGTCCGGTATGTCGCGCCACGGCGTGGGAAGCGGCTGGGCGCGGCGACGACCATGGGTGCCGCGGCACTGTTGGGACTCATGTTGGCCGCGGGGGGCGGCATCTGGTGGTGGATCAACCAGCAGAGCTCTTCCAATGGGCCGACGGTCCTTCTGCATACGGTGGAGCGTGGCGATTTCGAGCTCACCATCACCGAACGCGGCGAGATCGAGGCGTTTGATGTCACTGAAGTTCGCTCGTTGGTGAAATCCAACAATACTACCGGCAACGCCATCCTGCGGATCGTGCCGGAAAGCACCGTGGTGAAAAAAGGCGATTTCCTGGTCGAGCTGGATTCATCGGCCCTGAAGGCCCAACGGACCACGCAAAAAATCCTCGTCAACGCCGCCAAAGCGGCCGAAGTCGAGGCTCACAACAATTACGACGTGGCTGTCATTGCCAAGCGCGAGTATCTCGAAGGCACCAATCTTCAGGAGCGGCAGCTGATCGAAAGCGAAATGTTCGTCGCCGAGGAGAACGTCAATCGGGCAAAGGAATACTACGCGTACAGCCAGAAGCTGGCCTCGAAAGGCTACGTCAACGAGCTGCAGTTGGAGGCCGATCGTTTCGCCGTCGAAAAGGCGAACAAGGACCTCGACGCGGCCAAGACGAAGCTGCGCGTCTTGGACGAGTTCACCAGGCCCAAGATGGTGTCCACGCTAGAAAGCGCGATCCTCATCGCCAAGGCGAAGTGGGATTCGGGCCAAAACAGCCACGAGCTGGAGCTCGAAAAGCTCGCCGAGCTGGATGACCAGATCGCCAAATGTACGATCGCAGCGCCGCAGGATGGCGTCGTGAAATACGCCCACGTGATGGATGGGCGTGGCGACCAGGAATTCATTGTCGAAGAAGGAACAATCGTTCGCGAGCGGCAGTCCATCATCCGCCTGCCGAACGCCGATTCAATGCGCGTCAACATGGTGATCAATGAATCGCTGGTCCAGTACGTGAAGCCCGGTCTTGCGGCCGCGATTAAACCGGTGGGCTACGGCGACCGTGTGCTGCACGGCGAGGTCGAAAAGGTAAACCAATACGCGGAGCCGACCGGCTGGCGGCAGGCCAACGTGAAGGAGTACAAGGCCTATGTCGACATCGATCAACCGCCGGCCGATCTGCGGACCGGGATGACGGCCGCCGTGACGATTCGCTGCGCCGAGGTGCATGACACACTACAGGTGCCGGTGCAAACCGTCTACGCGCACGGCGACAAACTGTATTGTTTCGTGCAGGACGCGGGCCAATGGCAGGCGCGGGAAATCAAGCCGGGCCCCACCAACGACAAGTTTTTTGTGGTCCAAGCCGGCCTCAATGAGGGTGACCAGGTGGCGATGAACCCACGGGGCTACCTTGATGAAGTGGACCTGCCCAAGCTCTCGCCGGAAGAGGCGCAGCGCGCCGTGCCGCAGCCGCCCGGCGTGCGGCGAGGCGAGCAAACCGCGAAGCGCGACGCCCGCGGCGGGCAGAGCGCCGAGGGCGGAGGACCGACGACGGAGAGCGGAGAGCAGAGGGCCGAGAGCGGAGCGCCAGAAAAGAAAGCTGGCCCCCAGCCCTCAGCTCTCAGCCCTCAGCCTGCTAGCAGCCAGGGAGCGGCCCAATGAGGCGGGCCGTGAGCGTCAGCGATCTCCGCAAGGATTATGTGCTCAGCGGAGAGACGATCCACGCCTTGCGCGATGTTTCATTCGACGTGCCCGAGGGCGATTACATTTCCATCATGGGACCGTCCGGCTCTGGCAAAAGCACCTTGTTGAATTTGCTCGGTTGCCTCGATCGGCCGACGTCTGGCCGCTTTCTGCTCAGCGACACCGACGTGTCGCGAATGAGCGACGATCGGTTGGCGGAAATTCGCGCCACGCGGATCGGCTTTATTTTTCAGTCGTACAATTTGCTGCCTGCGCTGACGGTCGTCGAGAACATTCAAGTGCCGCTGTACTACAGTTACCGGATTAACTCGGCGACCAAGCGGCGATCCATCGAATTGGCGGAGATGGTCGGATTGGGCCAGCGGCTGAACCATCGACCCACGCAGCTCTCGGGCGGCCAGCAGCAGCGGGTTGCCATCGCCCGCAGCCTCGTGAACGACCCCGAATTCATCCTCGCCGACGAGCCGACCGGAAATCTGGACAGCGCCACCACCAGCGAGATTCTGGACTTGCTTGACGACCTGAACCGCCAGGGCCGCACGATCATCATGGTGACGCACGAACCCGACGTCGCCGCCCGGACCAGACGCTCGATCCATTTGCGGGATGGGTATATTGTTTCGGATGAAAGAAATTGACAAAAGAACAGCTCACGCAAAGGCGCAAAGACGCAAAGCCAAAACGACAAGGATGAGAACCGGATAAGAAGCGAAGGATGAGCGATAATTAGTGATTTGATTCCAACGATCATGCTTCATCTTTTCCTACCTTTGCGCCTTCGCGCCTTTGCGTGAGTAATTCCCGGCTATGTTCTCGGTTTGGTTAAGAACGCTGCAATTGAGCGCTAAGAGCTTGTGGATGCATCCGCTGCGCTCGTCGCTGACGGTGTTGGGCATCTTCATCGGCGTTTCGAGCGTAATCTGGCTGCTGGCGCTGGGCGAGGGGATCAGCCGCGCGGCGCAGGAGCAGATTTCCAGCCTGGGTGCGCTCAATATCATCGTGCGCACCGTGAAGCCGCCGACGGACCAGGTGCAGGACGCTGGCTTCGGCCTGACGCGGGCCGATTACGTGCGGCTCGTGGCCACCGTGCCGACGATCGCCAAAGCGATCCCCATGCGCGTGCTGCCGGCAATCGAATTTCGCTACAAGAGCCGCAAGATGGAAGGCCGGCTCGTTGGCACGACGCCAGACTACGCCGACGTCACGCGGCTGGGGGTCGAACGCGGGCGGTTCCTCTCCGACGCGGACCTCGAAGAGGAACGCAATTACTGCGTGCTGGCGGCCGAAGTTGCCTCGCGTTTGTTCCCGTACGGCGAGCCGATCGGCCAGGAAATCATGGTCAACGACGACTTCTACGAGGTGGTCGGCGTGATGCGGCCGCGCTCGCCGTCGGCCGGCATCGGCGGCTCGCTCGCGGCGGAGGTGTTTTCCCAAGACGTATATATCCCCGTTACGACGCTCTGGCGCCGTGAAGGCGACATGATCGTCTCGATCAAGCCCGGCCAGTTCCAGCGCGAAATCAACCAGGTGACGCAGGTCACGATCCAGGTCAAGGACCGCGACCTCGTGCTGCCCACGGCCGACGTCGTGCGCAACACGATTCAGTACGCGCACACGCTGCCTGATTTCGCCGTGATTGTGCCGCTGGAGCTGTTGGAGCAGGCCCGCACGACGCAATTGATGTTCATCGTGTTTTTGGGCCTGATCGCGGCGATCTCGCTCGTGGTGGGCGGCATCGGCATCATGAACATCATGCTGGCCACGGTGATCGAGCGGACGCGCGAGGTCGGCATTCGCCGCGCGCTGGGCGCCAAGAAGAGTGACATCACGCGGCAGTTCCTCGCCGAAAGCGTCGTGCTCTCAGTGCTCGGCGGCGTGTTGGGCATCCTCGGCGGCGCGTTCTGCCGCCCGCTCACGCTCGTCGTGCGATATGAGCTCTTCCGCTGGTTCCCCGAGCAAATGGCCACGGTGCCCAAGCTGATCCAGGAAATGGAGCCGCAGCTCATCCCCTGGTCGATCCCGCTGGCGTTTCTGATCTCGGTGCTGGTCGGCGTGATCTTCGGCGTCTACCCCGCCGCCCGCGCGGCTAGCCTTGATCCGATTGAGGCGCTTAGGCACGAATAAGCTGTTCGTTCCCGCGCTCATAGGCTGGCGGCAGGAGTCGCGTCGTGATTCTCCGCGATCAGTTCCCGTCAAGAAACGCCCTGCGGCGTTAGCCGCAATTCCACTTTAAGGTGTAGCGCCTCGGCAATTCGTTCGAGCATCGCGAGCGACTGCCCTTCGTAGTCCGCGTGCTCCAGCCGCGAGATAACCGACTGCCGCGTGCCGATCATCTCCGCAAGCTGCCGTTGCGTAAGTCCAGCGGCGGTCCGGGCATCGTAGATCATTTGCCCGATGTGATATTCGCGCGCAATCGCCTTGAATTGCGGATCAGTCTTGGGATCGATTCCCGTACGCCGCTTGAGTATCTCCAACGCGTCGCTCGTCTTAGCCACGATTCTGCTCCTCGTCGTATCCGTGTCGCACCGGGTTTGCCTTGTACTGGGCGATCCGCTCGACGGCCTGGTCGATTTGCTTGTCCGGCACTTTCTTTTCCTTCGTCAAGCCCGCCGTCAGCAGCGCCACATCCTTCCCGACGAAGCCATAAAGCAGGCGGTAGTTAACGTTTCCAACCTTCGTCCGCAATTCGTAAATGCCGTCGCGGAGGAAATCTGCCCTCGGACGCCGCAACTCGCTGCCAAACTCGCTGAGCAAATCCAACAGGTAAACGCACTTGTCATAGGCTTTGCGGTTCCGCACGGCGAGATCGGTGAGCCAATCAAGCACCGGGACGGAGCCATCCACGTCGCGGTAGAACTTGATCGCGGTTTTCGGCATCCCGACCTCGTATCACAATTATGCTATATCGACAGTTCGCCGTCAAATCATTGCCTTTGCCTGCAAGACTTTGCGGAAAATCCGGGCGGGGCGGAAAATCTGTTGATTCGCTCACCGTCTCCGCTACCATCAGGGAGTACTGTCGCACCGCCGCTAGGCGATAGTCGCGGGGGGCGCGTTGTCACAATCTTGGCTATTGCCAGCCTGGATCGATTTCGGGTTCAGCCCGAATGGGAAATTTCGGCTGAAACACGTACTTGGAGGCACGCTAATGATCACTCATAGACATAGACTCTCTTTGATGATCGCTGTCGTGTCGGCGTTAGTGTGCTTGGACGCGATCGCGAGCAATGTTTTTTTTGAGGACTTCAATAGCGGCACATTGGACCCAGAGTTGTCGAGTGTAACGCCCCCTGGTTTCAATCTGTCGCTTGCGAGCGCTGATGCATTTTTCTCCAAGGATGCGGGTACCGGCAATGGCTTTGCGAGGATTCAAACCAACTTCTTGGTTGATGGAGATTTCACGGCGACGGTTGACGTTGACCGAATGGATCTAGCGTCAATCGGGATAGCTGCGTTCTGGACACTCGACCTTACACAATTCACCGACATTTTCTACTACAACGAGCACACCATTATTGCGGGCAGCAACAGGCCGGTTGGCTCTTCGGCCGATTTCCAAACAACCATTCCGATAGCCACGTTTCAGATTCACCGTACCGGCAGTACGATTGGGGAATCGTACAACATTGGTAGCGGCTTCACTCCATTATTCAGCGTAACGGATCCGTCCGTGCTGGGCCCAGTACGCATTGGTCTCTTCCTGGGCGAAGAGGACCACGTGACGACGCCGATCAGCGGCTCGTTCGATAACTTCCGAATTGTGGCGGATCGGTTTGTTGTGCCGGAGCCGAGTACGATGTTGCTGCTCGTCGTAGCAGCAGTCGGCATCTTTGGCCGTCGCCAACGACTGGGGTACACTATGCCAGAATGCGAGTTCCCACTTCGCTGATCACGAAAACAGCTGGCGAAGCTTTGCTAAGGTCTCGTCGAGCTTTACGCTAGTCACGTGTGCAGCCGTGTACAGAATCACCGATTGTTCCACGGTGAACAGGCGATTCGGACGGACGTAGCTGCGAACGGCAAGTTGGCTGCTCTGAAAGTCGTTCGTTTCTAACGAAATTGAATAGGAGTCGTGGCGGGCTTGGCTAGTGATCTGACAAAGGATCAGGTCGTCACCTGCCAGATCAACGACAACCAGTGCTGGGCGATGCTTGCCTGGTCGCAGGTTAGTCTGCGGAAACGGCAGCACCACAACATCGCCCGCTACAGGTTTTGCCACGCCGCGTCCTCTTCAGCGGTATCCCAGTCGCGGGCCAGCACAGCTTCGCTTGCCAATAACCCGTTGAATGCGTCGCCATCCGAATTCAGCCGGAGAAATCGCACAAAGTCGTAGACCTTGCGCTGCAACGGCTCGGGCAAGACATCCAATTCCTTCTCGATAAGTTCGCGAGTGCTCATGGCTTAATTATAATGTCTCACATTGAATCCGGCGAGAGCAAACACAATCGCCGCCTTGCCACGCGACAGGCGGTTTTCCGAAGGACGAGCTTGGGCCGATTGGCAACGTTTTCAAGCTGGAGAACCGCCCCTACCAATCGACTCCCGATTGAATGGAAGGACACGCCGTAATGGTTCACCCAATCTACAAAGTCCAATCGTTTGAGATCGAAGCCCCGTACACGCTGCGCGTGCGATTCGATGACGATACGGAGCAGGTGATTTACTTCCGCACTATTTTGGCAGGTGCGCTGTACGGTCCGCTGCAAGACCTAGCCGTTTTCAATCAAGTGCGAATTGATCCGGAGGTTCACGCCTTAGTCTGGCCCAACGGCGCGGACTTCGATCCCGCCACGCTTCACGATTGGCCCAAGCATGAGCCGGCTCTAATCGCCCGTGCCAAAAAGTGGAGCCTCACGCCCACGTGACGCTGTTTTTGCATTTCCAATGCCTCAGATGGCGCTACGGCGGCATCTTGCTTTTGGCCGCCGCCTTCGCTAGCCTATCTGTACGCAAGTATACTACCACAACTCCATCTCGCGCGTCGCTTGAATCGACCGGCGAGCCGCTGACGCTGCGCCCATGCTGTTGGCCCAGCCGACCCGTCGATGCTGCGCGAAATCGCGATCGCCAACTGCGCAAGGCGGCTATCAGAAACTTGTCCCCTTTGTCCGCTTCCGAGGAATTTGATGTGTCTCGAAATGCGATCTGCCAAAGTCCATCGCCCCGCCCGCGCCTCCGGCAGGGGTTGCGCGGGGCCGGTTGCCGGTTTATGCTAAGGGAGTCAGCCTTGTTGAACCCTCACCCAGCCCCTCCCAATGAGGGAGGCGAGTCTTGATTATCAAAGGAGCCGGTCATGACTTTCAATCGTCGGGAAGTGTTGCGGGCAGGGGTTGGTGTCGCTTCGTGGGCTTTGGCCGATAAGCTGTTGGTGTCGAGCAGCGCCGCCGCCCAAGCGGCCGGGGTATTTACGTTGCCGAAACTGCCCTATGCCGTTGATGCGCTCGAGCCGCACATCGATGCCCGGACGATGGAGATTCATCACGACAAACACCACCAGGCCTATATCGATAATCTCAACAAGGCGGTGGCCGAGCATCCGGAGCTCAGGCAGAAGCGAGCCGTGACGCTGCTGCGGGAGATTGACCAGGTGCCGGAGGCGATTCGGCAAGCAGTCATCAACAACGGCGGCGGGCATGTCAATCATTCGCTGTACTGGCAGATGATGGCGCCCAATGCCGGCGGCGAGCCGAGCGGCGATGTGGCGAAAGAAATCGACCGTGCATTCGGTGGTTTCGACCAGTTTAAGACACAGTTCAGCGACGCCGCGATGAAGCGCTTCGGCAGCGGCTGGGCATGGCTCGTCGTCGACAGAGATGGCACTGTGAAGGTCATTAGCACTGCGAACCAGGATTCGCCGTTTATGGCGGGCCAGTACCCGATCCTGGGGGTCGACGTCTGGGAGCATGCCTATTACTTGAAATATCAGAACAAGCGGGCGGATTATGTTCAGGCGTGGTGGAACGTCGTGAACTGGGATTATGTAAACGAGCTTCATCAGCAAGCGCGTGGGTGAGCCAAAAGTGAATCTCACGCAAAGGCGCAAAGACGCAAAGAGAATTATGGGAATCGATCAGCTTTGCGACTTAGCGCCTTTGCGTGAGATCTCGGAACATTCCGCTTTCAATGAAGCGATAGGTATTAAAAATCTGTGACGCACGTTGAACGAACTTCTGCGATATCCGATTCGCAAACCCCCGCTGCACCTGTCCAACCGAAGCTGGATTCGCTCGCGCAGCGCGAGCGGATCCCGGTTCGGGTTTATCCGCATTCGACGCACGCCAGCAAGGCGGTGGCCCGGCAGATTGCCGATCTGATTCGCCAGCGAGCGGGGGAAGGGAGGAGCTGCGTCCTCGGGCTTGCCACCGGAAATACGCCCGTGGCGATTTATGACGAGCTCGTGCGGTTGCATCGCGAGGAGGGGCTGTCGTTTGCGAATGTGATCGCGTTCAATCTCGACGAGTACTACCCGATGCAGCCGAACGAGCTGCAGAGTTATGTGCGTTTCATGCGGGAGCACTTGTTCGATCTGGTCGACATCCCGCCGGGCAGCTGGCATGTGCCGGATGGAACGCTGCCAATCGAGCAGGTGGCCGACTATTGTGCGTGGTACGAGGAGCAGATCGCCAGCGCGGGCGGGATCGACATCCAGCTGCTGGGCGTCGGGCGGACGGGTCACATCGGCTTCAACGAGCCCGGCTCGGGCCATCAGAGTCGCACACGGCTGATCACGCTCGATCGCGTGACGCGGATCGACGCGGCCAGCGACTTCTTTGGTCAGGAGCATGTGCCGCGACGGGCCATCACGATGGGCGTCGGCACGATCCTCGCCGCGCGGCAAGTCATCATGCTGGCGTTCGGGGAGCACAAGTCGCCGATTATCGCGCGGGCGGTCGAAGGCGACATCAGCCCGACGATCGCCGCCAGCTTCTTGCAACAGCACCCTAATGCGCAGGTGGTGCTTGACGAGGCGGCCGCGTCGGAGCTCACACGGTACAAATCGCCGTGGCTGGTAGGGCCGGTCGAGTGGGACGAGCACCTCGTCCGCAAAGCCGTGATCTGGCTTGCTCGCAAACTGGACAAGGCGATCCTGAAACTCACCGACCACGATTACAACGAGGAAGGCTTGCAGGATTTGCTGGCCGATCGCGGGCCGGCCTACGACATCAACTTGAAGGTGTTCCGCCACTTGCAATCGACGATCACGGGCTGGCCAGGCGGCAAGCCTGCCCATGCCAGGCGGCCGGGGGATCGCAATCGATCGCGCGACGACATTTACCCCAAGCGGGCGCTGATTTTTTCGCCCCATCCGGATGACGACGTCATTTCCATGGGCGGCACGCTGATTCGGCTCGTGGATCAAGGCCACGAGGTGCATGTCGCTTATCAAACCTCCGGCAACATCGCCGTGTTCGACGACGATGCGATCCGCTTTGCCGATTTCGTGGCGGAGTTCAATACGCACTTTGGTGTGTCGCCGCAGCGGGCCGCCGAGCTCGAGGCGCATGTCGAGCAAATGCTGCGCAATAAAAAGCCGGGGCAAGTGGATAGCCCGGAAGTGCAAACGATCAAAGGAATGATCCGCCGCGGCGAAGCCCGCGCTGCGGGCCGCTGCTGCGGACTGCCAGAGAACCGGCTCCATTTTATGGACATGCCGTTCTACGAAACGGGCCGGGTGAAGAAGAAGCCGCTCGGCGAAGACGACGTTGCGATGGTCGTCGATCTGCTGCGGAGAATCCGCCCGCACCAGATCTACGCAGCCGGCGACCTATCGGATCCGCATGGCACGCATCGGGTCTGCTTGAACGCCGTGCTGACCGCCTGCCACCGCTGCGAGCGCGACGACTGGTTTGCCGATTGCGAGGTCTGGCTGTATCGAGGCGCCTGGCACGAATGGGGCCCGCACGAGATCGAAATGGCCGTGCCGCTCAGCCCGGCCGAAGTGGACCGCAAGCGGACCGCTATTTTTAAGCACCAGTCGCAAAAGGATCGCGCGCTCTTCCCCGGCCCGGACATGCGCGAATTCTGGAAGCGGGCCGAAGACCGCAACCGCGACACGGCCCAACTCTACGACAAGCTGGGCCTGGCCGAGTACGAGGCCATCGAGGGCTTCGTCCGCTGGCAGGGCGATAGCAAAGTGTTGTGGTAGATGAATGAAATCACCCGCATCTTGAACACGATCGAAGCGGGCGACGCGCAGCGGGCGGAGCAGCTCCTGCCACTGATCTATGCGGAATTGCGGAAGCTGGCCGCCCAGAAACTGGCCCGGGAGAAGCCCGGCCAAACCCTGCAGGCCACGGCCTTGGTCCACGAAGCCTACCTGCGGCTCGTCGACGGCGCGCCGTCACGTGAATGGGACAACCGCGGCCACTTCTTCGCCGCCGCCGCCGAAGCGATGCGGCGAATTCTCATCGAAAACGCCCGCCGAAAAGCCAGCACCAAGCACGGAGGCCAGCTTCACCAGGTCCCGCTGGATGAACATATCGAGGATCCGTCTTCCTGCATCGAGTATCCAGCACCCATCGATCTTTTGGCCCTGGATGAAGCGCTCACCAAGCTGGAACGCGACGATCCGCAGGCCGCCGAGGTCGCGAAGCTACGCCTCTTCGCCGGCCTGACGATCGACCAGGCCGCGGCCAGTCTCGGCATCCACCGGGCAACGGGCTTCAGGCATTGGGCTTATGCGCGAGCCTTTCTGCAATTGGAACTGCCTGAGGCCGCCGACGAATAAACCGTAACTGCAAACACAACGCTCAATCGCCACGAAAACGCACAAGAAGCACGAAAACGCAAGAGGTAAGCGCGCTCGTGCACAAGCTTCTCCGGCCCTCTCCTTTTTTGCGGCTTTTTGTGCCTTTTTGTGGCTATTCAGGCTCTCTGTTTAGAGTCGGCAAGAATATCGCCAGTTCCTGCGACTGAACGAGCCCGAATTTCGCATTGTAAATTGGAGACCCGCTGCAACAGCGGCCGTCATTATGTCTGCAAATGTATCCGACGCCAAGCACATCTTCCTGGAAGCCGTGGAGAATCACCAGCCCGACTGCTGGCCCGACTTTCTCCAAGAAGCCTGCGGCACCGATTCCGCCCTGCGCCATCAGGTTGAAGCGCTGCTTGCCGCGTACCAGCAGCCAAACGAGATGCTCGACAGTCCCGGCCTCGTCGCCACGATCGACTTGCCCCCCATCGCCGAGGGCCCCGGCACGGTCATTGGCCCCTACAAGCTGCTGCAGCAGATCGGCGAAGGCGGCATGGGCGTGGTGTTCATGGCCGAGCAAAGTGAGCCGCTCCAGCGGACCGTCGCCCTGAAGATTATTAAGCCGGGGATGGACACCCGGCAGGTCATCGCCCGCTTCGAAGCCGAGCGCCAGGCCGTGGCCATGATGGACCACCCCAACATCGCCAAGGTGCTGGACGCCGGCACGACCGACAGTGGCCTGCCATACTTCGTCATGGAGATCGTGAAGGGCGTGCCGATCACGCGGTACTGCGACGAAAAACACCTGCCGCTTCGCGCGCGGCTGGAGCTGTTCGTTCAGGTCTGCCAGGCGGTGCAGCATGCCCATCAGAAAGGCGTCATCCATCGCGATATCAAGCCCAACAACGTGCTCGTGGCCGAGTACGACAACCACGCCGTTCCCAAAGTGATCGACTTCGGCGTGGCAAAAGCCACGGCGCAAAGACTCACCGAACGGACGATGTTCACGGAGTTCGGCCAGGTGCTCGGCACGATGGAGTACATGAGTCCCGAGCAATCGAAGTTCAACCAGCTCGACATCGACACCCGCAGCGACATCTATTCGCTGGGCGTGCTGCTCTACGAGCTGCTGGCCGGCTCAACGCCCTTTGAGGGAAAACGGCTGCACGCGGCGGCGTTCGACGAAATGCTGCGAATCATTCGCGAGGAGGAGCCGCCCAAGCCCAGCACCCGCCTTAGTTCCCTGAGTAGGTCCGGCGAGCCGAGCCGGACCACTTCCAGCTCCCTCCCACTTGCGGGGAGGGTTGGGGAGGGGGTATCCACCAGCCTCGCCTCAATCGCCGTCAATCGGCACACCGAACCGGCCCGCTTGAGCAAAGAGGTGCGTGGCGAGCTGGACTGGATCGTGATGAAGTCGCTCGAAAAGGACCGCAACCGCCGCTACGAGACGGCGAGCAGCTTCGCCGCCGACATCGAGCGCCATCTGCACGACGAGCCGGTGCAGGCAGGCCCGCCCTCGGCGGCGTACCGCTTCCGCAAGTTCGCGCGGCGAAACAAGGCGGCGCTCATCGCCGCGTCAGTGGTTGCCGTTGCCTTGTTCCTGGGCCTGGTCGGTACCACCTGGCAAGCGATCCGCGCCACCGAAGCGGAGCGCGTGACACAAGTCCAACGCGATCGTGCGCTGGAAGCTGAGAAATTCGCCAAGACTGAGGCGGCAATCGCGACGGCGGTCAACGAATTTCTCAACTCGGATCTGCTTGGCCAGATCGTCGACGTCCCGTACGACAGATATGACCAGCCTCGAGGCGAATTGAAGCTGTTGACCGTGCTGGACCGGGCGGCCGCTCGGATTGACGGCCGCTTTCGCGACCAGCCGCTGATCGAGGCGGCGTTGCGGCAGATGATCGGAAAGACATACAACGGACTCGGCAATGACAGCCGTGCCATGATGCATTTGAAGCGCGCTGTAGAACTCCGACGGATGCACCTCGGTGAGGAGCATCCGGATACGCTCACCAGCATGGCGTACCTAGGCTGGGCGACTGACGACACGGCCCTTATCACCCGCGTGCTGGAAGTCCGCCGCCGCGTACTTGGCAAGGACCACCCCGATACGTTGAGGTCCATGTACGACCTGGCGGGGGTGACGCAAAAGAAAGGCGAAAAGACGCGAGCCATCGCTCTATTCCGCGAGACCTTGGAGGCGCAGCGCAGGGCGTTGGGCGAGGACCACTACTCGACCGCCTGGACGATGCACTGTCTGGCCAGCACGCTGTTCATGAACGCCGGCAAGGCGGGCGTTCCGGAAGCAGATGACCGGGAGATCGAGTCGATGTTCCGGCACGCACTCGCGGTCATGCGGAAAGTGCACGGCGACTTGTGGCACACGTACGACATCACGGCGGGGTTGGGACAGTTCCTCAATTCCCGCCATCGCTATGAAGAGGCCGAGGCGCTGCTTCAGGACGCGATCTCGCGATTGGACTCGCTGCCGGGAGCGCCCCCCTACATGGCGGCTAAATTGGCCGGGGTACTGGACGCCGTGTACCGAAGCTGGGGCAAGCCGGAACGGGCGGCTGAATGGGAGCGCAAGCGACCCGCCGATACTGAAGCCGCGCTCACCCGCAAAGCGCGGTTGCTGGCGGTGGAGGAATCCTCGCAGGCCATCAAGCTCCAACCTGATCGCTGGGAGGCATGGTACGGCCGGGCATGGGCCTACTTCCATCTCCAGCAATGGGAACCAGCGATCGCGGATTTCTCCAGGGCAATTGAGTTGGCTCCCGAGGTACACACCAATTGGCTCCACCGAGGTCACTCCTACTTGGCCCTCGCGCAGTGGGACAAAGCCGCGGCAGACTTCACAAAAGTCATTGAGGGCTGGCCTGACGACACGGGTGGGTGGTTTTTCCGCGCTTGTGCCTATGCCCAGTTGGACCAGCCAGAGAAGGCGATCACCGACCTTCGTCAGGCAATCGCCGAAGGTTTCACAGACGTCGAGCATTTGAAGAACCAGCCGTTGCTCGACCCGCTCCGCTCCAACGAAGAGTTCAGGAAGATGCTGGCCGAGATGGAGGCAAAGCAGAAGTAACGATCTGAAAAAAAGCGGCCGGTGAGGCTTACCGCCAAGTGAAGCTCCTCACCGGCCCGGCATCTCTCGCGGCGCTCGGTTTGCGCGCACACGGGCGATGACTTTTTGATTATATCGCAGACCAGAAATGGCAGACACGCTTATGACCAAGTATCGAACCATTGATTGTATCGTCTTACTGTCGGCGCTGGTGACCTGCACGGGGTTTCGAGATGCAGCGGCTACCACACCACCCGCGTACACCGTCACCGACCTCGGAACGCTGGGTGGAACATCCAGTATTGGGCGAGGCATCAACGCGAGCGGTCACGTAACAGGCGAGTCCTACATGACGGGAGACGCGGCTTTTCACGCCTTTCTGTACGACGGCGCGATGCACGACCTGGGAACGCTCGGTGGAACAAACAGCTATGGGTATGGCATCAACGACAGCGGTCAGGTGACAGGCCAGTCCGACACGACCGGAGGCGCCCACGCCTTTCTGTACGACAGCACGATGCACGACCTGGGAACGCTGGGAGGATCGTACAGCTATGGGATTGGCATCAACGCCAGCGGTCAGGTGTCAGGCTATTCCCAGACGACCGGAGGCGCCGCCCACGCCTTTCTTTACGACGGCACCATGAACGATCTGGGAACGCTTGGTGGAACCGACAGCTTTGGGTGGGGAATCAACGACAGCGGTCAGATGACGGGCTTTTCCAAACTCATCGGAGACGCCGAATGGCACGCATTTCTGTACGACGGCACGCTGCACGACTTGGGAACGCTAGGTGGAACACAAAGCGAGGGGCATGGCATCAACGCCAGCGGTCACGTGGCAGGCACTTCCTACGCGACCGAAGGGAGTTATCACGCCTTTCTGTACGACGGCACGATGAACGACCTGGGAGTATCAAACAGCTATGGATTTGGCATCAACGGCAGCGGTCAGGTGGTCGGCTATTTCGGAAACGTCGCCTTCTTGTACACAAGCGGCAGCGGCTTGGTCGATTTGAATTCGCTCATCGATCCGTCATCTGGATGGGAGTTGAGTACTGCTTTGGCAATCAACGACGCCGGGCAGATCACGGGATGGGGCCTAATTGGTGGCCAGCAACATGCGTATCTGCTGACCCCCGTGCCCGAGCCGACGAGCCTCGCGCTGCTGGCCCTTGGCCTGCCGCTTCTGGCTTGGCGGAACTCGCGGCGATTTGGCACTGGCGGAGTCCGTGACTTCCGTCGATACGCAATCGCCGCGGCTACCCGAGCCGTCGCGTTTGCGCGCTCGGACCAATGACTGTTTTACTTGATCGCGGATCGCTCCGCAAAAAAGAAAGAAGAATCCCATGACGAAACACTGGACGGTCCTTTTCATAGCGTCGCTGGCCGCGATGCTCGCACTTTTCGACCCAGCCTCGGCGGTTCGAGCCGACATTTTTCAGTGGGAGTACATCAACCCGGCCAATCCCAGCCAGGGAAAGCAACCGAGCATGACACTCGTTCCGGACGGCGCTGGCGTGAATACCGAGCCCGGTGCGAACCTGTCGAACCGCAACCTGACGATGGCCTACCTGATCGGCGCGAATCTCAGCGGCGCCACGGCGAGCGTTGCCAATCTGACCAACGCGGAGCTGAGTTGGGCCAACCTCACGAATGCGAACGTGATCGGCGCGGATCTCAGCGGCGCCACGGCGATCGCTGCCACTCTGACCAATGCGGATTTGAGCCTGGCCAACCTCACGAATGCGAACTTCACGGCTTACTTTGATGAAAACGGGTGTTGTTATTACACTGACCTATCCGGCGCGAACCTGACCCAGGCCAACCTCACCAATGCGAACTTTGCACTTGCCACGCTCGCCGGCGCCAACTTCAGCCAGGCGAACCTCACCAATGCGCGCTTCGACGAAGCCGTCCTCACCGGCGCCAACTTCACCGGAGCCGAGGTGCGAGGGGCGAACTTCATTAGATACAATTTCGACTTCGGGATCACGACGGCACAGTTGTACTCGATGGCCAGCTACCAGGCTCACGACCTGACTGGAATCGTTTTGGCAGGCAACAACCTGGCTGGCGCAAACTTCGCTGGCCAGATTCTCACGAATGCCAGTTTCACTGGTGCCACGCTGACGAATGCTAACTTCAGCCAGACCAACCTCACCGGTTTGCACTTCGGTGGCGCCACGCTAACCGGCGCGAACCTGACCCAGGCCAACCTGACGAATGCCTACCTCGCCTCGGCCACTTTGACCGGCGCGAACCTAACCGGGGCCGAAATACGGGGGGCTAACTTCTCTAACATCTCTGGCATTTCCAAAACCCAGCTCTATTCCACGGCCAGCTACCAGGCGCACGATTTGACCGGAATTCGCTTAGACAGGAACAATCTAACGGAAGCCAATCTTGCCGGCCAAAACCTCACTGGTGCGTACTTCGAAGGCGCTACGCTCAGCAATGCGAACCTCAGCCAGGCGAACCTTACGTATGCGAGCTTTCGTTTCGCGACGCTGACCGCGGCAAATCTGGGCCAGGCCAACCTCACGAATGCGAATTTCTCTGGTTATTCTTATTCAGTTTATGATTATATTCTTGGTGAGGTCATCTTCGTCGTCCCCGGCGCGAACCTCACTGGTGCGAACCTTAGCGGGGCCGACGCGCGAGGCGCGAACTTTCAATACGCCACACTGACTGGCGCGAATACCAGCAATCTGATTCAGTCCGACGGGCACATTGCGGGCCTCGACCTGACGGCCGGCGCGTCGCTGGTCGTCCGCGACTACGACGGGAATCCAGCCGTGTCTGCGATCGTCATTGACCAACACGTCGCGATAGACGCCACTGGCACATTGCGGCTGGTGTTCGACGCCGATCCTTGGGACTCGACGATCTCCTTCGCGCCCGGCATTCCCGTGACGCTCGGCGGCACGCTGGAACTAACTTTCGATCCTAGCGTATACGTCGCCACCCAAAGCGGCCGCACGATCGACCTCTTCGATTGGAACGGCGTGACGCCCACTGGCGCTTTCACCGTTTCCAGCCCCTACACCTGGAACCTCTCCAACCTCTACACCACCGGCGAAATAACACTCGCCGCCGCGCCGAGTTTGCCGGGCGACTTCAACCACGACGGCACCGTCGACGCCGCCGATTACGTCGTCTGGCGCAAGGGCCTCGGCACGACACATACGCAGAACGACTACACCATCTGGCGCGCCCACTTCGGCCAAACCGCCGGCACCGGTTCGGGTGCCACGGGCTCCGCCAGTGCTCCGGCCGCGCCCGAACCTGCGTCGCTCGTCCTGTTCTTACTTTCCTCCATCGCGTTAATCCTTGTTCCCCGCTCGTGGGTGGCGGCCAAAAATCGTTGCTGAAACTCGGCCCACGATGTGCTACGCTCGCAACACCCTGATCGCGTCCGGTGAAACCACAACAATCGCGCCCGATTGCAATCAAGTTGGACTGTTGGACGAATGTTCGCAGATCAACACGTCAGCAGGAATTCCCAGCCCGGCGTGTAATCGGCGGATCATCGGCAGGGTCAGCGAGCGCTTGCGATTGAGCACCTCGGCCACGCGGGCACGACTGCCAATAAACGGCTCCAAATCGCGTCGCGAAAGACCCCGCTGTTCCATGGCGAACAGAATGGCCTCCACGGCATCGGGTGGATCGATCGGGTAGTGCCGCTCTTCCCAGGCCGATACGAGCGTCGCCAGCAGGTCTAGTCGATCGCCCTCGGGTGTATTCGGCTTGGCGTCCATCAACTTGTCGATCTCTTTGAGAGCGCGCTGATAATCGCGGTCGCTCTTGATCGGCTTGATGATCATCATCATACCTCTTTCACATTAATCCGATTGTACTGCCGGTGAGTTCCCACGAATCGGATGTAGATTACTCGGTAGTGATAGTTCACACGCACGACAAGCCGATACTTGTTCCCCGCGATGTTGAACACCGCGCGGTCGTTGCCCACCAGGCTGGCGCTTCGATACGCAGCCTTAATCTCGGCCGGGCTTTTCCAGTCGGCGCGCGACGCTTCGCGAAACCATGCTCGTAGCGGCTGCTCGGAATCGGCATATTGGGGCCGTTCCCAGAACTGCCTCAACGCCTTGCGAGAAATGATTCTCATGCCGACATGGAATTATGCCATGCTCCCACCGCGGGAGCAAGTGGCCTGCGGCTCGCCACGCCGCTTTACTCGTTCCCCACCGCTGGGTGGCGGCCAAAAATCGTTGCTGAAATCGCTCCGCCGATGTGCTAGGGTGACGTCCGGAAAACCGTGCACTGTAAAGCGTGTGATCGCCGGCAGCGGACTCCGGCCTGCGCTCGCTTTGTGCGCTCTCTAACGGCGCGCCGCACACAGGACGCAACCGATGCTCACTCGCCCCGTGCACTCTCTGCCTCTCGCCCAAATTGCCGCCCGCCCGGTGCGCTGCGGCGACCCCCAAGAAACTTGTCCCCTTGTGTCCCCTTCCGGGAAATACGCATTTTTTGCCAGGCGGAAACTTGTCCGCTTGCCGGCTCGAAAACCGCGGCGACGACTGGCACTGTTTGTCGGATACGCTGAAGCCGGTGGATTGCGTACGATTTTGGTAGGACGGACAATCCTGGCCGTCACGTGCGACTGGGCCGACGGACAGGATTGTCCGTCCTACGGGAAGGCAGCCACCATGCTCAAGGAACGCTACCCATTCTATCTGGCCAATCGCCCGCAGCGGCCGAATTCAGATTTGCCGGTTGAGGACAAATTCACTGGCAAGATCGTCGCGCACGTCGCTCGTGCCGATGCCGGCGTGTTGGATCAGGCAATTGCAGCGGCGGCATCGGCCGCCGCGCCGATGCGCCGGCTGCCTGCTTGGCGACGCAAGGCCGTGCTGACTCACTTGCGAACGCGATGCCGCGAGCGCCGCGACGAGCTCGCGCAAGTGCTCGTGATGGAGGCGGGCAAGCCGATCCAATTCGCCCGCGCCGAAGTCGGCCGGCTCATCGACACGCTGGAACTGGCCGCCGAGGAATCGACGCGGATTCTTGGCGAGGTGCTGCCGCTCGATGTAACCGAGCGCGCCGACGGCTATCGCGGCATGTGGCAGCGCGTGCCGGTGGGGCCGTGCGGATTCATCACGCCCTGGAACTTCCCACTCAACCTCGTGGCGCACAAGATCGGCCCGGCGCTGGCCTGCGGCTGCCCGTTTGTCCTCAAGCCGGCCAGCTCGACGCCCATCAGTGCGCTAATCTTAGGCGAGATACTGGCTGAGACCGACTTGCCGGAGGGCGCGTTTTCGATCCTGCCGATGCGCTCCAGCGATGCCGACGCGCTGGTCGAGGACGAGCGCGTCAAGAAGCTCAGCTTCACCGGTTCGGCCTCGGTCGGCTGGGAGCTGCGCGATCGGGCCCGCAAGAAGCACGTCACGCTGGAGCTCGGCGGCAATGCGGCAGTCGTCATTCACAGCGACGCCGATCTGGACGATGCAGTCGGTCGCTGCGTCTTCGGGGGCTACTATCAGGCCGGCCAGAGTTGCATCAGCGTGCAGCGGATTTACGTGCACCACGAGATCTATGATTCATTCCGCGATCGATTTGTGCAAGCCGTCCGCAAACTAAAAGCCGGCGATCCGCGCGACGAGGGTACGATCGTCGGGCCGATTATCAGCGAAGAGGATGCGAAGCGCATCGACGGGACAATCAAGCGCGCGGTGGAACAGGGAGCCAAACTGTTGTGCGGCGGCCGGCGTGAGGGCCGCATGGTAGAGCCGGCTGTGTTGGAAAACGTGCCCCACGACTCCGAAGCGGCGTGCGAGGAAATCTTCGGCCCGGTCACGCTGCTGTACTCGTACACGGATTTCGACGAAGCGTTGGCCGCCGTCAACGACAGTCGCTACGGTCTGCAGGCAGGTGTGTTCACGCGCGATATCGGCCGCATCCAAAAGTCGTGGGATGAGCTCGCGGTCGGCGGCGTGATGATCAACGAAGTGCCGTCGTTCCGCGTCGATCACATGCCCTACGGCGGCACGAAGGACAGCGGCCTGGGGCGCGAAGGCATCCGGTGGGCCATCGAGAGCATGACCGAAGTGCGGCTGTTGGTAATTCGTACACCTCAATAACCCGTGCAACAATGTTCAGCAGCGGATTAATCCGCAGGAGGACTCTATGTTGGACATAATCTGTCGCCGCTGGTGGATGCTATTGGTTCGCGGCCTGGCGGCCATCGGGTTGGGCGTATGCGCAATCGTTTGGCCTGGTATAACGCTGCTGGCGCTGGCGATCTTGTTCGGCGTGTTTGCCACCATCGATGGGGTCGCCAGCATCATGTTAGGAATTCGTGGCGAGCCGGACGGAACCGTGTGGTGGACCATGGTGGCGCTAGGCGTGCTGGCCATCATCGCCGGAATCATCGCCTTTGCCTGGCCGGGACTGACGCTGCTGGTGTTGCTGACGGTCGTTGGCGTATCGGCGATCGTCCGCGGAGTGTTCGAGATAATGGCCGCAATCCGACTTCGCAAGGAAATCGACGACGAGTGGATCCTTGGCCTGTCGGGCGCACTTTCAGTTATCTTCGGCGTGCTGATACTGTGGCGTCCGGACGTCGGTTTGTTGGCCATTGCCCTTTTGATTGGGGCCTACATGTTGGCGCTAGGAAGTCTGGCGGTGGCCCTATCGCTGAGATTGCGCAGGATGGGCCGGTCGTTGCGTGCTGCGCCGATATGACGCCCACCCAGGACCGGTGTCAGTATTGCAGGACCGGTTATATCATGCCCAGCTTTACGAACCGCGCAGTTCAACCTGCTGCGGTGTCGGCGGCTGGGTCGGCTCCATTGATCCACGGGCCGGCCAGCTTCTGGTACTCGCGCGGATAGAGGACACCACCCGAGTCGCCGGCATTCCAGCCGGGCACGTGCTTCGGCGACGCGGCTTGATGCGACATCTGCTCCCAGCCTTTGGCCCAGCTCCCGTCGCCGTCTTTGACGGTCGTCGTCTCGCGGTCGAAATGGAACACCTTGCCTTGGCGATAACTCTCCGAGCCGAGCTTGACTATTACCATCGCGGCGGCGCCGAGCTCGGGCGAGCAATTCACCTGCTCCGGTTTGCCGGCAATGGCCGCGTCGCAGAAGTTCTCGAAATGTGCGAGCGACGTATCGCCAATCTGGCCAACGGCGATTCGCTCGCTTTTGATCTTGCTGTTGTGGGTGACCTGCGGCCGCTCGGCGACGAAATCATAGCCGTCGAATTGCTCGCCGTTGCCGAACATAAATGAGCCATGGTGGCCGCGGATGATCTGCGGCACCGGCGTTTCCTCGCAGCACATCGTGGCGGTGACGAGGCCTTGCACGCCCTCGGGAAAATCGGCTGCCACGGTGGCCACGTCGGGGACGTCCCGGCCATCGTATTCGAAATAGATCCCGCCGGCGCCGACCACTCGGCCAGGGAATCGCAACCCGGTCGCCGCGAGCATCGCAGTCGTGCGGTGCACGAACAGGTCGGTGTACAGGCCGGCGCCGAACGGCCAATAGCAGCGCCATTGGGCGAAGAGCGCGCGGTCGAACGGCATATCGGGCGCAAGCGAGAATTCGGTGCCCAGGAACATCGGCCAATCGATGTTCTTGGGCGTCATGTCGGCTGCGAGCTCGTAGTACCTCCATTGGCCCATGTCGGAGTTGCGGAAGTACGAAGTCTGGTACATCAACACCTTGCCTAACTGCCCATCACAGATCCGCCGACGCGCGTCTTGCCAGACGGGGAGCGACGTGGATTGCACGCCGACCTGCATCACGAGGCCGGATTCTTTCCATGTCTTATACACGTCGAGCGCCTCAGCCACGCTGTGGGTCATCGGCTTTTCGCAATAGACATGCTTGCCGGCCTTGAAGGCGTCGAGCGTTTGCTTGGCGTGCCAATGGTCGGGCGTCGCGATGCAGACGGCGTCGATCGAAGCGTCACCGATGATGTCGCGATAATCGCCGGTTTGTTTGGGTTCGTGCTTGGTAGCGCGATGGACTTTTTCTGCCGACTGCTGACGGTAACGATTGAAGACATCGCAAATGGCCGCGATTTCCACTTTGCCGGTTTCATTCTGCAGCTTGATGGCTGAATCGAGGTGTTGCTGAGCCCGGCCACCGACGCCGATGAACCCGATTCGCAGCCGCGAATTCGGACTGCGCCCTGGTTCTGCCCGTGCACTTAATGCAGCCGGGGTGGCCATTGCCGCGGCAGTCACCGCGGCCGCGCTTTTCACGAAAGTCCGCCGAGAAAAATTCGAATTATCCATCAATCTTGCCTTGTTGCTGGTTCGTTTTGCCGGACAGGGCCTGCCATGCCGACGCAGTTTTTTCAAGTTTGATCGCGGCCAAACTTCGGCCAACGAAAGGTCCATTATGCAACGGCAGGCTGTGGCTCGCAATTCGACGCGGCTGCGTCTTCTTGCCGTGACACGCTGCGGCAAGGATAATGGCGATTGATCGTAACCCCGGTATTGCGGCCATATTGCGCTAAAGCGAGAGTGCAGGAGTTCGCCCACAATTTAGTTGATGACTTGGTATATTGATGCCCGTGTCATGCTTGCCGGCCGCAAAAAATCACCTTCCAACGCCGTTTAATCTGTATGGGGCTTTCTCGATCAGTTCCGGCGGCAGCTTGCGCCGTTCTCGTTGCATTCGCTCTCAGCGCGCGGAACGTGGCGGCCGAGGACGTGCCGCGCTTCAACCGCGACATTCGGCCGATTCTCGCCGACCGCTGTTTTGCCTGCCATGGCCCGGATTCGGGAACGCGGGAGGCTGAGCTTCGCCTCGACACCGAGGAGGGGGCCCACGAGTGGGTGATCGTTTCGGGTGATGCCGACTCGAGCGAAGTGATTGAGCGGGTTTCCAGCGACGATCCGGAGGTGCGGATGCCACTCGTGAAATCGAAGAAGGCTCGGCTCACGACCGACGAGATTGAGCTGTTGCGTAAATGGATCGACGCCGGGGCGGAGTACGAGCCGCATTGGGCGTACATTGCGCCCCAGCGGCCGGTCGTGCCGGAAATTCACGTGGCCGCGTCCGCCGCGGCGGACGCGGATGCGAGTCTCGGAGAGACTCGCCTACGTGCGTGGCCGCGCAACCCAATTGACCAATTCCTACTCGCCAAATTGGAATCCAAGGGGATCGGCCCGGCTGCGGAAGCGGATCGCTCAACCCTGATTCGCCGGCTGTACTTCGATCTCGTCGGCCTGCCGCCGACGTCGGCTGAAGTGGATGAGTTCCTGCGAGACAGCCGCCCGGATGCTTACGAGCAGGTGGTCGATCGGCTGCTGGCATCACCGGCCTTTGGCGAGCGGATGGCCACGTGGTGGTTCGATCTGGTGCGTTTCGCCACGACGGTCGGCTACCACGGCGATCAGGACCACCGCATCACGCCCTATCGCGATTACGTCATCAAGAGCTTCAACGACAACCTGCCGTTCGACCAATTCACAATCGAGCAGCTGGCCGGCGACTTGCTGTCGAATCCGACGATGTGGCAGCGCATAGCCACCGGTTACAACCGAATTCTGCAAACGACGCATGAAGGCGGTGCACAGGACGGCGAGTACCGGGCCATTTATCTCGCCGACCGGGTGCGGAATTTCTCGGAGACGTGGATGGCCGGGTCGATGGGCTGTGCTCAGTGTCACGACCACAAATTCGACCCCTACTCGCAAGAGGATTTTTACAGCCTGGCGGCGTTCTTTGCCGACGTCGACGAGTACGGCTCGTTCCAGGCGGTCGGCGGCAACGAAATTCCCACGGAGCGGCCGCCGGAGATCCTGGCCTGGACGCTGCCGATCTATGAGCGGATGAAAGAGGTCGATGCGAAAATTGCCAAGCTCGAAGCCTCCCTGGTGGGATTGCTGGATAACGATTGGGAGAAGCGTCGCATCGAATTGATGCAACTCAAGAAAGAACGGTTGGATTTGGAGTCGCAGTTTGTGCCCACCATGGTCACGCAGGCCGTCGCGCCGCGGGAGATTCGCATTTTGCCGCGCGGCAACTGGATGGACAATTCGGGCCCCGTGGTTCAGCCGCGGACGCCGCTTTTTTTGCGGCAGATCGATCACGGGCCAGCGGCCCGTGCCACGCGGCTCGACCTGGCGAAGTGGGTCGTTTCGCGCGACAATCCTCTCACGGCGCGGGTTGTCGTGAATCGGTTGTGGAAAATGTACTTCGGTGTGGGCCTGTCGAAGGTGCTGATCGACATGGGCACGCGGGGCGAGGTGCCGCCAAACCAGGAGCTGCTCGATTGGCTGGCGGTCGAGTTTATGGAAAGCGGCTGGGACATGAAGCACATGATCCGCTTGCTGGTCACTACGAGCGCGTATCGCCAATCGTCGCTACCGCGGCCGGAAGTCGAGACGATCGACCCCGACAATCGTCTGGCGGCTCGGCAATCGCGGTTCCGGCTGGAGGCGGAGCAGATTCGCGACAACGCGCTCGCCGTCAGCGGACTGTTGGTGAACAAGCTGGGCGGCGAGATCGTGAAGCCCTATCAACCGGCCAAATACTATTCCGCGCTGAATTTCCCGGAGCGGGATTACGAGCCATCCAGCGGCGAGGATCAATATCGCCGCGCGGTATACGTCCACTGGCAACGGCAGTTCCTGCACCCGTGGCTATTGGCGTTCGATGCGCCGACCCGCGAGGAATGCACTGCCGAGCGGCCCATTTCCAGCACGCCGACCGCGGCCTTGGTGCTGCTGAATGATCCGTCGTTTGTGGAAGCGGCGCGGGCGCTGGCCGCCAAAGTTCTCGCCCAGAAATCGGACAATGACGAACAACGGATACGGTGGGCGTGGCGGCAAGTATTAGGTCGCGATGCCGAATCCAGCGAAGCCGAGCGGCTGGCGATTATGCTGCAGAAGCATCGCGCAGAGTTCCACGCCGATCCGAAAGCCGCCGAGGCGCTAGTTTCCGTGGGGATTTCGCCTCGACCGGAGGGCGCCGATGCAGCTGAGCTCGCAGCCTGGACATCCGTCAGCCGTGTGTTGCTAAATTTGAATGAAACAATTACACGCAACTGAGTGAAACTAAGAAATTCTCACGCAAAGGCGCGAAGAAAAGGCAAAGAGTGGGGAATAATCATTTACGTCTCTGGATCGGTGTGAATAACATCTTCGCGCCTTTGCGCCTTTGCGTGAGACTTGAATGGATGAGACCATGACTGAACTAAAGATATCTCTACCCGTATCAAACGAGTTACTGGCTCGCCGTTCGTTCCTCGGCCAGACTTCGCTGGGGCTGGGGTCGATGGCGCTGGCGGGGATGTTGCAGCCGCGATTGTGGGCCGCCGAAGCCGCTGCGGCGCCAAGAGCGCAGCGATTTGCCGGCGTGGTGAACGCGCGGCATTTTGCGCCCAAGGCGAAGCGGGTCATCTTTTTGTGCATGGCTGGCGGGCCTTCGCAGTTGGAGTTGTTCGACGAGAAGCCCAAGTTGGCCGAGATGCATGGTCAGCCGGTTCCGGAATCCGTGACCGCAGGGCAGCCGATTGCTCAACTGCAAAATCAAAAGGAGCTTCTCTGCTTCGGTCCGCAAGCCACGTTCGGCCGCTTTGGCCAATCGGGGCAGACGATCAGCGAATATCTGCCTCACATCGGCAGCATCGCCGACGAGATCTGCATCGTCCGCTCGATGCAGACGGAGCAGATCAATCACGACCCCGCGCATACATTCATGAACACGGGGACCAGCATCTCCGGCCGGCCGAGCATGGGGGCCTGGGTCACCTACGGCCTTGGCACGGATTGCCAGGATCTGCCCGGCTTTGTCGTGCTCACCAGCCGCGCGGGGACGCGGTCGCCGCAGCCGGTGTCGTCGCGCCAGTGGCACAGCGGTTTTCTGCCGGGCCGATTCCAGGGTGTGCCGCTGCACTCGGTGGGCGACCCCGTGCACTACGTCGGCAATCCGCCCGGCGTCGACCGCACGCGACAGCAGGACGTGATCACGGCGGTGAACGATCTCAACCGTATGCGCGACGCCGTTGAACACAACCCGGAAATTGCGACACGCATCACCCAATACGAGTTGGCGTTCCGCATGCAAATGAGTGTGCCGGAGCTCGTCAACATTTCGGACGAGCCGCAACACGTGCTCGACATGTACGGCGTCAGCGGGGCGGACGGCTCATTCGCGTACAATTGCCTGCTGGCCCGTCGGCTGGCCGAGCGCGGCGTGCGTTTCATTCACCTTTATCATCGGGACTGGGACTTCCACGACGCACTGAAGCAGCACATGGTGGAACTGTGCGAGTCCGCCGACCGCGCTAGCGCAGCCCTAATTCGGGACTTGAAGCAGCGCGGGATGTTGGACGAGACGCTGATAATCTGGGGCGGCGAATTTGGCCGCACACCCATGGCCCAGGGCGACGTCACCAAGCCCAAGGCCGGACGCGACCACCACATCCGCGGCTTCTCGATGTGGCTGGCCGGCGGGGGCATCAAGCCAGGCGTCTCCTACGGTGCTACCGACGACCTCGGGTACTTTGCCGTGGACAACGTCGTTCATGTCCACGACCTGCACGCCACGATGCTTCATCTACTGGGCATCGACCACGAGCGCCTCACCTACCGCTACCAAGGCCGCGACTTCCGGCTTACCGATGTGTCGGGCCACGTGGTTCGTGAAATCTTGGCGTAAAGTACCAGAAACGCACCGTCGACATTGTTCGCCTGGTCTTAGTATCGGTTTATACGCTCGCGAGCGATGCGAAGAAACTTTCTCTCGCCCATTCTTCTCACCAGCGGATTTGGTTGTTGTTCTGTCGACCAGCGGGAAGACGGATCTGCCGGCCGAGTTACGGTGTTGCTTGAGCCAGGGCCGGAGCGGGCGGGGCAGGCGCGTCGCTCGGGAGCGGATCGGTTCTGCGGAACACGTCCCACCCGCGCTCGGTTAGGGCGAAGGCATAGGTTCCCGGCGTGAGGCTGTAGCGGGCGGTTCCGAATGATCCGCCACGATCGAATTCGACGGTCCATGAGCGGCCAGCGGGGAGTTTCTGCTCGAAACCCGGTTGCATGGTGTAGCGAATTGCGTTGAGTGTGTAGATAACGGGGCCAACGTTCTGCTTCGGGTTGAGGAGCACGACATCAGGGACATCCGCGCTCGGTGTCGGAAGGACGTTGGCAGGTAGATTGGCTGGGAGGACGTAGGTGGGTGAAGAGGTAACCACTACTCGACGCGGGATCACGATCGTCCGCCCCCAGCCAATCCGGTATCTCCAGTCGGGTTGAATTAGCTGCCGACGATAGTGAGGTGGTTCATTCCCATGGACACGAGGGACTCCGCCCGGCAAAAGCCCGCCCCCAATTCCCCGCGCCGGCGGTGGCGGATCGTTTGGGGGCACCTCAAATCCCTGGGCCGTCGCCGACTGTGGCGCTGCCAGGTACAAGCTCAAGCCGATGGCCGTCGTGGCGACGGCTGTTGCCAATGTGCGTTTCATGGCTCGTTCTCCCAATGTTAGAGAAAGGGAAGCATTGCTCCGCGTTGTCCGTGCGCGGAAGGAGGCAATGCGAGTGCCGAAGAGCTAGGCGCGGAGACAAAGACGAGAACGGAGAGGTATCTACCGCGGAATCTATTGGGAAGGTCATTCAGGATCTCGGACGCAGAGGGTGCATATCGCGAGGGAGCGCTATCGAAACTGAGACAGTTTTCGCAAAATGAGACCACCGATCTGGGCCAAATCCTAGGGGGCTGGGCTGGTAATCTGGGGCGGCGAATTTGGCCGCACACCCATGGCCCAGGGCGACGTCACCAAGCCCAAGGCCGGACGCGACCACCACATCCGCGGCTTCTCGATGTGGCTGGCCGGCGGGGGCATCAAGCCAGGCGTCTCCTACGGTGCTACCGACGACCTCGGGTACTTTGCCGTGGACAACGTCGTTCATGTCCACGACCTGCACGCCACGATGCTTCATCTACTGGGCATCGACCACGAGCGCCTCACCTACCGCTACCAAGGCCGCGACTTCCGGCTCACCGATGTGTCGGGCCACGTGGTGCGCGATATTCTCGCGTGATTGGCGTCGAAAGCTTTAACGCTGCGCCGTCGCACATTCCGCGACCAGCGGTCGCGGCTTTATGAAATCGACGGATGGGCCGCTCTTGCCGAGTCACCGATCCGGGTCATTCGCCCGGACGACCCCTCCAGCCGAGTGACGCGCGTGCGTTCGCGGCTGCAAATTGACGGCTGATTCGATCTCGACTTGATCGACGCTCGACCATCGTCAGTCATCGCGCAGGATTGAGTTTGCGCATCCGCGTTCAACCGCGGTGTAAATATTTCCAGCCACGACCTACGACCCGTGCATGGCGGACTTTGCGATGCGCAGTTGAGCAACGCACGCGCATTGCGTTCGCCGCGTCATGAACCGCGATGAGTAACATCATTGTTTAGCTTGCAATAATCCGCACGAAGCGGCCAGTTGAATACGTCGTGGCTTGCCGCTACACTGAGATTCGCGTGCCGCGGCTATTGAGGCCATGTTACCCCGGCCGGATGAATGCCAGACGCGGCGAGTGAAAGGAAATCGTCGATGACAAAGGTTGCGAAGCTGAGCCTCGACGTCGGGGATATTGAGCTGCCAGTCGTGGTGGGCACCGAGGATGAGAAGGGCTTCGACATTTCGAAGCTGCGCGCCAAGACCGGTTACATCACGCTCGACGAAGGGTACATGAACACCGGCTCGACGATGAGCGCCATCACGTTCCTCGATGGGGAGCGGGGCATCCTTCGTTACCGCGGCTATCCGATCGAGCAGTTGGCCGGCAACTGCGATTTCATCGAGGTGTCGTATCTGTTGATCTACGGCGAGCTGCCGACCGCGGCGCAACTCGACAGTTTTCGCAATAAACTGCGGCGACACACGATGCTGCACGAGGACATGCGGCTGTTCTATGACGGTTTCCCGCGGGACGCCCATCCGATGGCGATCCTGAGCTCGGTCTGCGGCGCGCTCTCCACATTTTATCAAGACTCGCTCAGCGTGAAAGATCCAGAACAAGTCAATCGTTCGGTGCTGCGGCTGTTGGCCAAGCTGCCGACCATTGCGGCGTACGCGTATAAGAAGTCGATCGGCCAGCCGTTCGTGTATCCGCGCAATGACCTGACGTATTGCGAGAATTTTTTGCGAATGATGTTTGCGGTGCCGACCGAGCCGTTCGAGGCGGACCCCGACTTTGTCGACGCCCTGAATCTGCTGCTCACCGTGCACGCCGATCACGAGCAGAATTGCAGCACGTCGACCGTGCGAATGGTCGGCTCCTCGGATGCGAATTTATTCGCTTCAGTTTCGGCGGGAATATACGCGTTGTGGGGCCCGCTGCACGGCGGCGCCAACGAGGCGGTCGTCAGCATGCTGCAGCAAATTCTCAACGACGGCGGCAACGTGAAAAAGTACGTCGATATGGCCAAGGACAAGAACAACGAGTTCTTGTTGATGGGTTTCGGGCATCGCGTTTACAAAAACTATGATCCGCGGGCGACCATCATCAAGGCGACTTGCGACAAGCTGCTGGCCAAGCGGCACATCAACGATCCGATTTTCGACATCGCCAAGCAGCTCGAGCATGTCGCGCTGAACGATCCGTATTTCATCGAGCGGAAACTGTATCCGAATGTCGACTTTTACTCGGGCGTGATCTACCGCGCGATCGGCATTCCAGTGCCGATGTTCACCGTGCTGTTCGCGATGGGCCGGCTTTCCGGCTGGATCGCCCATTGGATGGAAATGCACCAGAATCCGAACACGCGGATTGCCCGGCCGCGGCAAATCTATGTCGGCCCGACGGAGCGACAGTTCGTGCCGATCGATAAGCGGAGCTAAACCGCAGCGGTGAGTCATCGCGGTTCTGAACCGCGGCGCGATGATGCTGTGCGACGGCTCACTTCAAGTCCTCAAAATGAATCTCGGAGTGCGTCACCCACAGGCCGTCTTCGTCGTAGGTGACACTCGAAGCGCAGTGAAACGCGGCGGCGATATCCAGGAATTGGTGAATCTGCGGTACGACGAAGCCCATTTGAAGCATCATCGGCGACTGCTCGGGGGCATCGGCGCCCGACTCGTCTTCATCGCCCTCTGCCTTGATTTTTCCCATCGCGACGTCGAATCCGTAGTTGATCCACGGCCGAATTGCGCCGATCATTTTCTGGAATTCAAAATGCACGACCACGCCCGCTGGCCTATTTAGATCGATCGAAGTGTCAACCTTCAGGGGCGTGGAGCGCAGCAGCCGCTCAGTCGTTTCGGGGAGGGTGCTCACTGCCGTAGCCGAATCTGTGATTCCCGCGGCCACTGCGACGCGTGAGTCAGCGCCCCACTCTTCCGGCAGCGGATAAACGTAAAGCGTGCCGCCGCCCTCCAGCTCGCGCTTTTTCGGCTCCGGCAATTGAACATCTGGAACATCTTCAGGATTGATCTCGCGCATCAGTGCGATGGCATCCCGAACGACGGCAAAATACTCCTGCACCCCTTTTCGCAGCCGCTCGGCATCGCTAACGCTGGCCACGAATCCGATCTCGATCATCGGCAGCGGTTTCGGCGACGCCGGCATGTGAGTGATCCACTGCTTGCTGGTTGCAGCGGCATCGATCACCACAGCGCCCTGGCCGTCGGCGAAGGCGGGGTACAAATATTCTCGATTCGCTTTGTTGATCCGCCGCAGCAGACCAAGGGCGCGTTCGCGATACTGCTGGTACTTGGCCCAGTCCTCCGGGTCGGCCTTTGTCTCAACGATTTGCTCGACGTGGCGCGCAGTCCGCCGCAGCCAGTCTATCGCTGCGTCGTAATCCTCGACGGTGTCGTTGGAGCGAGAGGCGAAGACCAGCATCGGACTGCCGCCCACCTGGTTGAGGATTGTAAGCGGTTTCGAGCTGTCCATCATCGGCCGAGAGCCGGACTGATATCGGAATCCTTCGTAACCCCGGGCCGTGAGAAACGTGACACCGGAGGTGTCACCCGGCTCGGGCATGAATCGCGAAATGTCCAGCGAGCGAATGTCCTCGACCAGCTGCTGCCGATGCTCATCGGCGATCTCCGCGTGTCGCAAGATCTCTTCCGCCGTACCGGCCAGATCGTCGATGGTCTGCTGAGGGGAATTCATGCTCTGCGCCAGCGACTGGCTGACATAACCAATCGATGCAATGCGCTGATCGGCATGCTTCGCGAGCCTTTGGATGGCCGCCTGATCGGCCAGAAATTTCCCTTGGCCGATGGTTTCCAAGTGGTCCGTCGAGCTGCCGATCGAGATCAGCACAAACTCATCGACGACCCCCAACGCAACGGTCAGCGTTTTCGAGCTTAACATTTCGCGCCATTGCTCGAGTTGTTCCGGATCGATTTCGTCGGCTTGCTCGCGAATCTCGTCCCACGGGATCATCGA
Organism: Pirellulales bacterium; assembly: GCA_040902605.1. Classification (GTDB taxonomy): domain Bacteria; phylum Planctomycetota; class Planctomycetia; order Pirellulales; family Lacipirellulaceae; genus JABDGM01. The sequence goes on along the minus strand of JBBDWY010000023.1, from coordinate 213,621 downwards.
TCCGTCGAGCCGCAGCGTTAGGAATTCATGTCCCGCGATCTGATCGCGCTGCAGGTGGGCCGATAGCTCGGGCCGCTGCTCGTCCAGCAAATTCCGAACGAGCGCATGCACTTCATCCAGCTGCCGCCGCGCTCGATCCGCGTCCTTAATGCGAAAACCGAACACGATCGTCGGGACCTTGAACTTGTCCCCATGCACCTCGAGCGCTTCGCGCACCCGCTTCGCCACGACATCCTCAATCTCCTCGCCCGTGGCGCCGGCTTCCAGGCGCACCGTGCGCTGCATGCTATTGAGCTCCATCACAAGTTTCAGCGCGTCGGCTACATCGCGTCCGCCGTAGACAAACAATTCGTCGGCGAACATTTCCTTTAGCACTGCGAGCGCTTCTTGCCCTTCTGTGGACTGGAAATACTCGCGAAACTGGGCCACATGTGGGTCGCTCGACTCTTGCCATTGAAACGCCGCTTGCATCTTCACCAGCTGCACGAGCGGAATCGCCATCAGCTTCGCGTACGCCTTGCTCTGCATCAATACATCGAGCTGGTCTTTGAGCAGCAGACTGGCGGAGTAGAATGCCGCATCGGCCGGAACCATACGCAGCGAGTGCGCCTGTTCGGCTAGCTCGGCCCCGCGGACTACTGAACCCGTTAACGGTGCCAATGTCACGACCAAAAAAAGTGCGAAGACGCAGGTGCCGCGATAGAACATGCGTCGGACAGGCAAAAGATGCGTGGTCATGGGAGATCCTTTGATGATACGACGATCGGAGAGGCAGCCGCCTAGCAGCAGTGTGACGGATTGACCGCCGAATGTAAACTAGCCCCATGGGCTAGCGTCGAGGCCACTGGGAATTCAAAGAGGAGACATTGATGCGATTGCACCTTCCAATTACTTGTCGGCTAATCGTTGTTGTAGCGGTGGCAATTCACGGCCCGGCGGCGTCGGGGGCGGAGACAGCGGCTAACGAGCAATTTGCCGCACTGCTCGAAGAAGCCTGGGAATTCAGCCTCCGCGAAAATCCGCTCTTCGCGACGGAGACGGGCGATCATCGCTATGACGATCAGTTGCCCAAGGTATCGCTGGCTGATGAGACGCGCCGCAACGCCTCGGCACGCGGGTTCTTGGCGCGGCTGGAAGCCATCGACCGCGACGCGCTGTCGCAAACGGACCAAGTGAATTACGACATCTTTGGGCGCGGCTTGCGAGACCAAATCCGCGAGCGTGACTTCCAGACGTACCTGATGCCAATCAGCGATCGTTGGGGCTTTCACGTCGAGTTCCCCGAGCTGCCTCGCAACATGCCGCTTTCGACCTCGCTCGACTACGAGAACTACATCGCGCGGCTGCGGGGCTTTGCGCCGTATGCGGCCGGGCATATTGAGCTGATGCGCGAAGGTGTGCGCCGAGGGGTTACCGTGCCTAGTGTGATCATGCAGCGCTACCACGAGCCGTTGGCGGCGCAAATTGTGGACGACCCGGAAAAAAGCCTGCTGTTTGCGCCGCTGCGAGATTTCCCGTCCACCGTTCCGACGATTGATCGGGAGCGGCTGCGGTCGGCGGCTCGTGAGGCGATTGCCCAGAGCGTAGTGCCCGGCTATCGCAGCTTCCTTAAGTTCATGAAGGAGGAATATGTGCCCAACTGCCGCGGCACGATCGCCGCTTCGGCACTACCTCGCGGCCGCGATTATTACAGGTTCTGTGTCGCGAAGTTCACGACGCTCGATGATCTGACGCCCGAGCAGGTTCATGCCATCGGCCAGGCTGAGGTTGCCCGCATCAGGACTGAAATGGACAAAATCATCCGCGATGTGAAGTTCGACGGGGACTTCGCCAAGTTCACGGAGTACCTGCGCAGCGAACCGCGATTTTATGCCAAGACGGCCGAGGAATTGGAAAAGGAAGTCGCCTTTATCTTGAAGCGCATGGACGGCCAACTGCCGAAGCTTTTCGGCCGCTTGCCGCGCATGCCGTACGGGGTGCGACAGGTGCCGGACTACATCGCGCCGCAAGCGACGTTTGCTTATTATCAAACTCCGACAGGCGATGGCCGCCGCGCGGGCTTCTTCTATATCAATACGTTCAATCTACCCAGCCGGCCTCTTTACATGCTCGAGGCGCTGTCGTTGCACGAGGCGGTGCCGGGCCATCATCTGCAGCTCGCCATTCAACAGGAGCTCGAGCATCTGCCTCAATTCCGGAAGTACACAGGGTTCACGGCGTTCGTGGAGGGCTGGGCGCTGTACTCCGAGCGGCTGGGGTTGGAAGCCGGTTTTTATAAGGACCCGTACAGCGACTTCGGACGGCTGACCATGGAAATCTGGCGTGCCTGCCGGCTGGTTGTGGATACAGGAATCCACCATCTGGGTTGGACGCGCGAGCAGGCGATCGAATTCATGCGCGCCAACTCGGCCATGCCTATGCACGACATCCGGGCCGAAGTTGACCGCTACATCGGCTGGCCCGGCCAGGCCCTGGCCTACAAAACGGGCGAGATGAAAATCCGCCAGCTGCGCCAGGATGCCGAAGCGAGGCTGGGCGAGCAATTCGACGTGCGGGCATTCCACGATCTGGTGCTCGGCAGCGGGGCCGTGCCGCTTGGCACGCTTGAGACGAACGTCCGCGCCTGGATCGACAATACCGAATCAAAGGTGGGCGGCTAACGCGCGGAGCATGACAACCAGCGCGGATAGCATCGAAATCGCGAGCACCGCGGGTTTGATGTGGGCGCGATCGACGAGCGCGGTCGTGTAGCCGGAGATGGCAAAGCCCATCACAACGCCTGGCATGAGAAGCAAGCCCAGCAGTAATTCCACCTGGCCGAATCGCCCGGCCCACCACAGACCGGCGAGCGTGACCATTCCCCCGATCGTGAAGATGGCGGAGATTGTAGCGCGAATTCGCGGGCCTGCTTCGTTTTGATACAACAGAGCCATGGGCGGCCCGCCTACAGAACTGACTGTACTCATAAACCCCGACACAATTGAGGCCAGGACAACGTTTCGCGGCGTCGTGGGGATATGCCAGCCTAATGCGCTCAGCACCGCGCCGAGCATCACCAGCGTGGCGAACAATAACTCGTACACCGATTTTGGAAACGCGCTAATCGCGTAAGCAGCCGGCAGCATGCCGACGGTGCGGCCGAAGACGGCCAAGCCTATGTCTTCCACGATCACGTCCCGCCACTCGCGCAGCGCCATGAGAACCACCAGCAGCATCGCGGCCAGCACGATCGGCGCAGGCACAAACGCCGGATTAACCAGCAACAGGATGGGCGCCGCGATAACGGCAAAGCCAATTCCGACGTTTCCCTGAATTGCCGCACCGACGATCGTCAGAACAATCGCGATTGTGATCTCGGTTGGCGTGACGGGCAGCGTGGGCACGAAGCGGGAAGGGGGAGGGGGGAAGGGGGAACGCAGATTGACCGTTATAGTGGCAGCAGTGGTAGATGGCCAGATGTCAACGGTTCATTATGCTTCGCATTTGCGACTAGATCTCCCACGCGAACGGTGCCGCCGACAACGATCCGTGCGTAGCGCCCGCGGAGATGCAGCGATTTGCCACGAGCGTTGTTCATGAAAGCGCGGGCCTCTTTGCCGTAGCGACGCTCGAGTTCGGTGCAACCGGTGTGCGAGAGTTCGCTGATTTCGATGACAACCTCGTCGCCGATAGCCAATCGGCTGCCAGACGGCAGATTATCTTCGCTGAGATTGAGATCGACTATGAGATTGTCGCCGGCGAGGCACATCGTGTCCTCGTTGCCGGCGATTTGACGCAAGAAGCGAACATTCATCAGCGATACCTGAGAGCGCGGGTCCGACTCGCCGCCTTTCAGCCGGTGATAACTATCAGTGACCCAGCGGTCGCCGTCGATGCCGCCGTCGCGCGTCAGGCGCGCCGTTGTTAGCGAGCGGCGCTCGTTTATCGCGGGGCGAACAAATATCGCCTCGAGCCGGCCCGCGTCGCTTGGTGAGGCGAGGACCTCGGGCAGGTGATGTTCTAGTTCCAGCGCCGTAAGGTGATATGGTGAGGCGTGCATGGGATGGTCAAGAGCCGAGGGTCAAAAGTCGAGAGCCAGAGCTAACGGCATTCGAGACACCGTATTAACCGTTCGGTTCACGAAACGCCACGCCACAGGACGCCGGCAACGCTCAAAAGCACGTACAATACCAGGACCAGCCACCAGCCGAGGACAACAACTTCCGGGGGCTCGACGCCGACTGCGTGGATCAACAGGCCGAAAAGCGCGACGAGCCCCAACAACGTGGCTGCGTTCGACGCTCCGCCCAGCACGTGCACGAGGCCGAAGATGATAGCGGCGGCGGTCACGGCTATCATGAGCTGTTGCATCGAGAATTTAAACTGAAATTCTCGTCGCGTTCTGGCCTGCTGCCAGATTTCGTCGATTTCACTGGTTATCGGTGGCTCGAACGGCTTTATGGATCCTTCGCCGGCCGCGACCTCATCGGTAGCCGCGGTTTGGCCCAACTGTGCTCGGCGACGGGCGTACATCTCGTGTCGCCGCTGGGCAACCTCGTCCTGTTGTTTCTTCTCTTGCCACTGCAAGTACAGGTACACGCCCGCCACCGACAGCATGATTGCAACGACGAGCATGCCCAATAGGTTCAGTCTGGCGAGCGTCAACAGGATGGCCAGCACCGCCGTGGCGAGGAGCAGATGCTTAATCTGAAAGCGGCGCGGCAGATGGCGGGCCCAGCTCTCAAGGATCTCGCGGCCCCGATCGCGCTCGGCCTCGCGGTAGATCTCGTCGATGTCGACCGACATCCGCGTCGTTTCCATCGTTTCCTGCGCGCGGCGCTGCTCGCCGGCCAACACCTCAGGATCGAGCGGCTCGAGTTCATACTCGTCGCCTTCGGCCGCATCGTCGGAGGTGGACGAATAGAATTTATCGCGTTCGGGGTCGTCCATGGAGGATGGTCAAGAGTCGAGGGTCGAGAGTCGAGAGCCGGAATGTGTCTTTCATTGTCGGCGGTAGCGCGTATAGTGACAAGCTGCATTTCGTTCTCCACCGCGCTTGCGGTTTAGCTCCTACGAACTTCGCTACATCGAACCACCCATGCCGCGATTTCTGATCACCGCGCTGGGCAGCTACGGCGACGTCCATCCGATGGTCGGTTTGGGCACCGCACTCGCGGCGCGTGGACACGGCGTTAAGATTGTCACCAATCCGTACTTCGAGGACGTCGTCACGGGGGCGGGCCTGGAATTCGTCCCGATTGGGACGCGTGAGGAGTACATCCAGCTTTCCCAGCACCGCGACTTGTGGCATCCGATCCGCGGTCCGCGGCTGGTGCTCACGTACGCCTCGGCACGGACGCTGCGTCCGCTGTACGAAGAGCTTGTCCGCCATTATGTGTCGGGCGAAACGGTATTCTGTGCGCATGGCATGGACCTGGCGAGCCGCGTGGCCGGTGCCAAGCTTGCGGCCCCGGTCGCCAGCGTTATCTTCGCGCCCGGTTTATTGTGGACGCTCTACGATTCGCCGCGGTTGAAAGGGCCCCTGCTGGGACCGAGCGTACCGCGCTGGCTGAAATGGGTGCAGTTTTGGCTGTCGGACATGCTGTTCGTGCAACCGTTGTTGGGCGGCGAACTGAATCGACTATGTCGTGATCTCGGCTTGCCTCGCGTGCGAAGGATATTTGCGCGTTGGTTATTTGACACGGATTTGGTGCTCGGCTTGTTTCCCGACTGGTTTGGTGCAAGTCAACCGGATTGGCCGCAAAACACGCGGATTGTTGGATTTCCACTTTGGGATTCGGCGGCCGATGCCCAGTTGCCGAATGACGTGCAGGAATTTCTCGCCACGGGTCCACCGCCGATTGCCTTTTCACCCGGCTCGGCTAACCGCGGGGCGCACCAATTCTTCCGCGCGGCGGTGGAAGCGTGTGATCGATTGGGCCACCGTGGCATCCTGCTCACGAAGTACGATCATCAACTGCCGGCCAAGTTGCCAGACTCCATGCGGCACTTCGGCTTCGTGCCGATGAGCAAGCTGCTGCCGCACACCTCAGCGCTCGTGCACCATGGCGGCATCGGTAGTTGCGCCCAAGGACTGGCAGCCGGCGTGCCGCATGTCGTGCAACCGATGTCGTACGATCAGTTCGATAACTCCCGGCGGCTGGTGCGGCTGGGCGTCGCATCGGAAGTGTCGGTGCGCAATTTCCGAGGCCGGGCACTGGCCGATGCGCTTGCGCCGCTGTTGGATTCGCCGACGGTAGCGGCACGCTGTCGTGAACTTGCGGCACGTTGCGACGGAGCTGCGGCGCTGGCGGCGGCGTGCAAGGCGCTGGAAAAACTGGCCGATGCGCCAACGAAGTCTTTGTGCGCCCGCGCCTAGCGCATGTTCGAATTGCATGTTGCGGGTGCCTGGGGCATCGCCCCAGCGAACGTCGCCAATCTGGGGCGTTGCCCCAGCCACCCCATCGCCACGCTATAGTCGAACATGCTCTAATACGCTTTCGCGAACACGCCGCGGCGGCGGCTTGGCTGGCCGGTGAAGATGCACCGGCCGGGTTCTTCTTCGGCGTCGAGCGGTATGCAGCGGTTCGTCACTTTGAGCGCTTTGAGCTTCTCATCCATTTCGGGCGATTCGACAAAGTGCGAGTACGCGAAGCCGCCGTGAATCTCCGGCTCCTCCGCATTGTTAGGGGTGAAGAACGCCTCAAATTCCTTGAGATCGTCGATCCGCACTGTTGCGCTATCGCGTAGTTCTCCTGCCCGATTGAGCAGATGTTGCTGCACTCCGGAAAGTGCGACGCCGATTTCTTGGATCAACTGTTCTCGCGGCCAGCTCATTCCCTTCTCGGCGGAGTCGCGGCGGGCCACCGTTACGCCTTGATTCTCCACGTCGCGCGGGCCGATCTCCACCCGCAGCGGTACGCCCCGTTTGACCCACTGCCACTTCTTTTCTCCGCCGCGGATATCGCGATTGTCGATTCGCACGCGGACGGGCTCGCCGGCATACGATTGGGCAGACAGCTCTTGTTCCAGCCGCGCGCAATACGCCAGCACCTCGGCCCGCTCGTCGTCGTTGCGATAAATCGGCATGATGACGACGTGGGCCGGCGCGAGCTTGGGCGGCAGAATCAAGCCGTCGTCATCGGCATGCGTCATAACAAGGGCGCCTACTAGCCGCGTTGTCACGCCCCACGAAGTTGTCCAGGCGTAAACTTGTTCGCCCTTTTCATCCTGGAATTTGATGTCTTGGGCCTTTGAGAAATTCTGTCCGAGAAAGTGGCTTGTGCCAGCCTGCAGCGCCTTGCGATCCTGCATCATCGCTTCAATCGTGTATGTGTCGACCGCGCCGGGAAACCGCTCGCCGGCTGTCTTCTCGCCCTTGATCACGGGCATGGCCATCGAGTGCTCGGCGAAGTCGGCGTAAAGATCGAGAATCCGCATTGTTTCCTCGCGAGCCTCGGCCTCGGTAGCGTGCACGGTGTGCCCTTCCTGCCACAGGAACTCGGTCGTCCGCAGGAACAGCCGCGTCCGCATCTCCCAGCGCACGACGTTGGCCCACTGATTCAACAGAATCGGCAGGTCCCGATACGACTGCACCCAGCGGGCAAACGTCGCGCCGATGATCGTCTCGCTGGTGGGCCGCACAATGAGAGGCTCCTCTAACTGGGCCGACGGCGCCGGCCGCAGCCCACCCTTGCCGTCGGGCTCCAGCCGATGATGAGTCACCACCGCGCACTCTTTCGCGAATCCCTCGACATGCTGCGCTTCCTTCTCGAAAAAGCTCATGGGGATGAATAGCGGAAAGTACGCGTTCTCGTGGCCAGTGGCTTTGAACATCGCGTCCAGCCGGCGCTGAATGTTTTCCCAGATGGCATAGCCCCACGGCTTAATGACCATGCAGCCGCGGACGTCGGAGTTCTCGGCGAGGTCCGCCGCCTTGACGACCTGCTGGTACCATTCAGGATAATTTTCGGCCCGCGTGGGGCTGATCGCATTTTGCGGTTGTTTGGCCATTTCAAGTCAACAATGGAGTGATAAAGCCGCGACCGCCGGTCGCGCGGTCGGATGGCAATAGCGGGTGAGGCCGCATTTTACGCGATCGACCGTCGGTCGAAAATCGCACGTGCGGGCGAATTCGGCAGGCCGTTGTGAGCAGTTGCCTGCCACCCTAGAATTGTATGTTTGGCATTTGTCGGCGATGCAGTTGGTTGCGGGTTTCCGCGACCAGCGGTCGCGGCTTTATGTTTTGACTCCTGACGATCGATCTTTCATGTCCACCACGATTACTCGCCGTTATGTGTGCCAGCTTGGCCACAACGAGCAGATAAGCCAGGTCTTCCTGGCGTCCGAAAAGCAGTTGCGGCCCAACCGCAACGGAAACCTCTACCTCCAACTGCAGCTTTCCGACCGCAGCGGCGCGATTTCCGCCCGGCTCTGGAACGCCAGCGAGAACGATTACCGGGCGTTTGAAAACGGCGACTATGTGCTTGTGGATGGCAACACGCAGCTCTTTCAGGGCAACATGCAGCTGATTGCCAATGCCATCCGACGGGCGAAGCCGGATGAAGTGAACGACGCCGATTTTCTCGTGTTGCGATCCGATGAGATCGACCGGATGGCGATGCGGCTGGCCGAAATACTGCGGACCATCCAGACCCCCGCGCTGCGGAACCTGGCCGAGTGCTTCCTGATGGACGGTAACTTCATGTCGAAGTTCACGACCGCCCCGGCCGGCATGAAAAACCACCATGCGTACAAGGGCGGGTTATTGGAGCACGTCGCCGGCCTGATGGAGCTCGTGCTCTCCGTTGCCCCGCGCTACCCACGGCTCGATCAGGACAAGCTGCTCATCGGCGCGCTGCTGCACGACGCCGCGAAAGTCGATGAGCTTACCTACGAGCGCGATATCGCCTACACCGACGACGGCCAGCTCCTCGGCCACATGGTGCTGGCCATCACCATGATCGACGACAAGGTCCGCGAGGCCGAACGGCTCGCCGGCGAGCCATTCCCGAAGCAGCTCGTCACGGAAATCAAGCACATGGTCATCAGCCATCACGGAGAATACGAATACGGCAGCCCCAAATTGCCGATGACGCTGGAAGCCGTCGCCCTGCATCACCTCGATAACCTCGACGCCAAAATGGCCAGCTTCACGCAGCTCATGGTCGATTGCCCCAACGTCGAAAGCAACTGGACGCAGTACCACACGAACCTCGGACGCAAGCTGTACAAAGGAGCGAGGAGCGAGGAGCGCGGAGCGAGCGAAGATTAACCCCGGCGCTACGCCGGTTCGCTTTGCCACCGTAAGTCAAACGAATCTGAACGCCGTTGGCCCCGCAACTCTTTTGTCGAGTATTCTTGCATGTCTTCGCAACTCCGATCTGCTGTTCTTGATCTGGTGGCAAATGGGAGCTACCAGCCGGCTAAGCCTGCGGTGATTGCCAAGAAATTGGGGCTGGCCAACGAGGCCGCGCGGGAACTCAAGAAAGTCATCAAGCAGATGATCAAGGCAGGCGAATTGGCGTGGGGGCCGAGCCATCTCGTGCAAGCTGTCGAGAAGAAGGCGCAGCGACGCAAATCGGCCGGCGAAACGCAAGTCGACGGCGCTGAACGGAAGCGCAAAGGCAGCAAGGAAAAGACGAAGGCCAAAGCGTCCGGCGCCTCAAAGCACTTTACCGGCACGTTTCGCCGGGCGGCGGGTGGATTCGGCTTCGTGCGGCCGGAGGGCACGCTCCGCACGGAAGGTCGAGATGCCGATGTTTTTGTGCCGGCGAACAAAACCGGCGACGCCGCTAACGGCGACATCGTTTCGGTGCGGCTGGAATCCAAGCGCGGCCGGATGGGCAAGCAGGAAGGCCGCATCATCGACGTCGTCGAACGGGCCACCAACCGCTTCGTCGGCGTTTACTTTGAGCAGGCCGGCATGGGACTCGTGCAAGTCGACGGAAAAATCTTTGCCAATCCCATCTATGTCGGCGATCCCTGCGCGAAAGGGGTGCGGCCCGACGACAAAGTCGTCATCGAAATGGTCCGCTTCCCGTCGCACGTCAAGGACGGCGAGGGCGTGGTCGTCGAGGTGCTCGGCCCGCGCGGCCAGCCGGGCGTCGACACGATGTCGATCATCTACGAGTTCAACTTGCCGGGCGAATTTGCGGAGGATGCTCTCGCCGAGGCTCGCAAGCAAGCCGAAAAGTTCGACGAATCGATCGCCCGAGACCGGCGCGACTTCACCAGCCAGATGATCGTGACGATCGATCCGATCGACGCCCGCGACTTCGACGATGCCATTTCCCTCGAGCGGCTGGACAGCGGCCACTGGTTGTTGGGCGTGCATATTGCCGATGTATCGCACTTCGTGCAACCAAAAACGCCGCTCGACCGTGAAGCGCATGACCGGGCCACCAGCGTCTATTTGCCCGATCGCGTCATTCCCATGCTGCCGGAGGTGATATCCAACAACCTGGCCAGCCTGCAACCGCATAAGGTGCGCTACGCTCTGTCGGTAATGATGGAGTTCACCGAGGAGGGTGCCCGCGTAGCCACCGACGTGTACAAAACCGCGATCAAGAGTCGTCGCCGGTTCACTTACGAGGAGGTGGACGAATACCTGGAGGCGAAGGCCCTCACGCCGGCGCAACGAGATGTTCATATCGGGCGTAAAAAATCGCAGCCCACCAGCGTCTTCCGCGACCTCACGCCCGAGGTCAACGCGCTGCTCAATCGCATGCATGAGCTGGCCATGATCTTCCGCGCACGGCGGTTTCAGCGGGGCGCGCTCGAGCTGCACATGCCCGAGATGAAGATCGATCTTGACGCCGACGGCCGCGTCACGGGCGCTCACCTCGAGCAAAACACTGAAAGCCATCAAATCATCGAAGAGTTCATGCTTGCGGCGAACGAGGCGGTGGCGCAGAAGCTGGCCGACGCCGGTTGGCTCTTTCTGCGTCGCGTCCACGGCAGCCCCGATCCGCGGAAAATGCGTGCGCTGACGGAGTTCGTTCGCGAGCTCGGCTTCGAAGTGGAAAACCTCGAAAATCGCTTCGAGCTGCAGAAGCTGCTCGACTCCGTGAAGGGCGACCCTCGCGAGCACGCCATCAACTACGCCACGCTTCGCTCGATGCAGCGAGCCATTTACAGCCCGGAGGATGAAGGCCATTACGCTTTGGCGAGCGACTGTTACTGCCATTTCACCTCGCCGATCCGCCGCTATCCGGACCTCACCGTGCACCGGCTGATCGATTTGTTGAATCGCGGCAAGAAGCCTGAACAGCGAATGGATGAACTGCTTGTGCTTGGCGATCACTGCAGCGAGCGCGAGCAGCGGGCCGCCGACGCCGAGCGCCAGCTCAACAAGGTGAAGCTGTTGAACTACATGGCCGACAAAATCGGCATGGAGCTCGACGGCGTGATTACGGGCGTCGAGAACTTCGGCCTGTTCGTTACGGGCGTTGAGATCCCGGCCGAGGGCTTCATCCACATCAGCTCGCTGACCGACGACTTTTATCGGTACGACCGTGCCGGCCACGTCATCGCCGGGTTCCGCTCAGGCAATTCCTACCGGCTCGGCGACGCCATTCGCGTCGCGGTGTCCGCAGTGGACACGGACACGCGCGAGCTCGACTTCCGCCTCATCGCCCGCGCGGGCACCGCCAAGAAAGCTCGCATCAAGCCGCCGGCAAAAACTCGCGGAAAGGCGAGTTCAAAACCCGCGCGCGGCCGAAAAAAGAAAACCCGGCCTGGCAAGAACGAACGTCGACAAAAACGCGGGCGATGATTTCCTCCAACTAACCATCGTTTTGCGTCAATTCGGCCGAAACCTTCCGCCTGGCCCACATCGACCAGCAGATAGCGGAAGCCCAAGCGCTCACGGTTGAGCCGGCTGGCGACGACACGCTACAACGCATCACGGCCACCCTGGCAGAGCCGCGGGAGGCGCGGTGAACGATTGAGGGGAAGCTGAGGGCGGAATGGCTGGCGCGTCAATATGCGTGCCATGTTCTTTGCCATGACGCTGATTGCGGTTTTGCAGGGAATAATCGTGGTTTTACTGCGGTGAAAAATCTTAAATCCCACACACTAAATTACCAGTGCCGAAACCTCCAGCCAGCCCTCGGCCGCTTCCCGAATATTGGCTAGAGTCTCGTCCAGCGAGTCGCCTTCCGACACGCAGCCTGGCAACCCAGGAACTTCGGCCCAATAGCCGCCTTCTTCCGCCGGATGAATCAATACTTTTAGCTTCATAGTTTACACTCAACCCGGCTTCTAGCGTTCACGCCGTCGCCGGCGTGCGCTATTGCCGTGCGTGATTTTAGTGACCAACAACAGGTCAATGATCGCCACTTTTTCGCCGCCCAAATTGACGAAAACAGTTCGTCCGCCCTGCGTGCGCCAAATCATCTCGGGATGAGGGACCGGGTGTTTTGTGCCGTCCGCTAAATGAAGCGTGAACGGCTTGAATGGCTGGGCCTTGTGTACAGCGTCAAGCTGTTCCGTCGTCATGGCTGGATTACTCTCCCGCGACAATTCTACTCTACATCCTGGTCCGAAGCGATGCGAAACAAATGCTTATCGCCGCGAATCAGCAGGCCGCCCCTGATTGGGATCGGCGTCGCAATGATTCGCTCTCCCATTTCGTTTTCGCCTACCAGCTTGAAGCCGTCGTCGGTCACGCGGCCGACAAACACCGTGCCATCTTCGCGCGCGCAAAACAGCTTGTCGCCCGCGAGTACCGGTGACGCGTAGTACTTGTTGCGATTTCGTGGCAGATTGTCTGACCACAGCTCGTCGCCGGAGCGCATTTCGAGGCACACGAGCCGCCCGCCATCGGTGAGCAAATACGCCTTGCCGTCTTGAACCGCGGCAGTCGGCACATCGGAACCCAGCCGCTGCTTCTCCCACCGTGGATTCGACTCGGTGATATCGCCGTTGCCGCCCAACCGCACGCCGGCGACGAACCCGCCGCGACCGTACGGCACAATGGCGATACCGTCGCCGATTGTGGCTGAGGCGATGACCCGCCACATCCCTTCGTTTTCAGGATTAAAACCGCCGCACTCCCACAGCAGCTTGCCCGTCGCCACGTCGTGCCCTGTCAGATGGTCGGCGCCCCAAGTGACAATAACGTCCTTTCCGTCCAGCTCCACTACCTGGGGCGTTGTATATGCCTGGTCCGATTCGCGCGCATTCTCGTAATCACGCGCCGTTTTCCAGAGCTCTTCACCATTCGAAACGTCGAGTGCCACGAGATAGGAAGGCCCCTCTTGGATGACCGCCAAGATCACGCGGTCGCCGGCCAGCACTGGAGACGTGCCCAAGTCCCACCATAAAGTGTCGTCGCCGTAGCGGTCTTGAAGATTCACTTTCCAAAGGACGTTCCCTTTGAAGTCCAGGCAGGCAACGGTGCCGCTCTTGTAGTACACGACGACGCGCTGGCCATCGGTCGTCGGCGATGGATTGCTGCCGGTGCCATTGCGATGCTTGCCGGCAGTCTCTGGACCGAGTTGACGCCGCCAGCGCTCGCGTCCGTCCATCCCGTAGCACACGACACCATCTTGCCCGTCGATGCCGCAGGTCACAAAAATTTGCTCACCCCATACCGCCGGCGTCGAAGTGCCCAGCCCGGGCAGTTCCATTTTCCATGCCACGCCTTCCTCGCTGGAAAACTCCACGGGGAAATCGCCGTCGGCCGCGACGCCCGTCCCCAGCGGCCCGCGCCAATGCGGCCAGTTGTCCGCAGCTAACGTCAGATGACAACATGCGAACACGCTGAAGAGGCCGGCAAGAATTATAAGGCGCATACGCTGCTCCGTGATTAAATGACAATGCTTCATATCGTCAACGACAGCTTCATCAAGTATCCCATTTTCTGTGCCAACTTTCCAGATTCTTCGCACCAATTGAGTTTGGTCGCAATTAGGCGGCCCCATGACAGTCGGCCGCCAAGCCACTAGAATAGCAAAGCCCTTTGACAATCGAGCCATTTCCGCTGCCGCGACCGAACTGCGATGACGATGACCACGACCGATTTAGCTCGTACGCCGCTATTCGATTGGCACGTCGCGCACGGAGGTCGGATGGTGGATTTTGCCGGTTGGGCGATGCCCGTGCAATACTCGTCCATCGCCGACGAGCACAACGCCACGCGCAACGCGGTCGGGGTGTTCGACATCTCCCACATGGGCCGGCTGCAAGTCTTCGGCCCCGAGGCCGCCAAATTCCTCGACGCCCTCGTCACTCGCCGCGTCACGGATATGAAACGCGGCCAGGTTCGCTACGCGCTTGTCTGTGAGCAGGAGGGCGGAATACTCGACGACGTGCTGGTCTATCGCCCCGCAGCCGATCCGCTGCTTGATGAAAACATGCCGGAATTTCAGGTCGTCGTCAACGCATCGAATCGCGCCAAGATCGCGGATTGGTTTGCGGAACGCGTGCCCGACTACGCGGTGCGCCTCGAAGACGTGACCAACCACACTGCAATGCTCGCGGTGCAGGGTCCACGCGCAGTGCCGCTCGTCGATCCGCTCGTGGATTGTGGCCTCCGTGCCATGCGCTACTACACTTCGGCTGATGCGCACTTCGGCGGCATCCCGATTTCCATTAGCCGCACTGGCTATACCGGCGAGGACGGCTGCGAGATTATTTGTCCGGCCGAAAAGGCGCCGGTCGTTTGGGAAACGATTATGGAAGAAGGCGAATCGGTCGGCGCCCATGCCGCAGGTCTGGGCGCCCGAGATACGCTGCGCCTCGAGGCGGCGATGCCGCTCTATGGCCACGAGCTGACGGAATTTATTAACCCCTTTCAGGCCGGCTTAGGCTTCGCTGTGAATTTCGGCGACCGCGAGTTTATCGGTCGCGAAGCACTGGAGCGGCTCGCGGCTGACACGAAGCAGCCGCTGCGCGTGGGCCTGCAGCTCGAGGGCCGCCGCGTGCCGCGTTACGGCTGCCCCGTGCTCTGCGGCAGCGAGATCGTTGGCGACGTCTCCAGCGGGACATTCTCGCCAACGTTCCAATGCCCAATTGCCATGGCGTACGTCCGTCCCACCGCTCAAGCCGTGGGCACGCGGCTGGCCGTCGATATCCGCGGCACGCCGCACGCCGCTGTGGTCGTCCCGCTGCCGTTTTACGAACGAGGAAAAGAGAGTTAGCCACAGAGGACACAGAGAACACAGAGTTGACAATGCAGAGTGCAAGTCGTTTCTCTATTTTGCATTTTGCATTTGTCATTCTTTCCTTTTCGGTGCTCTCTGTGTCCTCTGTGGCGAAATAAGAAATGCGGAGGAGTAACTTGTGAATCCCGAGAGTTTGTTATTTGCGAAAACGCATGAGTGGGTCGCCGTTACTGACGACGGCGGCCGGAAGATTGCCACGGTGGGTCTAACGGCATTCGCCGTGGAGGCCCTTACTGACCTCGTATTCATCGAGCTGCCGAAGGTTGGCCGGCAGGTGAAGGCAGAAGAGTCGTTCTGCGAGGTCGAATCCGTCAAAGCCGTGAGCGACGTCTATGCGCCTGTGACTGGTGAAGTGATCGCCGTCAACGAATCGCTGCCCGATAATCTGGAAACGCTCAGCCGCGATCCTTATGGCGACGGCTGGATCGCCCGCATCAGAATCACCGACGACTCGGCACTGAAGAACCTCATGGACCATACGGCGTATCAGCGACAGTGCGCTGAGGAAGCACATTGAACGTATTTCGCTTTAGCGCCGGCCGCCAGGCCGGATTTACCGTCAAGCCGGCATCCACTTGATCCGACCTTGCGGTCGGCGC
Organism: Pirellulales bacterium; assembly: GCA_040902605.1. Classification (GTDB taxonomy): domain Bacteria; phylum Planctomycetota; class Planctomycetia; order Pirellulales; family Lacipirellulaceae; genus JABDGM01. The sequence continues at coordinate 197,873 of JBBDWY010000023.1, read as the reverse complement.
TAATCCTTTGGAATCGACCATGCCGTACTTATACAACACCGCTGAAGACCAACACGCCATGCTCGCCGCCATAGGCGCTCGCTCGATCGACGAGCTGTTTGCAATGGTGCCGAACGAGATGCGCCTCAAGCGGCCGCTGGCTATTCCGCCGGCCATGTCCGAAATGGAGTTGACGCAGCACATGACTGCTCTTGCTGCGAAGAACGCGCACGCAGGTTCGAAGGTGTGCTTTCTCGGCGGCGGGAGCTACGATCATTTTATTCCCGCCGTGGTCGACGAGATCGCGGGGCGCGGCGAGTTCTACACGTCCTACACGCCGTATCAGCCTGAGGTGAGCCAGGGCAATTTACAGGTCGTGTTTGAATACCAGACGCTCATTACTCGGCTCACCGGCCTCGATGTCTCCAACGCCAGCCTCTACGACGGCGGCAGCGCTACGGCCGAAGCGGTGCTCATGGCCATCAGCAGCACCGCGCGCTACGGCAGAGTTGTTGTACCCGCGAGTCTGCACCCCGAGTATCGGCAGACGATCGCCACTTATCTGGAGAACCTCGATGTCGAGTTGGTGTCGATTTCGACGCCAGGCGGCGTTTTGCGACCGCAAGACTTGGCCAGCGCGGTCGACGATAAAACAGCCTGTGTCGTCGTGCAGCAACCCAACTTCTTCGGCTGCGTGGAAGATTCCGCTGCACTGGCGACAATCGCGCATGGCGCCGGCGCGCTTGTTATTGCTGCGTTTGATCCGATCAGCCTAGGCCTGTTGAAGCGGCCCGGCGATTGGGGCGCCGACATTGCCGTCGCCGAGGGTCACACGCTCGGCACGCCGATGCAATACGGTGGGCCGTACCTCGGCATCATGGCCTGCCGCGAAAAGCTGGTACGCCGCATGCCGGGCCGCATCGCCGGCGAGACGGTCGACCGTCGCGGCAAGCGCTGCTTCGTCCTCACGCTGCAAACCCGTGAGCAGCACATCCGCCGCGAAAAGGCCACCAGCAACGTCTGCACCAACCAGGGCCTGTTCGCTCTGAGAGCTGCGATCCATCTTTCGCTGCTGGGCCCCCAAGGATTGCGTGAAACGGCCAATCTCTGCCTGCAAAAATCCCGCTACTGCGCCGACCAACTCTGCAAACACGATCGTTTCGAACTCGCCCTCGACGCTCCCACTTTCAAAGAATTCGTCATCCGCGATCGCCGGAACCGCGTCGATGAAGTTCTATCGAACGCCCTCCAAGCCGGCTTCCTCGCCGGCGTCCCGCTGGGCCGATGGTACTCAGACTTGAAGGATTGTTTCCTTGTAACCGTGACCGAGAAACGCACACGACAAGAAATCGATGCTTTGGCGCGAAACCTCGTCGAATCGTCATGAAGAATACGCGTGATACGAAGCTGCTGTTTGAACTCTCCGAGCCCGGTCGTCGGGCACACCGGCTGCCAGCGTGCGAAGTGCCGCATCGGCCGGTGGGTGAGCTACTGCCTGCTGGTGCGCTAGCGGATGCACCGCCGGCGCTGCCAGAATTGAGCGAGCCGCAAGTCGTGCGGCATTTCGTAAACCTCTCGCAGCTCAATATGAGCGTCGATACGCACTTCTATCCGCTCGGCTCTTGCACGATGAAGTACAACCCGAAGCGGAACGAGCGCATCGCCGCGATGCCGGGATTCGCTGACTTGCACCCCTATCAGCCGGAGGACACGCTGCAAGGCATCTTGCAGCTGCTGTACGAGCTGCAGGAGTATCTGCAAGAAATCTCGGGCCTGCCGGCGTGCTCGCTCCAGCCGGCCGCTGGGGCGCATGGGGAATTGACGGCGCTCTGGGTCGCCTCATCCTATTTCCACGGCCGCGGCGAAAAGCGGACCAAAGTCCTCGTCCCCGACAGCGCCCACGGCACGAATCCGGCCAGCGCCACGATGGCCGGTTACGAAACGGTCACGGTGAAGACCACGCCGGCAGGCGTTCTCGACATGGATGACTTCTCTCGCCGGCTCGACGAGCAGATCGCCGTCTTCATGATCACCAACCCTAATACGGTTGGCGTCTTCGAGCCGAAAATGCGCGAGATCGCCGATGCCGTGCATAAAGCGGGCGGCCTGGTCTACCTCGACGGCGCGAACATGAACGCGATCCTCGGCATTACCCGCCCCGGCGACTTCGGCGCCGACATGCAGCACTACAACCCTCATAAAACTTTCAGCGGCCCGCACGGCGGCGGCGGGCCCGGCGCGGGCCCGATCTGCGTCACGGAAAAACTCGCGCCTTATTTGCCAGCGCCCGTCGTCATCAAAGATGGCGACCACTACCGGCTCGATTATACCCGCCCCAAAACCATCGGCCGTGTCCGGGCCTTTTTCGGCAACGTCGGCGTGCTGGTGCGGGCGTACTGCTACATCCGCACACATGGCCCCGATGGCCTGCGGCGCGTCAGCGAAAATGCCGTGCTCAACGCCAACTATCTGCTCAGCCGCGTGAAGCACTTCCTGCCCGTGCCGCAAGGGGACCGCTGCATGCACGAGTTCGTCGCCTCGGCCGCGAAGCTCAAAAGCGAGAAAGGCGTCTCGGCAATGGATCTCGCCAAGCGGCTTCTGGACTTCGGCTTCCACGCGCCCACCGTCTATTTCCCGCTCACGGTGAAAGAGGCGATTATGGTCGAGCCAACCGAAACAGAGAGCAAGGAAACGCTGGACGCATTCGCCGAAACGCTGTTCCGCATCACCGAGGAAGACCCGGACCTCCTGCACGACGCGCCGCACACCACCCCAATTAGTCGCCCGGATGAAGTCCGTGCCGCCCGCCAACCCCTGCTCGCCTGGCGGGAGGCATGACACGTGTGGTCACACATCGCCTGATCATCGATTCGCCGGGCCCTGGCCCCTGGAACATGGGCGTCGATGAAGCGCTCGTCTTGGATGCAGTGGAGCAGAGTGTCGTTACACTGCGATTTTATCAGTGGAGCGAGCCGACCCTTTCGCTGGGTTACTTCCAGCGCTACGAAGATCGGAATCAACACGAGCCAAGCCGCGGATGTGCAATCGTGCGGCGACAGACAGGCGGCGGCGCAATTCTCCATGACCGCGAGCTGACCTATAGCCTCTCGTTGCCCGCCAGCCATTCACTCGCCGCCCAGGCCCAAAACTTATACGCGGCGGTCCACGACGCCTTCATTGCGACGCTGACATCGTTGCTGGGAGTCCGTACATCGCAATGGAATCTTGCGCGCAGCGACCAAGAGTCCAGCACGGCCCGCAGGCGCGAGCCGTTTTTGTGTTTCGAGCGCCGTGCCCGCGGCGACGTGCTGCTCACGCCGCTAACCGAAAACGGCGGCGCCATCTGGAAAATCCTCGGCAGTGCTCAGCGGCGCCACCGCGGCGCCGTCCTGCAGCACGGCAGCCTGCTGCTAGAAAAATCGCCGGCCGCGCCGGAGCTGCCCGGTCTGCGCGACCTGACCGGTCAGCCTTTTGCAATCGGCGAAATCGCGCGTGACTTGAATGCCCGGTTGACAGCCGCATTAGGGATACGCCTGTTGGACATGGAATTACCGCCCAAACTGCAATCAAAGGCTGAGGAATTAGCGAATATCAAATACGAACGAACCGCTTGGACGAATCGTCGTTAAGCGTCCTTGCCCATGCGGCCGAAGATAGGGAAAAGTGATTCAAATCGGTGGGCAATACCGCCTCAAAAGCCGCGGGAAAACCCGCCGCCGCGAGGCTTTCTCGGCCGTAAAGCGTATCGGCAGGCCGTGGGCGGCCGGGGACAGTCGGCCCGACGTTGCAACCACCCAAAAGGGGAGGTAGACTGACGCTAAGGAAGAATTAGAATCAGCCGAAATTTCGCAGAAAGGAAACCGCAGCCTGTATATGATTAATTGACGCTCATCGCGCGAGTGGCCCGCATCCATCATTTGAATTTTCCGGCGGCCCGCGTGTCGTCAGGTCTATTGAAGGCGCCACTCGAAACTTTGCTTCCGCAAGTATTACGCTCTCGTTTTGTCGTTCCTATCCGCCAGCGGAGCAAGGGAAAGTATAGATGGAGTTGAAGTTAGTCGTACTGGCAGGCGCTAAAGAAGGCCTCGAAATCCCGCTGAAGAAAGACAAGTTTCTCATCGGGCGAGCCAAAGAGTGCGCACTGCGCGCCGGCAGCGAAGCGATCAGCCGTCGACATTGCGCCATCATCCGCGTCAAGGACCGCTGGGCCGTGCGCGATCTTGGCAGCCGCAACGGCACCCACGTCAACGATAAACGCATCACGGAGCCAGTGCGGCTCAATCCGGGCGACGAGCTGCGTGTCGGACCGCTGAAATTTCGCGTGGCCTCGGTCGCCGTTGCCGAACCAGCCGCAAAGCCGGGACCCGCACCCGAGGCGAAGCGGCGCAAGCAGCCGCCTGTCAGAGACGTCGCCGACGTCGTCGAGCGCACCATCAAGAATGCCGACGACAGCGCCTCAGAGGAGGACATTTCCCGTTGGCTACTCGGCCAGCCTGATCCAAACGGCGACGAGACGCTCAAAGAAACCCGCACGATTCGCCTCGAGGAGACCGCCACTCACAAACGCGGGCGCGCGCCTGACGAGACCTCCACTGTTGAGGAAGTGACCGATTTGACCGGTTCGCAAGACGAGCAGCCGCAATCGCAAGAAGGTGTTGATCCCAGCGCCGAGGCGGAAGCTGACGGCAAAAGCGGCGGCTGGAGTCTGTTCAAGCGAGGCAAATCCGGCGCGAAGCAAAAACCTGGGAAGCTGCCGCCCCGCCCTGATCAGCCCTCCAAGGATAGCCGCGAGGCCGCTGCCGATATCCTCCGCGAAATGCAGCGGCGGCGTTAAACGCCCGAATCTCTATTTCCCCCAGCGCGGCGGCTAAGTACGATGCACTTGGTCGATCACCGGGTCGATGCCAAACCTGCACTGATAACTACGGTTCGACAATTCATCGATGAGCGACAAACGACGTATTTTCGAACGCCGCGTGGCAGCCCTCCTGGGTTTGGCCTTCGACGCCAAAGACGGTCATAAGCGAATCACCCGCGGCAAAAACTTCTTGTTGGCGGGCGGCTCGGAAGAGACTCACGGCTTGATGCGGGAAACGATTCTCAGAGTCAACGAGCGGCTCGATGAGCGCGGACTCGACCTGGGCGACGTGTCGGCCGGCGAGCTGCGCGATCTTTTGAACGAATCTCCGCCGTAGCGCGTGTCGCTTAATAGGCCAGCTGCGGCTCTCGGCCCACACTCAAACCGTCCTCGTCGCTCGATCCGTCTGTTGCAACCGATGAGGACCAATCACTGGGCATCGGCTTGGCGGATGCAGTCGTCGTATCCCGATGCGCCTCGAACTCGGCCGGCGATAGTTTTGCGTAACCTAAGCTTAGCACCACCTCCAGTACTTCGCTGCAAGTCGGAAACATCCGGCCGCTCTTTCTCTTGTAGTCGTCCAGCGCGTTCATGAATTCGACTTCCTCATCCGTGTAGTCGCGCTCGCACGTCGTCGGATCAATCTGCCGACGACGATTAACCTTCTGTCGCCGCTCCAACTGCTGCCCGGTTTCGGCGGGTTTATCGGACGAGGCCTCTTCCGCGTCACGCCGATCGGAGCGACGGCGGTCGATGGGCACTTTTTCATCACTGGCCGACTCTGCCACGCCGGAACTGCCGCGTCGGGGCGAGCCAGACTTCGTCGGACGCGAAGGACCAGCCTTCTTTGTGGACCGCGTCGAAGCCCGCTGCTTGCCAACCGATTTCCTTGCCGTTTTATGCTGCGCCACCGCTGTAACTCCTATAGCTGAGGCATTCAAGCCTGACAAAACTGTTCTTTTGATGTCAGGCCGCAAAGCCTGACCGGCGAGCGGAATTTGCCGTTGTAGAAAAATGACACACGCGACGCATCAGAGCATCGGAAAGCAGCCTGCGGAAAGTAAAAGGATCAGAAAAATTAGGCGGTTTGCGCAAAAATGTCGGTTCGTTCGGATTTGCCGGCTTAGCTAGACTTTGCCGCCAAACGGCCCCCCCAGGGGTGGCTGGGGCGGAGTCCGCGACGCCCCAGGATCGTTCTCGCGTCTGGGGCATCGCTAGCCCTCTGCCCAGCCACACCACGATTGGCGCTCACTCCCGCCTTGCGTCACGATCGCTGGATTGCTACCGTTTGCCGACTTTTCAGTCGGCGCCCTGCCGCGCCGCGCAGCTTCTTTTCACCGCCCGCGATCATTGCGAAACGCGACTGTGCCCACTCACGCTAAAGAGCTTCCGCAAGAGTCCGTGCCTACTGGCGCCTGGTTCTGTGCCGCGCTGCTGTTGTGTGCCTTGACCGCCGCGGGCTGCAGCAACATCGCTTCGCAAGCGGCCAACGTCGAAGGCGTGCGGCTCTATCAGCAAGGCAATTACCAACAAGCCTCCGACCGCTTCCAGCAAGCGATCGCCCAAGACCCGAAGTCGCCGGAAGGCTACTACAATCTGGCCGCCGCGCTGCACAAAACCGGGATCCTCTACAATCGGCAGAGCGACCTGCAGCAGGCCGAGAATCTCTACAACCAGTGCCTCGAGCGCGACCCGAACCACACCGACTGTTATCGCGGACTGGCCGTGCTATTGAACGAGACCGGCCGGCAGCAGGATTCCTTTAAGCTGTTGAACTACTGGTCGAGCGCCAGCCCGAAATCGGCCGATCCGAAAATTGAGCTCGCGCGGCTGTTGGAAGAAGTCGGCCAAAGTGAACAAGCCAAAGCGCAGCTCGTCGACGCTCTTACCATCGACCCGCATAACGCCCGCGCTCTCACGGCCCTCGGCCGGCTCCGTGACCAATCGGGCGACCACTCCCAAGCGCTGGCCAACTACCAGCGCTCGCTCTCCTTGAACCGGTTCCAACCGGAAGTAGCCGCCCGCGTCGCCCAACTCCAAGGCGCCGTCGGCGCGCCCGTGTCTGCCGCGCCCTCTGCAACAACCCGCACGGCGAACGGCCCGCAACCCGCTGTGCGGTATTAGCCAATCCGGGCTAGCTCTTCGGCGTCGCGCAGGATAACCTGCAAGCATGAAACCATCGGCTTATCTTGAAACGACCATCGTCAGCTATTTGACGGCGTGGCCCAGCCGCGACTGTCGCGCGGCCGGGTACGAACCGCCGATAATTTGCACTCCCCAAGAGCTATTGGAAACGGAAGATTACAATGCGTGACCCAATTGTCGAAGAAGTCCGGAAAGCACGCGAAGACTATGCGCGCAAATTCAATTTTGATCTCGACGCTATCTGCGCGGACCTGCAGCGCAGAGAACAACTGTCCGGTCGGCGGGTCGTCTCTCTGCCGAAGCGCTCCCCCATAGCAACTGTCGTCACGGCTGGGCGCGGTAAGAAATAGTCCGGGGAGATTTCCCCGTCCTAGCGACCCGCTTTGCCGATCAGCCGGCTAGCCCATCTGCCATTTCCACTCCTCAGCGCATTCAACGCGGCAGCCAGCGCATCGAAGTCGACCCCTCTCAGGTCATTGACGGGCTTATCGATCGCTAGCGTACCTGGGTCGCTGCGCGACCCGCCAAAGGTTTGCGACACGAGCCACGCCAGAAGCGCATCATCGCGCCAACTGGACCCGGCTATTGCGACTTGCCCCCGCTCGGGCTCTCGACTCTTGACCCTCAACTCTCGACTATCTTCAATCCGGATTCCGAAATCCGAAATCCGAAATTGATTCGCTCCTTCCCCACTCCCCACTCCCCCTTCCACACTTCCGCCGCTCCCCGTCCCAGCCGGCAGCGTCTCGCCAAAGTGGGCCGTCCACACGCCATGATCTTCTGGCCCAACCATGCCGTCGCCGCTGCCATCGGCACCGCTGTAATTGGCAATGCTGGTGCCAAGCGTTTTGCGCCATAGGACATAATCGGCGGCATCGACGACGCCGTTCTGGTTGTAATCGCCCGGCAGCGCCGGCCCGATCGGCCGTAATTCGAATGCCCCAATGTCGATCCGGGCGCCGCCTGCGCCGTCGCCATCGAACACCCGCGTAAACGGCGCGCCACGCTGGTCGAACGGTATCGCGTCAGCGGTCATCGGATCACCGTCCGGATCGGCCGGATCAAAGCTTGGATCGCCCGCGTCAATCGCCGTGCTGCCGGCCAGCAGCGCATGAGTCAGCGTCGGCCCGCCGTTGTCGGCCAACGGGCCGAGCAGCGGATTGGGGACACCCGTCTGATCGCCCGGCTCGTTGAAGGCCGCCAACGCGTTGCCGGTGCCCATCAGGTTGTAGCCATAGGACCGGAAAGAATTCACGGGGCCGTAGTCAAATCTCACGTCATCCCCGATATTGCCCGAGATGATGCTGGAATGAACTTCCGTGTGCGTAACACTGTCGCCAAAGCTGACGATACCTCCGCCCAGCCCTGTGGGGGCCGAGTTTGCCGTGATGGTACTGTGGCGAATCGTCGTGCGATCGTCGTAATTGAAAATTCCTCCACCGGCAGCAGCGGAATTGCCAGAAACCGTACTATTAGCGATGATCACTTTCCCGTCTATATAGATGCCTCCACCACGAGAGCCGGCCGTATTTCCGTTAATCGTGGTGCGATCGATGATCATAAATGCACCAAGCCCAGCGAGCGCCACGCCGCCGCCCCGCGCCGTGGTGTGATTGTCGTTGATGACGACCTCTTGGAGGGTCAGCGCCGCGGAACTAAAATGAATCGCCCCGCCGTCGGAGCTTGTATCGACGCCGGTCAGCGTTAAGCCGCTGATTCCGACGTCACCCTCAGTACTCGGCACGGTGATCGCAAACAATCTGGGGCCGTCGCCATTGGTGATTGCAGGGCTTGGGTCGAATCCTTGAATCGTCAGCAGGCTCGCGCCGGGGCCCACGATCTTCATCGCCCGGCTAATTGTCAATTGTCCCAGCTCGGTCAGCGCGATCGTGCCACCATGGAGTGTGGGGCTAAAATCGATCACCGAGAATTGCGGCGATGCGTTGACCAGCGCGATTGCCTCGCGGAGCGACAAATCGCCCGGTTGATGGATGAGGTCGTCCTCGTCGACCAAGGTATCGACCGTGAACCGCGCGACGGAGTTTTCCGCGGCACCGATGTCCATCCGCGCGCCGCCTTCATCATCGCCATCGAGAATGCGGGCAAACGGCGCGCCGCGCTGGTCGAATTCGGGCACGCCGCCAGCGCCGGCGATGGCCGCGGGGTCGCCCGCGTCAATTGCCGGACTTCCGGGCAGTGGCAAGTGTGTCAACGTCGGGCCGCCATTATCCGCGAGCGGTGCGAGCCTGGTTACCGCAAATGAACTAAACACGCCGGGTTGATCGTTCGTCGCCGCGCTAAAGGCGTCCCGGCCGCTGCCAGCGCCCACCACGTTGTACCCAAGTGACTGAAACGGGTTTACGCCATTGACGAACACGACATCAGCGAACCCAAAAAAGAAACTGTTCCCGGCGATAATCGAGGAATAGACCTGAATCGTAGCGCCGGTGTCACCGCGCGCGACGATGCCACTGGCGCGGTTGTCGCCCCCGAAGTCGTTCCTCGTGATTGTACAATGCCGGAGGACGGCAGCGCCGCTGGAAATATAGAGCCCCGATCCATTAGCGCCGATGGCTTGGGTTCCGTTGTTGCTGATCGTTGTGTTGACGAGGGTAGCCGAGCCGCCGTCGAGAAACATGCCGCCGCCGCGGTTAGCGGCCACATTTCCAGCCAACGTGCTCTCGCGAATCTGCACATTCACGCTCACGCCGGTCGCCGACACACCAGCGCCCACGATAGCTTGATTGGTGAGGATCGAACTCCGCTCGATCACGAGACTGCCTTCAATTTTGCGAATCGCCCCGCCGGAGGAATCGCGAATCGTACTATCAAGCACGGTCAGTGAATTCGGCGACGTAGCTCCGTTGCTACTGTAGATTTCCCCTACTACGGTAGATGCCACCCCGCCCTCGCCGCGGTTGCCCGTTATGATGCTGTCGGCGATCGTGAGATTCTCCGCAGCGAAGATCGTCCCGCCCGGTCCGCTGACGTCGCCGCCGGTAAGTGTCAGGCCGTGGATCTCCACATCCAAGAGAATGGTGCTGAGTGCGTCGTCGATGCGAAACACGCGGCTGCCGTCGCCAAACCTAAGGTCCGGCGTTGGGTCGTTCCCGCTGGCATCGATCGTGAGCAGACTCGCGCCCGGTCCATTGATGGTCAGCGCGTCACTAATCGCCAGCTCGCCTCGCATGAGCAGAATGGTGGCCGGGCCGCCGCTCGTGAGCGCAGCGGCAAAACTGATCGTGCCCGCCCCAACGGTATGGTTGGCCAGGGCGAGCGCCTCGCGGAGTGAAAGATCACCGGCTGAAAAATTGCCGTCCCATTCATCGACGATCGTGTCAACGACGAGCGCTTGCGGCCCCACGAGTGTCTGCCGCTCGTAAGCGCCGATGTCGATCCGCGCGCCGCCCGACCCGTCGCCGTCGACAACCCGCACAAACGGCGCGCCGCGCTGGTCCTCCGTGGGCGGCGCCGTGAAGGCCGGATCGCCCATGTCGATGGCCGGGCTGCCGGCCAAGAGCGCGTGGGTCTGCGCCGGCCCGCCGTTGTCCGTCAGCGGACCAAGCAGCGGATCGATCGGCGCGCCGCCCGTACCGATCTGATTCCCACCATTGTCGGTGATCGTCGCGCCCGTGCCGTCGCCGATCAGGCTGTAGCGGGCAGATACCGCGCCGCCCCCCACATCGTCGCGGGTGGAAACAGACCGGACGTTGCCGGCCGCGATCGTGTGGTCGATACTTGCCGTGCCGTATCGGTCGTAGACCCCGCCGCCCCGGCCGGAGCCGTTATTGTCCGCGTCGGCGCGGTTGCCCGTGATCGTGCTGTGCCGCACCGTCAGGCTGCCGAAGAAACTGTTATTGTGGATGCCGCCGCCGTTGGCATTGGTCGAGTTGCCGCTGATCGTGCTGTTCGTGACAGTCAGCGTGCCGTTATTGTTCACGATGCCACCGCCGCCGATGCCAAACGTCGAAGTGGCCGTATTACCGCTGATCGTGCCGGCGCTGACGACCACGTTGACGGCGTTAAAGGCATAGATGCCGCCGCCGCGGGTGGAAGTATTCCCACTGATCGTGCTGGCGCTGATCGTGAGGCTTCCGCCGTACTGCCAGATGCCGCCCCCCGGCCCGCCAGTCACCCGGTTGCCAGTGATCGTGGACGCGGTGATGGACAAATTCTCAAAGCTCTGGATCGCGCCGGCAGTGAAGTTCCCGCTGGCGACGGCGTCGCCGCCGGTGATTGTCAGGCCGCTGATCGCGATAGTCTTGTCCGCTGTGAAATTGCCGTCATCGACGCTGAACACGTGCGTGCCATTGCCCACCGTCGCGTTGGGATCGAACGCTCTGATGGTGAGCAGATTCGCGCCTGGACCGTTGATCGTGAGATCCTTGTTGATCGTGAGCTGGCCCAGAGATGATAGATTGATCGTGCCGGTCACCGAGAAGTCGATCGTCTCGCCTGGCATGGCGGCAACGATGGCCTCGCGGAGCGAAACACCGCCCACGCCAATGCCATCATTTTCATCAAAGAGCGTGTTGACGGTAATCGACAGCAGCCGCCGGTCTTCCAGCGGCTCGAACCGCAGCGGACGAAAAAAAGCAGTGACCGGGCGACCACGCACCGCCAACGTGCGGCGATCTGGCTTTTTGGACGAGAGCCAATCGAAACGCATCCAGCGGGACACGCAGATACCACCCTCGGTGTGCGCCCCGCATTATGTCGCCGCGAAATCCGCATGGCAAGAAAAAAGTCGCCCGTAGGCGCGAAAACGCCATGTTTACAAGACAGAAACAGGAGGCAACAGGGGAAGCAGAGATTGTTGATATTCTCTGCTACTCTGTTCCCTCCTGTTCCATGTCTTTGCTCTTAGCACTGATCTATGCAAGGAGTCCTTTTCGTGCCTTTTTGTGCCTCTTCGTGGCCATCCGCCCTCACGACTCCACCGCCGCGCCGGTCATCACTTCGATAATCGCCCGGCAGAATTCGGGCAGGTCGTCCGGCTTGCGGCTCGAGACGAAGTGGCGATCGACGACGACGGACGCGTCTTCCCAGATCGCGCCGGCGTTCTCAAGGTCGTCTTTGATGCCCGGCGATCCGGTCACACGCACGCCGCGGTACACGCCGGCCGAAATCGGAATCCAGCCGCCGTGGCAGATCGCGGCGATGAGCTTTTCGCCTTCGGCGAACTCGCGCACCAGTCGTTTTACATTGTCGTCGCGGCGAAGCTTATCGGGCGCGAAGCCGCCGGGGATCACGACGCCATGGAAATCGCGGCTCTCCATCAGTGCGATCGACGCGTCGGAGCGGCACGGGTAGCCGTGTTTGCCTTTATAAACGGTCTCGCCCTTCGGCCCAGCAACCGTCACATGCGCGCCCGCTTCGGCGAGCCGCAGCTTCGGGTACCACAACTCGAGGTCCTCGTAATCGTCGGCGACAAACATCAAGAAGCGGAGATCGGCCAGCGGTTGATCGTTCGACATGGCGGGGCTCCTTTTTATGAAAGTCGAGGGTCGAGGGTGGAACGCTGGAACGACGTGCTGTCAATTAAAGTATACAATTCGCGGTCAAAGGATTTAATTGGCCGGGGAGTGCAGCACCCTGCAATAAATCGTGAAAAGCCAGACCGCCACGCGGTCGGAGATGGCATGGGCGGCATCCACGATCCAGCACGAGTCCTATTTGTTATTGCCGTGAGCAGTCGGCATGGTGCTGCGCTCGAATGGGCCCGGCAAAGATGCGTCGAGCACTATGGGCCGGTATCGCTGGCTAGCGCGGCGTTCGATTTTATCGTGACCGATTACTACACCGCAACGATGGGGTCGGAGCTCAAAAAGCAGTTCTTCGCGTTCGAGCGGCCCCTGGATCCGGCGGCCTTGGCGAGCATCAAGTGCGCGACCAATCAGTGGGAGGCCGAGTATGCGGCGCTGCGCCGGCATGCGGAGCCGCGGCCGCTGAACCTTGATCCCGGTTATATCACGCCGGCCAAATTGGTGCTCGCCTCGACGAAGGACCATGCTCATCGGCTCTACCTGCGCGACGGAATCTATGCGGAAGTAACGCTCGCATTTCGCCAACGACAGTGGCAGCCGCTGGAATGGACCTATCCGGATTATCGACGCGACGATTATCAGCAATTCTTCACGCAGTGTCGGGAATGGCTGCTGAATTGCGGGTGGCGTGGCGAGGCGGTAAAATAGAACGAACTGCAATCCTCGCCGCCGCGTAAACAAACGGCGGCCTCTTGGGAGTTTGCATCCATGCGAATTTTGACGGTCATTCTAATCTCAACGGTAGTCGGCATCTTGGTGGGAGGCGTCGCGGCCTACGTCCAAGTGCGCGTGGATCCCGACGCGAGCACGCGGCCGCCGGGAATGTCCGATGTCCAGAAGCAAGTCCAGAGCGACGAAGATGCGCCCCGCGTCCAGCTCGACAGCCCACATTTCAATTTCGGCATGATGCAGCGAGGCACCTCGAAGTCGCACGACTTTGTGATTAAAAACGTCGGCACGGCCCCGCTGCGGTTGAAAGTCGGCCAGACGTCGTGCAAGTGCACGCTGGGCGATGTCAGCGAAAAACCGATCGCGCCGGGCGAGTCGACTCACGTGCGGCTGGAGTGGTCCGCCAAGAGCGATCGGGGCCCATTCCGCCAAACCGCCCACGTAATCACCAACGATCCGCTGAACTCCCAGCTCGAATTATCGATTGAAGGAGAGGTGGTCGAGACGAGTGGCGTGATGCCGCCTGACTTGATGTTCGACAAAGTTACCGCCGGCGAAAGCAAGTCGGCGGAGGTCTACGTCATGGCGATGCTGCAGGACGAGTTGAAGGTGAGCGACGCCGAGCTCTCCGACCCCACGACGCGCGATAAGTTCGACGTCCGCGTCGAACCCGTGAAGCGCGATGAGCTGCCGGACAGCTCAGCAAAAGTCGGCGTCCGAATTACGCTTACAGCGAATCCCGGCTTGCCGGTGGGACGATTCGATCAATGGCTCTCGCTGCGAACGAATTTGCCGGAAGCGGAGAAGCTCGAAATTCCCGTGATCGGCCGTGTAGTGGGCGACATTAGCGTGCACGGCATCGGCTGGAACGAAGAACAGGGCGTGCTGATGATCGGCCGGGTGAAGAGCAGCGAGGGTAAGAAGACGAAGGTGAACGTTGTGGTGCGCGGGCCCGATGCCAAGGGCGTGAAGTTCGAAGTTCAATCCGTCGATCCGGCGGAGTTGAACGTGATCGTCGGTGAGCCGAAGCAGTACAAGCCGACGCTACTTCACATACCAATGGAAATCGAGGTTCCGGCGGGCACGCGGCCGATGGTGCGGCTCGACACGGCCCAGGGGGACGAGGGTCGCATCGTATTGAAAACGACGCATCCCCGAATCAAAGAGCTAGTGCTGGGTGTTCGCTTTTCGGTAGAACGCTAGTCCAGTTCTTGCTCACAATGATTCATCTCACTCGATGCCACTAAGGCGAAAAGAAATGATTTTCTTTCCTCGACCTGAACTACTCCGAATTAAGATACTTTGATTGGACTTTGCGCCTTAGCGCCTTTGCGTAAGTCCCAAAGTATATCCGTTATCGATTGTCAGCATGGGATATCCAAGGATGACCGCGAGCACCCAGAGAGCATGGATTTGCTTGACCGCGATATTAGCCCTAATTGGATTCGTTGCTGCGCGGGCGCTGACAGCGGAGCGGGCCACGGAAAAGGGCGGCGACCAATATGCCGAGCGGAAAAAGGTCGATCCCATCGAAGCGAACGGACCGATCTTCGTCGGCTGGCCGAAGCCGGACGTGGCGCTGGTCTTTTCCGGCGAGCAAAACGGCTATCTCGAACCGTGCGGCTGCGCGGGGTTGGAGAACCAGAAAGGCGGCCTCATGCGCCGGTTTACGCTGCTCAAGGAGCTGCGCGAGAAGGGCTGGCCGCTCGTCGCGATGGATTCCGGCGGGCAAGAAAAGCGGACCGGCGTGCAGGCCGAGATGAAGCTCGATTTTTCGTACCGCGCCTTGGCGACGATGGGCTATGCGGCGGTGGGCTTCGGTCCTGGAGATTTGCGTCTCGACCTCCTGTCGATCGTGATCAATCTCAACGAGGCAAGCGAGCCGCTGGTGTCCGCCAACGTGGGCATTGCGGATTTTGACAGCGGCTTCACAAAACGATACCGGATTGTCGAGGCTGGGGGCCTGAAGATCGGCATCACGACCGTGCTCGGAAAACAGGAGCTGGACGGACTGAAGAACCTGGACGACCTGGTGCTGTTGGATCCCGAGCAGGCGATCTCGCAAGTGTTGCCGGACCTGCGCAAAGCCGACTGCGACGAGCTGGTGCTGCTGGCGCATGCCGATCCTCAAGAAGCAAAAAACTTGGCCCGAAAGTTCCCTGAATTCCATTGGATCTTTGCCGGCGAGACCGCCGGTGAGCCGCCCAACGCGCCGGCAAGAATCGACGGCACAGATGCGCAACTGATTGAAGTTGGCGACAAGGGAATGTATGTCATCGTCGTGGGACTTTATAAGAACGGCACTCCATCGTTCCGATATCAGCGTGTGCCCTTGGACCACCGGTTTGCCGACGCGCCGGAAATCCATCAGATGCACGTTGAGTATCAGCAACAGCTTGAGCAGCTGGGCTTGGAAAGCCTGGGGCTCAAGCCCAGCCCGCACGCGACCGGCCGGAAATTCGCCGGCAGCAAAGCCTGCGCAGAATGCCACCTATCGGCGACGGACGTCTATGAAAAGACGCCGCATTTTCACGCCACAGACACGCTCGTGCACTTGAACCCGCCGCGGCAGTTCGATCCCGAGTGCCTCAGTTGTCACGCCACCGGTTGGGAGCCGCAGAAGTATTTTCCATTCGACACCGGGTTCCTGGGGCTCAAGGAAACCCCGGACTTGTTTGGCAACGGCTGTGAGAATTGCCACGGCCCAGCCGCCCGGCACGTCGCTGCGGAAACAGGCGAGATGGAAGCTACCGAAGAAGAAATGGAAGAGCTTCGCGCGGCACTGCGGCTCGCGGTCGTCGAAAACGAGGGGAACAAGAAAGGCCAGGAATACGGCAAGGTAGTGCAAATGTGCATGCAGTGCCACGATCTGGACAACAGTCCGGAGTTCGACTTCCAGGCCTATTGGCCGAAGGTGCAGCACGAAGGGAAGGATTGAGCGTGGTCCATGCTCGTGTGCCACTGCTTGCGGCTCGCCAACAAACGTCGATTCTGAATAGGCACTGCTCGCAGTTAAGGATTCGTTGATCGTTTGCAGCAAGCAGTGCAGCAGACGTATCAACGTCATCACGTCGGCCGCGAGCAGTGGCACACAGCCCGACGGTGCGCAACAAAAAAGGGGGCGAGACCCGGGGGAGTCTCGACCCCATTCAAGTTTCAAGTTGTATAGTGGCCCCGCGTCGCAATCTTAGCGGCGACGACCACCCAATCCTGCCAATCCCAGCATGCCAAGCGCCAGCAGCACGAAGCTCGCCGGCTCGGGAACGCCACCCAAGTACACGCGTACGCCACTGTGGGAAGGCATCCAATTTGCGCCACCGTCGAGCGACTGCTCCGTAAACACGTCGAAGAAGCTATCGATGTGATACATTCCGCCACCGATGTCGGTGATCGACGTTTTGCCGGTCGACGCCTTGGTGGGGCTTTCGCGAATTATTACCGGGCCGCTGCTCAGGCTCATCGAGAGCATTTCCGTGTCGAATGTGCCCAGCCCGCCCGGCGGTCTACCATAGGCAACGGTGTGGACCGTGCCAAGCAATTGCACCGGAAACATCGGTGGAATACCCATCGAGGCGCATCCGTCCCCCGTGCAGGTGCCTTGTCCGCGCAATTCCGACCCGAAGTTATGGTGTTCGCCGTCCGCCTCTTGGCGGGGCGGTTGGCCCGTGAATGGCGTGTGCTCGATCATCGAGAGCACGATCTCCAATGCCGGACCGCTATACCTGGCGTGCACATCTGCCGGCGACAGATATCCCTCCGGGATGACCGGCGGCAAATCCGAACTCGGCTGGTTGCTGCCCCTGCCATTAGGAGGATGCGCCCAAGCCTGGCCGCAAACAGCCACACCTAGCACAGCAACCAAAACACAAATGCGTCGTTTCGTCATAAGCGTTCCTCCAATTTGAAAAAGTGATTTGCTGCGCGATTATCTACGGCGACCTGCCAGTCCCGAGAACCCAAGCAGGCCAAGGGCCAACAGCACGACGCTCGCCGGCTCGGGGACGCCGCCCAGGTTGACGCGGGTTCCTCGAAGTCCGTCCTTCGGAATCCAAGTTTGGCCGCCGTCGAGCGACAGCTCCGTGAACACATCGAAGAAACTATCGATGTGATACGGTCCGTCTGGCGGGCCCGGTGTCCCAATATCCTGGATCGACGTTTTGCCAAGCGATGGTCTCGATGGGCTTTCGCGGATCATGACTCCACCGCCCGTCAGGCTCATCGACAACATTTCGGTGTCGAAAACGCCAGTCGGGTTGGAGGGTCCCTTGCCGAAGGCGACCGTTCTCACGGGCCCCTGCATCATGATCGGCACCGGCGGGCCATTGTTGATGCTCACCATGGCGTCCAATTGGGACTGGAAGTGATGGTGTTCATTGCACATGCTGCCCCCAGGCTGACCGCATTCAAAGAGTGTAGGATCCAAGAGCGCGAACGGCTGGTGCTCGACCATCGAGAGCACGATTTCCAATGCGCCTGCACTGTACTTGGCATGCACATCCTGCGGCGAAAGGTAGACACCCGGCACGATGATCGGCGGAATATCCGGGCTCGGCGTGTTAAGGCCGCCCGGATGTGCAAAGGCCTGGCCGCCGAGGGCCAGCACACTGAGCACAGCAACCAAAACACAAATGCGTCGTTTCATCATAAGCGTTCTCCAATGTTAGGACTACGGAATTTGCGATCGACTATTTGCGGCGACGGGCCAAGCCCGCCCAGCCAAAGAGGCCGATGCCAACCAGCACAATGCTCGCCGGTTCGGGCACGCCGCCTAGATTCACGCGCGTTCCTCGAAGTCCCGACTTCGGGATCCAGGATGCACCGCCGTCGAGCGACAACTCCGTGAATACATCGAAGAAGCTATCGATGTGATACATTCCGCCACCGATGTCTGCGATCGACGTTTTGCCCGTCGATGCCTTCGTCGGGCTTTCTCGAATCATGACTCCGCCACCGGTCAGACTCATCGACAGCATTTCCGTGTCGAACGTGCCGGTGGTGCAGGTGGGACACTTGCCGTAAGCAACAGTGTCGACAAGACCTGTCATGAAAATTGGCTGGAGCGGGCCGCCATTGATGCTTACCTGCCCCTGCAATTGCGACTCAAAGTGATGTCGTTCGCCATCGGGAAAGTTTTCTGGCGGCATGCCGGCATACGGCTGGTGCTCGATCATCGAGAGCACGATCTCCAAAGCCGGCCCGCTGTACATGGCATGCACATCCGCGGGCGAAAGATACACGCCGTCTGGCACGATTGGCGGCAAATCCGGGCTCGGCGCGTTAACGCCGCCCGGGTGTGCCAAGGCCTGGCCACACGCGGTCCCACCTAGCACAGCAATCAAAATACCAATGCGTCGTTTCATCATTAGCGTTCTCCAATTTGAGACTGCGAACTACCCAACCAATTATTTGCTGCGACGACGAGCCATTCCTGCGAAACCCAGCATCCCAAGTGCCAAGAGCACTACGCTTGCCGGCTCGGGAATGCCGCCCAGGTGGACCCGCGTCGGGTGACTCTGGCCATCGCCTCCCATATTCGACGGCATCCAACTCATGCCACCGTCCAACGACAGCTCCGTAAACACATCGAAGAAGCTATCGATGTGGTACATTCCGCCGCCAATATCCGCGATCGACGTTATGCCAGTCGATGCCTTCGTCGGGCTTTCGCGAACCATGACCGCGCCGCCCATGCCACTGAGGCTCATCGACAACATTTCGGTGTCGAAGGTGCCCGTCGTGTCTGTGGGTCCCTTGCCGTAGGCGACCGTCATCACGGGCCCCTGCATTTCGATCGGCTGCAGCGGGCCATTGTTGATGCTCACCATCGCGTGCAAACCGGAATCGAAGTGATGGTGCTCATCGCAAACGGTGCCCCCAGGATCACGGCATAGAAAGTCATCAGGGTCCAATTCCGCGAACGGCTGATGCTCGACCATCGAGAGCACGACCTCCAAAGCCGGACCACTATACTTGGCATGCACATCCGATGGCGAAAGATAGACACCCGGCACGATGATCGGCGGCAAATCCGGGCTCGGCGTGTTAAGGCCGCCCGGGTGTGCCAAAACCTGACCACACGCAGTTACGCCTAGCACAGCAAACAAAATACCAATGCGTTTCCTCATAAGACTTCTCCAATTTGAGACTGCGAACTACCCAACCGATTATTTGCGACGACGAACGAATCCCGCCAAGCCGATCAACGACAAGCCGGCGAGCATGATGGCCGATGGTTCAGGAACCCCGCCCAGGTGGACACGAGTTCCTCGAGGTCCCGCCTTCGGGATCCACGATGCACCGCCGTCGAGCGACAATTCCGTAAACACATCGAAGAAGCTATCGATGTGGTACATCCCACCGCCAATATCCGCAATCGATGTCTTGCCGGTCGATGCCTTGGTGGGGCTTTCGCGAACCATGACTCCGCCGCCGGTCAGGCTCATCGACAGCATTTCCGTGTCGAACGTGCCGGTGGTGTCCGTGGGACCCTTACCGAAGGCCACGGTCCGTACGGGGCCTTGCATAATAATCGGAAAGGGAGCATCGCCATTGATGCTCACCATCGCGTGTAAATCGGACTGGAAGTGATGGTGTTCATCGCAAACGGTGCCCGCAGCACCGCATTGAAAGTCATCAGGGTCCAATTCCGCGAACGGCTGATGCTCGACCATCGAGAGCACGATCTCTAACGCGGGACCGCTATACTTGGCGTGCACGTCCGAGGGGGAAAGATAGACACCCGGCACGATGATCGGCGGCAGATCCGGGCTCGGTGTGTTCAGGCCGCCCGGGTGTGCCATGGCCGTGGAGCACATCGCGAGCGCAATAAGTGCGCACAGCAAGGACATGGGTCTGTCTGTTTTCGTCATTAGCGTTCCTCCAATCAATTGAATTGAGGTCAAACTTTGCCACGCGATCAACTGCGACGACGAGTCCTGCCCACGAATGCCAGTGCTCCGAGCGCCACAAGCACCACGCTCGCCGGTTCTGGAATTCCCAGGATGACGCGAGTCGAGCCTGGTGGCCCATACGCACTGGGGGCGGTGTTCGGCATCCACGTCGCGCCGCCATCTAACGACAACTCGGTAAACACGTCAAAGAAGCTGTCGATGTGATACAATCCGCCACCGACATCGGTAATTGACGTTTCGCCAAGCGATGGCAGCGTGGGGCTTTCCCGGATCATGATAAAAGGCGGCGTGGGGCCTACGCCCGACAGGCTCATCCCAAGCATTTCGGTTGGGAACGTGCCCGTGGTATCGGTCGGTCCTTTGCCAAGAGCCACCGTTTGTACGCGGCCCGCCATGGAAACCGGGAACATTCCTCCGTCAGGGATGCCAAGCTCCACGCAATTGGGCCCAAGGCACTGGCCTTGTCCTTGCAGTGTCGAGGCAAAATCGTGGTGCTCCTGCACACCGGGCTGCAAGTATTCCGGCGGGAGATCTCGGAACGGCAAATGCTGAGGCTTGGTCAGCACAATGGCCAGCGCGGCGCCACCGTACATGGCGTGCACATCCGAAGGAGATAAATACACGTCCTCCGGCGGCAAGTTCGGATCGGGCGTTGTGATACCGCCCGGATGCGCGATGGCTTGGGAACACATTGCCAGCGCCGCGAGTGCGTAGAGCGTTAGACGAAATTGTCGATTGTTCACGAGCGTTCTCCAATTGGCAGCGGATCAGAACTCACAATAGGGCTCTGCGCCTTGAATGTAACAGAGTCCCCTGAAATATCAATGATTTTTCCGCAAAAAATGGTATATTGCGAAGAGCCGGGCTTTGGGGGTCGGCCAACGATCCCAGGCGGGTCGATCGGTGGGCGTCAGCTATGAAAGCGATTGCAGCCGGCCTTCCCATCAAGCCAGGATTCCCCATAATGACGGAAAACTGAGTGCCAAACGACCTATGAGCCAAAATCGGCCAACTTTCCGCAGCGGGGCGGCGCGCGCCGCGATGCTTGTCGTCGCTGTATTCTTGCTTTCCCCGATGCACGCACGCGGGGAGGCGATTGAGCTCCAAGCGATGTCATTCAACGTCCGCTATAGCCACGGCGGGCTCGACGAAGCAGCGACCGAAAACAATTGGACGGACGTGAAGTATCCGCGGCGGGGGCGGACGATTCGCGTGATTCGAGAGTACCTGCCCGACGTGCTGGGAGTGCAGGAAGCGCGCGAGCTGCAAATTGTCGACTTGCGCGAGGCGCTACCGGAGTTTGAATTTTATGGCGTGGGGCGGGACGATGGAAAAGCGGGCGGCGAGTACGCCGGCATTTTTTACCGCAAGGACCGCTTCACGCGTGAGGACTCTGGCACGTTTTGGCTGAGCGCGACGCCGGAGAAGCCGGGCACGTCGTTTTACAAAGTGCCCAACGCCGTGCCGCGGCTTGCTTCGTGGGTCCGGCTGCACGACAAGCAATCGGGGCGAGACTTGCTGGTGCTCAACACGCACTGGGACCACATTAGCGCGAGCGCTCGCCGCAAATCGGCGGCGCTGATCCGCGAGCGGCTGTCGAAACTGGCGGACAGAATTCCGGCGATCGTGATGGGCGATCTCAACACGCCCGAGGATTCGGCGCCGTTAAGAGAATTGCTTGGAGAGGTTGCCGCGGGCCGCCGACTGGTGGACAGTTACCGGGCACTTCATCGCGAACGAACGGCCGACGAATCGACATTCAACCATTGGTCGGGCACCACCGCCGGCTCGCGGATCGACTTCATTCTGCACACGGAGGAATTCGCGCCCACCGCGGCAGCAATCGTCCGCACGAATTACGACGGCCGCTGGCCTTCCGACCATTATCCAATCACGGCGACGTTGCGGCTTAAGGCGGCTGGGGACTGAGGATTACCAGCGATGATGCACCAACTCGCGGATGGACTTGTCGTAGATGCGGCGGACGACATCCATCGTCGCGTCAGAGAGCGGTGGTAGATCGGCGGCCGCGCAGTTTTCATCCACCTGGGCGGTGCGTTTTGCGCCGGGAATCGCGCACGTGACGGCGCCCTGCATGAGAATCCACCGCAGCGCAAATTGCGTGAGGCTCCAGCCGGGCGGGCAGACGGCCTTTAGCTCTTCGACGGCTTTCAGGCCGGTTTCATAGTCAACGCCGGAAAATGTCTCGCCAACGTCAAACACTTCACCGTGCCGGTTGAACTGGCGATGGTCCGTCGCTTCAAACGTCGTGTCCCGGCGCAACTTGCCCGTTAGCATACCGGAAGCAAGCGGGACTCGGGCGAGGATGCCCACGCGGCGCCGCTTGGCTTCGGCGAAAAAAAGTTCCGCGGGGCGATGGCGGAACATGTTGAAAATAATTTGCACGCTTTGGAGGTTGGAATATTGGATGGCCTTCAGACCTTCTTCGGGCGATTTCACGCTCACGCCGTAGTAGCGCACCTTTCCAGCGGATACTATTTCATCCAATGCGTCGAACACCTCGGGCCGATAATAAACTTCATTGGGCGGCGTGTGCAGCTGCAACAAGTCAATCGCGTCGCTATCGAGATTCTTGAGGCTACGATCCACGAAGGCCGTGAGATTATCGCGGTTGTAGCCCTCTGCGGTATGCGGATCGAGTCGTCGGCCGGCCTTGGTCGCGACGACGATCTCTTCACTTCGTTCACGGCGCAGCTGGC
The DNA here is from genome assembly GCA_040902605.1 of Pirellulales bacterium. Classification (GTDB taxonomy): domain Bacteria; phylum Planctomycetota; class Planctomycetia; order Pirellulales; family Lacipirellulaceae; genus JABDGM01. The sequence continues at coordinate 175,045 of JBBDWY010000023.1, read as the reverse complement.
CGACAAGCCGCTCGCTGCGGCCGTCGCCGTAGATATCGGCGGAATCGATGAAGTTGACGCCATGATCGACCGCCCGATGGAGCGCGGCGAGCGAATCCCGGTCATCGACGGAGCCCCAGGCGGCGCCGATCGCCCAGGCGCCGAAGCTAACGGTCGATACGTGCCACCCAGTGCGACCAAGCTCGCGATATTGCATCGATTTCTAACCTGCGCGGTTTGTCGCGGTTCGTTGCGTTGTAGGTGTGGTTGAAACCAGGATATCGCACACCCTACCAAGCAACAACGCATAGCGCAAATGAAAAACGAGCGCATCGCAAGCGACGCGCTCGTCGGATCTTGTTCGTTGGCCAATAAGTGGATTGCTAAATCCGGCCCATCAGCAGCAGAACTAGCAGGATGATCAGCACGAGTCCTAACCCGCCGCTTGGGTAATATCCCCAACCACGGCTGTGGGGCCAGGCCGGTAGTGCGCCAAGCAGCAACAGGATTAAAATGATGAGAAGGATTGTTGACATAATTTGCCTCAACGCTCCGAGAGGGAATACCTGGTCACTTCGCTGCCAACGCTGGCGGCGACTTCGATTGACTTCGTTATTGGTCGTTCACGTCGACTTCGACTTCGCCCGTGTCGATGTTTCTGTCCACTTCCACATCTCCGGCAGGCGTCTGGAGGTCTAGGACGCGCTCCTTGCGCTCGCATCCTGTGAACGTGAACATCGCAACGCACGACGCAATGACCAACAGGCTCCCGCTGGCAATGGATTTCGCCCAGTTACAGGTCGCAAACATGGTTCACCTCTTTTCCGGCACTGAGGCGGTGCGACCCGCCAAGTTTCAGTGTCTAGGTCGGACAATCTGACATGCCTTCCGGCCCCGTCATGTCAAAATAGATAAGCAAAAGCCGTGCCAGAATGTCGTGCCGACATAACGGCTAAAAAAGGGGCTTTGGTGCAAATTTGCCGGTAAAAATAGACGGAACCGGCCAGCGAACGGACGAATGCGAGCCGACAGTTGGTCGCCGCGCGATCAGCCTCTAGTTGGCCTCGATCCCGGCCATGGCTTCGTCCGGAATGTTGAAATTGGCGGCCACGTTTTGCACGTCGTCGTGGTCGTCCAGCGCGTCCATGAGCTTCAAAACGCAGCGGGCGGTCTCGGCATCGAGATCCACCGTGTCTTTGGGGATGCGCGTGATTTGGCGAACTTCCGTCTTGAGGCCGGCGGCGTCCACCGCGTCGCAGACCGTGGTGAACGTTTCCGGGTCGCAGACGATCTCGAAGTTTTTCCCAGACTGGCGAACGTCGTCGGCGCCCGCTTCGAGAGCAAGGTCCATCAGCGATTCTTCGTTTGTCTGATCGGCGGGAATCTCGAGCACGCCTTTGCGGTCGAACATCCAGGCAACGCAACCGGTTGCGCCGAGCTTGCCCCCAGCCAGCTCGAAGACTTTGCGAATTTCGCCGGCAGTACGGTTGCGATTATCGGTAAGGATCTCGCACAACACAGCGACGCCGCCGGGTCCATAACCTTCGTACAGGACCTCCTCGAAGTTTACGCCTTCCAGATCACCCGTTCCTTTCTTGATGGCCCGCTCGATATTGTCTTTGGGCATGCTAACGGCCTTGGCGTCGTTGATGGCATAACGCAGGCGCAGATTGGTGGCGGGATCACCGCCGCCGCCTTTGGCCGCGACAATGATGGCCTTGGAGAGCTTGCTCCAGAGCTTGCCGCGCCGATTGTCGATCAGCGCTTTCTTATGCTTGATGCCTGCCCAATGCGAGTGACCAGCCATGGTATTAGGATTGTGGAGTGAGGATGCAGCGAGTAGGGTCGGAAAGGGGTTCCCTGCCCCCCGCATCCCGCATCCTCTATCCTTCTATCTTGGTTTGCGTTTTGTGAGTCGCCGTGTCGTCGGTTTCTTGGTGCCCTTTTTCGTGGGCCTCTTAGTAAGTTTTGCCGGCTTCTTGATGGATGGCGGGCGCTTGGTGGCGGGCTTCTTTGCTGTTTTCTTTTCCGGCTCCTTGCGGTGCACAGGTTGCTTGGCTGCCGCTTCCCGACGGCGCGCTGGGGTCGTCGGCGCGGGCTCCGGCGCGGCTTGGGCTTTCGGGGCTTGCCTTTCGGGCCGCTGCGTGGGCCGCTTTGGTAGCCGATCCTTGCAGTTGGGATCGATCTCCAACATTAGCTTGCGGGCGGACTGGCCGTAGGGATTGCGTCCCACCTCGACACCGGCCTGGTGCAGCAGCGAAGCGACTTCGCCGCCCTTGTTCTTAGTGACCGCTCGCTCCAGCCCGGGAACCATGCCTTTGGCGAACTCATCGTTGGAAATCACGCCTACCGTGTGAAGCAAGATGAGCGCGCCGCGATTGAGCGGGATGGCATGGCCCCCAAGTGCGTGCTGGGTGACGTAGGCTACCGCAAAAGAGGTGGTGCCCTTGTACTTCTGCATGTGTTTGGCGGCCTGCCCGATGTTTTGTTTTTTGAGCGACTCGATCTCGAATTCGTACACGGACTCGAACACACTGTGCAACGATTGCTTAAGTCGCGACGCCGACTCGGGCGGATTGACCAGCGGCTTGAGCGCGTCGGTCAATTCGCGAATCGTGCTCACCCGAACCTCATTCCAACCGAAATAATCCTGCTTGAGCGTGGCGAAGACCTGCTCCGCGGCTTCGTTGGGCGAATCCTCCACGAGACAGGCGAAGACCAAATGCTCGAACAGCGTGCGCTCTTTCGGTGGCGGCGGCACTGGCTTGTAGTGCTTCTTGAGCGCCTTGAGAGTGCGCCCGATGAGCGCGGAACGACTTGGTTGGCCCATTGTTTATTTGTTTAAAAGGGTTGGGTGGGCACTGCCCACCAATTCTTTTTGTGGTGGGCGGTGCCCACCCTACGCTTCAATTCCTTAAGTCTCGTCTTCCAACTCGTCGACCTTGCCCATCGCCGGCTCGTCGTCTGCGGCTCGGTTTTCTGGCAGCAGCTCGTCGAGCAATTGGCTGATTGCCAGCGATTTCTTCACGCCCTCGTCCAGCTCGAACCGCAATTTTGGCGTGTAGCGCGTGTCAATCCGGTCAGAAATCTTGCTCTGCAAATAGCCGGCCGAGCTGCGCAGGCCGTGCAGGCAAAGCCGCTGTTGCGCGGCGTTGCCCATGATCGATACGTGCACCTTCGCTTGACGCATGTCGGGCGACACTTCCACGTACGTGACCGTGACGCCTTCGATCCGCGGATCGCGCAGGTCGGTGAGAATGGCCATGCTGACCACTTCGCGGATCGCCTCGGCGGCTTTGAGAACTCGGCGGGAAGACATGGTGGGAATGGCGAAGCACGAATGACGAATGATCGAATGAAACGAGTTCGTCATTCGTCATTCAGTCATTTCAAGATTGTGGTGGGAATGACGAAGCACGAATGACGAATGACCGAATGAATGGAATTCGTCATTCGTCATTCGTCATTTCAAGATTCAAACGTGCGGTGGACTTCTTCGACTTTGTAAATCTCAAACAGGTCGCCTTCCTTGATGTCGTTGTAGCCGGCCAGCTTGATGCCGCATTCGAAGCCTTCGCGGACCTCCTTGGCATCGTCCTTTTCTCGACGCAGCGTATCGAGCGGATAATCGCCGATAATCGTGCTATCGCGGATGACGCGTGCCCGACTGTTGCGTTCGACCGTGCCCGAAAGCACCCGGCAGCCGGCAACCGTGCCGACGCGGCTGATCTTGAAAATTTGCTGCACCAGCGCCCGGCCGAGCTCGACTTCGCGCTCTTCGGGCTTGAGCATGCCTTCGAGGGCCAGCTTCAGATCGTCGGTGATTTTGTAAATCACGTCATAGCGACGAATCTGAACGCGTTTGGCCTCCGCCAGGATACGGGCCTTTTCATCCGGCACTACGTTGAAGCCGATGATGATCGCCTCGGAGGCATGGGCGAGCGTGACATCGGCCTCGGTAATTCCGCCGACGCTCTTCTGCAACAGCTTGACCTTTACCTCGGGATGCTCGAGCTTGGAGAGCTCCTTCTCGATGGCTTCAATCGAGCCGCGGACATCGGCCCGCAAGATGATATTGAGCAGCTGCGCCTCGCCGGTGTGCTCGAGGCGGTCGAACAGGTTTTCGAGCGTGACGTAGTGGAAACCAATAGCGCCCAGCGCTAGAGTTCGCTCGTGTTCCGCCCGGACGTGAGCAATTTCGCGCGCTCGGGCGATGTCGTCGAGCACATAGAATCGGCTGCCGGCGCTGGGCGCGGTGTCCAGACCGGTGATGTTAACCGGCACACTGGGGCCCGCCTCAACGAGTCGATGGTTTTCGTCGAGCGTGTCGTACATGGCCTTGACGCGGCCATGTGCCTGGCCACAAACGAGGATATCGCCCACCCGCAACGTGCCGTTCTGCACGAGCACCTTGGCGACGATGCCACGCTCCGCCTCTTGTTGCGCCTCGAGGCAGGTGCCCACCGCCGGGCGATTGGGATTGGCCTTGTACTCGTGGAGCTCAGCCACAGTCAGCAAGGTTTCGAGCAGCTCGTCAATCCCGGTCCCTTTGGTGGCGCTCGTCTTCACGACCTCGACTTCACCGCCCCATTCGCTGGGCTGCAGTTCGTTGGTGCTGAGTCCGGTATAAACGCGCTCGAGGTTGATGCCCGGCAAATCGATCTTGTTCAAGGCGACGACGATCGGCACGTTGGCGGCCCGGGCGTGGCTGATCGCTTCTTCGGTCTGGGGCATGACGCCGTCGTCGGCAGCGACGACCAGCACGGCGATGTCCGTGACATTCGCCCCGCGGGCGCGCATCTCCGTGAACGCTTCATGGCCGGGCGTGTCGACGAAAGAAATTCTCCGCGCGCCCTTTTCGATGGTGTACGCGCGGATGTGCTGCGTGATGCCGCCGCTTTCGCCGCTCACCACATCAATGCCGATGATGCGATCCAAGAGCGAGGTCTTGCCGTGGTCGACGTGGCCCAGGAACGTGATCACGGGAGGCCGCTCGACGAGCTGAGTCGGATCGTCTTCCTGTTGCTCGAGGTCGGCGAGCATCTGATCCTCCAAGCTCACCGCCTGCGTGAATTCGACATTGATGCCCAGCTCCGCGGCCACCAGCTCGGTCATTTCGGGATCCATGATTGCCATCATGTTGGCTATCACGCCTTCGTTGATTAGGATGCGGAGGATTTCGGAGGCCTGGACGCCGGCCGCTTCGGACAATTCGCGGACCGTACAAGGCAATTGCACCGTGACGCGTTCTTTGCGGGGAGCGGCCGTGCTGGTGCCCGTGGTCGCGCGGCGTTGGCGGCGGGCCAGCGAGCGTTGCGGCCGGTCCTCGGTTTCCGTTGTTTGAGCGTGGCGACGCCGCGCGAGTTGCCGCTGCTCGCGTCCGCCCAGCATGGGACGGTCGCCGTCCGCTTCGTCCGCGACAGTCTCTTTCCCTCGACGGTGACGGCCCTTACCAGCGCGGCGTTCCGCTTCTTCGTCCGGCACTGGGCCGGCGGGCACGCGCGGGCCTTTCAAGCCACGTTGCTTCTTCTCCTCTTCCAACGTCCGCTCGTGACGGCGCAGATGGGCAGCCAGCGGTTTTGCGCCCTGCTTCCCGGCGCCGAGAATATCGGCCGGCAATCGCAGATCTGGCTTTTGCGCGGGCAGCTCTCCGACGCTCGGCTGTTCGATCCGCCGGGATGTTTTCGGCAGCGGCGCGAGTTTGACTGCGGGACGCGCCCGCTCGGCGGTTGCGGGGCCGTCTCCCTTCTTGCGGTCCGCCGGCTTGGTTTCCCGTCCGACCACGGGCACTTTGCCGGTGGCTGCACCCGGACCGATGTATTTCTCGCGGCCCATTGCGCCGGCCAGTGGACCGGGGCGGCGGGAAGTTTCCACCGCGACGGCGGTTTCCGTGGCAGTGGCAGTGGCGGCCAGCGGACTGTCGGCGACGCTGGGCTCGTCGACGGGTTCGGCTGATTTTGGCCGGCTGGTTGGGCTCGGCTTGGCGGTGACGATGACGGGCATCTTTCCCGCGCGCGGCGGCTCGGCCGGCCGTTGCGGCATGGGCGGCGCCGCTTTGGAGGGCTTCGGCTTCGCGCTGCCGCCCCCCTTGAGGAACTGCTTCACCTTCTCGGCTTCGTCCTCGGTCAGGCTCGCCAGCGCGGACCCTTTGCCTGGGACACCGGCCTTCGTGCAAATGTCGACCAGGTCCTTGCTGTCAAGCTTAAGCTCTTTCGCTAATGCGTAAATGCGTACCGCCAAGAGTCATCTCCGTTTCATTCGCGAGTCAATTAACCAACCATGATGCGAGTCTCCTGTTATTGCTCACTCGGAACAATTACCAACATCTACTACGTCGTGGTCTCAGATCGTTCGTGCGTCGTATCCTCTCGCGCATCTTCGTGCTCGGGTGCCCCATCGGCTTCGGACATCACCTCGTCGTCCGTGTCGAGCAGTGTCCCCTCAATGTCTCCAGCTTCCGAGCCGGCATATTCATCTTCTTGTTCCTCGGCTGTCGCAGCTGATGTTTCGTCGATTTCGTGAGTCGGTTTGGCTTCTGAGTCTGCGCCGTCATCACCCGCCGGAGCGAGCTTGAGGCCGGCTTCGGCAGCCATTTCAGCGAGGCGTTCCTGTTCGCGTTTCTGACGACGTGCTTCGGCAGCGGCTGCTTCAGCCTGCTCGGCGCGTTCCTCCGCCTGCTCGACAATCAAGCTGGCCGTCTCTTCGTCGAGATTGCCCATCGCAATCAGCGCATCCGGCTCGATGATCGACAGGTCGTCGTAACTCAAGAAGCCCTCTTCCACAAGCCGCTCAGCCAGGTCCTGATCAACGCCTTCCAATGACCGAAAGCCGGCAACTGCGCGGTCGATGGCCTGCGCAAGCTCTTCCTGAGTCATGATCTCGATGTCCCAACCGGAAAGCTTGCTCGCCAGCCGAACGTTTTGGCCACGTCGCCCAATGGCCAGTGAAAGCTGGTCCTCGCGCACGAGCACGATCCCCCGGCCCAACATCTTGCAGAGGATCACCTGCTCGACCTCGGCCGGCTGCAGCGCGTTCGGGATGAGCACCTCGAGGTTATCGTCATAGCGGACGATGTCGATCCGCTCACCGGCCAGCTCGTCGACGATGTTCTTGATGCGATTGCCGCGAACACCGACGCAAGCGCCGACACAATCCACGCGCGGATCGCTGCTGGAGACGGCGACCTTCGAGCGGTAACCCGGTTCGCGGGCCATCGCGCGGATTTGGATCACGCCGTCGGCGATTTCGGGGATTTCCTGTTCGAAGAGCCGTTGGACCAATTGCGGCCGGGCCCGGCTCAGGATCACCTTCACCCGGCTGCCGGCCTTGCGGACTTCGAACACCGTGGTTCGCACGCGTTCGTTGACATGGTGCGTCTCGCCAGGAATCTGTTCGCCACGCGGCAGGATGGCTTCGACGTTGGTAAGTTGAACCGTCGCCGCGCCGCCTTCGTAGCGTTGAATCACGCCACTGACCATGTGGCCGATGAGCTCGGTGTACTCGTCGTATAGCGCGTCGCGCTCCGCCTCGCGGATCTTTTGGATCATCACCTGCTTGGCGGTTTGGGCGCCGATGCGGCCGACCGTTTCTTCGGAGTCGAGCTCGCGGCCGTCGCAGGTGGCTCGAATGGAGCCGTCCTCGCGGTCGATGGTCACTACGATGTCGGCTTCTTCGCCATAGTGCTTCTTGGCGGCCGACACCAGCGCAGCCTCGATCCCCTCGAACACGATCTCTTTATCGATGTTCTTGTCACGGTGGATCGCATCGACGATTCTCAAGACTTCGCTGGGATTCATGGCAACCTTTCCGCGGCGTATGTCGCCCACCGCGCGGGCAAACCGAGTTGATCGAATTGTTCAAATTGTGTAGGTCAGGCTCGGCCTGACACGCGTTCCGCCCGGTGTCAGGCTGAGCCTGACCTACAGCCGCTTGAGGGTGTAAAATCTCCCTCTCGCACTGCCCAAGCAGAGCGTCGGACCATCCACCGGAGCGAAACTCCTTGCGCCAGAGCAACTTATAGCAGCTGGCGAATCTTTAAGAATATCCCCGCTCGAAAGGTAAGTCAAGACACAGCCTAGCTGACATGCCAATGAGGAAACCCGTTGTTTTTCGCCACTTTTCCGCTCGCTTGTGCACGGCGCCCTGTTTGTGATCGGTACACTTGCGAGTCCCAGGGACCACTATCGTACGCCGACGGGTGGAAAGATGTCGCCCGAAGCCCCAAAATTGGATTAGCACTTTGAGAGTCCAAGTTGTCCGATGACGCGCATATTACCTCTCCTAACCTGGTCCGTGCCGACTCGCGTCGTTGTGTTCTTGCTCGCGGGGACCTCAATCTGGTGTTTGCTATCCGAGTTCTACGGACTCTGCTCGATGAGATCGTTCACGATTGCGATTCTCATCCCGGCGACCGTGGCACTCATTGTTCTGGCATTGGCAAACCGCATTCGCGGTGAAGGAGTTCTTTGGCGGGGCGTCGTCATCGGAGCAGTTGCCGGCCTGTTGGCTGCATGCGCTTATGATGTATTCCGTCTGCCGTTCGTGATTGCCGCGGTCGACGGCGTCGGCCCGGATTGGCTGCGACTGCCGCTGTTCAAAGTGTTCCCGCGGTTCGGGGCGATGATCCTGGGCCAGCCGTTCGACGCTGCGACCAGGGACTCGCAATTCACGCTCGCCGCGCACCTCGTAGGCTGGATTTACCACTTCTCCAACGGCATCACGTTCGGCGTGATGTACCTGGCGCTCGTGGGCGATGTGGCGCGACGAAGCTGGCTATGGGCCGTGCTGTTCGCCACCGGGCTGGAGCTGGCGATGCTCGTGACGCCGTATACAAGCTTCTTCGGCATCCACATGACCACGCGGTTCGTCATCGTGACGTTCGCCGCCCACGCCATCTTCGGCGTATCACTCGGCCTAGCGGCCAAATGGCTGGCCAATATGTGGCCGATCCACCGGCGGCTGCTGACCACATGATCGTCGCCACGTCGTTCGGGGGTTATTGACGGGCCAAGTTGCGTAGTATTGCGGTCGGAAAATCCTTGACATTCGTCGTCGGAACCGGTTAGAATCGACCGCGCTCGTGCGTCGCCGTCTTTCGTAGGTTCTTTGTGAAAGGGGCGCTAATGAGGGCCAGTGCTTTTTGCGCGTCGCGCGGCCGACCGCCGATGCGCGGCGGTGCCCGGCCGTTGGGCATTCAGGGACGGCAGTGGGCGCGGCAAATTCTTGATTGCTTCTTAGGCGTCGGGCCGCGGCGCGAGGCGGGTTCCGTTCCCGCAGCCATCGAACGCGCCCCACGACGCTGTTCACGTCACGTCGTAGGTTCTGTCAACGCTTCTGTTGCTTCTCAATTGGGCAGCATGGTCCGTCGCTGGCGGGCCGCTGCCGGGAGGGTAGTGCCATGCGCGGATTGATTGGCTTGGGGTGCGGTTTGTGGTCGGTGCTTTGGGCGCTTGCGATCGTCGCCCTGGTGACGGGCGACGTGCGGGCGGCGGTGCGCGTGGTGCCAGGGACGCCTTCCTATATCGATCTGCACATCGACGCACATGTCAACATCAATGGAATCACTAATGCCGACTCGTATACCCACGACAGCCATCGCCTGGTAGGCGTCAACTGGCCGGGGGAGTCGAACCCGCCGGTGGCGGGCGACTGGACATTGGATGATACAGCGTTCGCGCCGGACGGCGACGACTACTCAACGGCGCGGTCGATGGTTGATTTCGGCTACAACTACGCGGGGCTGACCACCGATATTCGAATGCGATCGCTGTCCACGGGGGAAACCAGCAGCATTTCGCCGGGTGACGACGACCTTTTCCGGGCATTGGGGACGATTCGGGGCGTGATCGAGATGTGGCTCACGTCCGACAGCGCGGCCGATGCGGCCGGCCCGTATGATGTGGCTGTGACGATGCGCGTAACAGGGAGCGAACTGTCGGCCAGTGGCGTAGCTTCGGCGGGTATGTCGTTCTTCACGCGGCAGACGCCAGCGGCGGGCGGAGCGGCGGTGGACATGAGCGGCGTGTTCACCGACCTCGTGCCCCCGCCCTTAAACACCGACCCCCCGCCGACCTATCTGCTGGAGCAGACGATCACCTATACGGACGTGCCGCTGGCGCCCGGCGGGCAGACTCTGATCGCGTTCGTGGAGTTGGGAGTCGGAGTGCCGGATGGAATGCGCACGATCGTGGAGGGCCGGACCGATGCGCCCACGCTGACGATCCTGTCCAGGGCCGATAGTCTGTTTGACACGACGATTGATCTCGAGTTCAGGGTGGTTCCGGAGCCGGCGACGGGGATGCTGGGTCTGATGGCCGGCACCGTGTTGCTGCTCGGCAGGTATAGGCGCCGTCGGCGGTTTGCAGGTTGATTGGCCCGGCGGCGGCCGCTCAATCGGCCGGTGGTGGCGAAGGGACGGCGATCACTCGATCGGCTGCATCTCCGGCTCGGCTCCGGCGCGCGTGCCGCCGGCCCGCCAGACGACTGGCGAGATTTCCTCGCGCACAAAATGTACTGATCCATCCATCACGGCGACATTGATGCCCTGCGGATGGTAGCTGCGGGATGTGACGGCCGCGTACGTGGTTTGCGTTGCGCTGGTGCCTTCTTGGCGGGAATTAAAGTCCACGTCGTAGGTATGCCCGTCCGTGTGGACATAAGGCACGAACGTATTGGGAGCGAACACGGTGGTGAACCCACTGTGATGCACGCGGCCGTCGCACCATTCGGTGTGGCCGGTGTTGTCGTTCGTTTGCGGGCCAAGCTTGAACTGTGCACCGCCCGCAATGCCGGCAATGTCCGTCGGCGAATCGGGCACCGTCGCACCCGGATCGCTCGTGTTGCGGAAGTACGACGTGAAGGCCTTCACTTCCGCGACACACAGCGTTCGGCTCAAGCCATCGGTAAAGTGCGCCGGCCGCAGCCGGCTATTGACATAGAAGCTTCCGTCGCCGCCGGTGTTTGTCGCTGGACCCCAAACTTTCCACGTGCCGAAATTAAAACCATACGTGTGCGGATAAATGAGCGGCCGGCCGCTTGCATCCACTCGCACAATATCGTTGACTTCCGTGGGGCACGTGTACGTCGCGATGCGCATCGTTGGCACACCGCTATTCAGCTGCGCATCCCAGGCCTCATCCAGATTCACCCGCACAAAGGCGCTCTCTTCTTCCAGGTAGGGGAGAATGCGCCCATGAATGGACCAGGATTGATTGTTCGTGACGATTGCCGTTCCCGGAGTGAACAGGGCGCTGGGTGGATAGACGCGGTGGGCAGTTTCGTAGTTCTGCACCGCCAGCGCGACCTGCCGCAGGTTGTTCTGGCAAGAGACACGGCGTCCAGACTCGCGTGCCGCTTGCACCGCCGGCAGTAGGAATGCCATAAGAATTGCGATGATCGCAATGACGACCAACAGCTCGATGAGAGTTACTCCACGGCGCATACCCGCACTTCTCCTGATTCGGACGACGATAATAGCTTAACCGCCCCGCCTCAATCAATGCGAGCGTCGTCCCCAGGGGTGAGTCGCGATAGCCGTAGTCCCGTCAGCGCCGCGGCGGAGAACGCCGCGCCGGCCAGGAATGTGAACTTGGGGCCGTACCATTGCCAGAGGCCGCCGGCAATCAGACTGGCCGCGATCGCGGCGACGCCGCTCACGAAATAAAAAATGCCAAATGCCGAGCCACGGAGGTCCGCCGGTGCGGTGTCGGCGACCATCGCTGCAAACAGCCCTTGCGTCAGTCCCAGGTGAAGCCCCCACAGCGCGACGCCCAGCAAGACGATTGTCAGATTCGGCGCGAGCGCGAGCACGATGTCCGCCACAATGAGCGTCACAAGTCCGACCGTTAGGAGTGCCGTGCGGCCGATTCGGTCGGATAACTGACCGGCCGGGTAGGCGGAAAAAACATATGTGAAATTCATCACGACCATCGCCAGCGGTGTCCAGGCCAGCGAGAGTCCCAAATCGTACGCTCGAAGCGCGAGAAATCCTTCGCTGAAACGCGCCAGCGTGAAAATCGCCCCGATGACTGCAACCAACCAGAACGAACCTCCCAGCTCGAATAGATCGTGCCATCTCGGCAGTGTGCTGCGCGGGCGCTGGTCGACATGTCGTTCCGGCTCCTCGACGCCGAGAATGAGCACCGTGACGGCGAGGAATGCCGGCAATACCGCGACCCAAAATACGGCACGAATGTTGTCGTGCAGCAAGTGCATGAGGGCGATGGCCACGAGCGGCCCGAGCAGTGCGCCGGCCGTGTCGAGCGATTGCCGCAAACCATAAGCCGCGCCGCGCACGTCGGGCGGCGTTGCATCGGCGAGCAGGGCATCCCGGGGCGCGCCGCGGATGCCCTTGCCAATGCGATCGACAAACCGGGCACCCAACACCCACGCGGCGGATGTGGCTAATGGAAACAGCGGCTTAGAAAGCGCGGCCAAGCTGTAGCCCAACACAACCAGCGGCTTGCGGCGCCCGAGCCAATCGCTCAGCACCCCGGAGAACACCTTGCTGATGGAAGCGGTGCCCTCGGCGATGCCTTCCACCAGCCCCAGCGTCAGCGTGCTTGCGCCAATCACGGACACCAAATACACCGACAGAAGCGAATGGATCATCTCCGAGGAGAGATCCATGCACAGGCTCACGAGGCCGAGCAGCCAGACGACGCGTGGAAGACGTGAGGCGGGCATCCGCCAAGATTAGACGCCGCGGGCGCGTCTGACAATGAGCCATTAGATATGAGCCCGCTGCGCAAGCGAGGGACTAGCTTCACGGAGACCCTTGCTTGCGCGTCGGGCTCCTGTCCAACGAACATCACCAGGGTTTAAGCTTCCAGCCCAGGATGAATCCGATTCCGAAGCACCACAGCGCAACCACTTCCGGTTTCCGCCGCGCGTACTCGCGAAGATACTCGAGCACATCACGCCCAATCTCCAAATCTTCGCCGGACCGATAGGGTGGTTGCTGACGAATGTCTGGCGCTTGCTGCGCCGACGTGGTACTTGCCATGGTGAATCTCCTCAACAGGGGATTTTGTCGCTTATTTGCAGGTAAACGGCCGATCCGCCGCGCCGGGTTCTCCGGAGTTTCGCAGCGTTGATTTAAGCCAGGCGATATTCCGATTCAGTTCCTCGCGCGACCGGTCGAGCGATATCAGGCCCTGCTTGACGTAGCCCCAAGCCACAGCAGCGACGATAGCGCTCAGCGCCAGGCCGACAAGCGTGGCGACCCCTAAAGCGGCCGCCCGGGACCATTCCAGTTGTTCCACAAGCAACTCAGCCAACGCCAACAGGGCCACCGGAATTGTCCCAAGCAATAAGCAAACGCCGACAACTCCGAGGATCAAACACGTGCGTGTTCGTTCCGACGACTTTTTGAAGTCGAGCATCAATAACCGGGCCTGAAGCTCGGCGAGCTCAATCACGTCGTGCGTAAGCTCCGAGACGCTCGCTGCCACGTTGGGAATCTTCGTTGGGTATCGACCGTTGCCGTTCATTTTCGTTTCACCATCCACCCCAAGACGAGTCCGACTGTCGCGGCGGCGGCGACCGTCAGCTTGGGGTGCTCTGCCATGAAGTGTTCCAGGTTCTCTTCCCACGACTTTGCCTGATCGTTCAAGGGGTGCTGCACCCGCTCGGGGGTCGTTGAGCCGCGAGCAGCGGCCTGCTGCCAATGAGGCTCGAGTCGATTGACGGGACCGTCTCGCATGGTCATCACCATTTCAAATTTTCCAGGGTTCATGCAAGGGCGAAGGCGCCGGCTCATGGTGTGGTGCACGAGATTCTTGTGCCTTGTGCAGCGCGGCGTCGCTTAGCCGCCGGCCCATGTATCCCGCGCCGGTCCGGGCCGCCCACGTCAGACCCATCACTAACAAGGGCTTGAGCAACCCCTCCTTCTGCTTCTGGCGCGAAACCGGTTCCACACGGATTTGCTTTTTCTTGACCATCTCCGCCAACATGTCCGGATCGGGCTTGATAATCTCCTTCTTTTTGGGAACGAGCATGTATCCAACCGCGGCGACGACGGCGGCAGTCGCCCAGGGAAAGCGCCGCACGTAGAAGGTCCAATCCGTCATGACGCGCGCCGATTGCCCCACCTCATGGATGTCGCACGACAACTCGCGGCGCAGCTCGACCATGCGTTGACGAATATCCTCGGCCTGATCATCAGCGCTCATGATTCATTTCCGCTTAAAGCAAAAGTTCTTGTCACCGACCGAAGCGTTCCGCCAGCGCGTCGGGAATCAGGCCCTCTGCACGTTCCAGCAAGCGTCGGCCCAGTCCTTCGGCGGCAATTCGATCGGTCCAACTGCGCGGACGGCGTTGCGAGGACGCCAAGGCGGCGCCGATCATGAGGCCCACGCCAAATCCGGCGGCCAACGCCACCAACACCGCCGTGCCTTCGTGGTCGCGCGTCATGTCGCGAAACTGCGATGCGCCGCGCGACAGGTAGCCGGATACCTCTTCGCCCATCTCATTCGCCGCCCGTCGGGCGCGGGATTCTCGCCCGTCCGAGGCAGTGCGCCGTTCGGGTCGAGCCAGGCCTTTGCGGCCGCTCGATTCATGTCGTTGATTGGCTGCCATTGCTATTTTCCTTTGTCACGAAAGTCGAAACCGCGATTGGCTATTTGCGTGAGCCAGCCATCAGGCCGACGACGATGCCCAAAAGCAGTCCGGTGCCGAATGCGACAGCAACGGATTCCGCCGGTCGGCTGCGGATCATTTCGTACGCTTCCCCGTAGCGCTCCACCGCGCTCTCTCTTGCCTGTTCAGCGGCCCCGCGAAAAGCATGGCTGGCCTGTTCGGCATACTGACGCGCGGCATCGGTCGCCTGCGTAAATATGCCGCCGGCCTGTTCGCTCAGCTCGTTGATCGCCCGTTCGACTTGTTGCCGCGCCTCACCGGTCTTTTGCTGGATCAAGCCGACCAATTGGTCGAAGTTTCCCTCGACCTCTTGCAGCTCATCGTCGGTGAGCTGACCCCAGCGCTGCTTGATTTTTCCTTTCAACTGATTCCAGTTACCTTTGATTTGTTCCTGGGTAGCCATGTTTGTGCTCCGAGCCATGAGTTATATCGTTAAAACGCGTGAAACGACGGAAACCTGCTAGGGCGCAGTAATAGCCGGCGTCTGCGCGGCCGGGTTGTCGACGAGCTGCCGGTGCACGAGACGCATGCAATGTTTCGCCAGAGTAAGACGCAAATTAAGTGCCAGCGCGCCGCGACGAACCGGCACGCGATTAGGCCGCTCTGGCGAATCGACGCCGGGGCAAGGATAGGTCGCTACGGGTCCAGCGCGGACGCTCAAAGACCTCAAGATCAATTCATTGCGGTGACGCATAGCACGGCCGCCTGGCCTTGTGGCGTGACGCTTAGATTCAAGAAGCTTTGGCCCGCCGCGATATCGTCATCGGCGACGACGGCGAGCGGGCATTCCGGGTCGGGCGTTTGATAGTTCAATACTCGGGGCAGCCGGCCTTCACGCAGTGCCAGCACGCTGGCGATGAGCTCGACCACGCCCCCGCCGGCGCCCAGATTGCCGAAGTAACTCTTGAGCGCGGTGACGGGCAGTGTGCGTATCTGCGCGCCAAAAACCGCACACAGGGCGCGGGCCTCCTCCGCATCGCGCGCGATTGTGCTCAGGCCGTGGGCATTTACGTGTCCGATGTCAGCTGGGGAGCGGCGAGCATCGCGCAGCGCAGCTCGCATGGCCCGTTCCAAGGCGACATCGCACTTGCCGCGCAGTTTGGCGTCGGCCACGTTCGCGCTGCCGAGGCCGACGACCTCTGCGTAAATTGTCGCGCCGCGCGACTTGGCAGAGGACAGTTCCTCGAGCACGACCATGCCGGCCCCTTCGCCGGCGACCATGCCGGTGCGATTTTTGTCGAACGGCCGGCTGGCCTTCGTCGGGTCGCAATTCTCCGCGGCCATTTGCTCGGTTTGCAGCGCGTGGATGGCTTGCATCGGCAGGATTCGCGTGCCCGTGGCGCCGGCGACCATCAGGTTCGCATGGCCGCGCTGAATCGTGCGGAACGCCTCGCCGACTGCCAGGTTGCCGGCGGCTTCGCGCATTGTGAGCGAGTTGTTGGGTCCCCGCAAATCGTTGTAGATTGCAATGTGGCTGGCCGGCATGTTGGGCAGATATTTAAGCATCCACAGCGGGGCCATGTCGCCGAGCCCGTCTTTTCCCCAGCGCGCGAATTCAAAGTCGCCCGTTGATGCGCAGGTGCGCATGCCGGCTTCGTAATCCTCCGGCATCGTGAGCATGTAGTCGCTGCCGAGCACGACACCGGAGGTGTCCGAGTCCGGCCACTGCTGTGGCGCCGGCGATTCGGCGAAGCCCGCGTCAGCGATCGCAAGCTGAGCGGCCGCCACGGCCATCCGGGTTTCCCGGCACATCACCTTGAGGCCTTTTTTGATCGCTTTTTTGCGCTCTTTTTCCAGCGGGCCAAAATCGTCGATTTCGCCCGTAAACTCGCGGGCCTCGGCGGCATACTTCAGCGGTTGCCGATCCGGCGGCAGCAGTGAGACCGCGTTCACCCCACTGCGCCCCGCCGCCAACGCCGACCACAGCGCAGCAGGCGTGTTGCCCAGCGGCGAAATCAGCCCCAACCCGGTGATGACGACGCGGCGGGTTTGCGTGGGTGAATTCATAGCGCAATCAGCATACCACAGATGGAGAGCTACCCTCGAGCGGGGAACGTGATCGAAATGACGTATGACGAATGACAAATGACGAATGCCGGGGTTTGCATTCGTCATTCGTCATTCGGGCTTTGTCATTCATTCAATACCGTCCCTGGAACGATTGCTGCGGAGCACTGGCGGCGCGGGCGGTGGGCGGTTCCGGCGACGGCGCCACAACGCCCGCACTTTCGACGAACAGCAGCGCGTCGGCCCGCGGTGGCGACTTCAGGATCGGCATGGCCTCGTTCATGGCGTCGGTAATCGGATTGTCCTTGGTCGGCCCCGGGGTCGCGACGACGCCCATCGAGAGCAGCAGCACCTTGTCGGTTGGCCAGCGGAAGCGTTCGTGCAAGTTCGACATGGTCATCTGCGGCACGTCGATTTGCACGCGCTGGTTCGGGGCGATCGTCGTCGGCAGGTCGAGTTTTACCGGCAACATTTTTTCAATCTGGTTCAACCGCAGCTTCACCACCGCGTCGGCCGACGCCAGGTCGAGGCCCAGCAGCGGGCTGAACTCCAGCGAGAAACCCTCTTCCAGCGTGCCCATTTCCGGCTGATAGCCGGGCCAGGCGCTTTGCGTCGCCACCGCGCCGCGGATATAGCTTCGCGGCCGCATCGTGGAGATCACAATCGATTGGCCGCTGTTCACGAGTTGTTGCGACGAGTTGTATTCTCGGTAATCGGTGCGGCGGCTTAGCTCCGACACTAACAGCCGGGCGTTTTCTTTGGCCAAGAGCCAGCCCTGCACGCCCGGCGACTGCACGGGAATCGGCATCATCATCGGCAAGGCTTTGGCGCGCCAATTCGGATTACGGACTGTGGCGACGCGCAGCGTGAAGGCGTAGGCGCTGGCCGCGGAATTGACGAAGCGATCGACAATGTCGGCCACGACGGCCTGCATCTCGGGTGTGTGATAAACGCGCAGCACTTCGCGGTTGGCGCTCAACAGGCCGACCGGCTCGGAATGCCATGCTTCGTAGCCGGTCTCGCGAAGGATCCAATCGACGATCGCCTGCTCGGGCCGGGCGGTCGTCGTTACGCGGATGGTGTAGGGCAGGATATCGTACTCACGCCAGACTTGCCCCTGATCGTTCGGCAGCGCGCCGCTGCCTTTCGAGACGCGTGCTCGTGTGATGCCCGAGCTAACCGGCGCTAAACCGCCCTCGATGGGAGTGATATCGGCGTTCGCTGGTGGCGCATTCGATTTATCGGCCGCTGCGGCCGCGAAGGGGTTGCTGCTTCCTTTATCGCCGCTACCGTTGCGATCCGTGCCGGGGCTGGCGGTCTTCCAGCCGCTATCGGTTTGTGCATGAAGCCGCGCGGCGCTGAGCGCCACGATTAAAATGGCCAGCTTGGTGTTCTTCAGCAGAGATAGCATTCCCATCCAGTCAGCCTCCTCGTTGAGCGCGGACTTCCGACACACCGGGGCGGGGGAGTATAGAAGTGGCGGCATGGGCCGACAAGGCGGGCGGCGGGGTGCTGCTAGCGGACCGGGCCGAGCTGCCGGGCGGACAGTTTTTGTTTGCCAAAAAGTGCGTATTTCCCGGAAGGGGACACAAGGGGACACGTTTTGAGGGCCTCGGCGCGGCGGCTGCGGCAGCGACGTTTGCGTCGCGGCTAAACGAGGGTCGGAGGATTTTTGGCACGTTTTGCGGAACACGATTTTTTGGGACAGAAATCAAGAATTTTGTTCCGGGCAGCGCGCAGGAAACCAGGAAAAAACCAGGATGAGCGTTCACGGGAAGGGGACAAAAATCGGGCATTTATGGCACTCACGGTACGTTTTGGCGGACACGTTGCTGCGGGCGCCCATCGAGGTCGGGATCGAGGTCCGCGAAGCGAGCGCAATCTGAGCGGCGGAGCGGACAGGTTATCTGTACGCCCGTGCACATTGATGGGACGAATCATAGCACAATGCGAGACGGATTTCAGCAGGGTTTTTGGCCGCCCCGCGGTAGGGGGGATATCATGCTGGTCGTGTTGGTCGCGCGAGCTTATCATGGCGGCCGGCAGTGGTTTTGAATCCGCTTCACGCAAAGGGCCACGCGGTTGCCGGATCTTTTCGCCATTCTCTTGCTGCTGGGCGCTGTTCTGGCGGTCGTGACTTTGGTTGGTCACGGGATCTGGGTCCTGTTGTCGAATCTTTTCGGTGGCGGGAGGCGAAGTGCATCATCACGCGGAGCGCCGCCGGGCGAGCTCCGGCCTGTCAGCCGAGTGTGCCCGCGTTGTTTCGCGCCGCTCGAAATCGGCCAGCAAGCGTGCGCGCTATGCGGCTGGCCGGAAGCAAAAGTTGAGCAATCGGGCGGCCATGCGGCGCTCGGTGCGCTGCGTCGCCAACTCGAGGAGCTCGCCTGGCGCGGCGCGGTGGATGCCGAGACTCGCAAACGGCTGTCGGCGGTGCTCGAAGAAGAGGAGCGGCGCCTGGTCGCTCAGCAGCGCATGGCGCCAGCAGCGGCTGCGACTCCAATAGCCGGGGCCGAACCGGCCGCCGGTCCGACGCCACAGGCGCCGGCGGCTAGTTTGGCCGCGGCTGGTTCGGCGCCAAGTCACCCGGCCGCTGAAGCGGCCTCGCCGAAGTCGCTGCCGTTGGAGGAACGGGCGCGGACGTACGCTGCTCATCGCGAGGCGGCGGTAGCCGAGGTGCTCGCGGATGCCGAAGAAGCGGCGGAGCCGCCTCAACGGCGCGAGGCCGTGTCGCGTTTGCTGGCCGCGTTCATGGAAGAGAAAAACATCCGCTGGGGCGAGCTCGTCGGCGGACTGTTAATCGTCGGATGTTCGATCGCCCTGGTGATCAGCTTCTGGTCAGAGATTGCCACGCGGCCACTGCTGAAGTTCGTGCTGTTCAATGGCGTCACCGCGGCGCTGTTCGGCGTCGGCGTGTACACCGATCGGCGGTGGAAGATTCACACCACCAGCCATGGCGTTCTGGTGATCGCCACGTTGCTGGTGCCGCTCAATTTCCTGGCGATTGCGGCCTTCACACAAGCTTCGCCACTGACGGACCTCGTATCGCTGGCCGGCGAAGCTTCGTCGCTGATCGTTTTCGCGCTGCTGGTCTGGCTGGCGGGGCGTATTTTGGTGCCCGACGAAGCTGCGCTGCTCGTCGTTGGCATCTTGGTCCCATGTTTAATGCAGTTACTTGTGCGGCGTTTTGCCGGCCCGGCGACTCCGCTTGCCGGGTTGTACGCGCTCGCCGGCGTGCCGATCGTTAGCTATTTAGGCACGACCTCTGTCGTCGTGTGGCGACGGTGGCAGTTTTCCACTGCCGACGTCGGCCCGAAAAACTTCGATGAGACTGAAGCGAATCGGGTGCTCGTCTTCTTGGGCCTGGTGAGCGCGGCCACATTGATGCCGGTTGCCCTGTTGCTCTACAACGTGCCACCGCCGCGGACGACGTTGCACTGGCTCTCGCCGCTTGTGATTCCCAGCGGCGTGCCGCCGTTATTGACGGGACTTTTGTTCTGGCGGCGGATGGCCGATCGTCAATTTTCCGGACTGCAGACGGCGGGGATCGGCGTCGGTGTGCTGGGCGCGATGGTGATGACAGCTGCCGTGTTGCTCGCCTGGCCTGACCCCGCGACACTTCTGCCCACCGCCGTGGCCACGGCTGCAGTGATGACGCTCGTCGGCGCATGGTTTCGAATTCCGGCGGCCCATGTTCCCGCCGGACTTGCGCTCGCAGCGGCCTGGCTGGTGGGATTCTATTTAGCCCGCGGCGAGATCGGCTGGACGCTCGCTGACTCCACACGGATGAGGTCGGCACTGTTATCAGCCACGAGCGGGCACGCGCTCATGCCGCTGGTTGGTTTGTTTGTCGGCGTCATGTGGTGGTTGCGTCGCATGAATCGCCGGGAAGACGGCCTGATGTACGGGCTGGTCGCGGCCGCCACTGCCGCTGCCAGCCTCGTCCTGATCATGGGGTTCGGCTTTGCCAGGCCGGGCGATCCATCCAACATCACATGGTCGCTCGCCGTTTACGCGCTCGCAGCGCTTTCGGGCGCCGTGGTGCTCGATCGCGCCGATGTGGCTCGCGTGGGCTCGGCGCTGCTGCTGGCGGCACTCGTCCAGGCGAGCGTGTTTCGCTATGGCGAGGCTTGGCAATTGGAACAGCCGTGGATCGTCGCGCTGTTGGCGCACGCAACTCTTGCCGCAGCTTGCGGAGCGGCGGTTCGTTGGCGGCACTTTGTGGCACGCGTGAATGCCACGCAGGCGCTGATCTGGACCGCCGAGGTGACTTCGGTCGCCGCCGCCGTTTGGATTGTCGCAACCGTTCATACATCATCGGCCGGGGCGCTCAGCGTGAATCTGTTCTGGTTGGCCGGCGTATGGATGTTACTGTCCGGCATCGCCAATTGGCCGGGGCTCTTCACGGCGTCCCAAGTCGCATTGGTGCTGGCGATTTTTTGCGGCGTTACGGCCGCCGTGGAGACGCGCCCATGGTATATCGGCGCACGCCACCCTTGGCTCGATCCGTGGTTTCTTGAAGGGCAGGGCATCGCGCTGGCCGGTTATTGTTTGATCGTGGCCGCGTTCCGCGAGGTCATTACGCAGTTCGCGAAACGGCAATCGCAATATGTCATCGAACCGCCAACGCCGGCATGGCGCGCGACGAGCGAACGGCTGCTCAATCCGCCATGGCCGGCCGTGGATCATCTCGTCGAAATTGCAATAGTCTTAGTCTTGGCGCTCCTAGCGACGTACGGAGTGGCACCGGGCATCGCTCAAGAATTGTCGCCCACCGACGCTGTTGACGGCGCAAGTCGCGTCGTTCCGCCGATCGAGCGGTTCGAGGTTCCTGGAATTCCACATGCGCATGCGGCCGATGAAGGGGCGTGGATGCTGTTCGCCGCGGTTGGATTGACGCTCGCCGGCCGGTTGCGGCAGGGAGACTCGCGCTGGCGGCAGGCCGGGTTGGTTCTCGCCGCGCTAGCCGCGTGCGCGCTTCTGGCGGCGCGGTGGGAGCCACAGGTTGCGGTCGCCTCCGCGCTTCGCTGGCTGGCTGCGTTTGTCTTCGCGATCCTTTCGATCGCCCTTTGGCTCCGCGCCCGTGGATCTTCTCATGAGGTTCGCAATTTCCTGGTAGCGATTGTCATGTTGATCTCTGTCGCCATGAGCGCGTATGTCTGCCAGGCGGCGCTGTCGCAAGCGAACATCGCCCCCGACATCCAGGAATTCTTGTCTTGGACATTGATTTGGGCACTCGGCGCGGGCACCACTGGGTTGCTCATATCTTATGCGAATGGCACCCAGCGGCGCGATGCCGGGGGTCAATCAACAGGCGCGTCAAGCGCGTGGGCGCTGCACGCTCGCGATGTGTTGTTGCTGCTGGCCGTCGCACCGTTCGCGATTTTGTTGACGTTCGCGGTGGCGAAAGCGCTGGACGCTCGGCCGCTCGTTGGACCCGAGCCCGGCACGTGGTTTTGGCGAATCGGCGCGGATGTCTCTTACGGCGTGCCGCTTGTGGTGATCGCGCTGGCGTTCATCGGATACGCCATCCGCGACCGTTCCAACCGATTCGCGTTTGCGGCGGGACTGTTGTTCAACGTCGTGGCAACGATCGTGCTGCTGGTCCGGCTAGCCCGCGCCACGGGAGCGCTGGATGCGGTTGCGTGGATCACTGTCGCCCAAGTCAATGCGATTGTCGCCGGCGTGGTGGCGCTGGCTTGGCTCACAACAATTACGTGGCATCGTCGGTTGGCCGATCGCGCTAAACCGCCCCTCGGCCGTGTCTTCGACCCTGAGGCTCAGACCGGTTCGGCTGAGCTCACGGCCGAAGCCCGAAGGGAGCTCGGGGCCGAACGGCAGGCGAATGGCGGAGCGCCTTGGCCGTTGCTGTTGGTCACTCAGGCCGCGCTTGCGGCCGCCCTTTGCGGCACATTCCTTTTGCCGAGCGCCGTGAAGTTGGCAGCCACGCCTGATGTTGCCATCCCTTGGCTCATTCAAGCCGGCAGCGCTGCGAGCTGGCTCGCGCTGGCGCTTGCCACCGCTGTTGTTTGTTGGCTGAACTGGCGACGAAGTTTTCATCAGCCGGTTGTCGCTTTCTTCGCCGCCGCGCTGGTGGCGATCGTTGCGCTCGCGAGCCTGCGCTGGGATACGGGCGACTGGCTGGCGTATCATGCTTTGCTCGCCGGCTGCGTCGCCGCGGCATGGCTCGTGCCGCTGGCATCAATGGCAGCCAACCGCTGGCTTGGAAATGTTGGCGGCGCGATAATTCCAATGAGTTGGTCCGCTATCTCCGTCCGCGCATTCGCCGTCGTGGCCGTCGTGTTGGCACTTCGCGCGCTGGACGGCGACCCCGCCGCACCATGGTGGACGGTCGCCGCGCTGGCGGCAATCAGCGCGCGCAACCTTTGGATGGCCTGGCACGAAGGCGGGCGAGGCTCGCTGTGGATCGCCGCGGTGCTTGCCAATCTCGCCGTAAGCACTTGGTGGGTTGACGCGGCCAATCGACTTTCGGCGACGCGCGGGCCAGGTGAACCCGTCGAGTTTCTGTGGGTCAACTCGATTGCGCTGGCCGTCTTGGCGGTTGTGAGCGTTTGGATTGAACGCCAGACAGCCGCACGGAGGCCGCCACAACTGCGCGGCATCGCGTTCCACCGTTTTGCCGTCTGGGCAATCGTGGCCGTATTGCTGCTCACGACGGCTGGCGGGTTGCTCGACGATCTATCCGGAAGTTTGTTCCCAATCAACGCTGCATTGGGATGGATGACGTGGCTTGCCGGCGTGGCCGCCGCCGTGGCCTCGTTGTGGGACCCCGCCGTTCGCTGGCCGGTGGCGTGCCTTTACCTGTATGGGCTCGTTGCCGTCGGAATGTATCTTGCCGAACTCGATCTGCGCGCGCCGTTGTTCCATTGGGCAATGGCGAACGCGCTCTCCGCGTATTCGTTGGCCACGAGCACGCTGTGGAGCGCGCGCGATCGGCTGCGTACGGCGCTCGTGCGACTGGGTGCGCCTGCGGCCGCCGCGAAGCCGGAAGCGATTGGCGTACGCGCGGCGTGGCATGAAGAGGCTGGCCATGGTTGGCTCGTGCCGGCAAATTTGTCGATCGGCGTAGTCGTGTTGATGCTCGTCTGGTGGATTGAGCTGACGCTGGAGAGCTTCACTCAGCGGATGGTCGGGGCGTACGCCGTTGGTGCGCAGGCATTCGCGCTGGGATTGTTGGCCCGGGGCGCGGTGCGGACGCCGCTGCAGTATCTCGCGCTCGTGTGGGGCGCTTTTTTCGCCGTCGCGTTCGGTTGGGCCTGGCTGCCGCCCGATCTTCAGGCCCCTTGGCTGCACCGGCTCGTTGTTACGGTGGTCGCGCTGGCGTCGATCATCGTTGTATACGGCTTCGGTTTAGTGAAGTTTATCCAGCGCGAAAACGAATGGGTGCGCGCGGCGGCACGGCTGGTTCCCGTTCTGGCAGCGATCGCCGCGGCGCTGATCCTCCTTGTGGTTGGAATGGAAGTCGCCTCGTACATGCGGGATGGCACCGTGCCGATCAGCTGGCCGGCGCTGGTGGCCGTGGGATTGGCGCTCGCCGGCCTGGCTGCCGCGGCACTCGCGGCGGCGCTATTGCCAGGACGCGATCCGCTCGGCCTTAGCGAGCGCGGCCGCACGGCGTACGTTTACGCGGCAGAAGCGCTCATCGCGCTAGCGTGTCTGCACATTCGAATCACAATGCCCTGGCTGTTTCGAGGCTGGTTCCAGCAATTCTGGCCGCTCGTGGTCATGGGCATCGCTTTCGTAGGAGTGGGATTCGGCGAATTGTTCCAGCGTCGTCGCCAGCGAGTGCTTTCCGAGCCGCTGCAGACGACAGGCGCACTACTACCTCTGCTGCCCGCGGTTGGCTTCTGGGTCATGTCGAGCACGAGCAAGGTCGACTACTCGCTGGTGTTGTTGTCGATCGGCGTGCTGTATGCGGCGCTGAGCGTGCTGCGGCAATCGTTCTGGTACGGCGTGCTCGCGGCACTCGCGGCCAACGGCAGCTTGTGGTATTTGCTCTCGCAGCGCGACGGTCTCAGTCTCTTCGAGCATCCGCAGCTTTGGCTGATCCCACCGGCGCTGTGTGCCTTGGCGGCCGGATACATCAATCGCCAGCGGCTCACGCAGCAGCAATCGGCCGGCTTGCGCTACGCCGCGGCAATCGTGATCTATGTGTCGTCCACCGCCGATGTATTCATTAACGGCGTGGCCGAAGCTCCGTGGCTGCCGGCCGTGCTGGCCGGGCTGTCGATACTCGGCGTGCTGGCCGGCATTCTGCTTCGCGTGCGGGCATTTCTCTACCTCGGCACGGCGTTCCTCGTCGTCGCGCTGATGACGATCATCTGGCACGCCGCGATCCACGAGCAGCGAACATGGATCCTCTGGGTCGCCGGGATCGTGACCGGCGTGCTGATCATCGCGCTGTTCGGCCTCTTCGAAAAACGCCGCGACGACGTGCTCCGCGTCGTCGACGAGCTGAAGCACTGGCAGGCTTAGCGCCAGAAGCGGCGATGCCGGAAGCAGGCACCTAGCATAATGACGCCGAAGACGATCAGGCCCAATGTCGCCGGCTCGGGGATGCCGCTGGCACCGAGGCCGGCGTCCTCGAATTCGCTCAGGTTGATCGCGGGACCGACCTGGCGCTGCCAGGCAAGAATGTCGTCGCCGTCGACATCCCCGTCGCCGTCGGTGTCGCCTCGCTCAAACGTGGCACCGGTTGCCGTGCCAACGTTGGCCAACAACGGCTCCAAGTCGCCGAGATCAATGATGCTGTCGAGATTGAAGTCGGCATACGGTGCGAGGTGCCCGAGCGCATCGATTTTATAACCGAAGCAGTCGGCACAAACTGATCCGTCAGCGCCGTTGACCGGATCATTCGCGCCAACAATGCGAATCAGCGGCCCGCGAATCATTGCCTGCAACCAGAGGGGTTGGCCCTGGCCGTCTTCGCCGCGAAAGAACAGCCGATTCGGCTCGCTCAATCGAAACGTGCCTTTGAGCCCGGTAAGATTGAGCGTGTCGTCGAGGTCCCAGCCGGGCATGGGAATCGGCGCCATAACCCGCGGATCGTACAACTTGGCATCGACGTCGACGAACTGTGCATAGGGGCGCAGAACGGGAAGCGGGGAATCGACATCCTGTCCATAGCCAGTCACCAAACCGAATTTGCCGGCTACCTCAAGTTTCCAGTCGAAGCCGGCGAAGCCACCGGTCACGTGAACGGTGCTGCGCGACGGAATGAAGCGATAGTTTCGCAGGATGTCGGGCGCTGCTGCAACTTGACGGGCCACAACCGCCAAGACAAGCAGCACGAACACCGCGCGACCGAGCGACGAGAGGTATCTCATCGAATCCCTCCACTCACAGAATTCCCGCTCGTCAGTCTATCGCGGCCGAGGGGAGATTGCAACTCGCGGTCTCGCAACGAAATCGCCCCACTATTGAGCGACACCGGCCGAGTGGCCCAGATTTGCCTTCCACACGTCGTGATCCGCCTTATCGACTTGGCCATCGCCATTACCGTCGGCACGCAGATCGGTCGTCGAGCCTTCTGTTTTTCTCCACACCACATAATCTGCCGTGTCGACGGCGCCATCGAGGTTGTAGTCGCCGTGCAGCGACACGCGTAGATCCTGCTTGGCGTTAATCACCGATCCGGGAATTGGCCCCAGGCCCAGTAAAGACAACGCCAAATTGCCGGTGTCGCCGTTGCGAATCGGCTGACTCGGCTCGCTGTAATCCGGCCGCGACTCGCCCGGATCGGTGCGCGTATTTCGATTGAAGGCGTACAGCTCGCCGCGGCCGACGCCAGCGCCCCAAATGAGCATTGGAATGGTGTAGTTCCCGGGGATCACATTGTCATCGTGGCCGAAGCCGGTGCCGCCGTGATCGGTGTTGACGATGATCGCCGTTCGCCCCACGAGCGTCGCGTCGGTTTCCACGAGCTCGAGAATTTCTCCCAAATACCCGTCGATATTGCGCAGGGAATAAAACCAGCCCCCGCTGCCCCAACCGAGCGCATGGCCCGTGGTATCGGTATCTCGATAGTGAAGGAACGCGTAATTGAAGTGCTGCGCCGCCATGTCGCTCAGGAAACGCTCGTGCATGGTCGCCGAGAATCGGGGCGGACCGTCGTTCGCGAAGAAATAGACGTCGATCTTGTCCCGGCCGCGGGCGTGTCGGGCACCGTTGTTCTCGTCGTAACTCTGGTCGTACAGAATGAACTTGTCCTTCGTGGCGTAAAGAGCGGTGGAAAGGCCGGCGTCGTGCACGACGTCGAACACGCCGGCCACGTAGCCCACGTGCGGGTTGCTCATGTCGTGCAAGCTCGCGCTGACCTTTGGCACCTTGTTCGTCGTCCCGCCGTGATAAGCCACCTGCGGCATGCCCTCGGGTTGCAGCACGGGCCGGCCGGTGAACATGCACGTGTGATTGGGCAGGGTAATGGTGTGCGAATAATCGGCCCGCGCGTTGATGGTCCACGCGCCCTCATCGTGCAGGCGCTTAAAGCTCGGCGCTTTGCCCTCGTCGATGAACTGCTGCAACATGCTGGCGTTCAGGCCGTCGACGCTGATCTGGATGACGTGCTCGGCAGCACGGCAAGCGGCCGCCTGGAATGAGCCATTCAGGCCGAACGCGGCTAAGAAAACAAATAAAGCGAGACGGTGTGGCATGGCGAGCTGACAATGTGAGTAGGGCGGGGCGGGAAGTTTAACGACGACGCGCCGAGGCGAGACCAATTATAATGCCCGTCATTGCCAGCACGAAGCCCGTTGCTTCCGGCACGGCCGCGTTAAGAACGCCGATCGCGGCAGCACCGCCTCCGGCCGTTTCGCCAAAGTGTGTTCGCCAAATGTCGTAATCGTCGCTCGTGTGGGTGGTGCCGAGGCCATGGCGCCACACAATGTAGTCCGCGGCATCGACATTGCCGTCTTGGTTGAAGTCGCCGGGCAGGCTTTCCATGCTGGCGTCGACTACCTGCAATAGCACTGAAAAGTTGCTGTACACGACGTCCCACGCGAGTTCGGGCATGAGGCTGGGAAGAACCGGCAGGTCGAACTGTCCAAAGATGCCTCCATCCGCGCGAAGCACTTCGAACGAATCATCGAGCGCGGCGATAAAGTCGTCGATGAACGAGGCGTCGAGGATACCGTCGAGGTTCGCGACGCCGGCGATACTAAGTATGTCGTAATTGACACCGCCGGTTGTTCCGCCAAGTTGAATTTCAATACGGCTGGTGTCTAACAGCGTGAGATCATCGGCAAAGGAAAGTGTGCCGGCGGAGTTCCCGGGGGCGATCGTGCCTGGCATCGTCACATCGCCGACGATCTGGCCGTTGCCGTCCAATCGTGAGGTAGCTTCAAAGACGTGGGCGCCGGCCAACTCGAGCGTGGCGCCTTGTGCGACTTGAAATTCGCCGGCTAGCGTGCCGCCGCCGGTGAGCCGCAGCGCGCCTTCCTCGACACCGGTCGGTCCTGTGTAGCTCAGTTCGCCGGCAAGCTCACCGCTGCCCGGGCCACGCTTGGTGATGCCGCCGCCGGCCAGTTCGACGGCGCCCTGCAGGGCCAAATTGCCGCCCTCTCCGACCTCGAGCGTTAGATGAGCGTCGTTTGCCGCACCGTCCAATGCGCCGGAAAACGTGCCGGTGGAATTCTCCATCACATGAATCGCCGCCATGTTGCTGGTAAGCGTGACACTGCCAGTGAGCGTCGCCGTATGGCCCATCGCAATCTGGATCGCCCCGTTGCCGCCGCCGTCGCCCGCCAATGAGATCGGGTCGGACAGTGTCTCGCTGGTGTCAACCACGAGCGAGCCAAGGTCTTCTATCACCGTCGCGCCAGTGGCCGATCCCAACCCCGCTCCGTCCTGTACGCGGACCACCGCATCGGCCTCCACCAGCACTTCACCATCGAAAGCGGCGTTCGCTAGCAATTGAGTCGTCTCGCGTTCAGCGACGATTTGCCCCGATCCGGCGATGGAACGCAGCGTTTCTTCATCCGCTACGCGAATCGTGCCGTCATTGATAATGGCGGCGGGCAGATCCGGAAACACGTTGGCGTCGCTCTCCAGCGTGCCGATTTGCAGGGTGCCACCGGCCTGAACGGTGAATGTGCTTGCCATCGCGGCCGCATCGGCGGCGTCCATCAGAAGCGTCGCACCGCTGGCAACCGTGATCGGAGTGACCATTGCATTGGCATCTCCGGTGATCTTCAGCGTGCCGGCGAGAACTTGAGTGGGGCCAGCATAAGAGTTACCCGAATTCGCAAGCTCGACCACTCCGCTGCCATCGACGGTGAGATTGCCCGCGATGATGCCGCCCGCGCCGCTGAAGAGGTAGCTATCCGCCGTAGTGACTCGAATGTTTCCCGCCGAGATGTTGCCCGGCAAACTCACGGCCTTGACGGAAGATGTATCGTCGAACGTCACGTTATCGAAATCGTAGAAAGGAGCGGGCCCGCTGCCGTCGGAGAAATTGGCTTCGCCTACGGCCCAGTTCGCGCTGAGATTACCGACCCACAGCAGGTTGGCGGGCAAGGGCACGGTGGCGGCAAGGTTAAGCCCGTACAGTTGAATGTTGTTTTGCGCTCCCGTAACGCGGGCATAGTAGGTGCCGGGCAGAAGCTGGCGCAAAACCTCTTCGCCTAGGCCCGCCGCATTGCTATCCTCCAGGGTCAGCACGGAAGTGCCGTTGGTATCCATCAGCGCGAGCGACAAGTTGCTGAGCGTCAGTGTGTTGAGCGTTGTTTGGGTCGTTGGCGGGTCGGTTTCCGGCGCCACCAAGTACGATGCGCCGCGCGGCGTCAACAGCAATTGCACATCAAGCCGGTTGGTAAGCGCGAAGCTGAAGAAGTCGGTGTCCGAATCGTCGTCGACGCTCAGAAAATCGACTTGGCTCCCGCCAATCGTTGTCGTGCTGCCCAAGGTGCCAATCGCGATCGACTGCGTCGGGCTGAGCGGCCCGAGCGAAGTCGCAATTCCAAATGTGTCGTTGCCGCCGCTCTTCTCGTGTACGTCGCCGTGCAAGCGTTGGATGGCCAGCAGGTCATCGAGCTGGGGTCCGTCGAACGATGTGCCGAGGAACGGCTCGATCAAGAAAGCGGCGTTGCTCGATTCGACGTGGTCGATTCCGATCCCGTGCATGGCCTCATGCATGATCGTATTGCGAAACGCGCGGAAAGTGTTGTTGCTATTTTTGAAAAAACTGGCCTTATCCGTGTTGATCATCATCTCGCCATAGTCGGGATAGAAATTAGAGGCGAGCACATTGGAACCGGCGCCGTACGTCTTGCCGCCGAGACGGATGTCGCCCCGCTCGCCGAGGATTCCACGGGCGGGATTCGTGTTGGAGAAGTTCCTCCCGTCGTCGTTGGGCTCATAGATATACGTGACGCCAGAGAGCGCGGCGATTCGTTCGAACGATTGCGAAAAAATCGGAAACCAAGGACGCTGCGTAAGATCGCTGCCGCCCGGTCCAACGCCCCAATTCGTGTCGAGAAAATTCAGCAGGTTGCTGGGCAGGGTGCCAGTTGGATTGCCAGGGATGCTTGTGCCATCCGGGGCGAAGCTCCACGTCAGCGTGATCGGGGTGCCCTGCGAGCCGGTCGTCGGGTTGGTCGCGGTCTGCGTCCACCGATCACTGGTGATGTAGGCGTGTGCGTGCCCCCCAGCGAGCGCGAGCAGTGTGGTCCAGAAACAAAAGAAGGCGAAACAACGCTGTCGCATTATGCCTGGCACCTCAGAGCTTAACTCTTTTTACAAGCTCCAGAGGCGATCGCCGGACCGTGCGACCACGACTTCTGGCTAGGGCTAAGTGCGACCATGCCGACGGGCAGCCGTAATTATAACCCCCGCTGCCAAGAAAAGCAGCGTCACTGCCGATGGCTCGGGCGCGGCCGGTAAACTGAGGGTGCCCGCTCCTGAACCCGCGGTTTGGCCGAAGTGCCCACGCCACACGTCGTAGTCGCCGGGGTCGATCTGGCCGTTACTGTTGCCGTCGGCGGCAAGTCCCGCACCCGTTTGGCCGAGGGTTTTGCGCCACACGACGTAGTCGGCCGCGTCGACGATGCCGTTCCGGTTGTAGTCGCCCAGGAGCACAGGCGCGACGACGGCCAAAACGCCGGCGGTGTAGAGCTGCGATGTGTCCCAGTTTAGTGATCCCGCGAGCGCGGGCAATTGCAGCGTGTCGAATGTTCCTGTAAGGCTACCCCAATCGAGGATGTCAAACGCGTCGCCGGCAGCAGGCGCGAAGCTGTCGATTAAAGTAATGGCCAGTGTATCGCCCAGTTTTGCAGTGCCCGCGACGGTCAACACGTCGAATTCTCCTGCGCTGGCTCCGCCCAATTCGATATTCAGGATGCCGCTCTGCTGCGTGAAATCACCATCGATCGTGAGAACGCCGGCGGAGAATCCGGGGTTGACGACACCGCCCTCGTTAAAAAGGTCAACGCTGATCGTGGCGTCGCTGAAGAGCGCCGCCCCGCTCTGCAGGCGTAAGTGTTGGTTCCCGTTGAATACGGCACCGGCCTCGATGCTCGTGGTGCCCGCCAGTCGCAGATCGGAGTTAAGTGTGGTGATACTGCCGGAGCGGAAAACAGCGTTGGCGTCAAGCGTCGCAACGGCCGTGTTCACATTGAGTGCGGCATCTTGAATGAGAAATTCAGCGATATAGCGGCCGCTTAGGTTGATGGTGCCACGGTTGTGCAGGCCGCCGTAATCCATCCGGAATTCGCGCGCAATGCCAATAGTCAGCCCGCCGGAAAACCCAACAGGCCCGCTCGGGATGCTGGTGATGTGGATGTTGCCGAGTGTCGCCTGAAGGGAGCGGTTGTTGGCGCTGCCGTCCAAATCGGGGAAGCTATCGCTGCTGAGAAACAAGGTCCCGCCGTCCGCGACGATCTCGCCATTATTGACCAAGCCGACGGGCTTCACCGTGCCGGAGCCGATGATTGGCCCATTATTTGTCAGCGCGGCGCCGCTGATCGCGCCGCCGCCAGTCAAACGAATCTCCCCGCTGCTGCTCCACGGCATGGGCGTATTGACCGTAAGGATATTTGAAAGCACCATTTCTCCGTCGTAGACATTGTTGGCCACATCGAGGCGGTTCACATTGAGGACCAGGCTTCCGCCATCCACCTTGACGCTATTGCTTTCCAGGGCGCCGTCCATATCGAAAACTGCCACGTCGATCGTGGTGTTTCCGATCACGCGAATGCCCCCGTTGTGCTCCAGGGTTCCCACGCCGGTATAAGTTCCCCCCTCGTAAGCCACCTCGTCGTCAAAGTGCAGAACTTCGCCCGCCTCGACAATTACCATGGCCGTCGGCTTAAAATGCACCGCCGCCTGCATTCGGCCACGACCCACCGGGTCGATTCTCCCGTGTACCTCAACATCCGAACCTGTGACCCGAGGCAGATTACCGCCAACCGAGACCAGTTCCAGCGTGCCGTCCAAGCGCCACGGCCCGGCGGTGTTCACTTCCAGCATATATTCCGTGAGTCGTAGAGTCCCATCGAAGCCGTCGGCCGTCGCATCACCGCGTTCGATCTGATCCGCATTGATCACAAAGGCCTCGTCGGGACCGAACGGCCCACCGCTGAACAGAATCGTAATATCGGATGGCGTGAGCTCGGCGCCATCCATGTCGTATACGCTAACGTTCACGCCGTCGGTATCCGTCGGACCGCTGATCAGCGCGTCGCCAGCTTGAACGAGCGTTCCGGTTCCGGCGAACGCGGCCAGCGTACGGTAGGTGGTAAAGCCGAAAAGGAACAGCGTATCGGTTGGGCTCTCGACGCGCAGCACGCCTTCGTCGGTGAGGATGAGATCGGCGGTAATATGGCCAATGCCGCGGGCGGCAATCGTACCGTGATTTTCGATCGGCGAACCATTCATACTCCCGATAGCAATGGGTCCGTCGTTGCCTACATCGATTCGGCCTTCCAACCGCCAGGGGGCCGCTCCTGGCACGTTCACAAACACAATTCCGCCATCGACGTTCAAGTTGCCGTCGTATGCGTTGTCGTCGGGATCGACGGTGTTGACGTTCAGTGTGAAAATCCCGCCGGCTTGGACTGTCGTATCGCTGGGCGTCGCATCAACCCCATCCCAGTCATATTGTGCAATCGTGATGGTCGCGTCGCCGGAGACTGTCGCGTCACCGCGCTGATCGAGCCGAGAGATTAGGGGCCCGGAGGTGACGTGCCCGGTGACCTGCCCACCGGCGTAAGTCGTATGGCGGAGCAACACCAGCGCTTGGCTGCGGACGTGGACGTTCGCCCCGGCATTCAGCACGATCGGCACATCAATAAGAGGGAGTCCATGGCTGTTGATCGTGCCATAGAGCTGCAAGGTCGATGACCCGCCAATCACGGGCACCGGCGCCAGGGTGGGTTGGAGAAAGTTCAACGTGCCGTCGAGGCGCCACTGGCCGCTGGCGTTGTTCACAACAAGGTTTCCAAACAAGTCGATGATGCCGTCATGTCCGTCGGTGGCGGGGCCGGCCTCATCGAGAGTGTTTGCGTTGAGCGTGAGCGTGCGGTTGGGGTTGATCAGGGTGTAGGAGGGCTGCTGCTCCAGCCCGTCCCAATCGTAGTCAGTGCCCGCCGGAATCGTGAGGTTGGCGTTCAGCAGCAGATCCCCGACTTGGCGCAGTCGGCCCCCGATCGCCCCCATGACGGTCCCCACACCGTTGACGGTCGTCGTTCCGCCCAGGATCAGCGTGTCGTCGCTACTGGATATGTTCAGCACATACCCGGGCTGGAGGTTCAAGTTTGAGTCGATCGTGCCCACCCCATTGGTGCCCAGGTTCGTATCGATTGCGCCGTGCAATCGAATCTGCGTGCCATCAACGAGGGCCCCCGCGCCCAGGTGCATTGCCCCGTCTAACCGCCAATCGCTCGTCGGGGCGACTATGCCGACTAGGAGTTGTCCACGAACGTTTAAGTTCCCGTCATAGCCGTCGGCCGCCGGAGCACCCATCTCAATCTGGCTGGAGATCACAAGCAGGGTCGCGCCCACAGCAATTTCGATGTCGGATGCGGACTCCGCCGCTCCATCCATGTCGAAGATGTTGGTCTGGATCACCGTGATGATGCCCGAGGTCAGAGACGGGACCACCAGCGCGTCGCCGGTCTGTCGCAGCGTGCCCGCCGCGCCGGAGATTGCCGCTGCCTGGTATAGAGCAAAGCCGGTGATGTTGAGGGTGTCCGCGGCGGTGGGGATGTCCACGCGGGCGCTAGGGAAAAAGTGCACGTCGGCCGAAATGACCGCGTCGCCGCTGACGTGCAAGTCGCCAAGCAGCGCTGCGTGGTTCGGCCCTACGGCAAACGTGCCGCCGGCCAGCGTCGCCGGCGCGCCGGGCGTTCCCAACAAGTTGAGGATTCCCGTTTCAGCCAGCGTCCACCCAATTTGGAAGTCAACGGTCTGGTTCGGGCCAACCGCGATGTCGCCAGCAAACGGCCCCAGTGTCCGGCCTCTGACCGTGAGGCTGCCGGCCGAGGCGTCGATCTCCCCGAGGTTGGAAATGCCGTCGAGGTCGAGTGTCGCAAAAAACGTGTCCCCGTTGATAGTCAGTGTTCCGCCCATGGGGCGGATGGTCCCCTCGTTGACGAGACTCGTGGGCAGCGGCGCGACTTGGCCAAGCGAGCCGTTTCCGGTAACCGTCGACGCGGCGTCGATCGTAAGCCTGTCATAGGCCAGACCCGCCGTCGAAAGGTTTACCGTCGCATTGACCAGGTTGACCGTATCGCCGTCGGCAAGGCCGCCGGAGGCGACCGACATCGTCGTGCCCGTCAAGTTCAGCGCGCCACTCGTGACTGCCCCCCCGGCGCCCACGTTGAGCGTGGCACCGGGCATCACCGTCACTGCACCAATGGCCGCCAGCAGATTGCCCAGCGTGTCCAGCGTGCTTCCATTATCGATGGTGAGGCTGCCGACGGCGTTATTGGCGCTCATCGTGACGTTCGCCGCCGCCGCCGGCCGAATTTTCGCCTCCGTGTCGCTGTCCGGCACTGCTCCGCCGATCCAATTGGTTCCCGTGTTGTAATCCGTCCCGCCGATGAAGTCCCGCCGCGGCAGATCCACAGCCGTGATTCCTTGATCGCCGGCAATCGCCAAGATGTCGGTGGCGGTGGGCAGGGCCCGCATCCCGATTGTTGCTGGGCTGGGAGACATCAGGGCTGTGGGTGGGTCAAGGTGGCCACCGCCGTTAACCCCGGCGGTCGCTCCGCCAATGTGACCGTTAAGGAATTCAAATGTGCCGTCGATTTCTAGATCAATCCCCAGGTCATGACCCATTTCGTGCACCAGGGCAGTGAACAAGTCGAGTGTCATCAGAAGGTCCATGGATGTCGCTGTGCCCGAGAAACCGACCTCCAGCACCTCGGGCGGATTCCCGTCGAAGTAGCTATTTTGCTCGGACGGTGTCAGATCTTTCAAAAGGGTCTGTTGCAGATTGAATTCGGAATGGTCCAGCGGCGCCGGATCGAAGTACCACGACAAACCGCCTTGCAAAGTCGTGTCAACGTCGATGTTGTCATTGAATGAGTCCCACCGGGCGCCGGCAGTGCCGTCGAGGTCGGTCCAGCGGATGTCCACATCGTAGGTCCCGCTGCCCTCCAGAATGTCCTCCCACAGCGATGCCGCCGCCTCGGCCATCCTCATTAATTCCGTACCATTCGGATCGAAGGCCGGCCGTTCGTTCTCGTCGTAGGTGAGAACAATGTCGATCGCACGGACCTGCTCCGCGAGCGGTCCGATGCTGAACAACGCGACGGCGCCGGCCGCCGCCAGCGATCCGCCCCGCGCGCAGCAAGCGCGCGAAGAGAAGCGACCCAACATGGCAACCTCCCGCCAACGATCTGCTAATTCGATCCGAGGGATCGAGTGGAACGCACGACCTGCGATCGGTGCCGCTCGATCAACGCAGCCACGGCCAGCAACATACCTCCGACCACGAACAATTGCAAACCATTTGGCTCTGGCACAGGGTTTTGTGGGCCAGCGGTGTTAAGAAGGTGGGAGCCGCTGCCCGCGGTTTGGCCGAAGTGGGCCCGCCATATGCCGTAGTCTCCGGCATCAATTTCGCCGTCGCCGTTGCCGTCGGCGGCGAGGCCGGCGCCGGTTTGGCCGAGCGTCTTGCGCCAGATGATGTAGTCGGCGGCATCGACGACGCCGTTGAGGTTGTAATCACCCACGAGCACCGTCGAAAGCACTTGCAGAATAACGCTGTTGGTGTTGTAGAGGACTTCCCACTCCAAATTTGCGGCAAGCGAGGGTAGCGACTCGTCGTCAAACGTGCCCATCACACCGCCTGCCGCGGTAATGATCTCGAACGCGTTGCCGGCACCTGGCGCGAAGCCATCCAGCAACATTACGTTTAGGTCGCCGGCAAGGGACGCGGAGCCGGCGACCACCAGTCGGTCGTATTGCGTGCCCGGACTCATGCCGGCAAGTTCCATGTTCAAACTGGAAGCGGCGCCAAAGACGAGATCGCCGCCGAAGCTCACCTCTGCGGGGCTCGCGCCGGGGCTGAACGAATTGAGGAACATCGTCGTGCCGGTGCCGCTGTAGTTACCCGGCCCGTTGACCGGTCCGAAGAAACGCGCGGTGCTGCCCGATTGGATGCTCACCGTCGTGTTGTTCGTGACGGGTCCAATGAGATCGAGGTCGCCGCCGCCCACGCCAATCGAGCCGTCGTTGGTAAGTCCGCCGGTGCGAATGACTCCGTCACCGGCGATCGAGCCATCATTGTCGAGCGTGCGATTGTTGTTGTCGAACCTTCCACCGAGGAGCGCGATCTGGCCAGCATTGGTGGCCAGGCCCTGGGAGTAAAAGATTTCTGCCTCGGCGTGCGCTTCGATGATCCCGGCAGCCGTGTTCGAGTGCCCGCTGCCGGAGAGCGTCAGCCGGTCATCTTCGGCGAGCACCGTGCCGCTGTTCAGAACGGAGTTGCTCACGCGTCCGCTTCCGCGAAGCGTGCCGGTGTTGGTGACTGCGCCACCGATCAACTGCGCGTTGGCGCCGAGCAGCACGATCGTGCCGCTGGAGTTGAATGCATTGGTGACATTAATGCCGCTGCCGTTATCGATGCGCAGTTCGCCGCCGTTGGTGTTGCCGCCACTCAGGTTAGTGATGATCAGCGTCGTGCCGGCGTTGGCATGAATCAGCCCGCCGTTGTTGGTCATCGGTGCTTGGACGCTGCTGCCGCCCTGGACGATTCCACCAGCCTCGTTTACCAGCGTGGCGGTCCCGCTCACGGAGCCGCCGTCGAGGTTGATGGTACCCGTGTTTGTCAGAATTCCGCCGAGCAGCCGCAATTGCAGTCCGAACGGCACGGTGATCAAACCAGTGTTGGCATTCGCACCGGAGTTCGTGAGCGACAGGTTGCCGCCGGCGACGCTCACCGCGCCGTTGTTGGCAAAGCCGGCCGAGCCGGCGATCATGCCGCGGCCGGACAGCAGGCTGTTGTTCACGAGTGGTCCGTTGCCGTCGATCGTACCGCTGGTGAGCGTGATCGATCCCTGGTTCTCCAGCCCTGCGCCGTCGGTGGTGAGTGACTGGCCCACACCGAGCGCGATGGTGCCGAAATTGATGACACCGTTGCCGGCGGTCAAATCGTCGCCGAGAGTGGCAATACCTTCGTTGATGAGCTGGCCAGCGAATGTTCCGCCGTTATAAGTAAACGTGCCTTGATTGGTGAGCGTGCCGTCAAACGTACCGGCATTTTGCGTGAAGCTGCCGATGGGCCCAATTGTGGAAAGACCAGTGAGCGTGCCCGCGTTGAGTACCAGAGGCGCGTGCACGGTGCCGTCAAGTTGCAATGTGCCTGCGCCAGTTTTAATGAGCTGTCCGCCCGTTTCAGCTGCGATTGTTGCGGATATATCCAGATCGATTGCGGCGGCGCCGTCCTCGACGAAGAACGTCCGCGGCGCATTGCCGAGGTTCAAGTTACCGTCGATCGAGGCCATTTGGGGGTGACCGAATACTTCCAGGTCGCTGCTTAGCGTCAGCGTGCCGCCGCCGGTGGCGATCGATCCGCCGCTGATGAACAGCGCGCCGACCGTGTCCGAAAAGCCGTTCAAATCCAACAGCCCGGAACTTTGCACGGAGACGGCGGCCGCCGTGTCGGCCAGCTGATCGTCGGCCATCAGCCGCACGACATCGGTCCCCGGACCGCTGAAGCCGTCGCCGACATCCAAGGATCCCGCGATCGCCGCTGCCAACGCATTGGCGAGAAGCAATGTGCCTTCATTGAGATTGATCGTGGAGGAATTCGTCGCCGTACCCTCAAGCGACATCGTCCCAGCGCCGGTTTTGTTGAGCGTGCCGTTCGTAATATCGCCAATCATGTCGAGCTCAACGATTGCCGCGCCATCGTTGACGTCGAAATTGGTGCTCGCAAACCCCAGATCAATGTCGGAAAAGATTACCGCGGTTTGAGGACTGGAGTTCACAGTAACACTCCCGAGCATACGTAGCGTGCCCTCGTCTACGTGGCCGCCGTTAAGGACGAGGTTTCCGATGGTCTCAGTGTTGTTGCTGAGGACAAACAGACCTGAGCTATTGATAGTGAGCGTATCGGAAGCCGTTTGCTTGAGTTGCTCATCGTTGCCCAACTGCAGGATGTCGCCTTCAATCCCGCCGATGCCGTCGCCGATGACAATGTTTCCCTCCAGCGCCGCCACGTTGTCTGGTTTTGCGAGAAAGAGCACGCCCTCATTGATGATGCCTGCGGTTGTGTTGTCGAGGGTGCCCGTGAGAGTCATGGTGCCGAAGCCGGTCTTCACCAGCGTGCCGCCCAGCAACCTCGCATTCGTATTGAAGTCGATGATGGGGTCGCCGCCGCCGGTGACGTTAAATGTCCGCGCGCCGTTGAGCAGTAGCGGCCGGTCCATCCCGTCGATCTGGACCGTCAGCTCGCCTACGCCGCGGTCGGCGGCCACGTCGTTGGCGATGGTCAACGAACCCGTGGCGCCGATGGTCACACTGCCGCCATTGAGCGTGAGCAGTCCGAAACCGTCCTCAGCGGCAGAGACCAGCAGATTGGCGCCGGCGTTGACCGTGACGTTGGCGGTCGCCGCGATCTGATTCGGCTGGGCGATTTCGACCTCGTCGGCGCCGCCTCCATTGCCGATGATCAAGTCGCCGAGAATCGCGCCATTGGCGGTGGTCTTGGCAAGGACCAGCCTGCCCTCGTTGATCGTGGTGGTGCCGGTGTACGTGTTGGCGCTTGTGCCGCTGAATTGCAGTGTGCCAGCGCCGGTCTTAGTGATGGCGCCATTGGCGATTGCGGCAGAGATGTCGAGCTCAACCGTAGCGGCGCCGTTACCGACATTGACGGTTCGCGTCGCGGAACCCAAATTCAGATTGCCCGAGATCATGGCCGTTCCAAACGTGGCGGAGCTGGTGGTAATGCCGCCGGTGTTAAGCGTCAGGATCCCGGCGCCGGTTGTTACGCTGCCGTCGTGGATTTCCAGCGCACCGATCGTTTCCGAATTGCCATTCAGGTCGAATGCGCCGGTGCTGTAAATTAGCACCTGGGAAGTGTTGGTAATCTGATTGCTGGCCGCCAGGCGAACTACATCCGCGCCTGGTCCGCCCGAATTGTCGCCAATACTGACGAAGGGGCTTCGGATCGCATCGACGCCTGTCGTCTTGCTCAACAGCAGCGTGCCGGCGTTGACGTTTGTATTGCCCGTATAAGTGTTCGCCGAGGTGCCGCTGAACGTCACGGTCCCAGTGCCGGCTTTGGTGAGACTTTGGCCACCACCAAGTTGGCCCATCACCCCCGAGAAGGTCGTCAATCCGTTGTTGACAGTGATCGTGCGGTTGGCGTTGAGCGTTGCGGCGCCGCTGAAGTCGATATTAAACGCGCCGCCGGTCGTGAGGTTGCCCTGAAGATTTATTGCGTTGGCGATGATCCGGGGCGCGGTACCAGCCTCGATCGTACCACCAGATCCCTGGACGAAGAGCGTTCCCGTGCCGAGAGCGGCGTCATTGTTCAGCCGAAGCGTGCCGGAACTGAGCACCACGCCACCGGAAAACGTATTCGTGCCGCCCAGCGTCAGAGTGCCGCTGCCCTCTGGCCTCAACTGGCCGGAGCCGACGGATGAAGAAATCTCTCCGCTAATGGTAGTGACAGTGGAAGGTAGGCTGCTAGTTAAGGTTAGTTGACTGCCTGCCAAGTTGACAGCGCCGAAGTTGAGGGACCCGGTATTGGCGTGCCAGATCTGGTTCCCGAACAACGCGACCGGCGCATTGATCGTTTGACTCTGGCCGCTGTTGTTGTGTATCCCACCGCCACGTATCGTGAGAGTAGCGCCGCCGGAGTTGTTGATCGTGAATCCATCGGTCGTATTGAACGTGAGGGTGTTGATGTCGTAATTGATGTCGACGGTGTTCGTGGTGTCGATCATGCCCGCCATGACGATGCCGGCGTTGCCGTTGTTGACGGGTGCCACGTCGCCCACCCAATTCGTGCCGACGCTCCAGTTCACGTCGCCGCCGGCCACGCCGCCGCCGTCCCACGTTTGCGCCTCGACTGAAGCGGCAGACAAACACGCCAGCACCGCCGCCGCGCATGCAATACGTGTGACCATAGCTACCTCCCGAGGAACCAAACCGCCCAATATGCAGCCGCTCGAACGGATCGCGCGCGACCGATTGAGAAGAGCGCCTGTCTCAACTTTTCCGACAGAGACAATCTGAAGGAAGCTCTGCTCTATCCCGGCAGCGACAAGAGATTGGCCGTTATTCTATTATGGGCACGAACGAAATGTAAAGAAATTAGCGCCGCAGCCCGCGATTTCGGCAACTTAAATGGGAATCCTACGGTCACGCGCGCATTGACCGCCGGATGCCAGCAAATTTTTTAGCCCATAACACCCCAGACGCCATGAGGAAGCCAAAGCACGTACCTGGCTCGGGAACTGCGGACCGCGCGCTGCTGGTCGAATCTACATGAGCACCGGCGCCGGCGGTTTCGCCGAAGTGGGCGCGCCAGATGTTGTAGTCGCCGGGGTCGACTTCGTTGTTGCCGTTGCCGTCGGCCGCGAGGGCGAAGCCGAATTGACCGAGTGTTTTCCGCCACACGATGTAGTCGGCGGCGTCGACGACACCGTCCTCGTTGTAATCGCCGGGGAGCAACACGGCTTCAAAGGCGGAGAGGACAATCTGATTCTGGTTGAACGCGCTGCCCGGGCCATAATGGACGAGGAATGATCCGTCGCCGTCGACGGTCGTGAGCCGCTGGCCGGTGGTGACGTTGGCGAACACGCTGAAGATGCCGCCCCCGGCATTCAGAACGGTGAACGTGTCGCTTGCGCTGGGAGCAAAGCCGCCCAGCATCGCCAGTTGCAGCTCACCGCCAAGGATCGACATTCCTGTGAAGTTTAGCAGATCGTAGGTGCCGCCGGCCGATGTGCCGCCAATTTCAATTTCCAGTTTCGCGCCGGCTTGCTGCGTGTAGTTGCCGATGATCGTGGTGCTGCCGGCCGATGCGCCGGGCGCCAGCGCGCCACCTTGGTTTGTCAGGTTGCCGTTAAAGATTCCAACGTGGAGCGTACCGCCGAGGAAAGCGAAGGTTCCGCCTCCCGTGAGTGCGATGGAATCTGCGGTAAGTACGCCATCTTCCAAGGTGATCGTCGCGCCGTTGGCCAACAGGCCGTTCATGACCTCAAGGTGTCCGCTATGGACGGTGACGTCCCCGCCTGCGCTGAGCCCCTGCTCGATTGTAAGCTTGCCGTCACGCACGTTGGTGTCACCGGTATATGAATTGTCAGCAGTCAGCACGGTTGTGCCCGGCCCTCTGTGACGGACGCCCAGCGACCCCGTGAGCTGCGGCGCAAACGTGTAAGAGGTTTCGCTGTGGTCGAAGCGGATGATGGCGGTGCCGCCTCCGCCCCGTACCTCGGCTGCCTCGAGCGTGCCGGCCGGACCGCCGACGCCGATATCCATCGTTCCCTGCGAACTCAGATCAAGAGCGACGTGGACGAGTCCAGAGCCGCCGCCTACTGATACCGCGCCGTCGTCTTGAATGATCAGCGTGCCCGTGCCGTCCTCGCCCACGAAGAGAGTGCTACCGCTCATGGCCCACGTGGACCCGGCGCCCGTGACTGTGACGAAGCCGTCGGACACGTTTCCGTCGGCAATGATGCCGATTGCGCTGCTGACGACTCCACCACTACTGATCGTCAGCGTGGCGACGCCACTATCGCCCACATCGAGGGTGCCGCTGTTTGTCCACAGCGAGCCGGCGCCATTGACGGTCACCGAACCGGTGACGCCGTTCAACCCGTCGATTTCGGCGCTCGCGCTGGAGACCGTGGCGCCGTTGGTAACCGTCAAAGAGCCTTCGCCGTTGTTTCCGACGCGGAGGCTCGCGTTGTTTGTCCACGTCGAGCCTGGGCCGTCGACAAGGACCGTTCCGTTCGAGCCGATAGCGTCGCCGATGCTGCCGACTGCGTTCGACACCGCGCCGCCGGCGGTGATGTTCAGCGTGCCCGCTCCCTGATCGCCGATGAAGAGGTTCGCGCTGTTGGTCCAGGTTGAACCGGTGCCCGTGACGGTGGCGGTGCCGGTGCCGTCCGGAAAATCGCCGATGGAGCCCCGCAGGCTGGAAACGGCGCCGCCGGCTTCGACGATCAGCGTGGCCGTGCCGTCGAAGGCAACGTCAAGTAAATTGCTGAGAGTCCAGGTCGAGTCGGGGCCGGTGACGGTCACGATGCCGGTTGTGCCGGGAGAGGATCCGATGAGGCCGTCGTGGCCCGACGCGCTGGCGCCCTCCTCAATCGTCAGCGTCCCATCGCCACCGTCGCCGATGTACAAATCTCCGGTATTGATCCAAGTTGTGCCGGCGCCCGAGACGGTGGCCGTACCCATGGAACCGTCAGCCAGGCCGATCGCTCCCTCGGCAATGGAGAGGGTCGCGCCGTCTTCGACGAGCAGCGTGCCCGTACCCTGCCAGCCGACGGCGAGATAGCTGCTGTTCCAAATGGAGCCGTCGCCGCGAACTATAGCGGTGGCCGTCGTACCGGGTTCGAATGCCATATAGGCGCCCAGCACATTCGAGACGCTGCCGCCATCGTCGATCGCCAGGGTACCGTTGCCGCCGTTGCCGATGCGCAAGAAGCGGCTGATGATCAAGCTCGAGCCGGGGCCACTGATTGTGGCGCTGCCGAAAGACCCCGCATACTGGCCGAGCACTGCGTCGCCGTCCGCGCCGATGAGCTCGACATCAGCGCCGCCCGATATGCTCAATACCCCGCTGCCATGATTGCCAACAATCAGTACGTCGTCGATCGTACTGGAGCCGGTGAGGGCCAGCGTGCCCGCATTTACGCCGAGCGTCCCTTGCGAGAGTTCGGCGTCGCCGATGGTGGCCGCCACGCCGGAGAAGTTCATCAGCAAGCTATAG
Organism: Pirellulales bacterium; assembly: GCA_040902605.1. Taxonomy (GTDB): domain Bacteria; phylum Planctomycetota; class Planctomycetia; order Pirellulales; family Lacipirellulaceae; genus JABDGM01. The sequence goes on along the minus strand of JBBDWY010000023.1, from coordinate 132,012 downwards.
AGGAACGCGGCGTCGCCCGCCGACTGGCCGATGATGATGCCGCGGACTGATTCATCCAGCGAAGCGTTCACGACCGTGTAACTGTCAGCGAAATGGGCCGGGCCTGTGATATCGGCGAAGCTGACCTCGTTGGAGCGAACAATCAGCCGATTGCTCGAATAGTTCGCCGGCTGTTGGAAAACCGTGTGGCCGGGAAAACGCACCGTGTATGCTTCGCCCTCGCCGCGGTCGAACACCGCGATGTCGTTGCTGTCCGGCGCGCCGTTATTCCAATTGTTTATGTCATCGTAGTCCCCGTTGTTGTCGGTATCCCAATGGGTCGTGACGGCCAGAGCCGGCGCGGTCGGGCCGCAGACCAACACAACCATTACGGCCAGAACCTCAATCTTTCTGCGGCGCGACATCAAAGAATCTCCTGTGCGGGGCTTCCCCAACGCTTCATCCTGAGACCTGATAGCCATGAGGATAGCGGCCCCTGGCGGCGACTGCAAATTTCGGAGTGCTGATTGACGAACAGCCGTTGAGTGCAGGTTAACCAAGCCGCAGGATATTTGCCTGCACTTTAATCCGCGGCTTAATGACGCACCCGGCGGATGACTAGAACGCCGAGCGCCATGCACCAAAACAGACAATTGCTCGGCGGTTCAGGGACAGCAGCATTTTGTTCGACCGAAGAGCCGCTGCCGGCGGTTTGGCCGAAGTTCGCCCGCCACACGCCGTAGTCGCCGGGATCGATCTCGCCGTTGTTGTTGCCGTCGGCGGCGAGGGCGGTGCCTGTTTGGCCGAGCGTGTTGCGCCAGACGACGTAGTCGGCCGCGTCCACGACGCCGTTGTTGCTATAGTCGCCGGCGATTACCGTCGCCCTGCGCAGGATATTCAAATACAAGTCGCCGTATCCTTCGTAGAAATATCCCTCCGTAAATCGTTGATTGCCAGAGTCGTCCACGTTGGTAGGCGGGGCGACGATGGTGGGTTCAATTTGTGTGTCTTCATGCCATTCATTAAACGAGTTGATCATCAAGATGTTGTCGGCGGCCGGATCGATGCGTGGCACAACGACTTCGGTCAGCATGCGCGCGAATAAATCTCCTTCTTCCGAATTAGGATTGTCGACCAGGTATCGGGGCGCTGCCGGGTGACCGCTGCGCACGCCCGTGTCGTTAAACCCCGGTGAAGCCGTGGGGATGAATCCGATGTTCTGACCGGAAACGGCGGCTCGAGCGTTGTCGTAGATGCTGGCTAGCTGGCTCAGTGCCGCCGACGTGGATCCGCCGCTTTGCAACACGGTGCCGTAGACGTCGAAGTCGGTGATGGCGTCCCACAACTGAGCTCGCTGCAGATCGACTCCGCCACTGAACAGGTCATCGCCGACAATGTATGGGTCCAAGCCGAACTCGGACATCATGGTGGTGCGCAGATTGGCGACGGCGTCGCGGGCGGCCTGACTGTTGAAATACGCTCGCGTGACGTACATAAACACGACCGGCCGGCCATCGATTTGAAGGTAGTTGAGATTTTGGAAGTAGTTATTGGCCAAGTATCGGAAATCCGTAACGAGATTGCTGAAATTCGGATTATCGAATGTCCCCAATCGCCCCGTCGACTCGTAATGCACTGCGTACCGGAGCTCTGAGCGTCGCGGGTGGGTAAGAATCGATGTGCGAAACGTGGTGTCTTCGGCCGATTGGGGTCCCCACCAGCTGACGGCCCAAAAATCGATGTTCCCCCGATGGCTTTGGTCGATGTGGGCGGCGACTGTCGCGCTGCTGCGATTACTGTAAAGACCGATCGCCGGCGGCTGCGGTGGAACGAGATGCCCGCGCAGGCTTTGATTCAAGCTGTGACCGCCGGGGAACGAACCATACCAGGGATAGTAATACACACCAACAACCGGCTCACTTCGACAGGGTCGCGGAGAGCAGAGCACGGGCAGCCCTATCGCAAAACTCAAAATGAGCCGCCGTGTGGTCATGCACTACCACTCGTTTACGCTTCCATTCTTATCCCGTCGAGCATTGTAACCAGTAGGTAAAGATCCTCCCGCAGGCCGGTGATCGCGTTTGCGGTAGCACGCGAGCAAGCGAGCGAAGCTCAGGGCGATGAGCACAACTCCGGATGGCTCGGGGACGGCGGAATCAGCCCGCGGTGAATCACCCGGGGCTAACGGAACGGAAGCACCCGAGCCGGTGGTTTGCCCGAAATGCGCCCGCCACACATTGTAGTCGTCCGGCGTGTGCGTGGTGCCGAGTCCCTTGCGCCACACGACGTAATCGGCGGCGTCTACCGAGCCGTCGAAATTGAAGTCGCCGGGCAGCGCGGGCACGACGGCCAGCGCGCCGGTGGTGTAGAGTTGCGATGTGTCCCACGCAAGCGCGCTCGTCAGCATGGGTAGACTTATCGTGTCAAACGTGCCGGCCAATTCCTCCCAGTCGAGGATGTCGAAAGAATTTCCCGCGGTTGGCGTGAAGCCATCGATCAGCGACACAGAGAGCGCGCCGTCCAACGACAGGCTGCCGCCGACATGGACCTGGTCGTACTGCGTGCCGGGCGTGGTGCCGCCAAGTTCAATTTCTAACATCGCGTCAGAGCCGAAGGCGATGTTATTGCCAAACGTGACCGTCGCGGCGCTGTTGCCGGGGCGCAGGTCGCCTTCGAAAAAGATGTCGCCGCCGCCCGTGCTGCCGCCGGCGCCGCTGAAAGCGCCCAGCACGACGGCCGTGCTGGTGGTCGAACCGACTTTGCTGACCCGGAAGATGCCGTTCTGCGTGATGTCGTCGTAGAAGACGGCCGATGCGCCGCCGCTCACCACGACGCTGCCGGTATTGTTGATGTCGCCAAACACATGGCTGAGGCCGAACGGCACGGCCAGCGAGCCGTTGTTCGTGATTCCGCCGCCCGCGCGCAGAATCGCGCCGCCATTCGAGATCAATCCCGTGCTGGCGGAATTCGTCAGGCTGCCGGTGAAGACGATTTCGCCGCCCACGAGCGAAATGGACCCGCTATTCGTGTTGGTTGCGCCCTGAAATTCCAGGCGACTACCGATCGTGGCTTGGACCTGACCCGCCGCATTGTTGGTAAGATTGTTCCCGATGAAGCCGCTGCCGCGGATCGTGCCGCCATTGGTGAGCGTTCCGCCGCTTGTGGCGACCAGGTTATTATTGAGTTGAATGGTGCCGTCGTTGGTGATCCCGCTGGCCGCGCTGATGGTCCCGGTGCCTGAGACTATCAGGAGTCGGCCGGCGCTATTCGACAAGGTGGTGTTCGCCACGAGCGACCCATCATCGATTTGCAGGGTGCTGTTGTTGTTGATGGAGGTCGCGGAAAACAATTCGCCGCCGCTCACGGTGAGCGGGGCGTCGATAATATGTCCATCCGTGTTGCTGAACCGTTGATCTGGGCCGAGGACATGACTCGGCCCCAACATCACATCCAACAGGCTGTCGTCTACGATCGTTGCTATCGAGAAGGCTACCTCGCCGGCATTGAAGTCGATGCTGCCGCCGACAGGAAAGAATGAGGGTACGCGCAGCGTCCCGCCGTTGAGATTGATGGTGCCTCCGCTCGACAGGATGAGTGACCCGGCTTCCGCGATGCCGCCGGGGTTGATGTTCAAGACACCGGTGCCGGCTTCCCCCACCCTCAAAACGCCGGTGGTCACCAAAGACGCGTCGGAGAGCGTGACTGTGCCGCTGGAAAGCGGCCCGGCGCCGATCGATATGTTGCTCGATCCGATGTTTACCGTGCGGCCGCCGTCGAGAATGAGCGCGCCTTGATTGTTGTTGCCGACAGTGATCGTCGTCACATCGTTGACGGCGAAGAAGCCGGAGAGCCGCAGCGTGGGCAAATCAGCGGGCGATTCGCCGTCGATTACCAGCGGCGCAGGGGCGGCGCCGTGATCATACACGCCATTCACATGGAGGGTGCCGTCGCGAAAGTTGAAGATGCCGAGCCGCGTAAAGCCTCCTGTGGTGATCGTGCCGCCGTGGAAGTTGACCCTGCCGACAGGGGCACCGGCGGGGTCGTTGATGTTCAGCATGCCCACGTTGATTGCGCCACCGTTTTCGACGGTGAGCGTGCCCGCCCCGATGAATGCGACGGTTAGGACGCCAATGGACGACAGGCTCCACGAAGAACCGGCGCCGGTCACCGTGACTTCTCCAACGCCGGTTGAGTTCAGGCCGATCGTGGCGCCACCAGCGCTAGTAACTTGTCCACCGGCAGAGATCATCAATGAACCCACGCCTCCGTTGGCAATCGTCATCCCGGATCCTTCGTCGAGGCGGGAACCGGCGCCGCTGACGGTCACGCTTCCTTGGCTTCCGGCGAAGTTGCCAATCAGCATCGACCCTCCGGGAGCGACCTGTCCGCCGCCCGTAATGTTCAGTATACCGTCACCGGAGGAACCAATAGTAAGATTGGACGGCGTCCACTCGGATCCGGCCCCGCTGACGTTGACCGTGCCGAGACTTCCAGCGGAGCCGCCAAGTGTGGCGGTTGACGTCGCCAGCTCGCCGGCCGACTGCAGGTTCAGCGTGCCGGCGCCGTCGTCTCCAATCGTCATCGAGCTCGATTGCGTCCATTGCGAGCCGGCCCCGGTAATCGTCAGTGTGCCTGTGCTTCCACCTAAGCTGCCGATCGTCGTCGTGCTGGTGCTGACTAGATCGGCGCCACCGGAGAGCGTCATCGTCCCCGCGCCATTATTGCCGATCGTAATCGTACTCGACACGTCCATGGAGGCTTGAGGACCCGTGACCGTGGCCGTGCCGGTCGACCCAAAGTTGTTGCCAATGGTGAACGCGCGCGCGAAGACTTCACCATTGCCCTGGACAGTAAGCGTTCCGGTGCCTTCGTCGGCGACGATGACGTCCGGACGCGTGGGGTCGGCGCCGAGCTGGCCGTTGGCGCCAATGGTTAAAAAACCGGTTGAGTCGAGATTCGCAACGACGACGTCGTCCCCCGCGGTGTCGACGCCGAGGATGCCGTCGAGGATCGTGAGCCGGCCCGTTTGGCCGACGACGTTGCCAATCTCTGTCCCAGACCCCAAAGTGACTGTGTACGTCACGCCAGCGAGATTGAACGTCACGTTACCGTTTTCAACATCCAACTCGGCGGTGGTCACCGCAGTGGAAAACGTGACATCATACGTATTGTTGAGCGTGAAGTTGGCGTCGTCGGCCGCAATCGGCGCTGTGGCGCCGCCCACCCCGCCCGCGGCCGCCGACCAGTTCGGGCTGGCGACGCCCGGCGTGCCGAACGCCCCGCCGGTCGGCGTGATCCAAAACCGCGGGGCGGCTTCAATTGGCGGCACGAAAAACGTGGCAACCACGACGAGAACCAGGCACGCAACAGGGTATACACAGCGACGAGTCATGGCGTAGCCTCCCACGCTGGTGAAAATGAGTCGGCAACCGCACGGCGTGATTCCGTTACGCTCAAAGACAAGCTCAAGCGTGGATTTTAGAGTGCGGCAGGGGGCGGTTCAACTAAAATGCCCTCCGTTTTTACAAATGCTGCCGGGTGCGGCATAGTTCTTAGCAGCTTTGGACAAGAGCCGGCGAAGATGCGTGGAAACTCCTCGTCGGCCGGCAACACGTGCAATTCGAATTCCGACCCATCGGCCATCACCAGACCCTCGGCCGTGCAGCGACTTCCGCGCGGCAAGCCCTCATAAAACTCCTCCGGCCGCGACCAGGTTCCGGGAATCCGTAAGGTGACTTCCGGCGCTACGATCTCGTGGCTGTCGTTAGTGCGCATGGTTCTGAATCTACGGTAAAGGCCAACAGTAACAAGCCAGCGTTTTCACGCAGTCGCGGTAGCACCGGTTATCCCAACCGGTGCGGCGCAGGCGGCCGTCGTTGCTCTGGGCGCCTGTTGTCGAACAACACGGAGCATTGCGCTGTTGGGCCATGCGCGTCTTGTGTAGAATGGGACGGTTGGAGTACTATATGGACGAAGATATCGCCTATTGGCTGCAGCTCGCGCGCCTGGACTTGGACAGTGCCCGGAAGTCGCTCCAAGGCGAGAGTTATCTGCACTCGATTTTTGGATGCCAATAAGCGTTGGAAAAGCTGCTCAAAGCGTTGGTTGTCGAAGCAACGCGCCGGGCGCCTCCGCGGATGCACAACCTCGTCCGCCTGGCGGCGCTCGCCGGCGTGAATCTTCAACCGCAGCAAGAAAACCTGCTCAGCAAGCTGAGCTTGGAATACGTCGAGATGCGCTATCCGGAAGAAATCGCGGCGATCGACGAATTCAATACCAGGCTGGCCGCGGAAGAACATCTACAACAGACCGAGGAGTTGTTTCGATGGTTAGAAGCGCAGCGGAAGTAGATCGATTGTCGCAACAAGCCCTGGAGACTCTGGAACAAGAGCTGCCGATCGCCGCTGCCTTCCTGTTTGGCTCGTACGTCGAGGGCGGCGCGCACGAGGGAAGCGATATCGACCTGGCGATCTTTACGCCCGAACGCTCGCGGCTGAAAATCGCTGAAAAGTCTCGCCTGCAACTGCACGTCCAACGCCAGTGCGCGCTCGATTTGGAATTGCACCTCTATCCGGCCGACGCCCTCGACGAGGCGCGTCGCACTAATTTCTACGGATACTTGTTGGAGCACGGCAAGCGATTGCGGTAGCTTCCGAGCCCCGTGCCCGCGAGCAGAACTGCGTACGCCAACAGGCGCACCGTCCCCGGCTCCGGAACGCCCGTTTGGGCGGGCGAGGCTCCCGCCGAGCCGCTCCCGATGCCGGCCGTCGCGCCAAAGTTGGCCCGCCACACGTTGAAGTCGTCCGGCGTGTGCGCGGTGCCGAGTCCCTTGCGCCACACTACGTAGTCGGCCGCGTCGACGGAGCCATCCACGTTGAAATCTCCGGGAAGGGCCGGCGCGACCGCCAGCACGCCCGTCGTGTAGAGATTGCTGGTGTCCCACGCCACAAAGCCGCTGAGCGCGGGCAAGGAAATGGAATCGAATGTGCCGGACAAGCTGCCCCAATCAAGGATATCGAACGAGTTGTTGACGGCCGGGTTGAAACCATTGATCAGAAACACGGACAGCGCGCCGTCTAATGACAGCGTTCCTGCGACATCGATACGATCGTGCTGCGAGCCCGCTGCCACGCCGGCCAATTCGATTTGCAGCTCCGCATGGGAACCGAAGCTGACGTTGCCGCCAAACTCCGCAATCGCGGGGCTGGCGCCGGGGGTGACGTCGGCTTCCAGGAACACGTCGCCTGTACCGGAAATGCCGGCGCCGGCAAATGTGCCAAAGAACGTGGCCGACGAGCCGCCGGAGACGCGAAACAGAGAGCCGGCCACGTTCGTCACGTCATCCCAAAATGTCACGTCGGCATTGCCCGACACACTGATGCCGCGGGTCACGTCGGCCGTGTCGTTCGTCACGTCGCCAAAGACGTCGGTGATGCCGCTCGATAGCGCGACGTGACCCTCATTGTCGAGCCCGGTGCCGCCGACGCTGAGCGTGCCGCGACCAAGAATCTGGCCGCTCGATCCGTTGGTAAGCGCCTGGGTAAACTCCGCCGTGCCACCCTGGAGGTTGATGCGGCCGGCATTGGCTCCATTGGCGCCGTCGATTTTGATGCGCTTGCCGAATTCCGCGCGGATTTCGCCGCCGGCGTTGTTATTAACCGCCGCGATGATGCGCCCTTCGCCACGGATCAAGCCGGCGTTGTTGACCGTCGTGGCATTGGCGGTGGCAGCCAGGCCGTTCATGGCCAACTCGCCATTATTGGCCAGTGTGACGCTGGTGAACGCGCTGCCGCTGTCCAGCACGAACAGCGCGCCGCTGCTGATCGTCGTGGTGTTGGTGACGTTGAGCGTGCGGCCAGCGCCGAGCGTGAACGCGCTGCCAAACGGTCCGCCGCTGCCGACGGTCAAGCCGCCGACGCCGGTGATCGAGAGCGTGCCGGAGTTGAACGCGAACGTACCATTGACGACAAGCGAGCCCGTGCTGATCGAGCCGCCGTCGAGAGTCAGCGAGTGGAACGCATCAACGGTCGTGGCGCCATCGAGGGTCAATTGGCGCGTACCGGTCAGCGTTAGATCGGTGCCGAGCATACCGCCGATACCTACGGTCAGGTTGCCGAGATAGCTGAGCGAGCCGGCGACGAAATTGATCGTGCCGCCGTTGTCGGTGAGCGTCTGGAGGTCCACGGAGCCGCCATCGATGTTGATCTCGCCGGTGGCGTTGAGAATGGTTTCGCCTCCAGCGCCCACAGTCAGTGCCCCGCCGTCTTGAACATTGATTACGGCTGTGCCGGTGGACGCATGGCCGATTACCAGATCGGTGCCGAGACTGAGACTCACAGTGGAGCCGGCGTCGCGGATGGTGAGGTTGGCCGCGCTGGATGCGCCACCGAGGGTGGCCAGTGACAGGCCGCCGGCCGCCAGATCGGCGCCGGATTCGATGGTGACGTCCGTGTCAAAGGCCGTCGTGTTCCCCGCCAAACCGATCTCGCCGACAAACGTGCCCGCTGCGTGATTGCGGAACACCACGGTGGCCGCGCCGCCCGCGCCGCCCCAGACGTTCGAGCCCGCCCCGGCAGCACTTACCGTTGAGCCTGGACCATCGACGGTAAGCGTGCCGAAGAAGGTGCTGCCAATAGAAAGGAGGCTCGCGCTAGTTAAGCTGCCTCCAGATGTAACGTTTACCTGACCTCCACTGTTCACTACAAATGAACCGCTCACGGTTTCCAGCGTCGAGCCCGCGCCATCGATATTGTAGGTTGCAGTGGACGTGCTGTACCCTCCATCAAAGCTGGCCCGGCCGCCATTCTGGATGGCGAGCGTCCTGCCCGCATCGAGGCCGAACACGCTGCCTTGGGCCCTGTTGAGTTGACCTCCGTTGATCGTCACGCCTTCGGTGATAAGCGTCCCGGTGTTCGCGCCGCTGCCGACGTTCACCGTGCCCGTCGCATTGATCGTGAGTGGGCCGTCGCCGGTATCAAATGTGGCGCCGCTGTCCGTCGTGCCGATGTTGATCGTCGCGGTTCCTTCGCTGGCGTGGCCGACGGTGACCGAGCTTACACCGGTTTGAACGACCGAGGAACCGCTGCCCTGGATGTCGAGCGTTGCGGATGTAGTCGCGCCGCCGTTGGCGGCGAGCGAGAGGCTGCCGCTCAAGTTGAGGTCGGCGCCGGAGAGGACGTCGACGTTGGCCGTGGTGCCGGTCGTCGAGTCGTTCGCCAGGGAGGTTGAGCCAAAATTGCCCACCGCGCCGTTACTAAACGTGACATTGGCGGTAAAACCGCCGCCGGCCCAAGTGGCGATCAAGCCGTTGGCGGTGGAGCCGCTCCCATCGACGATCAACGTGCCATCGCCATTGGTCCCGATAAAGGAGGTGATAGCCGACGAAACAACTCCGCCCGAATTGACACTCATTTGCGCGCCGTTGCCGATGTGGAGAGAACCGGCACCGAGGGTCTCCAATATCGATCCGCCGCCGGTAACGTTGTAAATAGCATTGTTGGCGGTGTTGTAGCTGCCCGCAAAGCTGGCATTGCCGCTGTTCTGGATGGTCATCGTCTTGCCGGATTGCAGCTCAAACGTGCCGCTACTGCCGCGAGTCAGGACGCCACCATTGATCGTCACGTCGCCGTTGGCGTTGAGCGTGCCGGTGTTCGCGCCGCTGCCGATGTTCACCTCGCCGGTGGCGTTGATCGTCAACATTCCCGTGCTGGTGAATGCGGCGCCGGAGGCCGTCGTGCCGATATTGATCACGGCGGCGCCAGTGCTGGCGTGGCCCACGATGATCGTGTCGGTGTCGGTTTGAGCGAATGTCGAGCCGCTTCCTTGGATATTGAGCGTGGCAGAGCCGCCATTGCTCGCCAAATGGAGACCGCCGGCCGACAGATCGGCGCCGGATTGGATCATCACATCGGCCGCGGCGCCGGCGAGGGCAAGACTGATTTGGCCATTAAACACCCCAGTGGCGTCGTTGCTAAAAGTCACCGTGGCGTTGCCGCCCGTAACACCCCAATTATTGAATAAGCCGTTTGGGGAAGTCACCGTTGAGCCGGAGCCATCAACGGTGAGAACTCCATCACCGCCGGGGCCGCCGATTCCTAACCCTTGTGCCGAGGAGACGGCCAGGTGCCCGCCAGACGACACATGGATTTCCGCTCCATTAGTAAGTAAGAGGTTAGCCGGGCTGCCAGTGATCTCTAGCATGGATCCCGAGCCGGTGATGTTGTACATGGCATTTAACGTCGTCGTGTACGCACCTTCGACGCTGAACCGGCCGCCGTTTTGAATGGTCATCGTTTTCCCGCTGGCCCAGTTGAACGTGCTGGTCGAATTGGCGCGTTGCAGCAAGCCGCCATTGATGTTGATGTCGCCATTGGCATCGAGCGTGCCGGTGTTGGCGCCGCTGCCAATCGTCACCGTGCCGGTGGCGTTGATCGTCAGCGTGCCGGTTCCGGTCGAGAGCGTGCCACCGTCGATCGTCGTACCGATATTAATCGCGCCGATACCCGCCGCGGCCGTGCCCACCGTGAGCGTCGAGGCGACGCTCTGCACGAGCGTCGAATCGCTGCCGTGGATATTAACCGTGCCCGTGGCGGCAGCCGTGCCGGTGCCTACGTTCAGGATTCCGGTATTCAGGTCAGCGTTGGACTCAACGTTGAGAATAGCCACCGTTGCGGCATTGCCGGAAAAACCAAGATTTACTGTCCCGCTCCAAGTTCCCTGCGAAGCATTGCGGTATGAGAGCGTACCTGTATTGCCGTTCTGGGCCAGACTGAAACCGTTGGTGACGTTGAGTTGCGAATTTGTCCCGTCCACCACAATGGTCCCATTGCCGCCGCCGTTGATCGTCGCCAAGAGCAGATCTAGCGTATTGACATCGCTTCCATGGTTCACGTTGAGCGTCGCGCCGCCGCGCACCAATAGATCGTCGTCCACCGTCAAGTGGAGCGGATTGCCGCTGGTGCCCAGCGTGAGTGCGCCGCTGGTGATCGCTGCGTCGTCGCCGCCGGCGCCGGTGAGGCGATACGTGTACGGCCCGCCGCTGCCGCTGGTGAACGTGACTGTGCTGCCATCAACGAACAGATCTTGATTGTGGACCGGATTGGCCAGCGGGTTTGGGGCGTTATCAAACGTGACGGTGTACGTGCCGGCCTCGTTGAACGAGGCAGTATCGCCGGCCCCGGGCACGCCGCCCGTCCATCGCGCCGGGTCAGCGAAGTCACCGCTTACGGCCGCGGTCCATTTTTTGTCGGCGCCGTGAACAGCCAGCGGAATCAACAACCACATCAGCGCACAGAAAGCGCGCACAGAAAAGTAACGCAGCATGGCAATCCTCCCCCAATCGAGCTGTTACGTAGGTCAGGCTTTTCAGCCTGACAATCGACAATGTTGTCAGGTTGGAAAGCCTGACCTACTTAGAACTGGCGGACCAACCGGATTGCTAGCTCCACGAGCGCTGCCGCCCGAGACCAGCGGCCACGGCTAGCAGCATAGCACCGGCCCCAAGCAAGAGCAAACTTTTTGGCTCTGGCACGGCATTTTGTCCGCTAGTCGCGGAACCCGAACCGCTGCCGGCGACGCTTTCGCCAAAGTGCGCGCGCCACACGTCGTAGTCGCCGTCGTCGATCTCGCCGTTGCCGTTGCCATCGGCGGCAAGAAGGATGCCGGATTGGCCCATCGTGCTGCGCCAGACGAGGTAATCGGCGGCGTCGACCATGCCGTCGTTGTTAAAATCGCCCATCGCGGCCGAGGGCAGGGCGAAGAAATCGGCCGCCGTGCCGATCCAGACGTTGCTCACCGTGTAATTGGCTTCATACAGGCTCGTGAACTGAAGCTGCGTGATGACGGGATTAAAGTTCGAGCTGCTTTGCGCGGTGAGCAGCCACGGAAAGCTGTCGGCGGCGTAGTTGCCAACGGTCGCGCCGCTCGTAAACAGCGACGCTTGCATGGTATTCGCGCCCACGCCATTTCCCGCGATCTTGCCAACGAACAGGTAGGTCGTATCGGGCAGAAAACCGCCGGCCGCCACGTCCTGCCCCGCGGCATCCGCCTGGCTCTGAATCGCGAGCTGTTGCTGCAGCCCGCGGAACGAAAAGTCGAATTGATTCGCGCCGGCGCCGTTGAGAAACTCCAGCGACAGCGTGCGATTGTTCGACGCGAGTTGTGAGGCGAGCAGCGGCCCGGTGTTCTGCCGAACGAGGAACGTGAAGTAAGTTTCCTGTTCTTGTGCGAGGTCGATCGGCGTCGCAAGATCGACCGTCATGACGCGGGGCAGGGTGTTGATCCGGTCAAACGCCTCGGCGGCGTTTTGGTTGCGGAGCGTCACGGCGTAATTGCTGCGCTTGTCGGCGCCGACGCCGGTGCCGCTCCAGGGCAGATAGCCGCCGCCATGCTGCGTGAAGTTGCCGGTTTCGCGCAGGTTTCCGCCCGTTTCGCGCTTCGCCCGCCAACGGCCGGTCAGCCCGCTGGCGCTCTGAAAGTTCTCAAACGTGCCGCTGTACGCCAGCCGATCCGGCAGAGTCACTCCCAGCGCGCCAAATCGTCCCGCCAGCCAATCCGCATCTTGCTGATTGACGAACCCGTTGCCGTCGCGATCGCCCTGTTCCCAGTTGCCGCTCAAATAGAAATCGTCGAACCGCGCCGCCGTGTTCGTGCCGGTCCATCCCGGAACGGTCCCCATGTTGTTCGCCAGCGTGTTGGCGTCGGTCGCGTTGACGCGGCCATCCAGATTCAAGTCCGGAATCCCGCGCTGAAATACCGCGTAATGGTGCATCACGCGGTGCAGGCCCAGCTCATTGGTCGCGTCGTAATGCAGCGTCCAGCTAAACATGCCGGGCATGTTGCGATCGAGCGCGACCTGCGTCTTTTCCCGCACCTGTTTGCGACTCTCAATGTCCCAAGTGCCTGTTCGCGACACGCCGTTGATATCGTTGATCGTTCCGGTGAAGGTTAGCGCATCGTACGGCAGATTAGGATTGGCTGTGACAATCGCTTGCAACGTGACGGTCGCCGGACCATGAGCGCCCCAGGTGCCAACGCCGATCGCGAGTTGCGCGTCCGTAAACGCTGTGCCCGTATCCGGGTCACCCAGCGCCAGCTTTCCATCAGCGAAATTCTCATTGTCGAGCGCGCCGGCGCTGGTCGCAGGGTAATGGTAACCCATGATGAAAAGCTGATCGTAAATCGCGGCGTCGAAGACGGGAGTATCATCCCAATCCGGGTCGGCGAAACCATAGTCGTCGACCGAGATTTCCATGCCCAGCGGATGGATTGCTGTCCGCAGGTCCTTCGCCAATTGAGTGTAATTGGCCCATTCGCCGTCGGTGGCCGGCCGCTCCCAGTCGAAGTTGAAGCCCTTCATGTTGTAGCTGACCAGCACGTCCTTGACCTTGTTGACAAAATTCGCGCGATTGGCAGGATTCGAGCTGATCGAGTTCCAAACCGCGTCCTCTGTGCCGCCGGTCACCGTCTTCATGCACAGGTGCAGATTGAATCCCTTTAGGGCCGCTTGCGACTTCAGCTTCGGCAGCGCCGTGGCGGCATGGCTGGTGGTCGTCAAATTGCCGGTCGCGTTCGGCCTGACTCCACCGAAATAAATTACGTCCGAAACGTGAGTGTACATCCCGTTCGTGGCAAAGTTATCGATCTGTGTTTGGGATGTCCAATCGGGAATGAAGCCCCAGATGCGGAAGTCGGCTGCGTCCCAGGCTGATACCGACGCTTGTTGTGCCGCAGCCGGCCCGGCGGCGGCGGCGGATACGGCGAACGCACAGCAAAGTGCCGCGAGCCGATGACGGCTGGGACGACGAGGCTGAGCGCTCGCGCGGCCCATCCAAAACACCATCGCACACGCACAGATCGTCAGCCGCACGCACGGCAGCCGTGTTGGAGGGCGAAATGTCAGCGCGTTGTCCATTCCGCCAGTTTAACAGATGCTGGACCACCACGTCGTCGGAAATGTGACCTGGAAGCGCAGAGGCGAGATTCGCCTGCGCAATCCATCGGCCATCAGCACAGCAGCAGCGATGCGGACACGGCCGTGAGTTAGTTCCGCTGCGAGTCGACCGGCACCAGCCGCCATCGGCCGTAGGGGTTGAACATGGGAGCGTCGGCTTCGACGCGGTCGTCCGGCTGCCTGTAGGCGCGGAAGGTCGGGAGGACGACGTCGCGCACCACCTCGCCGTCTTCGATCATGGCGCCGCTGAACGCCGTGTATCCCAGAAAGCTGTGGAGCGTCCGCGAATCATACTCGTGATTGCCGGTCGAGGGGATGATTGCGTCGCGGAAGCCTAAGATGTGCATGCCCAATGAATACATCTCGTTCTCGGATCGAACCGCGCTAACAAACGCCCAGTAAACACCGCCGTCGTCGGCGCTGTCGAACAAGGTGAGCCAGTCGGTCGCGCCGTGAGCGATGCCGCTGTTATCGACGAATACGCCGGCCCCACCCGCCGCCAAAACGGCCGCCGCGGCCGTCATCAACTTCTCGGCGGCTTCGACGCTCCCACCGCGACCCGTGAGACAGATGTTTACCTTGTAGTTTTCGATCGCCTCGCGTTCGCTTTCGGTCGGCCGCTTCGGACAGGAACCGGCGAAGATGCGCGGAAACTCCTCGTCCGCCGGCAGGGCGTGCAGCTCGAACTCCGATCCATCGACGAGTACCAGCCCCTCGGCCGTGCAGCGACACCCGCGCGGCAACCCCTCATAAAACTCCTCCGGCCGCGACCACGTGCCTGGAATCCGCAATGTGACTTCGGGCGCCGCAACCTCGTCGTGGCTGTCGCTGGTGCGCATGGGTCTGATTCTACGGCAAAGGCCCGCAGAAACAAACCAGCGTTTGGCATGTCCTAGGAAGCTGCCCGTTCAGTAAGTTGTTGCACGAAATGCGAATCGGTTTCTTCCTGGCTTCGCACGCCGCCTGCTTCGCACCAGTAGCGCAACACATCCGGGCAGAAATCAGCGTCATTTGGCCAGCGAATCGTGTCGTCTTCCAGTCGGAATTGGCGAAAATAGTCTGTGTGCTTAAGCGGTCCAAACACGGGCCCCCACAGCGCGGGTGTCATATCCAGCCGCCCAAGGAACCCATCGCTGAACTGCAATTCAAGCACATGGTTCTCAACTACGCGGGCGCCGGTGATCCGATTGATTTCCGAAAGGTTCATTTTTTCTGTTATAGGAGAGGTTCAATTCTATCCAACGGTTCGTGATTACGTGCCCGTTCCCATTGAGCTAGCAGTTCATCCTGGTGCAAAGAGGCCCATTCCGTCACGAGTCCAGCGGCCTTGGCTGGCAAGCGGCCGCGCAAGATTCCAAGCGTGCGGATATCGATTTCGGCTCGGTGCTCCGCGTACTTCGCGTGGAAATGGGGTGGGTTATGGTCGCTCCAATACATCTCGATGATGATTCCGTAGAACTCGCTGATTCTGGGCATTCATCTATTGTATGAGATTTGAATCCCGTCAAGAAGCGTCGCCGGAGCGGCCGGTTCCAGGACGCCCCTGAAGCAACATGCAAATTCCAGCCACGGTTAGCAGAGTAGTAAGCGAGGTTGGCTCGGGGACGGCGGGAGTAGCGCTCGTGGAGCCCGTGGCACCCGAACCGCCGCCGGCCGTCGCGCCGAAGTTCGCCCGCCATGTGTTGTAGCCCCCTGGCGTGCCGTCGTTCTTGCGCCACACCACGTAGTCGGCGGCGTCCACTGAGCCGTCGAAGTTGAAGTCGCCGGGCAGTGCGACTGAGAGCACACCCGCCGTGTAAAGTTGCGACGTATTCCAAGAGAGTCCGCTGCCCAGCGGCGGTAGCAGCACGGTGTTGAACGTGCCGACCCGCGTGCCCCAGTTCATGAGGTCAAACGCGTCGCCCGCGGTCGGTTCAAAATCATCAATCAGCACGACCTGGAGCGTGCCGCCAAGTTCCGCCGTGCCGGACACGTTGAGTTGGTCATGTTCCGTGCCGGCTTGTAGCCCACCCAGTTCGATCCGCAACTCGGCGCTGGAATCGAAGGCAACGTTTTCGAGCGAGACGGCGGAAGGACTGTTGCCGGGGCTAAAGCCATCGGAGAACAGGACATTGCCCGTGTAGCTGCCTGCGCCGTCCACGTCGTCCGTAAACGTGAGAAACTCGCCGGCGGCGGCCGGGCCGTTGACAGTCCCTTGGTTGGTGAATTTCCCGCCGATCTCCGCGGCGCCGCTCGCGGCCAGGATTTCTCCGGCGCCCAACTGAATGCCATTGAGTGAGTTGAGTCGCCCGCCGTTGGCCAGCGTGGTTGCATCGCCCAGTTCAGCCGCGTCGCCGTCGAGCAAATTGAGCGTAGCGCCCGAGGCGATGTCGACGTTTCCCAAAAAACCGAAGCCTGCATTGTTGTTGGCGTCGCCGAGAGTCAGTGCGCCGCCGCTCGCGGCAACGTGATTTGTTGCCCCGCCGGTGACCGCTCCGCTCAATTGGCCGAAGCCGGATATCTGCGCGGCGCCGGTCATCGTCCAGCCGAACCCGGCGAAGACGATGCCGCCCGAAAGATCGAGCTCGTTCTCTGTGGTAAACGGCGAAGTCTCGATGACCACGCCGCCCGACTGCACCGCAAGATCACGAGTCAACAGCTTCCACCCGTTCGCCAGCGTCCCAATGCCGCCGTCCAAAATTAACGGAGGCTGACCGCTCGGAATGACAGTCAAATCGGGTGCGAGTTGTACGACGCCGGAATTGCCGGGGCCTCCATCAATGACCAAGCTTCGCCCCCCCGAGCCACCTGCGGTATTCACGCTAAAAGCGGCTGCCGCGCCTAAGGTGTGTGTGTCCTGCGCGACGAAGATACGGCCACCGCCGCCGCCACCGCCGCCAGCGGAGTTAAAGGTCCCGCCAGAGGAAGAACCTCCGCCCGAGCCACCTTGAACGTCCAATGCCGCTCCGGTAACCACCGAGCTGCCGTGAACTAATATCCCCCCGCCACTACCGCCGCCACCGCTCTTCGAGCCGGTATTGCTGTTAACCGCCCCGATGCCGCCCCGCGCATCGACGCCCTGGCCCAGGGAAACTGCACCCACGGCGCCGATCTCGATCGCGCCTCCGCCGGCGCCACCCCCTCCATTCAATCGCCCACCAGCGCCCAGATTACTGCCGCCGCCGCTTCCGCCTTCCAATGCGAGTGACAAATCTCCGTACGCTACACCTCCAGGACTTATCGGGTTGGTTGGATGGAAACCACCTACTCCGCCAATGCCGCCGAAGCCACCTCCGCCACCGCCACTGCCTCCATCGGCAAACGCGCCGCCCGCGCCCGGGCCTGTAGCGGGACCATTGAAGCCGCCACCGTTGCCTCCGCCGAGACGCCCAACGCCGCCCAATCCGTTGTTCACGCCCGTACCGCCTTGCGTACCGAATGATCCCCTGACATTAACCGCTGCGTCGATGATCGCATCGTTTCTTGAAAGGATCGCGATCGGGCGTGAACCCTGAAGAGTCAAAGTCACGCCACTGGTGATAGTAAGATCGTCAAAGGTGAAGACGGCAATGTCAGGCACGCCGGCTCCTTGAATGTGTACGACGCCGGTGAACGCGGCGGCCCCGCTGATGGCGAGCGTGTCGGTGTTGATCGTGAGTGTGCCGGAGCTGACATCCAGCGTGCCGAGCGACGTGAACGCATTCGGATCGAGCGGCGCGGCGGCGACGGGCGATGCGAACAAACTCAGCGCGGCCAGACTGGCCAGCAACGTCACACGACAGGTAGCGGCGCGAATGGATTGCATCGCAAACGACCGTCGCCGAACGTCGACGGCCGGCGTCTGGCTGCGGCGTGGCCTCGACATGCTGTGGCTCATTGCGCCGCCGGATGAGTCGCGGGGGCATGAATAGGAGGCCGACCATCGCCGCGATTCGGCAGGTACATGCGCTCGTAAACGAACCCAAGCCGGTAATTGCACAGCGCAAGTGATGAATACGAAACAAGTCATGAAGAACTCCTCCCGTGTGGTCAGACGTGCGAACAGTTCGCAACTTGTCGGGAGGGTTTGCGCGCAGAGCGCAAGTGATCGCTCGATCCCTAGAGGCGAACCCCGGCCGGCATCTCCAAAGCGCCGCGGTCGAACATCAAGCGGGGACTCTAACGGCTACCATCCTAATCGTTCCCGCGGCCGGGACGATGGAAAAACCCCTTAGGTTTTCGTTTTCGTTGCAGCCAAAGCGAGCTGGTGCTGCTGGATTGACCAGGAAATGCCGCCTTTTCCCCGTCCGCTGCGTGGCCAAAAAAAGTTGTGGAATTTGGCCGCGCGATTTGTTATACTTCCCGCGATGTGAACGGGCGTATAGTATCCACTTTGCGTCCCGCCGCTCCGCCTGCGCGCTAACTGGTCGCCCGACTCACAGAGGATGCAATCGATGCTCCATCGCTCCGCCCAGTCTATTTCGCCTACCCGGTTTCTCAGCCGCCCAACCCGCCATGGGCCTACAAAAACCTGTCCCCTTGTGTCCCCTTCCGGAGAATACGCACTTTTTGCCACTCAGAAGCGCGTCCGCCTCGAACCTTGGAGACAACGCCCAGCCGGGGCGCCAGTCGCGGGACTCCGAGCGATGGCCGATCGGCAGCTACACACTTTCCAATTCGAGATGCCCGAGATTAATGTCCGGCCGCTCTTTGCGGACATGGAGGATTTCGATGCCGACGACTCTGTCTTGCGCATCGTAGTCCACGACGATCCCGGGCCGAACCTCCTCCGAATCGGCTACTTCACCTTCGCTCAGCTTGATGTAGGCGGCGTCTGCCTGGGAATCGTATTCCAGTTTCATAACTTGCCTTTCATCCGCCGATCGAAGTGCACGGATATGATACGCACGGGAACCGTCGTTGCATTATACACTACTCGGAGGACGCGGTTATCCATCTCGGCAATCCGCTTGAGCGCGTGGCTAACGGCCGGGTCAATCCCATCTTCTTCCCAGCGATCTGGTTCGGAAAGCGTCATTTCGATCCAGCGAGGCTCGATCTTGCGCTCGTGTATCCGTCTGGCGGCGTGGTCACTTAATTCGTATTCCACCGCCGTTCTTCCGGAGTGGTCATTCTTACGCAGCCGCGCCCGCGATGATCGAGGCGTTGTGGCCGCCGAAACCGAAGCTGTTGGACATCACCGTGCGCAGGCGGCGTTCGCGCGGCGTGTTCGGCGTGTAGTCGAGATCGCACGCCGGATCGGGAGTTTGGTAGTTGATCGTCGGCGGGCAGATGTTGTGTTCCAGCGCTTTCATGCAGATCACCAGCTCCACGCCGCCACTTGCCCCCAGCAAATGGCCGAGCTGGCTCTTCGTGCTGGAAATGCTCACCTTGCGGGCGTGCTCGGCGAACACCGTCTTGATGGCGATCGTCTCCGCCGCATCGCCCAACGGCGTGCTGGTGCCGTGGGCGTTGATGTAATCGATTGTCTCCGCGTTGAGTCGAGCGTCGCGGAGGGCGCTCGCCATGGCTTTGGCCGCCCCGGTGCCCTCGACATCCGGCTGCGTGATGTGTCCCGCGTCGGCGCTTGCGCCGTAGCCGAGGACTTCACCGTAAATACGAGCCCCGCGCCGCTTGGCATGTTCCAATTCCTCAAATACCAACAGGCCGGCGCCTTCGGAGAGCACAAAGCCGTCGCGGTCGGCGTCAAACGGCCGGCTTGCGCCCGCGGGGTCGTCGTGCCGCTCGGAAAGGGCCCGCATGTTCGCGAAGCCCGACAGGCCCATCGGCGTGCAGGCCGCTTCCGTGCCGCCGGTAACCATGATGTCGGCGTCATCGTACTGAATCGCTTTGAAGGCGTCGCCCATCGCGTTCGTGGCGCTCGCGCAGGCGGTGGCCACCGCGTAATTCGGGCCGCGCAGTCCATAGCGGATCGAGACGTGCCCGCCCGCCGCGTTGAGCATCAGCTTGGGGATCGTGAACGCGGAGACTTTGTCCGGACCCTTCGTGAGCAGCCGCTCATGCTGCGTTTCGATTTCCGACAAGCCGCCGATCCCCGAGCCCAGAATGACGCCGCAGCGGAAGGGATCTTCCTTCGAGAAGTCGAGACCCGAATCGTTGACCGCGTCGATGCCCGCCACCATCGCGAACTGCGTGAAGCGGTCGATCCGCTTCTCCTCTTTACGATCGACATAGCCGTGGGTGGACCAATCGTGAATGTCGCCGCCGAACTTCACCTTGTGATCGGTCGTGTCGAAGGCCTTAAGCTGGTGGACGCCGCTCTGGCCGCGCAGCAGCTTCTGCCACAAGTCGTCGACCTTACAGCTCAGCGATGTGACGGCACCGATCCCTGTGATGACAACGCGGCGTTTCATAGGCGGGGAGCAGGGAGTAGATGGCAAAACAAGATCCAAAGAGCAAATCAGCAGCGCAAGCGAGGAGATAGCTGTGTCAAAGCGCTGGGGCAAACTCCCCGCTCTTTGCTCCCAGCTCCCCGCTTATTTCTTGCCGTTGATGCCGGCTTCGATGTACTCGACCGCCTGGCCGACCGTCTGGATCTTTTCGGCGGCATCGTCGGGGATGTTGATGTCGAACTCCTCCTCCAGCTCCATTACCAGTTCGACCGTATCCAGCGAATCGGCGCCCAAATCGTTCACGAACGACGTGTCCACCGTGATCTTCTCCCTGTCGACGCCCAGATTGTCGGCGACGATATCTTTGACTCGTTCCATTACTGAGGCGGCCACCTTGTCGATCCTCCTGCTAACGAACCGTGTGTTGTACCTAATATATTGGATAGGCAGAGACCGTTATCTGCCCGAATTGTACGCAAGTGGGGTAAACCAGCTACGGCCGCCACAGCGCGTAGCCAGTACACCCCGCGGACCTCTCAAGATAGAGGGGTTCCGTAAGCGAGGTCAAGATATACCAATTCTACGGGCGGGTTGTCCAGGGCGAGTTTTCAGCCGTAGGACGGACAATCCTGTCCGTCAACGTTACAAAGGACGGACAATCCTGTCCGTCAACGTTACAAAGGACGGACAGGATTGTCCGTCCTACGGCACCTATGGCGTCAATCCGCCGTCGATGGTCAGTACTTCCCCCGTGATGTAGGCCGCCGAGTCGCTGGCCAGGTACAGTACGGCATCGGCCACTTCGTCAGCCTCGCCCAGCCGTTTGGCGGGAATGCGTGTCTTGACGAACTCGTCCAACGTGGCGCCCATCGCCTGCGTCATTTCCGACGCGATGAACCCTGGGCAAATGGCATTCACGGTGACTTTCCGACTGGCCAGTTCCTGGGCCACGGTCCGCGTCAGGCCGATGACGCCCGCCTTCGATGCCGAGTAGTTCGCCTGGCCCGGATTGCCCATCAGGCCGGAAACGCTCGAGATGTTAATAATCCGTCCGCTCCGCTTACGCATCATCACGAGCGAGCAGGCGCGCGTGAACAGGAACACGCTGCGAAGGTTCGTGGCGATGACGGCGTCCCAATCCTCGTCGCTCATCCGCGGAATGAGCGTATCCTTGGTGATGCCGGCATTGTTCACCAAAATGTCGATCCCGCCCCACTTCTCGGCCAGGTCTTCAATCAGTTTCGTGACCGCCGCGCTATCCGTCACGTCGCATGGATGCACTTCGGCCGCACCGCCGGCCGCCGTGATCGCATCGGCGGTCTCTTGCAACTTATCGACATTGCGAGCCACGCATGCCACCTTCGCGCCGGCGCCAGCCAGTCGCAGCGCAATCGCCTTGCCGATGCCGCGCGACGCCCCGGTCACAATCGCCGTCCGGCCATTCAAATCAACTTGAATTCGACGGTTGATGTCGTCAGCAATGGTCATGATTCCCATTCAATTCGCCACCGAGAACACAGAGAGCACAGAGGAACAAACGAAATCTGGATTCTCTGTAAACTCTGTGTCCTCTGTGGTGAAAAACAAATTTCCTTACTGATTTAGGCCGCGATGTTCTCGCAGGGCACTTTGCGGGCGATGCGCTTCAATAAACCGCAGAGCACGCGTCCGGGGCCGAGTTCATAAAACTGGGTGATACCGAATTCGTCGAGCAGGTAGCGCATCGAGTCCTCCCACCGGACTTGCGAACAAACTTGCCGGATCAGCAGCTCGCGAATCTCATCGGGATCGTCGTGCGGCCGGGCGTCGACGTTGGAAACAACTGGAATCCGCGGCCGCCGCATGGGCACATCGGCCAATGCCGCTCGCAGACGCTCGACGGCCGGTTGCATGAGTGATGTGTGAAACGCTCCGGCAACTGCGAGTGGGATCACTTTCATTGCTCCGGCTGCGATGGCCAGATCGGCGATGCGCTCACACGCCGGGGTATTGCCGGAAACGACGATATTTCCGGGGCATAGCAGGTTGGCGACTTCCAGCGTGCCGTCGCCGCGGGCCTGGTCGCACAGTTTTTCCACCTGTTCCCGCTCCAGGCCCAGAACGCTAACCATACCGCCGTGATCGGCCTCGGCGGCATCCTGCATCGCCCGGCCGCGCTCTTGCACCACCCGCAGACCGGTTTCGAAGTCCATCACGCCGGCGAACACGAGCGCGGTATACTCGCCCAGGCTCAAGCCGGCGGCCGCCGCGCAGCGGCCGACCAGCTCCGGCGAGTTCTGTTTCAATTGCTCCAGCGCCGCGAGGCTGGCGACAAACAGCGCCGGCTGGCTGTAGACCGTCGAATCCAACTCCTCGGCTGGCCCCTGCGTACACAGCTTGTACAAATCGTAACCGAGGGTATCCGCTGCCCGGTCAAACAAAGCCCGTGCCGCCGACACTTGAGCACACACCGCCGCGCCCATGCCTACCGCTTGAGCGCCCTGGCCGGGGAAGAGGAACGCGATTTTCGATGCGTCGGCATCACTCATGCTCAGTAACAGCTATTCCGTCTCGACGACCGAGCGGCCGGCGTAGTGGCCGCAGTTCGGGCAGACGACGTGCGAGGGCTTCGGCGTGCCGCATTTCGGGCAGGCTTGCAGTTGCTTGGCCTTCAAGGCGTCGTGAGAGCGCCGCATGCCAGTGCGGGAATTGGAGTGTTTACGTTTAGGAACGGCCATCGTAGTACCTGTCTATCCAAGGAGTTTCTGAATGTTTGAGAATTAACCAGCGTACGGCGATGGTGGCGGTCGAGTCAAGGGCGGGGACGACAAACGGAACGTCAGTAAACGCTGACAGGGCCGCCGTTTTTAGTCGTCTCCCGCGATCGTGGACAGCGCTCGCCAGACGCCAGCGTCGATCTCGTCGGCGATGAATTGCAGTGAGCCATCGGCCATGAGGAGATTCACGCCGCCGGCATGTCGGCTGCGCGCAGCCCGCCAACCGTAGGGCGTGTAGCGCGTACGTACGTCGCCGCCGATTTGCACGCCAATGCAATCCGACTTCGGCGAATTCGGCGTCATGTAGTGGTTATAGAGCGCGCAGCGATACTCGCCGTTGGCCCAGGCGAATCCGCGCGGATCGTTCACATTCCACTGCACCGTGCCGCGGCACAATGCCTCAGAGATTGGCGCCAGGAACGAGAATTTATACTCCGTTTGCGGATCGTGATTGCCGGACTGGGGATCGCCCAAGATGCTCTCCGAAATCAGAGCCGTTTTGCTCATGCCATCGCTGATGTGCGCCGTAGTGGTTTCGGAATTGATGAAGAAGACGCCGTCGGTCTCGCGAGGTGAACCGCCGCCCGCGCCTGTGCCGGTGCAGGCCGCATAGCTCGTTGGGGCAAAATCCTCGCTGAGGCGGCGAGCCTCGTCGGCCGGACAAATGAACTCGATCACGAAAGCTCGAACGGCCGCCGCGTTCTCGGGCCGCACTGCAAAGTTACTGCCGTACAGCGGCAAAGAAAGATCGAGCGCATCGTATACGGCCGTGTTTTCCAGAAACGGCGTGAGCTGTGCCAGCGCCGACCAGCGGTAGAACGTCCATGCATGTTGCGGATCGGCGGGGAATTCCTTGGCGACCGATCCGCTGGGAAAATAAGCGCGGGCCGATACGTGATGATGAGCGGCGATGCCGAGTTGGCGCAAATTGTTAGTGCAGGCCGTGCGGCTCGCCGCGGCCCGGCTCGATTGGACGGCTGGGATCAGAAGCGCAACCAGGACGCCAATAATGCCGATCACAACCAACAGCTCAATGAGCGAAAACCCACGCGAGCGTACGCGGAGACCGGCCGCCAAAGGTGAAGGGCTCAGGATCATCGCTACTCGCGTCGTCGAAGAAGCCCCAGCGCGCACGCGATGGAAATGACGACCAAAACAGTGGCGGCAGGCTCGGGCACCGCTACCCCGCCGCCCGCCATCAAAGCACCGGACCCCATCGCCTTGCGCCAAATCACGTAGTCGCCTGCATCGACAATGCCGTTCCCGTTGCCATCGGCGCCATCCCAATTCGTCATTGACTCGCCAAAGTCAGCCCTCCATTTGTCGTAATCGGCCGGCTCGATCAGGCCATTGCGGTCGTAGTCGCCGAAAAGGAAGTCGGCCGGATCGATTCGGGCGGTGCTGCCCAGCGGGGTCTGCATGTCGAGCACCGTTTCGAGCAGATTGCCCTCCAGATCGTAGCGCAAGAGCGCGCCCCGATTGTCGGGCGGATTGGTGAGGCCGAGCACCGCGAGGACGAGGTTCCCATTCGAGTCGAATGCGATGTCCGAGGGGTTGTTGCTGGGAAAGTTAGCACCGGGCGGTAGCGGATTGGGTATTTCTGGTGGAATGTAGGCAAACTGCGACGGATTTTGCCCGTTCTCATCAAATTGCAGGATCTGGTTGCCGAACAAATCGACGACAAGCAGATCGCCATCGGGCAAGAACAACAGCGAGCTAGGTGTCAGCAAGCCGCCCGATTGCGGCGGAATGAACATCGACGGCACGCCACCGGACACGCGTAGGACGCTGGCACTTCCGAAGTCGCCGACGTACAGATCGCCATTCGCGCCAAAGGTCAGGCCGGCGGGTGGGCCGGCGAAAACCGTGGCGGCCGCGGCCATTTCCTGGCCGGTGGCGCTGTCGAATTTTCGCACCTGGTTGCCGCCAAAGTCGGATACGTAAAGATGCCCGTCAGGGCCAAAACGCAGCGGACCGGGGGTCGAATTGGGCGTAGCGCCGGTTGCCAGCGTCGCGAATAGGCCTGGCCGTCCGCCGAGGTGCGGTGACGGGAGTGGCGATCCCGAATCGCCATCGAAGAACAGCACTTCGCCCGTGCCCCGGCTGCTCACATAAATATTGCCGTCGGGACCGACAGTTACGCCCGAGGTCAGCGACAGCCCTGCGTTACCCGGGGGGATGCCGCCGGGAACCGCAGCCCCCGTCAATTCGTCGAGGCGCAGCACGCCGCCTTCGAACGCCGTTCCCACCAGCAGGTCCCCAAAAGACGGGTCGCACCGGTAACTCAATAGCGTCAGGCAAAACAAGAATCCGAAACAGGGTGAGTAGTTTCTCATGGTGCAGCTCTGGGTGGAGAACGAGAAGCACTGATAGTTTTCCTTATCTTGCCGATTCTAGCCATAACGGGCGGTTGACGTAAACCGGCGCGGCGATCGGTGCCTAGTTCTTGGGCAACTTTGGACTTGGACTTTTTCTTTATGGATTCGTGTGTCGCATTGAGAAGCGACGTATCTCAGTTGCTGCAAAGGTACTGCGGGATCGGAGGCCATCGTTAAAAACGCATGCTGGCATCGCGGCGGCGCACTGGTTGCTCGAAGCTATGAAAACGTTTTACTCCGACCATTTGTCCCTTTTAACCAAGTGCGACATGAAAAAAGGCTTCTTGATTGATATGGACGGCGTCTTGTATCGCAGCACCCAGTTGATTCCCGGCGCTGTGGAATTCGTACGGTTGCTGCTGGAATGGGAAATCCCGTTTTTGTTCCTCACCAATAACAGCCAGCGGACCCGCCGCGATGTGGCGACCAAGCTTCAGCGGATGGGCATGCCCGTCGAGGAGCGGCACATTTTCACTTGTGCGATGGCGACAGCCCGCTTTCTCGCCCATCAAAAACCGGACGGCACGGCATACGTGATCGGCGAGGGCGGGCTACTCAACGCGCTGCATCAGAACGGTTACTCGGTCGTCGACAAATCGCCGGACTACGTTGTGGTGGGCGAAGGCCGCACGCTCTCCTTCGAGATGCTCGAGCATGCCGTGCAGATGGTCCTCGACGGCGCGAAGCTCATCGCCACAAACCTCGATCCGAACTGCCCCACGCAATCGGGCACGCGGCCGGGCTGCGGCGCGATCGTCTCGCTCATCGAGGCGGCCACCAGCATCAAAGCGTTCAGCGTCGGCAAGCCGAGCCCAGTGATGATGCGCATCGCCCGCAAGGAGTTGGGAATGGCCACCAGCGAAACGATCATGATCGGCGACACGATGGAGACCGACATCCTGGGCGGCGTGCAAATGGGCTACCGCACCATCCTGGTCCTCACCGGCAGCACCAAGCGCGAAGACCTGGCCAGATACGCCTACCAGCCGGACATCATCGTCGAATCCATCGCCGAGCTGTGCGACTCCGACAAATTGCTTTACAAAGTCCTGCCCACGATGAACCGCGACGACGACACGCCGCACAACATCCGTGATTGGATCGCCGCCCACTCCTGATCTTTATTCCCCTCTCCGTGGCTGGGGAGGGGCCAGGGGAGGGGAGGTCCGCGTGCACAGCGGTTGTCGCAATCGGCATTTATGATGTATAATATGATGCGTGATACGTTCCTTTCGAGATCGAGGAACCGAGGACGTGTTTGACGGAACCGACACGCGGGCGGCACGGAAAGCGTGCCCCCGCGATCTGTGGCCCGCCGCCCGCCGAAAGTTCGACCAACTGAACCGAGTGCGTGACCTGCAGGAATTGGCTGCGCCGCCCGAAAACCGGCTGGAGCGTCTTCGTGGTGATCGGAAGGGGCAACTTAGCATTCGGATCAATGACCGGTACCGAATCTGCTTTTATTGGAGGCATGGCGATGCCGACGAAGTTGAAATCGCAGACTACCACTAGCGGCAAAGGGCGCGGCAAACTTGTTGCGCGCCGCCTGCCTCGTCACCGACCGCCCACGCACCCGGGGGAAATGCTCCGGGACGAATTTATTGTTCCGCTGGCCATCACGCAGTCGGACCTTGCCGTCCGACTCGGGATCTCCTTCCCGCGCCTGAACGAGATCGTCCGGGGCAAGCGCGGCGTCACGCCGGATACGGCCCTCCGCTTGGCGCGCGTGGTCGGCATGTCGGCCGACTTCTGGCTCGGCTTGCAGCAGGACTGGGACCTGTGGCACGCCATGCACAGCGACCGCGCCGCCGAGATCAATCGCCTCAAACCACTCGGCCGGACCGGCTGAGTAAGTTGGGCTGCCGAGCAACATCCCCCACTGGCTCTCCGCCCACTCGTGGAAAAAACTCCCTCTCCCTCCGGGAGAGGGCCGGGGTGAGGGTGCCGTCGTCGAAAGCGTCATCCCGCCCGACTCCTCGCCTCATCTGTTCTGGCTCTTGACTCTCGACCCTTGACTCTTGACCATTCACAATCCCCCGGCCCCAACCCCCGCCGCGGCCCGACTCGTTTTGGAGAATGGCTGACCCGCGCAGTACCTCAGGCTTAGCGACGAGCGGCAACGCCCACCGCGCGCAAAAACTCCCTCTCCGTTTGGGAGAGGGCCGGGGGTGAGGGTGCCTCAATTCCGTTTCCTCTCCTTCGACTGAGAGGGACCGGGAAGAGTTGGCCTCCGTTGCGATTCCCAGTCACGCGCACTACAATCCAATCATGAGCGCCTTCGAGACTTCCACGATCGTCAGCGGCCACGGCGAGATTCATCTGGCCGGCCTCCCCTTCCAACCTGGCACGGAAGTGGAGGTCGTCGTCAGCCCCAAAAACGGTGCGCAAACCGCAACCGCCCCCGAACGCCTCGCCACATTACTCTCCGCGCTGAACCACGCCCACAACACCGATCCCATTGGCTCCTTAGAGCGCGACGAACTGTATGACCGCGACACACTTCGTTGACACCAACGTCTTGTTGTATGCGGCCTCCAACGCGCTGGCCGATCAACCCAACCGCCTCATCGCACGGCAAGTTCTCGAAGACCCAAGCATCGGCTTCTCTGCCCAGGTTCTGCAAGAGTTCTACGCCGCGGCTGTGACGAAACAGCGCCTGCAAATGACGCACGATGAGGCAGCCGCCGTTTTGGCCTCGCTATCCGCATTCCCCGTGTGGCCAATCACGCGCGACCTCGTACTGGAAGCCGTCGCCGCCAAACAGCGATTCCAAGTCTCCTACTGGGATGCCGCGATCCTCACGGCCGCAAAACAAATGGGCTGCCATACGATCTACAGCGAAGACCTCGACCACTCCCGCGACTACGATGGCGTGCGCGTCGTAAACCCCTTCACAGCGAACCCCTCAACTGTCACTGACTGACGCCCAAGTGGAGTAGGATGGGTTCATCGCGCAGCGAGAACCCATCAATCGTGCCAATGTCGTCAAGCCTGATGGGTTTCCGCTCCGCGGCAAACCCATCCTACGAAACTATGCTCTAAGCTCTCACCGCCCCCGGCCCAACCCCCGCCGCGGCCCAACCCGTTTTGGAGAATGGCTGACCCGCGCGGTCCCTCAGCGTTAGCGACGACCGGCGACACAGTCTTAGCTTCTGGCTGATAGCTGATGGCTGACGGCTGACGGCTTTCCTTCCGACTCTCGACCCTCGACTCTCGACCATTACCGCCTGGCGACTGATCAATGATGGCTGACGGCTGACTGCTTGACTGTCTAGCTCTCGACCCTCGACCCTAGCCCCTCGACCATTCCTGCTCTCGACCCTCGACTCTAGTCCCTCGACCATTCCCCGCTCTCGACTCTCGACCCTTGACTCTAGACCACTCACGACCCCCGGCCCCAACCCCCGCCGCGGCTCGACCAGATTTGGCGAATGGTTGAGCGTGCGGTACAGCCGAGTTAGAAAGTGCTTCCACTGAAGTTGTCACGACCGATTAGTACATGGCTGGCAGTTCTCCACGTTCGCGAAGTGCAAAATAGCAGTTCCTCGCACCATCCGGCATTATGTTGCGCGGGACTTGCTTTCTTGGGCGTCTGAGGTCAGGCAGATCATCGGGAAAACTCATCCATTCCGTGTAAAGTTGCAGATTCGTCTGCTTGAGATTATCCAAAGTTCTCATTAATCGCGAACGAAAGTCGATATTGCTTTTACTGTTAAGTAAAAGAGCGTCGCGAAGCTTTTCGCCGTCGGAGTTGAGAGCCTCTAGCTCCCCAGTGTCTTTAATACGAAGGCAGTCATGAAATGCTACTAAACACGGATCCGGAATGTTTAGGATACTTCGCTTTGCGTTGTTGCATGTAGCACAAGCGTAAAGCAAATTTGTGTACTCACATGCCCCGCTTGGATCGACGGTAACCGGAATGAAATGATCAATATTGAACGTTGCCGCTCGGTTGTACCACTGCTCTCTGACAAGGCAGTAAACGCAGCGAAATGTGAATTCATCCCGTAGCCAATCGCGATACGATTCGTAATTGGTGTATCCTTCCGGACCGTGACGACGGACATGCGGTGTTGTGGGGTACTCAAATCCTTGCATCAGGTTGCCCCGATCTCTTCTGCTGACTTCGCAATAACCTCATCTTCGAGTTCCTCAAGACTGCGAGTCGGCCTTGGAGCAACTTTGTCCAGATAGTAATCAGCGTACGCCTGCAATGCACTGAGACGTATTTGTTCGTCATTTGTAATCGTTTTAGCAATTCTCTTGTCAATGAGACGACCCCGTTCGCGGTTTGTGGCCGACCAATCTTTCTCAAATTGGAGGAAGCCCGCCAATCTGATCGGGTAATCCAACTGTTCTGGAAGGTATGACGTTTGCGAAAACGGCACACCGACCCGTTCAAATCCGTCAAACAAGTGAAGTACAGCGCGCTCTAGTTCCGCTGGTAACGAATACTGGCTCAAAACTTCGACGTCGACTTTAAGCATCAATTTTTGAAGTGTGGCCGGATCTTGCCCCGTAGTAGCAGCTTTGAGGTAAGCTTTTGCCGCTTTATCCACCTCCGTGAATTCCCCAGTTTTTGGAACTGGTATCTTTCTGATCTCGCCAACAATGTTGTCACGTTTGCTTAAGTGGGTGAATGCGTATCCATTTGCGATCGGCGAATTAAGTAGAGCCCAAAGAACTTCGAGAGAATATTGTTGATCGCGTGGGCGAACTGTAATGAAACGACTCGCAGCAGGTCGACCAACGCGATCTATGAGGGCCTTTAGACGCCAAGGACCACGACTGACTGGAGCATAATTCAATAAGACCTGTGGAGTACCAACGGTCGCACCGGTTCGAGTCCACTGAATAACTTCCGGATCCAAGTTCATCCAATATCGCTTCGGCAAACAATCAATCCGCAAACCTTTTTCGAAGCGGACGAAGCCTTGCTTGGCACCGGGGAAGTTTTGCTCCGAGAATGTTTGACGGCCTCGCGGAAGTTGTCGACCGTGATAAGCTAATCCTTGTCCAAGCTCTGCGACGGAATCTAACACATGCTCTTTGCCCAGCGTCGACCATACATCAGCCAAGTCAGGCACGCGAAGATTGAATTCATTTGACTCGTTGAAAAGTGATTGAGAAACAAGCTCTGTGCGTGATGCCTGAAACGTCGCTTTAAACGTCTCCATTTGCGGTTCACGAATATGACGATATTGTGTCGTCAACCGTCTACGCGAAACGGGTGGCAGGACCCGTCCAAGCAGGATTGCCGATTCGGCATCGGAAAACGTAAACGCCTTGTCAGGGAAAAGGGCAATTTGTTGCAGCTGGCAATGTTCGACGAGAAAGCGCCGGACGTCGACGGCGTTTGCGCTGTGAAGAAACGTCTGTGGAACCACTACTCCGAAAACGCTGCCAGGTGACATTTTCGGGATAGTCCGCCAAAGCATTTCAGCAGCTTTGTTTACAAAGCGCAAAGAGACTTCGCTTTTTGAATAGTTCGCGCGTTCACCTTGTTTGAAGTTTGCAAAGGGCGGGTTGGCAAGAAAAATTGTGTTTCGCTCAGCTTGTTCTGCAAGCTGGTTACCGATAAACATGTCCTCAATTCTTAAATCCCATCCATCCGGGTTTGGGATGTCTGTTAGGGTAAGCGACAAGCGGGCAAGTTCAAGTGCGAATGGGTCTATATCAGTACCGTGTAACCTACTTCGCAGATACGGTCCGCGACGACTCGGAACGGCTTTCTCTGCGGGAAGCAGCTCTGCAAGGAGACGCATTGCCGACACAAGAAAAGCGGCGTGCCCGCACGCGGGCTCGAACACACTACGGTCGTGTTCAGGGATTTGGCCTATCCATTCGGCGAGGTTCCCGATGACGTAATCGACGAGAAACGAAGGGGTACTATGTGTACCAAGCGAGGATCGGGTTTGCTTGGAGATAAGGGTATTTTCGTAAACGTAAGCGAGTGACTCAGTCGTTGTGAGAGCCAAGCTGCTGAACTGATTGATACTGCGTGCCGATTCTTTAAGAGCCGCCAGCTTCCTCTGCGACCCCGCCTCAAACGGTTCTGTGCCGTAGTGCTTGGCAACACGGCGGAAAACCTCATTTACATCGATAAGATCAAGGTTTTTAAAGGTTTCGACATGCTTGTCGCGTAGAATCTTGCCTGATACAAGCCAGAAAACTGTTTGTAACAACCAATGGCCTTGTGAGCTGGTTACCTCATTCCAGCTTAAGCGAGCCTTTAGATGTGATACGTTTCTTTCGATAAGACTGCCAAGTTCTTCCCCGACTTGTTCCTCAACAAGCGGCAGAAGGCCCAGGTCTACAAAGTTAAGTTGATACTCGGTTCGGAATCGCCCCCACGTTTTTGCTCGATAGACCGCGTCAGGAGAAAACTCATCCTGATGAGCCTTAAAAAA
The DNA here is from genome assembly GCA_040902605.1 of Pirellulales bacterium. Classification (GTDB taxonomy): domain Bacteria; phylum Planctomycetota; class Planctomycetia; order Pirellulales; family Lacipirellulaceae; genus JABDGM01. Next base: position 100,227 of record JBBDWY010000023.1, on the reverse strand, counting down.
CTTGTTGACGTTTTTCGCGGGGATAGTTTCAAGCCATTCAGCCGAGGTCGTTCCCTGCTTCCACCATTGCAGAGTGTCTTTGAAGCACACGAAGACAAGCGGTGCTCCGAGTTGTCGGCATGACTCAACGGCTTCGCGTGGATCAGTAGCCGGAGTGAGGACGGCCACGCAAGCGGAGCGAGCGTCAGCAGGAAGCTGGGCAAAGCCGACCAGCGGTATGGATGCGTCTTCGCCGATGGGGAAATCGGCTCGCAGCAAGTGGCCTCGGTATCCGCAAGAACGAAGCGGAACTTTGACAGCATCGGGTTTCAGCGCGGCAATGTCGATGGCAGAGCTCCCAGTCTATTCGTGAATTTGAGCACAATGAGCCACTAGGAATCAACTTCAGCGAATCGTTTTGCGACCCCAAACTGCAAGAAAAATGCACAAAACCGACAAACTTTACGCAGTTACTTCGCGCCGTCTTCCACCGGCTTCCCATTCGCCAGCAGCTTGACCTCGATGTTGCCGCATGTGGCAGGATAAGTCGTTGGTCGTTAGTCGTCGGTTTATAGCTCTCAGCCATCAGCTCTCAGCTCTCAGCCGGGAATGGTCGAGAGTCGAGGGTCGAGAGTCGAGAGCCAGAAGGGGAAGTCGCCGGCCGTCAGCCATCAGCTGGAAGGGACCTGCTACGCCATTGCCGCTGCGCGGCCGCGGCTCGCCTTGGTTGTCATCGTGACTTCGCGGCCCAGGCGGTACAAGTACTTCGCCAATAAGTCGGCCGTCATCCGCGAGATCTTGCCGTTCACCAGCTCGCTCACCCGCGGCTGTGGTACGTCCAGCGCTTTTTCCAGCTGCCGCGGCGTCAGCCCTCTCTTCTCGATCGCCCGCATGATCTCGATATGAAGCTGCGTCTTCATCCGCAGGATCGCCGCCTCCTCGGGCGAAAAACCCAAGGCCGCAAACACATTCCCCCGCGACTCATGCGATGGCTTATTTCTCGTTTTGGGCATGTGTCGTCTCCTACACGGGTTTGCCATTCGCCAGCAGCTTGACCTCGATGTTGCCGCGCGTGGCTTTGGAGTAGGGGCAGCCATCAGCCGTCAGCCATCAGCCGTCAGCGGAAGAGAGTCGAGGGTCAAGAGTCTAGACCCAGACTAAGGGTACGATGCGTCCATCGGCGCCCTGTTTTGACCACGAGAGGTTGCCCGTGCTAGGATTTCAGCCCGAATCGACGCGATTTGACAATATAACACATAGGTTATATTATTGCGATATGGGATGTCGAATACACCGATGAGTTCGCGCTTTGGTGGGCGACACTCACCGACGACGAGCAGGCCGACGTGAGCGCAAGCGTCGAGCTGCTCGAGCTTCATGGGCCGCAGTTGGGTCGGCCCCATGTACACGGTAAAAGGGTCCAAGCATACGCACATGAAGGAACTGCGAACCCAATCCGGCGGCAAGCCCCTCAGAACGTTTTTTGCCTTCGATCCGCGCCGTGCCGCAATACTACTGATCGGTGGCGATAAGACGGGCGACAAGCGCTTTTACGATCGAATGCTGCCGATCGCCGACGATCTTTTCGACGTGTATTTGGAGGAGATCAATAAGGAAGGGCTAATCTGATGGCCGGACATCGCAAATTTTCGACGCTTCGCGAGAAGATGACTGCCGCGCAGCGGGAGCGCGCGAAGGCGCGGGTAACCGAGCTGCAGACCGAAATGCTGTTGTCTGAGCTTCGCAAATTTGCCGGGCAAACACAGCAGGCCCTCGCCGAAGAACTCGGCGTCTCGCAACCATGCCTCTCGAAAATGGAAAAGCAAACCGACATGCAGATCGGTACGCTGGATCGCATTATCGAGTCGCTCGGTGGCCGTCTCGAGCTTATTGCCCACATGCCGGCCTGCGACGTCGTTTTAACTCAATTCACAAAGCGATCGGCCTAAGCCGCCGGCTGCCACTGCTGGTTGCTCGGAATCCGCCGTGGCGGACTCGTCCGGCAGTGCTTAGGCTCGACTGCCGCAACCGTCACCGGCGACTTCTGGCCCTCGACCCTCGATCCTGTCAGCCCACCACTCGCTTTTGGCCACCTAGTGTGCTAACGTACACTACGCGATTTCTGCGCCCGCTCTTTGAAAAATCAGCCGTTAGGCATTCGCTGTTTAGTCGTGGTGGAATGTCTGGCCCCCAGAGGCCGTGAGTAGGGTCGAACGGTGACTCTCAACCCTAAAGCGTTTTTCAGGTTGGTGTGCCACTGCTTGCGGCGCGCCGAATTGCGTTCTTGTGTAGTTCGGCACTGCTCGCCGTTAAGAAATCGCGGTCCGTGGGAGGCAAGCAGTGCGGAGTCGAGTAGAAGCGCCCCTTCGTCCGCCGCGAGCAGTGGCACACCGCGGACACATCAAATTGAAAACCGCTCTAGACTCTCAGCTTTCGTGCTACTGGTGCGCGCTCGTCGTTTTGCCGTCCCGTTTCTTGCCCTCGACTCTCGACGGACCTGTATCCAAATCGCTACAGGTGCGCAAAAATATGGGGGGGGAGTTTTGCGCATCTGGGAAAAACCCGGCGATTTTGACGAATGGTCGGTCGGCGATCAGGTCCGGAACCGACCTCAGAACGGTTCTATCGGGCGGCTGCCCGTTCTTGGGCGTTAGCTTTGTCACCGTCCGCATCGGCGGCCAGGTGCTTGTCGAACCAGTCGAGAAGGAGTTTCGAGGCTCGCTGGCCCATCTCGCCCGGGAACCCGTGGCCCGCGCCTTCGATGACCACGAGATCGCACGGCACTTTGTGGTCCTGAAACTTCGCGACGATCCGCTCGCTGTTGTCGAGCTTCACGAGGCCATCGTTGTCGCCGTGCACCAGCAGCGTGGGGGCATCGTCGTGCGTGACGTGCAATAGCGGCGAGACCGATTCGGCCAGCTTCGGATCAAAATGCAGGGCGGCAAATCGCTCGTCCCCGACCCATTCGCGCAAATCGACCGGCGGAAAGTAAGCCACAACAGCCGCGATGCGGCTGCTGGCCCGGTCGATCGGGTCCTCGGCCTTGCCGTCGCCCTTGTCGGCGGTCGTGCCGAGCATGAGCGACAGGTGGCCGCCGGCGCTGGCGCCGCAGACGCCGATGCGGTCCGGGTCGATGCCGAACTTTTCCGCGTTCAAGTGTATGAAACGTGCCGCGCGGCGAACGTCGGCCACGGCCTCGGGCACCTTGAACTGCGGTGCGCTGCCATGGCGCACAACGAACAGCGTGTAACCGCGATCGATGAGATCGGTGAAGTGCCTGCCCCATCCGGATGCCTCAGGGCTGACAAACGATTCGGGCGGCATCCACGGCGAAACCCACGCGCCGCTGACCATGAACATCACGCCCGCGCCGTTGGGCTTCTGGGGGCGAATGACGTCGAACGTCAGCGCCATCCCCGCTTTATGGCCGTAGACGACATCGGGAGTGATCTCGTACGGCTCGTCGGCCCAGGTGTTGCTCGTGATACAGGCGACGAGAAAGACGGCGGCCAAGGCTTTTCTCAGGTGCTTCACAAAGGTCTCCTCGATTGTAGCCGGTCTCTGTGAGGCCGGATTACGAACAATCGCCGGGGTCACAGATCCCGGCTACAGTTCTACTTGAATAGCGGGAATTCGGGCTCACTTTCCGGTGGCTTGAGGCCAAGGTGTTCGTAGGCCCGGGCGGTCAGCTTGCGGCCGCGCGGCGTGCGGATGACGAGCTCGGAGCGCAACAGAAACGGCTCGACCTCGTCGACGAGCGTGTCGAGGGCGGCGTTCATGGTGTGGGCAATCGCCTCGACGCCGGCCGGTCCGCCGTGGAAGACCCGAGCGATGGTTTCCATGTACTTGCGGTCCTGTGGGTCGAGTCCGAGCTCGTCGATTTCGGCCTTTTTTAGCGCTGCTTCGGCAATCACCAGCGTGATGTGACCGCTGGCCCTGCTGGTCGAATAATCGCGGACCCAGCGGAGGCGATTGTTGGCCACGCGCGGCGTGCCGCGGCTGCAATTGGCAACCTTCACGGCCGCCGCATCCTCAATTTCGACGCGCAGCTTGCCCGCGTTGCGGCGGACAATCTCCGTTAGCTCCTCGATGCTGTAGAACTCCAGGTGCTCCCGGAGTTGGAACCGGTCGCGGAGCGGTGCGGAGAGGAGCCCGCTGCGGGTCGTCGCCCCAATCAGCGTAAACGGCCGCAGCTTCATGTTCACGGTTCGGGCGCCTGCCCCTTCGCCGAGTATGATGTCCACCCGAAAGTCCTCCATCGCCGGGTACATGAACTCCTCGACGGCCTTTGGCAGCCGATGGATCTCGTCGATGAACAGGATCGAGCCTTCCTCCGCGTTGGTGAGATAAGGCAGGAGGTCCTTCGGGGCGGTGAGCGCAGCCCCGCTGGCAATTTGCAGCGCGACGCCCAGATCGCGCGGGATGCACGTGGCAAAGGTGGTTTTGCCCAAGCCGGGCGGGCCATCGAGCAGGAGGTGTCCCAGCGGTTCTTTCCGCTTGTTTGCCGCATCCACGGCGATCGCCAGCCGCTCCGCCACTTTGCGCTGGCCAACCATCTCGCTCATGTGACGGGGTCGCAGGGCGATCTCATCGTCGCGCAGTTTGACGAACTCTTCGCGGGGTTGCGACCGGGAACGCTCGATAGAGTCGCCGTCGCCAGAGAGGATCGGTTCGCGGGGCATGAGCGCGGGCCGTTCGATGGAGCTGCCGATTGCCGGGGCTGAACGCGTGTATCGGCCAACGCGCCAGTATATCAGACGCCCTGAAGCTGCAAAACGCCAAGCTGCAGAACGGTTTACGATACGAGTTGTCGTTTGCGCGGGCGAAGAAGCGCAGGCAGCGGCCGGCTTTGCTCGTCGACTCGACCAAGAAAATCGGCGAGCGCCGCATAGTAAGCCGGCGGGTGCGTGTCGTTATGCCGGCTGTTGGCGATCTCAAAAAACTGTTTCATGCGGCCAGGCGAGGCTTCGAACAGCCGCCGAGCCAGCTTGATCGGCACCATCTCATCCGCATCGCCGTGGCACTGGAACAGCGGCCCGGTGTACTGCTGGATACGGCGTATCGAGTTGTAGCGATTCGACATCACCAGCCGCACCGGCAACCATGGATACAAGTAAGCAGCCGTATCCGTCATCCGGGAAAACGTCGCTTCGAGCACGAGGGCCCGAGCACCTTGTTCGCCCGCAATGGCCACCGCGACGCCGCCGCCGATCGAGCGGCCCATCACGACGATGTCCTCTGGGTCGACGCCTTCCCGCTCGGCGAGCCAACGCTGGGCGGCCATGCCGTCGGCTACGCAGCCCCGTTCGTGCGGCTTGCCTCGGCTGCGGCCGTAGCCGCGATAGTCGAATACAAAAACGGTTGCCGACAGGTGATTTTGCAGTCGGAACACCAGATTCGCCTGATCGGCCACATGTTCGCCATTGCCATGGCAGTACACGATAAGGCGGCGGGCATCCGGGTTCGGGACGTACCACCCATGGAGTTTGGTGTTATCGGCCGATCGGAACCAGACATTCTGCGGCCGCAGCCAGCGCGGCCGCCAGTCGCCCCTCTCGCGCGAAGGCCGCGGATACACCAGCGAACGCTCAATCAGTTTGATTAGCATAGGTGGGAAGCAGCCAAGGGGAACCGACCGGTGTTAAACGTGCTAGCAATCAACCGAGTAGGTGGCATTGCTACGCGATGTGGTTAACTGGGGAGCTTTTACCGATGCGGAAAGGTGGGGAAATACAGGATAGCTAGCACACCGACTTAGGGGAAGCCAAAAAATAGCCGGTGGGCCACATCGGCGGCCTGGTGGGGTCGGACCATGCAGGAAATCCTTGGCATTTGCCACTTTGAGCAAATGCGTTTCATGGTCCGCGGGAGGCGGGTGAGCGGCCGCCGATGGTCGATTAACGACAATGTCTTTATCGTCGCCGGCGTCCGTCACCTGCCATCTTACCCGACGGCGGCCGGCTTGTGCAGCCCACAACCGGTTTTGCCGGCCGCGTTTCCGCTAAGACCCCGTTCTTTGTCCCCGCGAGTACCCTGCCCATGGGCGGACAATTTGTCGTGCCCTATCCACCGTGCGTTTTCTCATAGACGGCATGGAGGAGCGAATCGACGTCCTTGTACTTGCGATTTCGATCGAGGGCATCATCAAGCAGCCGGCGGGATTCGCCTTCGCTGTGCCCCAGCACACGGAGTACTTCGAAGGCCTCGGACAGAACATCGCGTTCGATATCAGCTACCGGTGACGTGTCGCGCGCAACCAGAAGCGCGAACTTCGGGACCCTACGGCGGAGCTTGGCGATGATTCGCTCGGCGGTGGCCGGGCCGATGCCGGGAAGCGTCGCCAGGCCTTTGGCATCCTGCTCTTCAATCATCGCCGCCACTTCCTGGACCGGCCGGACCATCGCGCGGAGGGCCTTTTTGACGCCGACACCGTCCACCTCGCAGAACATTTCGAAGAACTCGCGCTCAATCGGGTTCAAGAAGCCGACCAGCCGCGGAATGAGCCGGCCCTGCATCGGGTTGCCTTCCAGATACTCGACGGTATGCAAGCTGACTTCGCGGCCGATTTTGTCCTGCAGATTGCGCCGCGCGAATTCGGGAATCAGCACTTCGTACTCGAAGGCCTCGACGGCGAGCGTAAGCGTGTCGGCGGCAACGGCGATGGGCATGCCGGTGATTTTGGTGATCATGGAGCGGAAGGGGGAAGGTGGAAGGGGGAAGGCGGAATACTAGTTATCCCGGCGCGGCAACGTATTGCGGCTATTGTAGTGATCTCCCGACGGTGAGCGAGAGTGGCGCGACCGTCTACCGACGGCTGATGGCTGACGGCTGACGGCTTAAGTAACAATGGCAGAGAGCGATGGCTAGGGCGTCGGCCACGTCGGGCGGCTCGGGGAGGGTAGGCAGGTTCAGCTCGCGGCGAATGGCTTCTTGCATTTGCCATTTCGCGGCGTGGCCGTTGCCGGTGATTGTTTTCTTGATCTGCGTTGCGCGGTAGCTTTGCACTGCAATGCCGGCCTGGGCGGCGGCCAGCAGGATCACACCGCGTGCGTGGCCCATCAAAATGGCCGTTGTGGGCCGCTGGTAGTGCGAATAAAGCTCCTCGATGGCGAGGACTTCCGGCTTCAGCGTGGCAATGACGTCGGCTACGCCATCGTGAATTTCTTGCACCCGCTCGGCCAGCGATGCCCCGGACTTGCCCCTCACCACGCCCGCCTCGATCAGCCGCGGCGCGCGTAGCCGCGTGTCTCCGACAGGCGATTGCGAGTCTCGGAGAGACTCGCCTACGTGGGTGAATTCCAGCACGCCGTAGCCGGTCGTGTTGAGCCCAGGATCGATGCCGAGGACGATCATAGTTGGGGCCTAGAGCAGGTTTATCAATGATTTGCAATGCCCCCGACGCCGAAGCCACCGCCGAAGGCTGCGGGCTGGGGCATTAACAAACCGGCCCGCGAAACAATCACCGTAAACGAGCGGGAACGCATGGGGCCGGCGTCGCCGTATGCTACCGATAATGTTAGCAGCCGCTCGCCTCGCATGAACTGCCTGAACGACCACGGCTGCAGTTCAGCTCGCGCCAGGAATCGCCAATGCTTCTCATTCAAGTCGAAAAGGCATCTATCGCCCGTGTCGCGAAAGCAAGTATCGGCACGTTCATAGTCCTTAGAGTCGGTGGCGCTGATGAATTGCTGAGCGATGAGCGTGGGACGCACGAGTTCATAGCAGCCCGCGGCGACGACTGTCGTCATCAGAAACAGCGTTCGCAAAGAGAACTTCAGATGCATGGGGTGCTGCCTTACCGCCGAGGTATTGGACGGCTAGATTCCCGGACCGCATCGATAAACATTCCTCCATACTTTACTGAAGAGATCGAGGGGCTCGTCAAACCGAGGGGTGTCGCTGCCAATTCCGCTTGTCGGGTCGCCGTGTGATCGAGTTCAAAGTAACTGATGTGGACATCGGCATGCCGCCGTGCTGAGAGCAATTGGGCGAGCGTCAGCGGGCGCAGGTCGCAACGTGCCGTAAAGGCCCAGCGTTTTTCCGCCCATTCGACCAGGAATCGCTCGTCCGGGCGGAGAAACTGGTCGGCGGCGTGGTAATCCTCCGTGTTAATCGCTGTTGCAAAACGTGCCGCCACTGCGGAGGGTCGAATCAGCCAAACGTAGCAACAGCAGGCGAACAGGGTGACCAGAATGAAAAACGTTCGTAGCGAGAAGCGAATTCGCATGGTTGGTCGTCCGCGCTCCGCCCGCGACCAGCGGTCGCGGCTTTAGGATGGGGTCCATTCGGTGCCGCCGGCTCGGTCCTCGAGCGTGATGCCGGCCTCGGCGAGACGGTTGCGGATGGCGTCGGCGCCTGCGAAGTCTTTGGCGGCGCGGGCGTCGGCGCGGAGTTGGATCAGGAGTTTCATGATGCCATCGGCACTGCTGGGCAAGCCAGTAGGGGCACCCGCGGCGGTCCATTCGGTGCCGCCGGCGCGGTCTTCGAGCGTGATGCCGAGCGGGGCGAGGCCAGCGCGGATTTTGTCGGCAACGGCGAAGTTTTTGTTCTTGCGGGCTGCGGCTCGCAGGTCGATTACCAGGGGCATGAGTTTGGCGAGCAGATCGTCTGACCCGCCGGTTGCCGCCGGCGGCTGCATGAAGATTCCAAGAATGTTGGAGAGTTCATTGAGTGTTGTAAGCAGTGCGGTGAATTCGGCCACGGCGGTTGCGTCGGTTTTGCCTTTGCCTTCGAGATCGGCATCGTCGGCGAATTTGTTGGTGATCCGGGCCAATTCGAACAGCTCGCCGATGGCGCCGCCGGTGTTGAAGTCGTCGTCCATGGCGGCGAGGAATTTTTCGCGGCAGGCGGCGGCGGATTGGAGGACCGCATCGTTCATCGCCGCTGAAGCGGCCTCGCCGTCGATGCGCGATTTGGGCGGCTTGAGCGCGTAAAAATCTTTGCCGGTGATGCGGGTGTACCGTTTGAACAGGCGATAAAATGTTTCCAGGCCGATGCCCGCTTCTTCGATAGCCGGTTCGCTGAACAGCACGGTGCTGCGATAGTGGGTTCGCAACAGAAAGAAGCGAATTCGTTCGCCGCCTTGGCGTTGGATGAGGTCAGCCAGGCCGCCGGCGCCCTTGGAGCGGCTCATTTTGCCGCTGACGGCTTCGGCTTGCCCGGCCGCGGCTCGACTGAGCTCGCCGAAGTCTGAAGCGGCCTCGCCGTCGGGCTGGCGATCGGAGCGGCCGCCGATTTTGCCGACCGTTGTGCCGGCGCGCAAGAGGCCGTTGTGGACCCAGTAGCGGACCATCGGCTTGCCGTGGCAGCATTCGCTTTGGGCGATTTCGTTCTCATGGTGCGGGAACACCAGGTCCAGGCCGCCGCCGTGGATGTCGAACGTCTCGCCGAGGATCTTCTTGCTCATGGCCGAGCATTCGATGTGCCAACCCGGCCGGCCTTGGTCCCAGGGGCTGTCCCACGACGGCTCGCCCGGTTTAGCCGCTTTCCAGAGGGCGAAGTCGGCGACGTGTCGCTTGCGTTCGCCGCCCGCGCCGCCTTCGCCCTGCATCGAGTCGATCGAGCGGTTCGAGAGCTTGCCGTAATCCGCATCTTTACTCACGTCGAAATAGACGTCGCCATCCGACTGGTAAGCGAAGCCGCGGTCGATGAGGCAAGCGATCAGTTGGATGATGTCGCCCATGCACGCGGTGGCGCGTGGAAAATGGTCGATCTGATCGACGCCTAATGCGGCCAGGTTGCTGTGGTAGTCGGCGATGTTTTCTTCCGCGACCTCGAGCATCGAGATGCCGCGCTCGTTGGCCTTTTTGATGAGCTTGTCATCCACGTCGGTGATGTTGACGACCCAGTTGACATCGTAGCCGCAGTAGGCGAGGTAGCGCTTGACGCAATCGAAGATTACGGGGCCAACCATGTGGCCGATGTGCGCTTTGTCATAGACCGTCGGCCCGCACAGATAGATTCCGACCCCACTTGGTCTCACGGTGACAAACGGCTCTTTGCGCTTCGAGAGCGTGTTGTAAACGCGAAGGGTGGGATGGGCGGCGGGTGATTTTTCTTCGGCGGGCATGGGGCGGGTGGAGACGCTCATGAGGATTCGATTTCGGATTTCGGATTTGGGTGTGCCACTGCTTGCGGCGCGCCAAATCGTATTCAATGGCCAAAAGCACTGCTCGCTGTTAACGAAATGGTATCCGTTAGAAGCAAGCAGTGCAGTACAAGTTGCCGTCCATTATCTCGCACCGCGAGCAGTGGCACACCGGTAGGTTTGTTCAAATGGTGATCTCTGCCAACAGCGCAACGCAGCGGGCTTCGATCAGTTCTTGGCGGCCTACCGGTCCGATGCCTTCGCCGGTTTTGGCCTTCAATCCGATTTGGAAGGGGCTCACGTTGAGGATCCCCGCAATGCGGTGACGGATGGCATCCTCGTAATCGGCCAGTTTCGGCCGCTCGGCCAGCACGACACAATCCAGGTTCACGATGCGGTAGTTTCGCTCCTTGATTTCCTGAGCGGCGGCGGCCAGCATCTCGGCGGAATCGCGGTTGCGGTTGGCCGGGTCGGTGTCCGGAAACATGCGGCCGATGTCGGGCAAGGCTACCGAGCCCAACAGGGCGTCGGTCACGGCGTGCATCAGCACGTCGGCGTCGCTGTGACCGACCAGGTGTCGATCGTGCGGCACGTCAACGCCGCCCAGCCGCAGCGGCCCGCCTGGGGCGGTGCGATGCGAATCTTCGCCAAGACCTATCCGCAGGTTGAGACTCATGTTGGAGCATCGGGCACAATCTGGGCCAATCCGCGCGGATTATACCCGGCGGCCAAAGTGGCGACAACGCGAGGGGCATGAGCTAAATGGCACGCGGAGGACGCGGCTCTTGAGTGGATTCTGGTTCGGCGGCGAATAACTCGACCGAAACGGTAAGCGAGTCTTCGGGTGTCTCGGATAGACGGACGTCCAATTGCACTCCGTTGTGTAGCCGCTGCGCCACCTTGACGGTGGCAGACGAAGCATCATCAACGCGTGCGTCCACGGTAGGAAGTGTTTCGAAAGGCGGACAGAAGGCGACAAACAGGGAGGCGCTCCGCTCGCCGGCTGCGAATTCGGCGATAAGCGTGCCGTGAAGCGCTTCCCGGCAGTCGGCCAAACGAATGCGCGTGAGTTGTTGAAGAACTTGCCCGGCATTCTCATCTTGCAAGGCAGCCGGCGAGCTACGTCTCGCCGGACGCTTCATCGGCCACCGTGCGCCAATGGCTGCGATCGCCGGAACCCACACCAGCCAGTCGACGAGTCGCTTGCCCGGATAAGAACAGGCGACGGCGAACAGGACAATGGTTAGTGCTGGGAGCCATAACGTGAATAAGGAGTCCGGCGAGCGTAGCTCGCCGACTACTGATCGTGATGGGGATTTTTCGTCACGCGGCCAGAGCAGGTGAATGCCAAGCGCCCAGGCGATAAGACCCAATGCGGTCGCCACGAGCGGTAGTGGCGGCAGCGGTGATGTGATTCCTCCCGCCGCACGGCGAAGCAGCAGGAACATGCCGACGGCAAGCCCGAGGAACACCGATGCAATGAGCACGCGCGTGCCGGGCCACAGGTCCGCGGCGATACCGGTCGATGCAAGTCCCATCCTTGGCATGCAATTCGAACCCCGATGCTTACATCACGTGACGCTGGCTGGCGTTCTGGCCTGAGCGTTCGTTACAGCGGCGGCGGCCAACTGCTTCGCCTTGTCGGTCCGCTCCCAGGTGAACTCCGGCTCATTGCGGCCGAAATGGCCGCCCGAGGCCGTCTTGCGGTAGATCGGCCGACGCAAATCGAGGTGCTTGATGATGCCGGAGGGCGTGAGCGGGAAGATTTCGCGCACGAGCTCGCATATTCGGGCATCTTCAATTCGCCCAGTGCCGTCCGTATCGACATGGACGCTCACCGGCTCGGAAACGCCGATGGCATACGCGAGCTGCACTTCGCAGCGGTCCGCCAAACCGGAGGCCACGATATTCTTGGCCACGTAGCGGGCCATGTAAGCGGCGCTGCGGTCGACCTTGGTTGGGTCCTTTCCGCTGAACGCGCCGCCACCATGCCGGGCCCAGCCGCCGTACGTGTCGACGATGATCTTTCGGCCAGTCAGGCCGCAATCGCCGTGCGGGCCACCGACGACGAAGCGACCGGTTGGATTGATGTGGTAGGTGATATTGCCGTTTATTAGCTCGGGAGGGAGCAGCGGCTCGATGACTTCGTCGATAATGAATCGGCGAATTTCGTCGTTGCTGACGTGAGGCGCGTGCTGTGTTGATACGACCACCGTGTCGACTCGCACTGGCATCGCACCGTCGAACTCGATGGTGACCTGGCTCTTGCTATCCGGGCGGAGCCAATCGACCTCGCCGCTTAAGCGTGCTTGCGCCAGGCGATTGAGGATTTTGTGCGCCAGCGATATTGGCAGCGGCATAAGCTCTTTAGTGTCGTTGCAGGCATAGCCGAACATCAGACCCTGATCCCCGGCGCCAATATCTTTGCCGTGGGCCGCATCGTCGTTGACGCCCATCGCGATGTCGGGGCTTTGCTCATCGATGGCGATCATCACCGCGCAATGGTCCGCGCTGATGCCCATCGTCGAATCCGTGTAGCCGACGCCGCGGATCACGTCGCGGACTACCTTCTGCATGTCGACATATGCTTTGGTCGTTATTTCGCCAGCGATCACTACTAGGCCGGTAGTGACCATCGTCTCGCAGGCCACGCGGCTCATTGGGTCCTTGGCCAAGAGGGCGTCGAGCACGCCGTCGGAGATTTGGTCGGCCAGCTTGTCCGGATGGCCCATGCTGACTGCTTCGCTGGTGAAAAGGTATCTGCCGGATGCCACGGAGTGCTCCTGAATCGTATTGAGGATAGGACGCTAGAAGAAATACGGCAGAGCGATCGCCGATCTGCTGAAGGTCGGTGCCCGCGCTGCGACTTAAGCATCATTATAATTGCGTTGTGACAAAACGGGCAACGGCTGCCTTGTGGCGGGCCGGTTGTATGGGTTTTCACGACACGACGCCTGTTGTAGGGTGGGTCGAGGCGGCCCTTAACGCCGCATTTCTCCACTAACACAAGCTAATGGCACGCTGGCCGCGACACGTCTGGACGTCGATCTTCACCTATGGGACGGTATTCGTGCTGTTTCCGCTGCTGTGTTTGTTGGCGTATGCCTGGGTAAGAGGTTGGATTTTTTAGCCGCGAGCTTAAAGCCAGGAGCAGGGAGTGGGTCAACGAACCGCACCGCCGGCGACACGCGAGCAATTGGCCGAGCGCCTCAAGCCGTACGGCCAGGATCATTTGCTGGGTTTTTGGCATGAGCTTGACGCGGCGGGCCAGCAGCAACTAGCGCGGCAGATCGAGGCCATTGACCTGGAGCTAATCGCCTCGCTCTCGAAACAGGGCGAGGCGACGCAGGATTGGGCTGCCTTGGCACGACAGGCAGCGCCCCCACCCGCGATGCGGCTGTCCGATCGTCGCCGTGGTGGGCGATTCGACGCAACGGAAACGCAAAAGCGCGGTGCCGAATCGTTGGCGGCGGGAAAGATCGGAGTACTGCTGGTTGCCGGAGGGCAGGGGAGCCGGCTTGGTTTCGATCATGCCAAGGGCCTCTACCCGATTGGCCCCGTCTCCCGCGCGTCGCTGCTGCAAATCCATTTCGAGAAGGCGCTTGCCGTCGCCCGACGGCATGGCGCGACGCTGCCGGTTTACATGATGACCAGCCCGCTTACGCACCTCGAGCAAGCGGCGTTTCTGGCTGAACACGATTGGTTCGGTCTTTCGGCGGATGGCATCGTGTTATTCTGCCAGGGAACCATGCCGGCGGTGGATGCTGCGACGGGCAAGCTGCTGCTCGCGGAGAAGGACTCGTTGTTCCTCAGCCCGGATGGTCATGGCGGGACCGTGGCGGCGCTGGCGGCCAGCGGCGCGCTCGACGACATGCGACGGCGCGGCATCGAGCACTTGTTCTATTTGCAGGTCGATAATCCGCTCGTTCCAATCGGCGACGCGGAATTCATCGGCTACCATCTGCTGGCCCGATCGGACCTCACGTCAATGGCTGTCGCGAAGCAAACGCCGCAGGACCGGCTGGGCAATTTTGCAATGATCGAGGGCCAATTGCACGTGATCGAATACAGCGATCTGCCGGACGATGTGGCGGAAAAGCGGGACGAGTCGGGCTCGCTCGTGTTTTGGGCGGGGAGCATCGCGGTGCACGTGTTAAGCGTCGCGTTTCTGGAACGCGCGTTGGCGCTGAAAGACGCTCTGCCCTTTCACATTGCTCGCAAGAAAGTCCCACACATTGACGACGCCGGGCAGTATGTTGAACCGGACGAGCCCAATGCCTTGAAATTCGAGCGGTTCATCTTCGATTTACTGCCGCATGCGAAGAACCCGCTAGTGGTCGAGTACGCCGAGGAGGACGTCTTCGCGCCGCTGAAGAACGCGCCGGGCGAACAGCGCGACACGGCGGAATATGTGCAGCGGTTCATGGTCGCCCAGCACCACCGCTGGCTGCAGGCGGTCGGCACACGCGTGGCGAAGGGCGTGGCCGTGGAAATCAGCCCACTGTGGGCACTCGACGCCGAGGCGGTCGCCGCACGGGCCGATCTGCCAAAGACAATTGAAAAGCCGACGTATCTTCGCGATGCAATTTGAAGTTGAACAAAAACACCGAGTCGCCGACGTCGCGGAGTTCGTGGCCGGCTTGGCCGCCCGCGGCGTGACGCTGGGGCCGCCGATCGAGCAAGTCGATCAGTACTTCGCCCATCCGTGTCGGGATTTTGCCAAAACTGACGAAGCGCTGCGGATTCGCACGGTCGCCGGCCAGAGCTTCGTCACCTACAAAGGTGCGAAGTTCGATACAACTACCAAAACGCGACGCGAGCTGGAGCTGCCGCTTGATCCGGACGACGCGGACGGATCTCGATTCTCTGAGCTGCTGTTTGCACTTGGATTCACGCCAGTGGCCGTCGTCCGTAAGAAGCGGCGAGCGTTTCGGGTTGAGGTTAGCGGCCGCCATATCGACGGGGCGCTCGACGAGGTCGAGAATGTCGGCAGGTTTGTCGAGTTGGAGCTGCTGGCTGACGACGCCAGTCTCGAGGAAGCAAAACGAATGATCGCAGAACTAGCGGCCCAACTCGATCTCGGCCCTTCTGAGCGTCGCAGCTACCTCGAAATGCTACTCGCCAAAGCTTGAGCTGTTCCGCCTATCGAGCACTTCCGACGGCGGCGTAGACCTTCCCCTGTTGTGTCAACCAGGCGAGATCGCCCTGCTCGGCCCGCTCCTTCACTTCTCGGAGGTATTGGACGGTCTCCGATTCGTAGCAAGGCTCACTAGGATCATCGGGGGGGACGACCATCTCGACATCCACCGCGACGACGTACTTATCGGTCCGAATGAGCCGCGTCCGCTTAATTCTTTTGCCGGAGATTTTCATACGTGATTGAGCTTTTCCACGTCTGCCTATTTTGACATACTTCGCACCCGTTTAATGTAACGCCGAATGTCGATGCAACGTGCTCACTCTACATGCGGGACGTGTAACAATGAAGATCTTTTTCTCGGTGGGCGAGCCCAGCGGCGATCTGCATGGGGCGAATCTCATCCGCGAGCTGCGCAGGCGGCGGCCAGATTGCCAGTTCGTGGGTTACGGCGGGCCGCGGATGGCAGCGGCAGGCTGCACGCTGCACGAGGATCTCACGAAGCTGGCGGTGATGTGGTTTGCCCGCGCGCTCTTGAACCTGCACAGGTTCTGGGCGCTGGCCAGCCGGGCTGATCGCTATTTTCGCCATCATCGGCCGGACGCCGTCGTGCTGATTGATTACCCGGGCTTCAATTGGTGGATTGCCCGACGGGCCAAAACGCACGGCATCCCGGTGTTTTACTACGGCGCGCCGCAGCTTTGGGCATGGGGCGGTTGGCGCGTGACGAAGATGCGCCGCTTCGTCGACCATGTGTTGTGCAAGCTGCCCTTCGAGGAGGCGTGGTACCGCGAGCGGGGCTGCCATGCCACGTTCGTCGGCCATCCGTATTTCGACCAGCTTCGCGCCGAGCAGCTCGATGCGGCGTTTGTGAAGCGAGAGCGAGCGAGGGGCGGGCCGCTCGTGGCCATCCTGCCTGGCTCGCGGACCCAGGAAGTCAAAAGCAATGTCGGTTACTTTCTTAAAGCGGCGCGAGTCGTTCACCGCCACGTGCCGCGGGTCCGGTTTGCCGTCGCCGCATTCAAGCCCAGCCAGGCCGAGTTGGTGCGAAATACCGTGGCTGGCAGCGGACTGCCGATCGAGGTTTACGTGGGGCGAACGGCCGAGATCATCGACGCGGCCGACTGTGCGATGGCCGTTTCGGGCTCCGTATCGCTGGAATTGCTGTATCATACGACTCCGACGGTGATTCTGTACTACGTCTCCCGGGTAGCGTACTTCGTACAGACGTTTTTCCGTAAGGTCCGCTACATCACGCTGGTGAACCTGCTGACCACGAGCGACTTGTTCCCGAAGCGAGTGGCGACGTACAAACCGAGCGATCCAGCCGATGCCGGCGTGTTGATGCCGGAGTATCTCACCTGCGAAGACAAATCGGAGCAGGTTGCGGCCCACGTGATTGAGTGGCTGACCGATTCAGCGAGTCGTGCGCGGCGGGTCGGTCAGTTGACCGAGCTGAAGGAGCGAGTGGGCCACGGCGGCGCCTCGCGCCGGGCGGCCGATTATCTGCTCGACGTGCTCGAATCGCGCCGGCCAGTGGCCTTGCGGACCCATTATCCGTTTGCCGCACAAATCGAAGAAGCGGTTCGCGGCGCGGCGTAAGCTCCGGATTTCGGATTGCGAATTTCGGATTGCGGATTAAAAATGCAAATCCGCCTGGGCCGGGGTCGAGGACGACCCGGCTCGCTTTCGGGTAATCCGAAATCCGCAATCCGAAATCCGCAATCAAGTTGATGCTTCTTGGCGAGCCACCTCCGACGCAGGCCGATCTGCACTTCCGGATTTTTGGAATCCCGGTGCGAGTGCATCCATTTTTCTGGCTCGTGTCGCTGCTGCTGGGCATGGGGGGCGGAGAAGCGGACCCTTTACAGACGCTGATCTGGGTCGTGGTCGTGTTCGTGTCGATCTTGGTGCACGAGCTGGGCCACGCGTTTACGCAGCGCAATTATGGCGGCCACCCTTGGATCACCCTCTACAGCTTCGGCGGCCTGGCCTCGTGCGATGATTGCGACCGCTCGCCAAGCGCCCAAATTCTGATCTCGCTGGCCGGTCCCGCGGCGGGCTTTCTGCTGGCGGCCCTGGTCGTCGCTGCGGTCTGGCTCAACGGCCATACCATTGGTTTCGCGGCCTCACAGCAAGAAATCGACATGAGCGCCTTGAGTGTCGACCGCGTCCTCATCCAGCCGCTGTTGGCGTTTGTTGTTTACTTTGAGCCGTTTCAATCCCAGCCACTGAACTACACCATCGCTGATTTGTTGCAAGTAAACGTCTTGTGGGGACTGGTCAACCTGTTGCCCATTTACCCACTGGACGGCGGACGGATCGCGAGAGAGCTATTCACGCTCCGTAATCCGCGATACGGCGTGGTCCAGTCGCTGCAATTGTCGGCCGGAGCTGCCGTTTTGGTCGCAGCCTATGCGCTTCTCAACCAGAGGATATTCATGTGCCTGATGTTTGGATTTTTGGCCTATGGCAATTTCCAGACATTGCAGTTCTACCGGAGCCGATGGCGGTAAAATGATGGCAGCGGCTGAACGGCTAGTACGCGACGACGGTTGAGGCGGGAATGGCGGGTGCGATAAACCCATCTCGGCGGGTGATTTTGTTGGGGGCGAGTAACCTGGTACGCTCGTTCCCGACGATCGTCGCGACGGCGCTTCACACTTGGGGCGTACCGGTCGAAATTATGGCCGCCATGGGGCATGGACGCTCGTTTGGCCAGGATTCGAGCGTCCTTGGGCGAAAAATTTCTGGAATTTTTCCCTGCGCACTTTGGCAGGATTTACAAAACCGCCCGCCGCTGCCCACCGCGGCGCTGATTACCGATGTCGGAAACGATTTGTTGTACGGCGTGCCGTCCGAGCGACTGCTCGAATGGGTCGATCGGTGCCTTGATCGGCTTGGCGCGCTGGGGGCAACGACCGTCGTTACGCAATTACCCATCGGCAGCGTTGAACGACTGGGCGAAGCGCGGTTTCGCTTGTTCCGCGCGCTGTTCTTTCCGCGCAGCACGATCACGCTCCGCGACGCGAGATCGATGGTTCGCGCCTTTAACGAACGGCTCGTCCGGCTCGGCGAATCGCGAAAAATCACGGTAATTCCAGTCTCCGCGGCGTGGTACGGCTTCGACCCCATCCATCTGAAGCGGCGCGTCCTGCGCGAGGCGTGGCCGGAGTTGCTGGCCGAGTGGCGCGCTGCGGATGAACCATTTGCCGTGACGCGTCCATCGCTGCGGAGGCGCGCCTATCTTGCCACCTTGGCGCCGTCGGAGAGGTCCGTATTCGGCATTCGGCGCCGCGCCGCACAACCGAGCGGTCGTTTGGCCGACGGCACGACCATCTCGCTCTATTGAACGGCGCGATTGCGCGCCGAACGGCGTCATGCGACGCGCGACGGAACCAATCGATCACCCTTCGACGGCTCCGCGGCGCGGAAAAATTTTTGCACCTGGCAAAAATTTTCCCGAAAACGTGTTGCACAATTCCAACAAATTTGTACAACTACCAACAAGTGACATCGGTTTTCGCGCATTCCAAACGGCAATCAATCAATGAGGAGATGTTGATTCGAGCGCTCGCTTGGGATGCGAGTTACCGGGAGCTACCGCGGAATGGTAGCTTGGTTTCCCTTGGGTGATGTCGGCTGTGAGTTTCAAACGGTGTGTCAGCCGAGAATTCACCTGGACCTTTTTATGGAGGAGTGACTGTGGCCAAGAAGAGACGCGCCGCCAAGAAGAAGGCGGCCAAGAAGACCAAGAGGAAAGGCCGGAAGAAGGCTGCAAAGGGCACGAAGAAGAGACGCAGAGTCAAACGCAGAACCAAGAAGGCCTAGCCCCACTTGGGATCTTCATGTCTCCGGCGAGTTAGAGTGCCCTCGGGCAAATCTGCCGCCGCGTGAACTAACGAGAAAGAGTCGCCGGGCGATTGCCCGGCGGCTCTATTTTTTTGCGCCGTTGTGTGTGCCACTGCTGGCGGCACAACAGTAGTTTCTGAAGATGGGACCCGCACTGCTCGCTGTTAAACGCTGCCGGTTGTGGTGAGGCAAGCAGTGCCAATCGGAGTGGAAACATCGTTGGTTTGCCGCGAGCAGCGGCACACGGACCGCGAAAAAAGCCGCTAAAACTCGACTTTTTCGGCCTACAGCACGGTCAGTGTCGGCAGCGGCGGCTCCGCCTTGTGCGACGTGCTGATTTGCCGCACGACACGGTAACATATTTCGCGGAAGAAAGGCGCCGCGGCGGCATCGTCGAAGTTGCCCGCCGTTTCTCCGGCGTCGCCGCGCTGGCGAATGCTAATCTGGATCGGCACCTCGCCGAGAAACGGCACGTCGAGCTCCTGGGCACGCCGACGCGCGCCGCCCGAGCCAAAGATGTCGTAACGTCGACCGCAATCGGGGCAGTCGAAGTAGCTCATGTTCTCCACCATGCCCAGCAGCGGAATGTTCACCTTGCGGAACATGGCGATGGCTTTTGTGGCATCGAGCAGCGCGACGTCTTGCGGCGTGCAAACGACGACGGCCCCCGTGAGCGGCAAGAGCTGCGAAAGCGTCAGCGCAATGTCGCCCGTGCCCGGCGGCATGTCGATGATCAGGTAATCAAGTGGCCCCCAATCGGTGTCGCGAAGAAATTGGGTAATCGCGCCATGGAGCATCGGTCCGCGCCACACCACGGCCTCGCCGGGCGGTACCAGAAAACCCATGCTCATTACCCGCAAACCGTCTTTCACAATCGGCTGCAGACGATTGTTTTCCAAATGCGGCCGCTCGTTAGCTCCGAGCAAATGCGGAATGCTGGGCCCGTACACGTCAGCATCCATCAAGCCAACGGCGGCACCGCTGCCATTCAATCCGTAGGCGATGGAAGCCGCGATCGTGCTCTTGCCGACGCCGCCTTTGCCCGAGCCCACGGCAATGACGCTCTTGGCCGCGACGCCGATCTGACCGATTCGTTCCGGTGCCCGTTCGTGCCTGGCAATGCGAACGTTAACTTCGGTGTCCGCTGGAAATTTGTTTCGCAGCAGGGACCCTGCTTCTTTTCGTATATCGTCCCACAGCGGTCCGGCCCAGGTCGTAAGCCCGAGTGTGACCTCGACTCGGCGGCCAGTGATGGAAATGTCATGGATTTGCTCCATCGGACCCATGCCGCGGCCTGTTTCCGGATCGGGAAAATCCGCCAGAATCGCTTGGACCGTGTCGCGGGTGATCGAGCCTGCGGCCATGTGTTTTTGGCGACGAATCGAGGGTTTTCCGTAGCGTCTTCGAGGCCGAACGGAGACATGACGAAGCAGAACGGGCCGGAGACAACTTCCGCAGGCCGGAACTCTCAACCTATCCGGCGCTCAGCCTGTTGCCAAGGCAACCGCCCCCATGCCCAAGCCGCAAGTGATTGTCCTTCTCCTGGATGTCTCGTAATGGGAGCTTGCAATTCGGCGTGGCGCTGGCCGACAAGCAGGACCTGCTGCAAACGTCGAGGCGAATCGCTTATATCCACCACGCCGGTGGCAAGCAGCAAATCGGCGACGGCGGTACGATCCTGCTGGTCGAATTCCGCGCTTTGTAATAATGCGACAAAACGCGCTCGAGGATAAACTGGCCGCGCGTCGGCTAACCACGCCAAGGTTTCGGCCAGATTGGAGCGCCGCACTTCAACTAGCGCCAAGGCGTGGGGCAAAACATCGAGCCGCGCGCTTAGCTCCTCCAGGCTGCGCACTTCGAACAACCGGATTGAGGCGCCAACTCCTCCGGCGTGTCGTACGAGTGCTATGCGCAGTGCCGCTGCCCAGCGCCCGGATCGTTCACAGATTATCCATCCGAATTCTTTCACGGCGCTTCGTCGATCGAATCGTGCTCGATGAATTCCGGGCCGGCCAAGCCGAGTTGCAACAGTCGGCGGTATAGCCTGGGGCGGGTCATGCCCAGCAGCTCGGCCGCTTCCGTCTTGTTGCCGCGGGCCTGGGCCAGCGCACGCACGATCGCCTCATTTTCAATGTTAGCGAGCAGCTCGTCGAGCACGATTCGCTCGGGTTGCCGTCGCACACAGGCGGCCGTCTTCGACGCATGGTGAATGATCGCCGGCAAATTGGCCGGCGTGATTTCATGCGAACTACAGGCCCGATGGGCTGCCGCGATCACTTGGCGCAGCTCGTCCAATTCGTCAGGCCAACTATGGAAGGCTAACAGATCAAGCGCATCGGCGCGCACGGAGCCGACTTGTTTGCCGCTGGCACGATTGGCAGCTTCGAGAAAGAACTGAGCCAGGATGGGCAGGTCCTCCAGTCGGTCGGCTAGCCGCGGAACATAGATCGTGATCGTTGATATGGCGTCGAATAGGGCCAGGTCCAGTGTAGCAGGCACACTCCGTGTGCCGTCCGCGGGGTCATCGGCCTTGGACGGCTCTACATTGCTTTCTGCGTCGGCTACGGCACACCGAGTGTGCCGGCTACAAGTGGCAATTATCCGCGCTGAAAATAGGTTCTGACTGATAAGCGACGACAACTGGGCCTGCTGCGACGAGGGGAGGCGATCGAGGTTTTCCAGAAGCAGCGTTGGCCGATGATGTGCGGCGGGGTCAGTCGCGCGGACCGCATCCAGCGCCCGCCGCAGCAGGTCATCGCTTGCCACCTCGCAATCAACGGGCACGAGCTTGACATTCGCATCGCCGACGGCGCTGTAGTGGATTGCTCTGGCAACATGGGCTCGCCCGCCGCCTGCTGGCCCGCAAATCAGCGTATTGGCCCCGCTGGCCGCGGCCGCCGCTACCTGAGCCCGGAGCTTGCGCATGGCGGTGCTTTCACCCAATAGCGATTCGACTGCGTAGCGTACCGCCTGAGCGCGTCGAAACTGGCGAATCGTTCGGTGCAATTCGTCGGCCGAGGATTCGCCCGAAAGTTCTGAGGCTAGTTCTTGCGGCGTCAAATCTCGACTCGCTAAAAACGCCAGAACTCCGCTCTGTGACCGGCTATCCGCTTCGCGAAGGTTCGCCATGCCTAGCGGCACGAACTCCGCTCGCCGATGGACCAGTCCTCCGCCCCGCGCGAGGCAGGAAATCGTTGCGACGCATGGCTCGCCAGTCAGGGCCCTCGGCGGCGGGCACAGATCTGCTAGCGGGGCGAGCTCGTCGGCGCGTGATCCACCGCCCGCGGCGGGCTGCGAATGATACTCCACGAGTCGTCCTACGATCCGCGCCGGCTGTAAATCAAGCCACGCAGCCAAGGCCGAATTGCAATAAACGATCCGCCGCCGTGCATCGACCGCGTAAATCGGACGGCTGCTGGCGTCGAGCAAATCGGTGAGCGAATCGAGTGCCGCTACAGTTTGGGCCATAGTTGTTCAACGCAATGTTATCGGTAGCTTCCTTCAGCCTGCACCAAAGCGGCATAGTTCGCAAGCGGCGTGTGCGTCTGGCGTGGTTGGTGGGACCGGTCGCTTAAGCCACCAGTCCGTCCCGGGGCGAACTCGAGGTCGAGGACGGAAAAGCACGCAAGTGATACAATCTGAATCTTTCATCGCTCGATCCACCTAGGTTGGTAAGCCGTGCCGCTCGATCCTGTCGAAACATTGCAGCGACTGATTCAGACGCCGAGCGTCAACCCGATGGGTCGCGACGTCTCAGGGCCGACGTACGGCGAAAGCCGAATGACCCAACTGCTGAGCGAAATCTGTCATGAGCATGGCTGGCCTTATCGGCGGCAAACTGTGCATCCTGGCCGCTATAATCTGTTGGCTCTGGTCGAAGGCGTTCCGTCGCCGAGTGAAGGTGGCGAGCTGCTTTTGTGGGACGTTCACCAGGACACGGTGCCTGTCGAAGGCATGTCCATTGACCCGTTCGGCGGCGAAGTACGCGATGGGCGGGTGTACGGCCGCGGTGCTTGCGACGTCAAAGGTTCGATGGCGGCCATGCTCGCGGCGCTGTCGCGCCTGTCGGACGAGGCTCCAGCACGCCGGCCAACGATTATGCTGGCCTGCACCGTGAATGAAGAATGTGGATTCACCGGGGCTAAAGCGCTGAGCGAAGCCTGGGTCACGACCGAGCAGTTCTTTCCGCGCCGTCCCGACGCCGCCATCGTTGCGGAGCCGACCCAGTTCAACGTGGTCGTCGCCCATCAAGGTCAGGTGCGCTGGCGGTGTAGCACCATCGGCCGAGCAGCGCATACTTCGCGGCCCGACATGGGCATTAACGCCATCTACGCCATGGCTCGCATCGTTCAGTCAATCGAGCGATATCACGCCGGTTTGTCGGCAAGCGCGCCAGAACATCGGCTGTGTGGCCGGCCGAGCGTATGCGTGAGCACGATCGGCGGTGGTGTTGGGATCAATACGGTTCCCGACCGAGCCACGATTGAAATTGATCGGCGGCTGGGACCGCAAGAACGGCCAGCGCCGGCGTATGAGGAGCTGGTTCGTTATGTGGCGGAGAACGTCGACATCGGTCGCTGCCGCGTTGAGCACGATCCGCCGTTTATGCAAAGCCTGGGGCTGAGCGATGAGCGCAATCGCCCGGTCGCCCAGCGCCTGGCCCAAAGCGTCCGCGATCGCGGCCGCGCCAGCGAACTGATCGGCGTCCCCTACGGCACCGACGGTGCAGCCATTTCGGCGGCCGGCGTGCCGACCGTGGTATTTGGTCCCGGTTCGATCGATCAAGCCCATACGGCCGACGAATACATTGAGGTCGAGGAATTGCTGCTGGCGACCGAGATCTTCTACCGCATCGCCTGTAAGGGCCTTTGCTAAGGCGTTTTTCAGGTTGGTGTGCCACTGCTTGCGGCGCGCCGAATTGCGTTCTTGTGTAGTTCGGCACTGCTCGCCGTTAAGAAATCGCGGTCCGTGGGAGGCAAGCAGTGCGGAGTCGAGTAGAAGCGCCCCTTCGTCCGCCGCGAGCAGTGGCACACCGCGGACACATCAAATTGAAAACCGCTCTAGCGTGGTGTGCCACTGGCTTTGCCAGTGCCGCTTTTCGCCAACGCATTGCGCTAGAAGCACCGGCAAAGCCAGTGGCACCCATTCATGAGCACGCGCAAAACGAGACCGCGGCGCCGGAGCTAGGCCGGCGCCGCGGTTCTTAGGCCTCATCCTCGAATGCCCACGCGTCGATGAGTGTCCCCCCGGACGATGACGCTCAGCGTTCATTCTTCAACCACCGGCCGGCGATTAAAAAATGTCGAGGACGAAGTGGTGGCCGCGATAATAAGGTCGTGGTGTCGGGTAATAATTGAACCAGTGACGGTTGTAGACGGGAACGCGCATCTCGGGCGGATAGCGGTAGTACAAGCTATCCGCGCTGCGGTAGTACTCGTTGCCCCAAAAGTTCTGCGGGTAATACACGTAGGGATAATGGTAAAACCGGTCCCAATCCAAGGTCGTGTACGTATGGCCCCAGGCGCGGCCGTACGCTTGCTGCGCTTGGGCTTCACCGGCGGTGGATAGGGCGGCCAGTAGCGTCGCCGCTGTCACTGAGAAGTACATCCAGCGGATCATCGTTCCCCCCTGAGTCGTGTGCGGTACGCTCCAGGCCGGCTCGCTTTGGATGCCGGCGTCCGTAGTAGCATCGGCCGGCGTTATAAACCCGAATGAGAGAAAATCCGGCACAACCGGCATATCCGGAGACTGGCAGCGTCGTGCTATGTGAAACTTTGCCGGTTGGGTTGTCCGTGTGCCGTGTGCCACTGCTCGCGGCGTCGGTGGATATACCAAGTCCTGCAGAGGCACTGCTTGCTCGTAAAGGCATCGCGGCGTGTGGCAGCGAGCAGTGCCTGGAAAGGAATTGATCCTATTCGGACTGCCGCAAGCAGTGGCACACGCGGACACTATTCCGGCAGCTTGCCTTCAACCAGCTCGCGCTCCCATTGGTCCATCAGAGGCCAATCGATCGCGCAGGTGCCGAAGTCGGCCATGTGGAGATAAGTCTCGAGCCGGGCGATCGTGCGATCGATGAGCCGGTTGTCCTTGCGAAACACGGGCCCATGGCTGGGCAACAGCCATTCCACGTCGCTGGCACGGATCCGCTCGAGCGATTTGATGAAATCCTGGATGTTACTGCCGTGATGGGCGTCGATGGCCCCGACGGAGCCGTCACGGAACAGGTTGTCGCCTGAGAACAGCAGTTTGCCGAGCCGGAAGGAAAGCTGCCCGTTCGTGTGCCCCGGCGTATGCCACACTTCCAGCTCCAATCGGCCGACACGGATGCGATCGCCGTCCTCAACACGTTTTTCCACCTTTACGGGCGGCATCTCCAGGTGGATATTCTGCGCCGTAACCTCGGCGTACGTTGCCAGCTTGTCGCCCGATTCCAGCGGCTCTGCCGCCAGCGGATGGGAGGTGACCGTGGTTTTGAGAGTTTGCTTGGCCTTGGCGAAGCCTTGAATGTGGTCGACGTCGGCGTGCGAGGCGATCAGCGTCGTGCATTTAGAGAACGGGAAATCGAGCTGCCGAATGATCTCCAGCAGCTCGTCGATGGCGTCTTCATAACCGATGTCGATGAGCGCCCAGTTGTTGTCGTCGTCGTAAACGAGATACACGCTGCAACCGGTGACTCGGCGTCGAGCCTGGTGGTTCAGCTCGATGACGTGTGGAAATAACGGCTGCCGCTTCAAGATAGCCATGCGAGTCCTTCAATCGGCCAGACCAGAGCAATCGCCGATGATAGAGGTCAATTGGGAAGCACGCAACCAGCGGCGCGTCACCGTTTGATCAGCCCGCCGTTTGTTGATTCTGAGTTTCAAGAAGCGCCGTCAACCCGACGCGATAGTCGGGATAAGTGAGCGTAATCTGCAAATCAGCCCGCATTCGGTCGTTGCGGACGCGGCGATCCGAGCTGGCCCGTAATGCTCGTGGCGAAGTCGAATCAGGCTCGACAAATCGCGGCGGCGGCGCGCCAATTTGTCGGGCCACTTCGCGATAGAACTCGCCACGCTCGACCGGATGTCCGTCGCTTACGCAGTATATTTGAGGGCCGCTCTCGAACGGCGCGAGATGACTCGCAGCCACGACCACCGCGGCCGCATCCTCAACGTGAATCAGATTCAGATGGCCGGTGATGGGAGCCGGAATTGGTTTTCCGGCGCGAAGCTCGTTGATGAATGGCACACGGCCAGGTCCGTAGATGCCCGCCAGCCGCAGAATGACGCTCCGCGCACCGAGCGGATGTTGCGCGAGCGCCTGTTCCGCGGCCCATGAAGCCCGTCCGCCGTCGCGCTGCGGATGCGGCGTCGTCGCTTCGTCGACCCATTCGCCTTCCGCAGGTCCATACACGCCGGTCGTGCTGATGTAGATGAAACGGCCAGCGCCCTCGGGAAGCACGTCGAGCACGTTCCGCACGCCGCCGGCATCGACTTCCTCAATGGATTTTCCGGACGTGCGATCGTGACCCACGGCGAACAACACGGTCTCGGCAATCGGCAAATCTTTGAGCGTTTCGGGCCGCGTCACGTCGGCCACGATCGATCCGTAGCCCTGCCGTTTGAAATCGCTGGCTCGCTCGCGGCTGCGAGTGACCGCCACCACGTCGTGGCCAGCCTCGCGCCAACGCCGCGCAACTCGATTCCCCAAGTAGCCACAGCCAAAGATCAGCTTGGTCATCGATTCAATCAATTCCGCCCGGCTTATCCTGCCCACGGCTTCCCGATTCCAGGAACGCGGTGAGCATGATCTGCGCGGCGAGCTGGTCGCGGCGGGCTTGGCGCTGCTTCTTGGTCAGCTTCGCGGCGCCCAAGATCTCGTCCGCTTCTGCCGTAGTGAACCGCTCGTCAAAAAACTCGACCGGCACGCCGGTGACCGTACCGAGCCATTCGCCGAATGCCCGCGCTTCAGTTGACTTCTGGCTCTCGCCGCCGTGCAAATGGACCGGCAAGCCGACGACGAATCGGTCAATCTGCTCCTGCATCGCGAATTGCGCAAAGTAGGCCGCGTCGAGGTCCGGCGTTTGCCGCGTGTAGTTCGCATAGGGCCCGGCAATACCGACATCCGTTTCCGCTAGTGCAATGCCGATCCGCACGGTGCCGTAGTCGATCCCCGCAATGCGCATGGCTCACAGATACTCCGTCCAGCCGCGCGATTCGAGCTCTTTCACGATTTGACGGATCTTTTCCTCGTCGTGCTTGTTGGCCACGAGCGTGGCATGGGGCGTGTGAACGACAATCATGTCGTTCAAGCCGAGCGTCACCACCAAGTGGTCGTCATCGGTGCGGACGATCGTGCCCGTCGTTTCCAAACCAAGGTGCTTGCCGACAATCGTGTTGCCGGTTTCGTCGGCGCCGGCGAGCCGGGCCAGGGCTTGCCAGCCGCCCAGATCGTCCCATTCGAATGGCGCTTCGATCACGGCTACGTCGCGCGCGTGCTCCATCACGGCGTAGTCGATCGAAATCGGCTCGATCGCCTGGAACTCGCGCTGAAACACGGCGTCGCGTTGATTTGTGTCCCACGCCGCGACAATCGCCTCGAGGTGCGTCAGCATCTCCGGCTGCTGCTGGCGAAGGGCATCGATGATCGTGGCGGCTCGCCACACGAAAATGCCGGAGTTCCAGTAGTACTCGCCGGAGTCGAGATATTTCGTAGCCTTCGTGGCGTCGGGTTTTTCTTGGAAGCGTTTTACGGTGTACGCGGCATGCGAAGACGCAAGCGGTTCGCCGCGGTGGATGTAGCCAAAGACTTCGGCCGGGTAGGTGGGCTTGATTCCGAACGTCACGATTCGGTGCGGTGATTCGTCGACGAGCTGCGCGGCTTGCCGTATCGCCGACTGAAACGTCTCGGCGGGGCGAATGATGTGGTCGGCCGGTAGCACGGCCATCGTGGCGTCCGCGTCGGTGCGGCTGACGAGCAGTGCGGCCAGGCCGATGCAAGGGGCGGTGTCGCGTTTGCAGGGCTCGCCGATGATCGCACGAGGCGGAAGCTCCGGTAGTTGCTGCCGGGCTGCGTTTACGAGGCGATTATTCGTGACCACAAGTCGGCGTTCATTGGGAACCAGCTCGCCGAGCCGATCGACCGTTTGGCGCAGCATTGTGGCGTCGCCCACCAGCCGAAGGAGCTGTTTGGGGGTCTCATTGGTGCTGGCGGGCCAGAACCGTGTGCCGGTGCCGCCGGCCATGATGATCGCGTGGAGCATGAGAGCGTCGAGGGTCGAGGGTCAAGAGTCGAGAGCCACCAATCTCACTTTGAGAAACGTCAATTTTCCGGAAGGGGACACAAGGGGACAGGTTATTGTATGTCCTCATGCGCAAGTTTGGTCCTGCGCTTTGCGCACAGCGGCAGCATCGGCTGAGTGCTAGTAGGCGGGCGCAGCTCAAGCGGCCCGGCTGTAACGTGGTCAACCAAGTGGTGTGAGGCATGTACTATACTTGTGTACATATAGGCTAGCGGAAGTCGTGGCCAAAAGCAAGGTGGTCCGGAACTATGCACTAAACGAAGCGGGGGTCATTTTACTGCCCAAAGCACTGCTCCAAGTAGCACCGCAACCAGCGTCATGGCGATTAGCAGCGTGCGGAGGCTGAAGCGCTTCGGCCACTTGAACCACAGCACCGCGCCGAGAGTGATAACTAGAAGGAAGAGTAACCAATAGGGGAGGATGACCTCTGTGTAGGTCGTTCCCGGTGCCACAACGAACGGATGTTTATCGTACCATGGCCAAGTGATGATTCTGGTGTCATTAGGACTTGGCGTAGAGGGAAAGAATGCTACTGGCCCGCGCAAGGCTTCATCCCATTCACTCGTCCGAAATCCCCGCCTTGCCCAGGTCTGCTTAAAGACCGCTCTCAGTAAGGGGTCGTTCGACATTCCGAACGCAAATTGTCCCTGAAACGACGTAAACGCAACATAGTTAGTTGTCGAAACACGCCGGATGAACTGGTCGAAACGCCAATAACTTCGCACCCACAACCCGATCAGTAGCAGGCAGATCAGCCCGCACACAGCTGAGAACGCGATAAGCAGCTTGCGGTACTTGATCAGTCCGATCTCAGGGCTAGGACTGCTTTCGTTCATGAGTTGCCAGTACCGCACACTTCCTGAGCGAATCTCACCCTGATCATTTACCAGAGATAGGCGCGTAACGTGCTCGCCGCGCTTCGCAACGAGATGACTACACTCCCAAGGCTGTCGCAGATGCTTCATTCAGGATAGACAATAATTCGTGTATGGCGACAGAGGGAGTATTGGCCTGTGTTATCGCCGCGCCGACAGCAGCCTTCGAGATTCCTGCGGACAATACTTCGCGAAGGTTTTGAGCCGTAATCCCGCCGATGGCGAAAGTGGGCAGGCGGATTTCAGCGGCTACCTCGCGGAGATAGTCCAGGCCGGCAAATTGGTCAAACACTTTGGTTTGCGATGGAAAGGTTGGCCCGGCGCCAAGGTAATTGGCCCCGTCGAGAACCGCAGTCCGTGCCTGCTCGATGTTGTGCGTTGAGACGCCGATCAGTGCTCTCGTGCCGACGATTGCCCGGGCGTCCTTCACGGCGAGGTCTTCCTGGCCGAGGTGGACGCCGTCGGCATGGACTGCAGCAGCGATATCAGACCGGTCATTTACGATCGAGAGCGTACGGGTGCCGCGCGTTACCTGCCTCAATTGTCGGGCTCGGGCGATTAACTCATGGTCATCTAACCGCTTGTCTCGCAACTGGATCATCCCGGTGCCTGCTTCGACTAGCTCGCCGATGAGCCGCTCAAATTCCGAGGCCGAATTGCCGCCGTCGACGAGCACGCAAAGCCGCACGCCCTCCAGCCGGTCTCGGCTCGAACGGCCTACGTCAACCGCCTTCTCCAGCGTGTATAGCCTGTAGCGAAGAGATTCGATCTTTTTGGCAAACTCCTCGTCGAGGAGTTTGCCGTATTCTTCGAGGCTGCGGAGCGATTGCTCGGTGCGTTTGAAACTTGCCGCGCAAACGCCCCAGGCGTCGTCCCGGCTGGTCTCGCTGTGGTGCGAAATGGCCGTGCCGACGTCGCGATCGGTGTCGCGGGCCGCGTGCCGGTCGGGCGTGGGAATCTGGCCCGCAGTCGCCGCAAACTCATGCCGCAGCGATTTAATTTGCCCGGTCAAAAACGGGTCATCCAGCACAAATCGCACATAGTCTTCGAGAACGCGCAGGCCTTCCCCGGCCCGATTCAGGGCTGCGTCGAGAATCCGCATTGGCGGGGTAGTGTACATCCAGCGAGGTGTACGCAATTAACTGCGCAGCCAATCGGCGTCTGAAAGCCATGTAAATAACAACTGCCACTGCCGATCATACCGCTGAATCGCGGTAACTCCAAGCGGCAGCGTAACTTGCCTTGAATCGCGGCACGTCGCGGGCTACACTTGCGGAGACTTTGCGGACACGTAGCCGCGTCTCTCCGAGACGCGGATTTGAGACGGGCACGAGTCTCGGAGAGACTCGGCTACGTGCCAGCGTGACCGATTTGACTTGTCGCATACAATTAGAGCGGACCAGCAGGAAACCGTGTACAAGCGGTCCGGCTGGCCGATGACACCCGGAGTTATAAATGTACGAACGATTTACTGATCGAGCCAGAAAAGTGATGCAGCTCGCCAATCAGGAGGCGCAGCGTTTCAATCACGAATATATCGGCACGGAGCACGTTCTGTTGGGCCTCATCAAGGAGGGCAGCGGCGTGGCGGCCAACGTGCTCAAGAACCTTGACGTCGATCTTCGCAAGATTCGCCTCGAGGTCGAGAAGCTCGTCCAGAGCGGGCCAGACATGGTCACGATGGGCAAGCTGCCGCAGACGCCGCGGGCCAAGAAGGTCATCGAGTACTCGATGGAAGAGGCCCGTAATCTGAATCACAACTACGTTGGCACCGAGCACATTCTGCTCGGCCTGTTGCGCGAGCAAGAGGGCGTGGCGGCCCAGGTGCTCATGAATCTCGGACTGAAGCTGGAAGAAGTCCGCGAGGAAGTGCTCAACCTGCTGGGCCACGGCATTGAAGGCGCCGAGGGCGAGCGGGGCGGCCGCGGCGGCGTGGGCGAAGAAGGCAGTGAAGGCCGCAAGAGCCGCAGCAAGACGCCCGCGCTCGATAGCTTCGGCCGCGACCTCACCGAGCTGGCCCGCCAGAAGAAGCTCGACCCGGTCATCGGCCGCGAGACCGAGATTGAGCGGGCCATCCAAATCCTCAGCCGCCGAACGAAGAACAACCCGGTGCTGCTGGGCGAAGCGGGCGTCGGAAAGACGGCCATCGTCGAAGGCTTCGCCCAACGTGTCATCGAGGGCGACGTGCCCGAGCTGCTCTTGGACCGCCGGATCGTCGTGCTGGACCTGGCGATGATGGTCGCCGGCACGAAATATCGCGGCCAGTTCGAGGAGCGGATCAAGGCCGTGATGAACGAAGTCCGCCGGGCGAAGAACACGATTCTGTTCATCGACGAGCTGCACACGCTGGTGGGCGCCGGCGGGGCGGAAGGGGCGATCGACGCCTCGAACGTCTTAAAACCCGCGCTGGCGCGCGGCGAAATCCAGTGCATCGGCGCCACCACGCTCGACGAGTACCGCAAGTACATCGAGAAGGACTCGGCGCTGGCACGCCGATTCCAGGAAATCCTCATCGAGCCGACCAGCCCCGCTGACACGGTAAAAATCCTCCGTGGCCTGCGCGACCGGTACGAGGAGCACCACCGCGTGCAGATTACCGATGACGCGATCCAGGCCGCAGTCGAGCTGAGTGACCGCTACATCACGGGCCGCTGCCTGCCGGACAAGGCGATCGACGTGATCGACGAATCGGGCGCCCGCGTGCGGCTCAAGAGCATGTCGAAGCCGCCCAATCTCAAAGAGATTGACGAAGAGGTCGAGGCGCTCAACCGCCAGAAAGAGGAAGCGGTGGCGAACCAGGACTTCGAGCAGGCGGCCCGGCTCCGCGATTCGGCCGACAAGCTTAAGAAGAAAAAGCAGCAGATCACTAAGGAGTGGCGCGAAAAATCGCGTGAGAACGGCGGCGTGGTTGACGAAGACGTCATTGCCGAGGTCGTCTCCAAGATGACGGGCATTCCGCTGACGCGGATGACGACCGAGGATTCGTTGCGTCTGATGCAGATGGAAGACGAGTTGCACAAGCGCGTGATCAGCCAGGACGAGGCCATTCGCGCGGTGGCCCGCGCGGTCCGTCGCAGCCGCAGCGGTCTGCAAGACCCGAAGCGGCCGACTGGCACGTTCGTGTTCGCCGGCCCGACGGGCGTTGGAAAGACGCTCTTGGCCAAGGCGCTCGCGGAATTCATGTTCGGCGACGCCGACGCGCTGGTGCAGATCGACATGAGCGAGTACATGGAGAAGCACAACGTGAGCCGGCTGATCGGCGCCCCGCCGGGATACGTCGGCTACGAGGAAGGCGGCCAGCTCACCGAGCAAATCCGCCGCCGTCCCTACGCGGTGGTCCTGCTCGATGAGATCGAGAAGGCCCACCCCGAGGTGTTCAACATGCTGCTCCAGGTGATGGAAGAAGGCCGGCTGACCGACAGCTTTGGCCGCAACATCGACTTCCGCAATACGATCCTCATCATGACGACCAACGCGGGAGCCGAGGCGATCAAGAACGAGGCGGCATTCGGCTTCACCAAGCCCGATCAGGACGCCAGCTACGAGAGCATGAAGACCCGCGTCACCGAGGAGATCGAAAAGGTCTTCCGGCCGGAGTTCATCAACCGCGTGAACGATATCATCGTCTTCCGTCACCTGAACGACGAGGACATGAAGCAAGTGGTCGATCTGGAGCTGGCGAAGGTCCGCGGTCGACTCAAGGAAAAGGGCCTCACGATCGAACTTACAGACGAAGCCAAGGAGTTCCTGGTTAAGAAGGGCTCGAACACCGACTACGGTGCACGGCCGCTGCGGCGGGCGATCGAGACGTTTGTCGAAGATCCGCTGGCCGAGGAGCTGCTCAAAGGTGAATTCGCTGGCAAGGACCTGGTGAAGATCGAGGTCAAGAAGGTGGGCGACAAGAAACAGCTTGTGTTCGAAGGCCTCTCGGTCAAGGAGCAGCCGGAGCCGGAGCCAGTCGGCGCCGGCGCCGCAGCCGACGGCGGCGAACAAGCCGGCGAAGGCGAGGCCTAGGCTTCGGCTCATGATTGGGAATCCAATTAGCCCCGGGTCATTGACCCGGGGCTAATTTTTTTGGCCGGTGCTGAAAGCCCTGTTACGGAATTTCCGCCGTAGGTCCTAGTCAAAAATTCGTTTCAGCAGTTCATCGCGTGATATGGAGTGGTGTGTCGCAACGTCGCGTAAGATCGCGGCTAGCGTACCAATTCGCAATGGATTACTTCGCGGTACAGTCAGGTCGTGTCTGCCGTTCTGCTCAGTGGTGACCCGCACATGAGAACCTCGTTGCCGTGTCGGCTGGTAACCAAGACGTGCTAACGCCTTAATTAGCTCGTCGCCGGAGAGATTCCTCGGGAGCCTCATGCCTTAAGAATTTCATCACGGACAATGTGTAAGCGGATGACCCTTGGTATTTGATGGTCTTCAAAGTGACATTCAACGGCTTCAAGCACGTTGCGACGCAATTCGTCCAAGGTATCGGCTTCGGTGAATATCGATTCATTCACAGCACGGGCTGTAAAGCCTCCTTCATCCGCTTCTTCGACGAAAAATAGAATCTCGCTCACGTCTTGCTGCTCCAGAATTTCATTTCTTCACTATTTTACGACACGGAGTGGCAACTGTCATCCACATATATGCCATCATGAAGGCTAATTCCCTTTCCTTTTCCGTCGCGTCTCGATGGCGCACAATGGAGGCGTAGAGGCTTTTGTCATGTCCGACCATAGACTTGCATTGCTCTGTGCGATGATGCCTTTACTGGCGATTTACCGCGCAAGCGAGGCCGCGCCGCCTCGCGTTGCCGACGACCGTTACAAGCTGGAATTGGTCGCAAGCGAGCCCGATATTGTCACGCCAATAGGTTTGGCATTTGATCGCCAAGGCCGTTTGCTGATCGTGGAATCGCATACGCATGAGCGGCCGGATGAGTATGACGGTCCGGCCGGCGACCGAATCCGCATGCTCGCCGACTCCGATGGCGACGGCCGGCTCGACCGCTGGAGCACGTTCGCCGCGGGTTTTCGCCATGCGATGAACGTACTGGTACGGCCCGATGGCGCTGCTTACCTCGTGACCCGGCATAACGTCGTACTGCTACGCGACACAGATAAGGATGGCGTGGCTGATAACAATGAAGTGCTTCTCCGGCTTGAGACGGAGGACGCTTACCCGCACAACGGTCTGAGCGGAATCGCCCAACTGGCCAACGGCGGCGATTTGTTGATCGGCCTGGGCGAAAACCACGGAATTCCCTATCGTCTGATCGGTTCAGAGGGAGCCGCAATTACCGGCAAGGACGGCGCGGGAACTATCTTTCGTTGTTCTGACCAGGGTCGGGGTCTGGAGCGACTTGCCACGGGTTTCTGGAATCCGTTCAGCATTTGCGTATTGCCGGATGGGCGCATCTTCATCGTGGATAACGACCCCGATGCGAGTCCGCCATGCCGGCTTCTAAACGTAAGGGAAGGCGGCGACTACGGTCACCGCTTCCAATACGGGCGCGCCGGCAACCATCCGCTGCAAGCTTGGAACGGCGAACTGCCCGGCACGCTGCCAATGGTTTGCGGCACCGGTGAGGCACCCACCGCAATTGTTCCACACGCCGGCAGCTTGTGGGTAACGAGCTGGGGCGA
This sequence comes from Pirellulales bacterium, assembly GCA_040902605.1. Lineage (GTDB taxonomy): Bacteria > Planctomycetota > Planctomycetia > Pirellulales > Lacipirellulaceae > JABDGM01. The sequence continues at coordinate 65,384 of JBBDWY010000023.1, read as the reverse complement.
CCATCGTATCGAACGCTATCAGCTCGTACCGCGGGGCGCATCCTACGACGCCCAGCGGGAAGTCGTCGTGCAAGGCGATGCCAACTTCCGTCCAACCGGCATGGCAGTGGCGCCAGATGGCTCGCTCTACTTCGGCGACTGGGTGCTGCGCGACTATCCGGTTCACGGCAAAGGTCGAGTCTGGCGACTCGTTTTGCCGGATAACCAACGATCGTCGATTCCATCGGTGATCGCCGAAGTTAACACCGACGCGTCCAGCCCCAGGGACAAACTTGGTTTGCTCGTCGACCAGCGCTGGAAGGGCGCTGACGACGCCGAACCGATTTTGACGGAGGCGCTGAACGATGAGTCAGCGGACGTGCGATTGTTCGCCGTGCGTTGGATCGCCGACGAACGAATCTCCGGGTTGCGCGACGATGTCGTTGAGTTGCTCAACGGTCCGCAGCCTAGCCCGCGATATTATTTGGCCGTCCTCGCGGCAATCGATTGGTTGGATCATGAACCAAGTTTGCGCGGCGCCGGCATAAGCGATGAACTGCTCGTGCGCGAATTGCGGAACGATCGGCGTTCGGCGGAAATCCATGCGCTGGCACTTCGATTGCTTTCGCCGGATCACCAATTCGTGACGCTCGATCGGCTGCGGGATTATTTGCGGTCGCCGCATTTGCCGCTGCGTTTGGAGGCCGTGCGCTCGCTTGCCCAGCAATCGAATCCGGACCGTTTCGATCTTTTATCTGAAGTGGCCGGCGACGTGGCGCAGGATGTTGAAGTCCGGGCCGAGGCGATTGTCGGGCTGGCTGCTGACGCTGAGAAGCACCGCCATTTGGTTGAGTCTCTCGCTGCCAGTGACGTGCGAATCCTTCGAGATGAGGCACAGCGGGCACTGCGGCTCGCGGGCCTGCGATCCACTCCGTCGGAAACCAAACCACCGGCCGACGACCTGACAGCTTGGAACGCGCTGCTCCGCGACTCCGGCAACCCGGTTGCCGGGGGCCGTCTGTTTTTTTATCCCGTCGGACCGCGTTGCGGCATTTGCCATCAGCATCATGGTCGTGGCGGCCGAAGCGGGCCTGATTTGACAACAATCGCTGCCAGCAGCAGCCGCGAGCGAATTATCGCCTCGATCCTCCAGCCCAGCCAGGAAATTGCGCCTCACTACCAGCCTTGGGTTCTCATCACAGCCGACGGCAAAACGCACACAGGATTACGACTTCCCAAGGGAGGCGACAACGGCATGGAAGAGTACTTTGATTCCGCCGGCAACGTATTCTCGCTGCCGAGTGAATCCATCGAACTGCGCCAGGCGTCTGGCACATCGATCATGCCGGACGGGTTGCAGGCGACGCTATCCATCGACGACTTGCGCGACCTCATGACATTTCTCCATACTAATTAGCCGCCGGTCAATGACCGGCGGCTAAATGGCTCTTCACCGACGAAGTGCAGGTACGCCCGCGCTACTGCCAGCACTGCATTCCCCATTCGACGGCTTGGCCCGCGTTGGTGCGATCGTAAACTTTACTCAAGCAGCAGAGTTTCGCATGCCGACAACAGTGGCGTACGCCAGGGGGGCGGTACGCGCCGCGGTAGGTCAGGCTATGCCTGAGGGCCGCAGCGTGTCAGGCATAGCCTGACCTACTCATCTCCCATGTCTACGGCGTCCGCCAATTCGCCTGCCAACAGCCGCCGTCCCGGTTTCGCGGCGGCCATCTACGACTGGATCGCCGATCTCGGCGCCGTAGTCATCCGCTGGTTCGAAACGCTGGGCGACATGACGCTGTTCATGCTGCGGATGTTTTCGTGGCTGTTGACGCGACTTCCCCGGCGCGGCACGCTGATTCCCGCGTTTTACAACATTGGCGTCTTGAGCCTGCCGGTTGTCGCGCTTACCGGCACCTTCATCGGCATGGTGCTGGCCGTGCAGACCTACACGCAGTTCAAGCAGTTCGGTTTCGAAACGCGCCTGGGTGCGTTGATCAACCTGTCGATGTGCCGCGAGCTGGGGCCGGTGCTGGCCGCCACGATGCTGGCCGGCCGCGTCGGCAGCGCGATCGCCGCCGAAATCGGCACAATGCGGGTCACCGAGCAAATTGATGCACTCGTCTCCATGGGCGCCAATCCAGTGCATTATCTCGTCGTGCCGCGCTTCCTGGCTTGCCTGTTGATGATCCCCTCGCTGACCATTATGGCCATCTTCATGGGCGTGGTCGGGGGCTGGCTCTACAGCGTTCAGGTGTTTGGCATCGATTCGTACCACTACTGGAATAACTCGCGGGAGTTCGTCGACAACTGGGATTTGTTTTACGGCATCTTCAAAAGCGTGTTCTTTGGCGCTACGATTGCAATCGTAAGCTGCTACCGCGGTTTCAATTGCGCGCCGGGGGCCGAGGGGGTGGGCCGGGCGGCGACCGCGGCGTTCGTGCTGTCGTTCGTGATCATCATCGTGCTCGACTTGTTCCTCAGCATCGGGCTCGACAGGGTGCAGGAGATGATTTGGCCGGAAGTGGTGTAGCGCGATTTTTTTTGCCGCTTCGAATGGTCGGTTGTGTATGAAACATAGTTTTTGGCCACTCATTGTTATTTCTGGAATTCCGCTGATTATGTATCCGTGGGTGTTGTTTGCACATCTAATGTACTTTCTCGCCGAGGGGTCAACGGACCAAGTCGGAATTGTCCCCTGGTTGGCTTGGCACACCTTCCTTTGGGGTACAACTCTGTACCCAGTTGTTTACTTCGCCTGCGGTGCGATGGGCTGGGAGAGAGCGAATTGGGGGAGTGCCAAATCAACCGTGTTTTATTCGCTTGCACCTTTGCTCTATTTGTTTTTCCTTGTGGGTTTGTTTGCCTTACTGGATTCGCAATTGCTGACATGAAGATTCATATTCCCGCCACTTCGATTACCAGGGCAAGGTTTCTGATGGCGAATTGACGAAGCGGACGAAATGGGAAAGACAAACACAGAACGTAGCGCCAACGGGCTGATCGAGCTGCACGAGCTGGTCGTTGTGTTCGGACGGCATGAAGTGCTGCGGGACATCACGCTTGCAGTGCCGCGCGGCGAGACGCTGGCCGTGATCGGCGAGAGCGGGTGCGGCAAAACGGTGCTTCTCAAAACGATTATCGGCCTGCTGCGCCCGACAAGCGGCTATGTGACGTTCGACGGCCAGCGGCTCGACGAGCTGGGCGACAAGGAAATCACGGCGCTGCGTGGCAGGTTCGGTTTCTTGTTTCAAAATGCGGCGCTGTTCGACAGCCTGACGGTTGCCGAGAACATTGCGTTTCCGCTGCGCCAGAATCGCGACTTGCCGCCGGAAGAAGTGGAACGGATTGTGGTCGAGAGGCTGACCCAGGTGGGGCTGCCGCGCGGTGTGCTCGGCAAGCGGCCGGCGCAGCTTTCGGGAGGCATGCGGAAGCGGGTCGGATTGGCCCGGGCCCTGGCGATGAACCCCGAAGTGCTGCTCTACGACGAGCCGACCACCGGGCTCGACCCGATTATGAGCGACGTGATCAACGAACTTATCGTCCGCACGCGCAAACAGCAGCCGGTGACGAGCGTGGTCGTAACGCATGACATGAAAAACGCCACGAAGGTGGCCGACCGGATTGTCATGCTGTACCCGCTTTCGCGCTTGGAGCGGGGAGAGCCGCAAATCATTTTCGACGGCACTCCCAAAGAGATCATGGAGTCGAAAGACAAGCGAGTCGCCCAATTCGTCCGTGGCGAAGCGGGCGATCGACTCATGGAAATGCAAGAGAAAGCTGTTAGCTATTAGCTCTTAGCTATTAGCTTCAAGCATGCACTAACAACCGTTTGGCTAATGGCTAACAGCTAACAGCTAAGAGCTAAAAGCTTTTCTTCCCATGAACGAACGACAAATGCAATTCCGGGTGGGCGTGGTGGTGTTCGCCACCATGATCATCGGCGCCCTGTTGGCGACGCTCAATTCGCCGCTTCCAACCTCTTGGCTGCCCTGGGGCCGGTTAAGCTATGAAATCGGAATCAAACTGCGGGAGGCACCGGGCGTCGGGCCGAACACGCCGGTTCGCAAGAACGGCATTTTGATCGGCCGCGTGGAATCGATCGTAGATGAGGAAGACGGCGTGCTGCTGAAGGCGGAAATCGACGGCGATCGGCCGCTTTATCCCGATTACGAGCCGCGCGTTCGCACCACCGTATTGGGCGACGCGACGATCGACTTCAGAACCAAGCCATTGCGTCCGGGTGCCCAACCGGTGCCCGATGGCTACGACTTTAGCGGCGAGGTGGAACCGAACCCGTTCGACGCCATCGCCAATTTTGCCGACTTGAAGGACGAATTCGAATCGGCGGCCCGCTCGCTCGGCGAAGCCGGCGCGGAGGTATCCAAGCTGGCCGAGCGCGTCAACAGAGCATTCGGCGATGAAACCGAGGAGGGCCGCGTCACCCGGCTTCTCGACACGACGGAACGCGCGATGAACCAGTTCGCGCAAACGATGACCTCGTTCAACGAGATCATTGGGGACCAGCCGATTGAGGCGCGGCAACCGGTTCAGCCGTTCAATGGCCAACCGCCGCTCATCGGACAACCGCCAATCGAGGGTGCGCCACCGGCCAATGGACAACCGCCGATTGAGGGTCCTGAGATGCGGCGCCGCTTGCGGCAGAGCCTGTACGAGTTGCCCGACGCCGTGCGCGAGGCCCGCATCATGATGCAGGAATTCCGCGATACGCTCGAACTGGCGGACAAAAACCTCCGCAATTTGGAGGGTTTCACGGGGCCGCTGGGCGAACGAGGCGGTGAAATCGCCGATTCCATGGTTCGCGCCGTGGAGGGCCTGGATCGAATGGTTGAGGACTTCAGCGTGCTTACGCAGGCAATTAACAATAGAGAGGGCACTATCGGTCGGTTGATCTATGAGCCGCAAGTCTACGAGAACCTCAACCGGCTGATGTGCAATGCGAACACCGTGCTCGAGCAGATTCATCAACTGGCGCAACGGTTACGGCCAATTGTAGAAGACGCGCGGATCTTCATGTATAAGATTGCCAAGGAACCGGGTCGCCTTATTTCTGGTGCAGTGGATCCCAGCCCGATCAAATGACCATAAAGCCGGCGATGGTAACGCCGGTTATGGAAGCATCGACTCAACCGCGTATGCCATGCCCTGCTTTATCGCACCGGCGCTGGCGCGCCGGCGCCAATCGGCACGCTCGCGCTGGCGGGCGTCGTGGGATATTGCAGCGTCTCTTGCCGCAACTGGTTCGCCCGGTCCAAGAGCTGCGGCGTGGGCACGATGAGCTGCGGGGCGAGGTTATAGGTTACGGTGCGGTTGTCGCGGATCTTCGTCGGCACCAGGTTCTCGCTGACAAAATCCAGCGGCGGAACCTGATACCACGGCGCCGGGATGGGCTGGTTGAGCGTGAGTGTTTCGTAGCCCGGCTTCACGAGTCGAATCTCGCGGGTGCCGTAGTAGGTGAAGTCCACGGAGCAGGGGGTCGTGCCAATCTGCTGGTTATCCACGTATACCAGCGCGCCGGGCGGATTCGTTCTTACGTTCAGCCGCCGTCGAACGCACCCCGTAGCCGAAAGCAGCATGAGCATGATGAGAAGAACGATCCGCCCGTACTGCGGGCGCTGCCCGCGAACGACGGCGCGTCGGATACGGTGGACAATGCCCACCCTGCGCGGCGGATGCATGACACGGCTCATCGCGAAACCGAAAAGAAGAAAAGAAGGGCCGCGAAGTATAGAAATGGTGTCGTCGAGCGGCCAGCCCGAGTGGGAAATGAGCTTGAATGCATGCGGATAGCTTCCCATGCGGATTTCCACCGCTAAAATAAACGACTCCGTCATCACCAGCCCTCCGAACCACTGCTGCTAGCTGGTTTTAGCTCCCGCCTCGTGCGTGCCGCATGCCGACGAACGATCACGGCTCCATCTGCCCCACGTTTGTGCTGAAGCACGCTTCAGTGACCGATTTGGGCATGCGCCGGACGAATAATCAGGACGCCCTGGCCGTGATGGTCACCGACGACGTGGCCACTTGGGCGACGCGCGGCCATTTGCTCATGGTGGCTGACGGCATGGGCGCGCATGCGGCCGGAGAGCTGGCCAGCAAGATCGCTGTCGATAACATCCCGCATACCTATTTCAAGCTCCGCGACCTCTACCCGCCGGCGGCTCTTCGGCAAGCGATTCGCGACGCCAACACGGCGATCCACGCAAAAGGCCAGAGCAGCATTGGCTTTCAGGGCATGGGCACGACGTGCAGTTGTCTCGTGCTGTTGCCGCAAGGGGCGCTCGTGGCCCACATCGGTGACAGCCGCGTGTATCGGCTCCGTGGTCGATTGCTCGAGCAGCTCACGTTCGATCACAGCCTCGTATGGGAGATGGCCGCCGCCGGCCAAATGGCCCAGGAAGATGTCCCTGCCTATATTCCGAAGAACGTGATCACTCGTTCGCTCGGTCCACATCCGACGGTGCACGTCGATATCGAGGGGCCGTACAATGTCGCTGCCGGCGATGTGTTTCTGTTATGCAGTGACGGATTAAGCGGCCAGATTTCGGACGAAGAGCTTGGCTCCATCTTGCAATGCCTGCCGCCGGAGGAAGCGGCCGAGACGCTGGTGGATTTGGCCAATATTCGTGGCGGCCCGGACAACATTTCCGTCATTATCGCGCGCATCGAAGGCGAGGCGCCGGCCACGACGGATCTGAAGAGCCCTAGAAATGGCCCGCTGGCACGCGGACGACCGTGGCACGCCGCACCGCTCTGGCTCGCGACTGGCGCTTGTCTGGCGACGCTGGTTTATTTTCTCGCCAATCGTTTATGGGCGGGCGCCGCCGTCTCGGCCGTGGGCATGATTGCGGCGTTGTTGGCGGCTGTGAATTTCCGTCCGCGGTCGCAGGCCGGGGCGTACCTTTCAGTCGGGCCTATCGGCGGGCCTTACGGTAACGGTCCTTATCGAAAGGCGGATTGCCCGCCCAACGGCCGCATAGTTGCCACGCTGGCGGAAGTCGCCGCCACGCTTCGGGCGCTGCCGGAAACGGAACCTGGGGATTGGTCGATCGATTGGCAGCCGTTTGACGAACAGCGGACCCAAGCGGCAGCTTCGGCCGAGTCTGGCGACCACGCGGCAGCCCTTCGCCAATATTGCCAGGCCATCCGCGAGATCATGCAGCAGCTCCGCGAGCACCGGCCGACAGTCGATCCGGATGCTGACGCAGCACCCTGACCAGCGGGAGCCGCTGGTAGGACGGACAATCCTGTCCGTCCAATGGATCAACGACGGACAGGATTGTCCGTCCTACGTTCCGCGACGCATTGCACTGCAAGCTAGCAGTGAATTGTCGTTTGCGCCCGACATCGCACTTGCTAGAGTAATCGGCCCATGCGCATTCTCACCCGCTACGTGCTGTTCGACCTGTTGAAGGTCTTCTTGTTGACGCTCACCGGACTGACGCTGCTGATCTTTGTGGTGCTGATCGGCAAGGAGGCGGTGGACAAGGGCATCGGGCTGGGACCGCTGCTGCGGATGGCGCCCTACCTGTTGCCGCAGGCGATGCAGTTTGCGGTGCCGGGCACGATGCTGCTCGCGACTACGAGCGTCTACGGTCGCATGGCGTCGTACAACGAAATTGTGGCGATCAAATCGCTCGGCATCTCGCCGATGACGGTCATCTGGCCGACGTTGGTGCTCGCGACTCTCGTGAGCTTCGTGGCTGTCGTGCTCAACGACGTGGCTGTCAGTTGGGGCCGGCTTGGCGTGCAGCGGGTATTTCTCGCCTCGATTGAAGAGGTAACGTACGGCCAGTTGCGGATGCGGCATACCTACAACTTGGGGAAAGCCAACATCACGGTTCGGGACGTCGAAGGTCACCGCCTGATCTGGCCGACGCTCATCGTGCAAGCCTCCGACGAGCAGCCTGCCTGGACCATTTCGGCTGAGGAAGCCGAACTGCATTTACTTCCTGACGAAGGCAAACTCGTCGTGCGGTTTCACGATCTGGACCTCGACGGTCCGGTCAAGTGGATCAATCCGGACACGCAAGAGTACGTAATGTCGCTGGAGGAATTGACCGGCTCGAGTACCAAGAACCGCAGCCCATCCACGTACGCGCTGGCAGAAATCGCGCCGGCCATCCGCGAGCAAGAAGAGCTGCTGGGGCGCATTGAACAGGCAACTGTGGCGCAGACAGCGTTCGGAATGCTCACCGGTGACTTCGATTCGCTCTCCGAAGCGTCATGGAAAATTCACGAGCGGGAAAAGGAAAACGCCCAGGTCCGCCTCCATCGTCTCCAGACCGAGCCATGGCGCCGCTGGGCCAACGGTTTTAGCTGCTTGTGCTTCGTAATGATTGGCGTGCCGGTAGCAGTGTGGCTGCGTTTTAGCGAGTTCATTGCCAGCTTCTTCGTCTGCTTCTTGCCGATTTTGGTCGTGTACTACCCGCTTCTGGCGGTGAGCGTCGACCAGGCGAAGGACGGCGTGTTTCCGCCGCAATCCGTGTGGCTCGGGAATATCCTGCTATCGCTGGCTGGCGTTTGGCTACTGCGCAGGGTGAATCGCTACTAATTGTTCAGCCGAAACGCGGTACCCCGACGTGTGCCACTGCTCGCGGAATGGAATCAGGCGTTACGTCAGGCTCCGGCACTGCTTGCCTCTCTAGGTTCACAACCGTTTAACAGCGAGCAGTGCGGAATCGTGATTTGATTGCCGATTGAATCGCCGCAAGCAGTGGCACACGCTAGCGTCCGCCTCCGCCTTCCGCCTTCCGCATTCGTTTGCTACACTTCCGTGCCCGGCGGGGACTCGCGGGCTTTCACGGATGAAGCCCATTGCGCGCTATGGCGCCGACGATCGGCCGGCTCATCGGTCGACCGCGCGACAAGGAGGTCGCACGTGCTCTTTTCGCACTGGCCGATTCGCAACAAGCTGCAACTGGGGCTGGGACTGTTGGCGGTCTCGGTGCTCACGCTGTTCGGAAGTGCGTACTATGGCCTGTACGCCTATCGCGGCCTGGTGAAAAGCCTCAGCGCTCGCGCTGCCGAATTGCCGCTGGCCAGCGAGCTCAGCCAGCACGTTGCGGATTTGCGAGTCATTCTTAGCCAGGTCGAAGAGCGGCTCGGCGACGCTCCCGGCGGCGTCATGGCGTTGGAGTCCGGTTCGGAGCAAAAGACTTGGGATATCGATTTACTGCAGGAAAGATATCGCACCAAATTCGAGCTATTTCAGAAGACGCTCGGCCGATACAGCCGAGAGCTCGACAGCAACCGACTTCGCGCGGACAAAAATATCGGCGACGATCGCCAGGAACGCGAGACCTTGGCCCAAATCGACGCTGTCTTGGAACGTATTCAACAGAACGACACGGATAACAAAGGAATTAGTTGGTACATTGACAACGAAGTTACAATCGGCATGCTGCGCGACGACATTGAAACACTCCGCGAGCTGGCCGCCGAGTTACCGAGTCACCTGCACGACCGCCTGCACGCCCTTTCGAACGAGGTCCGGATCCATTACCGCTGGGCGATCGTGCTGGCGTGGTCAACCGCGACACTGGCCACGATTTTGCTCGTCGCGGCCGTGCAACTCTTCCGCAAGTGGATCGCCGGGCCGCTAGCGACACTCGTGGAGGGCTCCCGCGAAGTGGCTGCCGGCAAATTCGACCACCGCATTCGTCTCGATTCGGATGATGAAATGGGCGAGCTGGCCGAGGCCATGAACGCCATGACCGCCCGCTTCCGGGAGGTTCGCGACGACCTGGATTGCCAGGTCCGCGAGCGGACGAAGCAGGTTGTCCGCAGCGAACAGTTGGCAAGCGTAGGGTTTCTGGCCGCTGGCGTTGCTCATGAGATCAATAACCCGCTCGCCTCGATTGCCATGTGCAGCGAGTCCCTCGAAAGTCGGCTGACAGACCTATTAAACGGTGTGGGCGACAGCCGAGTCGCGGAGCGGGATGTGATCCGCAGCTACCTCGAAATGATTCAGAAAGAGGCCTTCCGCTGCAAGCAAATCACCGAAAAGCTGCTCGACTTCTCTCGCATCGGCGACTCGGAACGACACCACGCCGACTTGCGCGAGCTAGTGGCCGGCGTCATCGAAATGCTCCGGCATTTGGGCAAATATCAAAACAAGAATGTCGTGCTCGATGACGGCGAGCCGGTCATCGTCGAAATCTGCCCGCAGGAAATCAAGCAAGTCATGCTGAATCTCATCACCAACGGCCTGGATAGCGTCGAGCCAGGCGGAACGGTGACAATTTCCGTGACGCCGCGCGGCGCCGATGCGCAAATCGTCGTGCACGACAACGGCTGCGGCATGACGGACGACGTGGTGCAACATTTGTTCGAGCCCTTCTTTACGCGCCGCCGTGGAGGGCAGGGGACCGGCCTTGGCCTGTCGATAACCTACCGCATTGTCGAAGAACATCTCGGGCAGATTGCAGCCTCCAGCGCCGGACTCGGCAGAGGTTCCACGTTCATCGTGACACTTCCCCTGCGGCAGCCGGCGCCGTGGCGAAAACGCGAGCCGCTGGCGGCTTAACAGACTTCACAGTTCCAACTTGCGAATTACCAATTCTCTTTGCAATTTGTAATCTCCTCACCATTCCCATTGATTATTTGCCACGATGAGCACGATCAAATCACAAAGCGCTGACAGCTCGAATGAACCCAAAGGTCTGGCCGTGCTGTTCGCCGATGACGAGCGCTCGCTGCAAGAGCTCATGAAGCTGGAAATCCCACGCATGGGCCACCGCGTAACGGTCTGCCCCGACGGGCTTACCGCTGTCGCCGCGCTTGAAAAGGAACAGTTTGATTGCTTGCTCGTGGATCTCGATATGCCGGGGTTAGGCGGCATCGACGTCATTGCTCGTGCCACGGAGCTTTGTCCCGACGCCGAAGCGGTTGTGCTCACTGGCAAGTCGTCGCTCGAAACGGCAATTGCCGCCTTGCGACACGGTGCATTCGACTATCTCACCAAACCCTGCAAGCTGGTCGAAATCGAGGCCCTGCTCGGGCGCGTGCAGGAGAAGCGCAAGCTTACGCAGCAATATCGGGCGCTAAAGCGCCGGCTGGAGCGGATCGAAGGCACTCCCCGGTTGATTGGGACGTCGACCGGCATGGAACGCGTCCGCTCGCTGATTACCAGAGTGGCCCCGACCGGCTCGACCGTGCTCATCCTGGGTGAAACGGGGACCGGCAAAGAGCTGGTCGCCCGCGCGGTGCACGAGCAAAGTCCGCGCTCGGGCGAACCGTTCGTCGCCATCAACTGCGGCGGCTTGCCGGAAACACTCATCGAAAGTGAGCTGTTCGGCCATCGCAAGGGGGCGTTCACCGGCGCCGATGAGCATCGCATCGGGCTGTTTGAGGTGGCCAATGGAGGCACGATTTTCCTGGATGAAATCGGCGAGCTTCCCAAGGCCATGCAGGCCAAGCTGTTGCGGGTGCTGGAAAGTCGGGAGATTCGCCGCGTTGGCGAAAACCGCGCCATGACGGTTGACGTGCGAATCGTCTGCGCCACGCATCGCGACCTGCCGGAAATGGTTTCGGTTGGAGAGTTCCGCGAAGATCTCATGTACCGCATCAACACGTTCGAAATCTTCTTGCCGCCGCTGCGCGATCGGCTGGATGACATCCCGGAACTAGCCGAGCATTTGCTCGGCCGCTTCCGGGGCAAAGCCGCGGCAAGCGGCCGGCACCTTACCGAGGATGCAATCGCATCACTCAAGTCGCATGTCTGGCCGGGGAACGTCCGTGAATTGGCCAATGTGATCGAACATGCCACGATTCTCTGCGACCATGGCCCGATCGCGGCCCAGCATCTGCCTGTGCAGTTCAACCGCCGTCAACTTACTGGTGCCGCTGCCAATCACCCCGGCCCCATTTCGCTCCGCGATCTCGAAATGCAGGCCATCTACCAAGCCCTCGAGCGCCACGGCGGCAATAAACCCAAAGCGGCCGACGAGCTCGGGATCAGTCTCAAAACGCTCTACAACAAGCTGAACCAGGCGAGCGACTTGGAAAAAACAGCGTAATGCCGGCAGCCACGCCCGCTGAATCGGGCACAGCCGCCGTCGCGCCACTACAGTCGCTACAAAGCGCTTAAGCCGACTGTTTCTACCGGGGCCACGTCGGCCTGCATGGTCTTCGCGTCTGGCGTAGCTGTATCCCTTTGATGGTTGCGAGACGGCGCTACTTCTGTGGCCTACACTCTCAAGGCAGCCAAAAGGGGGGCTACGTGGCCGCCGACATTTGAAAGTCTGGACATCGAGGGGCAGCTATTTAAACGAGGCGAGTTTCCTATGACCATGCTTGCCGAAGCAGGCGTCGCCCGTACCAATCCGACGGCGGGGTATCTAGCCGTACAGCTCGACATGTTGCGTCGCCTGCAGCATTCCACCGTTGATTTGTTTGTCCAATACGAGCCGCATTCCGAGCCGGTGCTCTATCACGCGGCCCGCTGTCCGTTGGAGCCAGATCAACTTAATAAGCTGCAAGAAGCAGCTGTGCAGCACATTTTCGTACGTGCCGACGATTTCGAGAAGTTTGGAGCACACTTGCTCGAATCGGTAGACAGCCTGGCCCAACACGAGCAAATTCCGGGCGCCGAGCGATTTGCTGCGCTGCAGCTTGCCATGGCGGTCCAAATCGAGCGCGTGGCCTGCTTAGTCGATTCCGGGCCATTTGTCTCTCTCGCCGGCAAGGTCGGTCCGGAGTTGACCGCCATCGTCACGGCCGGCAACGTGCTGCCGCGCGACCTGTTTCGCCTCGCTCGGCACGATTTCAATACATTCACCCACGTGACGAACGTGGCCAGCTACGCGGTAATTCTTTCCGAACGCCTGGGATGGACCGATCGCAACGTGCTGGATCAGATCGCCATCGGGGCCATATTGCACGATATTGGCAAGCGTTTTATCCCGGCCAGTATTCTTACGAAGCCGGCGAAGCTCGATCCCGAGGAGCGCGCGATCATCGAGACCCATCCTCAACGTGGATACGAGGAATTGTGCGAGCGTGGCGATTTGACTTACGAGCAGCTGATGCTGGTCTACCAGCACCATGAGCGGATAGATGGCAAGGGTTACCCGGTCGGGTCGCGGGGCGACGAAATTCACGCCTGGGCCAGGATGTTGGCGGTAGTCGACGTGTTCGACGCAATGACTGCCGTACGTCCCTACCGGCGTCCCGCCACGGCGCAGGAAGCTATGGGTTACATACGGCAGAGCTCAGGCACACACTTTGATCCGGAGGTCGTCGAATGTTGGAACTCGGCCATGAGCAAAAAATGATTGATGACCTTTGGGAATGTGCCAGCGCCAAGGTGCAGTTGCCGGAACCGTTGAGCAAGAACTTTTTTGGCCGTTCCGGCGCCATGCCGCTGTGGAACGAAAACAAGCGCTCGTACCATCGCTATTACATGCGGGGCAAGGCGCTTCTCAAGCGCGGCAACTCGGTGCTCGGCAGCTACACGAAAGACGTTTCGCGACAAGGTGTAGGCTTTCTCTCCCCGGTGCAACTGATGCCCAAGGAGCGCGTCAAGCTGCATCTGCCCACCGCTGAGCTGAGCTTGGAGGTGGCGCGGTGTCGCCGAGTGGATCAGGCCTGCTTTGAATGCGGCGCCAGGTTCGCGCTGGAACCCGGACTAATCCGTTCAACCAATTGAGGACAATACCCGTGGCCAAAGTTCGAGACGTGATGATTAAACGTGCCATCGGAGTCCCCCCGGACGCGACGTTGGCCGAAGCCGTTAAAATCCTGACCGAACTACACATCGGCGGGGCACCGGTTGTCGCCGCCGACGGATCCGTGGTTGGAATCATCTCCGAATTGGCGCTGATCGATGTCGTGTTCGATCCGACCGCCAGAGACGCGCTGGTTTCCGACCACATGACCCCGGAAGTCCATACGGTACATCCCGATGATTCGCTTTCTCGGCCCGCGCAGTTGTTCGCGCTGTACTCGTTCCGGCGGCTGCCCGTAGTCGAAGATGGGAAGTTCGTCGGCATCGTTACCCGCCGCGACCTCATGAACTATGCGCTGCGGACCGGCGAGCTCCTTACGGACCCGCTCATCGAATTGATTCCCTCGCTCGCGCCCATGACTTAGAACGTTTTGTGGGTTGGAGTGCCACTGCTTGCGACGAACCGATCGGCGCCCACATGCCCATTCGCACTGCTCGCTGGTAAGATGAAGTGGGCTGTGGGAGGCAAGCAGTGCCGTAACCAATGACGACGCCCTCTGTTGTGTCGCGAGCAGTGGCACACCCCAGTCACATGGCTGCGTATCGGCCAGATTGAAAACGCGGCGCGCGGCATGTTACGTGTCGGAGGGGTTGCCTTCATGCTGCGTGCGAACCCCTGCCGACACGATTTGTACGGCAATCCAATCAGGCGCTAGCTCTTTTTCTTTCGGCCACCTTTCTTGCGTCGGCCGGCTTTTTTCCGTCCGCCTTTCTTCGTTCCGCCCTTCCGTCCGCCTTTCTTGCCGCCCTTTTTCCCACCTTTCTTTCCGCCGTTCCGGGCGGAAGCTTTCTTGGTTTTCTTTCCGCGGCCTCCGCCCGATTTCTTACCGCCACCGCTTGATTTGTTCACGGTCGCCCAGGCGCGGCGTTCCGCCTCTTCTTCGCTCGTGCCACGCTCCTTGTATCCCTCTTCAATGTGCTCTGCTTGACGCTTTTGCTTGCTTGTGTACTTCTTCTTTGAACCTCTAGCCATTTTCTTGCTCCTGGCGGGTGAGATTAAACTCCGCGCCGCTTCAAAGCAAATAGCATGCCGGCCAACGATTGCGCTAGGCGCGCCCAACATTTCTTACAATCGATCCGGACCGAAGAGTCCGCGTAAACCGAGGTATCACGTCCGTTCGCACTCGCCAGCTTCGCTGGGATCGATCTCGTTTCGCACGTCCCTTTTATCAATGGCGAAGTAAACTCTCATATCGGCAATGCGGGACCATTAAACTTCGCCACCCGCGTTTCGTACAGCCGCAGTAAGCTGCGACGCCCTCCCTTCGTCGTGAGGCTGATCGAATGTTGGATCTCAGCCAGGAACAAAACCTGATCGACGTTGCCTGGGAGAAGGTCGAACTCAAGACCCGGCTGCCGGAGAACATGGAAGACTTCTTCGACCAGTTAGGCCTCATGCCGCACCGTTCCGGATGCCGGCGGGCCTATCAACGCTTCTTTATGCGGGCTAAAGCGATCCTCCGCTGGCAGGATACTGTTTTAGGAGTTTACAGCGCCGACGCGTCGCGCCAGGGCATCCGCTTCCTGTCGCCCGTCGCGCTATTGCCCAAACAGCGCGCCCGCATACGACTGCCGAACACCAAAGAGTTTCAGATCGAAATCGTCCGTTGCCACCGCATGGACGAAGCTTGCTACGACTGCGGGGCGGTTTTCGTCTTAGGACATTGAGCGCCGGTCGTCACGCAACCACGTTTTCAACGCCCAAGACGCCACTTGCATCCGCGCTCACGGTGGCGGGGTTGAGGGCTGCAGCCTTCTGCCCTGGAACGCGACGCCGATCACCGCCAGCGCGACGAACAGTATCGCGGCAACCGTTGCCTCCAAGTTGAACTGGCCGACAATGGCCGCGGCACCGGCCAGACTGGAGAGGGCGATGATGGCCCAATCCATAACAAGTGCGGCGACGATCGCGCCCAGAATGCCGCCGATGATGGACCACACGAGCGGATCACCCGGCATGCCAGCCGCGCGGGCCAGGACCAGCCCGAGGTAGCCGCCAGCGAACAGGCCCCCAATGACAAAGGCGATCCGCTGCGCAAATATTCCAACAATGGCGCCAAGCACCGCGCCCAGCACGGCCGCCAGCAACCGCATCGATTCCGGCTGATCGGCCAGAAGCACCGCGGCCAATTCGGAACCCACAAGGGCCCCGGCCAATGCCACAAACAGCCAATACAATGTCCGCCCGTAGAGCAATAAGACGATCCCCAGCAAGAGGTTGACGATGGACATGCGTAGCGCGCCTTACGGCGTGCGTACTGGCGAGGTGTGCAACACAATCATTTGCTCCGTCTTCAACGGCAACATCGCGTACGTCTTTCCCTCGTCGTTAGAGAATTCGACTTCATACACTCCGGGCGAGAGGGTTTCGACCACTGTGCCGACCTGTCCGCGAACCAGTCCATGCGCAGGAAGGTCTTCGGCCAATGCGACGACATCCAATAGTTCGACTGGCTTGCCCATCGTGTCACCCTATATGACATATGCACTAACGAATCGCGGAAAGTCCTCATCGTGGCGAATAATCCAGGCGGTGCGGACCCGCCCGGCGCCGAGTGGCCCCTGCACGCTATATTCTATCAAGAATCGACGGCCGTAAATATCCGACATAGCTTCGACGGCATCGCCATGTTCCGCGGCTTCAAGCAGCTGTTGTTTTAGCAGACGAGCGTTTTCCTCCGTGAATCCGCAGACCGCTTGAAAGACTCGGGCCTTGTGCTTGCCACGCGGATGATCGGGGCTCAAGCAATAATCCGTCAGTTTTACCAAATCGACGAACGCGTTTTCGGCATTGGGAAGTTTCATAGCAGCAGCATTAAACTAGCTGCAACGAAGTTGAGACGGGAATCGATAACGCGCCCCGCATAATTATGACTTGCGGTGCCGGTCGTCAAATGTATTTCCTGCTTGCAGGCGGACGTTCCGGATATGTATCATCCACGCGTCGCCGAAGCTGGTCCCCATCGAGAGACGAAACGTCGCCGACCTTCTTCCAGCCTATGGAGATGACGCCGTTCTCCAGATCGTACTGCGAGACCTTATCCCAAACTTCAGGTTGGTCGGCGTGATATGGCGCGATGACCGAGCAGCGTGGCATTACTCCTCCTCGCGGGTCTACAATGAAAAGATGCCGATATTAGGCCATAGTCAGGCCAATTCGCTACAGCCGCTTGGCGACCATGCGGTAGTGGAAGCCGTGGATCGCCAGCGCGATCGCCGGTGGCAGCTTGCTGGGGTGGCGGAACAGCACGGTGGCAAGATACTTCCAGAATGCCCGGCGGCCGCGGTGCAGGACGCCCATCATCCACAGCGACCGTATGAATGCCCGCACGTCGGAGAAAGTGAGCCTCAGTTTCGGGCCGCGCGGCTTGTACTCGCCGAGGAACGTCAGCACGCGGCGGTAGTACGTGGTTGGCTCGTACAGGGTCCACATGAGACGCTTGTAACCGCTGATCAAGAACTCGCGATCGAGCTTGGGGATGAAGTTGAGGACGGCCTCGGTGTTGTTGCCTGTCGTGGCCGTATCGAGGCGGCCTTCGCCCAGCAGCCGGTGATAAAGCTGGGTCTTCGGCAGGGCGGTCAGCAGGCCCACCATCGCTGCCGCAATACCGGTCTTCTGAATGAAGTCGTATTGGAGCTGGAAGATATCCTGCGGGTCGTTGTCAAAGCCGATGATGAACCCGCCCATCACCTCCATGCCGGCTCGTTGCACGGTATGAATCTTCTCCACCAGGTCGCCATGGGTGTTCTGGTATTTTTGAGCTTCGCGCAAGCTTTCTGCAACCGGCGTTTCGATGCCGATGAACACGCGGCGGAAGCCGGCGGCGGCCAACAAATCCAACAGTTCCGTGTCGTCCGCCAGATTTACCGACGCTTCGGTGATGAAATCAATCTGCGGATTGCGGCGCTCGCGCCATTCAATCAAAGCGTGCAAAAACTGCTTCACCAGCTTCTTATTGCCGATGAAATTGTCGTCAACAAAGAACACCGTGCTGCGCCAACCCGCTGCGTAGAGACCGTCGAGCTCGGCGAGCAGCTGCTCCGGCTTTTTTGTTCGCGGCTTGCGGCCGTTCATGATGATGATGTCGCAGAACTCGCAGTCGAACGGGCAGCCGCGCGAAAACTGGATCGACATCGTCGCGTAGTGCCGAAGGTCGATGAGGTCCCAGCGCGGGACGGGCGTTCTGGTGACATCGGGAAAGCCACGCGTCGATTCATACTTGTCCTTCAGCTCGCCAGACTCCATGTCGCGAATCACGTCGTCGATGATTTCCTCGCACTCGCCGCACACCGCATGGATGGCGCCCGCGTAATCTTCATAACCTGTCGTAAAGAGCGGCCCGCCGCCAATGATCGTGCGCCCCATCTGCTGGCAGCGAGGAATGATCTCCTCGTCGATCGATTGCTTGTGGATAATCATCGCGCCGACCAGGACGTAATCGGCCCACCGCAGATCGGAGTCATGCAGGCGAGTGACATCCATATCGACAAGCCGGAAATTCCACGAGCGCGGAAGCATCGCGGCGACCGTCAACAGGCCCAACGGCGGAAAGGCAGCCCGCTTCGAGATGAAACGGACCGCGTGCTTGGCGCTCCAGAACGTCGTCGGCGTCTGCGGCGAGACGAGTAGAATATTCATCGCGGCCATGCCCTCCCAAGCAGCAGCGCTGCCTCAATCCAACTCGCAGCAACTCCCCAGCAACCGCGCTGGGGAAGATGCGATTCCCAGCAAGTTACACGCCGGCTAGCCAGATTCCTAGGGGGTATTACCATAAAGCCGCGACCGCTGGTCGCGGGAATGCAACGTAAACGCGCCGAACCCCGCGACCAACGGTCGCGGCTTTATGCACGTCAGATATCCGCGGCTACCTGATCGTAAAATTTTACGAAATCATCCTTTTCACTGCTCGCCCGGAATTGCATGGCGGCACGCGGGTGGAGGTTCATCTGTCCCGTGATGTTGTACGGCACCAGCGGCCCCCATTCGACGGTGGTCTTTAGGGGCTCAATATGGTTTTGCAGCAGCCCGATGATGGGCCGCAGTCGGAACTTAGGATTCCTCAAAAAGCCCAACAGCAGCTCCATGTGGCAGTTGCCGGCCCCGCGCCCTAAACCGCCCATTGTCGCATCGATGCGGTTCGCGCCCAGGATGATTGCCTCGATCGTGTTGGCAAACGCAAGCTGCATGTTGTTGTGGGCGTGCATGCCGATCTCCTTGCCGGTCTCTTCCAACGCCTTGACATAGCGATGATACAGCCGGTCGATTTGCTCGCGGTACAAGTGCCCAAAGCTGTCGACAATCACCATCACCTGGGCATGAGTAGGCGCGATGGCCTGGAGCACAGTATCAATTTCCACGTCCTCGACGATCGAAATGGCCATCAAGTTCGCGCTCGTTTCGTAGCCCAGCTCGTGGCAGTGCTCGATCATTTCGACCGCCTCTGACACCTGGTGGGCGTAAAACGCAACGCGGATCATATCCAGCTTGCTGTCAGCGCGGGGTACGATCTGCTCTCGCCAGTCGCTCTTACCGGCGTCGGCCATTGCGGCGAGCTTCAGTCCGGTGCGATCGGCGTCGTGATCGGGAAAAATGCGGTTCAAGAGGTCCTCGTCGCAGAACCGCCACGGGCCGAACTGCTCGCGCTGGTGGAGGCGGGGCGAATTCTTGTAGCCCACTTCCATGTAGTCGATCCCCGCCGCCACGCACGCATCGTACACGGCGCGCACCAGCTCCTCGCTGAACTGATGGTTATTGATCAGCCCGCCGTCGCGAATCGTGCAGTCAAGAACCTTCAACTCTGGGCGGTAGGTAATCCAAGGGGCGGTTTCCGGCATGCTGAACCTCAAGCGAATACTGGGAGTGCGGCAATCGGATTTGAGGCACCGCGCCTCGAACTGGAGTTCTGCGACTGTCTTGAAAAGATAGCATAGGCGGCCGTAAAGTCCCACTCCCGGTGGCATTTGGATCGAATTAACGGTCTAATCAGGCTGGCCGCCATTGAAAAAACTCACCCCCGTTCCGAAGGGCATTAGGGTAATGCGCGTTGCGTGGTACTACTTGGGACTTGTGCTGGTCCTGGCGGCCAGCCGCACGCTCTGGGCGGCTGATCCCCCGGAGGCCGCTGACGCGCTCCAGAGCGCACTTCGCCGGTCCATCCTCGACCCGAGCGTTCCGCTCGGCGAGGTGCGGGCCTATGTGTTCGCGCGGATTCCCAAGTTCAAATCGCCCAAGTCGACTGGAGACTGGGAGAGGCAAGCCGCCGTCATTCGCGCACAAATGCTTGAGAAGATAGTTTTTCGCGGCGAGGCGGCCCGCTGGCGGGATGCGGAGACGCAAGTTCAATGGTTCGACGCCATCGAAGGCGGCTCGGACTACGTGATCCGCAAGTTCCGTTACGAGGCGCTTCCTGGCATGTGGATCCCCGGCTTGTTGTACGAACCGAAGCAACTCGCCGAAAAGGCGCCGGTATTCATCAACTTCAATGGGCACGACTCCCTGGGCAAATCGACGCCGCAAACGCAACTGCGATGCATCAACCTGGCCAAGCGTGGCATGCTGGCGTACTTGCTGGAGTTCATTTACTTCGGTCAGCTTGAGAATCGTGGCAACAGGCACAACGCGCTCGTGCAGCTCGATTTGTGCGGAACCAGCGGCGTGGCCCCGTTCGTGCTCGCGCTGACGCGCGGATTGGACGCGGCACTGGCGCATCCACATGCGGACAAGACGCGGGTCGGCGTCGCCGGGCTCTCCGGCGGCGGCTGGCAGACGATCATGTTGGCGTCGCTCGACGAGCGGATTCGACTAGCCAACCCCGTCGCCGGCCATGCGAGCATGTTTACTCGCGCGCAGAATTCTCGCGACGTCGGCGATTGCGAGCAAATACCGTCCGATATGTGCACCGTCGCCGATTACACGCACCTGACCGCACTGGTTGCACCGCGGCCGCTGTTGTTGACGTTCAACGCCAAGGACGATTGCTGTTTTCTACCGGAAGGCTCGCTTCCGCCGCTGGAAGCCGCCGCCCAGCCGGTTTACGAGCTCTACGCTGCCGCCGACCGTTTCCGCACGCATATCAACCATGATCCGGGCACCCACAACTTCGAGCGCGAGAACCGCGAGGCGCTCTATCGGCTCGTGGGCGATTCGTTCTTTCCGGATGACGCCAGCTTCGATCGATCCGATGTTTCGATTCCCGCAACGGAACTGAAAGACGGCGAGGAATTGGCAGTCCCCATGCCGGCGGAGAACTCCACACTCCACAGTCTGGCGGTGCAAATCAGCAGCAATCTACCGAGCGATATTCAAACCGGCTCCGACCGGTCCGCCGCCCGGCAGCGATTGCGAGATCTCATCCGCCTGGACCGCTACGAAGCGCGTGCTCAATCCGTCGGCGAACGACACGTTGACGGAATCGAATCCAAGCAATGGCGAGTTAAGATGGGCAATGACTGGACAGTTCCGGCCGTCGAGTTCGTGCCGGGTGGCCCACACGGCCGAACGATTATCATCAGCGACCGTGGCCGACGGAAATCCCCTGAGATTGTGCGGCGCCATGCGGAAGGCAGCGAGCGCGTGCTGGCGGTCGACCTGCTCGGTTTCGGCGAAGCCGGAAAAGGAATCAATCCCATCGAGCTGCAAATGATCGCGACGGTTGGCCGCCGGCTGCTCGGCGTGTAAGCGGCGCAGCTTATAGCGTTAGCCGAGTGGTTCGATGACGACGCATCGCGACCCGCGCTTGTCGCTCTCGGTCCGCGGTCGAGCGTGATCGCACTCGTGGCCGCCGCGGTCGAGCCGGAAGCGTTCGCAAGAATAGAATTGCACGACTGCTGGCCGAGTCTCAAGGAATTCATCCGTCAAAAAATGGAGCTGGAAGATGCTCCGGAGCTAGGTTGTTTTGGTTTGTTGCAAGAATTCGATATCCCGCAGCTCGAAGCGTTGGCCGGCCCTCGATCGGTTAACCACATCGCTCGTGAATAAGGCCCACTCCTTGCAGGCAGCCTCGCGTTGGATCATCTTGTAGGGTGGGCGTCGCCCACCAGTTTTAGACGCAGTTAGGGATGCTATACGCATTCGCGAACAGGGGAGAGAACACATCCAGCGATGTCGCGGTTATTCTTTAATACGACGGTTCTGTGCGTCATCAGCGCATGCAACGTGCAGGCGGAACAACCGCCGGAAGCAATAGCAGTTCGCGGCCTGGTCGCTGAGCAGCCCGCCGATGGCCGCTCGGTGAAAGTGGACGACGGTTATATGGTCGCCTATACCGAAACGATTCCCGGCACGGAGGTTGCATTCGAGTTGGTGCCCGTACCGGGCGGCGAATTCTTGCTTGGCAGTCCGGCCGACGAAGCCGAGCGGTCCGACGACGAAGGCCCGCAGGTTCGACTCAGAGTCGAGCCGTTCTGGATCGGCAAGTGCGAAGTCACTTGGGCGGAGTATAAGGCCTTCATGGGGATGTACGATGCGTTCAAAAAGATGCAACTACTCTCTGCGAATCGCAGCGGGGCGAATGCCGATTCTGCGACGGACGAAAACTGGCGGCTCGTGCAGCATCACGCTTGGAATGGTAAGCTCGAAGAAGATTGGGGCGTCGATGCGGTCACTTCCGCCACGCCGCTATACGATCCGAGCTTCACCTACGGCGCAGGTGACAAGCCCAATCAGCCGGCCGTGACGATGACCCAATTCGCCGCTAAGCAGTACACCAAGTGGCTTAGCGGCATCACCGGTCGTGACTACCGGCTGCCGAGAGAGGCCGAATGGGAGTACGCCGCCCGCGCGGGCACCACCACCGCCTATTCGTTCGGCGAGAATGCCGATGAGCTCGCAGGCCACGGGTGGTTCGACGCGAACGCCGACTATCAAACCCACCCGGTCGGCGAGAAGTCTCCCAATCACTGGGGCTTGCACGACGTGCACGGCAATGTCGCCGAGTGGACGCTCGACGAATTCCAGCCGGACGCTTTTGCGAAGCTCGGCGCCGGCCCGCTCGACGCCAAGAATGCCGTGCGCTGGCCGACCAAGCTTTATCCGCGAGTTATCCGCGGCGGAAGCTGGCTTGATTTAGCGCCGGCATGCCGCAGCGCGGCCCGGCACAAATCGGAGGAGCAGGAGTGGAAGCTCTCCGATCCGAACATCCCGCTCAGCCCGTGGTGGTTCACGGAGGAGGCGGCGACGGGCGTCGGCATGCGAATCATCCGGCCGCTCGAGCCGCTGTCGGCCAAGGAGAAAAAGCGTGTCTGGGAAGCTGACGTCGACGACATTCGCCACGACGTGCAGGATCGCTTGCGGGAAGGCCGTGGGGCGCTGGGGATCGCCGACGAGTCGTTGCCCGCCGCCGTCAAGGCCGCGGAGCAATTGGGCAAAGCGAAATAAAGCTGGATGTTGGATGCTCGATGCTGCATGTTCGAGGTCGAGCGTGTAAACGACCAAACTCCAGCATCGAATATCCCCCCACATGCCTGTCACACTGCCAGATACGATGCGTGCCCTGGTGCTCGAGGAGTATTGGGAGAATGTCGTTGAAGCGATCAAGAGTCTCAAGGTTTTGCACCGGCCGACTCCCCGGCCGGGCCGAGGCCAGGTGTTGGTGAAGATCGCCGCGGCACCGTGCAATCCTTCTGATCTGCTGCTCTTGCAGGGCAAGTATGGAGAGCTCAAAACGCTTCCCACCGTGCCCGGTTGGGAAGGCGCTGGCACGGTGGTCGCCAGCGGCGGCGGTATACTGGCCCGCTGGCTTACCGGCAAACGCGTCACCTGCGCGCTGCGAGCCGACCGCGACGGCACCTGGGCCCAATACTTTCTGGCAGACGCCAAAAACTGCGTTCCGCTTAAACCGCAACTACCGTTCGAGCAGGCGGCTGGGTTGATCATCAACCCGATGACAGCGATGGGATTATTGGAAACCGCGCAGCGTTGCGGTCACCGTGCTGCCGTGCAAACGGCCGCGGCAAGCCAGTTGGGGCGAATGATGCTGGCCATGGCAAATGTGGCCAACTATCCGCTCATCAACATCGTCCGCCGCGATGCCCAAGTCGAGCTGCTCAAGTCGCTCGGCGCACGGCACGTGCTGAATTCCTCCAACGAAGGATTTGCCGAGGAGCTTACAACGCTTTGCGAGCGGCTTCGCGCCACCGCGGGGTTTGAGGCGATCGCCGGCGACATGACCGGCACGCTGCACAACGCCATGCCGCGCGGCTCGACGGTGTATGTCTACGGCGCACTTTCTGAGGAGCCATGCGGCAACATCGATCCGGTGCAGCTCATCTTCCAAAACAAGACGATCACTGGATTCTACCTGGGGGTGTGGCTGCGGCGACGGGGGACGCTCGGCGTGCTGAGGGCGGCGAACCGCGTGCAACGAATGTTCATCGACGGCCGCATCACCACGACGATCCAGCGCCGGCTGAGTCTGGACGAAGCGATCGCAGGGCTCCTGCAGTACGTCGAGCACATGACCGAAGGCAAGGTGTTAATCATGCCGCACGGCCGCGGCGACGCAGCGTCGTGACCATTGTGTGCCACTGCTCGCGGGGGATGAAAGGGTATCACAATTAAGTACCGCACTGCTTGCCTCTCAGCATTCGTTTCGTTCAACGGCGAGCAGTGCCCAATCAGGTCTCGGCATCTGTCGCTAGGCCGCAAGCAGTGGCACACGCCGGAATCGAACAGCCTACTAGATACACGGAGCGCGACCTTGCTAAGATAGTGAGCACTCCTTTCCACTACCTCTCGACGGACAATTCAATGAACAATGCAAGTTGCCTCTCATTGCCAGTCAGTCTTTGTGCTTGCGTCGGCCTGATTTTCGCCGCCGCCCCCGCATCTGCGGACGACGCTAACCGAGCCGATGCCGACGGCTGGTACAGCCTCTTCAACGGCAAGGACCTCACGGGTTGGAAGGTCTCTGAGGACAACCCCGATACTTTTAGAGTTGTGGACGGCGAAATCATCGCCCATGGCCCGGTTGCCCATCTCTACTACGTCGGGCCAGTGAACAATGCCAAGTTCAAGAACTTTGAGTGGAAGTGCGAAATCCTTACCAAACCTCGGGCCAATTCGGGCATGTACTTCCACACACAGTATCAGCGCTTAAGCTGGCCCAAACGCGGCATCGAGGTGCAAGTAAACAGCACGCATCCCGACCCCCGGAAAACGGGAAGCATCTATAGGTTGAGGGACATTATGAACCGCTCGCCTGCCAAGGATGACGAATGGTTCACGCAGCACGTGATCGTCAACGGCCGTCACATTGTCGTGAAGGTGAACGACAAGGTCGTCAACGAGTACGTTCAGCCTGAGAATCTCAAGCGGGAGAGCGGTTGGGAAAAGAACGTTCTCTCCTCGGGCACCTTCGCTCTACAGGGCCACGACCCCGAGAGCGAAGTCCACTACCGCAAGGTCCTCGTCAAACCGCTGCCGTAGCACGCGATGAGACCGGAGCCCGAAGCGCAAGCAAGGGATGGTTTCACACGCCCTTGCTTGCGGTTCGGGCTATTGTGTGTCTCCGTCGTGAAATGACGCCGGCACCTGCCGATGAACCTCGGCGATGATCCGCTCTTCGAGGCCAGGTGCGAGCGTGGCGGGCAGGGCGAAGTACACGATCTCCGCGCCGCCGCCGTAGCCGCCTTCCTTCAACAGCCGCTCCGACGGAATGTAGCAGCCGAAGTCGTTCGAGTAGCCGTGAACCCAGAGCCGGCTCGCGTCCAGCTCCTGCTTGAGCCGCCGCGAATAATCGACGCACACTTCGCCGCCCAGAAAAATCATCTCCAGCGAGTCGCCGAACGACCACGTCTGGATGGGGTAAACGATCGTCAATTGCAGGGCCTCACCACGATTGAGTTTATCGAGTTGATATTTCGCATTGTGCCCGGCCGGGTCGTCGTTCGCCGCGAGCGCCTCGAGCTCTTCCCGGCCAGGAGGCTTGTTGAGCGGCAGGTCGATGTTGTGCAACGTGGCGTGAACCGTGCCGCCGACGGGCTTGAGCGCCCCTTGCAGCAAACGGGCGACTTCTTTGGCGATCTCAGCTCCTTGTTCAGCCGCCGCCGCGAAGTTGTCGCCCGTGACGCCGGAACTAGGGTTGGAGTCGGAGCCGCAGCCAATCGACACGAGCGCAATGGTGCCCGGATGCTCGCGCTCGATCGCCTCCTGCGCGTAACCGGCCCAATCGCCGCTGATCTGGTTGTGCGAGAGCGTCACGCAATGGCAGGCGTAAGTGACGTAGACCGCGCGAATGGCGTCTCCCTCAACATTTCGCACGACAAGCATCGGCAGGTCGTGATCGACCGGACCGCCTTCCGTGCGCCGATTCTTTGCAAAACCGACCTTGCCGACCGCCCACTCCAGCCGCGCCGGTTTTCGATCCGCCAGCGCCGCGAGGGCCACTTTTTCCAAAGCGTTCGTCAAATCGGCGGTGTAGCGGTCGATGTGTTGCTGGTGCTCGGGCGGCACGGGCCAGCCCATGATCGTTTCGCTCGCGCCGCGGACCTTCGGGGCCGTGTGCGTATGCGTAAAGGTCACCGCCAGCCGCGCGCGCTCGATCGCGGCCTTTTCATTGAGGCGGCGGGCCACTTCTTCCACCATCGGCAGACGCACTCCCAAGTTATCCATCGTGACGAGCACCAGCGGCCGCTCGTCGTCGGCGCCGATGGCGATGGCCTTCGCCCAGATGCGTTGGGTTACCCCCTCGAATTCCGTGCGGCGATGGCCGAAACCATTGAGACGCACGGGGTAATCGGGCGTAATATCAACGGCTGCAACGCCGACGAGATAGGTTTCCGCAGCTTGTTCTGCGGCTACCGCTGCGACCGTGAAAATTGCCGGTGTCGCGAACCAGGAATAAAAAACAACGCCCGCCGCAATCAACCGCCTTGAACTCGCCATCGCGTCTGCCAGGCACCCTGGGCCACAGTGAAGTATTAAGCCGCGGCGGCCATTCTATCGCTCGTGCACGCATGCCTGCAATCAGCCGCAATTTTCGGCCCGAAAACCGAACCCCAGCCCAAAACAGGCGCCGGCTTTGCGAACGCCAACTCGCCGCATATCATGGCCATACCACGAGGCACCGCACAATGAAAATCGCTCTCGGCTCCGATCATGCCGGTTTTCGCTACAAGGAGATGCTCAAAGCGCATCTTCGCCAGCAGGGCCACGATATTCACGATTACGGCACGCATTCCACCGAGCCGGTCGATTACCCGCTCTTTATTCGTCCTGTTGCCGAGGCGGTCGCCCGTGGCGAGTGGGACCGCGGGATCGTGCTGGGTGGCTCCGGCAATGGCGAGGCGATCGTCGCCAATCGCGTGCCGCGCGTTCGCTGCAGCCTCTGCTGGAACATTGAATCGGCACGCTCGGCGCGCGCCCACAACGATGCCAACGTGCTGGCGCTCGGCGAACGGTTGCTGACGGAAGAAGAGGCGGTGGCCATTCTCGACACGTGGCTGATAACCGAGTTCGAGGGCGGCCGCCACGCGCGTCGAATTGCGCTGATCGACAGTCCATTCGACTCCGCTCGGCAGTGCTGATCGCAATCCTGTCAGCAACAACAGCTCGACATTTCCACGTCGCCACTTTGGGTCGAATGGGTCGCAACGCGCATCGACAATCTGTTATCATGGAGCCCGGTGGAGCAATGAAATAGCGAAAGGTCGCTGCATCCGCGATGACCGAGGCGGTGCCATGATGAGCCGAATACTCAGGACGGTGCGGTTGGCTGTCGGCACGCTCATGTTGATGGCTCTGGTCGACGAGGCCGGCGCGAAGAAGCCAGTTGATTTTGCCCGCGACATCGCGCCCATCTTCCAGCGGCACTGTATTCGTTGCCATCAGCCGGCAAACAAGAAATCCGAGCTTTCTTTGGCGACGTTCGACGACCTGGCGGCCAATGGATACGTGATCCCGGGCGATCCGGAGGCCAGTCACCTGTTGGAGGTCGTGACCGCCGCAGCGGACGAGCGCCCCTTAATGCCCAAGGAAGGTCCGCTCTTATCGACCGAGCAAATCACGCTCTTGCGTGCTTGGATTGCCGACGGAGCGCCATGGCCCGCGGGAATCGTGGTGCAAGAGCAGCCCAAAGCGGATCGGAGCTGGTGGTCGCTCCAGCCGCTCTCGGTGGCAGAGCGATCTGCCGACGGAGTCCCTGCCGAGTGGAGCGCGAACCCGATCGATCGGTTCATTTTCGCGCGGCTTGCCACCGCCGATCTTCGTCCAAGTGCGCCGGCCGACCGGCGGACGCTCATTCGGCGCGTGGTGTATGGCTTGACGGGCTTGCCGCCGACGCCGGAAGAGGTGCAAGATTTTCTCCGCGACGAATCGCCGGACGCGTATGAAAAAGTGGTCGATCGGCTACTCGCTTCGCCGCGATATGGCGAGCACTGGGGACGGCATTGGCTCGACGTGGTTCGCTTCGGCGAAAGCACCGGGTTTGAAGTCAACCACGTGATCGACAATGCCTGGCCATTCCGCGACTACGTGCTCCGATCGCTTAACGAAGACAAACCGCTTAATCGGCTGATCGTCGAGCACCTCGCCGGTGACGCAGTTGGTCCGGGCGATCCTGCCGTTGAAATCGGCTTGACATTTCTCGTTTGCGGCCCCGTGGACATTGTAGGAAATCAAGACGCCGCACAAGCGGCGCAGATTCGGGCCGACACCATCGATGAAATCATCCGTGCGACGGGCGAGGCTTTTCTCGGGCTGACCGTGGGCTGCGCACGCTGCCACGATCATAAGTTCGATCCGATCTCGCAGCGCGACTACTATCAGCTTTATGCGACGTTCGCGGGCGTTTATCACGACGACCGCGTTGTCGCCAACGCCGACGAGCAGCGCGACAGAGGGGAGAAGCTTGAGCCACTCGAGTCGCGGAAAAAGCAGTTGTTGCAAGAAATAGCGGTGGCTGAGAAATCGCCCGAGCAGCGGCCGAATCGCGCGGATTTGGACCGGCAGCTCGCGGAGTTGGAACGACAAATTTCCGAGCTGCCTGCCTTGCCGACGTTGCAGGTCGGTCGCTTCGAGCAACCAGCCGAGCCGCAGCATGTTCATGAACGCGGCGACGCGGGGCAGAAAGGGGAGCAAGTCGTTGCCGCGAGTCTGAGCACACTGGCAGAAGTAACTACTGGATACGCGCTAGCTCCTGAGACGCCAGAGCAGCGGCGCAGACTGGCTTTGGCTGAGTGGATCGTGGCCGACGACAACCCCCTCACAGCGCGCGTCCTCGCGAACCGCGTGTGGCATCACCACTTCGGCAATGGCCTCGTCGCCACGCCTAGCGATTTTGGATTTATGGGGGAGCGGCCGACGCATCCCGAGCTGCTCGACTGGTTGGCACGCCGTCTAGTGCAAGAGGGCTGGCGACTCAAGCCGCTGCACAAACTTATCGTGACGTCGCAGACATACCGGCAAGCCAGCACCTATCGCGACGACGCCGCAGCGGTTGACGCGGATACTCGCTTGCTGTGGCGATTCCCGCCGCGGCGGCTCGGCGCCGAGGAAATTCGCGATACGATGCTGCTCTTGGCCGGTAAGCTCGACGAGCGACAAGGCGGACCCGGTTTCAGGCTGTATGAGTATTCCCGCGATAACGTGGCTACTTACACGCCGCTCGAAAAGTTCGGCCCAGAAACTTATCGCCGCTCCGTGTATCATCAGAATGCCCGCGCTTCGCGGATCGATCTGCTCTCAGATTTCGATGCTCCCGATTGTGCATTCTCCACCTCGCGGCGAGTCCGCACCACGACGCCGTCGCAGGCGCTCGCGCTGTTGAACCACAGTTTTACGATGGACATGGCGGAATCGATGGCCCAGCGCCTATCTAACCACGTGGGCACGGACGATCGCTCGGCGCAAGTCGCGCTCGCGTTCGAACTGGCTTTTGGGCGAGTGCCGACACCGGAGGAGAAAAAGCCAGCGATAGCGCTGATAGAGCAATACGGCTTGCGCGCACTCTGCCGGGCAATCCTAAACTCGAGTGAATTGATTTATGTTCACTAACGCAGAGTGACTGCATGAATACCACCAACAATCTCGCGAAATGCGTTCACGAACACGTCCTGTCGCGTCGAGGCTTTTTGTCGGACGCCTTTAGCGGGCTGGCTGGCATCGGGTTAACGAGCCTGCTGGGCACAGAGCTGCTGGCATCCGATGACCTCGCCGGCATGAGCAAAGCAGAATGGCGAGCGGGTCGTGGCGTAGCGCAGTATCAGGCGAAGGCGAAGCGCGTGCTCCAGATTTTCTGCCCCGGTGGCGCCTCGCATGTTGACTTGTGGGACTACAAGCCTGCCCTCGAAAGACACCACGGCAAGCCGCTGCCTGGCGAAGAGGGACTGGTTAGTTTCCAGGGAAAGAACGGCAACTTAATGAAAAGCCCATGGCGGTTCGCGGCGGCGGGTGAAAACGGCAAGATGATCAGCACGCTGCTGCCCAATCTGGCCCGCCACGTCGACGAAATGGCCTTCATCCATTCGATGCAGTCGAAGACCAACACGCACGGCCCGGGGTGCGTGTTTATGCACACGGGGAGCATCTTCGAAGGGTTCCCGACTGCCGGCGCTTGGGTCGGTTATGCGTTGGGGAGCGAGAACGAAAACCTGCCCGCCTACGTGGCCATCCCCGACATCCGCGGCGAGCCCCCCAATGGAAAAGCCAATTGGAGCAATGGCTATTTGCCAGCTCAACACCAGGCGGTGGTGATGTCGGCCCAGCAGCCGATCCGCAACCTGAAACTCCCGTCGCATGTCACTCCCGATGAGGAGCAGGCGACCCGCGACTTCCTGCAGCTTATGAACGAAGAGCACGCCGCCGGCCACCCAGGCCTCTCCGAATTGGAGGCCCGCATCCAGGCCTATGCACTGGCGGCGCGCATGCAGCTTTCGGCTCCCGAAGTCGCGGATCTCGACTCGGAATCGGCCGCGACGCTTCGGCTTTACGGCACCGAAGACCCCAATCCGCTCAAGGCAGCTTACGCTCGCAATTGCCTGCTCGCGCGGCGATTAATCGAGCAGGGAGTGCGATACGTCAATCTGTATTGCGCGTCGCGGGCCTCGGGCGTCGATGGACTATTGAACTGGGATGCCCACAAAACCCTGCAGGCCGACTACGAACGGCATTGCCCCATCTTCGACCAGCCAACTGCGGCGCTGCTGACCGATCTGAAGCAGCGCGGGTTGCTTGATGAGACTCTCGT
Organism: Pirellulales bacterium; assembly: GCA_040902605.1. Classification (GTDB taxonomy): domain Bacteria; phylum Planctomycetota; class Planctomycetia; order Pirellulales; family Lacipirellulaceae; genus JABDGM01. Next base: position 34,472 of record JBBDWY010000023.1, on the reverse strand, counting down.
GTTGTGGACGACCGAGTTTGGCCGCATGCCGACCCACCAGGAAGGTGTCACCGGCCGCGACCACAATCCCGATGGTTTCACCTGCTGGATGATGGGGGCCGGCGTGAAGGGCGGCACGACGATTGGCGCCACCGACGAATTCGGCCGCCGAGCACAGATCGATCCGGTCACCGTCTGGGACTTTTACGCCACGGCGCTCCACATTCTCGGGCTCGATCACACACGGCTCACCTACTACCACAACGGAATGAATCGCCGCCTCACTGACGTGCATGGCAATGTGCTCGATGGGCTGTTGGCGTAGCGTAGGCACCCGTTCGCAAAATGAAGATACCTGCGCGCGGTAGCTCTAGCGGGCGCGAGCGCGGGAGAGTAGCCCGCAGCGCTAGCAAGGGAGAAGGCACCAATTCCCTCGCTCGCGCGTCGGGCTAATGTGCTACACTAAACTAAAGCTGCACTTATGAAGAACCGAGCCGCACCTCATCTACTCCTTGTGTTTGTCACGGCAGGGCTCGCATCTGCCGCCGTTTCGGCTGAACAAGCTTTGCGAACGGACGCAAACGTTGCGGTCGAGCTCACCTTCACGGCAAGCCGCGATTACGACGACCCGTTCAACGACATCACGCTCGATGTTGTCTTCACCGATCCGAACGGCACTCAGCTTCGCGTGCCGGCTTTCTGGGCCGGCGGCAAGGTATGGAAGGCACGTTATGCGTCGCCGGTGGTGGGAACGCATCGATACCGCAGCGAATGCTCCGAGACACGCGACGCCGGGCTGCACGGCGCCGCGGGCACCGTGGAGATAAAGCCCTACACGGGCCAGAATCCGCTCTACGCGCACGGGCCCTTGCGCGTCGCCGCAAGTCGTCGATATCTCGAGCATGCCGACGGCACGCCATTCTTCTGGCTGGGCGATACCTGGTGGATGGGCCTTTGCCACCGGCTCCATTGGCCAGACGAATTCAAAACGCTAGCGGCCGATCGAAAAAAGAAAGGTTTCAACGTCGTTCAGATCGTCGCCGGGCTTTACCCAGACATGCCGCCGTTCGACCCGCGCGGCGCCAATGAAGCCGGATTCCCTTGGGAAGCGGACTACGGGCGAATCCGCCCCGAATACTTCGACGCGGCCGACAAGCGCATCCGGCACCTCGTCGATGAAGGCATCACGCCCTGCATCGTGGGCGCGTGGGGCTACTACATGCCCTGGATGGGCGCCGAGAAGCTCAATCAGCACTGGCGTTATCTCATCGCCCGTTACGGCGCACTGCCCGTCGTGTGGTGCGCGGCTGGCGAGGCAAATTTGCCTTGGTATCTCGTCGAAGGCTTTCCCTACGACGATCGCAAGCAGGTAAAGGAATGGACCGAAGTAATGCGTTTCATCCGCGCGACTGACCCATTCCACCGCCTGCTCACGGTTCATCCGACGGGCATCGGACGCTTGTCCGCCCGACATGCCACCGACGACGCCAGCTTGCTCGATTTCGATTTGCTGCAAACTCCGCACGCCGAGCGCGACGCGGTTGAGCCCACCTTTCGCACAGTGCGCGACTCATACGCAGACAAACCCATAATGCCCGTGATCAATGGCGAGGCCGCCTATGAAAAACTGAGCAATCGGATTGACACGAAATGGACTCGCCAGATGTTCTGGCTATGCCTGACCAATGGCGCGGCCGGCCACACGTACGGGGCCAATGGAATCTGGCAGTGCAACCGGCGTGGTGAGCCGCATGGCCCTTCTCCCCACGGCGGGGACTACGGCCACATCCCCTGGGACGAGGCGATGAATCTGCCCGGCTCGCATCAGGTGAGCCTCGGTAAAAAACTTTTCGAAAAGTACGCCTGGTACCAATTCGAACCGCGTCCTGAATGGGCCGTGTACGCGAGCAATGAGCCTACTGAGGCCGCATCGGGACCCGCCGCCTATGGTCCATTCGCGACAGGCATTCCGGAGCAGGTGCGGATCGTCTACTCACCCGAATCGCGACCCGTCGAGCTACGGCAGCTTGAGGCAAATGTCAATTACCGCGCGTTGGCGTTCGATCCGCTGAGCGGCAAGACGACCAACTTGGGCGCCATCGCCCGCAATGAACAAGGCAGTTGGGCCGCAACAAAACCGGCGAGCGATTCGCAGGCCGACGATTGGGTGCTGGTGATCGAGCGCATCCATTAAGCCGGGCGCTCGCCTGCCTCACGCGATTTTCGCGGCTAGACGAGTGATTCTCAAATGGTGGTCGTAGTGGGCCGTGGCAACCTGCAGTCCGTCGGGGTGCAAATCCATGTCGCGCGCGATGTTCGGAAGCCCAAAGCGATGAAAGTCTTTATCGGCGTCCGGTTTCCAAAACAGCAGGAACGCGCCGGTGCCGCCGCTCGAGAGGCCCAACAGCGAACCATCGCCGAGCCAGTTCAATCGCCAGATCACGCCCATCGTGATTCCTTCCGCGATCTGCTGCCTTTCCAGCTTCTGCGACTCCCAGTCAAACAATAGAACAAGCGGCTCATGCACTGCGCCCAGCGGGTTGCTGGCTTTGTACAGGCCGCCCGCAGCCAGCCATTTGCCGTCCGGGCTAACGGCCAAAGCGCGAATGCCGCCGAAATCCACTTGTTGCCCGCCCTCGTAGGTGTGCAGCGGCTTCGCGTCGAACGTGCGGACCTCTTTTCCGGTGGCGACTTCCCATTGCTTCAGCACGCCCGTCAAATCGCCGCTTAGCAGGAAGGCGCCCTGCGGATGAAACGCCACGGAGTACACGTGCCGCTGGTGACCGGCCAGCTCGCGAAGGAGCTTACCATCCGCGACGTTCCAGAGCCGTACCATGTTGTCGTTGCCGCCGCTGGCGAGCAGCGTACCATCGGGGCTGACCTGGATCGCGCGGATCCAGCCTTGGTGTGCGTCGATCGAGCGAATCGGCTTCGGCGCCTCCGCCGCCGATTCCCACCAGGTGATTATCCCATCGCAACCGCCGCTGATCGCCTGCGCGCCGTCCTTGGAGAACGCCAGCGCGTCCACCCACGTCTCATGTCCACCGCTGAGAACCGTGCGGGCACCGTCGGCTAGCTTGAACCGCTCCACGACAGCGTCTTCCGATCCACAAAACACATAACGTCCAGCCGGATCGAATCGACACGCCACCAGCGGCCGATCGTGCGGCCACTGCGAAACGACGTGCGCCTGTTTCGGATCGAGGCCTTCGGGAGCTGGCATAGGGTACTCGTGCTCTAATTGCCACAAAAAGGCACAAAAAGGCACAAAAATTGAAGCTGCAAAAGCGCGCTCGCAATGAGCCGCACTATCCGCGACCTTTTGTGACTCTTCGTGCCTTTTTGTGGCTATTCATCCGCCGGTCTTGCAGTCTACGTCAACAATGCCGACACGGCAGACACCGCGGGATCGGCGATCGGCATCTTTCGGCCGTCGATATCGAACGTTGCCGTGGAATCCACACCTACCGCTTCCAAGTACGTGTGGAACAGCTCGCCGTGGTCGACTTGTCCTTCCTCGACGGCGGTGCCATCCGCGTTCGTCTTGCCATAGACCGCGCCGCGTGGAACCCGGGCCCCGGCGAGGCAAATGGACCATGAACGCGACCAGTGATCGCGGCCGTAGTATTGATTGACGTTCGGCGTGCGACCGAACTCAGAAAGCACGATGATCAGCGTGCTCTCCAACATGCCCCGCGCGGCCATGTCTTCCACGAAGCACGCGAACGACCGATCCCACTCCCCCAGTTGCTCGATGTGGAAATTGAAGTTCTCGTTGTGCGTATCGTAGTTGGAGTGCGATAGTTGCACGAACGTGACGCCCTTTTCGAGCAGCCGCCGAGCCAGCAGACAATGCCTTCCGAAATCGTGCTTGCCGTAACGCTCGGCGTCCTTTTCAGGCTCCTTGGTGACATCGAACACATCGCGCTGCTGCATGAGCTGGTGCGCTTGCTCGAACGAGTAAGTGAAGGCATCCGTCACGGCCGTGCGACGGCGATTAAGGAAACGCTCGTTCACGTACCGGCGGAAGTCCTGCCGCGCAACGTCCGACGCCTCCGTCATGCTCTCCGGCCGGGTCGTGTTTTGCGGCGGGTTTCCGTTGCCCAGATAAATGCTCGAATACTTGGGACCCAGATAGGCCGCGTCGTTCCCTCGACCGCCGCTGCCCCCAGGCGTAATGAGGATGTGACCGGGCAGGGAACTTTCGGCCGGAGCCAGTGCTTTGGTGGCCACCGCGCCGATTTGCGGATACTCGCTGGCCGGCGTCTGGCGGCGGCCGGTCAGCATCAAGTAAGCACCTTTGCCATGATCGTCTTCGCTGGTATTGACGCCGCGCACCAGGCACAAGTGATGCATTTGCTTGGCCGTTTGCGGCAGCAGCTCGCTGATGTGAATTCCCGGCACCGAAGTGCCAATCGCCCGGAACGGTCCGCCCGTGGCGGTTCCCGGTTTCGGGTCCCAGCTTTCGAGCTGGCTCAGGCCGCCGTGCATGTTGAATACGACGATCCGCTTCTGGTCGGAGCGCAATTGCTCGGCAATCGCCCGATTGGAAAACACGCCTAAGCCGCCGGTCATGGCCCCGGCGCCCGCCGCCGCCATCGTGCCTAGAAACTGGCGGCGAGCGATTCGATGCTCGAGAGACTTGCAGGCGTAATGGATATTCATCGCATAGCTCCTTGATTTGCAGTAGCGGAATTCGCAAGAATTCCGACTTCCCATGTTTGATCTGAAGTCGTGCGACTTCAGCTACTCTCTAGTGGTTAAACCGAAACTCCGCCGAATTCAGCAGGCCCCACACAAGCTCTTGCGCGGCCGCGCCCTTGTCCGGCGCGCGATTGGTCAAATAGCTCACGACCTGACTGATCTCATCGTCACTCGGCAGGCGGGTCAATACGCCCAAGTACAGCTCATCGGCCGCCGCGCGCAAGTCGCTCTGGTTGACGACGCGCTCGGTGACATTATTGCCTGCCGGTTTCACCCACTCATTGACTGACCCGCCGTTGGCGGCGAATAGCGCCTGATCGGCCGTCGCGAAAAAGTCGCCCTGTGGCTGACCAGCGGCCGCCCCGTAATAAGTGACAAACGTCGGCACATTGCCTTTGAGCTTGTCGAATGTCCGTTGTTCGATCGCGGCGTCACGCGCGACCACTTGCGCCGGATCTTTTTTTTGCTCGTCGGTAAGTGGAGTGGTTTTCTCGAGCTCCGCCGCCTCGGCCTGCCAGTAGCGGTCGTACACGCCTGTCACGCGGAAGACCGTCCAACAGAGTTGCTCCGGCGTCAGCGGTTTGAGAGAGGCGACAGTAAAGTCACTGGTCCAGCGATCGGTCAGCTCCGAAACGGCTGTGTCGAACGCCGATTGTTTCGCCGCGACATCGGCTTTGGACGCGGCCAGAGCCGGCTTGGCATCTTCAACCGCTTTGGCCAGTCGATCCCGTTCGGCAACGGCTGCCGCGAGCGATTTTTGAGCCGACGCCAGCGCTTCGCCCGCCGATTGTTCCACGGCCTCGAAGACCATCGGCCGGGCGGCGGCTGCCGATACAAATGCCGCCGCGCTCGCCACTTCGAGGCGGATCGCGCCCTCGGTCCCCGCGGTCGCCATGTTTGTCGTCGCGGTCAATCCTTCCGTAGCTATTTTTACGGCAGCGTCGCTCTGAGCGATGAGCGGGGCGATATCGTCGAGTTGCTTCTGAGCGGCGGCGACTTCCGACTCCCGGGGAGGCACGCTGCCGTTCGCCGCGACGAGCGCCTGATGAAGCTGTGGAACCGCGGCGACGCGACGCGTCGTTTCCAATCGGCGATCCAGCGCCGCAAGGACCTCCGCATCCGCCGTCGCCTGGCTGCGAGCCGCCAGCATCTGCTGCTCGGCCTCGATCATCGCCTCGTTCAACGGCGTGGCTTTCGATAGCGCCGCCCCGACCGTCGGCATGACGCCTCCAAATGCCGCAGTCGACGGGCCGATCGCCGCCGTTTTTTCCTCAAATGCTTTTCTCAGCGCTTCAACTTCCGTGGCTAACGCGCCGGATCGGGCGGCGACTTTTTGCGCCGCCTCGGCTAGTTGCGCATCGTCTGGCAGTGCCTTCGCGGCCTGCTCGAGCTCCGCCGCGGCCCGCCCAACCGGCTTGGTAATGCTCTGTTTCGCCTGGAGCTGCTTCTTGGCCTCCGAGACCGCCGTGACCGCCTCGTCCATCTTTTTCTTCGCTTCGGCGTACTGATTTCGGGCCGCGTCCAGCTCGCCGGCCGCCGGCAGCAGCGCCGCTTCCGCCTCTTTCCATGCTTCCAGCGCCGTCTCATAGGCGTCGCTCGACTCCTGCGACGCTTGTTCGACTGCCGCACGCCGCTTTTCGAGCTTCGCGATTTCCGCCGCCGCCTGTGCCGAAACGGCGAGCAGCCCGGCCGGCAGATCGAACGACCGCTGGTAGGCGCTTGTCAGCGCGAGCTCGCGCAAGAAAGCTCGGATATCGAAATTCATCGACGCGAACCGCTGGGCTAGCACCTGAAGTAATTCAGGGTTGGTCGCCGGATTGTCCGGATGGTGCATATCCACGGGATGCACCAGGCCGCGCCCGAACATGTGCGCCCACAACCGGTTCACGATGTTCTGGTTGAACGCCTGGTTCGACCCGTTGGTCGCCAGTTCCGCCAGCTTTGCGCGCCGGCTGAATTTCGGGACCGGCTTCACATTGTCCGCCGGGATCACCTGATACTCATCGCCGGGCAGAAAGAATGGTTCGTCGATCATCACGCTGTCGGGCATCCGCGCTCCCGTGCGCCGCTTGACGCCTTCGAACACCGATTCGAACATCAAGTCAGCGCCCGCCTTCTCCGCCTGCAAGGTCTTCTGGGCGCCGTTCTCATTGCGCACCAGCGCGTAGCTGGGCGATACGAACGCCAGCAGACCATGGTAATCGGACTGCAGGTAGTCGCCGACGAGTGGATGATCGTGACACTGCGCGCACTGCATGTCGCGCCCAAAAAAGATGCGGCCGATGTCGCGCGTCAGCACATTCGGGTCCGACGCCCGATCTAGCGCAAAGCGCGCCGGCGGCCGTTGGGCCGGGTTGTCGCCGTCAGTCTGGAGAATCTCGCGCGCCAGCACGTTCCACGGCTTGTTCTCGCGCACGCTCTTCAGCAGCCAGGCTTGCCAGTCATCGGCCGAGACGTGTGTATTGCCGCGGCGCTCCATCAACATTACGTCCAGCACCGTCGCTAGATGCCGCGCATAATGCGACGACGCGAACAGCCGATCGATCAACCGCTCGCGCTTGTCAGGCTCGGCGGCTGCAATAAACGTTCTGGCCTCCTCCGCCGTGGGCGGCATCCCAACCAAGTCGAGCGACGCGCGGCGCAAGAATTCAGCATCGGAACATCGCTGAGGGTCGACAGCCGACACGGGTGTCAAATGCTGATCGATCAGCGAATGCAGAGCCTCCTCCTGAGCCATCGCAAGCCCAGGGCCAGTGAGGGCAACCAACACAACGATGCGCCCAGCGAGTGCGACCCATGTTTTCATGTGTCGTCCTCCTTGGGAGGTAAGAGGTCCTCGGCACTTTGGAGGGAGCGGTCCCAAGCGACCGCCAGCCGAAGCCTGTGGTAAAATGCCCACAACGATTGTTAGAGCCTACCGGCCCGCTGAAGTCAACCTCTTATTTGGCCGCCGTCCCGCTAAAAAGGCTGTTTTTTCCGCCTATTTTGTGGCGCGCCGTGTCAAAAAATTCCCAGCTTTCCGGGACAGATATGAATTTTGCGAATCGGCCACGAGCGGCAACCCCCTCTGCGCGCCGGCTCGCGATTGTACAATGGCCAGCATCAATTGTTGGCTCACCAATCAGGAGGAATTCCGATGCGCGCCTTTTTTGCCGGATTAGCCATTGTCGCCCTTGTTGTGGGATGCACCAACCAGACGCTAACGCCGATCGATACCGCCACGCCGACCTCGCAGGCTAGACAGGACGAACAAACGACGGATCGCGAAACACCGGCCGAGTCATTTGGCGTCGGCGATCCGGCGCCGGCATTTGAAGGTTTGGAGGGAGTCGACGACAAGCGGCACTCGCTCAAAGACTACGCCGACGCGAAGGCGGTCGTCATTGCTTTTATTTGCAACCATTGCCCGGTGGCCGTCGCATACGAAGATCGCCTGATCGCTTTGCAAAAGGACTATGCCGACAAGGGCGTGCAGTTGGTTGCGATCAACGTCAATAACATGGAGGAGGACAAGCTTCCTGCGATGAAGGAGCGTGCTGAAGAGAAAGGCTTCCAGTTCGCGTACCTCTACGACCCATCTCAAAACGTCGGCCGCAATTTCGGAGCGGCCGTCACGCCGCACGTCTTCGTCCTCGACGCCCAGCGCCGGCTGGCATACGTGGGCCCCGTGGACGACAACCAGGATGAAGCGAAGGTTACTGAGCAGTATGTGCGCGACGCCGTCGACTCCGTGCTCGGCGGTAAGGCGCCCGAGGCGACGGACGTGAAGCCGTTTGGTTGCAGTATCAAATATGAATAGCCCGGCGAACCACTGCGCCGCCGAGATGTGGGCCGTATGGATCGCCTGCCTGCCATTGGCAATTGCCGGCTGCAGCCCGAACGCAATTGACGCCGGCTCCGCCCCGCAATCGGCTCCGCGCTCGATTTCGCTCCGTGTGGCTGGCGTCGAAGGCTACGATGAAACCCTCGCCCGGCTTCGCGGCAAGGTCGTGCTCGTCGACTTCTGGGCCACTTGGTGCGCACCCTGCATCGAACAGTTTCCGCACACCGTCGCGCTAGAGGGCAAGTACCACGACCGCGGCCTGGCCGTCGTTGGCGTGTCGCTCAACGAGCCGGACGAGGAGCCACAGGTCCGCGAATTCCTAGCTCGCCACGAGGCCGATTTCGAAAATCTGCTCAGCGAGTACGGCAGCGGAGTCGCGGCGATCAAGGCTTTTGGCCTGCCCGGCCCCATTCCTTGCTACCGGCTGTACGATCGCTCCGGCGAGCTGCACCGCGAATTTGCCGTCGACCCCCGCGCCAAGCGGCAATTCACGCCCGAGGACATCGACGCCGCCATCGCCGAGTTGCTCTGAGTTATTTGGGCGGCCGAGGACACGCTTTTTTACGTGCCTCAAATCCGGCTGAGTACTTTCAGCGCGTGACGCCCAAGCATTGGACGTTTGAACTGCTGAAACTCCTTAGTGATGCCTTCCTCGCCAACCGCGCGTCCCAACGACTCGAACACGCTGTCCAATGAATTGACGCGCGTGTAGGGCTCGGCCGCAACAGTAGCGTTTGACCGCTGGTTGGCGACTAGCAGCAATGTGTCTAAACGATCTCCGCTCGATGCTACAGGATGCAAGGGCAAACGGGCCCATTGCCGTGGGAAACGGGTCTCGCGCACAGAATCGCTCGCAAACGTCACCAAGGCCTCCTCGGTCTCATTCGCGGCAGGCTGTTCGGCGACGGCTGTCAACGCCGCTTCCACCACTGGCTCGTCCACTGCCGCAGCTGGTGTCGTGACGACACCGCCACCACCGGCACCTGCTCCCGTCGCCATCGCCCGGCGCCACACGACATAATCAGCGGCATCCACAGTGCCATCGCCGTTGCCGTCGGTGGCCAACTCGTCCATCGATCCAAAACTGCTCCGCCATAAACCTTGGTCGCCGCCGTCGATGATGCCGTCACGGTTGTAGTCACCAGTGATGGGATTGAGCACCGCCGCCTGGCTGAGGGCCGGCATGCCGGCCGCTATCCACGCCGCGTTGAACAAATCCCAATCCGCCTGGTCGGTGCTGCCGTCGAAGTTTAAGTCGCCCAGTCGCACCAACTGTTCCAGCGACAGGCCGCCCGCATGGCCGCCCCAGCCGGCGCCGAATGCGAGAACATCCGCATAGGAAACTTTGCCGTTGAGCGTCACGTCGGCCGAGGCCAGCGGAAACAGCTCGACACCGCTCGCAACAGGCACAATCTCGACGAAATTGATGCGGGTCGCTTTGTCGACCGCGCTGCCCTGATCGAGCGTGAGCCGGCCGTCGCTCACGATGACGGATTGCGTCAGCTGACGAAATTGATTCGAGGCAAGTGCCTGATTCGTCCAATACGCAACTCCTTCGACGTTCAACGTGTGCGTGCCGGGATTGCCCGCGTCGCCGATGGAGGCTGTTACCTGATAGCTGCCGTTGGGGATTGCGATCTCCCAGTCTTGTCCGGCGTGAAAATGCAGCAGCGTATCGAGCCGCTGGTCGCTGTTTACGTTTCGATCTCGGTCTAAATCTGTGTGATCGCTCGACCAGCCATAACTGTGTCCATTGCCGCGGTTGCCGAACACATGCCCCGCATCCTTAAGGTATCCCGTTGGCACAGGGGCCATGTCCTCTTGGAAATTGATGAGAATTTCGCCCGGAGTTATTGGAACCAGCCGTGCATCGGCCCAATCGGCGTGATCGGAGTTGGTGCTGACGTTCTTATCGACGAACAATCGCAATTCTTGCACGCCCGTGACATCGATATCGATCGTTTTGGTCGCCGTAGTGGCCGTCATTGCGCCACTGTCGTACAGCAGCACATTGTCGCCGTAGACCCGGAAGATGACGTTGCCGGCTGACTTTTCATCATCCAGGCCAATATCGGAAATGAAGCGCCTGTAAGCGCCGCTCAGGTTGTAGCGCACGTCGGAATCGGCATGCACGCCCAACCCCTTCGAGTACACCACGCCGTTGAGAGTGATCGGATTGCCGTCGCCGGCGGGCTGCTCGCCGTTGCTCGTATCGAGCTCGATCGGACCCCAACCATTGGTCGCTTGAATCGGCATAAGATCGCTCACGTAGACCGCGCCCTGCAGCGGGAGCGTGCCGTAAATTGCCACATACGCAGTATCGACTTCGGGGGTGGCAATGGCCCGTTGCGGCTCCATGACGCCGTCGAGCCACTGAATAAACGTCCCGTTCAGACTGCCAACGGTCTGCTGCTGCGGCGCCTCGAGCGAGCGCTGCACATTTACGACACCCGTCACGGCATGGGGCGCCTGCTTTGTCTGTCCATCGACGAACACAGTGCCGCCGGCCATGTTGTTGGTGACCAGGAAGTCGGATTTTTCCGGCAGAATGTCTCGGTAGACTTCGGTCGTCAGCCGGGCCGAGTCGGTCGCGATCAATCGCACGCGATACCACACATCATGCGCGGTCTCACTGCTCGCCGGGATCGTGAACTCACCATTTGTGACACCGGAGGTTGGCGGCATGAACGGGTGCAGGTGCGTCGCGTGGTGGAAGTCGACCTGCCATGTCAGCGCCGCGCCCGGCAGCAATACGTCCTCCAGGTCCGTCGCGTGTCCGGAGAATTGAATCGTGTCACCCGCGCGATACGTTGCGGCCAATGCGGGCGGGTCGATCACCGGCGTGGGAGGCGTGTCGGTCGTGACATCGAGCACAACGGCGTTACTCGTGGCCGAACCATAATCATTGCTGACGGCGACGCGAAATTGCGCACCGTCGTCGGCTATCGACACGTCTGGCAACACCAGCGAGCTGCCGGCGGCGCCGGCGATGTTTACAAAATCGGTGCCGTTATGCCGTTGCCATTGGTAGGCCAGCGGCGGTGTGCCGGCGGCGCTAACCGTGAACGTCGCGTCATAGCCGACGGACGCCAGCGTGTTGGTCGGCTGCAAGACAATTTGCGGCGCGATCTGGGCCGCATATTGAACTTTGACGATTTTCCCGGTGCCGATACCGGGATTGCCGCCCGCCCCGGCGCCGCGCTCGATGAAGTACATCGAGCCATCCGCGGCAAGCTCGATGTTCATCGGAAACTCAATGTTGGAAGCGAATATCTCGACGTCAGCTGGGTTGTTTGGATCGATCACCCAGATCGTGCCGCCACAGAACTCGGAAAAGAAAAACTTGCCGAGATACTCTGGCGGAAACGCGGCGAGCGCCGGGCTGTAAAACGCGCCGCCCGTAATCGCGCATTGGCCGCCCGCGTGTGAATAGGCGTAGAACGGATTGGTGAAATTAGGATACGTCGCCGGGTTGAAACTGCCCTCGGTAGTGGGCCAGCCGAAGTTGCGGCCGGGATTTGTGGCGTCGTTTATTTCTTCCCAAGCGCTTTGTCCGACATCGGCGATAAAGTAACGTCCCGTCGCCGGGTCAACGTCGCCGCTGAACGGGTTCCGCAGGCCGGAGGCCCACACGTAATCGATCCAGTCAGTTTCACCGGGTGCATTCCCGTTCCAATCACTGCCGCCCGGCGGATTGGTGTCGGCCACGTTGTAGAACGGATTGTCAGTTGCCGGGCTGCCGTCCTTGTTCACGCGGAGCACTTTCCCGAGCGGCGTGTTGTTATTCTGCACGATCACGTTGTTAAGATGATCGCCCACCTGCACGGCGATTGTCTCATCCGCCAGAAAGTGGATCGCGCCACCCATGTGCCAGATCGGACTCTGGTTGATCGGCAAGGTCGAAAACTCCGGCAGCTCCAAAAGAATCACCTCGCTGCCGGGAACGATGGTGTTCTCGGTGGTCGGATCGACGGTGAGCCGGCTGAGTCGATTGTGGCTGGCAAGTTGGCCGGCTTGATTGTGGGCGGCAGTATAATAGACGTAGATGTAGCCGTTGTCGTGAAAATGCGGATCGAGTTCGATCCCTTGCAGTCCGCGCTCGCCCGAGCCATCCGCGTCGAGCTGAATCACGGGAGTCGGCAGCAGGGCGTCGTTCTCAATGACTTCGATCCGCCCGTCTTGATAGGCAAGCCAGATCCGCCCGCTCTCCTCGATGTCCATCGTGATCGGGCTGGTCAAGTTTTGGGCGACGACCGTCTCGGTGAAGCCCGCCGGGAGCACGGCGAAGAGATTTCGATCTTCCAGCGGCTCGAACGCCAGCGGGCGCTTACGCCGCGACCCCACGCGGCGGCGTTGTCTCAGCGCATAACGCCGCGCAAAACTTAGTCGGCCTGCCATCCCTCTGTCCCTTGATTGCGGAAAGCCGGTCACCAATTGACTCGCGGTGGGAAGATCCCACACGCCTAGCCGTTGTTAGCCTAATGCCCGATTTATTGAAGTGCAAGGAATTGGTGGCACAGTTCTGGGGTGAATGTGGGGGCGTGGGGTCCGCGGGACGAACTCTGGAATTTTTTGGAAATTGAATTCCAATATAGGGAGCCTGCCTACGTAGCATATAGAGCGCAAGGTCGCCGGGCGGAAGCTCGCAGACATTGCGCCCGGGTCGGGAGATCGGCATTTGGGGACGGGGCGGCCGGTAGGGCACCGTCGATCTCCGCGGCCGGCGGGTCTCGGACGGAAGGGGAGAAGAGTACTTTCGGTTGGCCATGCGGCGGCCGATTGCGGACGTCCTGGGTACCTTCGAAGGGTGCTGGTCATGCACACCGATGAGGCGCAGCAACTCGCCGTCATCGAATGCACCCGAAAACCGCTGACTGATACTGAAATGCAGTGGTCAGAGACAGGCGGCTCGGCTCAGCATTCGATCTCGCGTGAACGTTTCGTCGCGCTGACCGTTCGCTATGAACGGCGGGTGAGAGTATTTGTCTCGACGCTGCATCCCAAGCCCAGCGATGTGGACGAAATCCTCCAGGACGCCTGGCTGGTGGCCTGGAAGAAGCTCGACACGTTCCGGTACAGCCACGAGCAGCCCGATGAGGAGTTTGTCCGCTGGCTATGCACGATCGCCCGCTATGAGGTCAATAAATACCGCCGCAAACGTGCGCCCAGCTTACTGCTCGACGAGGAAGTCATCGAAAAGCTCGCCGTGCTGCAGTTCGACGAAGCGGACTATTTCGAAGCTCGTCATGAAGCGCTGCTGGGATGCATCGAGAATCTACGAACGCGCGACAAGGAGCTCGTCCGCCGACGCTATGAGGAAGGCGTATCGGTGCGCGACCTGGCGGATTGGATCGGCCGCTCCGTCGACGCCGTTTACAAGTCACTCAACCGAATTCGCTCGTCGTTGCTCGCCTGTGTCGAGCGTACGCTCAAGCGCGAGGGGTACTACTGATGTCCCGGGCAGAAAGTCATCAGAGCCGAGTCGATTACTTGCTCCAGCTGCTGTGCGATGAAAGGCTGGACCAGGTCGAAGCCGTGGAGCTTGCGCAGTCGCTCGCTGCCAGCGCGGCGGCGCGGCGGCGCTATGTGGAAAGCGTGCAGTTGTGCGTCACGCTCGCCGATTGGTCGCAGCCGGTCGAGGCGGCTGCAACGTGCGGCGAATCGCTGGTCGGCAAGCCGGAGTCGAATGGCCATCCGGCCGCGATCCATATCGCGCAGCACACTGCGATCGCGGGAACAAATGGCTCCGTGCGACCTGCAGCCCGAAAGTCTTCGTGGCCAGTCGAGCGCGTGTCGCTCCGCAACTGGCGGCCGGTCCTGGCAGTGGCCGTTTTGCTGTTATTGAGCACCACGTTTTGGGCCTGGAATCCGTTTCGCGGCCCCGGCAGTCCTGTCTTGCCGGTGGAAACTGTCGCCGACAATGCGGCGGCTGCCGCAGCGAAAAAGTGCAGCCCCGGCCATAAACATAAAATGCGGGGCACGTATGTCGCCCGAGTGGTGGAGCTCACGCCCGACGCCCGATGGGATAACGAGCTGCAACCGCGCGAGTTCCTCATGCGGCTCCGCGCTGGTGAGCAGCTTCAGTTGATGTCGGGGCTGGCGCATCTGGAGTTTTACTCAGGCGCCCACATTATCCTGCACGGCCCGTCAAAGTTTATCCCCACCGGTCCAGCCGCGGGAAAGCTGGAAACCGGCCGCCTTACCGGCAAAGTTGATGACGGAAACTTCCTGCTCACCACGCCCACCGCGAAGGTGGTTGATCTCGGAACCGAATTCGGGGTCACCGTTGGGGAACTCTCCAATACGGATGTCTGCGTATTCGATGGCGAGGTTCGGGTGCAGCCCGGCCTCGCCGGATTGGAAGATCGCAACCCGCAAGCGCGGGGCTATCATCTCACGCAAGGGATGAGCGTCCGTGTGGCGGCCACGGGGCAGGTGTCGGAGGGGCAGCGGGCCGGCGTCGCGTCGGACCTCTTCACGCGGAGCTTCCCGCTGCCGCCGGGCACCAATGCCGGAGAGCTGGACTTAGTGGACGTGATCTGCGGCGGTAATGGCCGCGGCAAACGGCTAGCCGCCGCAATCGATCCGCTTACCGGCCAGTGGGACCGGCGTCCCTGGCATAACGCGTTGGGGGCCGGCACCCGCCACGGCGATCGTGTTTATCACGCTTCTACCTGGCATCCGTTCCTCGATGGGACCTTCGTGCCCAATAACCTGGGCGAGCCGCTCGAGATCAACTCGCTCGGCCGCACCATTATTCTGCCCAAGAACCGCGGCTACTACACATGGGGACCAATCTGGGCACGCCGCGTGGTGAACAATCTCGCTGAAATTGACGCTTCGGCCGACTCGTGGGGCGCCAAGACCTTCCCAGTCATCACCGAGCGGCTGTCCCACTGCCGATTGGGTGGCATCGGCATCCACGCCAGTGTCGGAATCACGTTCGACTTGCAAGCCATTAGCCAGCAGCATCGCGGCCTGGTGCAGCAGCTGCGAGCTGTTCTCACCAACCTCGACAACTCGAAAGAGCACAACCCCGAGTGGGCCAAAGAGAATCCTCGTCCTTCGGCGGACTTCTACGTGTTTGTCGACGGCGAGCTGCGGCACCAGATGCTGGATTTCGCTCGCAACGTGGAAGGTGTGCCGTTTGAAGTTGATTTGTCACCCACCGATCGGTTCCTCACGTTCGTCACGACCGACGGCGCGAACTCGAACCGTTATGACCATATTGTGATTATCGATCCGGTGCTGATCGTTCACGATGCCGATGCCAGCAAGCTCTCCGCGCTCGGGCAGCGACATCGTTGGCAAGCCGACGGCGCGGGGAGCGCCGTGGTGACGCACCATTGGCAAACAAAGTAAACGGGAGGGAGCAATGTCGCCCCACAGGTCGAAGAAAGTTTTAGCTGGAAAGCTTGTCAATCATCGGCCCCCGCGCACGGGTTTTACGCTCGTCGAGCTCCTCGTGGTCATCGCCATCATCGGCATCCTCGTGGCGCTACTGCTGCCCGCGATTCAGGCAGCACGCGAAGCGGCACGCCGCAGCCAATGCCAGAACAATCTCAAGCAGTTGGCACTCGGGTGCCTGCAGCACGCCGACACGTTCGGGACGCTGCCCTCCGGCGGTTGGAGATGGAATTGTACTGGCGATTCGGACCTCGGTTATGGCCGTGAGCAGCCGGGATCGTGGCTATATCATATTCTGCCGTTTATTGAAGAGAGTGACCTTTACGCGTTAGGTGGCGACGGCAATCCAAGGCTAGGGACGGCGCTTACAAAATCGGAGAAGGATGGTGCCGGACAGCGCGATGCCACGGCCGTAGATGCCTTCTATTGCCCTTCGCGTCGTGCTGCCCGCCCGTACCCAAAACTGGCCCATCCCTACAACATCTGGAACTCGAACGCGCCAAGTCCACTGGCCATGGCCCTGTCGGATTACGCGGGCAACGTCGGCCCTACGACAGGGAACACCAAACCCGAAAATCCTCAGTTTGGCGGCCTGCCAGATTGCAACGGCGGGTATCCCGCTAATCTGAAGAATTTCAACTGGCCTGCGCTGCTTCCGCTGCAGCAGGGTGTGATGTACGGCGGCAGCCTGGTGCAAATCAAGCAAATCACCGACGGCACGTCGAAGACCTATCTGTGCGGCGAAAAATATCACGACCCTGCCGCTTATGATAACGGCACCGACTACACCGACACCGAAGGGGTCTGGACAGGCAACAACGACGACACGCTGCGGACGGGCCATCTGGCCCCCATCCAGGATCAGATGGGCCTACGCGCGCAAGATTACGTGGCATTTGGCAGTGCACATCCCGGCATCTTTCAGGTGGCCTGGTGCGATGGCTCGGTAAGCAGCATTGAATTCGGAATTGAGTTGGCCGTTCACCGCGAGAACTGCAGCCGTGGGAGCAAAGATACCGCGCCTTCTCTGCCGCCTCCGCCCGAGCCACCCAGACCGCCGGATCGATGAGCGCGGCACACGGCTTATCGCCAACTGGTTGATTCCAACACGGAAAACCAACCGTCGCGTCGTGTAAACCAACCGCGAGCAAGTCAATGATCGAAAAAGCAATTGTAGTGACGACCGTGTATCGAGTTAGGTATCTCCCCGGACTTCATGCCACTGCGACGGCGCTTTGCGCAGCCGTGTCGCTTCTCGGTTTGACCGGGTGCAATACGGGGCCAGCCGCCATTCCACCCGTCGACGTGGACATCGATCGTGTGGTCAATCAATTGTTCGTCGACTTCGATTCCGACAAAAACGGTGGGCTTTCGGAAGATGAGTTGGCTGCCTCTCCCCCGCTGGCACAATGCTTGTCCAACTGCCGGCGCGATCGCGGTCAAGAAATCTCAGCTCAACAATTAAAGAAAAATCTGGAGGTAGTCTTCGACCGCAGAAGTTCACTTGTCAGTGCCAGTTGCGTAGTGCGGCGCAACGGGCAGCCGTTAGTCGGCGCCGAGGTGCGATTCGTTCCGCTGCCCGTCTTGCAGGGCATATTGCCGATCGCCACTGGGGTAACCGACTCAGAGGGGACCGCGATGGTTGCGCCGCCACGCGAGGAGCTGCCTCGGGAAGCGCCAAACGTTGCCGGTCTGATGCCGCCCGGCCTTTACCTGGTGGAGATTACACATCCGACGATGAAAATCCCTGAAAAATACAACCAGAAAACGGTCCTCGGCAAGGAAGTCTCGAGCGAGACCGTTTATCGGGGCGGCCTGGCCGTGAATCTAAAACTTTGACTCGTCCGAAAGTGGAGTTTGTAACCGAATTGGCGGGAGTTCGTACCAACGGGGCTTTGGTTTCAGAGATCTTTTGACGTGATTGATCTCGTGAATTGCATCAAGGATACAGGCATGAAAATCTTTCAGCAGCTCTCTTGTTCAGCGGGATTCGTCGTCGCGGCTGTGGTCTGGTTGGGCGCCTCCGAGCGCGCAGCGGCGGTCTTCACCCTCACTGGCACCGCGGCCGAATTGGTCGCGCGTGGCATCAATGCCGATTTCGAAACCCCCGCGCTGGCTCGTGCCGATGGCGAGGCCACTACCACGAACAACATGGGGGCCGGCTGGTCATTCAACCTGATCAGCGGCATCTCCAACAACTTCGGCCTGCAGGATCCGAACAACACTTTTTACGCTACGGTTGCAGCAGGTCCACTGCCCGCCCCATTCGAGGGCTCGCAGCTCGGCTTCATGAACCTCAACAATTGGTTTTCGACCGGGGAGGTCGTTTCTAATCCGATCGGCTTCCTGCGTTCCGGCGAAATCTACACCCTCAACGTCGCTGTCGGCGCCAGGAATGTTGCGACCCAGAATAAGGTCGCTTATCGCGTCGGTCTGCGGGCCAGCGACGGCACCGATCTGGGAACGTTCACCACGGCCACGTTAGTCCCCTCAGGATCGGCGACGAATATCACCGATCTCGTATACACCCTCGACATGAGCACCGTGCCCAGCTACGTCGGCCAGTCGGCCCGGATTGTTATCGGCGGCTACAACACGGGCGATGATCCGAGCGATGAGGTGCCTGACCTGGCCGTCGACCAGCTCGCCCAACCCAATTTCGACAACGTGCGGCTGGCCGGCACATTCGGCGATCCGCTCAGCTCGTCGCTCTCGATCAACCGGCAAACGGGCGAAATCACGTTGACCAATACCGGCGACCAAAGCCTTAATGTTGTGGGATATTCTCTCACGTCCGCCGCCGGTTCATTCGATCAGTCCGCTTGGCTCACCATTGCCGACAACTACGACGACACGCCGGGCGATGGCTCAGTGGACAGTGACGATGAGTGGACAGTGCTGAGCGACGCTGGCAGCTCCACGGACCTCAGCGAAGGCGAGTTTTCCGGCGGCGACGGCGGACTGATCGCCGCCAGTGCGACCGTCGACCTCGGTGATGCTTGGATTCCAACGCCCTTCCAGGACGTACAGGGCCGGCTGTTGCTGGGCGATGGTGCGGTCCTGCCTCTCACGGTGACCTATGCCGGAACGGCCATTCCTAGCGGCGACCTGACCGAAGACGGCAACGTCAACACGGCCGACTGGACCGCCTTTAAGAACGGCCAAGGGACCGACTTCACCGGTCTTACCGACGTCGAGGGCTACCTCGCCGGGGACATGGACGGCGACGGCGATCACGATCTGACGGACTTCATCCAGTTCCGCAACGCGTACGACGCGCTCAACGGTGCCGGCTCGTTCTCGGCCATGCTCGCGGGCGTGCCTGAGCCCGGAACGTTCCTGATGCTGGCTTCCGGCAGTCTGCTGGGCAGCATCGTGCTTGGCCGGCGCGCCCGGCGCCGAGCGGAGATAACTAGAACGATGCGACGACTGCCGAATGCGGCGATGGTCCTCGTGTGGATCTTGGCCGTACTTAGTTCGACGGCAACGAACAGCCCGGTTCACGCCCAAACTCTCGTCAGCCATTGGTCGTTTGACACGGCCACGCTCTCGACAAGCGGGGCAAATATCACCGCTGCTGCCGATGCAACAGGGAATCATAACGCGATGGTTAGTGCCTCCGGCTACGGCGGCGCCACCGGCATGCAAAACGTTTCCCAGCCGTTTGTGACGGCGACGGCTTCGGTTACCGGCCAGTTCGGTCAGGGATTGAGGTTCAGTGGGAACAACTTCATGGTCTATCCGAATTTGACCGAATTGATGACGGCCGCCGGCGCCCCGAGTTACAGCATTTCCATGTGGGTGCAGTGGCTCAACCCGACGCCGCCACCCACTAGCCAGCCATTCGCGACAATGGGGGATTGGGGACTGGCGGCCGCCAATAGCGGCGTCGCCGGGAGTTCATCGCGGTTCGTGTACGGCTTTGGAATTCAGGACAACAACGAGTTCCGGGGCCAGAGCCGGCACCATCTCACGAGCGGCAATGGCACCGACATCTTCGCGGAAAACGCACCTGCAGTGCCCGACACCAACGATGGTTCATGGCACATGTTGACCTGGACCTTCAATACCACCACTGGCGTTCTCACGAAATATTATGACGGAGTTGAAGCCGAGGCGCCGACTACGTCCACCGCCGCCAGTTTTCAAATGGCAAACGCCGTTTCGCCCGTGGGCGCCTTCGGTTTGAAGGGCGACAACAACATCTTTCTCTTCGACAATGCGCGGCTCGACGAAGTCTGGGTTTACACCGGTTTGTTGGATGAGAGCGAGGTTCTCAATCTGTTTGAATGCAACAACCTCAACGGCGCCTCATGCCCGATAACGAAGTTGCGGTTGACCGTCGATCCCGCGGACGGCGACATGATGCTGGACAACGCCACCGGTGCGCCCATCACGTTTAATAGCTATGAGATCACGAGCGAGGTCGACTCGCTGGATGCTGGCGGCTGGAATCCGATTGCGAATCAAAGCGTCAGTGGTTTTCCAGCCGGCAACGGCACCGGTAATGGCTGGGAATCCGGTCCGAATTCCGATGCGGGTGAGCTGACGGAATGGTTCCTGACCGGAGATTCCACTTTGGCTGACGGCGAATCCATCATGCTTGGGCAGGGCTACGATGCCGTCATGGGCGCTGAAGACGTAGTTCTCCGTTACGCCCTGGCGGACGGCTCGATCGTTAGAGGCCAGGTCTTTTACGAAGAAATCAATGCGGGCCTCACCGGCGACTACAACGGCGATGGCTCGGTGGATGCGGCCGATTACGTCGTCTGGCGCAAGACCGGCATCAACGGACAGCAGGGCTACATCGATTGGCGGGACAATTTCGGGGCCACGGCGGGGAGCGGAGGCGGTTCGGACGCTGCCGGCCAGTCCGCTGTGCCGGAGCCCGCGACAGGACTCATGATTGTGATCGGAGGATTGATCATGCTTTTTCACATTGGGCGGCCACGCTTCGATTTTGCATCCGTGCGTGCCGCGCGTTTGGTATCGATGTTCGTCGCGGCTGTTGTGGCTTGCGCATCGCTCGTTGCGTCAACCAATGCCGCAGTAACGCTCGACCGGAAGTACCTGTTCGGCGACAACTCGGCTGGCGGGAACACCGAGAACGGCGCTGACGGCATCGCCGTTGGTTCCGGAGCCGGAAATGTGAACCCCGGGACAACCATCGACCATACCGGTCCGACTGGTTCCTATCAGGACCTATTGGCCGCTTCGTGCACCAACATTGCGACATGTCCGCTCACCAATAGCGCCGTGCCGGTTTACGAGGACCTTTCGACGCTGGGCCGTTCGGGACTGGGGATTTTGTTTGACGGCACGGACGATTATCTCAATGGCTTCGCACTTAACTTTCCACCCCTCACCCGCAGCACATACCGCGGCGGCGGCACTGGCACGCTCAATTATGACGGCCTTCATCAGCGCGGCTATCAACTGTGGGTTTATCCCCATTCAGGAGTCACCGCGGAGCAGCATGTCGTCTCGGACACCACTGAGCACGGCGTGCGAATCAGTACCTTAGGCGACTGGATGCTCCGCCACGGTGGCACGAACGTCGACTCCGACGTACCCGTGACGTTCAACGAATGGTCACACGTGATGGCGGCGATGCCGCAACTCGTCTCACCCCACTTGGGCGTTCTTTATGTAAATGGCGTAGCCATCGCCGCCCGATCGGAGACGTACGTCACGACCCCGGTCGTGCAGGCACAGGCGCTGATTGTCGGCGCGGATACAAATGCTGACGGCACCATGGTGGGCAGGAATAACTTCTTCCGCGGCGTGCTTGACGAGATGGAGATGTTCGTCTGGGGCAAATCGTACAATCCAGCCACCGATGTTTTTACCGATTTCGGCACGTTCAACTTCGCCACCGATAACGGTTATGCCGCCAGCGTTCTCTCGGGGGTGCCCGGCGATATCACGAACACCGACGGATTCACCCAAGCTGATATCGATGATTTCGTCGCCGGCTGGCTGAGCGAGAAGCGCGTCAACAACATCCGCGTCGGCGACTTGACGACGTTTGCCGACGGCGACTTGAACTTCGACGGCATCACCGACCTTGCCGACGCCAAGCTCCTGATACAGGCGATCGGCGGCAGCGGGGCCGGCGGTCTCGATCTCAGCGGTTTCGCCGCCGTGACCGGCATTCCCGAGCCATCCTCGGTGTTGCTCGCCGGTCTCGCCGTCGGCGGCCTGCTAACGGCTCGGCGCCGTCAGAAGAAATCGCTACGGAGGGGCAGGTAAGGTTTTTGCTCGGGGCTTCCTTTTCGTGCATCTGGAGGTGGAACTAATGATGAAACGACATGCTTGTTACTGTTCGTTAGCGCTCGTCGCGCTAATGGCGTGGGCGACCATCGGCCACGCGGCGCTGATCCCCGTGCCAAACGGCGACTTCGAGACGTATACCTCGCCGCCAGGAGAGGTTTCCCCAGGCTGGAGCAATGCGGGCAACCTTTTTACGGACAATGAGGTATTTACTCGAAATCCAAATAGCTTCGTTCTCGGCTGGCAATCCAATGGCCCTGCCGACAACGACGACGGAAATCACTTGAACAGCGGAAAATGGGGCTTACAGCAACCTCGCTCCGATACGGGTACTGGCCAGCTTTTCTATCAGCGCTCCTTGCCCGCCGGTACCAGCCCTCCCGGCAATCTGCTTGGCGCCTTTAATGGCAACTTCATTGGGTTTATCAATATGGACGATGTCGACGGCTTTGACCAGGAAGTTCAGTCCGGCGTGCTTGGTAATCTGCAGGCCGGGACTTACACGTTGAAAGTCGCCGTCGGTGCGCGAGCGAATGCGAATTGGAACGACATCCAGTACGACACTATGCTCGTTTCCAATCCAATCGATACGGGCGACCTCGGCACGGCCGGAGGCACTGTCCTCGGCACGCCTGCTACGGTAACGATGGTCGTTTTGGGCACACAACCTGACACTACGAATATCGTTGACTTGATGTATACGTTGACTGTCGATCCGAGCCACCCGAACCGGGGCGATCCATTCGCCATCCGCATCGCGGCTCACAATACGTTTATGCAACAGGGCAATCCAGACACTGGTGCGCCGATCAATGGGGGCACCAACGCCCGGTTTGCGCAGGCCAACTTTGACAATGTCCGCTTGCAATACATCCCCGAGCCTGGCTCGCTCGCGTTAGCCTTGGGCAGCGCGATGGGTCTGGTGCTCGCAGCGCGTCGTTCGCGCCGGGCGTAGTTTGATTTGCACTAGCGAGGCACATTCGTTTCGCTGCCGGCCCGTCCTGTCCGATGGGTCGGCAGCGATTTCAAATGCCGTGCGCGCGTCCGATGCGGCTTCAGACTGTACGGATGCTGAAGAGCTGAAGACGCAAGAGTTCGTTAGAGACTTGGAACAGCAGATAGTGAAGAGTTGAGCTACCTGTGAGGAGGCACGATTTGTGAAGGCGCATTTTGCCAGCGCGCTCTGCGCCATTGGTCTGAGCTGCTTGCCGGCCGCGCCCGCATCGGCTGCCATCGGACCCGTGACGGGCGGGACCATCGAGGTAAAACTTCAGACGGTCACCACTTGGGAGCCGTCGTATCCCACCTTTAACCGCGGCGCCGCGTCGCAAAGCGGCGATTACGAACTCGCACCGACCGCCATGCGGCCTTTGAACGATGGCACGGGACGGTTTCTCGTCGCCACTCTCGGCGGCACGATCCGTGTGCTGGATGGAAATTTCAATCTGTTGCCGCTGCCGCTGCTCACCACGACGCAAGTCGGATTATGGCTGCCGCAGGAAGCCGGCATGACCGGCATGGCTCTTCATCCTGATTTCGCCAATACCGGCACGTTTGGCTACGGCAAGATGTACACGATCGTCACGGAGCCGTTTGGCGCCGGCACATTCGACTACGGCGAAGCCGGTACCTCCGGCGCCAGGCACCAGGATGTCGTCCGCGAATGGAATTTAAGCGCCATCGTGGGCAACGCCAATGTGAACTCGCTGCCCGCTGTGACCGTTGCCAATTCTCGCGAGGTTCTACGCGTCGCCCAACGCGGCCCCTTCCACAACGTCGCCGACATCACGTTCAACAGCCACGCCAATCCGGGCGACCCGGATTACGGCCAGCTTTACGTTACCAGCGGCGACGGCAGCCCCAACGGTTTAATTCAGCGCCGCTTCGACGCGCAGAATCCCGGCAACGCCTACGGCGACATCCTGCGAATCAATCCCGATCCCGCCGCGCACAGCCTCGTACACACGAGTGCGAACACGGGCCTGCCGGCCTACAGCATCTCGCCCAACAATTTTTTCAACGCCGACGGCAACCCCTCGACCCTGGCCGAAGTTGTCGCCTTTGGCGTCCGCAGCCCGTATCGCATCAACTTCGACCGCGCTACCGGCATTGCCTACATCGGCGACGTGGGCGACTCCCGCCGCGAAGAGGTCAGCGTCATGGCCACTGGCGGCGAAAACTTCGGCTGGGGCCATTGGGAGGGCACCTTCGAGATCGACCCGACCGTCCCGCTATTCGCCGGAACCACGCACAAGCCGCCGCAGTTCGAATACTACAACAACGAGCCCGGTCAAACGAAGGTCGGTGGGACCGTCGTCGGTGGGTTCGTTTACCGCGGGTCGGCTATCCCGCAGCTCTATGGCAAGTACGTCTTCGCCGACTTCGGCAATGGCGACACGATCCCCAGTAAGCTGTTCTATGGCATCGTCGATCCGGCAGACCCCAACTACGGCAAATTCTATAATATGGGGCTGGATCCCGCGGGCAGCATGTTCCCCCAGGGGTTGCCGCCAAATCAAACGCTGGCGTCGATGCCCAATTACCTCTTTAGTTTCGCGGAAGACGAGGACGGGGAGCTCTACATCCTGGCCGGCCAGGATCCGCGCACTTCGTTCGTCAACGATGTGTTCATCGTTGGGCTGACTCGTTCGGAAACACTCAACAGCGTCGCCGGCGACGTGAATCAGGACGACATGGTCGACCAGCTTGATGTGCAGGCGTTTGTCGCGGGGTGGCTGAGTACTGGCCACGTTGGCAACTTTCAGAAGTACATCCATGGCGACATGAACTTCGACGGCATCACCGACCTCCTGGATGCGTTCATCCTGCACCAGGCCTTAGCCGCGGCCGGGCAAGGCAACGGCTTCCCCTTCCACCTGCTCAATGGCCCGACTGTGCCTGAGCCGCAGTCTGCAATGTTGATGCTCGTCGCACTCGGCATCGCACTGGCCCACCGCAGACCGCTCGTCCGCCGCTTGAAATGACCGCCACGCGCTCGTCGCTGCAATGCATCCACATGAATCGAATCGCCCTGTACTGCTTGATCGGTTGTTGCACGTGGGCACTGTGCCTGACGTGCCTGCCGCGCGCACAGGCCCAGACGAGCAAGTGGGTTAAGACCGGCGTCACCGGGCGATTGGTCTACGTGCCGGACGCCGACGGCGATCGCATCCTCGATTTTTCCATGGTCGGCTACGGCGCGGGCAAGAAGCCAATCCCCACCGATATCCCCGTCGCCATCCACATCGATCCGATTGCCGGCGACAACACGCAGCACATCCAGAACGCGATCAACTTCGCCGCCTCCCGGCCGCTGGTCAATGGTTTCCGCGGCGTCGTGGAGCTCGGACCGGGTAAATTCGACGTCTTTGGCCGACTCACCATCAATGCCAGCGGCGTGGTGCTGCGCGGCTCCGGCGGCGGCGACAGCCTCGCGACCAACACGCACATCGTCTCGCAAAACCGCACCGATTCGGTTGTCGGCAGCACTCCCGTCATCGACATCCAAGGCTCCAGCAGCGGCACTACCAGGGGCCCGCAAATCCAAGTGCTCGATAAACGCGTGCCCGTGGGTGCGCAGAGTTTCCGCGTCGCCTCGACGGCCGGCATGTCGGTCGGCGGCATGGTGGAAATCTTTCGACCCAGCACGCAGCCATGGATCGAGGCGCTAGGAATGCACCTCATTCCTGACGGTAAACACTGGTCCGCTGGCGATCGCGACCTCCAATGGCACCGCACGATTACACGCATCGAAGGCAACCGCGTGTTCATTGATGCGCCCATCACCACCGCCCTCGATACTCAGTGGGGAGGCGGCACGATCCGCACGTTTAACGCGCCTAACGTGATTCGGAATATCGGCGTCGAGAACCTCCGCGGCCAGTCGCTCGACGCACGCGAGGAAACCAACGAGCTGCGCACACCCTCATTCGTCCGCTTCACGCGCGTCGCCGACGGCTGGGTGCAGGACGTCGAAACGCGCCACTTTTCCTATGCCTCCGTCTTCACTTCCGAAGCCGACGGCACGCGGCACATCACGGTCGACAACGTCCGGAGCCTGTTGCCCTCCGGAGTGGTCACCGGCGGGCGGCGATATTCCTTTGCCATGGACGCCCAATACTCGCTGGTCATGAATTCCCATGCCGATTCCGGACGCCACGATTTCGTCACCGGAAGCGACGTCGTCGGCCCTATCGCTTTCGTTAATTCCACCACGGCCAACACCCGCGCCGACGCCGGACCGCATCATCGCTGGGGTAACGGCCTGTTGTTCGACAAGATCACCGTCAGCGGCAATGCCATTAACGTCCAGAACCGCTGGACGAGCGGCAGCGGCCACGGCTGGGCCGGAGCGAACGTTGTCGTGTGGAACTCCCAGGCCAATAGCTATATCGTCCAGAGCCCGCCTACGGCCCAGAGCTGGCTCATCGGCTCCACTGGCACCATCAACGCCGGCAATTGCCACTTAGGAACCGGCGTCACCTGCGCCGGCTATTACGACTCGCATGGCACCAGAGTCAGCGTTGGCGGCACTCAAAGCTTGTACGAAGCCCAGGTGAACGACGCGGCCGAGATCCGTGATTTCCATTGGACCGGCGGCGAGGGCCAATGGAGCAGCGCCTCGAACTGGGATCAATCGCTCGCGCCCGCCGTCTATCGCATGGCCAACCGGGATTACCTCCTGGGCGACATCGACAACTTCGTCCACGACGGTGCCGGCAGCGTTGACAACGCCTTTGTCGACCCCGCGTGGGCTGCCTCCATCATGCGGAATTCATTGGCCCCGATCGTCGGCTTCGACGCCGGGGCCGGCTCCCAGAACGTCGCCTTCACGATCCAACATCAGCTCGATCCCAACGAGCGCGTGCTGCACGCCTTTCTGGCAATGTCGCTCAAGCAAAACGCAACCGGGTCCTCAGCCGATGACTTCTTGCAGCTGTTCGACATGCATCCGGCCAGCCAGTTCACCTTCAGCCAGCTTGGCTGGGCCGCGCAGGTCAACGCCACGACGCCGTTCGTCGGTGTCATCGACCTGGGTGCATACGTCGACCTGCTGCAAACCGGGTCAGCCAACGTGCTCGTAAGCAACGATTGCGGCATCGACTGGGCGATGTACGTCGCCACCGTCGCCACGCCGGTGAGCGATGCCACGGGCCCGCGCGTATTTCTCGATGGCGGCGGGGCGGTCACGCTCGACCACACTCCGGCCGCGATTAATCAGTTGCAAATCGGCGGCCGCGACGGCAGCGGCCAGCTGACCCTCACCGCCGACGCCCGGCTGTCGGTCACCAATGACCTGTTGCAGTTTGACAACGGCACGCTGCAAGTCGAGCTCGCCGCCAGCAGTGTGAACCAACCTCCGCTCATGCAGGTCAACGGCCTGGCGGTGCTTGGCGGAACGCTGGAGATTCTCCTCGCCGACGGCTTCAATCCCATGGCAGATCAGACATTCCAGCTTCTCACTGCCAACGGCGGCGTCAGTCTGGCATTCCAACAAGTGCTGTTGCCCAGCTTGGAGACCGGGCTGCAGTGGAATCTACTCACCGGACCGGGGTCCGTCTCGCTGCAAGTCGCCTCAGTCCCGCTCAACGGCATTGCCGGCGACGTCAATCAAGATGGCGTGGTGGACCAACTCGATGTCGAGGCCTTCGTCGCCGGCTGGATGACGACCGGACACCTCGGCGACTTCCACAAATACATTCACGGCGACTTGAACCTCGACGGCTTCACCGACCTGCTCGACGTGTTCATCCTCCACCAGGCCCTGGCGGCCGGCCAAGGAAGCGGCTTCCCGTTCGAACTACTCAACAGTCCAACCGTTCCCGAGCCGGCCACGCATTGCCTTGGCTCTATATCGATCGTCGGGCTTGCTTTGCTCGCCCGCCGCTCTCGTGGTCCGGTCCGTTTCAGGCACTCCATCAATTTTTTTTCATAACATCAAAGCACCAATCATGTACCGCCTAAATTTCACAACCGCAATCGTAATCCTCGCGCTCCTATCACTCTTGGGGGGCTCGAGCGTCGCCCAGGCAGCCCCAATCGAGACGAACGACAGGTCCGTTGCCAGTCCGAACGGCGAGGTCACGTTCGAGCTACTGGATCGCGACCGGGGACGGCTTCAGCATCAATTGCGCTTCGGCGCCGGAGTCGTGATCGAGCCGTCGAGTCTGGGCGTCGTGATCGATGGCATTGACTTGGGGCAGGGCACGCGAGTCGAAAAGGTCGAGCGCTATGAAATCAACGAACGGTACCCGTGCCGCGGAGTGCATTCCACCGCGCTCGACTATTGCCGTGGGGCCAAGTTCTGGCTCGTCCACGACGAGACCGACACCCGCTTCATTCTCGAAGTACGCGCCTTTGACGCCGGAGTCGCGTTCCGGCACATCGTCCCGGGCCACGGAGCAAGAACTGCGGACGCCGCCATCGAATTCAAAATCCCCGCGGGAAGCATTGTCTGGCACCACGATCTGGGCGGTCACTACGAGGACGTCCACGAAAAAGATCAAATTGAATCCATCGCAGCCGACGAGTGGATCGCACCCCCAATGACGTTCAAGCTGCCGAGCGACGCCGGCTATGCCGCTATCACCGAAGGCGGACTGATGAATTACGCCGGCATGGCCCTGCAGGCCGCCGGGGATCGCGTCGTACGCGAGCGACTGGGACACTCGCAGCCCGTTGGCCACCCCTTCGCGTTGCGCTTTAGCAAGAAGGAAGCGGAACGACTCTCGCATCCGGCCGTTATCCAGGGCGACATCATCACTCCCTGGCGGACTGTCATTGTCGGCAAGGACCTCAACACCTTGGTGAATTCGGACATCATTGAAGCCGTGTCGCCGCCGCCCGACAAGTCGCTCTTCCCGCAGGGCGTGCACACGAGCTGGATCAAGCCGGGTCGAAGCGTCTGGAAGTTCCTCGATGGCGGCGAGAGCAGCTTGGAAGCCATGATGGATTTCTCGCGCTGGGCCGGCAAGCTTGGCTTCGAATACAACCTGATTGAGGGTTTCTGGCAACGGTGGAGCGAAGATGAGCTGCGTTCGCTGGTGGACTATTCGCGAAACCACAACGTCGGCATCTGGTTGTGGAAGGACAGCCGCGCCTTGCGAACGCCCGAAGCCCGCCAGAAATTTTTCGGCCTGTGCCGCGACGTCGGCGTGGTAGGCGTCAAGATCGACTTCCTCGATCACGAGGCCAAGGAGGTCGTCGACTTGTATCACACGCTGCTTCGCGAAGCGGCGCAGCATCGACTGATGGTGAACTTCCATGGTTCGAACAAGCCCGCTGGTGAAGCCCGCACCTGGCCCAATGAATTGACGCGCGAAGGGGTGCGCGGCCTCGAATCAAGGCGAATGGAATCCCGCGCTCGGCACGACGCCACGCTGCCTTTCACCCGCTACCTGGCCGGACACGGCGACTACACCCCAGTGGCCTTTGGCGAGCGCCGCGGCGACAGCACGGCCGCCCATCAGATCGCCACCGCCGCCATTTTCACATCGCCGCTGCTCGTGTATGGCGGCCATCCTCAGAGCCTGCTGGAGCATCCAGCCGCCGAAATGATCAAAAGCATTCCCAGCGTATGGGACGAGACCATCGTGCTGCCGCCCAGCGAAATCGGCGAAGTGGCCGTCTTCGCCCGTCGCAGCGGCGACGAATGGTTTCTGGCGGTTCTGGCAGGCCCCACCGGCCGGAAACTGCAGCTTTCCTTGTCGTTTCTCAGCTCGGGCTCCTACCGCGCCATGCTCGTCCGCGACGTGCCCGACGACCCAACCGAAGTCGCGATCGAGAATGTGAATCTGACATCGGCCGACTCACTCACGATTGATCTGGCCGATGGAGGCGGCTTCATCGCGCGCTTCTCTCCCCGCACGCCGCAGCTATCGATAAACGGCTCACAAGATTAGTAGGTCCCTTCTGCCGGAAGGGACCTCGACGACTGTCAGATCTTTCCAAACTGTGAAGATCCCGCTCGGCAAGCGGGACCTACTTTTGCGGCAAAGCCACGTCCCGATGTCAGATCGGCGACAACTCGTCTACAGAATGATGACGCTTTCTTCTCGTGCTAACGTCGGCCGCATCGAGCAAACGCTTTAATTCAAGCACAACCCATCGCCGCCAATGGTATGGCATGAAGCATGCTTCTTAGAAAACTCCTAGGCAGGTAGGGCTCTGTCGGAAATCACCGGCGGCCGGGTCATTCAAGCGGCTAGGGGTCGAAGTTCGTCGTGCCGTGATTCGCAAGACCGTCGCGATATAGCTGGCAAGACGGGCGAACCGATTTGGCCGCCGAACTGGGAGGCATTCACAATGTATTTCGTTAGTTTTTCGCGGCATTTTATGGTAGTCGGCCTGTTGGCCCTCACACTGACGAGTGGCGACGCGGTGGCCGATCGTGGCGAACGCGGTGGCGGCGGGCGCGGTCACTCGGGCGGTGATGGCGGCGGCGGCCGCTCATGGAGCGGCGGAGGCGGACATTCATCGACCGATGGCGGCGGCCACGCACGGAGCGGCGGCGGCGGCGGCGGCGGAGGCGAACGCTCAATGCGTTCATTCAGCGGCGGTTCATCACGTTTCTCTAGCGAGGGCAATCGCAGCAGTTCGCCTATTAGTCGGTCCTTCGACGGCCGACCATCGATCGGAAGCTCGTCAGACGGCGCTTCAGCAAGAAGTCGTGCGTTTGGCGGCCAAACGATGAATCGGTCGTTCGAAAGCATGCGGACCAACCGCGACTCCGGAAATATTGGCGCAACAATTCGCGGTTCAGCAACCCCGTCACTTGGCGGTTCGAACGATAGCAAGTCACCACGGAGCTTTAGCCGCGGCTCGAATGATTCCTCACGCTTTAACCGTTCGTTTGGCAGCGCCCAATCGCGCAGTGAGACATCGCCCGACTCATTAATCCTTGGCCGGCGCTCCGGTAGCGACAATTCGAGCGGGTTGACGCGCGATTTCAAGCGACCGCCATTGTCAACAGGAGACTCGCAATTACCGGGCAACACGCTGCGCGAACGGGTGGACAGTACGGGCGGTACGTCGTCTGGGTGGAGTCAATCGCGCCGACACGTGACGGACCGGCCGACGAATGAAGGCGTGCGCGATTTTCTGCGTCTTCGCCGCGATGACGCGGTCGGGTCGACGCGAGATCTTAGCAAGCCACGTTTTGAGAATAAGCATGGCCCTGACGGCGACGTGAAGCTCAGCGGCCGCGTGTCCGATAACATCCGCAATTTGAATCCGCGCAATCGCATCGACAATTCGCAACATCAAGCGGACGAAGCGTGGACCAAGCGATTTGGCGGCGTAAATCGGGGCGACAGTTCAGCAAAGGGCGACGAGAATGGTCGCCGCGACGGTAGTTGGAGCCGACGCCTCGGCGATGCGAGCCGTCCCGGCGATGGCCGCGGCAGTAATCGGGATTTCGGCGACCGCCGCGACGTCGATCGCACTTATCAGGACTGGCGGAAAACTGCCTGGCGCGGCGAGCGTGGCGACGGAGGCGATCACCGCGATCAATCTGGCCGCTGGAAGCACGGCGACCGGTTTGTCGCCGCGCATCGCATTCGCGATCACTGGAAGGGCCACAAGGATTTCGACCATCTGCCGTTCCACGGCGACTGGTGGAAGAGCCACCACGGCGACCGGCGGCATCACTGGCACGATTTTGGCCACCACCACCATCACCACCACCGGCCGTTCCACTGGTGGAGCTGGTGCTCGGCGCCAAGGCTCACGACCTGGATCACGTTTGGCTGGCCGACGCCATACTACTGGGACTATGGGCCAGGCGAATACATCTATTGCTACGACAACGTGGTTTACGTCAACGGCGTCTGGTTCCAGCCGGCCCCGATTTACTACGACAACGCGGTCGTGCTCGCCCA
The DNA here is from genome assembly GCA_040902605.1 of Pirellulales bacterium. Taxonomy (GTDB): domain Bacteria; phylum Planctomycetota; class Planctomycetia; order Pirellulales; family Lacipirellulaceae; genus JABDGM01. The sequence continues at coordinate 2,408 of JBBDWY010000023.1, read as the reverse complement.
GCGTGCGCCGGATTGGACCCTGGTGCAAGCCGCGGCGATTGAGTGGCTGCCGCTGGGCGTGTTCGCCGTGGCGCGCGACGGCGTGGCGGACACCAACGTGCTGCTGCAGTTGGCCATTACTAAGGAGGGAGTGGTCGGCGGCACGGTGTTCAACCAAACCACAGGGGCGACGTTCGCTATCGAAGGCATGGTCGACCGGGAAACGCAGCGCGCCGTTTGGACCTACGTCGATGAGACGAATATCCGGATCGTCATAGAGACCAGCGTCTACAACCTGACACAACCCGAGGCCACGGGCCTGATTCATTATGGCCCGGACAACATCCAATTAATTGAGCTGGTACGCCTGGAGGAGCCGAACCTTGGCACACCCGTGTCCGGCCAACCAGGTCTATTACAGCCGGTGACTCAATAAGAAGACACGCCTCCATGCTCGTCCCCGTAACGAAGCTTGTCGGCGGTCTTGTGCTGGTCGTCGTGCTGTTGGGCTTCTGCTGGTACGCGCTCATGGCAGGTCATCGCAGTGATGACGCGGATCAGCTCAACGAACACTTGATTCAAGTGATTCTCTCGGACGAACCGCCGCTGTTGTCCACCAGCCTGCGACGGCCATCCTTGATCGGCCAATCCCGGCCCGACGAACTGCCGGCAGAGTAGCCGGCTGCAATTGTGGAATTCTCCTAAGTCCACTTCTTCTTCCCGGAGTACACACATGGCCGCTCTAGTCGTACGCTCCACACCTCACACTTCACCCGTCTTGTGCACGATCGCCGCTCTCAATCTCACAAAAACCTCGGTCTAACGGCGCGATTCTTCGGCAGTCGCGACCGCCGAGTGTCTGACCGAGCGCGGAGATGAGTTTCCGGAGCGCCTGGGATGTGCCGTCAAAGGTGCGAGTTCTTGAGACTGGCGGCCCGGGTCAAAACGGGTCGATTTCTGGCGTGTCTCACTACCAGTTAAGTTTCTACACCCCTCGTGCGTGGTTGAGTTAGTTGAATGGAGAGCGTCGATTCCGCTTTCCCGTTCCAACTGCGGTCAACGCGGCGCGAGGTGGCCAGGATGTCAGCGCCGGATACCCGCGACGACGGCCAAGGGGGCCTCGCCCCCGACCAATTCGAGCCGCGCCGGCGTGGAGTCCGACGCGGCTCACTGGTTCGTGTGTTGGTGGCTATGCTCTGCGGCGGCGGTGGCCGTGGCCGTGGGCGAGTAGGCCGAGCAGGGCGAGGGCGGTGACGACGAGTGTGGAAGGTTCGGGGACGGGCGTAAGCGTGAATGAAAGCTCAAATTCGGCACCGGCTGTTGTCGGATCGCCACCACCTCCAAAGTGTTGATGCACGGTGTCCGCAAACGCGATCAGTTCATAGGTCCCGGCATCCAGGATTCCATTGGTGTTGATGCTGGTCGACGCGTAGCCGACTGACTCACCGATGGCGAATACCGGTGCCATTGTGTCCGTGTTGACCAACTCGATCCCGGCATCGGAAACGGGCCCGAACCGATCAACCGCCCCCAGCACGGTAAAGAAGAACAGAGAATCGATGGTGAACGTGTACGAGAAATCAGAAAGGGCTTCGCCAATTGCGGTCCCCGTACCTGTCAGGCTTGCAAAGGCATTGGTCTCGCCCGTCGCTTCGACCAGAAACAATCCAATCGTCGAATTCTGTAGTGCTTCCCCGCTAGCGGAGGCGAAATTCGGGTCATTGTTTGAAATGGCAGTCGACATCACAAGTGAATTGAATGGGTCGAAGTTGGCTGCCGAGTCCATGTCATCGTCGGTAAAGAGCGCACCCGCATTGGCCGTCGCCGCGGTGATAACGGAACGCGACTGCGCGTCCATCGTCACGATTTGACTGTAAACGGGCGCAGGAATCGAAAGGTACACGAAGAGGATGGCTGAAAGGAGTTGCCAGCACCGCATTGGATTGCAACCTCGGAAGATTTTGGGGCCGCCGGCCAGAATCGTGCGGAATTGGGCGACCAGTTCAGATTGATAAGAGGTAAGGCGTCGCATCGTAACACCCTGAAAATCAGGCGCCATGCGGTTCGCATAGAGCCGTGATACGATCATGTGCGTGAAATATGGAAAGTTACAGACAGCGCGCGAGAGATGTCCGATGGCACAACAAAAAAAGGCGCTCGGAAGCCCTTGCCACCGCCGCCGCACCAGGCAGCGGGGCACAAGAGATTCCGAGCACCTTCCAAGCGTGCTCGATGGTATGCCGTCGTCACTAGCGTCCCTTTTCGGTCGGCTCGCCCCCGCATGGGAGCGAGGCCCTCGGATGCAACACCCCTTCAGGTTGTGCAGCCCGGTCCAGAAAGTCAAGACAATTCGAGGAGGGAATCCCGTAAGCGTCGGCCAAGACATGCTGTCTCTTAAATTGAAGGGCGCCGGGCCGGGGCAATGCAAG